>NZ_JBSWSU010000001.1:10000-1422500 GCF_056158185.1 Fulvivirga sp. AWR4_260
TTTTATTTTCTTAAACCCCTCTACCCAACTCCTTTCCTAACAAATGATCGGTCTGCAAAAGTAAAAAGTTTTACAGTTTATAACCGAAAATTTCTATAAGATTTTCTTTACCTTTTTCAACATTTCAACTTCTCACTTGTTATTCTCATTAGCCTTTTGCTGAATGGGAGTGCGAAGGTAATGCTTTTTATTGTAGAAGCAACTGTTTAGAGGAAAAATATTACAAAAAAATAGAGAACCTTGTTCTAGGTTCTCTATTGCATATTTTAGTAATGACAATTAGGCTACGACTGTATTTCGAATAATAGTCTCGGTTCTATCAGGGCCTACAGAAATTATATTAATAGGAACCTCTAATTCTCCTTCTAGATAATTAACGTATTCCTTAAGTTCATTCGGCAGACTTTCAAAATCATTAATATCAGTTAAATCGGTATCCCACCCTGCTAGCTCTTTATAGATAGGTTCTATTTTTTCATCAACTATTTCGAAAGGGAAAACATCCACTGTCTCTCCATTTGATAATTTATAATGAGTACAGACTTTAATGGTTTTGAATATACTTAGGACATCTGCTTTCATCATAAATAGCTGAGTAACTCCATTTATCATAATAGCATACTTTAACGCAGGCAAGTCTAACCACCCACATCTTCGAGGTCTACCGGTGGTTGCTCCAAATTCATTGCCCTCTTTCTGCATTTGCTCTCCAGTTTCATCAAAAAGTTCGGTAGGGAAAGGGCCTCCTCCTACTCTAGTACAGTATGCCTTAAATATACCAAATACATCTCCTATTTGATTAGGAGCCACGCCCAACCCGCTACATGCGCCAGAGGTGGTAGTATTAGAACTCGTTACAAAGGGATAACTACCAAAATCAACGTCTAGCAAAGAGCCTTGAGCCCCTTCGGCAAGAACTTTGGAATTTGACTTTAACTCTTTGTTAATTTTGTATTCACTTTCTACAATTTGAAATTGCTTAAGATACTCTATTGCCTCGAAAAATTCCTTGTTAGACTCTGTTAAATCCGGACTTTCATCGTAATGCGATAGAATATTTAAATGTTGCTTGACAAGCTTTTCATACTTATCGTTAAAACTTGCAGATAAAATATCTCCAACTCTAAGGCCGGAGCGAGCTATTTTATCTTGATAAGTAGGGCCAATTCCTTTTAATGTAGAACCTATTTTCTGAACTCCTTTTGCTTTTTCATAGGCTGCATCTAACAACCTATGAGTAGGCAAAATGAGTTGAGTTTTCTTAGATATGAAAAGGTTTTCTTTTACTTGTAAGTCAAACTTATCAAGAGCTTCAACTTCCTTTCTAAAGATTAGGGGATCTAAAACCACTCCATTACCAATAATATTGGCAATATCCTTTCTAAAAATTCCTGAAGGTATTTGATGCAATACATGTTTAATTCCATCAAACTCCAACGTATGCCCTGCATTAGGGCCTCCTTGAAATCTTGCCACAACGTTATATTGAGGCGCTAAAAAATCGACAATTTTGCCTTTACCTTCGTCTCCCCACTGGAGTCCTAGTAATACATCCATTTTCATTGGTGTAAGTTATAAGCTTTTTAAGTTTGCGATAGCTTCCTGCTCACTCTCTACTGTTTTAAAGATGGCATTAAGCTTAGTTATTATTAAAAGTTTTTTAACACTTTCAGATGGCCTTAGGACAACTACTTCACCACCTTTATTTCTGAACTTAGTTAATACAGTAATTAACACTCCGATACCAGAGCTGTTGATGTACCTTAATTCAGATATATCTATAATACAAAGTTTTATCCCTTTTTGGATTTTCTCTGTTACAATTTCTATTATATCAAACCCACTATCTTCACCTATCAAATCCCCTTCTAACTTTAAGGTCAATATTTCATCCTTTACGTGATGTTCAACTTTCATAGTTTACTTTTTATCTGTTTTATCAGTATTCAATTTGGCTCTACAATCACCACAAATACCATATAAATTCAACGAGTGGTGCAAGATGTCAAAATTCAAAAGCTCTCCTACCATGGTTTGAATGTTGTGGATTCTTGGATCACAAAATTCTACTACCTTATGACATTCGGTGCAAATTAAATGGTCGTGCTGTTTGTAACCATATGACTTCTCATACTGAGCTAGGTTACGACCAAATTGATGCTTACTCACTAAATCGCACTCTACTAATAAATCTAAGGTATTGTATACGGTAGCTCGGCTTACCCTATAGTTTTTGTTTTTCATACTGATATAAAGAGACTCTACATCAAAATGTCCATCTCGAGTATAAATCTCCTCCAGTATGGCGTAACGCTCAGGGGTTTTCCTTAACCCTTTATTTTCTAAGTAAGCTGTAAAGATTTTCTTTACCTCTTCGTAAACTTTCTCGTTGAGTGCCATTTAATTAATCCCTTCTCTTTGAAGCTGCAAATATATAATATCTTTAATGAATGCGCATGCCTCTAAGTTATTCATTATAATCAAAACGAGAAACCTTAACTACTCCTTCTACTTTTTCAAGTTTTGTAATAAGTAAATCTAAATGACTAGTATCATTTACATAAAGCATAATTTCACCTTCAAAAATACCTGAATCAGTATCAATAGACATTGAGCGCATATTAACCTTTAACTCATCAGAAATAATAGAAGTAACATCATTGATAAGCCCCACTCTATCAGTACCTATAATCTTTAACCCAGAAAGGAAAGATGCTGCATGAAGTGAGGCCCACTTGGCCTTTACTACTCTATGCCCATGATTAGCGAGCAACTCTGGGGCATTAGGACAGGTTGTACGGTGAATTTTAATTCCTTCATTGACCGTTACAAAACCAAATACATTATCACCTGGAATAGGATTACAACATTTGGCTAACTTATAGTCAACAACGTCCATATCCTCTCCTATTAGTAAGGCATCATCTTGTTTTACTTTAACTATTTCTTTTTCAAATGCTTTGGCATCAGAAACCTTAGTAGCATTTTGTCCTTTTATATGAGTAGCGGGCTTAAACTCTTTAAATCGTTTAAAGTCTTTAGAGTCAATAGTCCCAGTTCCTACCTTGAGGTACAAGTCAAATTGAGTATTGGCATTAAAAAATGCTCTCAACCTATCGAAAAGCTCGTTAGAAGGATCTAATTTCAGTTGTTTTAGCTTTCTGTAAGTAATCTCTTTTCCCTCTTCAGCAATAGCCTTCTTCCCTTCTTTCAGTTCATCTTTAATTTTTGCTTTAGCTTTGGATGAGACTACGAACCTGAGCCAATCTTCATTGGGCTTTTGTTTGTTAGAAGTTAAAATCTCTACCTGGTCACCATTTTTTAATTCGTAGTTTATTGGTACTAATTTCTGATTAACCTTAGCGCCAATACATCTTGCCCCTACTTCGGTGTGTATTTCAAAAGCAAAATCTAAAGCCGTAGCTCCATGCGGTAAAGTTTTGAGATCTCCTTTGGGAGTAAATGCGAAAACCTCTTCGTGAAATAAATTACCCCTGAAATTATCGACAAATTCTAGTGCGTTAGTATCATTTTGTTCTAACATATCACGCACTTTACTTATCCACTGATCTAAACCTGATGCCTGCCCAGCCGAACTTTCTTTATACTTCCAATGAGCAGCATAACCTTTTTCAGCAATCTCATCCATCCTACGCGAACGAATTTGAACTTCAACCCACTGCCCATTCCTAGCCATAACAGTGGTATGCAGTGATTCATACCCATTGGCTTTGGGTGTGCTTATCCAATCTCTCAATCTATCCGGATTAGGCTTGTAGTAATCCGTAACTATAGAGTATACCAGCCAACAAATTGCTTTTTCATTTTCAGGCGCAGTGTCTACAATAATTCTAACGGCAAATAAATCATAAACTTCCTCAAAAGGAATGTTTTGCTTTTTCATTTTATTCCAGATAGAATAAACTGACTTAGGCCTTCCTTTTATGATATATTCTAGGTTATGCTCATTCAATTCCTTCTGCAGGGGGCGAGTAAAGCTTTTAATAAATCGATTTCTAACCTCTTTAGTTGCCGCAATACTTCTTATAATTTCAGTATAGGTTTCATTTTCCGTATACCTCAAATACAAGTCTTCCATTTCAGACTTAATTCCATAAAGCCCTAAGCGGTGCGCCAATGGAGCGTATAGAAAAATAGTTTCTGAGGCAATTTTATATTGTTTATGAACAGGCATACTGTCCAAGGTTCTCATATTATGTAACCTATCTGCCAGCTTCACCAATATTACCCTTACATCTTCAGAAAGCGTAAGCAACATTTTTCTAAAATTCTCTGCCTGCTGAGAACTTCCGTGCTCAAAAACGCCAGATATTTTAGTTAGCCCATCAATAATCTTGGCTATTTTCTTACCAAAATCCCTCTCTATATCCTGAATAGTCCATTCGGTATCTTCCACTACATCGTGAAGCAATGCAGAAACTATAGAAGTGGTGCCCAGCCCAATTTCATCCACACAAATTCGTGCTACAGCTATAGGATGAAATATATATGGCTCTCCCGATTTCCTTCTCATACCCTGATGAGCAGAAAGCGAAGTATTAAATGCCTTTCTTATTAATTTAGAATCACCATCCTTCAAAAAGGGCTTTGCACGCCTTAAAAGCTGCCTATACCTTCTTACAATCTCTTTATTTTCTTCCTCTACATCTATCGCAATCATAAAAATTTTTAATTTCCGTAATTTTTTTTTGAAAAACGTTGCAGTATAAAAAATATTCTCTACATTTGCACCACAAATTTACGAAGCGGATGTGGCGAAATTGGTAGACGCACTAGACTTAGGATCTAGCGCCTCCGGGCATGGGGGTTCGAGTCCCTCCATCCGCACCATGAAAAATACCCTCAGTCAGTAACTCTACAATACGGAGATTAAGATTGAGGGTTTTTATTTATTACTTATTTTATAACAGTTAAAAGTTACTGCTTTGGATATCACATTAGACAAAAAAAGCTCAACGGAAGCCTCTATTAAAGTTACATTAAAGGAGAATGATTATCAACCTAATGTAGAAGAAAAAGTAAAGGATTACGCCAAAAAAGCTAATATAAAAGGATTCAGACCTGGAAAGGTTCCTACTAGTCTGATCAAGAAGATGTATGGCAAGTCAATAGTGGTAGAAGAGATTAACAACATCCTTTCAAAATCACTTTCTGAGTATATCAAAGAGCAGAACATACAGCTAATAGGCGAACCCCTTCCTGATAGAGAGCAAGCTGAGAAAATTGATTGGGACAATCAGAAGGACTTTGAGTTTGATTATAACATAGGAATAGTTGATTCTTTCGAATATGACCTTTCTGACAAACAAAAAGTAACTTCTTACACTATAGAGTTAGATAAAAAAGGATTAGACGAGACTTTAGATAACGTTAAAAAGCAATTTGGCAACAGCGTTAACCCTGAAGTAAGTGAAGAAGGCGATTCTATTTATGGCTTATTTGAGCAAGTAGACGGAGAAGTTTCTAATGAAGGTCTTTTAGAGTGGGAAAACATTGCTAAAAAAGAGCAAAAGAAATTCAAAGGTCTAAAGAAAGACGATACCGTTGAGTTTGACATTAATAAGGTAGTTGAAGATGCACATGCCATCATGCACTTATTAAACATAGGACATGACGAGGCTCATGAAATCAAAGGTAAATTCAAACTTACTGTTAAAAACATTAACCGTACAGAGCCTGCTGAGCTTAACCAAGAATTATTTGATAAAGTTTTTGGTAAAGACACTGTAACCACAGAAGAAGACTTTACAAATAAGGTAAAAGAAACTATTGAAGAGAACTACAAAAGAGAAACCCAGTCTTTCTTAAACAGAACGCTTATGGATCACTTTGTAGACAATACAAAAATTGAAATTCCTGAAGCATTCTTAAAAAATTGGTTACTTATCAGCAATGAAGGAAAAGTAACTGAAGAAGACATTGATAGAGAATTTGATGAATATGTTAAATCTTTAAAATGGGATTTAATTAAAAATAAAATTGCTGATGATAACGAAATCAAAGTAGAAAACGAAGAAGTTATCGACAAAGCAAAATCAATGATTCTTCAGCAACTTGGAGGACCAGGAGCAGCAGAGCAGCTTAAAGATCACTTAGATGCCTTCGCTGACAACTATTTGAAAGCTGAAAATGGTCAGAATTATATGAAAGTTTACGGAGAAGTGAGAGATGACAAAATTCTTTCATTGATCAAAGAAAAAGTAACTATTAAAGATAAGAAAGTAGATGTAGATGGATTTAGAAAAGCTGTAGAAGCTTAACCAATCTTACATACTTACGTACAATACATTAAAAGCCCGACATCGGGCTTTTTTTCTTATTAATAGACATGTTTCCTAAAATCTTGTTATAATTGATGTATAACAGATTAAGAAATAACTAAGGCTTAATAAAATGATGATAAACAAAGAAGAATTCAGAAAATTTGCCGTAAAAGGACAAGGTATCAGTGGTCAGACCTTTGACGATTATGCCAATACCGTTCAAAATATGACACAATATGTTATTGAAGAACGTCCTGGTAATTTCAGAGCCATAGATGTATTTACAAGATTAATTTCTGACAGAATCATTTTCTTAGGAATGGGAATTGACGATCAGATTGCCAATATCATCACTGCTCAGCTTTTATTTTTAGAATCTAGCGATCCTAAAAAAGACATAATTATGTACATCAACAGCCCAGGTGGGTCAGTATATGCTGGATTGGGCATGTATGACACCATGCAGTATGTAAACCCTGAAGTGGCTACCATTTGTACAGGTATGGCTGCTTCAATGGGAGCTGTATTAATGTCTGCCGGAGCCAAAGGTAAAAGAGCGGCTCTTCCTCATTCTCGCATTATGATTCACCAACCTAGCGGAGGTATGCAAGGTCAATCTAGAGATATGGAAATCACCTTAAAGCAAATGCAGGAACTTCGTAAGGATCTTTATGGTATATTATCTACACACACAGGTCAATCTTACGAAAAAATAGAACAAGATTCAGACAGAGATTATTGGATGCGTGCTCAAGAAGCTCTAGAATATGGGCTAATTGATGAAGTATTAGAAAGAAAGAAATAAAATTATGGCAGAAGTAACTTGCTCATTTTGTGGGAGGAATAAAAAAGATGTAGATCTTATGATCTCAGGAATACATGCGCACATATGTGACAAATGTATTACTCAGGCCAATCAGATCTTATCTGAAGAAAAGAAAGCTAATAATAGTAGCGATAATGCTCCTAGCTTCAAATTAATCAAACCTAAGGATATGAAAGTATTCTTAGATGATTTTGTGATAGGACAAAATGAGGCTAAAAAAGTGATGTCTGTAGCTGTATATAATCACTACAAGCGATTAATGCAGAAAAAATCGGATGATGACGTCACTATAGAAAAATCAAATATTATAATGGTAGGTGAAACCGGTACCGGAAAAACCTACCTTGCCAGAACATTGGCAAAGATATTACAAGTACCTTTTTGTATTGCTGATGCCACTGTACTTACTGAGGCAGGGTATGTAGGTGAGGATGTAGAAAGTATTTTAACTCGCCTTTTACAGGCTGCAGACTACGATACGGAAGCCGCAGAGAGAGGCATTGTTTATATTGATGAACTTGATAAAATCGCTCGTAAATCTGACAATCCTTCTATAACTAGGGATGTTAGTGGAGAAGGTGTACAGCAAGCTCTTTTAAAGCTATTAGAAGGAACTACTGTAAACGTTCCTCCTCAAGGTGGCCGTAAGCACCCAGATCAAAAAATGATATCGGTAAACACCGAAAATATCCTATTCATCTGTGGTGGTGCATTTGATGGTATATCAAGAAACATTGCCAAGAGAATTAATACTAGGCCGATGGGATTTGCTTCATCAGGAGATGCGATAAAACCATTGGATGTAGAGAATGACAATCTTCTGCAATATATCACTGCTCAGGACTTAAAAAGCTTCGGGCTTATCCCTGAACTAATTGGACGTATGCCTGTCTTAACCTTCTTAAATCCATTAGATAAAGATGCATTAAGACAGATCCTTACTGAACCTAAGAATGCCTTGATTAAGCAATATAGGAAGCTATTTGAAATGGAAGATATCGAAGTAGACTTTAAAGATGGGGCTCTAGATTTTATTGTAGAAAAAGCAGTAGAATATAAATTAGGAGCCAGAGGTTTACGATCTATATGCGAGGCTATTATTAACGATGCTATGTTTGAAATGCCTTCTAACGAAGAGGCAACCAAACTCATTATTGATAGAGCATATGCAGAAGAGCAATTTAATAAATCAAAATACAGTAAGCTTAAAGTAGCTTAAAACAAAAAAAGCAGGTTTTAACCTGCTTTTTTTGTTTTCAATTCTTCTATAATAATATTCGCTGCATTGTCAGAAGCCCTACCAACATCAAGTTTCTTCCTTAATGTAGCGTACTCTTGTTTCATCTGACTGATATAGTCTTTATCAAATAATAGCTTACTCAATTCCCCCTCTACTTCATTTGAATTCATATCTTTTTGAATAAGTTCTTTTACCACTTCTTTTTCCGCTATTAGGTTAACTAAAGAAATAAAAGGAACTTTAATCAACCTCTTTGCTATTTCATATGACACATAGCTGGTTTTATATATAACTACCTGAGGCACTCCCCAAACGGCAGTCTCTAAGGTTGCGGTACCTGAAGTAACTACAGCCGCTTTAGCCTCAGAAAGCAAATCATATGTATACCCGTAAAACAATTGTACATTAGGCAATTTATCTACCCCCAAATACAACTCTGAAGGAAGGTTATCCACTGCGGCAACGGCAAATGCTTGATGAGGCATTTGCTTAGCAAGCTGCTTAATTACTGGCATTACGGTAGTAAGCTCTTGTGCCCTACTACCAGGAAGCACTGCAACATATTCATTTAAATTAGCAAGCTTGGAACTATCAGGCGAATAATCCTTTATGGCGTCTAATACGGGATTACCAACATAAGCTACCTCCCAATCATACTTTTCATAAAACACAGGCTCAAATGGCATGATAGCCATTAACTTATCTACTCTATCCTTTATCTTATAGGCTCGTTTCTGATTCCAAGCCCAAACTTTAGGCGAGATATAGTAATAAACAGGTATGCCTAAGGATTTAACATATTTAGCAATTTTAAGATTGAAGCCGGCATAATCTACTAATATAACTGCATCAGGACTAAACTCCACAATCTCCTTTTTACAGCGATTGAGGTATTTCTTAATTGTGTTTAGGTTTTTTACCACTTCAAAAAAACCCATAAAAGCAAGGTTTTTATAGTGCACTGAAATATCAACGCCAGCCTCAGACATATAATCGCCTCCAAAACCTTTAGCCTCCATGTCAGAGTCTAGTTTTGCAAGAGATTTTATTAAATTACTTGCATGTAAGTCTCCAGACCTCTCTCCTGCTATTATATAATATTTCATTAGCCGTAGTATTCTACAAAATTTCGTGGAGTTTCATATAATTTCAGTTTATGTAACTTACCACGTGTTGTAATAGTAGGTAGTTTTTCCTCTAAAATCTTCCAAAACTCTATTACCAAATTCTCAGTGCTGGCCATTTTTCCTTGCATAAAGTCAACATCTAGGTTAAGGTTCTTATGATCCACCTTTTCTATCACTTCATTTCTTATTAAACGACTAAGCTTCTTCAAATCTACCACAAATCCGGTCTCAGGATCAGGATCACCTTTAACTGTCACAATTAAATTAAAATTGTGACCATGCCAATTGGCATTAGCGCAAGGTCCAAAAACCTCAATATTTTTCTCCTCTGACCAATTAGGATTGTACAGCTTATGTGCAGCATTAAAATGCTCTTCTCTACTTAAAAAAACCATTTCCCCTTAGATATTTTAACATTGCAAATATACAAAACCCTCAAGATTTTAATCGACCTGCTTTAATATAAAGGAATCATTAGGTTACTTTGCTCAAAAAAAGAGATCATGATAGTAGTAACTGGTGCGGCTGGTTTTATAGGAAGTCAGCTTATAGATAAATTAAATTCAGAAAATTTCAAACTCATTATTGCAGTTGATGAATTTAACACTCCCTCAAAAAATAAAAATTTGGAGGGCTTAACCATACAAGAGAAAGTAGACCGCGAAGAATTTATCAACTGGCTAGATAAAAACTATGGAGAAATAGAATTCATTTTTCATATCGGAGCAAAAACAGATACTACTCTATTTGACAAAGAGCTGCTAAATAAATTAAATACTCAATACACCAAAGACCTTTGGACAAAATGTATTGAATATCAAATACCATTAGTATATGCATCATCTGCAGCAACATATGGATTAGGCGAAAATGGATTTGATGATGACGAAGATGCGATACCGAATTTACTACCGCTCAATCCTTATGGCCAATCCAAGCAAGATTTTGATGTTTGGGCCTTAGAACAAAAGAAAAAACCTTTTTTCTGGGCAGGCTTAAAATTCTTTAATGTTTATGGCCCGAATGAAAATCATAAAGGCCGTATGGCATCAGTGATATGGCATGCATTTAATCAAATTAAATCAACAGGGGGGATGAAACTGTTCAGGTCACATAACCCTGAATACAAAGATGGTGAGCAAATAAGAGATTTCATATACGTGAAAGACGTAGTAGATGTATGCTATTGGCTAATGAGACACAGAAGAGATTCTGGCATATATAACTTAGGAACAGGAAAAGCTCGTACTTTCTTAGACCTTACTAAAGCTACTTTTAAGGCTATGGGCAAAGAAGAAAATATAAGTTTTATTGATACCCCTGAAGATATAAGGGATAAATATCAATACTTTACTGAAGCCAACATGGAGAAATTAAGAAGTATAGGCTACACCAGAAGGTTTCACGAATTAGAAGATGGAGTCACCGAATATGTGCAGAAGTATTTGATGAAGCAATAAAAGAAATAGCACTGCTTAATTAAGCAGTGCTATTTAATTATTTATCACTGAATAAACTGTAATACTTATTCAGTACTAGCTATGTAAATAGAAGTTATTTTTTAGCTGGTACAATTATCTTAACTGGCACAACATTATTTTCTGATGCTATACGAATTTCATCACTATCAATAGTACTTTCAACTTCATCAATAGATAGACTCACGAAATATGTAGATTCTTCCTCCTTAGCTAACTCACTAAACAGATCTTCATCAATCATAAAAGATAACTCACCTTCGGAATTTCCTTGAATAAATCCAACTGAATTATCTAAAGTAACGTAATCATTAACTTTACTTAAATCTGATCCTCCCAAAATTATAGTTGCTACGGCAACCTTTTCTTTCAGGTCTCCTGTATAAGACATTGGCAAATTGAAGGCACCTGCTTTTTCAACTACTAGCGTATCACTTGATTGAAAAGAAAAATCCTTGTAATCATTCTCAATTTTGTAGACAACACTATTGGCTAGCGAATCGACAAAAATAACTTCCTCACTATCGGTTGTTAAACTATTTAAATTGATCTTCAAATAAACTGTAGCAGCATCATCAAAGTCATCTATAATATCAATCATTACAGATGGATTTTCACTACTCACCTCATAAGAATAAGTAGTATTGGAAAAGTCATAATCTGAACCATTTACTGCTGTAGTTGTTGCATCAACTTCAAAATTGAATGTGATGTTCGTATCTACTCCCTCCGACACCGTGCTTAAATAATTTAAAGGCAATTTTACCATACCGTTTGATTCTAATATAGTAAGAGTATCTACTTTAGAACTACTATTCGTAGCGCCTAATGAAAAGTATTTTTTATCATCTTTAACCTCAAAACTTACAGAACTTCCACTTTCTGCTTTCACGGGTATATCACCGTTGCTAGAAATTGAAAGGTCTATTTCCATATCAGGATTAATCACCTGATTTTCTGCATAAACTAATTGAATTTCTGCTCTATTAGTACCTTCTTTAATTGTTACAGTACCACTTCTATCTAAACCACCATTCTCATTCCAATTAACGTCAATATCCTGTGTTGCTAATCTACCACTAAACAACCCCACTATAATAGAAGCTGTGTCTCCTTCTGAAAACATCAAATCACCTCCATTTTCTAATGAGCCTTCACCATATACTAATCCTAATTCTGGAATCAATTGTGATGCTGGATAATCATTATCGTCATCACTACAACTAAACACTCCAAGAGCTGCCGCAGATAATATACAATATTTCAAATATTTATTCATATCAATTATATTCTTCATTATAAATTAGGATTAACATCGCGTTCAGCTTGTGGCACAGGCCATATGGCTAATTCATTTCCAGCTGCCACATCCACACCTGGCGTACCCTCTACACTTGCAGGAACTGCGGAAGCAGTTCTTAAAGGCAATCCTTTTCTTAACAAATCCATTCTTCTATGCCCTTCGAAAGCTAACTCCTTACGTCTTTCTAGTAGAATTGCACTAACTAGAGCAGGTCCGTTAGCAAAGTCAGCAGCAGTTCTCTCTACAAGTCCGGCCCTTGATCTAACTCTATTGAGTAACGAAATTGCTTCAGCATCTACACCATTTAGCTCAGCCAAAGCTTCTGCTTTATTAAGAATAATTTCAGTATAACGGATCAAGGCTGGATCACTAGTGTTATTACTTCCATCATTATATTTGGTAGTGAAAATGGCATCTTCACCACTGAATGTTTTACCTGGCGCTTTTAATTCGTATCTCTTATCTCCAGCCTCTGCTTCAAAAGCATCCATTAAGTTTTCTGAAAATGGACAATCTCCTCGCCCTCCTTCTGTACTTCCAACATAGTATTCATCCCATGCACCGGAACCTACTTCTTCATCTCCTTGATTTTCAAAATCAATGGCTATATTTTCTATTGAGAAAATAATTTCAGGACTCAAACTATTATAGAAAGAAAAATCAGGAGCCATGCTATAGCTACCAGATGCCATAACAATATTAGCATATTCGATAGCTTTACTATACTCATTTCTATATAGCTTCAACCGACTCAACAAAGCCACTGCTGCAACACTTGAAGCTCGACCTTGCTCTATCACTTCCGGTAGCAAATTCTGGGCCTCTAATAAATCATCTTCTATTAATTGGTGAATTTGATTTAATGTAGCTCTCTCATATAGAATAATTTCTCCTGTGAATGGCTCTGTCACTAATGGAACTGCCTTATTAGCTCCCGATTCAACTTGATATGGTTGAGCATAAAGATCTGCTAATAAGAAATAACAAATAGCCCTAATAAAGTGTGCCTCTCCAATCAAAGAATTTGCCTTTTCTTCTGTCAAAGTAGGATCTTCAATATTAGGAACATTAGCGATTATTGCATTTGCAGACAAAATAGCCTCATAAGTATCTTGCCACACTTCTGCTACAGTAGAATTACTTGCCGCTACAGTATATAAATTAAACTCTTGAAGTGAAGGAAAGGAACCAACAAAGTTTACGTTATCGGTACAATAATCAGATACAATTTGTGGCTGAGAACCAAAGACATGCAAATCTTGTAACAAATTATAAGTTCCGAATAAAACACCTTCTGCTGCATTGGCATCCGAAAATGCAGATTGATCTGATAGAGATTGTTCAGGAAACAATTCTAAATCTTTTTCACTACAAGCCTGAATTGCCAATAGTGCTATTATTATATATATAAATTTATATCTCATAATATTCATCAATTAAAATCCTAGTGAAACACCTACAGTAAAGGTCCTAGATTGTGGAGAAGTATAAAAAGATTCTGCTTGAGCCGAATTATTTGAAGTTCCTCCATTACTAACTTCGGGATCAGTCCCTTCATCCATTAAATCACTTGCAAATGTAAATGCATTCTGCACCATTGCGTATACTCTAGCACTAGACAAGAATCCACTTTTTTGAAGCACATTTTGAGGTAGTTTATATCCCAAAGTAATATTTTTCACTCTTATATAACTAGCATCAAATAAATGTAATGTTGATTCATTATCGAAGTTAGCTATGTATTGACTACCAAGATTCGGAGCGAAAGTCTGGTCTCCAGGTTTAGTCCAGTAATTAAGTACATCTCTCGTGTGATTAAATCCTCCACTGGCGATATTGTTAGAAAATTCATTATCTGCCAAATAAGTTTTACCACCAGAAACGAAATTCACGAAAATCCTCAGATCAAAGCCTTTATAATAAAGCTGATTAGTTAATCCTCCAGTAAGTTTAGGTAAAGCAGAGCCAGCAAATACACGATCATCCGGATTATTTGGCGAATTCGTTACCTCCCCATTTCGGTCAAGCCATTCTGGGTCCCCTGTTTCAGGATTAACACCTTTATATCTAACTAAAAACCATTCATTAATGGATTTACCTACTACCGCTCTTTGTGAACTAAATGATGATTGCGTTACAAACTTATTATCATCAAGGTCTACACTACTTCCTTCAGGAAGAGATAATACTTCATTATGCAAATAACCTAAGTTACCTGTAACAGTCCATTTTAATCCATTATTATCAATAACGTCTCCTGCAATAGTAAGATCAATACCTCTATTTACAACCTCTCCTATATTCTGTATCCTTGATGTAAAGCCAGTAGTTCTAGGCACAGGCACTGATAACAATAAGTCTGTAGTATTCTTTTGATACCAACTAGCATTAACTCTCAACCTATCTTTAAGAAATCTTGCATCTAAGCTTATATCTAATTGCGCTGTCTGCTCCCAAGTCAAATCATTGTTTGCAGCTTGTGAAGCCTCTATACCAGGGTTACCATTATAATCACTACCACCTGTGTAAAGGCCTAAAGACGCATAATTTCCTATTCTATCATTACCACTTGTACCATAGCTACTTGTTAATTTCAAGAAACTAACAGGGCCAGACTTAGGGAAGAAATCTTCATCACTAATTAACCATCCACCAGAAACTGCCCAGAAAACTCCGTAGCGATTTCCACTTCCAAATCTTGAAGAACCGTCTCTTCTAATACTTGCTTCAAAAAGGTATTTATTCTTTAAATCATAATTAACTCGTCCAAAAGTTGAAAACAATGCCCACTCAGCTCCTGTAGCAGAAGTTGTAGTTGGGGTTCCTGCAGAACCAACGTTTGGCAACTCATCTGATACGAAGCCGGTTCCTTCTACATCTATATCACTCCTTTTAGATGTTTCAAAACTAAAACCTGCTAATACAGAGAAATTATTTTCACCAAAACCAAACTTATAATTAGCTGTATTGGTATTTAACCATTTGTTATCTTGAACAATTCCTTTATAGGCATAACCTCCTGGACTAAAAAAATCTACATCTCGTGAGGTTGTTTCAGTCTGTATCATATCAATACCCCAGTCAGTCTTTAACGTCAAGTTTTGAATTGGCTCCACTTGTAAATACACATTTCCAGTAGTTCTTCTAGATACAAACTGGAACTTATTCATCTGTTGCTCATAAATAGGGTTTCCATAACCGGCATTAGTTGGATTTCCATCCTCATCTACAGGTTCAACGTATGGTAATTGTAAATAAGCAACTGTTAGAGGAGACCCTGTAGAGTTTTCTTGAAAAAATCGATCATTATCTAACCTTGAAAGCCCTAAATTAAACCCTAAACTTACCGCATCACTTGCCTGATGTGATAAATTAAAACGGCCATTCAATTTTTCAACTTCATTACCAATTTGGTATGAGTTAGCATTCATATATGTACCTCCTACATAAAAAGCTGTCTTTTCTGTACCTCCTCGTGCAGATAAACTATAAGAGTTAGTTCTACCTGTTTTAGTTACGCCATCTAACCAGTCATACCCGCCCTGATTAAAATCTTCTGGAGTTCTAGGTGTGCCATTTGCTGTAATGTAATCAGCTCTGAACTGTCTGTATTGATCTGCACTAAGTACATCTTTGAAGACTGTCGCCTCTGACCATCCTGTAAAATAATTAGCTGAGAACTTAGTTTTTTCTCCTTGGGCTCCTTTTTTAGTTGTAATCATGATTACACCATTAGCTCCTCTTGATCCATAAAGAGCAGTAGCTGATGCATCTTTCAAAACCGTCATTGACTCTATGTCATTAGGGTTAAGATCGAATATAGGGTTAAGAGCAGAACTACCTCCTGCTGTACCTGAGTAACCTGCTCCTCCTGCCGAGTTATCATTAAGAGGAACTCCATCAATTACATATAGTGGTTGCGTTCCTGAAGTAATAGACGTTACACCTCGAATCCTCACATTTTGAGCAGTACCTAAAGTACCAGATGATCCCATAACTTGAACACCACCTGCTTGCCCCTGCAAACCTTCTTGTGGGCTTAAAATTGGCGTATTTTCAATTGCTTGAGCACCTACAGTCTCAACTTGCTGTATATTTAATTTTTCAGAGCTCTCACCATAAGCCTGAATTACCACTTCACCTAACTGAGTGATATCCTGACTCATTTGTACATTAATTACTGATTGAGCACCAACAGTAACTTCTTCTGATGTCAGACCTATAAAAGAAAAAACTAAAACTTCACTTCCTTCACCCGAAAGTGTAAGCGAGTAATCTCCATTTAAATCAGTTACTGTACCTCTGGTGGTTCCTTTTAATACCACGTTAACTCCTGGCAGGGCGGACCCATCTTCAATAGATGTTACAGTACCAGTGATCGTCTGTCCTTGTGCTCTTAAACCAACCGAGACAAAGAAAAACATCATGATCAGATTAACAATATGTAATCGTTTCTTCATATGATTTTATTTAATTAAAATATATTGACCGAATCTCAAACATAATATAAAAATTCGTTTAGGAAAACACAAACGTTTTTTTTTCGGCAAAATATTACATCATTCAACTATTTTAAACTCAATTCTTCTGTTCTTCTCTCTATGTTCCTCTGTATCATTTGGATATGCAGGAGCATCTTGTCCGTACCCCTTGTAAGATAATTGTTTAGGACTGATAGAATTATTAATTAAATATTCATAAACCTCTTTGGCTCTTTTATTAGATAGGCTCAAATTATATTGTGCACTGCCTTGATTATCAGTATGTCCTCCTATTTCTATACTTGATTTTGGATTTTCTTTTAAGAAGGAAATTAATCTATCTAATTCTGTTTTAGATTTACTTTCTAATGAATAGCTATCTAGTGCAAAAAAGATATTATTTAGCACCACTCTACTTCCTTTTTCAATAGGTTTCAGGTAAATATCAATTTCAACGGGGTCTTTTGCTTCATTTTTATAATTGAATGACATACTCTCAAATAGATATCCTCTTTTATTAGTGTATAGTGCATAATCAGATCCTTTGGGCAATACCATAAGATATGCTCCACTAATAGAATCTGACGTTACCTTAGCCACACTTCTATCATTTGACAAATCAAACAATTGAATATTTGCTTTAATTGGATCCTGTGTATTTGCATCATAAACCTTACCCTTGACATAACTTGTAACAGCTTCAATTCTTAATTCCTCAGGCACGTCAAATTCATAGATTACACTTCTCTGATTTACCGTGTTATTCAATTCATGTGAATAATAGCCCTTTTCTCCATCTGCTGTAATAAATAAGCTCACTTGATCCTCACTATTATTGATGGGGTAGCCAATATTCTCCACCTGTTTCCACTCATCTGTACTTACATCTTTCTCCACACTGTAGATATCAAACCCTCCAAAACCAGTATGGCCATCAGAAGCAAAATAAAGTGTGATACCATTGGGATGAATAAATGGAGAAACTTCATCGCCCATTGTATTGATTTTGTCTCCAACATTTTCAGGGGTAGTCCACTGTTCATTATCATCAAGATAGCTAACCCAGATATCTCTATTGCCCATATCTCCCGTATGCCTGTTAGAAACAAAGTACAGGGTTCTACCATCAGCACTTAAAGAGGGTTGTGATTCCCAAGCCCTAGTATTAATCTTACTTCCCAAATTTTTGGGTTCAGACCAATTATCGCCTACCTTGTGAGTGATGTACAAATCACAACTACCATATCCCTTTCGCCCATAACAAGAAGTAAATATTAAGGTTCTACCATCAGCACTTAAGGTACAGGTCCCCTCATTATACTCTGAATTTATATTTTTAGATAATGATTGAGGTAAGCCCCACTCTCCATTAGCCGCTTTGGATGAGATAACCAAGTCTTCATCGTACTCCATAGATATACCTAACCTTCGGGTATAAATAATTGATTTCTGATCCACTGAAAGCACAGGAAAATACTGCATAGGAAAAGCGTTGACGTGGTTACTAATTGGATGAGGTGAAAAATTATCAACATCATTCATATGTGATACAGCAAAATCTGCATCATGAAGACGCTTTTTCACAACATTAATATAACGCTGATTTTTTGGTCCATGAGAAAGATATTCTTCACTATACTGCTTAGCCTTTGCATAATCTCCTGTTGATAAGTATATACCTCCCAGTTCAAACAGGACTCCTAAATTGGAATTATTAATTTGATATGACTTTTGAAAAGCATCTTTGGCGTTATCCGTCATACCTTCTGTCTTATATATTAGCCCCTTCAGAAAGTATGCCTCTGCAAATTCATCGTCCTTCTTGAGTGCTTTGTCAAGTAAATCCATTGCTTGAGCATACTGCCCTCTTACGCGATAGTTATCTGCTTGAAAATAATACTCCTCTGCTTTTTTCGATTTTGTGCTTAATCGAGACTGAGCATCTGCCAGAAAAGGAATAAAAAAAATGATTAGGTATAAAAAAAAATTTCTCATTATAGATTACAAATAATTAGCTATAAAATAAAGCTATGAATCTACAATGAGAAATACTAAAAAGAATCTTTAATTAGCCGACTACTCAGGTATTTCTATTAGTTGTGGCTTTTAAAGTATTTAATAATAATGATGCTATTGTCATTGGCCCTACACCACCCGGAACGGGAGTAATATAGCTTGATTTGGGTGCTACTTCATCAAATTCCACATCTCCCTTCAACACGTAACCACGCTCATTTTCATCAGTAGATACTCTTGTGATACCTACGTCTACTACTATTACTCCTTCTTTCACCATATCACCTTTTATTAAACCAGGCTTACCAGTAGCTACTATTAAAATATCGGCCTGTTTAGTAATAGCTGTTAAATCTTTGGTGTGAATATGACATACTGTAACTGTAGCATATTCATGATAAGACATAATGATACTCATAGGAGCCCCTACTGTACGGCTGTTACCAACCATTACACAGTGCTTACCTTTTATATCAATATCGTAACGCTTTAATAGTTCAACTATACCATAAGGCGTAGCTGGCATTAAACCAGGGTTATGTGACGTAATTCTACCATAATTTAGGTTAGTAAAACCATCCACATCTTTTTCAGGTACTATGCGCTCAGTCACCTTAGCCGAGGAAATATGGTCGGGTAAAGGTAATTGAACTATTAAACCATCTATATCTTCATCTGCGTTGATACGTTCTATTTCTGACATCAGTTTACTTTCAGTAATAGTATCAGGGAAATTAAGCAACGTATATTCAAAGCCCACCCTTTTGCAGGCTTTAATCTTATTATTCACATAAGTATGACTCGCTCCATCATCACCCACCAAAATAGCGGCTAAGTGTGGGCGCTTTTTCCCCTCACTTACTAATGATTTCACTTTTACTTCTATTTCATCTTTAATCTCATCTGCGATTTTCTTACCGTCAAGAATGATGGAATTATTAGTCATTTTTTATGTTAAATGGTTATTAATCTAATTTAAGTACAGCCATAAATGCCTCTTGCGGAATTTCAACATTACCGACCTGTCTCATTCTCTTCTTACCTTTCTTCTGCTTTTCTAAGAGTTTACGCTTACGACTAATATCTCCTCCATAACATTTGGCAAGTACGTTTTTCCTCATTGCTTTCACTGTCTCTCTAGCAATAATTTTAGTTCCTATCGATGCTTGCACTGCTATCTCAAACATTTGACGAGGTATTAACTCTTTCAGTTTTTCGCAAAGTCTCTTGCCCCACTCATAGGCCTTGTCTCTATGTACAATGGCACTTAAAGCATCAACTTTATCTCCATTAAGCATAATATCAAGCTTAATCATGTGCGATTGCCTAAAGCCAATTAACTCGTAGTCCAATGAGGCATAACCTCTAGACAATGTCTTTAGCTTATCAAAAAAGTCAAATACAATTTCAGAAAGTGGTAATTCAAAAGAAAGCTCCACCCTATCAGCAGTAAGATAAACCTGATTTTTAATAATACCCCGCTTATCCATACACAAACCTATGATACTACCCACAAACTCGGCCTTGCTAATGATTTGTGCTCTTATGAATGGTTCTTCAATATGCGATATAGTATTAGGTTCAGGCATTTCTGATGGTGCATTTATTTTCATAATGGAGCCATCGGTTCTTATAGCATGAAACTGAACTGAAGGTACAGTAGTAATTACTGTCATATCAAATTCACGCTCTAGTCTCTCTTGTACAATCTCCATATGGAGCATTCCCAAGAACCCACATCGAAAGCCGAAACCAAGTGCGGCAGATGTCTCTGGCTCCCACACTAATGAAGCATCATTTAACTGTAGCTTCTCCATAGAAGCCCTTAACTCTTCAAACTCACTGGTTTCTACAGGATAAATACCTGCAAAAACCATCGGCTTCACATTTTCAAAACCTTTTACAGCTTCACAAGGCTTATCTACATGAGTAATGGTGTCTCCCACTTTAACCTCTTTTGCCACCTTTATACCTGAAATAAGATAGCCTACATTCCCTGAACTAATAGCATTTTTAGGTTCTTGCTTCAGCTTTAATACACCTATTTCATCTGCTTCGTAAGTTTTGCCTGTGTTAACAAACTTTACTTTATCTCCTTTTTTAATTTCTCCATCAAAAACCCTAAAATACACCTCAATGCCTCGGAATGGGTTAAATACAGAGTCAAAGATCATAGCCTTTAAAGGCTTATCTACTTCTCCTTTTGGAGCTGGTATTCTATTTACTATCGCTTCTAAAATGTCAGCAACACCAATACCTTCTTTAGCACTTGCGTGAATTACGTCAGCAGGATCGCACCCAATTAAATTAACTATTTCATCAGTTACTTCTTCGGGCATTGCGCTAGGTAAATCTATTTTATTAAGCACCGGTATAATTTCCAAGTCATGCTCTAACGCTAAATACAGGTTAGAGATAGTTTGTGCTTCAATACCTTGAGCTGCATCTACAATTAACAATGCTCCCTCACATGCTGCAATAGACCTCGAAACTTCATAAGAAAAGTCAACGTGTCCAGGAGTATCAATAAGATTCAGGGTATACTTTTCATCGTTATAAAAGTAATCCATTTGAATAGCATGACTCTTAATAGTGATACCTCTCTCTCTCTCAAGATCCATATCATCCAACAGTTGAGCTTGCATATCTCTATCACTCACCGTTCCTGTAGACTGTAAAAGCCTGTCGGCCAAGGTACTTTTACCATGGTCAATGTGGGCTATGATACAAAAATTCCTTATGTGCTTCATTAATATCTTTCTCCTATTATTCTATCTGGTAGAATTTAAAAGTGCAAAATTAGATAATTATAGATACTTAACTAATAGTAATCAGTAATTCACTATAAATCTTGCAAATAAACCTTCTCCCCTATTTTATTAAACCACGAAATATATAAAATAACTCCTGTGTAGCAAAACATAATTTAACAGAGTGTTACAAACCACTCGCTGTTTATTTTATATTCTTTTCTACTTCATGCAATACACTTAATACCTGAGCAAAGTTTTCTCTACCAAAACCTACTCTTATGTATTTACCTTCATACTCAAACATTTCGGCAGGAACGGTCATAATACCCGTATTCTCTACCAATTGGTCACTAAACTGAAGCGAGGTGTTAGGTATATTTAACTGAACAAATGAAGTGGAACCTGCTTTGGGTGCTACAAAGCCTGAAAACAAATTACTTGTTTGCACATAGTCTTTAAATAAAGATATGTTGTGCTTTATTTTATTAATATTCGGCAGTAAATACTTATCCATTGTATTTAATGCCATTAATGAAAGTATTTCACTTGGAGCACTATTGCAAATACTGAGATAATCTTTAAAAGCAACAATATTATGCAATAGTTCTTTGTCTTCTGAAACAAGCCATCCCGTCCTCAGCCCTGCCAAACCAAATGTTTTTGATGTTCCCCATAAACTTATGCCCTTATTATAAAGGTTGGCCACGGGCGGCAATTCTGGCATATCACTAACACAAAGCTTATGATACATTTCATCAGAAAACAAGTATGCATTATTTTTCTCGGCAATTCTCACTATCTCATCTAACTGCTGACGAGTGACATAACTACCTGTAGGGTTATGAGGAAAATTAATAATTATGAGCTTTGTCTTTTCAGTTACCAACTCATTGAGCTGGCTAACATCAAACTCCCACGTAGTTTTATCGGGCTCCCAATAAGAGACTTTACACTTTAGTGAATTTAATATTTCATATAAAGATTGATAAGCCGGAGCCACAGTTACCACATGATCTCCCTCCTCTAGCAAGGCATTCATGGTAATATAATTGAGCTCACCTGGCGATGCCACCACCACATTATTTATATCTGCCGTTTTATAATGCTTTATTATAGCCTCCCTCAACAATGGATTGCCTTCACTTTCAGTATACCCCAGCTTTAAGTCATTCCATAACTTCACGTCTTCTTCTTTGGCATTTTCCAGCACATATGACATAGGATAACCATCACAATCAGAGCTAGACAAAAGATACTTAGCCGTAAATTCATGCTTAGCAAAATAGCGCTCTAATTTAAAATCATTGATTCTCATATTGGGTCAGGCTTAATATTACACTTGATTAATTTAGCAATTATACACCTCAGCAACGAAAACTCTTTACACAAAGCAAAAAAGCAAGGCCTTGGCCTTGCTTTACTAAATTTCGCAATTTATATGTAGATCAATTTTAAAGATTCATTCCACCGGAAACCTCGATCCTCTGAGCGTTAATCCAACGTGCATCTTCAGTACATAGAAATGCCACTACGCCACCAATATCTTCAGGAAGCCCAGCTCTACCTAAAGCCGTTACTCCCTTCACATAATCGTTGTACTGCTTAATGTCTCTCACAGCACCTCCTCCGAAGTCAGTTTCTATGGCTCCTGGCGCAACCGTATTAGCAGTAATTCCTCTTTCACCAAGTTCTTTGGCCAAGTAACGAGTAAACACCTCAATACCTCCTTTCATTATAGCATACGCAGAGTAACCGGGACCACTAAAACGCGCCAACCCTGATGAAATGTTAATGATGCGTCCGCCATCTTTAAGGTTACCAATGGCCTTTTGTGTTAAGAAGTAAACTCCTTTCAAATGGATATTAAGAAGTGAATCGAACTGGGACTCAGTCACATCAGTAATTTTAGCATTTATACCGATACCCGCATTGTTCACTATAACATCAAACTTATCTGCATCAAACTTATCCTTTAAGGTTTTAAGGAAAGATTCATAGAAATGAGATAGCTCATCTACCTTTTCCATATTTAACTGTAATGCTGCAGCTTTCACTCCTAAACCTTCTAACTCTTTTACTACTTCCTCTGCTTTTTCAGAGTTACTGTTATATGTGATTATTACATTGATTCCTCTCTTCGCAATATTAAGAGCCATATCTCTTCCTAATCCACGACTTCCGCCTGTCACTAAAGCTATTTTACTGTCTGTTCCCATTCTTAAAATTGTTTATTTGTTTACGATTACAAAGATCAACAGATAAGTAGCCCTTTCGTTTGCAAGCTTCAATCACTTATTTACAAAAATCAATCATTCACGAAAAGCCAGTGGTGCTGCATTTACTCGTTTCTTAAAGAAATTACTAAAATGCGCCACTTCGTCAAAGCCTAGAGCAAAAGCAATTTCACTCACGCTCCAATCTGTTTGCTTCAACAAAATCTTTGCCTCCCTTATAATTCTAGCATTGATAAGTGTTGAAGTTGTATTCCCCATATTCTGCTTCAGCACCTTATTAAGGTGATTAACATGCACTGAAAGTCTTTCTGCGTACTCATTGGGCGTACGCAGTGCTAGCCTTTGATTAACCGTTTCTATCGGAAACTGTCTTTCCAGCAACTCTACAAACAAAGCGGATATTCTGCTTGATGCATTTTGTGAGGCCCTTAGCTCTGATGCCGGTTGCAACTTCTGACCAAAGTGAACCAGCTCCATAGCATAATTTCTCAACAGATCATATTTAAAAGCATAATCAGTATTAATATCTCTATGCATTTTTTTAAAAACTCCCTCTATTTCATCCGCCTCTTCGTCACTGATTTCAAAAATTGGATATCCGCCTGCCTTAAAGATTGGCAGTTCGTCAATGGGCAACGCACCATTCTTCTTAGTAAAGAAATCATGTGTAAAAACACAAAAATTATAAGACTGCTCAGTACCAATTGGCCTCCAATAATAAGGCACCTTGGGCGAGGCAAAAAGCAATCCATTTTTCTTAATTTCTATGATCCTATCAGCATACTCAGCTCTATTCTGACCTCTTATTAAGCTAATTTTATAATAAAGCCTTCTATCATATGGCATTTGCGCTTGCTTTGCTGCTTTATCAAGTTTAAAAACATTGAAATGACCTATTTCTTTACTGATCCCATCTGGAATTAGTAAATCCAATTCCACTTTTAGGTCATTAGCCAAATCCTTATAAAAATCTTCTATCGACTTTAACTCCATAACTCCACCTTTTGCAAAAATCAAATATACACAATACTATACACACACGTAAAAGTAAATTTTCACCTCATCATACACTAACTACTCTCGCTTCAAATTGAAGCAATAAAATACACTGAAAATCAAATATTTATAAAATACACTATTAAATTAAACAAAGAATACCCTTACTTCTTAATCATTTTTACGTATATTAATAGAAGTAAATTTTCTTCTCATGTTTACAGAATTAATCATGTGATTGGCACCTCATCAGTGCCAACTCACATGATTTACTTTGCTTCTATTTGCAACCAGACTACTAATTATACCTCATATTCTTAACTTTGCATTCCAATAAGAATAGTTAACTATGACCATTGCAGAAAGCAAAAAAAGCAACAACATATCTGAATACATTATTCACATGTATCAGACTGAAGACCTGATAAGAGTCTATGAGTTTGACATGTCTATGATAAAAGAATATGTAATAAAACACATTCCCCTACCAGAATTATCAAAACGAGAATTAACTGAATGGTATGAAAGCATCTTAAAAAAGATGCAAGAAGAAGGCTTAGAAGAAAAAGGTCATTTACCTGAGATTCAGACTTATGTAAACCAGCTAGAAGAGCTAAAAACCGACTTACTAGCCACTGACAATGAATTTGCAAAGCTGCTTGAAAATGCCAAACCCCATATTGAAGAAGCAATAGAACTATCAGAAAGAACCATTACTAGCGAAGTTCAAATTTGCCTAAACGGCATATACGGCCTATTGCTTGCTCGTATGAATGGAAAAGAGGTCCCAAATGAACTGATGGCAGGGCTCAATGCATATGGAGATGTATTATCATACCTTAGCTATAAATACAAGCAACTCAATTACCTATCGGACAATTAAGACTAATAAAGGGTGAGCGCCTATTTTTTAGTCAAGACGGCTAAAAAATCATCTTGTTCACCCTCAAACACCACTTGAGTATTCCAACCCATTTCTTTGGCTACCATCGTCAATGTATGAGGATCAATATAAAGCCATGAGAATTTTTCACCTTTCTCATCTTTATATTCATATTGATAATCTATTTCTCCAAAATACCTATCTTCTGGTTTGCCTCCAGTGTATAAGTAAGATATATCGCTACTGTCTACCACTATTTTGCCAGTATCGGCAATGAGATTTTTAGCATATTTTAAAAACTGCTTAAACCCTTCTAAACTTCCTAACACTCCTGTACCATTCATTAGCATAAGTAAAGTATTATAAGTTTTGGCTGGAGGCAGTTCGTTGATATCTTCATTTATCACGTTTTTAACTCCTCTCCCCTTCATTACTTCACACGCCCAATGAGAGTTATCCAATGCAGTAATGTCCATACCTCTCTCTTGCAAAATCAAAGTATGCACACCTGCACCTGCACCTACATCAAGCACTTTACCATTGCATAACTGTAATGCATACAATTCTAGCTCTGAAAGATCCTCCTCCTCTCTAAAAAAAACCTCGATAGGCATATTTTCCGCATCACCATAGCTATTATGAACTAGCAATTCTCCCTCGAATTCATCGTTATAATAATCGACCAAAGCATGGCCGTAAACATCAGATGTATTATCATTTATAGACATTATGCAAATTTATCTATTTATACTTCTTCAGACCTCAATTATTTAGAATAATGTATTACAGCTTTTTTTCTCTAAGCTATTACTGATTAAAAATTAAAGCCAAACTCACTTTACATTCATTAATTAATGATGTTACTTTAATAGCCTAACCCCTTCATATGAATTTTTTAGCACATGCATATCTATCAGGCAATAATGAAAAAATCCTTATCGGAAATTTCATTGGAGACTTTGTAAAAGGACGTCAGTACGAGTCTTTTGAAGAAGAAATAAAACAAGGAATACTGCTGCACCGGCAAATAGATGAATTTACCGACAAGCACCCAATAGTGCTACAAAGCAAAAAGAGACTCTGGGACAATTACAGGCATTACTCGGGAGTAATAATAGATTTATACTATGATCACTTTCTGGCCAACCAATGGAGCCTATATCATCATCAACCCTTGATAGATTATACAGAGTGGGTATACAACGTTTTAAAGCAACACTTTGAAGTTTTACCTCACGGAGCTCAGTATGTATTACCCCATATGCAAAAAGAAAATTGGCTTAAGCGCTATGAAAACATTGAAGGAATAGGCATGTCCCTAACCGGCCTATCAAAAAGAGCCAAGTTTAACTCAAAAATGGAACAAGCCACCAAAGACTTAAAACTCCATTACAGTGAATTCGAACATGAGTTCAAAACATTTTTCCCTGACATTGAAGAGTTTATACAAAATAAAATAAAAGAGGATTAAAACTAATTAGACTATAAAAGGCCAGAGAAAAAAAAGTTTGTAGCTTTGCCCTAAATCATAAACATAGATTTATAAATGGTAAATGATCCTGAACTAAACGGTAAATATCTCGGCCAAATATCTGAAGACTTTGTGGTTGTAGCCGACACGTTGAAGGAAGCTTCATACCAAATCAGAAAAAGAGGTTTTTCTGAATATCCTATTTTCCCCATTTCAAAGGTAGAATTACCAATAGGACAACTTTTAATAGGGAAAACAGAATTAGCTGTTAACTGGAACTACAATGCTTCCTTTTTGGATGAGTTTATCCAAAGAGAAATAGTAGCCGAAGACAGCAAAGATCAATTCAAAGAAAACTACAAAGACCCAGACGAGTTTTGCTGTTTATTTGTGGTGGACGATGAATTTACAAATTTCGTCTTTATACCCTACCCAATAGATTAATAACTAGAAAGCCGGTACTTTATACTACCGGCTTTTTTTATTTAAGATTCTTCTTTATTGAAATGATTCCAGCCCTGAGCCTGAAGAGGCACCTCACGACCTCCTTTGGTCACTAATAAATTACCTTTCTCAAATTCTTGTACGTAGCCTATAAAATGAATGTCAGCATGCTTTCTTAATTTCTCCATATCCTCTTGACTTACCGTAAAGAGTAACTCATAATCTTCACCTCCATTTAAAACGGCCGTAGTGGCATCAATACTTAATTCATAGCCAGTATCAAGAGTCTCTTTAAAGATAGGAAGCTTGTCTTCATACACCTTCATCCCCACATTTGACTGCTTGCTGATATGAAAAAGTTCAGAAGCTAGCCCATCTGACACATCAATCATTGATGAAGGCACCACTCCAAGGTCAGCCAGCTCATGCACTACATCCATTCTGGCTTCTGGCTTCAATTGCCTCTGCACTATGTATTCATATTTATCAAGCTTAGGTTGCATATTAGGATCAGCCAAAAACACTTGCTTTTCTCTTTCTAAAACCTGCAGCCCCATATAAGCTCCCCCTAAATCACCTGTAGCACAAATTACATCTCCTGCCTTTGCACCACTTCGCTTTACCACCTTATCTTTAGCCACAGTACCAATAGCAGTTATAGAAATGACCAACCCACTAGCAGATGAAGTAGTATCTCCTCCTATCAAATCAACCTTAAAGCTGTCACAAGCTGCTTTTATCCCTCTATAAAGTTCGTCCACAGCTTCCACAGAAAACCTATTACTTAACCCTAAGCTCACGGTTATTTGCTTGGGCACAGCATTCATTGCCGCAATATCTGAAACATTAACAGCCACTGCTTTATACCCCAAATGCATCAAAGGCATATAAGATAGATCAAAATGAATTCCCTCATTGAGCATATCTGTAGACACAACACTATAGAATTCGCCACTATCTATAAGGGCGGCATCATCCCCAATACCCAGATGAGTTTCTTTATTCTGAATTGTAAATTGCTCTTTAATATGATCTATTAACCCAAACTCGCCCAGGTTACCGATAGGCGTTCTTTCTTCGCTCATTTCTAAATATTATATTTTTAAATTTGACCTGACATACAATTAGTTACTATTTTTGCGGCATATTCAACCGAAATCCCTGACATACAGCAGTAACTCAACGTAATATTTCGCCATTAATCTTACAAAGGTACGTCTATATCTTAAATAGCGAATATTCTAGGTTACAAATATGATTAGGAGGTGTATTTAGCAATAACTATTAACCGACATTATGAGTTGCTGGATGAAAGGGAACAAAAACACCATTAAAATGAAATCGTTAAACAAATTTTACTTATTACTGGCCGCCTTAATGATATTGGTGAGCGCTTGTGGCCCCAAACCTCAATATAAAACCTCAAAGGGAAAAAAGAAATTAAAGCATTACAATGCCATACAGTTTGGCCAATAGATAACTACTCAGGTATTATCTCTTGACATAACTCTACCAACACACCATTAGAACTTTTAGGGTGCAGAAAACATACAAGTTTATTATCTGCACCTTTTTTTGGCTCTTCATTGAGCAAAATAAATCCTTCATCAGCCAAACGCTTCATTTCTGAGTAAATATCAGAGACCTCGTAGGCAATATGGTGTATGCCTTCCCCTTTTTTTGCTATAAACTTTGCTATAGCGCTATTTTCATCCGTAGCTTCCAATAATTCTATCTTAGTTTCACCTACCTGAAAAAATGAAGTATTAACATGTTCACTAGCCACACTCTCAAGCTTATATGCTGGCTTGTTAAACAACTTAGTAAAAAGCTCATTAGACTTTTCAATATCTTTCACTGCAATACCGATATGCTCAACTTTAATCATAAATTATCGTTTAGAAAATGATGAACTATTACCGAAGTTTACGAATAGATGGAAACTTTTTGAATTTTGGTAAAGTTTTATTTTAAATTTACTTAAAAGAGTCAGAAATACTACCATGATGATGGAAACTTCCAGTGATGTACATGTAGAGGTAGCTCGTATACAGAAAGAAATAAAAAGTCACTTAGGACTTCGCAGCAATGCATTGATGTTTGAATACAGTACCATAGAAGGCAAAGTTAAACTTGACCTTATTACTATTAACCCAAGGCACCATCAATCATTTTTATTTCATACCGTAAAGGGGTTTGACAAGGTAGATAGTCTTAACAAAATGCTTGAATATGTTCAGCATTACAAAGAAAAGGAAAGCTCGTACACCATTCAATGGATCGCCAATGGCGAAAAAGAGCTAAATACTTCTTATTTTAGAGCTAGTGGCATCTATGATGCACTAGATAAACTTTACTACGGAAGAGATTCTAATACTATAACGGTTTTTAGTGTGGTTTTAAATCCTGTAGCTTAAATTTGCAATTATGATTAACGTAACGGATAAAGCAAAAGATAAAATTATATCGCTTAGAACAGAAGAAGGCAAAACGGACAATCACAATATCCGTGTTTTAGTGCAAGGAGGCGGATGTTCTGGGCTTATGTATGATTTAAAATTTGACTCAGATGTACAATCATCTGACGAAATTTTTGAAGATAAAGGCATTAAAATATTAGTAGACAAAAAGAGTTTACTTTATTTATTGGGCACTACATTAGATTTCTCTGATGGCCTTAACGGCAAGGGCTTCCAATTCATCAACCCGAATGCTACCCGCACTTGCGGTTGTGGTGAGAGCTTCGCTGTATAACGAAATATTACAACAAAATATATAAAGCTGCTTCTTAAGAGCAGCTTTTTTCATTTAAAGTGTAGCTATACACTTTAATTCTATGGCTATTGGCGTAGGCAATGCATTTACTTCTACTGTAGTTCTACAAGGCTGATTATCTTTAAAATATTCTGCATACATTTTATTATAGGCCTTAAAATCATCCTTCATATTAGTTAAGAATACCGTAACATCTACCAACTTACTCCAATCAGATCCGGAAGCCTCTAATATTAGGCGTACATTTTCAAATACAGACCTGCACTGCTCTTCAATATTATAGCTAATAATTTCACCTGCCTCATCTACTTCTACCCCAGGTATTTCTTTTTGGCCTCGTTTTCTAGGCCCCACACCAGAAAGAAAAAGTAAATCACCTACTTTTCTTGCATGCGGATATAACCCTACTGGCTCAGGTGCTTGATCAGAATTTAGCATTTCACTCATTGTATGGCATTTAAATTGAATTTGCTATAGTAAATCTATAAAGCAAAAAAATATGTTCGTAAGTATACTCACAGTAATCTACAGTACCATAGCCTTTTTTATCTTATTCAGATATATTAAGAAAAAGGCCTTAAAAATTAAGGAATCGAGAAATGTGGCTGCAAAAAACTATAGAGCCACCATGGAAAAAGAAAAAATGTGGGCGGCTGATAGCGATAAAAGCCAAAGCTCTACTGAGTTAGCAGCATAAAATAAATGTAGCAAGTAAATCAGCAAAAATGAGGAAACAGCACCACAACACACATTCCTGACAGCTCTACCTATTACATAAAGTTGTCAGGAATTTAATTTTATGCATTCATTAAATCCTCTATCTCTTCCGCTTCTATGGGAATATTCCTCATTAGATCAAATGTGCCGTTTTCAGTAATAACGATATTATTCTCTAGCCGCACGCCAATACTCTCCTCCCTGATATAAATGCCTGGCTCTACGGTTAGCACCATTCCTACTTCAAAAGGTTCATTAGTATTTCCAACATCATGCACATCTAAGCCCAAATGATGAGAGGTTCCATGCATGAAATATTTTCTATACGCAGGCTGGTGCTTTGGAGCATTTTTAACACCTGTTTTATCTAATAAGCCCAAGCCTATTAATTCACTCTCCATAATTTTCCCCACCTCACTATGATAATCTCTCATTAATGTACCGGGAGTAAGCATTTTAATAGCCTCTTTTTTCACCTTCAGTACTGCATTATAAACCGCCTTTTGCCTTGGTGTAAATTTCCCTGACACCGGAATAGTGCGAGACATATCTGCATTATAATTTCCATATTCAGCACCAATATCCATCAAAAGAATATCTCCCGCATTACATACCTGATCATTCTCTACATAATGCAATACGCAAGAGTTAGCCCCAGAAGCCACAATAGGAGAATAACCAAACCCTCTCGATCCACTTTTTATAAATTCATGAATAAACTCAGCCTCTATTTCATACTCTTTCACCCCTGGCTTAACATATTTCAAAACCCTCCTAAACCCACGCTCCGTTATGTCGCAGGCGTGCTGCATGGCATCAATTTCTTCTTTTGATTTCACCACCCTTAGCCGATGCATTAAAGGTGCTATTCTTTCATATATATGCAATGGGTACTTACTCATACACCAATTAGCAAACCGCTTATCCCTAGTCTCTATTTCCAGGTTAGCACCTCCATGCTCATTAGAATTCAGGTGCACCACATCAATTTTCGGCATTATTCTGTTGAGAGTAGATTCAAATTCAGAAAGCCAATACACGGTATCTATACCTGACAAATTTCTAGCTTCCTCTTTAGTCAGCTTATTACCTTCCCAGATGGCAATACTTTCGCTGGTTTCCTTCACAAACAACACCTCTTTAAACTGCTCATCTTTACTATCAGGATACATCAGCAATATAGTTTCTTCCTGATCGACTCCTGATAAATAAAACAAATCGTTATTTTGCCGAAAAGGCATAGTCCCATCAGCATTAGTAGGCATAATATCATTGGCATTGAAAATCACCATTGAATTAGGTTTCATCTGAGCGGCTAGTTTGGCTCTGTTTTGCTGATAAAATGATTTATGTATGGGTTGGTATCTCATGACTAACAATTTAAATAAGTGTAGCTGCTCTTAAAATTAATATGACCAGAATCTCTCTAATCATAATTCTAAGTTTCATCACTACCATTTCGGTAGCTCAACAAAAATACTGGATATACTTCGAAGACAAAACGGGTACAAAAACAACTGAAAGTTGTTATGACAAACCTATTAAAAAGGAAAACATTGAACTTCTATCTCAGCTCAACATTACCCCTATTTGCACGTCTAATTGGTTAAATGCTGTGAGTTGCCTATTAACCGAGCATCAAATCAATTCACTACGTACTTTTACTTGTGTGGCAAGCATATCAAAAGTTAACACTTCTATTAAAACACTTTCAACTAGTTCAGGCTTTGACGACACCCTTTTGGCGCTGAATCAGATTCATGCAGACACACTAAAACAACTTTCACTAACAGGCAAAGGAATAAAAGTAGGCATTATAGATGGCGGTTTTCTTGGGGCAGATCATGAAAATTCGCTTCAAAAAATCATTAATGACAGTAGTTGGGTAGCCTATAAAAACTACATTAACCCTGATGTAGATAATCCTTTTATAGGCAATGCTAGGTTTAACGATGATCATGGCACTAAAGTATGGAAGAAAATAGCAGGCCAGAATATAGACAAAAACATATACTATGGAGCTGCTGTAGATGCTTCTTTCTATTTGGCCCGTACTGACCAAGGCGACAAAGAATACCATGGCGAAGAAGATTACTGGATTGAAGCATTAGAATGGATGTACACAAATGGCGTACAGATCGTTAACTCATCTTTAGGCTACTCCATTGGCTTTGACAAAAAGGAAGATAACTATACCCCTGATGACGTTACAGGGAAAAGTGCTATTAGCACTGCTGCAACTATCGCCACTAAAGAAAAGGGAATGATTATAGTAATTGCTGCTGGCAATGATGGCAATAATCAATTTGGCGTAGTATCACTACCAGGAGATGCTGAAGGCGCCATTACCGTTGGAGCTACTGGTTATAACAAATGGAGGAGGCAATATTACAGTTCTGTGGGAACATCAACGCTACCATACATCAAACCGGACATCGCTTGCTATTCTGCTACAGGCACGTCATTTTCCGCTCCAGTAATTACAGGCGTGTTAGCGGCCATTAAAAGTGGATACCCTAAAATGGAGAATAAAAAAATCATTGAAGCCCTATATAAGTCGTGTCATTTATACCAATACAAAAACACCTTTTTGGGTTATGGTGTACCTGATGTACGAAAAACTATACAAATATTAGAGAACAAAACACCGCCTTCTCAAAAACAACAAATTATTAAATCAAAAGAAGACAAAATAGAAGTAACAATAAGCGAAAGCAAAAATGTGGTTATATACTATAAAGACACCAAAAGTCATGTAGTATATGAAAAAACACCTCCTGTCAAAAACAATAATGTTAGCATTAAAAGAGCAAAAGGGATCAACTATACTACAATAGCTACACCCAATGAATTAATAGAAGTAGTATGGAAATAAAAAGCCTTACCAACATGGGTAAGGCTCTTGATATCATTAGGACAACTCTGATAGCTCAAGCCATCTCATTTCCTTTTCATCAATCTGATCATTAATCTTTTCCAAGTCAGCCCCCCACTCCGTCAATTTCATATGGTCCTGCTCACCTGAGTTCAACATATTCTGAAGTTCTTGCTTCTTCTTGTTGAGACTCTCCAACTCTTGCTCCAAAGATTCGAACTCGCGCTTTTCTTTGTAAGACATTTTACGAGCTTGCTCAGTCTTTTGCTTTTCTGCCTTTGGCTTTTCATCCTCCTTTACCTCTTCTTTTTGAGCCTCCTTAGCTTTAGCATATTCTCTATAAACTGTATAGTTGCCAGGAAAATCTTGTATTTCAGTGGTTTGATCAAAAATAAATAAATGGTCTACCAACCTATCCATGAAATACCTGTCGTGAGAAACTATTATCAAACTCCCCGCAAAAGACGATAGGAAATCCTCCAAGGTCCTCAATGTGATTAAGTCCAAATCATTGGTAGGCTCATCAAGAATTAAGAAATTAGGATTCTCAACCAATACACACAACAACTGCAACCTTCGTTTTTCACCACCACTAAGTTTATCTACATAGTCGTATTGTGCTGCCGGACTAAAATTAAATTGAGTTAAAAATCTCGATGCAGTCACCGTGCTACCATCAGAAAGTGTTATCACTTCTGCTATTTCCTGCACCACATCAATCACCTTCATGCCAGGTCTAAAATCTGGTTCCTTTTGCTTATAATATCCTATAGCTGTAGTAGCTCCCTTCACCACTTCACCAGCATCTGGCTGTAAGGCCCCCGTAAGCACATTTAAAAACGTAGATTTACCCGTACCATTTTTACCTACAATACCTGCTCTCTCTCCCTTCTTGAAAATGTAGCTAAAATCTTCAAACAGTTTTTTGGGTCCAAAAGACTTTTCAATGCCTTCAATCTCTATAATCTTTCCTCCTTGCCTTCTTCCCTTCACATCTAATTCTAGCTTCTGCTTTTCTAAATTTTGATGTGCCTTTTTCTTTATATCTTCAAATGCATCAATTCTATATTTAGCCTTAGTACCTCTGGCTTTTGGCTGTCTGCGCATCCACTCCAACTCCTTACCATATAGGTTTTTTGCCTTTTCTTTTTCTGAAAGCTGGTTTTGCTCACGCTCTGCCTTTTTCTCTAGAAAATAAGAGTAGTTACCAGAGTATTTATAAATCTGATTCTGATCTAATTCAATAATTTCATTGGTAACACTTTCTAAGAAGTACCTATCGTGCGTAACCATGATGATGGCCATTTGGCTCTGAGAAAGGTATTCTTCAAGCCATTCTATCGCCTCTAAATCCAAGTGGTTGGTAGGCTCATCTAAAATCACTAAGTCAGGCTTTTCTAATAACGTTTTAGCTAAACCCACACGTTTTTTCTGTCCTCCAGACAACTGACCTACCTTAAGTTGCTGATCTTTCATCCCCAACTTACCAAGAATTTCTTTTACCTGATTTTCATAATTCCAGCCATCAAGCTCATCCATTCTTGTGATAATAGACGTCAATTTATCTGTAGCACTAATGTCTGTAGCACTTTTTGCCAACCAATACTCATATTCTTTCACCAGCTTAGGCAGCTGATCATCGCTTTGTAAAACAGCATCTATCACTGACAGGTCAGGATCGAAATCAGGCTGCTGATCCAGAAAGGTAACCTTCACATCATTAGCCACCACTACCTCACCTTCATCAGGCGCATCTATTCCTGCTAATATCTTTAATAAGGTAGATTTTCCGCTTCCGTTAACTCCTACCAATGCTACCTTTTGACCTTGCTCTATTCCAAATGAGATATTATTAAATAATACCCGAGCACCAAATGATTTAGATATTTTGTCTACCGATAAATAATTCATAAAGCAAAACTACATCAATTTGACATGCATATTCTACATAGCACTAACTTTACTTTATTCCTTCATCTTCCCTGCTATTATATTGTCCACTTCTCCATTGCTGCAACTGAAGTTCATGTTCAGCTATTTCCTCTTCACTATATTTAAAATCGATTAATTCATCTAAATTAGGCTGCCCCGCGTCTACCCAGCATGTATACCAAAAGTCTCCCACCATCTTCACAGCCCTTAGCATTTGGCGCTCAACCATATGATCTAGCGCAACATGAAACTTCTCAGAAAATTCCTTTGAATAGGTTTTAATCAACACACTCCCTCTGTTTTCATAAGCATATTTCTTATCTGACCCCAGCTCTTCAGAAACATCAATTTCATATTGAAAAACAGAATCCAATGCTTCATGTGCATATATTACACCTCTCCAAATCTCCAATTGAGGATTTTCGAGATAAGAGGCCTTCCCTACAAAAAAGTTATAGTCCGAAATAAATAACTCGGGCAATCTCGACTCCCACAACCCATGTATGCCTCTTTGCCCTGTGAGCTGACCATTATAATTTTCAGTAGTATGTAAAGGCACATTGGCATCTGCGATATAGTGTCCCAAATCTGCAGATAGCCTTAATATAGCATCTGCATCTTTCACTTGCATGGCTTTAGTGAGCCGATATTTCATTTTCATTACATGCCAAGGCACTATACCATATGCCTGCAACGTATCTTCAGAATATTTTTCCACCGCCTGCTTCCAATATCTAGGCAAAGTATAAACTGCACTATCTCCATACACATCCACATCTATATAATGTCTAGGCGCCTCTTCTTTAACTGCGTACCTACGCCTATCCGGGTTTACCGCGTTTTCGGTTATATATTGAATATTGTGTTTATAAAAGCCTATCATTTCTATAGGAAGAGTAAACACAGCTAGTCGGTTTATTCTTTGATGCGCAAAAAATCCCCAGACAGGAATAACAAAACTGCTCAAAAGAATTATGAGTAGTAAGAACAAAATACTATATTTGCGCGTGCATTGAATCATACTTAGCATAAGTTAAGCATATTTAAGTAAAAATTATTCCTTAGATACTTTTTGTAAATAAAAGAATTAGCATTACCTTTGCACACTCAAAATTAACAGCGAAGTCGAATAAATATCAGATATGGCAAATCATAAGTCAGCATTAAAAAGAATTAGATCTAACAATGCTAAAAAATTAAGAAATAAGTATCAGCACAAAACAACCAGAACATTCGTTAAAAGGTTGAAAGGTACTAGTGATAAGTCAGAGGCGCAGGATTTATTGAAAAAAGTAATTTCAATGATCGACAAACTTGCTAAGAAAAATATTATACATAAAAATAAAGCGTCTAACCAAAAATCTAAATTAACTAGATTGGTGAATGGCCTATAAAATATTTTAAGCTGAATTTGAAGCCTTACCTCACAGTAAGGCTTTTTTTATTTCTAGTATTCAATAGAATTTTTATTATATTCATTATCACACAATAAGGTAATGAATGGACCCATCAGAACACTTAAACATCAAAAGCTGGGCTGAAGAAGATCGGCCGAGAGAAAAGCTACTACTCAAAGGCAAAGCCTCTCTTTCTGAAGCGGAGCTTATAGGCATACTCATAGGGTCAGGCACTAAATCAATGTCTGCCGTTGATCTGGCCAAACACATTCTACACCATTCCGAAAATAATCTTAATCATTTAGCTCGCCTCAGCGTAAAAGATCTCACCAAATTTAAAGGTATAGGTGAAGCCAAAGCCATTACCATAGTAAGTGCCTTGGAGCTCGGAAGGAGACGAAAAGACTTTGAATCTCCTACAAAACGAAGAATCACTTGCTCAGAAGATGCCTACGAGGCTATATCTCCTCATTTACTAGACAATAGACATGAAGAATTTTGGTGTTTACTACTCAACCGAAGTAACGTTATCATCAAAAAACAGCAGATAAGCAGTGGAGGTGTTTCTGGTACTATTGCAGACCCTAAAATTATTTTCAAGGCTGCACTCATCGAATTGGCCAGTGGTATAATACTCATCCACAACCACCCGTCTGGCAACCTTAGTCCAAGTCAGCCAGACATACAATTAACAAAAAAACTAAAAGAAGCAGGCCGATTGTTGGAAATCCCCGTACTGGATCATATCATTTTCACTGACAATGGCTATTTTAGCTTCGCAGATGAAAATATGCTTTAACAAATGAACAGAAACAAGATAATCATAGCCGGAGTAATCATCATTTTAATCGCCATAGTTGCATATGCATTAGAAGGCGAGTCTCCCGAGGCTTACAAAGAAAGAATATTAAAAAAACGCGAAGAACAGGAGAGCTTCATGAGAAACTCAGAAGAATCACCGTTTGTAGAACACCAACTACCATTCGATAGCCTCAACTTCTTCCCTCCTGATAAAAAGTATAAAATCAATGCTAGATTAGAGCCTATTGAATTTCCTGAAGTTAGAAGTTTAAGCACTAGTGATGGGTATACAGAAGATTATCTTGAATATGGCTATGCCACCTTTACTATAGACAAAAAGGATCAGAAATTATTAATACTCGAAAACACCAAAGATGAAATACTATTTCTAGCCTTTGGTGACGAAACTAGCGCTAATGAAACCTATGGTGCTGGCCGATACCTAGAAGTAAAACATAACAGTGGCAATACTATACTTTTAGACTTCAACTTGGCCTACAATCCTTATTGTGCCTACACTGATGGTTATAGCTGCCCTTTACCTCCGGCCGAAAATTTACTTACCATAGCCATTAAAGCTGGAGAAAAAAACTATCACAGTGATAAAAAAGAAGACTCTAAAGAGGAGAAAAATTAAATTAGCACGTTTATTCAATACGGAAACACTATAAATGTGTAATTTTGCCGACTTAAAATTTTAGCACTTAAACTGCAATTTGAAGCATGAAAATATCTTTAAACTGGCTTAAAGATTATATAGATTTAGATCAGTCAACTGAAAAAATAAGCACTTCACTTACCGATACGGGATTAGAAATAGAAACTGTTGAAGCTTTTGAGCAAGTAAAAGGAGGCCTTAAAGGCATGGTTATAGGAGAAGTTCTTACTTGTGAACGCCACCCTAATGCTGATAAGCTTAATATCACTACTGTAGATATTGGGGGCGATACTCCAAGCAACATAGTTTGTGGTGCTCCTAACGTGGCTAAAGGTCAAAAAGTAATAGTAGCCACTGTTGGCGCTACTTTATACCCCGAAGGGCACGATCCTTTTCAAATAAAGAAGGCAAAAATCAGAGGAGAAGCGTCTGAAGGTATGATCTGTGCTGAAGACGAAATAGGTCTAGGTAAAGGACATGACGGCATTATGGTGCTAGACACTACTCTACCCAACGGAACTCCTGCGGCTGAATATTTCAACCTTGCTGATGACCAAATCTTTGAAATTGGTTTAACACCAAACAGAGCAGATGCAGCATCACATATTGGTGTAGCCAGAGACTTAAAAGCTGCATTCAAGTCAGAAATAAAGTGGCCTGATGTTGATGCGTTCAACGTTGAAAATCACACATTACCTATTGAAGTAATTGTAGAAAATACTGAAGCTTGCCCTAGATATACCGCTGTAAGCATCACTAATGTAAAAGTAGGTGAATCACCAGAATGGCTAAAGCTTAGACTTGCCTCTATTGGCTTAGATAGCATTAACAATATAGTAGACATTACCAACTATGTGCTGCATGAAGTAGGACAGCCGCTCCATGCTTTTGATGCGGACAAAATCAAAGGCAATAAAGTAATTGTTAAAACATTAGCTGAAGGCACCACTTTCACTACGCTAGATGAAAAAGAAAGAAAACTTCGTAGCAATGATTTGATGATTTGTAATGGAGAAAGTGAAGGCATGTGCATTGCTGGTGTGTTTGGAGGATTACACTCTGGAGTAACAGAAGAAACTACTAATGTATTCTTAGAAAGCGCTTACTTCTCTCCTGATTACATCAGAAAAACAGCTCAGCATCATCAGTTAAAAACTGATGCATCTTTCAGGTTTGAAAGAGGTACAGACCCTAACATCACGCTTTATGCATTAAAAAGAGCTGCTTTACTCATAAAAGAAATAGCAGGCGGTGAAATCAGTTCAGATATAATTGACCTTTACCCCACGCCTATTGAGGATTTTAAAATAGATGTTAAGTTCAAAAACATTCATCGATTGATCGGTAAAAATATCGATCACGACAGAATTGTTGAAATTCTTAACTTATTAGACATACAAGTAGCTGACCGAACTGAAGAAACATTTACAGCCATTGTTCCTCCATTTAGAGTAGATGTACAAAGAGAAGCTGATATTGTAGAAGAAGTTTTAAGAGTTTATGGTTTTAATAATGTAGAGCTTCCTGACCATGTAAGCAGCGATTTCTTAGCAAATTTTCCTGCTAAGGACAGAGATAAAACCAAAAAGACAGTTACAGAACTTTTAGTAAGCAACGGTTATTTTGAAATACTCACCAACTCGCTTACTAAACCAGAATATGCTGAAAAAGCTAAGCACTTAGAAGAAAAAGAAAGTGTAGTAATACTGAACAAGCTAAGTGAAGATCTAGGAGTAATGCGTCAAAGTTTATTATTTAATGGCCTAGAGGTAGCAGCATATAATATTAACAGAAGGCAAGATAACCTTAGACTATTTGAGTTTGGCAAAAGCTATTTCCATAAAGATGGTGCTTACGTAGAAAAGAACAGGCTTGCTATATATTTAACAGGTGATATAGAAGCCGAAAACTGGCTAAACAAAAGTAGAAATGTGACTTTTCACGATTTATACGCAACAGTACAATTGTTAGTATCAAGATTACTGGGTAACAACATTACAACTAGCGTTATTCATGAAGAGCCATATCAGTATGGAATTAACTTACTACTAGGCGAAAAAGTATTAGCGACCATCGGAAAAGTGAAGCCATCTACCACTAAGCTTGCAGGTGTAAAACAAGAAGTATTTTTTGCTGATCTTGATTGGGATTTACTTTTGAAAAAAGCAAATAATAGTATAGTTTACGAAGAGGTTTCTAAGTTTCCACAAGTGAAGCGAGACTTATCGTTAGTAATCGACAAAAAAGTGAGCTTCGAAGATATTAAGAAACTTGCTCTGGCAAAAAACAATAAGTTTGTAACAGCCATTAATGTATTTGATGTTTACGAAGGAGAAAGCATAGGCGAAGAGAAAAAAGCATATGCCATCAGCTTTACTTTAGAAGACAAGAAACAGACCTTAACTGATAAAGTAATAGATAAGACCATGAATAAACTTATTCAGGCCTTCGAACATCAGCTTAATGCAATAATTCGTAAATAGAAAAATAAAGAATAACAATTAATTTACATTTTAATTCTTTATTGTATTAATAATTGAAAGCTATACTGAGCATACTTAAGTAGAATACAAAAAATGAATAACGACCAGCTTAAAGCCAACCTCTTATCATTAGAAAGAAAAATCAGCTTATTACTTGGTGATTATAAATCTATTAAGCAAAAAGTGAAGCAGTTAGAGGATGAAAACAAGCAGTTGCGCCAGCAGGTTAAATCAAAGGATGATCAGATTAATAGCTTTCAAAATAAGATTAAAATTAGTAAGATTGTAAATAATATAGATACAGAAGAAGGTAACACTTCTGACTTAAAGAGGAAGATTGACGATTATATAAAGGAGATTGATAAGTGTATTGTACACTTAAGTAAATAATAACGCTCCATATGGACGAACTTTCAATAAAAATAAAAATTGCTGATCGCGAATACCCGATGAAGGTAAAAGCGGAGGACGAGGAGCGGGTAAGGCGCGCTGGCAAACAAATTAATGAAAGAATAAAAGCTTATAGAGAACAATTTGGTATAGATGATAAGCAAGACCTATTAGCCATGGTGGCATTTGACTGCCTTGTAGATAAAATGGAGTCTGAAGACAACCCGAGTGATATAGACGATAGCATTCTGGATAAAGTAAATCAGCTTAATCATCTTATTAACCAATCTCTCTAACATAAGATAGATACATCCCTCTAAAATCAGGTTTACCTTTAGCTGCATCTTGTATAAAGTTGAGTGTATACTCAGGAGCCAAAGGAATTTCTGCCATGATTGCAACGATTAATCACGGCTATATATAGATGAAAGGTAAACTTATGCCCATACTATAACTATTTATTCCCTCCAGGTAAAGCACTCAAAGCAACCTAACATAAACATATAGTAATGGCAGAAGCAATTTATATAATACTGGGAAGTCTTATTGGCTTAGGTATTGGTATTATGATAGGCAGATCTCTGATCCGCAAAGTGAATGAAGAAAAAGAACGCGAGCTTGAAGAAAAAGCAAAAGGAATGATGAAAGAAGCTGAAATTTCAGCGGAAAACATCAAAAAGAACAAAATCCTTGAGGCCAAAGAGAAGTTCTTAAAAATGAAATCCGAATTTGAAGAGGAGGTTTCTAAGAAAAAGAACATTATCATCACCAATGAAAACAAGCTTAAGCAAAGAGAACAGCATTTAGCCAAAGAATTTGAGCAGGTAAAACGTAAAGAATCAGACATTAGCAGCCTAAAAGACAAACTCACTAAGCAAATTGATGTAGTGAACAACAAGCAGGCTGAGCTTGATAAATTTAACGAGCAAAAAGTAGCTATCTTAGAAAAGATCTCTAACCTTACCGCTGATGAAGCTAAGGAGCAATTGATGGAATCTTTAAAAGACGAAGCTCAAACAAAGGCCTCATCTTTTATTAAAGATATTTTAGAGGAAGCCAAACTCTCTGCTACTAAGCAAGCACGAAAAATAGTATTAGAAACGATACAACGTACTGCCACTGAGCATGCCATTGAAAACTGTGTATCTGTTTTCAATATAGAAAGTGATGATATCAAAGGTAAAATCATTGGTAGAGAAGGTCGTAATATTAGAGCCCTCGAAGCTGCTACAGGAGTCGAAATTATTGTAGATGATACTCCTGAAGCTATCATCATTTCGGGATTTGACCCTGTAAGAAGAGAAATTGCGAGACTATCACTACATAGACTTGTGGTAGACGGAAGAATTCACCCTGCACGTATTGAAGAAATAGTAGCTAAGACCAAAAAGAATATTGAAGAAGAGATCATTGAGATTGGTGAGCGTACGGTAATTGACCTTGGTATTCACGGTCTTCACCCAGAGCTAATCAAAATGGTGGGTAGAATGCGCTTCAGATCATCTTATGGTCAAAACTTACTACAACACTCAAGAGAAGTAGCCAACTTATGTGCTACCATGGCCTCTGAACTAGGCTTAAACCCTAAACATGCTAAGAGGGCTGGTCTTTTACATGATATCGGTAAAGTATGGCCAGAAGAGCCAGAAAAGCCTCACGCTATCATAGGTATGGAGCTTGCTCAAAAATATAAAGAGCACCCTATAGTGTGTAATGCCATAGGAGCTCACCACGATGAGATTGAAATGACTTCCATGATATCACCAATAATTCAGGCATGTGATGCTATATCAGGTGCTAGACCAGGTGCTAGACGTGAAGTAATGGAAAGCTACATTAAGCGTCTTAAAGAATTAGAACAACTGGCATTAAGCTTTGACGGTGTGCATAAGTGTTATGCGATACAGGCCGGTAGAGAGCTTAGAGTTATGGTAGATGCTGATAATGTTACTGATGATAGAGCAGGACAACTGTCTTACGATATTTCTCAAAAAATAGAAAAAGACATGCAATACCCTGGCCAGATTAAAATTACGGTAATTAGAGAAATGAGATCAGTATCTTATGCTAAGTAATTAGCGAGTTTCTCCTAAACATAGTTTCAAAGAAGCTGTTTGATTATTATACAAGCTATAATAGTCGAGCAGCTTTTTTTTATTTCTCAATCTTAATCTTTTTATACTATGGCTACTAAAGACTTTGCAGTAATTTTTGACATGGATGGTGTAATTGCTGACACCAATCCGCACCACGAAAAATCCATCAAGGAGTTTTGCAAGAAATACAACAAAGAGGTAAGTGACGAATTTCTAAAAGAAAAAGTATACGGAAGAAGAAACGAAACATGGATACCTGAGCTATTTGGGAAAATGGAATATCCTGAGCTAAAAAACTATGCTGATGAAAAAGAAGAGTTATTCAGAGATATTTACCATAGCGAACTGGAAGCAATTCAAGGGCTTCCCCAATTCTTAAATAACTTAAATAATGCAGAAATTAAAATGGCAGTAGCTACGTCTGCACCAAAGGAAAATGCTGACTTTATATTACAAGGCTTAAATATTGAACCATTGTTTCACGCCATATTACATTCGGCTCATGTTAGCCAAGGCAAACCTCATCCTCAAATTTATCAAAAGGCAGCTCAGGCCCTCAACTATAGTCCTGATCGGTGTATAGTATTTGAAGACTCTCTTTCAGGAATTGCTGCCGCGCAGGCTGCGGGGTGCAAGGTAATAGGAATAACCACCACCCACAGCGAAGCCGAATTGGCTCATTGTGATATGATTATCAAAGACTTTAAGGTGGTGAGTATCTCTATATTAGAAAGCTTATTTGAATAAAAAAAGCAGCATTTAAAATGCTGCTCCTTAGTTCGTAAATATTATGCTTGTTCCGTTTTAAAACCAAATATGGTTTTTGAATGGAATTTCTCTCCAGGGTTGAGCAATGTAGTAGGAAAATCGCTTTGATTAGGACTATCAGGGTAATGCTGCGTTTCTAAACATACCGCACTTCTTTCGTCATAGCTAACACCTTCTTTGCCTGTTAGAGATGCATCTAAAAAATTACTAGTATATACCTGCATGGCTGGCTCAGTAGTAAATACCTCTAATATTCTGCCAGAAGGCATGTGCTTTAAAAAAGCAGCTTTCACTAACTCTTTGTCATTATTTTCAAAAATCCAGCTATGATCATAACCTTTAGCCAGCTCCAATTGCTCATAGGCCGCGCTGATGTCTTTTCCTATTTTCTTGCCACTGGTAAAATCAAACGGAGTACCGTCCACTCCACGTCTTTCACCTGTTGGAATTAAGTCTTTATTAATTGGCAAAAATTTATTAGCCCATACCGTTAACTCATGATCCAAAACAGAAGTTGAAGGATCAGCCGAAAGGTTAAAATATGTATGTTGCGTGAGGTTGATTACTGTTTTCTGATCAGTGGTAGCGAAATATTCTATCTCTAAATTATCCTCATTAGTTAACCTGTAAATCACTTTCACAGACAAGTTACCAGGAAAACCTTCCTCCATATGCTCACTCTCATAAGTCATTGATAAGGCCACATCGTTATCTCCTTGCAAAATTTCAACTGCCCATATTTTCTTATCAAAACCTACCACGCCTCCATGTAAACAGTTGGCACCATTATTTTGAGCCAAGGTATACTCCTTGCCATCAATACTGAATTTACCATTGGCTATTCTATTGGCATACCTTCCCACTAACGCACCCATATAGGGGCTATCTCCTTCATAAGTTTCTATGTTATTAAAACCCAAAACAATGTCACCCAAGTTACCCTCCTTATCTGGGGTTTTAATTGAAGTAATCACTCCACCAAAATCTAACACTGTAACCTCAATACCATTTTGGTTACTTAATGTATATGATTTCACCGAGTTGCCTCCTGCTGTCTTGCCGAAATCTTCAATTTTAACAGATAATTCTTTTGTAGATAGACTTTGCATAATTAAGAATGTTAACCAATGTTAATAGATTTTACCATGTGTACACACAAAATAATTCTTCATTATGTACAAATGCAGTAAAGAAGGTTAAAGTTATAAAAACAAAACGATAATGTACATAATATGAAAAACAGGCGTTTAAATATAAAACCTATCACTATTAGCTAAATGCTTTTAGTATTAACTTTGAATATTTAACAGAATTTTAAATTCATTTTGAAAATGATCAGCACATATCATAAGGAATATAAAGTTCTTCTTGCTGTAGATTGTATTATTTTTGGTTTTGACGAAAACCGATTAAAAGTTTTACTCATCAAACGGGGTTTTGAACCTGAAAAAGGAAAATGGTCTTTGATGGGAGGCTTTTTAAAAGAAGACGATACTTTAGATACTGCAGCACAAAGAGTTTTATATGACCTAACAGCATTATCAAACCTATACCTAGAACAACTTTTTACTTTCAGCGAGGTAAATCGTGACCCCGAAGAAAGAACTATTTCTGTTGCCTACTATGCTTTATTAAATATGGCAGAAATGCAACAACAACTCTCTTCAGAATATAGCGCAAAATGGTTTGATATAGACGAACTACCTCAACTCATCTTTGACCATGAAGAGATGGTACATAAAGCTATTGAAAGGTTAAAGTACAGAAGCGCCACCGAACCGGTAACCTTTGAGTTGCTACCTAAAAAGTTTACCATGCGCCAGCTACAATTACTTTACGAGCAGATTTATGGCCAAGGTTTAGATAAAGGCAATTTTACTAAAAAGATCAATGCGCTCAATATTCTAAAAAAATTAGATGAAAAAGATATGACCTCCAGCAAAAAAGGTTCTTATCTGTTTCAATTTGACCAAGAAAAGTATAATCATAAAATAGCTAAGGGCTTTTCCTTTAAAGTTTAAGCATCTCAACCTCAGATGCCCTTAAAAAATATTGGCATTTGTGATTTTATTTCGTACAATTGTGCTGTGCAATCGATTGCACATAAACAATTGAAATATGCCACAACGAGTACTTAAAATTCACCCTGACGATAATGTGATAGTAGCATTGGATAATTTAACTGCTGGCGAAACGATCCATTTTAACGGCAAACAAATCCATATAACTCACGATGTACCAGCCAAACATAAGTTTGCAGAGTTTGATTTAGTGAAGGAAGATAAAATAATTATGTATGGTATTTTGGTGGGTAAAGCTGTAGATCCTATACAAGCAGGAGAAGTACTTACCATCACAAATGTAAAACACCAAGCCTCTTCATTCACAAAAAAAACTACTACCACCAACTGGTCTGCCCCTGACGTAAGCAAATGGGACAATGCTTCTTTTATGGGATTCCACCGTGAAGACGGCCAAGTAGGTACGGCCAACTATTGGCTTGTGATACCTCTGGTATTTTGTGAAAACAGAAATGTAAACACTATACAACAAGCCTTTATGCACGAACTAGGTTTTGCTAAAACCGATGTTTATCAATCCTATGTGCATGAAATGGTAGAATTGTATCAAAAAGGAGAAACAGATAAAATCAAAGAACTACAATTACAACAAGTAGCTGATCAGACTCCTGAAAAACTTTTTAAAAATATAGATGGCATCCGTTTTTTAACCCACGAAGGTGGATGCGGTGGCATCAGGCAAGACTCAGAGATGTTGTGCGGATTATTAGCCGGGTATATTAACAACCCCAACGTAGCGGGCGCCACAGTATTAAGTTTAGGTTGCCAAAATGCACAAATATCTATCTTGCAAGATAAGCTCAACAAAGTAAATGCTGACATTAAAAAACCTTTGATTATACTGGAGCAACAGAAAGAAGGTACTGAAAAAGAAATGCTGACCAAGGCTATAAAAGAAACTTTTATAGGCATGATGGAAGCCAACCAGCAAGAGAGGAAACCTGCACCACTAAGCAAGTTGGTGATAGGCCTTGAATGTGGCGGATCGGATGGCTTTTCAGGAATATCAGCCAACCCAACGGTAGGGCAAGTTTCTGACTTTATAGTAGCGCTTGGAGGAAAATCGATACTATCGGAGTTCCCTGAACTTTGTGGGGTAGAACAAGAGTTAATAAATCGCTGTACTAATGATGGTATAGCTGAGAAGTTCAGTGACTTAATGAAGGCATATTCTAATGCCGCGGAAGCAGTAGGTTCAGGGTTTGATATGAACCCTAGCCCGGGAAATATAAAAGATGGCCTTATTACGGATGCCATTAAATCTGCCGGAGCAGCCAAAAAAGGAGGCACTTCACCTGTTACCGATGTACTGGATTATACTGAATACGCTACAAAATCGGGACTGAATTTATTATGCACTCCTGGAAATGATGTAGAAAGCACTACGGCTATGGCCGGTTCAGGAGCAAATATTATATTATTCACTACAGGGTTAGGCACACCTACAGGCAATCCCATTACTCCGGTTATAAAAGTGTCATCGAACACAAAACTTGCGGAGCGCATGCCCGATATTATAGATGTAAATACGGGGCCTGTTATTGAGGGTACCAAAAGCATAGAAGAAATGGGAACAGAAATGCTGGATTTTATAATTGATGTAGCCAGTGGTAACATCGCTACCAAGGCTATGCAATTAAATCAAGCGGACTTCATTCCCTGGAAACGAGGAGTTTCACTTTAATTACACACATTTCCATTAGCGGTTGTAAGTATTACAACCGCTTTTTTTTATTCTGCTATATCTTCATTCCAAAGTGTAGGATTCTCTTTGATAAAGGTTTCCATCATAGTAATAGTCTCCTTATCGTTCAACAACTCCACTTCCACTCCATTTTGCTGCAAAAAAGGAATATTACCTTCAAAATTGACATTTTCACCTATTACCACTCTTTTTATTTTAAATTGTAAAATAGTGCCTGTACACATCATACAAGGACTTAAGGTAGTATACATAGTAGCCCCTTCGTAGCTCGATTGCCTTCCTGCATTTTGCATACAATCCATTTCTCCGTGTAAAATTGGGTTATCGCGCTGCACACGTTGGTTATGGCCTTTGCCAATAATCTCCCCATCCTTAACTAATACTGCCCCTATAGGTATGCCACCTTCTGCTAACCCTTTTTTCGCCTGATTTAATGCTTCCTGATAATATTGCATACTAGAATTGATATATTTTTTAAATTGGGTTACACATTAAACCCTTTATAACATTTGAAGTTAATCATTACAGTAAACAAAACTAAATAATACCCCTGTGTCCTTACTAATCCTCTACATCGGCATCATTATCATATCTACCATAGCGGTTTGGAAAAGCAGCGACTGGCTAGAGGTAAGCTCCCAAAGATTATCCACTTACTATAACTTGCCTGCCGTAGTTCAAGGAGCAATTATTGCCGCTATAGGCTCTAGTTTCCCAGAACTTTCTACCACCGTACTTTCCACACTGCTACATGGAGAATTTGAACTAGGTGTAGGAGCAATAGTAGGCTCTGCTATTTTTAACATATTGATGATACCTGCACTTTCGGGTTTATTTAGTAAAAAACTAGAAGCCGACAGAATACTGATTTATAAAGATGCACAGTTTTATATCACCTCAGTAGCCGTATTATTGCTTACATTTTCTCTTGCCGTAATTTACAACCCGGTAGAAGGAAAACATTTAGTAGGAGAAATGACCAGAACCATAGCCTTAATTCCTCTCCTCCTCTACGTATTATATATCTTTTTACAACAGCAAGAAACATCAGAATACCAAAAAGAATTTGCCAATAAAGAAAAACCTAAAAACATAAAGCCAAGCAAAGAATGGCTCAAATTAGTGGCTAGTTTGGCCGTAATAGTAGTGGGAGTAGAGGGACTAGTAAGAGGTGCACTGTTTTTAGGAGAATACCTCAGCACACCCAGCTTCTTTTGGGGAATAACTGTAATAGCAGCCGCCACCAGCATACCCGATGCCTTTGTAAGTATTAAAATGGCAAGAAAAGGCAATGCGTTATCTAGCTTAGCAAACACCATAGGTAGTAATATTTTTGACTTGTTAGTGGCTTTGCCTTTAGGCGTGGTTATAGCAGGTGCCTCGGAAGTAGACTTTGCTTTGGCTATACCACTTATGTTATTCCTTACTTTTGCCACTATATTATTATTTGCAATGCTCAGAACCAGGCTAATGCTGTCACGGTTAGAATGCTACATTCTGCTATTTAGCTATCTGCTTTTCTTATTATGGATGATTCTTGAAACATTTACAGGCTTCTCCTTATTAAATACCCAATAGATTTATAGTGCGCCAATTTTGTCATACAACAAATAGAAACGTATCTTTATACTCGTCATGCATAACAAATTTTAACATGGATAATAATCAATATTCTTTTAATATATTATGGTCTCAAATTGATGCCAACCAACACTTGCGCCATTCTGCCTATGCTGATTTTGCGGCTCAGGCGCGTTTAGAGGCCCTAAAAAATATAGGGTTTGATATGAAAGTGTTTAAGACACTAGGCATAGGGCCAATTCTTTTCAGAGAAGAAATTATATACTTACGCGAAGTATCTCCTAATGATACCATAACACTCACGGCTGACTTAATTAAATGCCGAAAAGACGGATCGAGGTGGTCTATCCGCCATGATGTATTTAGAAGCGATGGCATAAAAGCGGCACAAATTAATGTAGATGGAGCTTGGCTAGACTTAGAAAAAAGAAAATTAGCTAAACTACCGGACGATTTGGTGGAAAATTTCCTAAGTATACCCAAAGCCGAGGGCTTTGAGTGGTCAGAATAAAGCTACAAGCCTACTCGCAGACATGGTTCTGTGAGCTGGCCTTTAGTCTTTCATTTCAGCATAGGAATGGCCCTTTTGCATAGCTGTACTGATAACCCCCATGGATCTCTCATCATTACCAAGTGTGAACCATCTACCAAAGTTTGATTAGATAACTCTACCGCACCGGCCTCTTGCAGTCTTTTGCTGTCCGCATCTGGATCATCAGAAACAAAAGCTAAATGAACAATTAACGGGTTCATACTGGCATAATCAGGGATTTCTGCCTCGTTATTATTATAAATTTCTATCATCATTTTACCACTATCATCAGCGATAAAAGTCATATAAGGAGGCTCTTTCAGCTGCTTTACCACGGTCATACCTAAGTGCTCTACGTACCAATCGGCCATGGCTAGTGGTTCCTTAACGTTAAGTGCAAAATGTTCTAATTTCATGACGCTTAATCTACTTATGAGTTATGTAATATAAATTTATTGATAATCTACGCTCAGCGCAAAATACCAGCCATATATCTCTGTATTAATTATGAAATAAGTAGACTTATTTGAATACCTTTTTCAAAAAATCTTGTGTGTGAGCGAAGGTTGGTTCAAACCACGGGTTAACTAACCAAAATGAATGTGGCGATTGACTCAATGTATGCTGCTCATGATATATACCGTGTTCATCAAGAATCTCCAACATGTCATCCCTACCAGCATGAAACCTAGGCTGCGCACTATTGATAAATAACGTTGGCGGAGTATTTTGATTAACATATCCTAATGGAGACGCTTCTCTCCATATTTCAGGCAACTCGCTCTTTCCTCCGCCCAACCACTTGGCGGCATACCTTCCCTCTTCTGCCTCAGGGTGAATAAATGATACTATACCATCAATGTTTATAATGGCTTGCACTGCACTAGAGTAATTTAATTCTCCCTCTTTACCTTCTAATTGAGCCCAATCTCCTGTCACTCCTAAAAGAGTGGCCAGTTGAGCCCCTGCAGAACACCCCAATACTGCTATTTTATCTGGATTAATGTGGTAAACTCTAGCATTGGCACGCATCCAGCGGATAGCTGCTTTCAGATCGTGTACGGCAGCCGGATATGGTACTTCTGGACTTAATCTGTACTCAGGCACCACTGCCACATAACCCGCATTTGCTAGTTTTTGAGCCATAGGAACTTGATTCGCCTTCTCGCCTGAACTCCACCCCCCTCCGAATATGAGTAAAATAGCTGGGTATTCCTTTTTAGCATTACTACTAGGGTAGAATATATCTAAGGTTAGCGCTCTTCCTACATTTACATATGGCACATCATATTTTTCAGTAACAGACTTAAATGAAAATGGAGTTATTGGAGATACTTCGGGGTAGTGCTTCTTTATTTTTAGGTAGGCACTTTGAATGGAATAAGATGTATCTCTAGGGTATTGTTGAGCCTTTGCAACCGAAAAGCTCAACAATAATATAATAAAGCTAACTTTACGAAAACGGTACAGTTCTTTTTTCTTCATAACTTTTCATAGCCAGTTCTATAATTCTAATAGTATTTCTAGCCTCTTCTGGTTTTACGGCCAACTCTTCATTATAAGCAATGGCTCTGTATACATTGGCATAAAATTCAGGGTAATTGCCTTGTGCACTTTTTACAGGTTTTCTGTAATCTTCACCATCCTCTACATAATTAATTACACCCCAAATGTTCTCTGGCTCAGTCCCCCAATCACTATCAGACAAGGACTTTTCACCTTTGTCTAAGGTAGCTTCTTGCACATCTAATCCGTACTTAACAAAACTTCCTTGCTCTCCTAACAAAATATATTTTGGCAACCTTTCCTTTACCAGCATGCCCGATTTTATTGTCACTTTTAACTTATCGTAATGTAAGAGCAATTCAAAATTATCTACTATTTCGCCTCCACTACGCTGCTTTGACATGAAAGCCGTAATTTCCTGTGGTACACCAAACAAGACCTGCGCCTGATCTATCATATGAGACCCCAAGTCATAGAGCAAGCCTGTACCTAAAGATCCATCTTCTTTCCAAGTGTTTTCTTTAACAAAGTTTCTAAAACGATCAAAATGAGACTCAAATTCAACCAAACGCCCTAGTTTACCTTCTGCTATTACTCTTTTTAAAGTTAAAAAGTCACTATCCCATCTTCTATTTTGATAAACTGAAATCAATTTACCTTTTTCTTTGCTTATGGCTATCAGCTCATCAGCCTGAGCTGCAGTAACAGTAAATGGTTTATCTACTACCAAATGTTTGCCCGCTTGCAGTACAGCTTTACCTACTTCATAATGCGCACTGTTGGGGATTACCACTGCCACTAAATCAATTTCAGGATCATTAATAATATCATCACTATCAGACACCACCTCTACATGAGGATATTGCCTATTAATCAGCTCGATTTTATCCTGCTTAGTTTCCCTTATTTTTACTAGTTCAAGGCCTTCTGTATAATTGATTAAAGGTGCATGAAAGACTCTTCCTCCTAAACCAAAACCAATAAGACCTACTTTAATATTTGCCATTCGATTATTCTTCTTTTTATTTACCTATGAATATACCAACCTCTATCATACTTATTGGTTTCATATTTATGGAAGATATTCGATAGAATGTACTTTTTAGCTTGCTTTTTAGTGAGAATGTGGGCCCATTTAACTCTTGACTCTGGGAGGTAACCTTCTCCATTATTCTCATATTCGGCATAAAATGTATTTTCTTCAGCCTCTGGCTTAGACCAATTATGCCAACCTTCTGGAGTGATAAAACGGCCTAAGTTACAATGTATAAAAACAGTTTTGGCATAAGGTCTCCAAGGCCTGCCTAAATAAGCATGAGTCACATCTTGTGCTCCTGTAACCTTACAGTGCATAAATACATAGCCAAAATCCACCCCCTCTGGAGTAGATGCAGCAGTTATATAAGACTCAGCCTTTGCATGTATCTCGCATTGATCAAAAACTACTGTTGCTGCCCCAAAAATAAAATCAGTAGTTCCTTCTATATAGCAGTTCGTTATATACTGCCTATGCCTTTCTCCTGCAGTATATAACGTATCCTGATTACCTTTAATAGAACAATTACGCACAACACACCTATCTGCGGTTAGCGCCAAAGCCACGGCTTGCCCTACTGGACCGGCAGTATTCTCTATAGTCAAGTTTTCGGCTATGAAATCATTTCCTTCCACCAAAAGCGTGGGTGTCATAAAGGTACTGTTGCGTCCTTTATCTATTTTCGAAAAGTAATCATCATAGCTAATGATAGTTTTTTCTCTACTTTCTCCTGACAAAGTGAGCATATTATTCCATGCATATACCTTTACCTTTTCATGGTAAAAGCCATTTTTAATAAAGATGGTAATTCGCTTATCAGGAAAGGCTTTGGTATTATCAATGGCATCTTGGATGGTGGTATAATCTCCTGAGCCATCTTGTGCCACCACCATGTAGTAATCTACTTGAAGTGTAGCGTAGCAGGTAGATAACAATACCGACTGTACGCCTGTAGTAATTATTAAAATAAGCCAAAGAAAGTGCCTATTCATGACCTTTAGGATATTCTATATTTTTCATTGCTTCATACACTAATTGAGCAACGGCTTTAGCTCCTTCCGGCTGAAAATGCGTGTTATCACTCTGCCCTTCAGGGTAAGCTTGGTATTTACCTGCAGGTAAATTCATAAAGTAATGATCTGTAACATAAGTTTGTCCCTTTTCACTAAATGCGTTCATTGATAGTTCGTTGAGGTCAATCAATGGCACTTTGTATTCATTAGCCACATCAATAGCTGCTTGCGGATATTCACCATGAACATTTTCCAAGTGGCCTTCTTTCCAAGGGTAGTTTCTACAAACTGGCGTAAGCACTATTGGAATGGCTTCTTTTTGCAACGATTGTTCAACAAAGAGCCTCAGAAACTCTTTATAACCTTCAATATCTACATACCTTTCTGTTTTATTCTCTGCCGCATCATTATGCCCAAATTGCATAATTACTATATCATTCTTATTCAGGCTTTTATACACACTCCTCCACCTTCCTTCCTGAAAAAATGTTCGGGTACTTCTCCCTCCTCTGGCACGATCATCAACCACCACACTGTCAGCCTCGCTGAGTAATGTGATATCAGTAAGATTATCGGAAGAGAAAAACTGCTGAAAAACCTGCCCCCAGCCTGTAACCGGATATCGGGTTTTCATATAATCTTTACCCGGCTCATAGTTATTGGCATAATCTGCCACGGTAGAGTCTCCTATTAAATAAATATGCACCACTTCATCATTTAGAATAGACTTAAAATGGGGTGTAAACACGAATAATAAAACAGCTAAGTATTTCAAAATTTAATCTTTTAAGTATTTTCTTAATTCGGGCACATTACTTTTGAGCTCGGCCACCACTAAATCTGCCACCCTAAACGCGCCATAAGGAGAAAGGTGAGTGTCATCTTCTCGCCCCTCAGGCAGAGATGGATATTCTCCCGGATTAATGTGTAAAAAGAGCTTTTTAGACTCCTCTTGACCATAGGCTATGAGCAGCTTTTCAGTTTCCTTTTGCATATCTAGCAACGGCACTTTTTCTTCTTTGGCTACTTCTCTTACCACTTCGGGATACTTGCCATGGGTTTCATAAAACTTACCCTCTTTATCAAACCTTCTACGAACAATAGGAGTAGCTAAAATAGGCTTCCCTCCTTTGGCTCGTGTATCAGCTATGTACTTTTTTAGGTTAGCTCTGTAGGCTTTATCAGGGTCTGTATATCGCTTCGGATCCTTCTTTTTTTCATCATTATGCCCAAACTCAATAATAACATAATCGCCAGGTTGAATTAATGAAAGTACTTTATCCCAGCGGCCTTCATCCATAAAGCTCTTGGTACTTCTCCCATTTACCGCATGGTTGTCTACCGTGATGCCTTGTTTAAAATAAAGTGGAAATACCTGCCCCCATCCCTTCTCGGGGTTGCCATCTATAAATGGCTTATCAGCCACAGTGGAGTCTGCCACCAAAAAAATGGTAATGTTATCCTTTTGCACAAAGACATTAAAAGGAACCAAAAATAGTAATAGTAAGAGGGTCTTCATGTTTTAATCTGCGCTTTTACTTGAGCTTTACAGCCTTTTTCTTTACTTCTTTACCAGTTACAATAGCATCTTCTTTTAATGTGCTATTGGTAAAAGTGATTTTATCTGAACCAGATCCAATCACCCTAATGGCCTTGGCTTCTGTATTTTCATAGCTTAATCCATCAATACTTATATTGGAGCTATTATAGATCGTAATTGTTTTACCTTTTTCAGTCATTACTTTCACATTCTTCATGAGAAGCTGATCAGTATCTATCATGGTAATACCATTTTTTGCTTCTAGCAATACATTCTCTAGGGTAACATTGCTCAGTTTCATTTCTGGCAAGCCTTGAAATAGCCCCGCAGTACCAGACCCTGTAGCGGTAATATTTTTCATGTAAATATTTTTAAAAGCAGGTGTTTCTTCACTTACAGGCACTAGCTCCGTTTCTCCTACTTCCATGGCTTCTTGGCCTTCTTCAGGAATGGGAGATGCTCCTCCATAAAACATATTAAAACGAATGGCCTCAGTAGGTATGTCTATCATGTCGATATCATTAATGTAGATGTTTTCCACTACTCCTCCTCTTCCACGGGTGCTTTTAAACCGCAGTCCTACATCAGTACCTATGAAAGTACAGTTAGCGACCAACACATTTTTCACCCCTCCTGACATCTCGCTTCCTACTACAAAACCACCATGCCCATGATAAACGGTATTATATTTCACAATAGCATTTTCAGTAGGCATACCTCTTTTACGCCCATCGGCATCCTTCCCCGATTTAAAACAGATAGCATCATCACCTACATCAAAGGAATTATTATATACCAAAGTGTTTTTGCACGATTCTAAATCCAGCCCATCTCCATTTTGAGAATACCATGGATTTCTCACCGTAAGGTTTCGTATAATTACATCTTCACACATCAATGGGTGCAGATTCCAAGCTGGGGAATTTTGAAAAGTAGGACCATCTAACAGCACCTTTTTACACTGAACAAAGCTTACCATTACAGGTCTTAAAAAATCTTTTACTTTTTCAAATTCTGCCTTAGTTTTAAATGGAGGCACATTGAAATTTTGAGTTAATTTATTGGCTTCCTCATAGGCTTTGGATGGGTACCATGTTTTTTTATCTGCACTGAGTACTCCTCCAGATTTCACTAATGCTTTCCACTGAGAGGGAGCCATTTTACTTTCTTTGACCGGTCGCCATGAGCTTCCTGAGCCATCGATCACGCCCTTTCCAGTAATAGCAATATTTTCTAGCCCTTCACCTGATATTGGCGACTGACACCTATAAGTCTCAAGACCTTCGAAGCTCGTCTCTATAAGAGGATATTTGCTTTTATCATCGCTAAAAATTATTAATGCCCCTTGTTCTGTATAGAGATTGATGTTGTTTTTAAAAACAATGGGACCTGTTAACCATATACCGCGTGGCACCACTACCTTACCTCCACCTTTTTGAGATATGGCATCTATGGTTTTTGCAAAAGCGGCTGTATTATCATACAAACCATCTCCCACGGCACCATAGTCAGTGATGCTTGCGGTATGATCAGGAAAACTTGGTTCCTTTACACGAGGCATATCAAATTCCACCCCTGCGTATATGTCTTCAATAGTCTGGGTTTTTCCTTGAAAAAAAGATAAAAACAGTACTATTGGCAATAATCTTTGTAGTAGCTTCATGTGAATCATTTAATTATTCGAACACCTACTGGAATGACCTAAATTGCCTCACTATCAATGAAACCACAGCGACCATTCCATAGGTAAAAATTTATTTATTGATAGATACCTCTACAGGATGTGCTAATTCCTTAGCCGTTTCTTTTAGGTACTCAACAAATTGGTCTTGCGTGGTTATACCCTCAGCTTCTTTCTCCCATGCTGCAAGAAAATAATAAGTAAGCTTTTTACCTGCTGGCTTTAAGGTTACTACATGGCTATGCTCATCTTCGGTAAAACTCATGAAATTATCAGGGGCAAACATCACTGCCAGTCCCAGCTTATCATTATTAAGGCTTTGAGCTCCGTAAGTAGCTATATACCCCCACCCATCAGCGTCTCCTTCTGACGTAAACAATTCAGTCCCTTCATCTTTATGTAAACCTGTTGCTATATTATCAAGGTCATTTTCTAAGGTCAAAGCTTCTTTTGATAGCCTAGTGCCCGCATGTATGCTAATCACGGACTTAAGATCAAGCTCTTTTCCTGCCACTTTCCACCCATAATAATCTGTTTGTACTGAAGAATAAACAGGCCCATTTTCTGCCACCTTGCTAATTACACTATCAGTTTCAGCCACGCGCATAGCCTTATCCTCCTGAAAGGTAGCAATAGACCCCAACCCTAAGGATTTACCTACTTTTAGCACGTCCATTCCCCAATCACTCAATTCGTGATAAGAATCAAAATTATCTTGTCCTACATGCTGTAATTCCATGCTATGAACGGTTTTACCAAAAACATCAGTAGCATTTCTCCAATCGAGATAAAATCTATACCCCACCAAATCTGACTCCCATCCCGGACCTTCATAACGGATAAACCATGAATGGTCAGTGTGCTCATCAGGTACTCTTAAAGAATCTATGTTTTCGAATTGTCCTCCAATGTATTCTCTATTTTCAAACTTGCCACCTTTTTTAATAGAGAGTTCTGCCTGCGTTCTTTTAGGGTAATCATGCTTTCTTTCGCCTTCAACATCATACTGAATAGTGTATTCTTTATGGGCAGATGCAGCCAAATCATCAATAACAAAAGCAATACCTTTATCTCCCTTATTATTGTATTGAGAAGGAATCTCCGTAGTTCCATCCATTACTGTAAATGCTTTCTTATTAAAATCAGAAGGCAAATCACTTTCTGTAATCATAACAAGTGTACCTGTACGCTTCTGAGCCAAAGGATTACTTACCGATACGGTAAATTCTGTTTTCTTCTCTATTTCGGTGTTTTTAGTTTCTTTTTTAGTGCTACCATTACATCCGAATAGTACCACTAGAGCGGCTAGCCATAAATTTTTACGCATTATAATATTATTTTAAAGGTGTAAATCTGAACCAATCGTAATTGGCGTATCCTGAATCATTTATTTTATCTTCTCTCAAAGCAAAAATTCCTACTTTAGCTCCTATCCACCGCCCGGGAACGGCTGTAAAAACCTCTCCTACCTTCTTGAAATTCTTGCCATTATCGCTGTAACTAAACTGGCATTTGGCTCCCGTACTTACTTCCACCCGGAAGTAAACCTCATTACCTTTTAACTTGGCAATAATTTTCTGTTCTTCTTTATTACCATGCCTTACATCGTAGGCCGTTGCATATTCTATATAAATGCCATCTTCTTTACTCACAAGGTTGATGTGGGCATAATCTTGCCCCATTATAATAAGCCCTGTTCTTTCGTTTTGTAAATCTTTATTGGGATAAAAATTCAGTTTTGTAGTGGTTACAAACTCCTGAGCGGGAAACTTCTGCAGCAAGAGATTAGGCACTCCCCATAGACTCTTGGCATCTTGTGGCACTTGATCCGTATACAGCCTAAGATAACCTTTAGCTGCATTTGAGAAAGCCCAAGTGGCCTTAGGGTTGGCATGCCACTGCCATTGTAAGCCTAAGTTATTGTGGTTAAACTCATCCGTATCAGGTGGTGTTTGTACAGGGTAAATTCTACCTACGTTAGGCTTCTTATACACCAAAACCGGCTCTCCTTTACCGTCTCCATCTTTATCATCACCAATAATAGGCCAGTTATTTTCCCATTTCATAGGTTGTAAATGAACGATTCTGCCATAAGCCTCCCTATCTTGAAAATGAGCAAACCAGCTTTCGCCTGATTCTAACTCTACCCAACCGCCTTGATGTGGACCATTTACCTGAGTACTGCCCTGGTCCATTACTATTTTGTCTTCATATGGCCCTAATACATTTTTTGACCTGAGCACCATTTGCCAGCCAGTGGGCACACCTCCCGCAGGCGCAAATATGTAGTAATAACCATTGCGTTTGTAAAATTTAGGCCCCTCTATGGTCGGGTGGTTTTCATGCCCGTCAAATACTAATGTGCCTTCATCTAACAGTGCGGTACCATCAGGGCGCATGCTGTTCACTACCAAAACGCTTTTTATACCTGCCCTGCTACCCGCATAAGCATGCACGAGGTACGCCTTACCATCTTCATCCCAAAGCGGACAAGGATCTATTAACCCTTTGCCTTCTTGCACCAAAACCGGTTTTTCCCAAGGCCCTTTTGGATCTTTCGACTTCACCATATAAATGCCAAAGTCGGGATCTCCATAGTAGATAAAAAACTCTCCCTGATGATAACGAATGGCTGGTGCCCAAACCCCATTGCCATGCTGAGGAAGGGAAAAATGGTCAAAAGGAGGTTGCCTTTCCAGCGCATACCCTATCAGGTTCCAGTTTACTAAATCTTTAGAATGCAAAATGGGTAGCCCCGGAGTAGCATTGAAGCTAGAAGCCGTCATGTAAAAATCATCTCCTACCTTACATATATCGGGGTCAGAATAGTCTGCATATAAGATTGGATTTTTAAACGTTCCATCGCCTTTATCAGCTACCCATACCTCCGACACAGAGGAAGAATTTTGTGAAAAGCACACGAGTGGCTGTAGCCACACTATAAATATCGGGCATAAGTAAAAGATTGCTCTTAAAGGTTGGTTAGGGCTCATAAAATCAGTTTTTCTGGTTGCTAGACAATTTCTCTAGAGGATTCCAATCCTTGAATATTTTACTTAAAGAGTATTTCTTTACCTGATCTTCAGACAGCACATGAGACCAGCTTACCCGTTGCCCTTTGCTTCCAGAACCACTAGAATTATACTCGCCATAAAAGGTGGTTTTTTCGGCTTCTGGTTTATTCCAGTTGTGCCAGCCTTCAGGTTTAATATGTTTTCCCATTTCACAGTTAATAAAAACAGTCTGTGCAAAAGGGCGCCAAGGCCGGCCAAGATAAATAGTATGCGCAGGAGCATTTCCCGTGAGCTTACAGTTGATAAACACAAAGCCAAATTCTGCTCCCTCCAAAGTAGATGCTGCAGTAATATAGCTACCTCCCTTTTTAGAGAATATTTCACAATCTTCAAAAACGGCCGTTGACCAACCAAAAATAAAATCTGTAGTACCTTCTATATAGCAGTTTTTATAGTACTGCCTACTGTTATCGCCATGGGGGTATAAAGTGTCTTGAAATCCTAAGAATCGGCAATTTTCAAAAATTGCCTTATCTCCATCAACACGGACAGCCACTGCCTGACCGACTGGCCCAGAGGAATTTTCGAAGGTGATATTTTTTGCCATAAAGCTTACTCCAAACACAAAAAAACCTGACGACCCTGAGGTGCCTATCTCCTCTCCAAAACCATTCTTTTTAGAAGCGTAATCATCATAAGTGATAATCGTTTTCTTCACATCTTCACCAATAAAAGTGACATTAGTTTTTGATGCAGGCAAAATCAATTTCTCTTTATAAACACCATTTTTTATTAGTATCCTAGTCTCATTTTTCCTCATATCAGGCACATTGTCAATGGCCTCCTGGATAGTCTCATAATTGCCGCTACCGTCTTTAGAAACTATATAATCAAAATTTTGAGCAACACTAAGGGTAGAACAAAACAGAAAGATCGGTAGTAGAATGTTAGATTGGATCATTGATTAAGGTTTTCATAATATAAAGAAGCCATAATAAACGGCCCCACTGCTTTAGGGTCATTATCTCTTTTCTTTTCATTGATATAATACTCGTAAGTACCGCTACGGTAAGGATCACCACCAAGGCCAGCCACCGCACATACGCTAGTAATATCTATATCACCATTGGGTTTATTTTTAATAAACTGCTCCACAACTCCTTCATAGGCTTTGATTGCTGCGCTTTTATATTTAGCATCTAGGTATCCTTTTTCTACTCCTTTCAGAAGAAAATAGGCAAACATACTAGAGGCCGAAGATTCAAGGTAATTTCCCTCCTTACCGCCTTTATCCAACACCTGATACCATACCCCGCTATTTTCATCTTGATACTTTACTGCTCCCTTAGCAATTTTATCAGCAACCTCTAATATCATGGCTCTTTTAGGGTGGTCTTGAGGGAAATAATCAAGTACATCAACCATAGCCATGCCAAGCCAGCCCATGCCTCGTCCCCAAAAATTCTCCGATAGACCTGTTTGTTTATTGGCCCATTTCTGTTTTTTACTTTCGTCCCAACCATGGTAATAAAGCCCTGTATTGGAATCATAATTATGTTTATCAATTAAAAATATCTGATTAGCAATATCGTCAAACAGCTCTGGTTCATTGAAATTAGAGGCATATTTAGCCAAAAAGGGAGATCCCATATAAATACCATCTAACCACATTTGCGAAGGATATCGCTTTTTGTGCCAGAAACCTCCTTCACTTGTTCTTGGGTGCTCTCTCATTTGATCTCTGAGCATTTCTATAGCCTTTTTATAATTTTCTTGCCCAGTCTCTTTGTATAGGTCAATAAGGAATTTTCCAGGATTAACCCTATCAATGTTATAATCGGATAATTTATATGTTTTTATCTGCCCATCTGCATTGATCATACTATCAGCGTAAGCTTTGGCATAGTTAAAAAACTCTTGGTCTCCTGTTTTTTTCCAAACTTTCAGCATAGCTGAACACATCAAGCCATTGGTATATTCCCACTTTGGTTTAGGTCTAAAATCGAGATATTGTGCATCAGGGGTACGGTGCATTTCGGAGATTGCCATTTTTACGGACAATGGCATTGCTTCATCCTTTTTTGCATCTACCATGGTGGAATCTGCTTTTGCATCATCTACTGGTTCGGATTTAGTTCCTGAACAGGCCATAATAGTTCCTGAGATAAAAGTAACCAGTATGATATTAACTATAGATTTGTTATATGACTTGTAGTTTGTTTTCATTGATTGTATGTTCATAGCACCCGTTCATTCAGGTAAACTTCAATATTAGAATAAGCTTTTTGAATAGTAAATTTGGCGGCATCAGCAGCATTTTCAGGATCTAGCTTATGCTTTTTCTCCCATCTGTCTGGCATGCCATCTTGGTCGGTATCTTTCTCTACCTTTTTTGATTTTAACTCAGGCCATCCGCCTACGGCTTGTTGAGAATCTATAATACCATCTCCAAAAGTGGCAGTCCCTGTTTCTACCTCTTTAACAATCCTTTCATCTACAGCGTCTCTACTAAGGCTTGCTCCGGCTGTGGCTAACACAGACTTATAGGCATCTAAGGCTGTCTGTTCAGATTCCAATTGAATAGCTTCAAAAGGTTCAGTGGCTTTGGCGGCATCAGGGTTATCGCATTGTACGCCTCCGTCCCAGTTATTACGAGTCACTTTATCACTAGCTGCAACGTAATTACCCTCAACATAAAACTTACCATAAGGCTCACTCGGGTTTACTATTCTGTCTTTTTTTGATTTATCTGTGGCGGGCCCCGCTTTATAATAGTTATTTACAAGGTTGTATTTACCCTTTTCACCTCCATATGTACTGTTATGCGCCCAGTTATATATAACATTATTTCTAAAATCTGTATGCTCTAGTGGGCTATTGGGTGTGGTAGATGATCCGCTAAACCTTGGATTTCTACTAGTATGATGAGCCAATAAGTTATGATGAAAGGTAGCACCTAAGCCTCCCCAAATAGCACCATAGCCATGCGGCCCTTTGTGATGAATAGAATTATTCAAACTCTCAGATATAATACACCACTGCATGGTGAAATCTGAATTACTATAAAAAGAGGCGCATTCATCTGTAGACCAGCTAATAGAGCAATGGTCTATCATAATATTTTTATTCCTTCTTCCCTTCAGTGCGTCATCCTCTACCTTATTTTCATCTCCTAACCGAAACCTAAGGTATCTAATAATCACATTATCTGCCGATACCTTTAGAGGATAATTCTTGATGCAGATACCATCGCCAGGCGCAGATTGACCTGCTATGGTAACATTACCTTCGTCTATAGAAAGATTTGATGCCAAAGCTATAGTCCCCGACACTGAAAAGGTGATGATTCTTGGCCCTGTTTCATTGATAGCCGCACGTAAACTGCCCGGACCATCGTCATTAAGATTATTTACTATTAATACTTTACCTCCTCTGCCCCCAGAAGTAAACTTTCCGTAACCTTCAGCGCCAGGAAATGCTATGGCATTTTTGGCCTCAGGCAGCTCTATCTTACCAAAAGAATAAAGGCAGTATAAAGGAACAATGCAGTATAAAAACAAAACTTTAAACATGACGTGGAGGGTAAAATAAGTAAGCTCCCGGCCTTACTTACATAGGAGACACCGGGAGCCGAACAAGCTAGTTTTTAATATATTTGATTCTAAATTTCATAGCATCATTTTTATGCGATCCGGTATTTTCTGTAGAACTTAATAAGTAAATAATACCTTTGAAACTACCTGATTTAAACAGCACCATCTTACTTCCGTCTTGAATGCGTCTGGCTCGTGTAACGGTCTCTCCCATTTCCAGAGATTCAATATCGATTGAAGTTAAATTTTCAAAATCTACTTCTCCAACCTCTAATAAGCGTAGTTCGGTAACTGCTTCAGCAGCCCATGTCACTGTTTTAAAATAATTATTATCTAACCAACTATCGGTAGGAGCGAATACATCGTAACTGGCTTCGCTATTACTAGGAGCACTAGCTACAAAGAAAATTGTTGAAGCTACTGATGCATCAGTTGTAGGGTCCTGATCATAAACATATGAGGTATTAGTCTCAAAAGAATAGGCTGAATTTTGAGAGAACCTTTCTCCTGCTCCATATAAAGTAATATCGTTAGTAACATATAGGTCAGGGTCATCAGCGTTAACTGTAATAGGTATAGTAGCAATGGTAATTTGTCCTACGCCATCAACAGCTTTTACTTTTAAAGCACTGATTCCAAATTCATATTCTGGCACAAAGTCAAAAGTGGAATTATTAGCATCTACAGTTACCAAATTAGGATTAGAAACGGCTATATCGTTATTACCTTTTACCAAGAAAAACTCTATGGAAGTAAACCCCTCCTCAGCGTATATACTACCCGAAACATTAGGCTTTACGTTAGGCACACTCTTAAGGTCAGCATCTAAACGTTCTTGATCAAAAGTAACCGCTGGTGCTTCTGCGGCATCCACTATGTTTAACGCTACCGTATCAATACTTTCATTGTTTCTAGTATCAATAGCTACAATTCTTAATCCTGTAGCGCTTAGTTCATATCCTCTATCGTAATCGGGTTCATAATTTAATGTATAGTTTTTTGAACCTGTTCCAAATTCTGTAATCACCTCTGACTGCTCCTCTCCTGAAGCAGATAAGAAAGAATAAGTAATACTTTTTAAACCCCAGTGAGTAGCAATGCTACCTGCCAGTTTAGGCCTTATATTAACTGTAGGTCTCACATTAGCACTTAGCGTTTCACTATCTGGATCTATCTCTATTTTAGGCCCTTGCAAGCCCCCAATAGCCGAAAGCGATATTTCCTTTTCAATGGTTCTACCCTGCACATCTTCCGCGTATACCTTAACGCCTGTCATGGCAGTGGAGTAAGCAGGTAAAAAATCAAGGATGAGTATTTTACTTGTTACCTCATCAAATGCAGACACCTCTTCAATGGTTTCTGCTCCACCTGTGGTCAACGTTTCTATTTTTACATAAGTAAGTCCAGCATCAGATTGTACAGTACCTGTAACCCTTGGTCCTGTAGACTCATCTAAATCAATTTCTGCAAAGTCACTTTCTGCAATAGAAAAGGCAATTTTAGGAGGATCGTTCCTCCAGTTTTCGTCATCGTCACCACAGCTGACTAGCGCCATCAATAATGCCAAAATGCCTAAAATATATATGGATGATAATTTTTTCATAATATTGATTTTTAGAGGGCGAATAGCAAAGCATTCGCCCATTAGCTCATTAATAACCAGGATTTTGCTCTACATCGGCCTCATTAAGGGCTAATGCCTCACTAGGGATAGGCCTAAGCAATTTGGCATTACCATCAGGACCAATGAAATCTTCATAACTAACCTGATCATTGTACTCTGTAGTTCTATCGATCAAAGTGCCTGTACGTGATAGATCGAACCAGCGATGGTATTCACCTATTAACTCTCTTGCTCGCTCATCAAGGATTACATCTGTATCTATGTCCGACAGTTCCATTGAGGCTCTTTGCGAAGCATCTCTTGCGGCTCTTCTTCTCACCACGTTTATTCTATCTAAAGCCGTAGCAGCATCACCTGCTTTATAGTAAGCTTCACTGGCAATCAAATAAGTCTCTGCCACACGCGCTAAGAAAATATCTCTTGTGCTACTACCATTACCAGAAAATACTGAAGAAGGATCATCAAATTTTTTCAATGCGGGAGTAGTGCCATCTAATGACTCACCACTTAACCCTTCCCAAGCAGCTTTTGTGGGAAGTATAATTTTAGCATTAGCTCTTTTTTCGGGGTTAACCGCAATCCACGCAGCAGTATCAGTCACTTGCCAAGGTTTAGGGAAATAAAAACCTATATAAAGATCTGACCTTTTATCAGGGTCTGTATCATAGTAATCGTAGTACCTTCCCAGTTGTTCTTTGTCAGTATTGGTATAATAAGAGTTTTCAAGCATAAATGAATCTTCAAAACGTTCATCAGCTTCTGAAAACAGGTTATAAACATACCATGATGGCAGTAGATCATAATTACGATAAGGATTACCTTTATTCTCTGACCCACCCATATAAGGCCCAAACGGCAAACTTTGGAAGTGCCCACCTCTGTCAGGCGAACTGATAGAAGCTGCGCTATATTGCACTGCAAAAATGATCTCTTCGTTGTCTTCATTCCCAGGCATGAAAACTTCTTCAAAGTCTTCAATCAATCCCTGTCCATCTATTGCAGCATCGGCATAAGCCGCTGCTTTTTGAAAATCATCGGCCGCAGCATAACTTTTATACCCTCTTGTTAATAGCACTTTAGCCAGAAAATGTCTTACTACTCTCTTATCTACAGTACCTTTTTTGGTATAAGTTTCGGGCACAAGTTCAAGAGCGGCCTCCATCTCCTCTACAATAAACTTATAAACATTCTCTTCTGTCTCTCTAGAAAATGAAGTTTCTACCTTTTCTATTCTGTCCGTTACTATGGCTACTCCGCCAAATGTTTGCACCAAAAGAAAATAATATTGAGCCCTTAAAAAACGAGCTACGCCTTCACTTTCAGATAAAGTTTCTGTTTCTTCTGTAAGCTGATTAAAGTAAATAGCGTTATTAGTTCTTTGTATAGAAGCGTACAGAGTATTGTAGAAATTAGTAACCACCTCATCTCCAGGACCTAGAGTGGCATAACCGCATAGACCGATACCATCGGGGTTAGAAGCCCTCCCTGAGCGCACATACATATCAGTACCTCCACAAAATATATAAGGAATTTCTCTGTATACATCTCTCAAGGTAGAATAGGTAGCATTCATCAATGACTCATATCCCTCTTTTGTCAAATAATAGTCATCAGCTACGATATTACCGGGGTTCTTCTCTTCAAGAAAATCATTACAACTGAAGTTAATCAGAAGAAGACTTAGTATTAATATTTTGAAAGTTTTCATGAGTCGATTAGAATTTAAGATTTACACCAAATTGGTATGTCACTGATGCATTACCCGAGTTGTTTATGCTTTTGTCTGCCCACTCAGGATCGAAACCATCATAATCGGTAAATACGAAAGGATTTAAAACGTTTGCATACACACGCAAGCTCTTCAGTCTAAACCTTTCTAACAGAGATACAGGTAAATTGTAGCCTACCATAATGTTTTGAACTTTCACAAATGATGCATCTCTATAAAAGCCCATATATTCAGTTCTGTTGGTTTCGTTATTAGTCGCCTGCCAATATTGCCCTACATTTTGAGGCATTGGATAGTCGTTGGTTCTATTAGCATCTGTTACATCATTTTCAATCATGTAATAGTTCATGCTCAATTTCTGGCGGCCTCTATCCATTAAATTAGTAAACTCTGCATGGAAAGGACTATACACTTGAACTCCTTGGCGGGTGAACAATGAAAATGAGAAATCAAAGTTTTTATAACTAAGCCTTGAAGAAAAACCTCCTGTCCAGGTTGGTGCCGGGGTTCCAAGAATGGTCATATCATATTCGGCATCTATACGTCCATCAGGCACGCCATCAGGCCCAGATAAGTCTTTTACTTTGGCTTGTCCTTCGGACTGACCGTATAAAATGTCATCTCCAGCCATCCATACACCATCATAAACATAGTGTCTATTTACCTCAATAGGTTCTCCTATATACCATTCATTCCCTGGTAAATCTTGACCTCCACCATATAACTCCACTATTTCGTTATGATTACGAGCAAAATTGAAAGTAGTAGTCCATGTGAAATCATTGTTTTGAATGTTGGTAGTGGTTAATGAAAGCTCCACCCCTTTATTTCTTACTGATGCCACATTATCGACCAAAGAGCCTGCTCCTGTTTCTATTGGGAGTTTTCTTTCTAGAAGTAAACCATCAGACAGCTTATTATAAATATCTATGGTACCCACTATTCTATTGGTTAATAAACCATAGTCTAAACCTATATTCACTTCTCTGGTACGCTCCCAACTTAGCTCACTATTTACCACCCCACTTGGTGCATATCCTGGCGCATATTGCCCTCCTAAAGAGTAGAATGTGGCACTACTAGCAAGTACCTGAGTAGTATAAGGCGATATATTATTGTTACCTGTAAAACCATAGCTTAATCTCAATTTCAGGCTATTGACAGGTTTAATATTTTTCATGAAATTTTCTTCGCTAATTCTCCAGCCCAAAGCTGCTGAAGGGAAGGAATTCCACTTATGGCCGTCTGCTAATACTGATGACCCATCCCATCTATTTGCAATAGTAATGAGGTATCTGTCTTTAAATGTATAGTTTAAACGAGCCATGTAGGATACTAAGGCATATTCTGAATATAAGCTTTCAGGAGAGCCATCATAAGCATAAGTCTGTAGCGCAGACCCCAGATTATGATACGAAGATTTAAAAGGAAGATAATTTGCTGCAGTATAGCTACCTTCAATTTCCTGATACCACATACTATATAGTCCAGTGAAATTGAAATCATGCAAACCTACTGTTTTGTGCATGTTCACCTGGTTATCCCAAGTATATGAATAATTCTCTCGCTTATCTAAAGATGCAAAGTGGTATTGTCCTTGCCCTCTCTCTGTATAAGGCCCTTCATAAATTCCATGCCTTCTAATATCAATTCTTGGAGAAATGGTAGACTTTAGGTTAATCCATTCGGCAGGAGAGTATTGTAGGTATAAATTAGCTACCGCAAAAGTTCGCCTTTCATTATCTTCAGAGTTTTCTACTTCTATTAAAGGGTTTACAGAACTAGTAAAACCAATTCCATCGGCCTTAGCCGGCTGAAAGATAAGCTCACCTGCCGAGTCATAAGGAGTAACTAACGGAGACATACGATAAGCATTAAGTACCGCATTCTGGCTTCCCTTTTCTTGTTCTGAGAACGCTAAATTAACACTAGTTCCTGCCAACCATTTGTCATTAATTTTATGGTCTACACTAGCTTTAAAATTATATCTTTTATAAAAGTCTTTAAGTAAGTTACCTTCTTCTTCTTGGTATCCTCCACCAATAACATACTTCATTCCGTTTTCAGCTCTACCTGTAATAGTTACCGAATGGTTCTGCTGTATACCAGTCTGCAAAAAGTAAGACGGCCAATCTGTATAGTCATGAGTAGCCACTCTTCGTGCTAAAGTAGGACTACTAGAAAGCCCACCAATACTAGCATCATAAGGTGTTTGAGGAGATTTAATTATACTAGGCACTATATAAGAATTTTGCCTGTAAGCCCACCACTCTTCACCATCCATAAAATCAGGCTCTCTAACATTTTGCCTCACACCTACATATCCATCATATGCAATAGTAGTTTCACCTTTTACGTTAGCGCCTTTTTTGGTGGTAACAATTACCACCCCATTAGACCCTCTAGACCCGTAAATAGCTGTAGAAGATGCATCTTTAAGTATATCCATTCGCTCAATATCCTGAGGGTTGAGGAATTTGATATCATCAACAATAACACCATCTACCACAAAAAGTGGATTTCCACCTCCCAATGAATTTTGTCCACGAATCTGGATGTTAAAATCAGAACCAGCTCTACCCGACCCTTGAGAAATATCAACACCAGCAACCTGTCCTTGTACACCTTGTAGGGCACTTACTGTACCTCTTTCAGAAATACTAGAACCTTCAATTACTCCTACAGATCCTGTAAGGTCTGCTTTCTTAATTTGTCCGTAACCTACAACCACCACTTCTTGTAGTTCGGTGATATCTTCATTGAGCACTACACTCAGTTGAGATTGGTTTCCGACATTCACTTCTTGAGTTTGCATTCCAATAAATGAAAATACTAATACAGCATTGGATGGTAGCTTCAGCTGAAACTCTCCGTTAATATCCGTAGTTGTACCTGAGCTCGTTCCCTTTCGCATTACTGCCACTCCAGGTATACGTTCTCCATTAGTATCTTCTACCGTTCCGCTAACCGTCATTTCTTGCGCATAACTTGCAGTGCCCGTGAGCACAATAATGCACACCAGCAACAAGGCTGCAAAGGCTTTTTTTAATAGTAGTAGATTTATATTCATAACGCAGTTGATTATAGAAAAATACATCGATTTGTGCAATCGATTGCATTTTAGTAAATTTATATTTTATTACAAAATTTAATTTGCTATATTTCATAAATCATCCAATAATAATCGTTTTAGCGGTATAATTTAACGAAAATTATTTTCATTTAATAAGAGATTGATCACCAATATTCAATTACAATTAGAATAATTCACTATTTTTGAGCAATCGTTTACACAAAAACAAAAAATATGAACACCCAGTATTCTGTAAGACATGCAATACATCCCGAAGACAGTAAAAGCTATGACACACAGAAATTAAGGGACTCTTATTTAATAGAGACTCTTTTTGTAGCAGACACTGTACAGGCGGTATATACTTTATATGATAGATTAATTGTGGGAGGAGTTAATCCTACAAAAGGCCCTGTGAAATTAGAATCTTTCGACACGCTAAAATCAAAGTACTTTTTAGAAAGGCGAGAAATAGGCATTATCAACGTTGGCCCGGCAAGCAGTGTAACCGTAAATGGCACTACTTATGAGCTAGGCACCAAAGAAGCCTTATACATAGGCAGAGGAAATACCGAGGTAGTATTTCACCCTTCTAAGAGTGGAGAAGCAAAATTTTACTTTAACTCTGCCCCTGCCCATACCACACATCCTACTAAAAAAATAACCTTAGCAGAAGCAGAAACAGTGGAGTTAGGTAGCTTGGAAAACAGTAATCACCGCACTATACGTAAAGTTATGGTCAATTCTGTAGTAACCAGCTGCCAGTTGCAAATGGGAGTTACAGAACTAAAGCCGGGAAGTGTATGGAATACCATGCCTGCACACACCCATGACAGACGAATGGAAGCCTACTTTTACTTTGAATTACCTGAAGAAAATGTGGTATGCCACTTTATGGGACAGCCAGAAGAAACAAGACATATTTGGGTTAAAAACAATCAAGCTGTAATTTCGCCCCCATGGTCAATTCACAGTGGCGCAGGCACCTCTAACTACACCTTTATATGGGGTATGGCTGGAGAGAATCTGGATTATGACGATATGGATAAAGTAACACCATCAGCACTTAAGTAATTATGGAAGAGCTTTTTAGTTTAAAAGGAAAAGTGGCCTTAATTACTGGAGGCACACACGGGCTAGGCATGGCCATGGCCATGGCACTAGGCAAAGCAGGCGCTACTTTGGTCATCAATGGTCACACGCCAGAGAAATTAGAAAAGGCTATTGGCACCTATAAAAGCGAAGGATATGATGCTCACTCATTTTTATTTGATGTTACTAATGAGGAAAGCGTTATCGACAACGTTAAAGCTATTGAAGATAAAATCGGCCCAATTGATATTCTTGTGAATAACGCGGGCATGATCAAAAGAGTACCTGCCTTAGAAATGGAAGTAGAGGAGTTTAGGCAGGTTTTGGATGTAGATATTACCGGGCCTTTCATCATGTCTAAGCATGTAGCTAAGTATATGGTAGAAAGAAAAAGCGGTAAAATCATAAATATATGCTCTATGATGAGCGAACTGGGTAGAAATACGGTGTCGGCATATGCTGCTGCTAAAGGAGGGTTAAAAATGCTTACTCGTAATTTAGCAACAGAATGGGCAAAGTATAATATACAGGTTAATGGTATAGGTCCTGGTTATTTTGCCACAGACCAAACAGCTCCTATTAGGGTTGATGGACATCCATTTAACGATTTCATCATTAACAGAACACCAGCTGGCAGATGGGGCGACCCTGAAGATTTGGGCGGTGCGGCTATTTTTTTAGCTAGCAAAGCAAGTGACTTTGTTAATGGACAGATATTGTATGTAGATGGAGGAATATTAGCAACTATAGGCAAGCCAGCAAACGAAAACTAAGTTGAAGAAAACTATTCCGTAGGGAGTATCACATAATGGCAAAAAAGAATAAGACGACAATACATGATATTGCATCAGCCTTAAATATAACTGCTTCTACTGTTTCGAGAGCTTTGAATGACAATCCTAGGATTAGCAAAGCTACCAGAAAGGCAGTAATGAAAGCGGCCAAAGAGCTCAATTACCAACCCAACAGCATTGCTGCGGCATTGCGCAACGGTAAAAGCTTTAATATAGGTGTGATAGTTCCTACGGCTAATCGTGCTTTTTTTAGCAGCGTGGTTAGAGGAATAGAAGAAATTGCCAACAAAAAGAACTATAAGGTTATCATCAGTCAATCTTATGATAACTACGAGAAAGAGGTACAGACAGTAGAGGCCCTACTTAGTGCACGGGTAGATGGAATTATTGCATCTATAAGTAAAAACACCCTTGACTTTAGCCACTTCAATGCGGTAAAAGAACGTAATATACCATTATTATTATTTGACAGAACTACTGATGAAGTAGAAACCAGCCAAGTAGTAATAGATGATTATCTAGGAGCCTATAAAATAACAGAACACCTAATAGAGCAAGGCTACCAACGTATAGCTCACTTTACTAACCCAATAAAAATCAGTATCTACAGAGACCGACTCAGAGGGTACATTGACGCGCTGGAAAGATACAATATCCCTATTGACAGTGATATAATTATAGAAAGCAATCTTCAGCTAGAAGACGGAAGAGAAAGCATGAAAAAACTTTTAGCATTACCCAACAGACCCGATGCAGTGTTCAGCGCTAGTGATTACGGCATTATGGGAGCCATGCAAGTGCTAAAAGAAAACAACATTAAAATACCCCAGGATATAGCTTTGGCAGGTTTTGGTAATGAACCATTCACTTCATTTACAGACCCTACTCTTACCACGGTAGACCAACTGAGCATAACCATGGGTAAAGTATGTGCCGAAATGTTTTTTAAGCAACTGAAAGGCGACACCAAAGAAAATATTCAAAAAACGGTACTAATGCCGGAGATTATCATTAGGCAATCATCTTTAAAAAAGAAATAATTTTTTAAACACACATATAAAAAGAGAAAAATACACACTTTTTGCGCAATCGATTGCTCATTATTAAATTAACATCTATGAAACCTTTAAATAAAAAGAATATACCCGCTCAGCCTTCTTACCCTGTGAAGGTGCTCCAGTTTGGAGAAGGCAACTTCTTAAGAGCATTTGTCGATTGGGTAATTAACAGATTAAATTCAGAAACATCATTTGGAGGAAGCGTACATATTGTACAGCCATTGGCTGGTGGTATGACTGCAAAAATTAATGAACAGGACAACCTTTATCACGTGCTACTTCAAGGCATCAAAAATGGTGAAACCGTAGACACAAAAAGCTTAATTACTTGCATAAACGATGCTACCAACCCTTATGACGATTATGATCAGTTTTTAGCCTTAGGCATCAACCCTGATCTTAAATTTATCATATCTAATACCACAGAGGCAGGCATCAGCTTTAATGCCGATGACACCTCAGCAGCATCACTGCCAGCTAGTTTTCCCGGAAAAGTGACCGCACTGCTCCACCATAGATTCATGCATTTCAAGGGAGACCCAGATAAAGGTTTATTTATCATTCCTTGCGAACTAATAGAAAACAACGGTATTACTTTAAAAAGTATTATACTCAAGTATGCCCAACTTTGGCAACTTTCTGATGATTTCATAGCATGGGTAAATGAACACAACACCTTCTGCAACACATTAGTAGATAGAATAGTACCGGGTTTTCCTAAAGAAGATATAGAAAATATTCAGCAAGAACTCGGCTTTGAAGATAATCTTGTAGTGAAGGCTGAGCCATTCCTCCTTTGGGTTATTGACGGCCCCGAAAAAGTGCAAAAGGCATTCCCCACTAATGAAACCGACATGGACGTAGTCTTTGTCAATGACATTACCCCTTACAGAACAAGAAAAGTTCGCATTCTTAACGGAGCTCACACATCACTAGTGCCTGTAGCCTACCTGCATGGTTTAAGAACAGTAAAAGAGGCTGTGGAAGATGATTATACAGGAAAATATATAAAAGAAGCAATATTTGAAGAGATAGTGCCCACTTTGGACTTACCACAGGCTGAATTAGAAAAATTCGCTAACGATGTGCTAGAGCGCTTCCAAAACCCTTTTGTACGGCACGAGCTCATAACCATAGCTCTTAACTCGGTTTCTAAATACAAGGTAAGAGTGCTGCCTTCTGTACTAGAATACTACAAACGCAAAGGACAGCTACCTCACAGGTTAGTACATGCACTAGCCGCTCTTATCCTATTTTATAAAGGAGAATATAACGGAGAAATCATCCCACTTAAAGACGATAATGAAATTATTGAATTCTTTAAAAACCAATGGGCCAACCATACAGTTGAAGAATTAGTTGCAAATGTGCTTAGCAACACATCTCTTTGGGATAAAGACCTAAACCAAGTGCCCGGAATGGCCACTATGGTAACAAGAGAACTAAATAAACTATTATCAAAAACGAAAGAAGAGTCAAAGCTTTAATTATATACTGACATGTCATTTTTATCAGAGAATTTTTTACTGGAAACAAAAACTGCCCAGCAGCTATATCACGATCACGCCAAGAAAATGCCAATTATAGATTACCATTGTCATTTACCTCCTGATCAGATAGCTGCCGACAAGCAATTTGAAAATATATCACGCATTTGGCTCAATGGTGACCATTACAAATGGAGAGCCATGCGTACCAACGGTGTTGATGAAAAATACTGCACTGGTGATGCCGATGATTATGATAAATTTCTAAAATGGGCAGAAACAGTTCCCTATACCATGAGAAATCCATTATACCACTGGACACACATGGAGCTAAAAAAGCCATTTGGTATAGAGAAAATCCTTAATAAGCATTCGGCAAAAGAAATATACGATGCTACGGGCAGCATGCTACAGACACCCGAATTCAGCGTTAGAAACATATTGAGAAAAATGAATGTAAAGGTAATATGCACTACTGATGATCCAGTAGACAGCCTTGAACATCATAAAGCTATTCAGGAAGACGGGTTTGAAATAAAAATATTACCAACATTCCGCGCTGACAAATTACTGTCAATAGATCAAAACGAAGCTTTTTTAGAATACATTCAAAAATTAGCACAAGTAGCCAACATCGAAATCAATTCGTTTGAGGCTTTAATTGAAGCGGTAAAAATCAGACATGACTACTTCAATGAAATGGGCTGTAGGCTGTCTGATCATGGTTTAGAAACCATTTATGCCGATGAATACACCACCACAGAAATAACTGAAATTTTCAACAAAGCACTGGCCAAAAAGCCTGTGACTCCTGTAGAAATAAGCAAATTCCGATCTGCTATATTAGTGCATTTAGCGCTTTTAGATCATTCAAAAGGTTGGACTCAGCAGTTTCACTTAGGCGCTTTAAGAAATAACAGTTCGCGCATGATGCGAATTTTAGGACCTGATACAGGTTTTGATTCTATTGGAGATTTTGATGTGGCTAAACCTTTGGCTCATTTTCTTGATAAACTAGACAGCGAGGATAAATTAGCCAAAACTATTTTATACAACCTCAACCCTAGCCAGAATGAGTTATATGCTACCATGATTGGTAATTTTAACGATGGCTCTACGCCTGGTAAAATCCAATATGGTTCGGCATGGTGGTTCTTAGATCAAAAAGATGGCATGACCAAGCAAATGAATGCCCTATCTAACATGGGACTATTGAGTAGGTTTGTAGGTATGCTCACAGACTCACGTAGCTTCTTATCATACCCAAGACACGAGTATTTTAGAAGATTATTATGTAATCTACTGGGCAACGACATCGAAAATGGCGAGCTCCCGGCCTCTGAAATGGCTTGGATAGGCGAAATGGTAGAAAACATTTGCTATAACAACGCCAAAAACTTTTTTAACTTTTAGATATGATTAAAAAAGTGATTACTCTGGGAGAGGTAATGCTACGGCTAACCACTCCCGGCAATTCGAGATTTTCACAATCGCAGAGCTTTTCTGCCACCTATGGTGGTGGCGAAGCCAATGTAGCTGTGTCTTTAGCTCAATTTGGTTTAGAAACGGCTCATGTGACACGATTTCCTGACAATGCACTAGGAAAATCGGCAAGCAACCAACTGCGGTCATTTGGAGTAAATACCGACTACATTATATATGGAGGCACACGACTGGGACTTTATTTCTTAGAAACGGGAGCAAGTGTTAGAGGAAGCCAAATTATTTATGACCGAGCTGACTCTGCCTTTTCAGAGATACAGCCAGACATGATTGATTGGGAAGAGGTTTTCAACGGAGCTAATTGGTTTCACTGGACAGGTATTACCCCTGCCATATCTCAAGGTGCAGCAGACTGCTGTCTTGCGGCTGTAAAAGCGGCCAAAAAACTAGGTATAACAGTTAGTGGAGATATCAACTACCGTAAAAACCTGTGGCAATATGGAAAAAGTGCTAGCGAAGTAATGCCCGAGTTAGTAGCTCACTGCGATCTACTAGTGGCAAGTACATACGATGCCAAAGACATATTGGGCATTGAAGCCAAAAGCGATTCTAAACAACAGGAAGAAAACGTTTTTAGCCAAATAATGAATAGATTCCCTAATGTAAAGAAGATCGTAACCACACACCGTGGCTCTATTAGCGCATCGCATAACACGCTTAGCGCAGTGCTTTATGATGGCACTGAAATGATCCACACCGAAACGATGGAGGTGAACCCAATAATAGATCGTGTAGGAGGAGGAGATGCATTTATTGCAGGTGTAATCTATGGTCAACTGGTTTATCATGATGATCAAAAATCTATAGATTTTGGCGTAGCCGCATCTATTTTAAAACATACTATTGAAAATGATGCTAATTTGGCTACTGTAGAAGAAGTAGAAGAACTAATGAATGGAAATACATCCGGCAGGATAAAAAGATAAATATGGCCAAATTTTCAAGAATTGAAGTAGCATTAAAAATGAAAGATACAGGCATGGTACCTGTATTCTATCATCAAGATATAGAGACTTGCATAGAGGTGGTAAAAGCTTGCTATGCAGGAGGTGTACGGGTTTTCGAATTTACTAACCGAGGTGACTTTGCCCATGAGGTATTTGCCGAGCTGATAAAATTTAGCAGAAAAGAGCTTCCTGAATTAGCGCTTGGAGTTGGCTCTATATTAGATGCACCAACCACTGCCCTTTACATCCAAAATGGAGCTGATTTCATAGTTTCTCCGGCTTTAAAAGAAGATATGGCGGTAGTTTGTAATAGAAGAAAAGTTTTATGGTCTCCTGGCTGTGGGTCATTAACCGAAATCAGCAAGGCTGAAGAGCTAGGCGCTGAGGTGGTGAAAATATTCCCTGCCAGCCAAGTAGGTGGACCAGAGTTTGTGAAAGCCATAAAAGGCCCATGCCCATGGAGTAGCATTATGCCTACCGGAGGCGTAACACCTACCAAAGAAAACTTAGAAGCATGGTTTAAAGCTGGCGTACACTGTGTAGGTATGGGATCACAACTGATCAATAAACAGATTATTGAGAACAAAGCTTATGCAGAACTTGCTGAAACCACACAAAAGACTATTACCCTTATCAGTCAGATTAGAGCTTCACTCTAATTTTTATTAGACTGTATTATTTTAACCTCGGGTTCTATTAATTATCCGGGGTTATTTTTTTGCATAAAAAAACCTCCGGAGATAGCTCCCCGAAGGTTCATGATGACATTACAGCACCGGCATAATTTACAACCAACAACCACTACAATTGGAGTAAGCCGGCTCAGCGCTGCATGTGTTCATCAATATTTTAATCTACATTGTCATGTAAGAATCTATTGTTTCCTAATATTTGATTATCATCATTAAGATTATACTTAGACACGTGCGCTTCCGAAGAATGAGGTACATTCTGCAGACGTACATCTTTTCTCAAATAAGCCGGAACATCTAATTTCTCTTTAAACTCATCAGCACCCATTTCACTCTTATTCATACCTTTTAGGCGTGCAATACGCTCTTTAGATTGCTGCTCTAGCACATCTTTGGTATTGCGGATATCCATCATACCATCATCATTAATGTGCTGATCACTATCTTCTTCTTGCATGAATTCGAACTCATCTTCTAACTCAGAGAACAAGCCATCATCGTCATCATCATGGTCTGAAGGGCCATTAGAAGCATTAACAGGGTTAGTAAAAGAGTAACTTCTTTCGGTTTCTCCGCCTCTAGCCTCATTTTTCTGACCTAGCTCCTTCTTTACTATATCTCCATTTTGCTGATTTACAGAGTTATCTGCCTCAAACATTGTAATTTGTTTGTTGGCATCTAAATCATAAATTTTTTTTTCTTCCTGCTGCTTAAGCTTTTCTCTGTTTTCAGGAAGGTAAGATTGGTCATGATCAAAACCAGTGGCTATTACAGTTACTCTAATGCTCTCTCCTAAATCAGGATCAACACCATGACCGAATATCACCTCTGCATCATCACCTGCCTGCTCTTGGATGTATTCTGTAATTTCAGAAAGTTCATCCATTTGAAGCTCTGCTTGCTCTCCTGAAATAATTGAAAGCAATATTTTCTGTGCTCCGTGAATGTCTTTGTTATCCAATAAAGGAGAAGCCAATGCCTCTTCAGCCGCCTTTCTAGCTCTGTTATCTCCTTTAGTTTCAGCAGACCCCATTACTGCAGCACCTGCATTGTGCATTACAGTTCTAACATCTTGAAAATCCACGTTTACATAACCAGCAACCGTAATTATCTCCGCAATACCTTTTGCAGCTGTTGTCAATACATTATCAGCTTGCGCAAAAGCATTCCCTATTGACAAATTACCGTAGATTTCTCTCAATTTATCATTTAAAATCACAAGCACAGTATCACAACTCTCTTTTAATGAATTGATACCAAATTCAGCTTGTGTTGCTTTTTTTCTTCCTTCAAAACCAAATGGAGCTGTAACAATACCTACAGTAAGTATGTCCATTTCCTTGGCTATTTTGGCTATTACAGGTGCAGCTCCAGTACCAGTACCTCCCCCCATACCTGCAGTAATAAATACCATTTTAGTATCATTACCTAAAAGATCTCTAATGTCTTCTTTACTTTCCAAAGCAGCATTTTTCCCCACCTCAGGGTTAGCACCAGCTCCAAGTCCTTCTGTAAGGTTTACTCCTATTTGGATTTTACCCGGTACAGCACTTGTTTTTAAAGCTTGCGAGTCAGTATTACATACTACAAACTCTACATCTTTAATACCTTGGCTAAACATGTGGTTAACGGCATTGCTACCGCCACCCCCAACACCAATTACTTTAATAATGGATTTGTGATGCTTTGGAATTTCAAATTTATAAGCGTTTTCAGACATAATAATTCAATTTAGTGGTTTCAAAAATTTAAAAACTGGCCAACTCGTTAATAATCTTTCTTTGCATCAAGATCATCAATTAACAATCCTTTAGTTTTATTAAGGATTTTACTAAAAAAGTCTATAGACTCTTTCTTTTTAGGCTGTCCTGGACGCCCCATCACTTTGACTTCATTGTATCTATTTTCTCTTTCGTCAATAGCTCTGAAACCTGAAAGCACTAAGCCTACAGAAGTAGCAAACATTGGACTCTTCACAATATCTACTTTACTTCTACCAAGGTGCTCATTAGGATACCCAATACGTGCATCCATTCCAGTCATATATTCAACTAGTTGCTTGAGACAGCTGAGCTGACCACCTCCACCTGTTATCACAATACCACCGGCTAGTCTGTTTTCGTAGCCAGATGTAATAATTTCTGTATGCGCCAGTTCTATAATTTCTTCCATTCTGGCTTCTATAATATGCGCCAAATTTTTAACAGAAATCTCTTTTGGAGCTCTGTTTCTAATACCTGGTATAGATACTATTTCATTAGGGCTAGCCTCTTCTGCTATGGCTTTACCAAATTTCGTTTTTAGTAACTCAGCTTGGTGCTGCATTACCATACAACCTTGTTTAATGTCAGACGTGATGATGTTACCTCCAAAAGGAATAACAGCCGTGTGTCTGATAATATTATCATGGAAAATTGCTATATCTGTAGTACCACCACCAATGTCAATTAAGCATATACCTGCTTCTTTTTCTTCATCACTTAACACTGCCAAGCTAGAAGCTAATGGCTCAAGTATTAAATTTTCTATTTCAAGACCAGCTCTCTTTACACACTTATTAATGTTATTGATAGCATTAGTCTGTGCTGTAATGATATGAAAATCAGCCTCTAACTTAACCCCTGACATACCTACAGGATCTTTAATACCGTCTTCATAATCAACAGTATAATCCTGTGGCATAACATGTATAATTTCGCTACCAGGAGGTATTACGATTCTATACATATCGTTATTAAGCCTGTTAATATCTTCTATAGTAATTTCATCATCGCTAGTGCTACGCGTGATGCTACCATGGTGAATGCTGCTTTTTATATGCTGCCCAGCAATACCTACATTTACTACACGTATATCGATGCCCGATTGCTCTTCAGCTTCGCGCACCGCTTTTTCTATAGCATTTACTGTTTTATCTATATTGGTGACAATTCCTCGGATTACTCCATCAGACTCGGCTTTTCCCATACCAAGTACCTCCAGCTTTCCATACTCATTCTTTCTCCCTACGATAGCACAGATCTTCGTAGTACCGATATCTAGCCCTACTACTATTTTATCATTTTCCATGGTTGTCAATTTTATTTGTTAGTGGTTGTATATTCTCTTTAATTTCTATAGCAGGCCTCTCGGCCAGCATTTCACTTATTCTGCAATTATTTGCCCTTCGTACTCCAGATTAACCCTGTCATAGGTATTCCACCCTTTCTGCGGCAATATTTGCTTGTAAAATATTCTTAATTTCTCAAATTTATCTTCTAAGTCTTCTGGCTGCCCAAACTCTACATACTGCTTTGTCACCTGAGGATAAAGCACAATATTCATTTTACTATCTACCTCAACCTGAGCAATCTGTGCTTTCCAGAAGTCATCATTATTGATATAATTGATTAACCTAAAAATCTTCTTTCCTTCTTCTGATTCTGTTAAATTATTTTCAACCAGCTTACTGGCATATGCTCCACTTACAAGAATTACCCGAGAAGAAAACTTATTAGAAACAGGAAGAATAGATCCATCTTCAGCCACATAAGCATGAGGAGCATTCCTCTGCATAATTCTGGCCACTGGTCTTCTCAGCTTCACATTTACTAACAGATTTCCTTTTAAATCCTTATAAATTTCTGCGTTTTTTATAAACTTATCTTCAGCTACGCGCTGTTCTATACTTTTTAAATTCAATTCCTTAAACAACTGTCCTTTCACAGCATAACTGCCGTGGCTCGTCATTAAAGCAATTACATCCTCCTCATTAATGTAGTAGTTCTCGTGCTGGTTGCTAATCCTAATCACGATGTCTTTACAAGTTTCTCCGTCTTGTCTGGTTTCTGTAAACCCGATTACAGACACCAAAACCACTGTTGATATAAATATTTTAGCACCTGTCTTTAACCTAATATTCTTAAGCTTCATACCTACCCTCCAAATACTGTTTTAAAGGCTTCACTAACTGATCTATATCTCCGGCACCTATGGTAGCCACTACATCTAATTCCCTTTCACGAACGAGCTCCATTAACGACTCCTTATTACATAACACTTTATTATCAATAGTGATATCTTTAAAAATCATTTCTGAAGAAACTCCTTCCAAAGGTTCCTCTCTGGCTGGGTAAATATCTAATAATATTACCTCATCGGCCAGACTCAAACTTTGCGCAAATTCAGCAGCAAAATCACGTGTTCTGCTAAATAAATGAGGCTGAAAAATAGCTGTCACCTTCCTATTTGGAAAAAGAGCCTGCAAAGATTTCAAAAAAGCTTCAATTTCAACAGGATGATGAGCGTAATCATCAACAAAGACAATATTTTCTTTATTAATAAGATACTCAAACCTTCTTTTCACTCCTCTATAGCTTTCAATACCTTGCTTTACGTCACTAGCACTTACCCCCACTGCCAACGCACTGGCTATAGCTGCGGTTGCATTTTCAACATTATGAAAACCTGGCACATACAATTTAAGACCAGCAATAGTGAGCTTACTATCACAATAGTCGAACTCAAAAATGCCATTACGCACTATGATATTAGAAGCATAATACTCGCCCCTTTCAATGCCATAAGTATTTCTACTACCTTGATAAGAATGATTTTCTAACAGCTCATCTGATATTTTATCATTAATAAACAGCTGTCCATCATTCCTTATTTTACCTATAAACTCTTTGAAAGAGTCTTTCAAAGCATTTTTATCACCATAAATATCTAAATGGTCTGCATCAGAAGCAGTCACCACTGCAATATTTGGGCTTAACGTTAAAAATGACCTATCAAATTCATCTGCCTCTACTACAGCCACCGCCTCATCCGTTTCATTAGCTATGAAATTAGAATTGTAATTGGATGCTATACCACCCAAAAAAGCTGTAATATCTCTATTTGCATGCTTTAGCAAATGAGCCACCATGGATGACGTTGTAGTCTTACCATGAGTACCAGCCACAGCAATAGTGAAAAAACGCTCACTTAAAAGCCCCAATACTTGAGATCTTTTCAGAATAGTATAACCAGTATCCTTCAAAAAATTATACTCCTGATGCTTTTTCGGTATTGCTGGCGTGTAAATGATCAATGCCTCGCTAGCCGATTGCTTAATGTATTCAGGAATAGCGTCTACACTGTCGTTATAATGAACCTCTACCCCTTCTTCCTCTAATTGCATAGTTAAAGGTGTAGCTGTACGGTCGTAACCTGCCACGTTAAAACCATTGTGGTTAAACCAGCGGGCAAGAGCACTCATACCGATACCTCCAATACCTAAAAAATATACGCTATGGTAATCAGACAGTTTCAATTCACTATACTCATTAATTCTTTAACAATATCTTGTGTAGCATTAGGCTTAGCCATGCTTTTTATATTTCCGGCAAGCTCAGCCTGCTTACTATCATTATTTATAAGTTTTAAGGCTTCAGGAATCAAATTCTCCTCAGCCTCAGCATCAGTAACCATCAATGCCGCATTCTTCTCTATTAGAGACATGGCGTTTTTTGTTTGATGGTCTTCAGCCACATTTGCTGAAGGCACCAAAATAACAGGCTTCCCTACTAAGCATAGCTCAGAAATAGATAATGCTCCAGCTCTTGACACTATAATATCAGCCGCGGCATACGCCAAATCCATCTCTTTAATGTATTCCAACACGCGGATGTTATTCAAATCAAACTTTTCCGCCTTGGTTTTCATCTCTTCAAAATAAAACTTACCAGTCTGCCATAATAACTGCACATCGGCATCTATTACTTCCTGTAGCTTACCTATTACGCTATTATTAACCATTCTGGCTCCAAGACTTCCTCCAAGCACTAGTATGGTCTTTTTATTACCATCCAGATTGTATAATGATTGAGCTTTACTTCTTTTATCATCTACTTGCTGAATATCACTCCTTACAGGGTTTCCTGTAATTTTAATTTTTGTGGCAGGAAAATACCTATCCATCCGGTCATAAGACACACATATTCGTTGAACCTTACTCCCCAACCTTTTGTTGGTCATGCCTGCATATGAATTCTGTTCCTGAATCATGGCTGGCACTCCCATAGAAGTAGCCGCAAGCATAATAGGACCGCTGGCATAACCTCCAACACCTACTACCGCATGAGGCTTAAACCTCTTTATTATTTTTCGGGCCGCGAAATAACTGGAAATAACTTTAAAAGGAAAGGACAAATTATCAATTGTCAATTTTCTTTGTAATCCACTGATCCAAAGCCCTTCAATTTTATACCCAGCCTCAGGCACCTTGGTCATTTCCATCTTGCCTTTGGCTCCTACGAATAAAATTTCAGCACTAGGATATCGATCCTTAATTTCGTTAGCAATAGCTATTGCCGGATAGATATGTCCTCCGGTACCACCACCACTTATGATAAATCGATATGTTTCGTTAGCCTTCAATTTTATATATCTCTATTTTTCTAATACTCAATTATCTGACAGCTCTTGCCATATTTCTGACATCACCACCCTTGTTTTCCCAGCTCTCATCTGTCTCACCTCTACTCACGCTTAAAACTATCCCTAAAGACAGCCCTGTAAACAACAATGATGTACCTCCCATACTCACCAATGGTAACGGCAAACCTGTAATAGGACCGAGCCCAACAACTACTCCCATATTTACCAAAGCCTGCAGTACCAGTGAAAAGCTTAGCCCTGCGGAGAGCAAGCCTCCAAATGCACGCTCACTACTGTGCACGGCTTTCATCCCCCTGCTGAGCAATATGAGGTATAACACCAACACCACGACTCCCCCCACTAATCCATATTCTTCAATAATGATCGCATAAACGAAATCAGAATATGGGTGAGGTAATATATTTCTTTGCTGGCTCTGACCAGGCCCTTTTCCGGTGATTCCACCTGTAGCCACGGCCATTCTTGCCTGCAGCGCCTGAAAAGGCAAGTTTTTTCCTTCGAAAAAGCTTTCAATACGGTTCTTAGCTGTTTCTCCCCTTACACCAAACTTCAATGCAGCCCCACCTGCCAATACTCCCACAAACACCAACATTCCCAAATACTTCACCGGCACCCGGCCAATGAACATTATAAGCATACAGGTTAAGAATAATAATATGGCTGATGATAAGTTGGTTAAAGCTATCAACCCACAGATAACACCACTCCATATTAGTATAGGAATCAGAGACTCCTTAAAATCAGCTATATTTTGCTGTCTTTTTGAAAGCATACTGGCTAAACTGGTAATCAGCGCCAAAGCAGCCAAATCAGACGGCTGAAAAGATGCATTGATTACTGGCACCATTATCCAACGAGATGCATCATTTAAGCTTACTCCATTAGTAAAAGTATACAGCAACAAAGGCACGCTTATCCATAATGCTAAACGCGACAAACGTGAATAATACCTGTAATCCACCCTATGAGCAAACCACATAGCCAATAGACCAACGCCTATTAATATAGTATGCTTTAATAAATACGTTTCAGGATTAACCATGTGTTTAAAAGCAAGCGTACCTGTAGCACTATATACCACAAGTATACTTATCAAAGACAGTGCAAATGCTACTGTCCAGATTACAGGGTCACCCTGTAAATACTTATCTACCCATGCTTTAATCTTATTCATCCCTTCAAGCCTCTTTTGCTAATTCTTCTTTTAAATCCAATACGGCCTTCTTAAACTTATCGCCACGATCTTCATAATTTTTGAATAGATCGAAACTAGCACATGCCGGAGATAGTAATACTACATCGTTGACATCTGCATATTCATAAGCAGCCTTTACCGCATGATTAACATCATCAGTTTCTAACATATCGATGATCTGATCATGAAAAGCATCCCTCAGCTTACTGTTATCTTTGCCAAGACACACTAACGCCTTCACTTTTGCATTAATAGCCTCCATTATGAAACCATAATCATTGCCTTTGTCTATCCCTCCGGCTATCCAAACCAATGGCTTATCAAAACTATCAATAGCATATTTCACTGCATCCACATTCGTAGCCTTAGAATCGTTGATGAAATCTACACCATCAATGGTGGCTACATACTCCATGCGATGAGGAGCATTTTTAAAGGTCATTAATGCCTTTTCAATATTTTCCCCATCAATACCTACAGCCTTTGCCACAGACACAGCCGCCATTATATTAACTGCATTGTGCTCTCCTCTTAATGGCAATTCCGCTTGGCTAATGGTATGTCCATCTTCAAAATGCAAAATGCCATCTTTCAAACACAGCTCAGAGGCTCCAACCAATGAAATAGGATGCTGCTTTGCCTTACAAACATTCTTCTTCAACCAAGATGCTATAATCTGACTATCAGCAAAGTAGACAAAATGATCTTGCAGCTCCATATTTTTAATAAGCTGAAATTTAGAATCAGTATACTTCTCCATACTGTACTCATACCTATCCATATGATCAGGTGTTATATTTAACAACACCCCTACCTCAGGCTTAAAATTCACTGTACCATCGAGCTGAAAACTACTCAACTCCAGCACATAAAAATCATTATTATCTTCTATTACCTGACGCGCAAGACTAACGCCCACATTACCAGCCAAGCCTACTTTTAACCCTGCTTCTTTTAGCAGATGATAGGTCAATAAAGTAGTGGTAGTTTTACCATTAGTACCTGTAATGCCTATAAATCTGGCATCGGTATATCTGCTGGCAAACTCTATTTCATCTATTAATAAAATTCCCTTTTCTACAGCCTTCTTAATTATTGGAGCCTTATCCGGAATTCCCGGGCTTTTCACAATTAAATCTGCATTAAGAATCAGTTCTTCACTATGTTTCGCCTCTTCATAGCTGATACCTTCAGCATCTAATTCGGCTTTGTATTTATCCTTAATAGTACCATAATCGGATACAAACACGTTAAACCCTTTAGCTTTCGCCAAAAGGGCTGCTCCTGTGCCACTTTCACCTGCTCCTAATATGGTTATATTTTCTTTTGTCATTCGCGCTTTTGACTCCACGGAGTCTCCTCTTCTCTTATCTTAATTTTAATGTTGCCAAACTGATAATAGCTAGCAGTATTCCAACTATCCAAAACCTTGACACTATTTTAGATTCATGAATATTCTTCTTTTGATAATGGTGATGCAGCGGAGACATTAAAAATATTCTACGCCCTTCGCCATACTTTTTCTTAGTGTACTTAAAGTATGACACTTGTAATATTACTGATAGCTCCTCTACCAAGAATATGCCACACAATAAAGGTATCATCAACTCTTTTCTTACTACCAAGGCCAATACAGCAATAATACCTCCTAACGAAAGGCTACCCGTATCTCCCATAAATACCTGAGCAGGAAATGAGTTATACCACAGAAAACCGAGACAAGCCCCTACAAATGCAGTACAAAAAACCACCACCTCTCCTAAGTTCGGGATGTGTAGAATATTCAAATAATCACTAAAGTCTACACGCCCAGAGAGGTACGCAAAAATGGCCAGCGTTAATCCAATAATAGCGGAAGTTCCCGCAGCAAGCCCATCAATACCATCGGTAATATTAGCCCCATTGGACACTGCCGTAATGATGAATATTACAATACCTACATACATCACCCAAGTCAAATCATGACCTAGAAATGAGAACGCAGTATCATAATCAAGTTCATTATTTTTAAGAAATGGAACAGTCGTTTTTGTAGATTTTACATCTTCATAAGTCCTGACCAATTCGTTATTTTCTACTACATACTCTTTGTTGTATTCTCTTATCACTACATCGTCATGGAAGTAAAGCGTAAGTCCCACAATAAGTCCAATACCTACCTGACCTACAATTTTAAATTTACCCGCCAGTCCTTCTTTGTTCTTTTTGAATACTTTGATATAGTCATCTAAAAACCCAATTAGCCCCAGCCAAATAGTAGTGACAATCAATAAGATTACGTAAACATTATCCAACTTGGCAAATAATAGAACCGGGATAAGAATACCGCTAAGTATAATTATTCCACCCATTGTAGGTGTACCCTTCTTTTCTAACTGACCTTCTAAACCTAAATCTCTTACTGTTTCACCTATTTGCTTTTTACGAAGAAGGTTAATTAACCTTTTACCGAAGCTAATGGTAATTACTAAAGAGATAACAGCAGCCATACCTGCCCTGAAAGAGATGTATTGAAATACACTGGCTCCTATCAGGTCGAAATGTCTTTCTAAGTAATCAAAAATGTAATACAGCATTTATATATCTCAATTAGCAAATAAGTTCAACATTCTATTAAGCACCTCTTTATCATCAAATGAATGACGAATTCCCTTCACCTCCTGGTAGGTCTCGTGGCCTTTGCCAGCTACCAGAATTATATCATTTTTACTAGCAAGCATGCAGGCTGTTTTAATAGCCTCTTCGCGCTCTGCCACTACTAGCGTTTTTTTATGGTCCACTGGTGATAGCCCCTCTTGCATTTCCTTAATAATCTGCATAGGCTCTTCATCCCGTGGGTTGTCCGATGTCAAGATCACCTTGTCACTAAGCTTACAAGCAATAGAAGCCATCAACGGACGTTTAGTTTTATCTCTATTACCGCCACAGCCTACTACCGTTATCACTTGCTCGTTACCAGTTCTAAATTCAGCAATGGTTTCCAACACATTTTGTAATGCATCGGGCGTATGTGCGTAATCCACAATGGCGGTAACTTCAGCTTTGGTTATCACTTGCTCAAACCTTCCTGGCGCACCATCTAAAGTAGACAGCTGCGTTAATACTTCATCTTCCTCTTCTTCTAACAACACTGCCGTGGCATATACCGCCAACAAGTTATAGGCATTAAAATCACCAATAAGCTTAAACCACACACTTTTATGGTTGATGTCCATTTCCAAGCCCTGAAGAGTATTGGCTATGATTTTACCTTTGTAGGTAGCTACACTTTTTAAAGCAAAAGTATTTTTAGATGCCTTAGTATTTTGCAACATTATCCTACCTCTTTTATCATCAGTATTTACCAATGCAAAAGCATTAGCAGGCAGCTCGTCAAATAACTTCTTCTTAGCGCTGATGTACGCATCAAAAGTTTGATGATAATCAAGATGATCGTGTGAGATATTAGTAAAAACCGCACCAGCAAACATTTGTCCAGCTACACGCTCTTGATGAATGGCGTGCGAACTTGCTTCCATAAATGCAAACTGACACCCAGCATCAACCATTTTAGCCAACAGTTCATTCAAGCTCACTGCATCTGGAGTGGTATGACTTGCCGGTATTATCTCATCGTCAATTTTATTGTTAACAGTAGACAGTAAGCCTACGCTATATCCTAACTGGCGGAACAAATTGTAAAGCAATGTGGCTACCGTAGTTTTACCATTAGTACCCGTAACCGCCACCAACTTTAACTTTGAAGAAGGCACTCCATAGAAGTTCGATGATATGAATCCCAAAGCTTTGGCACTATCAGCTACAGCCACATAGGTCACTGCATCATTGATATCCTCAGGAAGATTTTCGCAAACAATTACGGTAGCTCCTTTTTCCACGGCAGTGGCGATATAATTATGACCATCTACCTGTGTTCCTTTTACAGCCACAAATAGCGTATTGCGCTCTACCTTTCTTGAGTCAAAAGCAATAGAATTTACCTCTACATCCATGTTACCAGAAGTAGAAACCAATGAGACTTTATATAATATGTCTTTTAATACTGCCATTAACTCAATTCTATTATTATATCTGTGCCTTTTAAAATTTTTGTCCCAGGGTATTGTGATTGTCTCGTCACCCTGCCTTTTCCCTTTACCTGTACGTTTAGCCCACAACTCTCAAGCAAATAAATAGCATCCCTTAAAGTCATCCCCTTTACATCAGGCACCAACTTAGGATCCACATTATTTTCTTTCCAATCGATAGAGTTCCCCTGCAAGCTAGTTGTCACCCATTCTGCTTGGTTCAAACTATGATTAGAAATGCCCAGCTCATTACAGATAAACTTAAGCTCTTCATGATTTCCTGCTTTAATCACAGGAAATACACCCTTATCAGCCACATATTCTTGTGGCATTTCACGGTGCATATCTAAATCACGCGCATATATATTATCAGCTATTTCTTTAAAAACGGGTGCCGCCACGTTACTTCCATACTGCCTCCAGCCTTTCGGATTTTTAATCAGTACAATAGCACTATATTTAGGGTCATGAGCAGGAAAATAGCCTGCAAATGAGGTAATATACCTTTTTGTATACCTCCCTTTATCCAAGATCTGAGCCGTACCTGTTTTACCAGCAATCTGATAATATGAGTTATTAATGTTAGCAGCAGTTCCTCTTTCTACTACACCTTCTAACATTACTTTTAATTTCTTTAAAGTAGCCTCAGAGCAAATCTCTTCGTTTAAGACTACGGTGTTGTATTCCTCTAGCACCTTATCGGCCTTTCGCACCTTCTTCACAATAATTGGTTTTATCAACTTACCATTGTTAGCCACAGCATTATATAATGCCAAAGACTGAATAGGCGTTAATTCCAACCCATAACCATAAGCCATCCAAGGCAAAGTGATTCCACTCCAACTTTTATCAGTAGGTCGTTTTATTTTAGGTATACCCTCTCCTTTAATCTGTAAACCCAAAGGCTGAGACAAACCCAACTGATCGATATATCCTAAAAAACGATCTGGCTTTAAACCAAAATATTGATCTACCAACTTGGCCATGGCCACATTAGAAGACTTTTCAAACGCCTGCTGAATAGAGATAGTACCATAGCCACCATGCTCATGATCACGCACCACGTTATCATAAAATTTCTGATTACCATCGCCAGTGGCCACACTATCGTTAAGACTAATATTGGTGTCTTCCAAAAGAGCTATCATAGTAGCCAATTTAAAAGTAGAACCAGGCTCAACTGTGCGTCCTACAGCATAATTATATCCTTCATAATAATATCCCTTAGCACTTCTAGTAAGGTTTGAAATCGCCTTTATTTCACCAGTACCTACTTCCATTACTACCACTACACCATAATCTGCCTCATGGTATTCTAAAGCACGAAGTAGGGCTGTCTCACTAACATCCTGCAAGTTGATATCTATTGTTGTTTCTATATCATAGCCATTTTCAGTCTTTACTTCAGAACCATCAAATAATGGCTTCCAGTCTCCTCCTGCCAGCTTTTGATATAAGGCTTCACCATCTTTACCTGCAAGCCTATCATTAAAGCTGTACTCTAACCCTGCACCACGACTATTTTCATTAACAAACCCAATAGTTCTTTTACAAAGGTTAGCGAATGGCAAAAAACGACTATCTTTCTTTTCAAAAATAACACCGCCTTTTAAGCGCCCTGCCCTAAAAATGGGCCATTTAGACATCACTTTCTTGTCTTGATAGCCTACCATTTTAGAGTTAATCACTATATATTGCCTATTCAGCTCACGAGCATTTTTCAATTTCCTTCTATAACCTTCTTTCGATTTATCCTTGAAGAAATTACTCAAAAGCATTGATAATGAATCTAGCCCTTGATTAAAGACATCATCATTAGCTATGGTAGCATCAAAAGCCAATTTGTAAAAAGGCAATGATGTAGCCAGCAAACTTCCATTGTCAGAGTAAATATTGCCACGCGTAGCCTTCACAGTCTTATACTTAAGATTAATCTGCTCGGCCATCTCATGCCACTTATTACCCTCACCATATTGAATATTGAGTGTCTTAGCTACTATAGCAATAGCGAATATTGCCACTAGCAGAAAAGCCACCCTCACTCTTAATAATATGGACTTCTTTATATTCACTTCTCTGTTACTACTATTTTAACGGGTGGTTGTAAACTCTCCTCTAATTCTAATTTCTTAACGTGTTTAGCCACTTCAGACTGCTTACTAGAAAACATGTAATCAGCTTTTAAAGTAGTATAATCAGCCCTAAGGTCTTCTACTTCACCTTTAAGCCTATCTATCTTTCTTATATTTTTTTCAGCATAATGACTATTACCGATATAGAAAATTCCTATAGCGGTAACAAATAACACATGAGGCAAATACTTTACAGGTACGCCATGTGCAAAAGCTGCATCTATACGCAAAAGCCTTTCTACCCTTGCAAAAACACTTCCCCCACCGGTAGTAGTGTCCCCTTTTTTTACCTTGAACGTATTAGAGGCCATTTAATTCTATTTCTTCTCTGCTATCCTCAACTTGGCACTTCGTGCTCTATTATTTTCTTTTATTTCTTCATCAGAAGCCACTACAGGCTTTCTGGTCACCGGCTCCAACGGCCGTATCACATTACCATAGAAATCCTTTTCCTGCTCACCCATTAACTTGCCCTTGGCTATAAAATTTTTCACCATTCTATCTTCCAACGAATGGTAAGACATAACCACAAGTCTCCCCTTCGGGCTTAGTATCTCAGCACTTTGCTCCAGAGCTTCTTCAAGAACCTTTAATTCTTGATTCACCTCTATTCTTATTGCCTGAAAAACCTGAGCATAGTATCTATACTCTTTTCCACGCTTTGCATATTTATCTAGAATCTGTCGCAGGTCGCTGACAGTTTTGATTTCTGCGTTCGTACGTGCAGCTACTATAGCAGAGGCTAATGTCTTTGCATTTTTCACCTCACCATACATACCCAATATACGATGCAGATCTACTTGACTGTATTGGTTAAGCACCTCCCTGGCGGTAGTACTTGCTGACTGGTCCATTCTCATATCTAACTCCGCCTCAAAACGAGTAGAAAAACCACGGTCAGCGTCATCGATCTGGTGAGAAGAAACTCCCAAATCTCCCAAAATACCGTCCACAGATGTAACACCATGCATTTTCAGATACCTCCTCAAATGCCTAAAATTTCCTTCTATGAATGTAAAAGAACTATCGTTAATGCTTTCTGCATTAACCTTCGCATCCTGATCCTGATCAAAAGAATACAGGTGCCCTCCTTTTAATTTCTCTAATATTTTTCTAGAGTGCCCACCACCCCCAAATGTTAAATCCACATAAACACCTTCGGGGTTTATATTCAATCCCTCTATGCACTCTTCCAGCATTACCGGTTTATGATAATGATTGTTATCCATTAACTATTATCTTATTTATCTCTTTTCAATCCTGACACAGAAACAAATAGACCACCAATCACCATCAATGCGAAGGCTAGGCTTTCACCACCTTCTACTCATCCAAGTATTTCTGAGCTAGTTTAGAAAACTCCCCAGGATCACTGATCAGATGCTCTTCGTATCTCTCAGGATTCCATATTTCAACCTTATTACCCATGCCCACAACTATGGCGTCCTTTTCTAATCCGGCATAGCCCAACATCAATTTTGGTATTAGGAATCTGCCATTGTTATCTAGCTCAACTACAGAACTACCCCTGAAAAAATTGCGCTGAAGCTTTCTGTATTCTTCATTAAACTCATTCAACCCCGCAATTTTGGAGTAAATCTTTTTAAACTCTACCATAGGGTAGAGCATCAGGCATGGCTCGAAGCCCCGTCTTACAACGAGCTCATTACCAGATGACTCTGGTAAATTTGCTTTGATCTTAGCTGGAAGCGATAAACGCCCCTTTGCATCAATCTTGCATTCGTACTCACTAGTGAAAAATGCCATTGTGGACTGTATGCTCTGATTCTAATAAACAAACATAAAAAATAATTTGACATATTCCACCACATTCCTCCACTTTTCACCACTTTTTTCCATTTTCCTTACATAACCCTTCAAATTTTAAATTTTATACGCCTCGAGTTTTTTCACATCTCAAGAAAGTACTACTCCACATCTTAAGAAACAGCATCGGCAAACAATCAAAAAACACACATTTAACTATAAATCAATTAGTTATAATTAAACAGCAAGAATTGAAAATTCTGAAATTATAATCTGTGGGAGAAAGTGGGAAGAATTCATCCAGTTTAAAATCCAAGCGGGCATTACGCACAAAACCTCACATGAAACCTCATTTCTAACCTATAAAACAAGTATACAACCGCAGTGGGAAGAAATGGGAGAATTGATTTTCATTTTAACTACATTTACAATGAATTAAAGACCCTAATTTTCAATAGACTATGCACTTTAAGATCTCATCAACTTCAAATAATTGGTTACTGGTTGCTTTACTTTTCATTATAGCTTGTAGCTGTTCAACAGGAAATAAGGATAAGGCTGAGGTAGCGTTAAAAAGTGGTTTTTGGAAAGGGGACATTTCGTCATCAGGGCACAAAATACCTTTTATATTTGAAGTAAATAGAACTGACAGCATCTATAACATAGATCTAATTAATGCTGATGAGCGCATCCCTCTTGATGGAATAACCATTAAGAATGATTCTGTGCATATACCTTTGCACATTTTTGACGCAGACATTATTGCTAAAATAGACAACGATCACCTCACAGGTTACTGGATCAAAAATTATGAAGAGGGCTACAAAGTTCCTTTCGAAGCTACCTTTGGAGATTCATTAAGGTTTACTACCCAGTCTAAACCCAGCGCTGATTTCACCGGCAAATGGGAAGTAACCTTTGCGAGCTCAGAACAAGACACCACCTTAGCCATTGGGGTTTTCAAACAGCACAACCAAAAAGCAACGGGTACATTTCTAACAAAGACGGGCGATTACAGATACCTTGAAGGAGTAGTAGAAGACAGCACCATAAAATTAAGCACATTTGATGGCAACCATGCTTACCTGTTTGAAGGCACACTGGACAACAACCGCATAACCGGAAGCCTCTGGGCAGGAAAAAGTGGACATGAAACCTGGACAGCCGAGAGAAATGAAAATTATAAACTTCCCGATGCAGATAGCCTCACTTTTTTAAAGCCAGGTTATGAGCAGCTATCATTCACATTTCCCACTTTAAATGGAGATTCTGTTTCACTAACAGACTATAAAGGAAAACCAGTTATCATCCAGTTATTTGGCTCATGGTGCCCCAACTGCATGGACGAGACAAAATTTTTATCTGAATGGTATGATAAAAACAAAAACTTGGGCATAGAAATATTAGGGCTAGCATATGAAGCAAAACCGGATTTTGAATACGCCAAAAATCGTGTTCAAAAAATGATTGACAGATTTAATGTAGGCTATAGCTTTGCCATTGCCGGTGTTAAGGATAAAGCAGAGGCATCTAAAACGCTACCTGCTTTAAACAAGATTATTTCCTTTCCCACCACAATATACATAGACAGTAACGGTAAAATATTAAGAATTCACACTGGCTTTGCTGGTCCTGGTACAGGAGAATACTACACTGAATTTGTAGACAGCTTTAACGAGACTGTATCTCAAATGAAGGCTTCCATGTAAATGACAGAGATTAATTATCTCTAAAATATGAAACCTATTATGTTATCGTCAAGTTTATTAAACTACAATCTTTAATTTTGCAGTATGAAAAGAGTAGTGGTAGGTATGTCAGGTGGCGTAGATAGCAGTGTAGCCGCCTACTTACTGAAAGAACAAGGCTATGAAGTCATAGGCATGTTTATGAAAAACTGGCACGATGACAGTGTAACAATAAGTAATGAATGTCCATGGTTAGAAGATAGTAATGATGCTATGATGGTTGCCCAAAAGTTAGGCATTCCATTTCATGCAATAGACTTAAGCAAGGAATACAAAGAACGCATTGTGGATTATATGTTTGACGAATACCAAAAAGGTAGAACGCCTAACCCTGATGTGCTTTGTAATCGTGAGATTAAGTTTGATATTTTCTTAAAGGCCGCTAAAAAGTTAAAAGCTGATTATATTGCCACAGGCCATTATTGCCAAAGATCAGTAATTGAAAAGGATGGCAAAGAAGTATATCAATTACTAGCGGGTAAAGACAAGAATAAAGATCAAAGTTACTTCTTATGCCAGCTAACCCAAGACCAACTTTCTCAAGCCCTTTTCCCAATTGGTGAATTGGAGAAGCCAGAAGTTAGGCGAATAGCCAAAGAGCAGGAATTAATTACAGCTGAAAAAAAAGACAGTCAAGGCCTTTGTTTTATAGGCAAGGTAAGGTTACCTGAATTTTTACAGCAAAAACTAGAGCCTAAAAAAGGAAAAGTAATAGAAATAGCTGCAGACTCAGAGGCTTATACTAATAACCCAATAAATACAGCTGTAAACGGAGCTGAAAGCAATACGCTAGCCGCTATAAGCCAAGACTTCAGCTATACTCCCGCCTTAGGCAAAGAGGTAGGCCAGCACAATGGTGCGCATTATTACACCATTGGTCAACGTAAAGGTTTAAATATAGGAGGAACTCCCAAACCTTTATTTATAATAGGAACTGACACGGTTACTAACACTATATATACCGGACAAGGTGATGACCATCCCGGACTACATAGAAAAGCATTAAAAGTTGTACCAGAAGAAATTCACTGGATCAGGCCAGATTTAAAGTTAGCCATAGGCGAGTCTGCAGAATACATGGTAAGAATTAGATACAGGCAATCCCTTGAAAAAGCTAAACTTTATATGAAAGAAGATGGGCTTTACGTGGTATTTGAAACACCACAAAAAGCAATTGCCGCAGGACAGTTTGTCGCGTGGTACAATGATGAAGAATTAATAGGTTCAGGAGTGATTAGCTAATCACTCCTTTTTTATTTTATGAATTTAAATACTCATTCAACGCATCTCTCAAAGTAGAAAATGTTTGATGTAGCATCTCTTCATTCTCTTCAAGCAATGTAACTCTAAAACCTGAAAGCTCTGATTGAAATGAAGAAATAGGTACTACACAGATACCTTTGGTCGCCAATAAATAATAAGTAAATCGCTTATCATTATCCATTCCATCAGTTATCCACTCTTTCAGCAAAGCCTTGATACCTGCATTTTCAGTCTCTAAAAACTGCTTATCATTCAAAACACCATCTTCAAATAAGATAGTATTATAAAAGGCACCCTTAGTCTCAATGTACCTGATACCATTAACATCCTTTAGCAAAGAGGTAATTACCTTATTTCTATGATAGATAGCATCATTCCTTTCCTTAATATATTTAGGATACTCAGGGTGAGAAAAGATAATTGGAATAGCTTTTTGGGGAAGTGTAGTAGAGCACACCTCTAATGTTTTAGCATTTTCTAATGCTTTACAAAATTGATTAAATTGGTGATCATTTTCTCGGTTATAAAACTCCATCCATCCGCATCTGCTTCCTGGCCAAGGCAACTCTTTAGAAACACCTTTCATAGATATACCAGGCCTGTTCCCCAACACTTTAGCCAAAGGCAAAGTATGCATATCTGGCTGTGTAATAGCCATGTAAATCTCATCACTGATAAGTAACAGATCAAACTCTTCTGCTATTTTAACAATTCGCTGCAAATACTCCACAGGATAGATCATACCTGTAGGGTTATCCGGATTGATAATTAAAACCCCTGTGATATTAGGATTATACTTCACCTTGTTATACAGCTCTTCCAAATCAGGATACCATGAATTATTGGGATCTAGAGTATAAGTTAAAGCATCGCTATTAGCATGAGCAGCCTCAGCACTCGAATGCGTGGAATAAGCTGGACTAGGTCCAATAATCCTAGAAGTATTAGGCAGGTATTGATATAATTTAGAAATAGCATCACCCAAACCATTGAAAAACAATATATCGTCTGCGCTCAACTGAGCCCCGCCCAGGCTATTATTTCTATCAGCCAAAAACTCTCTTGTTTTTAGCTCTCCTTTTGAATGGCAGTAGCCATAGCTTTTGTCATCTTCCACCAGCTCACTTACAATACCTTTTATCCATGCAGGTATTTTAGCATTTTTTTGAATAGGGTCACCAATGTTTTCCCATACAATAGGAATACCGCAGGCAGCCACCTTTTCAGCCTTTTGTACTATTTGTCTGATTTCATACTCTAGCTTATTAGCTCCTTCATACAGAAGTTTTCTACGCATAACTATAAGGTTTATGATTATTGGCTATTCTTCCATTCCTGACACACCACCCGAAACTACAAATTTCATGGCATCTGCACCAGACATGTTTAATGGCTTTACATACTTTTTATCGACTAAAAAGTGATTGCCAGAAAAATTATAAGAATGTGGTAAATAAACAGATGTAAAACCAGGCAAATCTATCTCTTCCAAATCTGCACGGGTTATAAAACCTACTTTGAGAATAGTCTGCTCCTCATTAAAAGCCACTGTAACAGGTATATTGAACTTCTTTTGATCACCCACAAAAGCTCCAATAAGATCTTTAATAGATGTATAGATAATATTCACCAAAGGAATTTTGACTAGATACTTCTCCATCTGATCAAAAAACGGCCTGGTTATAAAAAAAGAAGCCAAGTACCCTAAGAAAGTAATATTCACAATAATAATTACGAGACCAAGCCCAGGTATATTCACAGGAATAAGCCCATCTAGCCATTCGATAATCTCATATATAATGTAAATAGTAAGGCTTAGAGGCACCACAAACAGTAATCCTCTAAAGAAATAAGATACAAACCTATTAAATGTAAATCTGCTCATTAACTACAAAATATTGGTTATAAAAAAAGGGTTTCTGATACAGAAACCCTTTTTACGTGATAATGTTATTTGTTTCTTATATCGCGATACCGATAAAAGATTTGAAGGCTAATCCCATAAGGCCAGTAATCAACATTGTGATGCCTAAACCTTTAAGTCCGTCAGGTACATTAGAATACTTTAATTTCTCACGGATAGCTGACAATGCAACGATCGCCAACATCCAACCTATACCAGAACCAAATCCAAATACAGTAGCTTCTGACAAAGTGTAGTCTCTTTGTACCATAAATAAAGAAGAACCTAAAATAGCACAGTTTACAGCAATAAGAGGTAAGAATATACCTAAAGAACCGTAAAGAGCAGGAGAGAATTTCTCAATAATCATCTCCACTAACTGTACTATACCAGCGATAATGGCAATAAACATGATAAACTGTAAGAATTCTAAACTTACACCGCTAAAATCTTCTCCTAACCATGCTAAAGCACCTTCTTTAAGTACATACTCTTGTAGCAACCAGTTTACTGGCACAGTAATAGTTAATACGAATATTACCGCTGCTCCAAGACCTACCGCTGTAGATACTTTTTTAGATACTGCAAGAAATGAACACATACCTAAAAAGTATGCAAAGATCATGTTCTCGATAAATATGGACTTTATTCCTATGCTAACTAATTCCATCTTTAATATTTTTAATGTTCTACGTAACCAGTTTTAGATCTCTGCACCCAGATCAAAATTCCTAACACCATGAAGGCTCCAATAGAGTCCACCATCAAACCGTTAGTTGGGAAGTTATCAAGACCAATAGCCTCAAAAACTTTGAAATCAAAAACAGAACCTGATCCAAATAACTCTCTAAAGAAAGCTACAGCTAAAATGATCCATGCGTAACCAAATCCACTACCTAATCCATCTAGCACAGAATCATAAGGCTTATTACCCATAGCGAAAGCTTCAAGTCTACCCATTACTATACAGTTAGTAATAATAAGACCCACAAAAGCTCCCAACACCTTATACATATCATAGCTATAAGCTTTAAGTACTTCACTTACCAATGTTACCAAAGTAGCAATTACGGCAAGCTGAACAATGATACGAATCCTATTAGGAATCAAGTTTCTCAATAAAGAGATAAGCAGGTTAGATGCAGCAACAACAAATGTTACGGCTATTGCCATAATTAATGTAGGTTGCATTTTAACCGTTACCGCCAAGGCAGAACATATACCCAATACCTGTACGGTAATAGGGTTGTCCTCATTAAGAGGGTCACTTACTAATCTTTTTCTTCTTTTAGAAAAAAGCGCTTCTTCAGGTTTTTTTACAACCTCTTCTTTTTGTTCTAAAGTTTCAGTACTCATAATTTAAAAAAGTATCTGGTTTATGATTATGACCAGCCCTTAAAGGCTAGCCACCTCACCTGAATTAATTTTTTTGAAATATGCCTGATAGTAAGTTAAGTAGTTTTTCAACATTGCTGTAACTCCTCTACCTGTTAATGTAGCTCCAGACATACCATCTACTTGGTGATCGTTTACATTAGTATTTCCCTCACCTTTAAGCATAGTTACTGAAACTAACTGTCCACCATCATAGATAGTTTTTCCAATATATCTTTGTTGAATCTCAGGGGTAGCAATTCTTGCTCCTAACCCTGGAGTTTCACCTTTATGATCAAAAGATACACCGGCAACCGTTTTTAAATCTTGCTCAATAGCAACGAATCCCCAGATTTTATCCCAAAGACCAGCACCATATAGAGGTAAGATATAAGCATCTACACCTGTATTTGAAGCTTCTTTTTTATATTTAAAAACAGGATAAAGTCTGTTTTCTGGTTTCTTCTTATAATTTTTCAAGATATCTACCTCTTCGGCTTTTATAGCAGCTCCTTTTTCGTTTTTAGCTACTTCATTACCACTATAATCAACCACTAAAGAAGTAATTCTCTCATCGTAAATATCTAAGATCTCTTGAGGCTTCATAGCATCGAGCTTAGCTCTATCCATTACAGAAGATAAAATTTGAGTTTTAGTATCTAATTCAATAGATTTCTTCTGAGCTGGTGCTAAACCTTGAGAAGCCAATGACAGTAGTCCACCAACCACAACGGTCATTACTACTGTAAATATTAATATGTAAGCGTTAGACTGTCGCACGTTGTAACCTCCTTTTTTTGTTTGCAATTACTACATAATGATCTACTAGAGGAGCGAACACATTCATTAAAAGAATGGCTAACATGATACCCTCAGGATAAGCTGGGTTAAACACCCTGATAACAACGGTTAACATACCAATTAATAAACCGTAAATCCACTTTCCTGTTTCAGTCTGTGCTGCTGTAACGGGATCACTCGCCATAAATACAGCTCCAAATGCTAATCCACCTATTACCAAATGGTATTGAGGAGGCATAGCCATATATTCATTTACTGCTAATGCATTTAAGAATAAGCCCATACCGTAAGCTCCGGCAAATACACTTACTATAATTTTCCAGCTACCTACACCAGTAATGATAAGGATAACTGCACCTATTAAACACATTAAAGTTGATGTTTCGCCAATACAACCCGGCATAAATCCGAAGAACATATTAGAGAAATCGTATAATCCATCTGCCCATCCTTGCCCATAAGCATTAAGAGAAGCAACAAAGTTTTGTCCACTTTCTACAGTACCAGCGCCTAATGCTAAAGGAGTAGCACCTGTAAAACCATCAACAGCAGTACCATCGCCAAGGTACGTCCATACGTTACCTGAAATTTGGCTAGGGTAAGCAAAGTATAAGAAAGCACGTGCCGTTAAAGCCACGTTCAATACGTTCATTCCAGTACCTCCGAAAGCTTCTTTTGCAATGATTACAGCAAAAATAGTAGCCAAAGCCACTTGCCATAATGGAATGCTAGGAGGCATTACCAAAGGAATCAACATACCTGTAACAAGGAAACCCTCGTTTATAGGGTGCTGACGAATTACTGAAAATGTAAACTCTACACCAAGACCAACCCCATAAGAAACAATTAAGATAGGTAATACCTGAAGTAATCCTACCCATACCATTTCTCCGAAGCTAGCTTCGGGCTGACCAATGGCAATAAAATGCTGGTAACCAACATTGTAAATTCCAAATAATAAACATGGTACTAACGCGATGATAACAGTCATCATCATACGTTTCATATCTACTGCATCCCTAATTTGTACACCTTTACTTTTAGTAGTATGGTTAGGGGCAAATAGTAAAGTATCATGCGCTTCAAATATATAGTAAAACTTTTCCCACTTACCACCTTTTTCGAAGTGAGGTTTTACGTTATCCAGTGCATTTCGTAAAAATTTCATTCTATCGCTCTTAACTTTTCAATTAACTATATTGGATCAGGTTGAGACCTTCTCTGATGATTTCTTGTATATCATGCTTAGATACATCTATGAATTCGCATAAAGCTAAATCTTCTTCTACAATTTCATAGATACCTAATGCTTCCATTTCATCAAAGTCTTCAGCCAATATGGCTTTTAATAAATAAGTAGGAAGTATATCCATTGGAGTCACTTTTTCAAACACTCCTGTTTGAACAAATGCTCTTGGCTCTCCTTTAGCATTAGTATCGATTACGTACTCCTTCTTAGGATTAAGGAATGATAATAAACCGAATGCTCTTTGGAAACTCAATTTATTAGTAGTAGGTAATATCCAACCTAAAAATTCATAGTCATCTCCTTCAGGAAGTACAGTAAGTAAGTTATCGTAATAACCCAAGTAACCATCTGCAGAAATTTTCTCACCAGTAAGCGCATTACCTGCTACATAACGTACGTGATCATTCTTTAAGTTACCTTCTACAAACTTCTTAATATTAGCTCCGGTATATGTCTTATAATATTGAGGAGTTTTCACTTCAGAACCTGCAACAGCGATAATTCTTGAAGCATCATACTTACCTTCTAAGAAAAGTTTTCCGATTTGAATAACGCCATATGGGTTTAATGTCCATACTACGTCTCCTTTATTGATAGGATCCAAATGATGAATCTGAACTCCAACGTTACCAGCCGGGTGTGGTCCTGAGAATTTATTTACCTCAACATTTTTTGTTTGAGTAAATAAAGGAGAAACCTCAGCGTCAGCATTAATATTAACATGCACCGAACCTGGTGTAAGTTTCTTTAAAATATCAATACCAGCTTGGAATGCGGTTTCATTTCCTTTGAAAATAAAATCAAAGTCTGGAGCCAGCGGGTGAGTATCGAAAGCCGAGATAAAAATGGCTTTTGGAGTTTCTTCCGGGTTAGCAATAACGCCAAAAGGACGTTGTACAATGTTTGGCCATACACCACCTGAAAGCATCGCTTCCAGTATAGTTTCTTTAGAAAGACCATTGATATCAGAAATAGTATACTTATTGTAAGTTTCGTATTCTATTTCTTTGTCTGCCAGGATAACGATTTCAAGAAGTTTTCTTTTCTCGCCTCTAACAATTTTCACTACCTCTCCACTAACAGGGGAAACGTGAAGTACTTTATCATTTGTTTTGTCGAATAGTATTGGAGTTCCAGCTTTAACCGTTTCTCCTTCTTGTACTTTCAACTTAGGTCGTAAAATACCGTGAAAACTTGAGGGCTTGTACGCGAAAGTTTCAGATAAACCGCTTTCAGCGATCTTCTTTTCAGCTTTGCCCGCCAGGTTGATATCAAACCCCTTTTTTAGCTTGATGAATTTAGACATGCTATACTTTAAGATTCAAATCTTATCAATAAAATCGAGGCAAAATTAACAATTTTTCCTACAATTAAAATTTAATAGATCAATTTAAAAAAAATAAAAATAAGTACCTTATTTACATATAAACGGTTTCTTTGTTTTCTCCTAGAGCCTTTCCTAAGGCCAGGTGAACTATCATTTCTACCTGCTCTTCCAAGGTCAAAAATGTAGTGTCTACTAACACTGCATCTTCGGCTTTTCTCAAGGGGCTTTCGTCCCTTGTGCTATCAATATGATCCCTGGTTTGCAAGTTCTGAATTATCTCATCCAATTCCACCATCTTCTCTTTCTCAAACAATTCTTTCTGGCGCCTACCAGCACGCACATATATGTCGGCATGCATAAATATTTTCAACTCTGCATCAGGAAATACTACTGTACCAATGTCTCGCCCGTCCATCACTAAACCTTTCTTTTTTCCTAGTTTTCGCTGTTGCTCTACCATGGCCTGGCGCACCTCTGCAATGCTACTTACAGGGCTTACCTTCTCTGATATGTACATTTTCCTTATCTCTGACTCCACATTTAGTCCATTGAGAAAGGTTTCTGTTACATTGTCTTTATCGTTATGAAAAGTAATTTCTATTTGAGAAAGTGCTTTATCGATCTCTTTTTTATTGGTAAGACTAATATGATTTTGATGAAAGTAAAGGGTAACTGCTCTATACATGGCCCCTGTATCTACGTAAGTATAGCCCAATGCAGATGCCACTGCTTTTGCAGTACTACTTTTCCCACATGCTGAATAACCATCGATAGCTAGAACAATTTTCTTCATATTAGCAGTCTTTCAGTGGGCATGGTATAGGCTTACCTGGCTTTAGCTTTCCATGTCTTTTATGCGTGGAAGCGCACCCCGTGAGCATTAATACCCCTGAAATAATTAAAATTAATAATTTACGGTTTTTTACGTTCATATACGATTACAAATATAAGGCATAACATGTAGTATACGCATTACATATGCAGGTAAAATACTTATTAATAGATTATAACTATTATCTGTAAAAAAAGGTAAATAATAAAAAAGGGGCTCAAGGCCCCTTCTAATTATGCTGTAGCTAATTGCTCTGCTTTTTTCACTGTTTTAATGATTCTTGCGGCAATTTTATATGGATCTCCGTTAGAGGCTGGTCTTCTGTCTTCTAACCATCCTTTCCATCCATTCTCTACTGTAGCGATAGGAATTCTTATAGAAGCTCCTCTATCAGATACTCCGTAACTAAATTTATCAATAGATTGTGTTTCGTGAGCTCCAGTTAAACGCTGATCGTTATCTGCACCATAAACTGCAATATGCTCTGCCACTACTGGCCCAAATGTCTCACAAATTTGCTCATACACTTCTCTAGAACCTGCAGTTCTTAATATGCTATTAGAGAAGTTGGCATGCATACCTGATCCATTCCAGTCTCCTTTCAATGGCTTAGGGTGCCAGTTGATTGATAAACCATATTTCTCAGCAGTACGCTCCAATAAATATCTTGCAATCCAGATTTGATCTCCAGCTTGCTCAGCACCTTTAGCGAAAATTTGGAATTCCCACTGTCCTGTTGCTACCTCTGCGTTAATACCTTCTACATTTAATCCTGCTTCAAGACATAAATCTAAATGCTCTTCAACTATTTCTCTTCCATAAGCATTTTTAGCTCCTACTGAACAGTAGTAAGGGCCTTGTGGCGCAGGATATCCTCCTTCAGGGAAACCAAATGGAGCATTAGCCTCAGGATCCCACAAGAAATATTCTTGCTCAAACCCAAACCAGAAATCATTATCATCATCATCAATTAATGCTCTTCCGTTACTCACATGAGGAGTTCCATCCGGGTTTAACACTTCTGTCATTACTAAGTATCCGTTTCTACGATCCGGATCAGGGAAAACAGCCACAGGTTTTAGAAGACAATCTGAAGAATTTCCTTCCGCTTGTCCTGTAGAACTTCCATCAAAAGACCACATTGGGCAGCTCTCTAACTTACCATCGAAGTCAGAAACAATTTTGGTTTTACTTCTTAAACTTTGTGTTGGCTTATAACCATCTAGCCATACGTACTCTAACTTAGACTTTCCCATTGTTTTGTTTGTTATTAATAGTTACCATTCAATTTCATTTTCTGTAATCTTACTTTTCAGCTTAGTGTTTACAGCGTGCATATATGCTGCACTCTGGGTTTTAATAGCTCTCCACACTTTCACTTTATGCTGAAAATCTTTATAATCAATAGCTTTTCTTTTCCCCTTCTCCTCTTCATATCTCCCATACCTGTTTCGCTTCATTGGTGTAAAGTAAAATTCATGAGCTTCGCTTCTAAATTTTCCATCTTTGGCCCAATAATCCATTACAAAATCAACTTTACCCAAAGGATGACCTACCCTACCAATAGTATGGCTATTGATTTGCAATTCTGTATTTAGTTCAAACACCAAGTTTGCAATAGTCTTTACTGAACTGCTATCGTATATTTCATAAACCACTTCGTTTAAGCGGTCTGTTAATTCATTTTCATTTATTCCTTCGCAAGAAATAACCTCTTCTAATGTCAATATCTCTTTCATCTCTTGAGCTTGAACACTCCCTAAAAGAAATATTAACCCTACTATAGCAATAAATTTATTACTCATACTAGAAAGAATACACCGCTGCCAACACAAAAGAGGCTAGTGATTTATTTAGCTCATAATCATTATCGATATAGTAATCTTCAGAAGCTATATCCATTCTAACCTCTGGCATAATAGTTAGGTTACCTAAATATATATTTCCCGTTAAAGTAATATCTAAAACATCTCCATCCCCTTCATTATCATAAGGTATAGGAGAAGATAAATCGGGCTGTACAAAGGCATAATTATACATTTTAAAATACTCTACCCTAAGTCCTAATGCAGTTACATCAGAGAAGGATTGCTGCACATAAGCTGCAGCTCCATAAAACCCTGAACCATCACCATCTGCATCTTCTATCTCATCATCTACAACCAACTCCCCGACACCTGTAGTGTTATAAGTTCCATTTAGACCGAAATATAAATTATCAGTCAAGTCCCAACCTGCAGTCAAATCAACCTGAAAAGTTGCTCCCTGTGAAGCAACACCAGGAGCATAAACAGCATCGTCATCAAGTGTGCCATCTTGGTCTCCATATAACAGGTTTAAATACATATTCTTATATCCCAATTGTCCTCCTACTGTATAGGTATTTACAGGGTTATATTCTGTTAAATCTATCGGGTTCATTACTCCTACCATAGCTGTCAAATCATCTGACAACTGAAAATCTGCTTTTAATCCCGTATGAGAGAACGGGCCAAAAGAAAACATATACGAAGTAGAGTAATTGAAATTTCCTGTTGGAGATATTAACTCATAGCCCAAATAGGTATTAAAGTTACCAAATGACAGCGTCACCTTATCAGATGGTTTCCAATACACATATAATTGGTTTATTATTTGAGCAGTACCGTCATCGCCATGATAGTATGGAGAAGCAAAAACCGCGTCTCTTCCTCTAGGCCCGAATACTAAATCTGCAACAAATCCAGTTTTATTACCATCATAAGAAGTTATTAGGTTAATCATACCTAAAGAAAAACCTGAAAGATTAGCAAAAGCAGAAGTAGGTGCCTGACTAACACCGTTAAAAGTATTTTTGGCGTTCAAATTAGTTCTAAAGTACGTATCCACCGATCCTGAGATAACAAATGAAGACGAATCTTTAGGTATATTATCCTGTGCTTTTAACTGATCCAAGAAAAAACTAGTTATGAATAGTAATAAGTAACACTTTTTCATTTTACTTTGTGATTAGGTTAATTAATAGAGTTAGCTAGAGCCGTTATCCTGAAAGGGGGTGAGAGATCTTTCAGGGAAACGGCTTTTCTTTTTTTTAGATATTATTCATCATAAATAATGGTATATCCTCTTATACCATGTTCATGACTATCCATTCCTTGTTTTTCGTGTTCAGGAGAAACCCTTATTCCAATAGTATATTTCAACACTAAGAAAATAACTGCTGCTGAGATAAATGCAGTAGCTCCACAAGCCGCTACTCCGATTAACTGAGATGTAAAAGAATGATCGGCACTAAAAATACCTACCGCAAGCGTTCCCCACACACCACATACTAGGTGTACTGAAACAGCTCCTACCACATCATCAAGCTTTAATTTATCTAAACCTACAGCAGAGACCACCACTAAAATACCAGCGATAAAACCTACTACTATAGAATAACCGGTAGAAATAACATCCGCACCAGCAGTGATACCCACTAAACCAGCTAAGATTCCATTAAGTACCATCCCAAGATCTAATCTTTTAAAGAAGAATAATGCCGTGATCATACCTCCCAATCCACCAGCACAAGCCGCCAATGATGTAGTAACTAATACAAAAGATACTTTTCCTGGATCAGCAGACAATACTGAACCTCCGTTAAAACCAAACCAGCCTAACCATAATAAGAACACTCCTATTACTGCCAATGGCACACTAGAACCTGGCTTATCTATTACTTTACCATCAACATATTTACCAATGCGTGGTCCCAATATCATAATACCTGCTAAGGCACCCCATCCACCCACAGAGTGAACTAAAGTAGAACCTGCGAAATCATAGAAACCGAGTTGATCTAACCAACCTAAGCCCCATTTCCAGCTACCAACGATAGGGTATACAAGACCAACAAATATTAAAGTAAATATTAAGTAAGCAGATAATTTTATACGCTCAGCAACCGCACCCGATACAATGGTAGCAGCAGTAGCAGCAAACATGGCCTGAAACAAGAAATCGGTCCAATAAGTATATCCGCCAGAAGCATAATCAATAGTATTCCCAATTTCAGGTAATGCTAAGCCTACTCCCGCAAAACCAAAGATTCCTGCATCACCATCACCAAAGCCAGGATACATCAATCCAAAACCAAGCACATAGTAGGTTAATAAACCGATTATTGGAGTGAGGGTATTCTTAAAAAGAATATTTACAGTGTTTTTTGCCTGACCAAAGCCTGCCTCTACTCCGGCAAAACCTAGGTGCATAATAAACACTAATGCTGTGGATATCATCATCCAAACATTATTTGCGGTAAACACTCCCTGTGAGATAGCTTCTTGCTGCACAGCAAGTGCTTCATCTAGAATTACCCCACTACTGGCTGAAGCCAGATGAAAAGCAGATGATAATCCTACAAAATCGAACAGTTGCATAATAAACATAGTTAATTAAGGTTGACACAATATATTATTCTGAAAAAGAATAAATCCACGAAGAAATATAATATATCCACTTATTAAACCCTCTACCGGATTCAATTAAAGCCTATTTTTTCAAATCCACTTCAAAATTCTGACATATAAGGGATATTTCAACCTTAATTTTGATAAATTTTCTGTAAAATCAAACTAGATAGGTTCATTTTAACCCTCATTTACAGTATTATAAATTGCAAACGTTTTAATTTGAAATTATCATAATATGACGACCTATAAAGCATATTGCAACCATATAATTATCAAAGAGAAGGGCCAGTAGCGATTGCAAATACTCATAAACAACAAAGGCATCCGATCTGGATGCCATAAAAAAAGGCCATCATTTAAAAATGATGGCCTTCCAACGAATATTTTTTAAATAAATTATCCGATAGAAACTCTCTTAAACTCAGTTACAGTCAATCCTTTAGTTACTGTATCTAAGTATTTAGCCACAGTTAAAGAGCTGTCTTTAACAAATTGCTGATTTAATAAAGTATTGTCTTTGTAGAATCTCTCCAATTTACCTTGAGCGATTTTCTCAACGATAGCTTCAGGCTTACCTTCAGCTAAAGCTTGCTCTTTTCCAATTTCAAGTTCTTTTTCTACAGTAGAAGCGTCAACGCCATCTTTGTCTACAGCAACAGGGTTCATTGCAGCAATTTGCATTCCTACATCTTTACCTGCATCCTGAACATCAGTTCCATTAACACCTTTAAGAGATACTAATACCCCTAATTTATTTCCAGCGTGAATGTAAGGTACTACGGCCTCTCCGTCAACCACTACAAACTCACTGATTTCGATTTTTTCACCAATCTTACCTACTAACTCAGTGATTTTCTCTTCTACAGTAACATCTCCAAGTTTTTCAGCTTTTAAAGCATCAATACTAGCAGGTTGTTTCTCAAAAGCAACATCCAAAATGGCATTACCTAACCCTAAAAACTCTTCGTTTTTACCAACGAAGTCAGTTTCACAGTTAAGAGCGATAAGTATACCTTTAGTGTTGTCATCGTTAGTTTTAACGAAAACAGAACCTTCAGTAACTTCTCTGTCTGCTCTTGAAGCAGATACTTTTTGACCTTTTTTTCTTAATAAGTCAATAGCTTTATCAAAATCACCTTCAGCCTCAGTAAGTGCCTTCTTACAGTCCATCATTCCGGCACCTGTCATTTGTCTAAGCTTATTTACGTCTTTCGCTGTAATAGCCATAGTCTTGTTTTTATTAAATGCTTAAAATTTGATTTGTCTCTAATAAAAAATTGAACACCAGTACGAATCCGATGTTCAATTTCTTTTTTACTCTTTTGAATATATATTTATATATATAATATTATTTCTCTGAGCTCTCTTCTTTATCAGCTTGTTTCTTAGCCTCTTCTTCTTTCTTCAAGCTTGCCTCTTCCTTATCCTTCTTTCTCTCCATCAACCCTTCTTCAACAATTTTACCTATGTGCTGAGTAATAAGAGATATTGATTTGAAAGCATCATCGTTAGCTGGAACAGGGAAATCTACTCCAGAAGGATCAGAGTTAGTATCCACCATAGCAAAAACAGGGATATTTAACTTTTGAGCTTCTTTAACGGCAATGTGCTCTCTTTTAACATCTATTACAAATAAAGCTGCGGGTAATCTATTTAAGTCAGAAATACCACCTAAAACTCTTTCAAGTTTTTCTTTTTCTCTTGACACCATAAGACGCTCTCTCTTCGCTAGGTTAAGATAAGCTTCGTCTTTCATCAATTTATCAATTGAAGACATTTTCTTCAATGATTTTCTGATAGTAGCAAAGTTAGTTAACATACCACCTAACCAACGGTCAGTAACGAAAGGCATGTTTAATCTTTTAGCTTCAGCAGAAACTACATCTTGTGCTTGTTTCTTAGTAGCTACAAATAAAACTTTTCTACCTGATCTTACGATGTTCTTAAGTGCATAAGATGCTTTTTCGAGGCACTCAAGGGTTTTATTTAAATCAATAATGTGAATCCCATTCTTCTCCATGAAGATGTACTGAGCCATTTTAGGATCCCACTTTCTCGTCAAGTGTCCAAAGTGAACACCAGCATCTAGTAAGTCTTTATATTCTAATTTATTAGCCATTAAATTATGTATTTTCTCTTTTATGAAGCTTCCGCTATCAGCAAATTAACGCTTACTGAACTGGAATCTTCTTCTCGCTTTTCTACGTCCGTATTTCTTTCTCTCCACCATTCTTGGGTCTCTAGTTAAGAAACCTTCTTTTTTAAGAGGAGATTTAAATTCAGTGTCTATGTCTACTAATGCGCGAGATACTGCTAATCTGATTGCTTCAGCTTGTCCTGCAGGTCCACCACCATCAACATTTACCTTGATATCATATGAGTCAACTACCTCTACAGTGTTTAAAGGCTGACGTACGATAGTTCTTAGAATTTCAGAAGGAAAGTAAGCGTCTATGCTCTTGTTATTAACGGTGATTTCACCATTTCCTGCAGTAACGTAAATTCTTGCTACTGAAGTTTTTCTTCTCCCAATTGAACTTATTACTTCCATTATTAAAATTTAATTTCTTTAGGTTGTTGAGCTTGATGTGGATGTTCGCCACCCTCATAAACATACAAATTCTTGAACAAGGTTCTTCCTAGTCGGTTTTTAGGTAACATACCTCTAACAGCTCTTTCTACAAGTAGCCTAGAAGATTTTGCTTTTAGACCTGTAGGAGTGATAGACTTCTGTCCACCAGGGTAACCTGTATGAGTTACATACACCTTGTCGGTCCATTTCTTACCTGTTAACCTAACTTTATCAGCGTTGATAACAATCACGTTATCACCGCAATCAACATTAGGAGTAAAACTAGGTTTGTTTTTACCTCTTATAATTTTCGCAACTTCACTCACTAATCTACCCAAAACTAAGGATTCAGCATCTACGATGATCCAGTCTTTTTGTACGGTAGCCTTATTAGCCGAAACAGTCTTATAACTTAAAGTATCCACGCTTTAAAAGCTTTATTTTTTTGACAATAGATATTTCTCCCTTCAAAAAGGGACACAAAGATAGATTTATATATTTTGAAAAGCAACACAGGAATATAAATATTTAAAAATATGCCTATGTTTACTAGTCATTCTTCGCTAATTGTTTCACCAGAACGGCAAAATCTTTGGGGTATGGAGCGTCTATTTCCTTAGATTCTCCATCTAATAGGGCAAATTTAAGGCTTTTTGCGTGCAATGCCAATCTTTTTATCAAAGGCTGCTCTTCCGTTTCTTTTTTTAAGTTATAAAACTTCTTAAGCTCTGACAAAAACACAGGCAGACCTCCATATGTCTCATCTCCTACTATGGGAGCCCCTAATTGAGATAGGTGTATTCTAATTTGGTGCATGCGCCCAGTAAGAGGTTTACACTCTAGCAGTGTATGTTTCTTATACGCTTGTATAGTATTAAAAGAAGTAAAAGAATCTTTTCCCGTTCTAAAATCAATTCGCACAGTACCATTACCCTGCTTAGCTATAGGTCTATCTACTTCCTTATTATCGAAATCATGAATACCATCTGCTACTGCATGGTACACCTTATTGACCTTACGATCCTCAAACTGCATAGAGATATGACGGTAAGCCTCAGGGTTTTTAGCTATGGCTAGCGCTCCTGATGTTTCTTTATCTAAACGGTGTGCCACCTGAGCATCTGCCCAATATGACTTAGCGAGTGATAAAATATTTACTTTATCATTTCTATCTTCCAGTGTGGAGATAAAAGGAGGCTTATTAATTACTATAAAGTTATCATCCTCCCAAAGGATCAAATCTTGAAACTTTATTTTTGACATGGGTGCAAAGGTAGAATTTTATCCTTAATGCATTATTCATTAATGCACTTATTCATCAAAAAGCTCTTCATTGCTACCTAAAGGCAGCTTAAAGCTAAACTTCGAGCCTTTACCTAACTCTGTCTGCACCTCCACCTTAGATTGATGTCCATCTATAATGTGTTTTACTATTGCCAAACCAAGGCCCGTACCGCCTTTTTCTCTAGATCGGCTTTTATCCACTCTGTAGAATCTTTCAAAAATTCGTTTAACATCTTCCTGAGGGATACCATCACCACTGTCTTTAACACAAGTGGTTACATGGGTTTTATCCATCTTAAAGGACACAACCACTTTACCTTCTTCATTAGAATATTTAATGGCATTACTCACCAGGTTAGTAATCACCTGATTGATTCGCTTCCAATCAGCATATACGGGGGCGCTATCTGGTGAAGATTTAGAGATTTTGAGTTTAATTTCCTTTTTCTCCGCTTTATTTTCAAACTGATCAAATACTTCTTCAACCATTTGCCGAAGGTCAAAATGTTCAAAGTGCATTTTGATTTCCCCTGTCTCAATTTGTGATAAGGTTAAGAGATCATGCACTAGCATATCGAGTCCGTCAAGACTTTTAGCTGCTTTTTTAAGAAACTTGATCCTTACGTTTTTATCTTTTACTGCACCATCTAATAGGGTATGGACAAACCCTTGAGCAGCAAATATTGGGGTCTTCAATTCGTGACTAACATCAGCGATAAACTCCTTCCTAAAAGCCTCCAATTTTTTCAACTCATCAATTTCCTTTTGCTTTAAGGCTGCATATGAAAAGATCTCTTCGTTGATTTTTGTTAAAGGATTGAGCAAACTGGATTTATTTTGCTCTATGGAAGAAAGTTCTTTCTTTCTTAATTTATCAAATAGGCTATAGATTTTATTAATTTCTCTGAATATGAGAAATTCCAGAATAATAAACCCTAACAAGTAGGATGATGAAAAACTAATTAAGAAAGTAACTACTAGAGCGTTAGAAGTTACCTCTTTAAACAAAGACAAAAAAGCAGTAGTTACCACAGCAATACAAAATGCTAGTAACACTGCTAATACTCTTGAGCTAAACTTCATACATTAATTAAGGCTAAACTTATAGCCCACGCCTTTCACGGTTTTAATATAATCGTCTCCTATTTTCTCTCTAACCTTTCTAATGTGTACATCTACTGTTCTTGCTAGTACATATACATCTGAACCCCAAATATTTTGAAGCAATTCATCTCTACCAAAGACTTTATTTGGGTTTTGAGCCAGAAAATATAGCAATTCAAATTCTTTTTTAGGAAGGGTAATCTCACCATCACCAATTTGTATGGTATAGCTAGACCTATCAATAACTAAATCGCCAATTGTTATCTGATTAGTAACAGTTTTTTTCTTAGAATCTCTTCTAAATAAAGCACTGATTCTACTCATTAAAGCTCTTGGCTTAATAGGTTTAGTTATATAATCATCAGCACCCACATCAAAGGCAGCCACTTCTGAATATTCTTCAGCACGAGCTGTAAGAAAAATGATAAATGAACCTGCTAACTCAGGGATTTCTCTCATCTGCCTACAGGTTTCTACGCCATCTTGTTTAGGCATCATTATATCAAGCAAGATAAGGTCTGGCTTAAATTTCTTTGCCACTTCAACCCCCTTCACGCCATCTAAAGCTGTTTTAACTTCATAGCCCTGCTTTTCAAGGTTGTATTTTAAGAGCTCCAAAATAGCCTCTTCGTCATCTACAACAAGCACTTTATATTCCTGCTTGTTTCCCATATTTCACTTTGTTTTAATGTAAGTTAAATAACCGATTTACAATTGAAATTTAAAACTATAGAGAAAAAGCCTTAAGAAAAAGCATGTAATAATAACTTAACAATTACTTAACCGAGGCTCCCCTATCGTAGCTAACAATATCTATCTCCACAGCACCTACAAACATTTCTGCTTTTATTTTAAGAGGCACTTTCTTTTCATCATCAGACAACCAAACCTTTATTGAATCTTCCCCATCAAACAAACTGTTTTCTGGCATTATGGGCGCCAGTATTATGGCCATTTCTTTACCCAACTTAGTTTTTATTTCTTCCTTGCCTAAATATCTTATCTTAAAGTCATAGAGCTCTTCATCAAAAAAGGCATCAATAGAAAACACATCCCCTTTACTAAACTTATCAAAATCTAATACTCGCAGGTAGTAGTAGCCACTAACCATGTCCTGTACATTTACGGGAACATTAAAAACTTTAGGGCTTCTCCATTTTTGTTTCTTCTTGTCGAAAGTGCGCTGTTTAGCTTTTCCTTTTGATTGATCAAAATCTACAATTTCACTTTTTCGGTATTTACCTTCTTCAATCTCTCTATAGAATTTTTGAGTAACAATAGCAGACTTATCTAAATAAGTACCCCAGTTGTCTCTAATTCTTAAAAAGAGATCAAACATGCCTATAGATTTTCCATATACATCTACCTTATAACATTCTCTATCATTGATTATGTAGTCATCTTTAGACACTACCATTTCTCCTTCTGCCGCATACACGAAACCATAATGTACTTTATACACAATTTTTTCTCCGGGATAAAAGCAGTTTTGCTTCACCTGACGGTATTGTTGCGACCAAGCCGTGTTAATACAAAAGAGTACAAACAGACAAAAGAGTTTAAAACAGTTAATCAATGGTTTCATTTAATTTTGCTTTCTCTTTTATCAAAGAAATGGATGTTTTTGTTTTAAGAATGTTATAAAATTCACTAGATCTTTATCGAATTGGTCTTCATACAATTCTTGTAATTTACCTTGTTTTGATCTATATCGCAAAAAAGACATAAAATATGTATTATTTGGATGATAGTCTTTTAATCGATCAGCATATCCTGGGGTATAAAAATCAATCGTATCTAGGTTATCAATGATTTTACTAATCAATAAGTGTTTCTCATCTTCTTTTTGCTGTATAGGGGTGTGCTCATCAAACGATCCATATAAAACCGCCAGGCTATCAGCTGCTCTTAATATATGCTCATTAAATACAGCTTCATCATATACTTCGTGTACATAATCCATGTACTGCACTGAGCTATCACCGTATGTTTCTTTCAAAAAGAGGTATGTGCCTTGATCTGCGATAAATGATGCTAAATTTTCATTGAAATCAACGCTATCTTTTACAAAGATGGTACTATGAACAAGTTCATGGATAATTAAATTGGCCAACTCACCTGTACTTCTATGCAGCATATTACTTAATATAGGATCTTTAAACCATCCCAATGTTGACCAGCCTCCAACTGTTCGTATACCTGCATCATAGCCTTCAGCAGTAAGTTCTGCCATAGTTTCGTCAGCTTTTTCTTTTACGAAAAAACCCTTATAAGGCACCTTGCCTACCACAGGAAAATGCCATTCTTTGGCCTTTAACTCATATGGCTCGCAACCTGTAACTACCCATAGTAACGGTTTACCTTGCTGATCATACATGGTAGTATAGTTGTCAGTATCATTCAACCCCAGCTGATCAATAGCAAATATTCTTACCTCCTGAATGTAAAGTAGTTTTTGCTTAACGCTATCAGGCACTTCTGGGTCTTTCAGGTAATCTCCCACTGGTTTAGCATTCCATAAAATATGAAGCTGTCCCTTGCCCTGCATTATGCCATATGACACCAATTGATAGTTCCATAATAAGAGCACTAATACAATTACACCTATTGTAAGAAATATCTTTTTAATCATAAGGCCTATTTTTTACGCAATAAGAAGAAATTTGGAGTGTAATTTATATAAAAGCTATGAGAATACTCTACTGAACCATTTTCCAAATGAATTACAGGTTGAAGTCGGGTAGAAAACGTAATATCTGGAGCCACTTCTATGTTATACATAAAACGAAGTACTACCATATCACGAACTTCCTCCGCATAATCAGGATGTTTATAATTAGTAGATACAGAAGGGTAAATCTGTCCCCCCATAATAGATTCAAACTCATGTGCATGCCAGTAGCTGGCCATAAAGTCTAAATTTATTTTAGTTTTTAATGTTGCATTAAGATACAAGCCACTTCCATCATCAAAAACAGAAGCGTTGGCTTCAGAAGATATTTGATCATATACTACATAATTTTTAGTATTAATCTGTTTCACAAAAGCCCCATCAGGAAAATCATAAGACAATTCCGCACCCACAGCGGTATTTACTATGGTAGTTAAAGGTAGCGGGTTATCATCTATTTGCCCTCCTTCATGTTTAACTAAAGCCTGAAGGGGTATTGACAACTTCCACTTATCATTTTGAAGCAAATGATAATTAAAATTAACACCTCCAACTATTTGTTCTTGATCAGGATCTCCTTCATATATCATATTAACCCAATGAACCCATGCATCTAAGTCAAACTTTCTTCTATTAAAAACAGCTTGAACACCATTTTCTAATGGATCGACCAACCCTAAATCAAAATCATAAATTGGCTCCACTAGCTTATGAGAAAGCCCACCTTCTAGGTTACCGAATAGTAAGGCAAAATTATTTTTCTCATACTTCAAAGTGAAAGTAGGAACAACATCTTGATATCCTGAATTACCAAAATCTTTACGTAAATAGATACCGGCATCTAACCTAAAGTTTTTACCCGCCTGATAAGACAAGTAAGGATTCACCTGATAACCAAAAAGTGTATAACCATCTGCGATATCTTCAAAATATTCGTTATTTTTAAAATAACCTAAGGTATTAATATGAAGCGACAAGCTGTTAGAATCTGCTTCATTTATATGCCTAGTATGCTCAAACATTGAATTATTTAATTGAGCATTAACCTGAACAAATGATATGAAAAAAAGTGTTAAAGAAAGGTAATATTTCATGCTTGAAAATTTGAGTGCAATATAACCAACCACCATTAAAGCATGGTGGTGATACACCATTTTTTAGAAGTTTAATGTAAGTTTTTATCCATAGAACTTGTTAACTTCACCACTTTGAAAATTAAACTATTATAATAGACGTAATGGCTGAAAAGGACGAAAAATTAAAGGCACTACAACTTACAATTGATAAACTTGAGAAAACCTTTGGGAAGGGCACTGTAATGAAACTCAGTGATGAGCGAGTGATAGATATACCAGCCATTTCAACAGGATCATTAAGTTTAGATATTGCCTTAGGAGTTGGAGGAATACCACGCGGTAGGATAATTGAAATCTACGGACCAGAGTCATCTGGTAAAACTACCCTATCAATGCATTGTATTGCAGAAGCTCAAAGAAATGGTGGCTTAGCTGCCTTTATTGATGCTGAACATGCTTTTGATAAGGTATATGCTGAAAAATTAGGCATCGATACAGAAAATTTACTTATATCTCAACCAGACAATGGTGAGCAGGCATTAGAAATTGCCGAGCACCTTATCAGGTCTGGAGCTATTGACATTATAGTTATTGACTCAGTAGCCGCTTTGGTTCCTAAAGGTGAACTAGAAGGTGAAATGGGAGACAGCAAAATGGGTCTTCAGGCAAGGTTAATGTCACAAGCATTAAGGAAGTTAACAGGTACCATTAACAAAACTGGTTGTTCTTGTATTTTCATTAACCAGTTGAGAGAAAAAATCGGTGTTATGTTTGGTAACCCCGAAACTACCACAGGTGGTAACGCACTTAAATTCTACGCTTCTGTAAGATTAGACATCAGAAGAATTGGTCAAATTAAGGAAAGTGCCAACGAAATTACAGGTAACAGAACAAGAGTGAAGGTGGTAAAAAATAAAGTAGCGCCTCCATTTAAAGTTGTGGAATTCGACATTATGTACGGAAAGGGTATTTCGAAAGTAGGTGAAGTTATTGACTTAGGGGTAGAACTAGAAGTAGTTAAAAAAGCCGGGTCTTGGTTCTCTTACGAAGGCAATAAACTAGGCCAAGGTAGAGATGCCGTAAAAACTTTACTGGAAGACAATCCGGAGTTGATGGAAGAAATCGAAAATAAAATTAAAGCCAAAATCACTGGTGAAGATTTAGAAAAGCCAATTCCTGCTCAAGATTAATATTAAATAGACATAAAAAAAAGGCTGAATTTCAGCCTTTTTTTATGTCTATATGTTGTTTCGTCCTGAAATAACGCTACACAGCAAGTAACTATCGTTCAGCACCAGAATCTATTGAGGCCTTCATCAATTCGTTCTGATCGCAATAACAGGATCTAGCTTAGCTGCCAAAGCTGCTGGTATTATACCTGAAATAGTACCTATACAAGCGGACACTCCCAAGCCTAACACTATATTTTTAAATGACAATGTGACCACCATATCGCCCATAGGTATAAACGTAATCAGCATAACCAGAAACAGACCAGCCAAACCACCGATAACACTTAAAAATATAGACTCGAACAAGAATTGAAATAATATGAAATAATTTTTAGCTCCTAAAGATTTTTGAATACCAATGATGTTTGTCCTTTCTTTTACTGAAACAAACATAATATTGGCAATACCAAACCCCCCGACCAAAATAGAAAAGCCCCCGATAATCCAACCTGCTACACCAACCACATCAAACATACCCCCAATCATAGAGGCAATTGCCTCAGGCCTATTAATAGCAAAATTGTTTTCTTGCCGAGGCTTTAATCCCCTTCTAGAGCGCAACAGCCCAGTCACTTCATTTTCAAGCTCTACCAGACCTATATCAGTTTCCTTTCCTTTAATTCCAATTCTAGAAGTTACCTCCTCCCAAGAACCTGTACCTGTTTGGTAAAGTTTTCTAAAGGCATTATAAGGGATAATGGCATTATCATCATTACTTGGCGTATCTAAAAAGCTCTCTCCTTCGCGCTCCATAATACCTATCACCTTATATTTCAGGTTTTTTATTTTCACCTCTTTCCCTATAGGGTTTTCTCCATTAGGAAATAGTGAAGTCACAAGGTTATGCCCTAAAAGGACCACATTCCTTCCCGACTCTATCTCTAACGGACTAAAATACCTTCCTCCTTCTATATTGATCTCAAAAATATCGCTGTAGCCATAAGTTCCCCCTCGCAATGCTACTTCACTAATACTATTGTTTCCCCTTTTAATGGTAGAGTTACCTTTAACAGCAAAAACAGCCATACCTGCTTCATTTTTAAGGTTCTCCTGCAAAAACTTAAACTCACCATAACTAGCATTTGGTCTTTTCCAAAAATCCCACCATCGATATTCACCATCCGCATCAGGGAGAAAAGGCCATTTCTCCACATAAATCACTCCTGCTCCCAGGAATGAAAAACTATTTTTAATATTATTTTCCAAAGAATCTACCAAAGTAAAAACCGAAATAATAGTAAAAATACCCACTGTAACCCCCAAGAGAGAAAGTACAGTCCTTAACAAGTTCATCTTCAAGGCATTCCATGCGAACTTGAAGCTTTCTAGGATTAAACGGATTGCTAACACAGTATTTTTTTAATCTATTTATAAAACTATTTGTTAGTAAGATGATTTATAAAATAAATCTTTACATTTGCATGCTTATTCTTAAAACTAACCCTTTTATTTAATACCGTAATATTAAATATGAAATTATCAGAATTCAAGTTTGATCTACCAACCGGACATGTAGCCTTATATCCGGCTGAAAATCGGGATGAGTCCCGCCTAATGGTTATCCACCGTAAAACTGGAGAAATAGAACACAAAACTTTCAAAGATGTAGTTAATTACTTTGATGAAGGCGATGTTCTAGTGAACAACGATACGATGGTTTTCCCAGCTCGTTTGTATGGCAACAAAGAAAAAACCGGTGCTAAAATTGAAGTTTTCTTATTAAGAGAACTTAATCAAGAAATGCACCTTTGGGATGTTCTGGTTGATCCCGCGCGTAAAATAAGGGTAGGAAACAAATTATATTTCGGAGAAGGAGACTTAGTAGCTGAAGTTATTGACAACACTACTTCCAGAGGCCGAACCATTCGATTCTTATATGATGGAACAGATGAGGAGTTTTATAAAACTATAGATAGTTTAGGAGAAACACCTCTTCCAAAATATATTAAAAGAGATTTAGTTCCTGAAGACAAAGAACGTTTTCAAACCATATACGCAAAACACAAAGGAGCCGTAGCTGCTCCTACTGCCGGACTACACTTCACCCCTCAGTTATTAAAAAGACTAGAGATTAAAGGTGTAGACATGGCCAGCATTACATTACACATTGGACTAGGCACTTTCAGACCTGTAGACGTAGAGGATCTTACTAAACATAAGATGGACTCAGAAAACTTTCAGGTAGAAGACGAAATTGTAGGCATTGTTAATAATGCTCTAGACAGCAAAAAAAGAGTATGTGCCGTAGGTACTACATCAATGCGTGCGCTAGAATCTTCAGTTTCTGCTAATGGAAGACTTAAGCCAAAAGAAGGATGGACTGACAAGTTCATATTTCCTCCTTATGATTTCAAAATTTGTAATGCCATGATTACTAACTTTCATATGCCAGAGTCAACACTCTTAATGATGGCATGTGCTTTTGGTGGTTATGAATTGGTTATGGAGGCATACCAAATAGCTTTAAAAGAAAAATATCGTTTCCTTACTTATGGAGATGCGATGTTAATTATTTAAAGAGAAATTGAAAAAAATTATTATAACCGGGTGGTGAAAGCTTCCCGGTTTTATTATTATATGGCACTCTCAAAATACGCTATAATAGTAGCTGGCGGTAAAGGATCACGAATGCAGAGCTCTTTACCTAAGCAATTTTTACCTCTCAACGGGAAACCTATCTTAGTACATACGATAGAACAATTCCATCTTTGCAATAAAGAAATAAATATTATTGTGGTATTACCCAAAGCAGATGTTGCCACTTGGGAAGAGATACAGAAAAACTACCTAAAAGGCATTTCTGTTAAAACCATTATTGGGGGAGAAACACGGTTTCATTCTGTAAAAAATGGGTTGGAATCAATCACAAAAGAAGAAGAAAGCCTCATTGCGATACATGATGGCGTACGACCGTTGGTGTCCAGCAATATTATTAATACATCGTATCAACTGGCATCCACAAATGGTAGCGCAATAGCTTCAGTTTCTTTAAAAGATTCCATTCGTTCCATCACACCAACATCAACCAAAGCCGAAGACAGAAGCAAATTCAAACTAATACAAACCCCACAAACCTTTAAAATGAGTGTCATTAAAAAGGCTTATGATATTGATTATACAGACTTACTTACTGACGATGCCAGTGTAGCAGAACTTAACGGCCACAAAATAACACTCTTCGATGGAAGCTATGATAATATTAAAATAACAACCCCGGAAGATTTACTTGTGGCAACCGCAATATTAAATAATAAAACAAAGGCTGAACTATAATAATAGCCAGCCCATATATGTCTTTATTATTTAATATTCATCTTCATTAAAGAAGAAATCTTCTTTTGTTGGGTAATCAGGCCATATTTCCTCAATATTCTCATAAGGCTGACCGTCATCCTCTAATTCCTGCAAATTTTCAACTACCTCTAAAGGTGCTCCTGTCCTTATTGAGTAATCAATGAGCTCATCCTTGGTAGCAGGCCAAGGTGCATCTTCTAAATACGATGCTAATTCTAATGTCCAATACATAGATAAATCCTCCTATGATTTATACTTATACAATTTCGTGCAAAAATAAAATTTTGAGAATCAAATCAAATAATTAACATGATTATTTGCACTGTTGCATTTTGCAACTAACTTTAATTATATTTATCGCTTGAAACGTAACCATCCCTTCAAAAGTTTACACCTTCTTAATTTTATTTCATTTTTTTTGATTAGCCTGAGTGATTCTTCATCAAAAGCATACTTTTGCTGATCGAAAATGGTAAAAAAGTATACCTATGAGTGACGAAAAAATAATTTTCTCAATGGCTGGCGTAAACAAGATTTACCCGCCAAATAAACAAGTATTAAAAAACATCTACCTATCTTTTTTCTATGGTGCCAAAATTGGCGTATTAGGTCTTAACGGATCTGGTAAATCATCTCTTTTGAGAATCATAGCAGGTATTGACAAAGAATATCAAGGAGAGGTAGTGTTTGATGGAAGCTTTTCTATAGGCTTACTAGAGCAGGAGCCTCAATTAGACACTTCGAAAACTGTAAAGGAAGTAGTTGAAGAAGGCGTAAAAGCTACAGTAGATTTACTCAACGAATTTGAAGAAATTAACTTAAAATTTGCCGACCCGGCTGTCTTGGATGACCCTGACGCTATGAATAAGCTCATAGAGCGCCAAGGAGAGGTACAGGAAAAGCTAGATCAGCTCAACGCCTGGGAATTAGACAATAAGTTAGAACGCGCTATGGACGCGCTCAGAACACCTGCTGCTGATGCCAAGATAGAAAACCTATCAGGAGGGGAAAAAAGAAGAGTGGCATTATGCCGCCTATTATTACAAGAGCCTGATGTACTTCTATTAGATGAACCTACCAACCACCTTGATGCGGAATCAGTTCATTGGCTGGAGCAACATTTACAAAGATATGCAGGAACAGTAATAGCCGTAACACACGACCGTTACTTCTTAGATAATGTGGCGGGATGGATATTAGAACTAGACCGTGGTGAAGGTATTCCATGGAAGGGCAACTATTCTTCTTGGCTTGATCAAAAGCAGAAAAGACTAGCCCAAGAAGAGAAGAGCGAATCTAAGCGTCAAAAGACATTGGAGCGAGAGTTAGAATGGGCCAAAATGAACCCTAAAGGGCGACACGCTAAAGCCAAGGCAAGATTAAATGCTTATGACAAATTACTGAGCCAAGAATCTAGAGAAAAAGAAGAGAAGTTAGAATTATACATTCCACCAGGAGAAAGATTAGGAGATAAAGTAATAGAAGCTCATGGTGTAGCAAAGGCTTTTGGAGACAAGTTGCTTTATGAGAACCTGGAATTTAACTTACCAAAAGCAGGGATTGTAGGAATTATTGGTCCTAATGGGGCTGGAAAAACTACCCTATTTAAAATGATTACCGGTCAAGAAAAACCTGATGAGGGTACATTTGAAGTAGGACCTACTGTAGACATCGCTTATGTAGATCAAGAGCACACTAACCTAAGCCCCGATGCTACCGTTTGGAAAGCTATATCAGGAGGAAATGAACTCATTAATTTGGGAGGCAAGCAAGTTAACAGCCGTGCTTATGTGAGTAAATTCAACTTCAATGGCTCTGACCAACAAAAGAAAGTAAAAGAGCTATCTGGGGGTATGAGAAACCGTGTACACCTAGCCATAGCACTGAAGCAAGGCGCAAACTTGTTATTATTAGATGAGCCTACCAACGACCTTGATGTAAACACATTAAGAGCCTTAGAAGAAGCTTTAGAAAACTTTGGAGGATGTGCGGTAATCATCAGTCACGACAGGTGGTTCCTCGATAGAGTTTGTACTCACATCTTAGCATTTGAAGGCGACTCACAAGTAAAATGGTTTGATGGAAACTTCACAGAATATGAAGAGGATCGTAAGAAACGATTGGGAGATACAGGGCCTAAGCGAATTAAATACAAGCCTCTTGTAAAATAATATTGAAGGTCAGCATGTTTTATTGCTGACCTTTTTGTTTTAAAAGAGAAAGATTGTTTATTAACTAAACCAATCAAACGAATGTTATCTACCTTACTAACCCTCTATTAAATGAAGACCTTATTCGTAATTCGTCATGCTAAATCATCTTGGGATAATCCTGAACTTGATGATATTGAAAGACCCCTAAATAAAAGAGGAAAAAGGGATGCTCCTGACATGGGACAAAGGTTAAAAAAAAGAGGTATTTATCCTGATTTGATAATATCTAGCCCTGCCAACAGGGCATTATCCACAAGCAAACACATAGCTGAAGTATTGAACTATCCTCACCAATCTATTCAACAAGAGCAAAAGTTATATCACGCCTCAGCATCAAGTATTTTAAAATTCATACAGCAAACGGATAACTCTACCTGCTCTCTTATGATTTTTGGGCACAATCCTGGGTTTACTGATTTTGTGAATGCATTAGTAAAAACGGACATTTATAACATACCAACTTGCGGGGTTGTGAGCTGCACTTTTGACCTTAACAACTGGAGTGAAATAGAATTTGGTAAAGGCTCACTTTCTTTTTACGACTACCCTAAAAAACAGCTTATTAAAAAATAGAACTCCCCGTTTTCGTTGTAAATAGCTCCAAAGCTTTCATCCCGGCAAGCGAATTTCCCTTATCGTTTAGCCCTGGACTCCACACCACTATACTATAATGAGATGGCAATATGGCCGCTATGCCACCTCCAACACCACTTTTCCCCGGCAAACCAACCTGAAAAGCAAACTCCCCAGCTTCATCGTAGAAGCCACATGTCTGCATTATAGCGGTGATTCTTTTAAACTGACTCTCAGTAATATATTTTTTATGATCAACAACACCTTTGCCATGGTTAGCAAACACCCTAAAGGCCTTCGCTAATTCCGCGCAAGTCATGGTAATAGAACAGAAATCACAATATAAATCCAACACCTCATTAACATCATTTTTAATGTTACCGTACGACTTCATTAAATTGAGCATAGCTGCATTTTTGTATCCACAAGACTTCTCTGATTCCGCCACAGCCATATCATAGTCAATATTCTCTTGCCCTACTAACTCCCGTACAAAAGCAATAAACTCATCTCTTGGGTTTTCTAATTCAGAAATTAAAATATCCGTTACTACTAGTGCCCCAGAATTTATAAACGGATTTCTGGGTATACCATTTTCATATTCCAGCTGCACCAATGAGTTAAAAGGGTCGCCCGAAGGCTCCACATCTACCCTATGGTATACTTTTTTGCCAATTCGAGAAACTGCCAATGCCAACATAAAAACTTTAGAGATACTTTGAATTGAAAATTTCTCATGAGCATTCCCAACATAAAAATGTTCATCGTTCATAAAAAGAAGGTAAATCCCAAACTTATCTTGCTGCACCTTAGCCAACTCAGGTATATAATCAGCTACTTTACCTTCACTTCTTAGTGGCTTTATTTCCTCTATTATCTCTTCTAATATTTCCTGATAATTCATATTCAATACTATACGTTTTTTAAAAGGCACTCAACTCATCCCCTCAACACCATTGCATTATTTAAAGTTATGCTTTAGCTCCGATTCGCTTATAACTTCCTTCATAAACCTTATTTAACATAGGCTTGACACAAAAAAAGCTGCACTAGGCAGCTTTTTCATTAATTTATTTTTTATAAAGCTCTAATGGCACATCCATAAGTTCTTGAGAACCGACTTCAATAGTAGAACTTCCATAGACTGTTATCTCAGATTTCTGAAAATCTTCTTCATTTGCCTTATAAATGTTATCTACGTACTTCTGAGGGTTTCTATCAATATACGGGAACCATGTACTATGTATTTGAATCATAATACGATGCCCCCTTTTGAATGTATGTAAAATATCCTGCAAAGGAAATACAACGTCTTCAGCTTTGCCAGGAGTAAATGGCTCTGGTTTAGCAAAACTATTTCTAAATCGTCCTCTAAACACCTCATGACGTACCAATTGCTGATAACCGCCCATCTCCACATTATCAGGAGTAATTTTATTAGCCTGAGCTGAATCAGGGTAAACATCCACAAGCTTTACAATAAAGTCGGCATCTGTAGTAGATAAAGCCACCTTGAGCTTAGCCACTATTTCACCCGCAAAAGTTACATCCTCAGTTAAAATATCCGTTTTAAATGTTAATACATCTGGTCTTCTTGCAGCGTGGCGTTGATCATCCGTCATAAATCTTCTTGGCGTAAATGTTACCCCTTCAGTTTGTGACACATAAGGAACTGGGTGTTTCGGATCGCTAACATATTTAAATTCCGCATTCTTATCTCCAGCTTTATTCAGCAATATTTTACCTTCTGCAGTAAATGATAAAGTATAAGGACGAATTTCCGTAGGAGGCCAATGGTTAAATTTCTCCCACTTTTTCAAACCAGTATCAAACATATAAGCCTCTGGTAGATTAGCCTTGCCTTCACCCTTTAGGTTTTCTTTAAAAAATGGCAATTCAATATTTCTCTGATAAAAAGTAGAAATACTATCGCCAAAATATATATCATTCACCGCCTGATACCCTTTTTCTCTATACCAATCTCCATGACTCCAAGGCCCCATAACTATTGTATTTTTAGCCTTGGGATTATTCTTTTCTATTGTTTTGTAAATATTAAGAGGTCCATATAAATCCTCAGCATCATACCATCCACCTACTGTCATCACAGCATTATCAATTCCCTTCAAATGAGGCAAAAGGTTTCTTTTTTGCCAAAAACCATCATAATTAGGGTGCTCCACTACTTGCTCCCAAAAGAAATCATCCGTAAAGTACTTCTCTGTAACATTTTTTAATGGACCTAATTCCATCCCAAACTCGTAACCATCCTTAATATTGCCAGCAGTTTTAATAGCATCCCATTTATCACTATACCAGCTTTTATCTGTTGGCTCACTCTGGTGTCCAAAAACAGGAAAAGCCATTAGGTAACTTTGAAGAAATGCCCCCATGTGGTGAAAATCATCAAAAAAGAAGTCAGCAATAGGAGCTTGTGGAGACGAAGCCACTAAAGCAGGGTGCGCCTCTGGCAATGCTGCTGCAGTATAATGCCCAGGATAAGAAATACCCCACTGCCCAAATTTACCATTGTTATTCTTTACTTTTTTTAGCAACCATTCTATAGTATCAAAAGTATCAGAGCTTTCATCTATTTGATCTTTCTGCTTTTTAGTATTTCCATCAATTTGAGGTCTCATATTATCATAATCCCCTTCAGACATCCACCTACCACGCACATCTTGATACACAAAAATATACAGGTCTCGCATCATATATTTTGATGGACCTAAAGATGTTTTATATTTCTCCTCTCCATAAGGACCAGCACTGTACGGTGTTCGATGCAGCATAAATGGATACTTTTTACTTTTATCCTTTGGCTCATAAACCACCGTGAAAAGCTCTATTCCATCCCTCATAGGAATCCTATATTCATGCTTTTCGTAGTTTTCCCTTACAAATAATGAATCTGCATTTTGAGCAAATACAGAATTACTCCAAACTATTGGCGTCAATAGGATGAGTAGAAGTCCTAGTTTTCTCATTTATACTATTTTTTGTTTGGTTATTAGATTACTCGCCAATCAAACGAGCCAGCAATAAGATGCTTTAAATTAGGCAATTAAATATAAACCGCCATTACTGCACAAATTGCACTTCTTTGAAGCCAAAGTAACGCTCTCCTTTAGCCGTTTCAATTTCAAGTTGCCCAGTTTTATTAACGCCTACTATTTTACCTGTAAACACCTCTTCATCAGCTTTAAAAATATGATCTTCACCATACCAATAAAGCGTCTGCAAATAAGCATTTTTTAACCTTTCTCGCTCTCCATTCCTAAGCTGAATGTACCGAGCTTCAACACACCCCATTAGTTCCTCCAATGCCTCTTGCAAAGAGAACTCCTCTCCTACTATTTGACTCAAAGAAACAGCACGCGGTTGCTCAAATTTAGCTTGATTAATATTTAATCCAATTCCAACAATAGTATGATCTAAGGCACCATTCTTAACAGAATTTTGAATTAAAATCCCACAAATCTTTTTATCGTAGAAATAAATATCGTTGGGCCACTTTACCTGAAACCCAACTCTATACCTTCGCAAAAAATCGAAAATACCGAGCGACACAGCAATATTGAGATCAAATTGTTCATGTACAGCTATGAAGGTAGGCCTGAGAATCAAAGTGAATGTCAGGTTCTTTCCAGGTTCAGCTTCCCACGAGTTTCCTCGCTGACCTTTACCGGCTGTTTGATTGTCTGTAATTACCAGAGTTCCCTCTATAACTTTGTTATTTACAACCAATTTAGAGGCCTCATCATTAGTAGAGTGACAACTTGGCAGGAAATTGACGTTTTTCCCTATAAATAATGTTTTGGCAAGAATTTTATACAAGTATTTTTGTAGTTTTGTTTAGAGTAACCAAAGATAGTTAATGGATGTAAATAATAATTTAGCGCCTTCCGAAAAATTAAGTCAAGTAGTGGTGAGGGGTATGCAGGAGAAAAAAGCTTCAAACATTGTGGTAATGGATTTAAGGGATGTCAAAAATGCTATGGCAGATTTTTTCGTAATCTGTTCTGGTAACTCTGACACCCAACTAGATGCAATTGCAGATGCAGTAGACGAGCAAGTAAGCAAAGAACTTAATGAAAACCCATGGCATCAGGAAGGAAAAGCTAATAAAGAATGGATGTTATTGGATTATGTAGATGTAGTAGCTCATATATTCAAAAAAGATAAACGCGATTTCTTTGCTTTAGAGAGCCTTTGGGGCGATGCAAAAATCCAAGAAGTAGAAGATATGTTTTAAAGTTAACCTATTTTGAAACATATTACGTATAAACAACATTAGTGTGTATATATGCTTGTATAATTTTTTAATTTGATATGCCAGAAAGAAAAAGAAATATAATACCAAACAAGCCTCAGAAGCCAAATTACCAGGTTTGGGTCATTGTAGTACTTATTGCAGTGATTTTCGGCATCATGATTTTCAACCAGTCTAGCACACTGGCACCGATTACCATGAGCAAGTTTGAGGATATGATGATGAGCAACGATGTGGAACGCGTAGTCATTATCAGAAACCAAAACTATGTAGAAGTAACGCTGAAGGAAGAGGCCGTTAATAATGCTAAATACAAAACCGATCTAGAAAACAGTCCTTTCGGAGTAAATTCTGGCCCTCACTATAAACTTAATATAGGATCTGTAGATAGCTTTATAACTCAGTATAACGACCTTAACGAAAAACTCCCTAAAGATGAGCAGGTAGATTACGAAGTGGACGATAAGTCTGACGTAACTAACTACATCTTCCAGTGGGGATTTTTTGTATTCATATTATTCGGCTTCTGGTTCTTAATGAGAAGAATGACAGGAGGCGGTGGTCCTGGAGGCCAAATCTTCAACATTGGCAAATCAAGAGCAGCTTTATTCGATGCTGAAAATAAAGTTAAAATTACTTTCGGCAATGTAGCTGGACTTGATGAAGCAAAAGAAGAAGTAAAAGAAATAGTAGACTTCCTTAAAAACCCAGGAAAATTCACCAAGCTTGGTGGTAAAATTCCTAAAGGTGCACTCTTAGTAGGCCCTCCAGGAACTGGTAAAACCTTGCTTGCAAAGGCAGTAGCCGGAGAAGCTGGCGTACCATTCTTTACCTTATCAGGTTCTGATTTCGTAGAAATGTTTGTTGGTGTAGGTGCTGCAAGGGTTAGAGACTTATTTAAGCAAGCTAAAGAAAAAGCTCCTTGTATTGTATTTATCGATGAGATAGATGCTATTGGACGCTCAAGAGGTAGAGGCCAAATGCCCGGATCTAACGATGAGAGAGAAAATACATTAAACTCATTACTAGTTGAAATGGATGGTTTCTCAACAGACTCAGGGGTTATCATCTTAGCCGCAACCAACAGACCAGATGTATTAGATTCAGCTTTAATGCGTCCAGGTCGATTCGATAGACAAATCAGCATTGACAAGCCAGATATCGTAGGCCGTGAGGCAATCTTTAAAGTACACTTGAAGCCATTAAAGCTTGGCCAAGATGTGGATGCGAAGAAATTAGCAGCCCAAACTCCTGGTTTTGCAGGTGCGGAAATAGCTAACGTATGTAACGAAGCGGCTCTTATTGCAGCTAGAAGAGATAAGAACTCTGTAGACATGCAAGATTTCCACGATGCTATAGACCGTGTAATCGGAGGTCTTGAAAAGAAAAACAAAATCATCTCTCCTGAAGAGAAGAAAATAGTTGCTTACCACGAAGCTGGTCACGCAGTGGCAGGCTGGTTCTTAGAGCATGCTGATCCTTTGGTAAAAGTAAGTATAGTTCCTAGAGGTGTGGCAGCATTGGGGTATGCACAGTACTTACCAAAAGAACAATTCCTATACCAAACAGAGCAATTGATTGATGAGATGTGTATGGCATTAGGAGGTAGAGCTGCCGAAGAATTAGTATTCGGAAAAATATCAACTGGAGCACTTAGTGACCTTGAAAGAGTGACTAAAATGGCTTATAGCATAGTTTCTGTATACGGCATGAACGATAAAATTGGTAACGTAAGCTTCTACGACTCTAAGCAGTCAGAATACAGCTTCACAAAGCCTTACTCTGATGCTACTGCTGAGACTATTGACCAAGAAGCCAGAAAGGTGATAGAAACAGCATTCCAGAGAACCAAAGACCTATTATCTCATAGAAGTAACGAACTTGAGATGGTAGCGCAGGAGTTATTAGAAAAAGAGATTATTTTCCAATCAGATTTAGAAAGACTAATTGGAAAAAGACCGTTTGATACACAAACTTCATACGAAGCATTCACCAACGGTAAAAGAACAGAAGGAGAAAGCGAAAAAAAATCTGATCCGGGAATTAAAGCATCTGCTCCGGAAGACAGCACTGCTCCTTTAAAAGATTCTGAATAAAATATTCATAAAGCACCAAAGCAGATCATAAGAAATCAGACACATAAATGTGTCTGATTTTTTTATTTTTGGCCTTTATTTGATTTTCATGATACAAGAAATAAAAGACCTTAACGGAAAAAAAATATATTTTGCCTCTGACTTTCATCTTGGTGTACCTAGCCATGAAGAAAGCTTAAAACGTGAGAAGAAAATAATTAGATGGCTGAACAAGATTCAACATGACGCTCACAGTATTTATCTACTAGGAGATATATTTGATTTTTGGTTTGAGTACCGGCATGCAATCCCTAAAGGCTTTATAAGAATATTAGGAAAGTTAGCCGAGCTCAAAGACAATGGAATCAACATCATTTTCTTCACAGGCAACCATGACATGTGGATGTTTGATTACTTCCCTACTGAACTTGGCATTCCCATTTACCGAGAGCCAATAACTTTAAAAACAGAAAATCACCTTTTACAAATCGGCCATGGTGACGGTTTAGGCCCAGGTGATCATGTATACAAAGTATTAAAGAAGTTCTTCGCCAGCAAAGTCTGTCAATGGCTATTTGCCCGAATACATCCCAACCTAGGCATAGGAATAGCAAATGCGTGGTCAAAAAAAAGCAGAGTAAGCAGTGGTGGGCACGGAAACGAAACGTTTGAAAACAAAGAAAAGGAATACATTTGGCAGCACTGCAAAGCAACTGAAGCTCAGCAACACCACGATTGGTACATTTTTGGACACAGACACCTACCTTTAGAACTTGATGTAACTACTGAAAGTAAGTATATTAACCTAGGCGAATGGGTAACACAGTTTACTTATGGTGTTTATGATGGAAATTCATTTAAACTTATAAAATTTGAAGAGCAATAATCTTTTGATATTGATATCAATAGTACTATTCACCATATCAGGTGTCACCAATGGTATTGCTCAAAGCTATTCTTTATTAAATACGGTATCTATCCCCAAGCACACTACTGTTTCTACAGATCCTCTAAACAGGATATACCTAAGCACAGCAAAAGGAGATGTAATCAGATACCTTCCAGAGGGCGAGAAAGACATTAGCTTCTCCCCTGCCAAGCAAGGACACATTAACCTTTTAGAGGCTCAGAACCCCCTTAAAACCTTTGTTTTTTACGACAACCTACAGCAGTACACTTTTCTTGATAGGTTTCTATCTTCGGCTACTATATATGACCTAAGCTCAACTAACAGCTTTGCTTCTTTTGCTACCATCAGCTATGATAATAACATTTGGATCATTGACCAATCAAACTTTGCCCTGAAGAAATATGATATCAATTATCAGCAATTCATAATACAGACATCTTTTGATTTAATACTAGATCCAAAAAATTATGAAATCAGCTTCATTAAGGAATATAACAATCTAGTATTCATCAGCGACAAAAATAGCGGCATATTAATTTTTGATAATCTGGGTAATTACCTAAGATCCATAAAAGTCACCGAGGTAGAATATTTCAACTTCCATAAGAATCAGCTCTATTTTATAGCTAAAAGTAACAAGGATATATTACATACAGTTGACATATACAGCCTGAAAGCAGAGACCATTACGCTACCCGAGGCTGCTGAATATGCAATAGTGAATGATAAATACCTGACTATCATTCAAAATAACCGCATGAACATCTATCTAAAATAGGAAGGTATATACAAAAAAGAAGTGCTCCGGGTCAGAAGCACTTCCAAGGTCAAAAACTCAAAATAAATAGGATAAACTCTTAATTCATCCAATAACAACTTCGCTAATATAACAAAAAATGCGAGAAAATAATTTACCGATCATAGCTTTTTCATTCCTCGCAGAATATTATACTAAACCACTTCGAATAAGCCCAATTTTTTAACTTTATAGTCCTGTTCGTAATCAGAAACCACAATATGAACAATCGGCAGCTTTTATTACATGCCCTTAAACGGTGTTTTTCTGTATTTTACAAACATACCGATCCCTCCATTGCTTTTTCCCAAACATATTATTAACTAGTTTTACAACTGATCATTAGAGCTCATTAAAGATGGACACTCAAGAAACTATAACTAAAATACTTGTTGATAAATTAGGTATAGCTGCTACGGAGGTGACAGCAGATGCCAACTTCGTTAAAGACTTAGGCATAGACTCACTAGATTACGCAGAATTGGTGATGGAATTTGAACAGACTTTCAGCATCAGAATTCCTGACGAAGATGCCGAGCAGCTACAAACCATCAATCAGGCAGTAGCGTACATTAATGAAAAGCTTGCTAAAAAAGCAAAATAGATGATAACCCTCCACCGTGAGGGTTATTTTTTACCCATTTCTAAAATTCTAGGCATAAAAAAAGTCTTATGGATAACCATAAGACTTAGTGACCTCGCCAGGATTCAAACCTGGAACCTCTTGAGCCGTAATCAAGTGCTCTATTCAGTTGAGCTACGAGGCCTTTTTGCTTAACGCGTTGCAAAGATAAGTAAATATTATTATTCTCAAAATAAGAGTTATTGATTTATAGCTTTTAAAAAAAACTTATCTTTGGCATCTATACTAAAAACGTGGAAAACAGGTTAATTGATTATGAAGAAAGTATTTATTTATATAACCACATTACTTATTTCTGCATCGGCTTTTGCAAACACTGGGGGCGATGATGAAAAAAAAGATCAGCAAGCAGAGCCCAACGGTAGACTTCAACCAATGAAAATAAGAAACCGCGCTGCTAGACCAGATGTACCCGGAAGCCTAATCATAGATTTTGGATTTAGCGTTTTACAAGACGCTCCTGACGGAATGGACATGACACTTGTAGGCTCTCGCACACTTAATTTTTATTACTTATATGACATGCCCATAGGCAAATCAAATTTCGTATTCAGACCGGGTATTGGATTAGGAATGGATAGATACAAATTTGATGACAACAATACGCTTACCATGGATAGCGATGGTGATGTAAGCATTACTGAGATCGATAGCGACTTAGATCTTAAAAAATCGCATCTAATTACTAATTATATAGATATACCCGTAGAATTTATGTTCTACGCGAACCCAGATGATAAAAAAAGAAGTTTCAATGTAAGTGTTGGAGGTAAAGCAGGGATCAGATTTAGCTCGTTAACTAAATTAAAATATACTGAAGACGGCAACAACGTTAAAACTAAAGACAAAAAAGATTACGGATTGAATAGGTTCAGATATGGTGTAACCGGAAGAATTGGAATAGGTGGATTTAACTTTTACTATTACCAATCACTCTCTACGCTATTTGATGAAGGACCTGATAATACTGATGACACATCTAACATTACCGTTGGCGTATCATTTACAGGATTTTAATAAAAAAGGAGCTCAGAGCTCCTTTTTTATTGTATAATTATTTCCCCTTAAAGATTGGCTTTCTTTTTTCTATAAAAGCTTTTACCCCCTCTTTAAAGTCGTATGACTCTCCAGCTATATCTTGAGCTTGCGCTTCTTTATTCAACATTTCCTCCAAACTGCCAGATCCAGCATCATTGAGCAATCCTTTAATCAAACCTATTGCCATAGTAGGAGCTGAAGCATAATAAGTTGTAAACTTAGCTACAGCAGCATCCAACTCATCATCTGCCACTACATGATTGACTAACCCCAATGCTCCTGCTTCCTTTGCATCAATTTTTCGACCAGTAGTTGCCAATTCAAAGGCTTTAGCACTACCTACAAGTTTAGGCAGAAAATAAGAGGCTCCAGAATCCAAGACCAAACCTATATTAACGAACACCTCCGCTAATGCAGCACTTTCTGCTGCAATTATCATATCACAAGCCAATGCCAAAGAACTACCAGCACCTGCCGCTATACCATTTAGTCTACATATCACTGGCTTAGGCATAGATCTCATGATTTTAACTATAGGATTATATCGTTCAGTCAAAATTTTACCAAAATCTATTTTTTGAGAGATATCTACAGACTTTAAATCTTGACCTGAACAGAATGCTTTACCTTCACCCGTAAGCACTACTACCCGTACGCTTTCATCGTCTGCTACTATGTGCAAAGCATGAGACAACTCTTCCGCCAAATCTTCATTTAAGGCATTATATACTTCTGGTCTATTTAATACAATAGTAGCCACTCCTCCATCCGAAGCGAACCTTATCATTTTATAATCCATTGAGATTATGGTTTAGGTTAAGAAAAATATAATTGAAAAATTGATAATCAGTCCTAAAAGACTTCCTGTATGCACCTCAAAAGCATTATGAGTATTGAGGTATAACCGAGAATAACAGATCAAGCCATGCAGCATCACCACAATAATTATAGGCCAAAACAACTGACTATCTAGGTATTTAAAATGAAAAGCCAATAGAAAGCCCAGCAAACCCGAAGAGCCTGCGGCATGCGCGCTTATTTTATAAAACATGCTGATGAGCGTTACCAACAAAATGGTAATAGTAATACCCCCGAGCATCAACATGAAATTTATCCCCAACGATGGCTTACTAACAAAGAAATAAGTAGCTAAGCCATAATATGCGGTGATAAAAAAAAACGGGAAAATACGTTCTTTCCGATCCTCCAGCTTAAAGCTTTTTATACTTTTAGTAACTTTTAAAACGATAACACTAACTACCGGAATGGCATAAGTGAGTACAAAAATCATAATTAAAACTGCAATAATAGAATGACTATCTACCGGTAATATTACAGTAGGAGCAAAAAAGTATAAAATGGCCACTAATAATGTAGTCATTATTAGTGGATGAAATACCGTTGAAATTATGTTAGCAAATGATTTTTGCACTTATAGTTCTTTTCTTAACCGTGCCACAGGAATATTCATCTGTTCCCTATATTTTGCTACGGTTCTTCGTGCTATATTGTATCCTTTTCCTTTTAGTAATTTTTCGAGTTTATCATCACTTAAAGGTTTCTTTTTATCTTCTTCTTCAATAATCATCTTCAGCTCATTTTTCACCTCGCGGCTACTTACATCTTCACCACTATCAGTGGCAATTCCTTCAGAGAAAAAGTATTTAAGGGGAAATATACCAAAGTCTGTCTGCACCGCCTTGCTATTAGCCACACGCGATACTGTAGATATGTCCATATTGATAATATTGGCAATATCTTTTAAGATCATAGGCCTCAATTTACTCTCATCACCCTCAAGGAAATATTCATATTGAAAGTCAACAATGGCACGCATTGTATTCAATAGTGTATGCTGCCGCTGCTTGATTGCATCAATAAACCACTTAGCAGCATCAAGCTTTTGTTTCACAAAACTAACAGTGTCTTTTAGCTTTTTATCACTCTTATCACTTTTATCATATGCATGAAGCATTTCATTATAAGAACGGCTCACTCTTAATTCAGGCGCATTTCTAGAATTAAGTGTAAGCTCTAGCTCACCATTATTGTTATTGAGAATAAAATCAGGAATAAGATATTGAGTACGCACTAAACCACCCGAATTACCACCTGGCTTCGGGTTTAATTTACGAATTAGCTCTATGGCATCTTTGATATAGTCCTCATCCTCTATATCAAGCTTTTTCATGATTTTGCTGTAATGCTTCTTAGTAAACTCATCAAAGCATTCTTTCAAAATCAATTTAGCCACATATACATCTACATTTTGATCATCAGGCCTACGCTCTAATTGCAACAGCAAACACTCGCGCAAATCGCGAGCAGCAATCCCTGCAGGATCAAAAGTCTGGATCTTTTCCAAGATCTCTTCTACTTCCTCTGCATCTGTATATATATTCTGCGAAAAGGCCAAATCATTGATAATAGAATCTATATCTCTCCTTATATAGCCGTCTCCTTCAATACTTCCTATCAGTTGCTTGCCAATGGTAAACCGCCTATCATCAAGCCTTAAGTAACCTAGCTGATCTATCAGGTTTTCATTTAGTGTTGAATGCATAGCGATAGGCATTTCTTTTTCCTCATTATCGCCATCACCTTGCATTTTATATCCACTAAAATCATCATCACGAAGATAGTCTTCAACATCTAAATCCTCGTTAGACGTCTCTGCCTCATCAAATTCATCAGTAGTAGTATCTTCATACTCCTCTTCTTTTCCTTCTTCCAGTGCAGGATTATCTTCTAACTCCTCCTCCACTCTGGCTTCAAGTTCGGCCGTAGGAATCTGCAACAGCTTGATGAACTGAATCTGCTGTGGAGATAATTTCTGTTGTAAACTTTGGGTTAAGCCAAGCTTCTGCATCCTCTGATTTTACTTAAATCTTTCTATTACTAAATTTACATCAAAGTTATTATATTTCTATAACTCTTAAGACAAAAGCCATGCAGCCATAAATTTGATTATCTGCATGCTACTTTTGACAGTCTAACAACTCAATTGAATTAAAGTTGTTCATTATTTTAGTAAAATCTCAGCAATTTCCACAAAAATTATTCCACAATAAATTTCACATGTATTAAGAAGGCTCATTTTGAATGATAAATGAAGGTTTTTCTTAAAATCATTGTGCACAAAAAAACTCAGGACTAATACCCTGAGCTAGATAATTTTCACTTTAGTTTCACTAAAACACTTCGGCCTTAAAGCCAGATTTAGCCACAGTTTCTTTTACCGTTTGCGCATTGGCATCAACTCCTTCTACTGTCAGCACCTTATCAGCACTATCTAAATCAACTTTCCAGCCTGCGATACTCTTTTCATTATTTAAAAACGGAGTAACTTTTGCCAAACAATTACCACAATTGATATTCGTCTTGAATTTTAACTCGCTCATATATTTACAATTTTATGTTTCTCAATCTTAAACTATTTAAAACAACCGAAACAGAACTAAAAGCCATAGCCGCTCCGGCAATCATTGGATTTAACAAAAAACCATTAACAGGATAAAGAATACCTGCGGCAAGAGGAATGCCTATTATATTATATATAAATGCCCAAAATAGATTTTGCCTTATCCCTTGTACCGTTTTCTTTGAAAGCAAAAGAGCTTTAGGAACACTCTCTAAGTCAGAGGTTATTAATGTAATTTTAGCCACATCCATGGCAATATCAGAACCGTGTCCCATAGCTATACTGACATCGGCTTGCGCCAAAGCTTCAGAATCATTAATACCATCACCCACCATAGCAACCGTTACCCCTTTTTGCTGCAAGTCTATTATAAAACTAGCCTTACCAGAAGGCAACACTTCAGCCTTAAAGTCAGTGACTCCTACTTGGCGAGCCACAACCTCAGCGGTTCGGGCGCCATCTCCAGTAAGCATAAAAACTGATATCCCTTGATCTTTCAATGCTTTTACTGCCTGCTTTGAAGATGCCTTCAGCTGATCAGCAATAGCAAACACTGCGATAGCTTGTTTTTCTTTAGCAAAATACACAACCGATTTGGCATCTTGCTCCCACTGGTCAGCCTTCTGCCTAAGCTCTACTTCTATTGACACTTTTTTGCTCTTCAGAAAACGTTCACTTCCCACTAAATAATTAGCACCTTCAAAATCAGCAATTACCCCCATTCCTGTTACACTATCAAAACTTAAGAGTTCAACAGACGCTATATTTTCCTTTTCAAATTTATTAACAATAGCTGCAGCCAATGGATGCTCCGACTTCCTCTCAATAGATACAAGCACATTCAGTTCGTCCTTTCTTAACACCTCAGAAGCCCAGCCCTCCCCTACTAGCGTAGGCCTACCTTCAGTAATTGTCCCTGTCTTGTCTAACACCACGGCTTTAACATCGTGAGCAAGCTCTAAACTTTCCGCATCTTTAATTAAAATATTATTTTCAGCACCTTTGCCAATACCAACCATAATGGCAGTTGGCGTAGCTAACCCAAGCGCACAGGGACAGGCTATAACCAATACCGCCACAGATGTCAACAAAGCATACGTAAACATTTCACTACCCCCAACAAACATCCAAGTCACAAAAGTGAAAAGTGAAATCAACATAACTACCGGAACAAAAACGGCAGCAATACGATCAACTAATCTTTGAACAGGCGCTTTACTACCTTGAGCCTCCTTCACTTTACTAATGATTTGAGACAATAAAGTATCGCGCCCTTTTTGACTAACCTGAAAATGAAAACTCCCCTTTTGATTAACTGTACCAGCATATACCTTCTCTCCTCCTATCTTGGCTACAGGAATGGGCTCACCGGTAATCATACTTTCATCTACGTAGGAATTACCTGACAACACCAAACCATCCACTGGAATACGCCCACCAGGTTTTACTATTACCTCATCACCAATCTGCACTTCTTCAATAGACAAACTCTGCTCCTTGCCATCCTTTATCACAACTAATGTTTTGGGCTGCAACCCCATTAACTTCTTCAATGCTTGAGATGTGTTTGACTTGGCCTTTACCTCTAGGACTTTCCCTAATGAAATAAAAGTGATTATTACTGCAGCAGCTTCATAATACACATGCGCCTCTAAGCCGCGAGTTAACCAATAATCAGAAAAAAAAGTATTGAATAAGCTAAACAAAAAAGCGATACTGGTGCTTAATGCCACCAATGTATCCATATTAGCTTTGCCGTGACGCGCCTGTTTCCAAGCATTAATAAAAAAGGCTCTACCAAAATAAAACAACACTGGCAGAGTCATAATTAAAGATAAATAAGGTGCATATCGATAATGAGAAAAAAACATACTCAAGACAAATACCGGAAGTGTAAACACCGCTGACCAGATTAACCTTTCTTTCGCAGCTTCATATTCTTCATGCTGCACTTCAGTCTGAAGTTCTGTAGCATTTTCTTCATCTATTATTAAATCATAACCTACACCTCGTAGGGCTTCTTGCAAACTCTGAGAAGTAACCGCAGAATCATATTCAACCGAGACGGTATTGGCTGCAAAATTTACATTAGCATCATTAACACCTTCAGTATTCTCCAAAATAGACTCCACACTTGCCGCGCATCCAGCGCAACTCATACCTGTAACAGGAAATGATTTACGTAATAAATCTTTATTTGCGGATTTTTCAATTGTACCTACGCCCATAATTTCCAAATTTATGATACAAAAATGGACAGCGTAGCATTTATATACATTATAGCATTTTGATCAATGCTTATATAATTTTGTTATACTTCATCGAGCGCATGATGGCCAGGCTTTCTATTATTTTTAAATTGGGTAGGTGTCATACCTGTTTCTTTTTTGAACTGTGATGACAAATGAGCCGCACTACTATAATTCAATTGAAATGCTATCTCAGAAATTGTCAATTCATTGTAAAACAGTAATTCTTTCGCTTTTTCTATTTTTTGCTTAGCAACATACTTTTCTATAGTAACACCTTCAACAGATGAAAACAGACGGCTCAGATAAGAGTACTCATGATTTAACTGATCGGATAAATACACCGAAAAATTAACTTTTAAAGACTCTTCAGTATGATGTATTTGATTAATGACAAGCGTTTTGACCTGAGAGATAAGCGTAGACTTCTCTGAAGCCAACAACTCAAAACCAGACTTTTTCAGGCTTGAAGAAAACTCTTCCATAATTACACCTGACAACTCCTGATCTAGTTTAACCTCCCCCAATTCAATAGCTTTATAAGCTATATTTAGCTCTTCAAGAATAACCTGCACTGCAGAGATACACCTTGGACACACCATATTCTTAACATAAACACTTATTTCTTTACCCATACCTTATACTAACGGAGATAAAAGAGAAAGGCTACAGTTTAAAAAAGGTTTTAATGGTTTTCAAAATCAAATTAGACATAAAAAAAGGTCGCCCTTAACCAGAGAGCGACCTTAAATACTGTATTTTAAAACCAACAAAAAAATACAGCCTTTTTAATCAACCTAAACCTGAAAAGCATAATTCAATTGGTATGCCATATAAGTAAAAGGCCTAATTCGCTTAAAAAGCTGGATTTATCTATATAATAAATCTACACGCTGGAAAAACCTTTCTTCATCATGGAATGTCTCACAAGTTGATCTTTTCTGCCTCCAGAATATTTACTCCCCATGATTTTGCATTAGTATTTTTTACTTGCTCAACCGTAAAATCACTAATGCCTATTATATTCTTATAATCCAATTGCTTTCTCAACCAGAAGAAAAGCTATCCTTTCAAAAGCACATGTTTCATAACTGGCAGGCGATAATCTTCCAACTCCAAAACCTTATCAACAGGTTCATTATTTTTCACCTCACAAGACAGGAATACACTAATCAATAACGGCAGTAGAAAAGATTTTCAAAATAGATGGTAATTTTAAGTAAGTACAACAAAAAAAGCCATCCCCTATGAAAGAGATGGCTTTGTACTGCATTTTGAAACCAACAAAAAATACAGCTTTTTAATCAACCTAAAACCTGAAAAGCATATTTCAATAGGCATGCCAAACTTATTTCAAGTTTATTTAAATGATTTCAGCTGCATTTTCTATTTTAACTTCCATGCCATGGAAATTAAATTCCAAATGATAAATTAATCAACTTCAGCAAATCTATTATCACCACACATCCTGACCACTTTAGGTAAGAAGGTTCCTACCACATCCACCAAATCTACCTGAGCCGCCATCACCTGATGAATATCTTTGTAAACCATAGGGGCTTCATCCAGCCCCGAACCAATAACATGCACTCCCGCATGTTTTAAGTGGCTTTTCACCTCATCTCGAGTAAGCATAGCCTTAGCTTTTCTTCTACTCATCACTCTACCTGCACCATGAGATGCTGAGTTAATAGAAGCATGCTCTCCCCTACCTCTTACTATAAAACCTGGAGATGTCATAGAGCCAGGGATTATACCCATAACCCCTTTACCAGCCGGAGTAGCACCTTTTCTATGTACAATAATGTCATTTCCGTCAGCATCTTTCTCCTTCCAAGCAAAGTTGTGATGATTTTCGATCATAGCTAATGGTTGCTCCCCGAGAGAAACAGCCATTCTTTCATGAATCTGATGGTGACATGCAGAAGCATAATCACCTGCCAAATTCATGGCCAACCAGTATTCCTGACCATCTTCAGTATCCAAATCCAACCAAGCCAAATGTTTCGCCTCTGCCGGAAGCTTACACTTATCCATAGCTAGCTTTGTATAATGCCTGGCAATATTTGCCCCAAGCCCCCTTGAACCTGAATGAGACAAAACAGCCAGATATTTACCTTTAGGCAGATTATACTCATTAGCATCATCGAGGATTTCGGTCACGCCAAATTCAACGAAATGATTGCCTCCACCACTAGAGCCTAGCTGAGCATAAGCCCTATCCTTCAAGGATTTTAATATATTAATATCCGCAAACTCACTTCTATCTAATACATCATGCCCTTTAGGCCGCTTAAAAACCGCATTACCAAACCTACTATTTTCATTTAGCATCTTCTGAAAACCTCCGAGATCCTTATAATCAAATACTGCAGGTAAATCATATAATGTCATACACATTCTACAACCAATATCTACGCCTACACCATAAGGGATAACAGCATTCTTTGTAGCCAATACCCCACCGATAGGCAAACCATACCCTTGATGCGCATCAGCCATTAGAGCTCCCGAATGAGTAATTGGAAGCTTCATAGCTATTTCCATCTGGTTAACAGCACCTGCTTCAATGCCATCAGCTCCATATGTATTATAAGGTATTCGTTTTTTATTCAGCTCTAGTGTTTCATTATGCTCTGTTTTAATTATTAAACTCTTCGCCACTGATGCTAGGTGGTCATGCTTTAGATACAAAGCTGGATTCTTTACCACCCTAGCCAAAAGCTCAAGCTTAAACTTTTTACTTTTCCCTTTATAGGAATTTTCCATTGCTTTTATGGCCTCTCCGATAGCTCTCCCTTCAGGATATCCCAGCTGCCTAAGCTCTTTACCGGTCAATTTTGTTGTTGCCATTTCCAGTTATTTTTAAATCTCTTAAATCTTGTTCTTTTTATATGTTGCTTTAGCTCCTTCGTTACATTATTATCTACCGAATTCATCAAAGCTTGACGATAATAACCGATCGCCTTACGGTATTCCCCTTGGGTCTCTGCCAGCTTGCCCAAAACACCAAAAACATAGTCTTTGTCAATCTCATCGCACCTTCCAGCTTTATTCATCAACTCTGCTAATGCTTGATATTTACGTTTGGACCAATACAATTCTACCAGATCTTCATACGCCTCTACGTAATCAGGATTAAAATGAAGAGCTAACAAATAATGGCGTTCCGCAAGAGCTTCATTCATTTGATGATAATGATACATCCACCCCATAGTGTAATGTAATTTTGGATAGCCAGGCTCTTCAGTCAATCCACTCATAAGAAGTTTATGAGCCAAATGATAATCTCCTTCATATATAGCATCTTCCACAAACGGAATTAAATCTTCGATATATTGTTCATATATGTTCATGTTCTTAAAAATTAAGCGGCTAATGATATTGCTTTATGCTCAATATCTTCTACGATATATCTCAGCCTTTTTAACATTTCATTGTTACTTTTACTACTCCATGCTATTTTAAAGCCCGTAGCAAAAGTTTTATCTAAACTATTTTCAGCACCACAGCTATCACTATCATCACCACCTAGTAATAAAAATAAAATAGCGTAGCCCAACATATTTATCTCAGCGTTTACCTGAAGTACTCTCTCATTCTGATCGAGCAAATTCAACAAGCTCAATAAATCATTTAAATATTTATCTCTTAGCATGGTATTTAAATCACAAAATACTTTTAGCGCCATACCAATACTATATTGTTCAACCTTGCTAGTAACAGAAAACATGTATATGCCTTCTGGGATCACTTTGTGGTAATCACCATTCATGAATACAAGGCCAATATTACCCGCAGCAATTCTTACAGTTTTCATGATGATCATTTTGGTATAAGTTTAAGTTGTATTAATTCTGTATTTTCAATTATTTGGCTTTTTACCACCTGCTGTAACTGATTTGTAGTATGCAGATGTAGGCTCCTTAATCACCTTTCCACATTTACTATGGGCATAAAAAAACCCCAACCGTTATCAGGATGGGGTTCAATGAATATCTTTTAAAGAATATCACCTACTTCATATCCTGAAATTTATATTTCCATCATTCCAACTTTGAGAAACTACACCTTTGAAAAAAGACATACCTCTCCCATCAAGGAAAATAATCAAACCAAATATTATTCTGATTATACTCATAAGCTGAAATTTTAAAGCATAAAAAAACCCGGACTTTATAGGTCCGGGTTTCTAATTATATTATTAATAAATTAGAATTTACCGAACCTATACAACCACAAATCTATGCTCAACCCATATTCTAGGGCTTCCATGCGATCGATATGTTTTGTAAATAAATTCATTTGTTTCTCTGTTTATGAATACAAGTATCGTAAAAGATTTTATTAAAACAAAATATAATTTTGAATAGTGCCTTAAAAAAATATCAGCTACAATTTAAAAAAATGCTCATTATCCTTGAATATGACTCAATTAACTAGTAAAATTAATCTTAAATAGAATCAATTTAAATCAACTCAAAAGGGCAAAAAAAATGCCACTGATAAAATCAGTGGCATCGAAATTTATATTCTACTAGGGCCTTACCTTTTCAAGAACTTATAAGTTTCTTTGAAATAGCCTTCTTTATCTCGCATAGCCAGAAAGTAATAACCGGGCTCCAAATCTTCAATTCTAATTCTAAATTCATTATCGGCTAATTTCTCTACATTGGCTACCACTTCATTTCCAATAATGTTATGTACCTTGAATTCTGCCAGTTTAATTGTAGCTTTCTCTAATTTCACATTCAGAAAATCTGTTGTTGGATTAGGAAACATCTTTACAACATTATTTTTTTCGTATAATTGCTCATTAGAAAAACGATCCATTTCACCGCTTCTCTGTGCATATGCAGTACTACAACCTATCGCACAAAATCCAAATATTATTAATGACAGTACATATTGTTTCATAAGCAATCTATTTTGTGATAAACTACCAAAAACCGATCCAGAACCAATTTCAAATAATTTATTCTCTTATTCTTCGTTATCCATGTAAGTAAATTACGTAGAGTCACTAGTCAATGTTTCATTAATACCAGCAATTCTCAAGTATTTACAATTTCGCTATAAGCGTCAGGTAAATAATTAACAATATCGGATGCCACCATCCCTATTGTTCCTTTATATTTTTTTGCAATATCACCAGCCTTGCCGTGTAGGTAAACCCCCAATATTGCGGCATCCTTTGGAGTATATTGCTGAGCAAGCAATGAGGTAACCACTCCTGTTAAAACATCACCACTGCCGCCCTTAGCCATACCTTCATTTCCACTTCCATTAAAATAAACCTCTCCCGATGGAAGAGCAATAGAAGTATGCGCACCTTTCAGTATAACTATGATTTTATATTCTCTGGCTAATGCCTTCTGCTTCTCTAATCTCTCGTAATCATCTCCCCATTCTCCAACAAGGCGCATAAACTCTTTAGGATGAGGTGTAATTATCGAATTTTCGGGCAGAATTTCAAAAATTTCTCTATGAACAGCCATAATATTCAGTCCATCAGCATCAATTACTAAAGGTCTGTCAAATGACTGTACAGCTTGCATAACACTATAGACTGTCTCCTTTTCCTGTCCTATACCAGGTCCAATTCCTATAGCATTATATTTGGCTTCATCTGCATAACTCGTCAGGCATTTATCTCCCTCATCTGTAAGTGCCATTGCTTCAGGCACTGCCAATTGCATTATTTCATAGCCACACTTAGGAATATACATAGTCAGCAAACCTACTCCTGATCGGATAGCTGCAGAAGCAGAGAGAACTGCTGCGCCCATTTTTCCATAACTTCCAGACATTATCAGAGCCCTTCCATTATCACCCTTATGCGCGAATTTAAGAGTGGACTTCACGAGCTTTTTAGCCTGCGCCACACCGATGTAATAATAATCAGTACTTTGCTGCTCTACTCCCTGACGAGACAAACCAATATTAACGGCTACCCAATCACCCACAAACTGGGCATTGGAGGGAAACATAAATGCTAATTTTGGTAATTGAAAAGTAACTGTAAATTGAGGTTGAACGATAGCTCCACTACTTAATGGCTCATTGGCAAATAGCCCCGAAGCAATGTCAACCGAAACTACAATGGCATCAGCATTATTTATTACACTTATAACATCAGCATACAAGCCTTGAACAGGTCGACTAAGACCTGAACCAAAAATAGCATCAATAATTACTCCTTGAGAAACGCTTATTTCATCACTATTTTCAATCCACTGAATATCTACATGATCTTTCAGCCGTTTATAATTAATCGAAAAATCATCAGTAGCTTTTGCTAATTCTCCAATAGCGTAAACACGTACTTTATAATGCTTTTTATGCAGCAATCTGGCGATTGCTAATCCATCCCCGCCATTATTACCTGTTCCGCAGACTATAGTAATACTATGTTTTGGATCAAACTTAACAATAAACCAAGCAACAAATGCCTCAGAAGCCCTTTCCATCAAATCGATAGATTGTATGGGTTCATGTGTTATGGTATATTGATCTACATTTCGGATTTGCTGTGCGGTAAGAATTTTCATTTTATCTATCTACTTCTCCAAGTACAATATCAATAGAGCCTAGAATTGCAATTAAATCTGCAACAAGACTACCTTTTGATAACTCGGAAAGGATAGAAAGGTTTACAAAACAACAAGATCGAACCTTACACCTGAAAGGAATATCACTTTTACCATCTGCCCTAAAGAAGTATCCTAATTCTCCTTTTGGCGTCTCAGACCTAACGTAATGATCTTGTGCTTTAGGTCTAATTTTTTTCGGAACCAGAGCCTGTGGATCAAACTCCCTGTCCCTTTTATAATTACCAGTAAGTTGATCCAAACATTGTTCGATAATTTTCACTGATTCATCCACCTCCTGCACCCTCACGTAAGTCCTATCCCAACAATCACCTTTGGTTCCTACCAAACCCTCTCCTACGGGCACATCGAAATCCAATTCAGGATAAACTGAATAACCATCAACTTTTCTTAGATCAAATTTAAGGCCCGAGCCTCTTAACATAGGCCCTGTAACACCATAGTTAATAGCTAAATCCAATGGCAATACACCTACATTAGCGGTTCTTTCAACAAAGATCTTATTTTCCATTACCAAGCGCTTGAGCTCTACCAACTTTGGCTTTAGGTAATTGATAAACTCCTTACAACGCTCTTCAAAACCTACGGGCAGATCGTAGAATAAGCCGCCAACCCAGATATAATTATAAAGCATTCTGGCTCCACTCGCCCATTCTAGCAACCTTATAATATATTCTCTATCGCGCATCACCCATAAAAATGGCGTAAAAGCTCCGATATCCATAGCATAGGTTCCAACAGCAACAAAATGTGACGCTATTCTATTGAGTTCCGACACAAGCACACGTACATATTCAACTCTTTTAGGAATCTTATCATCAATTCCTAGCATTTTCTCAACTCCCATAGCAAAACCATGCTCAGAGTTCATTGCAGCTAAATAGTCTAACCTATCTACGTATGGAATAATCTGATTATAAGATAAGGCTTCAGTGTGCTTTTCAAAACACCGGTGCAAATAACCCAAGTGCGGCACTACTTCTTTTACTACCTCACCATCTGTGATTATCTCTAACCTCAGCACACCATGCGTGGACGGGTGCTGCGGGCCCAGATTAAGAATCATTTCTTCAGACTTGAGATCTTCTTCTTTGAACTTATTAGGTTCTGAATCAAGAAGATTAGTCTTGTTGTATTTATATTGTATTTGATTAGCCACAGTTAATATTGAACTTTAACACCCCTGTAATATTCAGGATTTTCATAATCCTTTCTTAACGGATGCCCTTCCCAGTCTGCGGGCATCAAAAGCCTTCGTAAATCAGGATGACCTGAAAAACTTATTCCTAAAAGGTCATAAGTCTCCCGTTCATGCCAATCTGCCGTTTTCCATATATCTACCAAAGAAGGAACTATAGGCGCTTGTCGGTCTAAAATCACCTTAATCATTAAGCTGTGCTCGTAAGGAATGGAATACAGGTTGTAAACCATTTCCATAGTATTTGCGTCCACGCCATTATCAATGCCAGTCACACACGAAAGCATATCAAAATAAAGACCTTCTTTTGTGTGCAAGAGCTGACAGACTTGTAATAAGTGCTCAGGCTTCACAAATATTGCCTTAGGGGTAGCTTTTTCATCAACTCCATCAATAGCATCATCTCCCAAAGCAGCCTTAACTATGGCTATAATCTCTTCAAATAGCATCTTCCTTCTTTTCTTTCATTAAATTTTCCAATGCAGTAGGAGCCATCAACGATTCGTTACGTATTTTCTCCTGCAGTTTCATGAAACCGCCTATCAAAGCTTCCGGTCTCGGAGGGCAACCCGGCACATATACATCTACGGGTATAATTCTGTCGACTCCTTTTACCACATGATATCCATGCTCCCAATATGGACCGCCACAATTAGAACAAGAGCCCATAGAAATTACATAACGAGGCTCAGACATCTGCTCATACAACCGTTTTATCCTATCTGCCATTTTAAAAGTAACAGTACCAGAAACGATCATAACATCTGCCTGCCTAGGAGAAGCCCTTGGAGCCATACCAAACCTATCCATATCATAAGCGGCAGCACCGGTAGACATAAATTCTATAGCACAGCAAGCAAGTCCAAAAGTAACAGGAAACATAGAAGACAACCGTGCCCAGTTAATGAGGTCATCAACCTTGGTTACTATTACACCTCCACTATTAAATTGCTTATCTAACAAGCCCATATTAAAATCATTTATTTCTTAGAAGTAGTGTACTTTTCATTCACCTGCTCATAAAGATTGGTAGGGACAGGCGACTTATAATTTTTTATTCCGGCATTAGATTTAGGCCAATCTAAATACCCCTTTACCCAGGCATATGCCAACCCCAAAGCTAAAATAACGATAAACAAAAACATTTCTGTAATTGAAAACCAGCCCCACAAACCGTCTGTCTGCTCTATTAATTGTTTATTTCCAAATACAGTTGCCCAAGGGAATATAAAAACTACTTCTACTTCAAAAAGTAAAAACAAAAGTGCAATAACGTAAAACCTTATATTGAAACGAGCCCACCCTGAACCAATAGGCTCTTCACCACTCTCATAGGTTTCTAATTTTTCAGCATTGGGTCGCCTCGCTCTTATAAGAGAAGAAGAAAACAAACCTCCGAGAATAAACACAGTACCTCCAATCATAAATAAAAGTACTTCTCCAAATGCTGATATATTACTATTCATAAAATTGTGTATATGACCAAAGATAGGAAACTAAAGCTGTTTTTATTTCTTAAGCCATAACATTTCGATTCTTCAACGGCATTACTGCACAAAACATGGCAAAAATAAAACATTCATACTAATATAAACCATAACTCACAGCCTCCTCATCATCACTTTTGGTTATTTACACATAGAATTTACTGATCTTTATCATTATGTATTAATAGCTAGAATACCGACATTTGAACCATCAACAACATGAAAAAGAATCTACTATGGATAACAAAGAATTAATAGAAAAACTGAACGTTTTATTAGCAGACTACCAAATCTACTATCAAAACTTAAGGGGCTTTCACTGGAATATTCAGGGTAAATATTTTTTCCAGCTACATGACAAATTTGAAGAATTGTACACCGATTCAGCGCAAAAAATTGATGATATAGCCGAAAGAATACTAACTATAGATGGTATTCCTTTACACTCGTTTGATGACTACATTTCTACTGCTACCATAAAAGCTAAAAAGAATATTCATGATGGAGAAGGTGCTGTTGGAGCAGTAATAGCCGATTTAAATAGCATTCTCGATTTAGAGAGAGAAATTAAAGACCATGCATCAGCAGATAATGACGATGCTACGGAAGACCTAATGTCTGACTTCATAGACGAACAAGAAAAAACCTTATGGATGCTAAAGGCTTGGATGAAATAATTCACGCTTTTAGAAACATATAGTTTATGTACTAGTTTAGAATATACACCTGCACCATCCCGTGCGCTTCTTTGCGCATGGGATTTTAACTTTTATACGATGCCCAAACAAACCAAAAAGACTATTTTAATTCTAGGAGCCAACTCAGATGTAGCAAAGATGGCTTTAAAAATTTACACTAAGGAATTAGGGCATTATGTAATTGCAGCTTCTAGAAACACAGATTCTTTGCTACAGTTCAAACAACAACACGACATTTCGGACGAACAAATTTTCATCTGTAAATTTGACGCTACCGACTACGCTAACCATCAAGCCTTTTATGAGCAACTCCCAAAAAAGCCTAATATTGTAGTGTATGCAGCAGGATACCTAAAAGATAACATTGAAGCTTTGAATGATTTTGATGGAGCCCATCAAATGATGAAAGTCCACTATATAGGCGCGGTTTCCATTCTTAACATTATAGCTACAGACATCAATAACAATCACCTTGAGCAAATCATTGGGCTTTCGTCTTTATCCGGAGTAAGAGGCAGAAAGAGCAATTTTATTTATGGCAGCACCAAATCTGCATTTACACAGTACCTGGCAGGACTACGTCAACATTTATTCAATAGAAAAATTAAGGTTAATGTAATAGTAGCAGGTTATATCAGAAGTAAAATGACCGAAGGATTAGACTTAACAGAATCGCTAATGCTTGAGCCTGAATTCATTGCTAAAGCTGTGGTAAATGCAAACAGGAAGTTCATTATAGTACCTGGCTTCAAGTGGAAAGTCATCTACCAAATACTTCGCATTTTACCAGAAAGCCTGGTTGCAAGACTTCCATAAAATCAATATTATTATTTACCTCTAGGCTTCTCTTTTAAAGAAAATCAACCTACAACCCTGATGAGGAATCCTTTTAAAGGCAAACGAATTCAAATTAATTATTGAATTTGAAAATGAATATTAGGATATATTTAAAAGAAGAGGCAATGATCAATACAGCCATACTAACCAGCCCAACCTTCACGATCTAAGCTACGGTACTGAATAGCTTCAGCCAAGTGTTCTATCTGTATTTCTTTTGACTCAGCTAAGTCTGCGATAGTTCTAGAGACCTTTAAAATCCTATCATAAGCGCGTGCCGACAGGCCTAAACGTTCCATTGCTTTTTTCAATAGCATTCTTCCTGGTTCAGATATTTGACAAACATCTTTCACCATCTGTGACGGCATCATGGCATTGCAATGTATTTCCTTTTTATCCTCAAAGCGCTCGTGCTGAATCTCCCGAGCCTTTATTACTCTAGTTCGGATCTCTTCACTACTTTCTGTTTTTCTATTAGCAGTCATTTCATCAAAAGATACCGGAGTTACCTCTACATGCAAATCTATACGATCGAGCAAAGGCCCACTTACTTTACTCAAATAGCGCTGCACTACTCCTGGAGCGCAAACACACTCCTTTTCAGGGTGATTGTAATAACCGCAAGGGCACGGGTTCATGCTTGCAATGAGCATAAAATTAGCCGGATAATCTAATGATATTCTAGCTCTGGAAATCGACACTCTACGCTCTTCCATAGGCTGCCGCATCACCTCCAATACAGTTCTTTTGAATTCAGGAAGTTCGTCTAAAAACAAAACTCCGTTGTGAGCAAGGGAGATTTCCCCTGGCTGAGGATTACCTCCACCGCCTACTAAAGCCACATCACTAATGGTATGATGCGGTGATCGGTAGGGTCTAATAGAAATTAAAGAGGCCTGAGTACCTAGCTTACCCGCTACAGAATGAATCTTGGTAGTTTCAAGAGCTTCGTGCAAAGAAAGAGGAGGCAATATAGAACTTAATCTTTTTGCAAGCATGGTTTTACCTGCACCTGGCGGGCCTATCATAATGGCATTATGCCCACCTGCTGCAGCTATCTCCAGCGCTCTTTTTATATTTTCTTGCCCCTGAACATCTTTAAAATCAACTTCATAGTTATTCAACTGAGCCATAAACACATCTCGTGTGTCTACATGCAATGGCTCTATGTTTAATTTACCTTCAAAAAAATCTACCGCCTCTTTTATATTATCTACGCCAATAACATCTAAATCATTGACAATGGCAGCTTCTTTTGCGTTTTCTCGCGGTAAAACAAAGCCCTTGAATTTGTTTTTTCTAGCCTCTATGGCAATAGGCAAAACACCCTTTATCGGTCTTAGGTCACCGTCTAGCGACAGCTCTCCCATAATAACGTATTCAGAAAGGTGTTCTGCATGTATTTGTTCAGATGCTTTTAATATTCCTAGCGCTATAGGCAAATCATAAGCACTGCCCTCCTTTTTAATATCGGCAGGTGCCAAATTGACCACCACCTTTTGCCTCGGCATACGAAAACCATGAAATTTAACTGCTGACTCTACACGGTGTTCGCTTTCCTTTACCGCGCTATCTGGCAAACCACTCATAAAAAACTTAGTGCCTTGCCCTACATTTACCTCAATAGTTATAATTCTTGCATCAACTCCGTATACTGCCGATCCAAAAGTCTTTGCCAGCATATTAAATCATCTTTTCTATCAACAAAATCATTATATGAATAACCTTGATATGAATTTCCTGAATACGATCTGCAAAACCATAATGTGGTACTCTTATTTCCACATCAGCCAGCTCTCCTATTTCTCCTCCACTATTTCCTGTAAGCGCTACTACTTTCATATCTTGTGCTTTTGCAGCTTTTACCGCCTCCAGCACATTTTGAGATTTACCACTTGTACTAATAGCGAGTAATACATCTCCCTCTTTACCAAAACCTTCCACAAATCGTGAAAAAACAGCTGCATAACCATAATCATTTCCAACACATGAAATATAACTAGGATCAGAAATGGCCACCGCAGGCAAAGATTTTCTATCTCCTCTGAAACGCCCTGTCAATTCTTCGGCAAAATGCATGGCATCACAATGCGAACCACCATTACCGCAAGAAATGGCTTTGCCCCCATTTTTGAAAGCATCGGCAAATAACGTTGCTCCTTGCTCTACTTTTTGAACATTAACAGGATCTTCTAAAAACTTCTCAAGCACATCCGTAGCTTGGATGAGCTCCTCCTTTATCAACTGATGATTGGTCATTATAAAATTTATTGCTCTTTATCTATAGAACCTAGATTAGTATTCTCTTGTTCTGAAACGGGTGCCGCAGAAGGAGAACCTACTGAATTTAGGTCATACATTTTAGCTTTTAATGAATTGATTTGTTGTTCTAATTTTTGTCTTTCCTTCTTTTGACTACGCAATTCCATGCTTAGCAAAATCATGGAGGTAACAAATAAAATAAGTCCGAGTATTGAAGCGTAAATAGTTATTTCTATACTTTCTCTTAGCTTCATCAAAAAACTAATGTCTTCTGATTTGTAATACACAAGTATAGACGCCAATAAAAGCCCTAGGTGAAATAAAAAATAAATTAGATAAAAGATAGACTTTGGCTTTTTCATAAATTATAGTTTAAAAGCGGGAAAATAAAGAATATTCGGACTCAATATAAATAAAAATACAAAAAATCAATTAAGTATTTTGCATCGCATTTAGCTTTTTATACACTCCATCCTGCCCCAACAACTGCTCATGAGTACCTCTTTCTATTACCGTACCTGCCTGAATTACAATAATTTCATCGGCATGCTGAATAGTACTTAAACGGTGAGCTATCACCAAAGAAGTTCTATTTTTCATTAAGTTTGACAGTGCTTCTTGCACTAATTTTTCTGATTCCGAATCTAAAGCTGAAGTAGCTTCATCCAAAATTAAAATAGGAGGGTTTTTCATTACCGCACGTGCAATGCTTAACCGCTGACGCTGACCGCCAGATAGCTTCATACCCCTATCGCCAATATTTGTTTCATAGCCATTTTCCAACCCTTCTATAAAGTCATGTGCATTAGCCACCTTAGCCGCACTTATCACATCTTCTAACTTAGCTTCTTCTACACCAAAAGCGATGTTGTTAAAAACAGTATCGTTAAACAAAATAGACTCTTGTGTTACAATACCCATTTGCTGCCTTAGAGACTCTATATCACATTCTTTTATAGGCTTACCGTCAATAGTAATATCTCCTTCGGTGGCATCGTAAAACCTTGGAATTAAATCTGCCAATGTTGATTTACCTCCGCCTGATGGCCCCACAAGAGCCACTGTTTTACCCTTTTTAAGATCAAAAGAAATATTTTTCAGCACATGCTCTTTATCGTAAGAAAAGCTCACATTATTAAAGGTTATCTTTTCATCAAACGACTGTAAGGTTTTGGCCGTAGATGAATTTTGGATAGCAGGCTTGGTATCAATTACATCAAAGACCCTACTGGCTGAAACTAATCCTTTTTGTATACCAGACAAACCTTGAGAAAATGCCTTAGCTGGAGATATTATTTGAGAGAAAATAGCCAAATAAGCAATAAATTGGCTCGCTGTAAGAGATGTTGAATCTTCTAACACAAGTTTACCTCCATAATAAAGTATAGCTGTAACTATTCCCACACCTAAAAACTCAGAAACAGGAGAACCTAATTCTTTACGGTAGGAGTATGACAAATTAACCTTTCTATAAAATCCAGTTTCGTTATCCATTTTACGCTGCACATATTTCAAAGCATTAAATGCTTTAATAATACGTATGCCCCCTAAAGTCTCATCCAAAATATTAACTATTCGCCCTAGCGATTCCTGACTTTCGATAGCCTTCCTCTTCAGCTTCTTAACAATATACCCCAAAATACCCCCACTAATAGGTAGTATTAATATAGTGAAAAATGTAAGCTGATATGATATTGCAAAAAGGGTGATGAAAAATATAATAACCTGAACAGGCTCTCTTAAAAGGGATTTTGGACTACCCAAAATAGAAACCTCCACCTCTTGAACATCATTAGTAATTCTAGAGATAAGGTCTCCCTTTCTCTCGTTACTAAAAAACCCTAAATGCATAATGGACACCTTATTATAAATATCCATCCTTAAGTTTTTCACTACATCTAGTCTTACCCTTGCACTTATTATAGCGGCTAAATACCTAAATATATTGGTCAATAGCACCGAAACAAGCACTACTAAACAAACAAACATCAAAGCCTGCTTTTCACCATAATCATTAATAATGTGGGTGAAATAATAATTGAAGTAAGATTTAACATAGTCTATACTTAATGAAAAACTCTCTGGCTTTTCAAACACCTCATCTGGAGCTTGCCCAAACAAAACATTGAGCAAAGGCATCAGCATAGTGAAATTAAGCACACTAAAAGCTGCGCTTAAAAAGATATATAAAACGTATTGAGGAAAAAGTATATTCAGTCTTTTGGCATAGCTAAAGACCCTAAAAAATAATTTCATATTTCGATCTCGAAAATTTCTGTGTTCAAACCGGTTTGCAATTTACTGCTTTCAGCACTAAAACTCATTGTATCGATGTGGAATATTCCATCTGATAGCGGCTGATGTATAGTTCGTTTTTGTGTTATTTAGCTCATCATCGCTCTCTATTTGGCGGTACATCTGATTAAGATCTATAAACAGATTATGCTTTAATTGATAACTCACACCTAAACTAGCATATTGTAATGTATTAGAAATTCCCTGCCCTATTTCATTGTTATATTCTTGCTGGCGCGTTACATTTTCTTTTAAAATATCCCCCCCCCAATTCTCATCCTCCGCATCGCTACCATATTTAGCATAAATTAACTTGGCCGTCAGTTGTAACCTGGCTACAGGCTGATAACGAGCAATACCAATAAATTCATTGAAATTAGCACCTAGAGGATGTGCCAATGATTGCTTATAATGGCTATAACTTCCATACTTAGTATCATGCGAGTATGTGAACGGACGAGCCACATTGGCCTCGGCCTGAAAATCCAGATTATTAACCCCAAAAGCATTAATATATTTAGCTCCTAATTGTATTGCGTATTTATTAGCCCACCATCCATCATTGTCCTTAATATGAGACAATACAAATTCATCCAACACCACTTGGCCATAAATAGAAAGTTTCTTAGCCGGCAACCATTTAAAATCTGCTCCTAGCAGCACGTTATCTGAACTACCATTTTGCTGCTCAATAGCCCTATAAAAAATTATTGGATTTAAATACTTTAATTGATATCCGTTGTTATTACCCAAAGAATCATAATCGCTAAAAATCACTGATTCAAATAAACCTACATTAAGCTTCTTTCCAATATTGACACTTAAATGATGTAGTGACATATATTTTTTGTCATAACTTCTACTGCCTGTCAGTCCATTACTATTACCCAACACATTGGCAGTCATCTCGGTAAACAAATTAGTGTAATTTAATTTCCAGATTTGAGTCTGCATTTTTAAAAACAAATAGCCCGGTGCATAGTCAGAAAGAATTAATGAGCGGTAGCCGTTACCAATCTTAAACCTGTCGTGCCCAAATTGAAGGTTGATATGTTTTGTAGCATTAAAACTGATATATCCTCTGGCTGTGAAAAAATCAACTCCATTATCTTTAAAACCTTTCCAAAACCCTTCATGAGGCACTACCAAATTTGAAGCAATGCCTTCCCTAACGTACTCAGGAAAAATAGCTTGATTTTCTCCTATAAAAGAATAGAAGCCCACTTTACCGTCAATCAGTCCCCTCACCTCTACTCCTCTGGTATTCACAAAAGTTTTATCATCAGCAGCTGTCTCCTTCCCCGCGCCCAAATACAGCACAGGGTTAATGTGAAGATCAAAATCTTTGGTAGTAACATGATAAAGATCTGACTTTACTTTATAGAAGTGCTTTAATACAGGTTTTTTACTCTCGTTATCAACTGTATCGGCATACTCCCAATTATCATTACTTAGATAGTTAATGTTAAATACATCAACCTTACTCCAGTCATGGTCAGTAGATTTCAAAGAGTCTGCAAATTGTGCAATTCGCTCCCTTTGATAAGCTTTCCATGAAGTGAAGATACCATCATATATCTGTCCCCCTTCAATTTCATACCTATCAATAAGGTGATAATAGTCGCTATTAAGTGGCGCATTGCTACTCTGAGAATAACTTATAAAAGGCATTACTGCTATTAGCAGCAAAAAAGTATACCGATAAAAGTTCTGCATTATGTCTATAATATTTAATTTAACTTCATTAATTTAAGCTTTATATCTCAATTAATGCCTAAGTGACCACATTAAACAAAATCAATTCAGAAGAAAAACACAATTAATATAAAAGCGCGTAAAAATACCTTTTTATATACAAATAATATTTCGACCTTTGCAGACTATTAAAAGCAACCAATAACAACATTCGCTCAGACTAGAGAAGAAGTTTAAATGATTTTAAAAATTAAAATCACAAAAGCTTTTGCACTTTATTTTAAATAAGTAAATTTGTGCCTCTTTTGGGAAGATCGAACAGAAAAGGTATATAAAATGAAAAAAGAAATACATCCAGATTACAGAGAGGTAGTTTTTTATGATACGTCAAGTGAATATAAATTCATGACGAAATCTACTATGTCTTCTAGCGAAACTATCAAATGGGAAGATGGTAACGAATACCCATTAATTAAAGTGGAAGTAAGCTCTGCTTCTCACCCATTCTACACAGGTAAAAAATTATTTGTGGATACTGCAGGTAGAGTTGAGAAGTTCAACAAGAAATACAAAAAGAAGTAATTCTTTTAGAATAATATTTAATTTAAAAAGTCTTCAGGATAAGCTAATCTTGAAGACTTTTTTATTTTTGTATAATGAATGTAATTCTTTTTGACGCACCCGAAATAAGAACCTCCCTACTCCCACTAACATTCACAAGACCTACGGCTGAAATACGCATAGGAATACTTACCATAAGCCAAAAATGGGCTAAGCACCTACAGACTGAAGTTTCTTACTTCACTGAAGAGTACCTACAAGATAAATTCCCATTACAAACTAGTGAAGACAACTTTTGGATTAACGGTGCAGCATGCCCCACTGCCGAGTTAGCTAAAAAAATAGCTTCATTGGAAGCTAATACAAAAATCACTTTTCATGGTAAGATCATAGCCGCCAGGTCTTCATCAAATTTACTCGATGATTTAGCAAGCCTTAAAGAAGTGGTATGGCAAGAGGAGATTACCATCATAGATGAAAGATGGAAAATTTTCAAAAAAAATGCCGAACAGCTTAGGATTGACTTTCAATTAATAACAGATGGAAGAACATCTGCCCCATTAACAGATCCATACACAGCTGTTTACAACAAAGAAGACATCTTTATTGAAGAAGGGGCCACTATAAAAGCCGCAGTTCTAAATGCCGAAAACGGACCTATTTACATTGGGAAAAATGCTCAGGTAGGTGAAGGAGCTATCATTAGAGGCTCTTTTGCTTTAGGCGAGGGGGCCATTGTAAATGTAGGCGCTAAAATAAGAGGTGACACCACTATAGGACCTTATTGTAAAGTAGGAGGAGAAGTGAGTAATTCGGTATTATTTGGCTACAGCAACAAAGGCCATGAAGGGTTTATTGGAAATACCATAGTAGGAGAATGGTGTAATTTTGGAGCTGACACCAATACATCCAATCTTAAAAACAATTATGGTGATGTCCAAACATGGAACTATGCTTCTGACTCATTCACCAATACTGGACAAACATTTTGTGGTTTGGTAATGGGTGATCATTCGAAATGCAGCATCAATACCATGTTTAACACCGGTACAGTAGTAGGAGTCTCAGCCAATATTTTTGGAGCAGGATTTCCTAGTAAATTTATACCTTCTTTTTCATGGGGCGGAGCTGAGAGCATCACCTCTTATCAATTAGAAAAAGCCAATGAAGTAGCCTCAAAAGTAATGGGCCGCAGAAATATTGACTTTAACGAAATAGAAAGAAAAATTTTTGAAAAAGTATTTGAGCTAACTGCCAAATACAGGAATTGGGAAAAATAAACATATGCAATTTGCCGACATAAAAGGGCTGGATACAGTAAAAACCCAGCTTATAAATGCTGCAAAAAATGATCATGTAGCTCATGCACAATTATTTTTAGGAAAGCAAGGTAGTCCTAACCTACCTATGGCATTAGCTTATGCAACCTACCTAAATTGTGAACAACCATCAGATACTGATTCATGCGGCACATGCTCAGCATGTATGAAGAATGCGAAATACATACACCCAGACATGCATTTTGTGTACCCCGTAAGTGCTACAAAAAACATAACTGGTAAAGATGTAGTAAGCTCTAATTACCTTAAGGAATGGCGCACTTTTCTTATCAACTCTGCTCTAGGCAATTTGGACCAATGGTCTGCACACTATGGCGGAGAAGACAAACAAGGCAACATTTCAAAAGAAGAAAGTAGGCAGATAGTTAAAAACCTATCGCTAAAGGCCTTCGAAGGCAAATACAAGGTAATGGTCATATGGCTGCCCGAGTACATGAACCAAGCAGCAGCCAATGGAATATTAAAAATATTAGAAGAACCACCAGAAAGAACTATCTTCTTTTTGGTATCTAATGATTCAGAAAGACTACTGACTACCATCTTATCAAGAACGCAAATCGTTACTATTCCTAAATTTAGTGATGATAGCATAAAAGAACTTTTGATTGAAAATCAGAAGATAGCAGATGATCAAGCTATGCAAGTCGCACATCTGGCTGATGGAGATTACAATCTTGCATTAAAATTATTAAATAACATAGAGGACAACAGCCATCAGTTATTTACAGATTGGATGCGCGACTGCTTCAAAAAAGATTTTACTCAGCTGGTTCAAAAAAGTGACCAATTTCATGGCATGAATAAAATTGCACAGCGCAGCTTGTTTCAATATGCCTTAAATATGTTTCGAGAGGCACTGATACACACCGCAGCACCAGAACTCAAAAGAGTAAGCGGACAGGTTAACCAATTTATAGAAAACTTTAGCAAGGTAATGAACACTGATAAGGTAGAAGTTATTGCTAAAATGATTAACGATGCGCATTATCACTTAGAAAGAAATGCTAGTCCCAAAATCATTTTTCTAGACTTATCACTTCAAATTGCCCGAATAATAAAATAATGGAGAAAATTAAAATAGGCACAAGAGGGAGCAAATTAGCTCTTTGGCAAGCTGAGCATGTGGCTGAGCTATTGAAAAAAGGTGGAGTTGATTCCGAAATTATTACCATTGAAACCAAGGGAGATAAAATATTAGACGTTTCTATTGCTAAAATTGGCAGCAAGGGAGTATTCACTAAAGAAATTGAAGATGAGCTAAAAAATGGCAATATTGACATTGCCGTACATAGCGCTAAAGATATGGAGTCTAAACTTCCTGAGGAGTTTGAACTCATTGCATTTACAGATAGAGAAGTGGTTAACGATGTATTGGTAGGCACCGACATGACGATTTCTCTTGATAAAGAAGATCTTGTAATAGGAACTTCATCCACAAGAAGGGTAGCTCTATTAAAACATTTCTACCCACACATTAAAACAGTACCTGTAAGAGGGAACTTACAAACGCGGATAAAAAAGATGCAAGAAGGAGCCTGCGATGCACTTCTACTGGCATACGCAGGTGTACACCGCATGGAGTACGATGATATGATTATATCAAAATTACCGCTAGACAAGTTCATTCCTGCTGTAGGCCAAGGTAGCGTTGCCATAGAGTCATCAGTAAACCTTGATGCAGAAAAGAAAGCTCTGATAAGAAAATACGTAAACAACGAAACCACTGAGAAAAGGTTAATCTGTGAGCGTGCCTTTTTGAGAAAGCTAGAAGGCGGATGTAGCATTCCTGTATTTGCACTGGCCGACATTCATGATGAAACCATAACCATAAAAGGTGGTATTGTGAGCCTTGAAGGAGATAAAATCATCAGAAAAAGAATAATGCATAAAATTGATGATGCGGAACTGGCAGGTCAAGAACTAGCCGAGGAAGTATTATCAGCCGGAGGAGATGAGATTTTAAAAGACATTAAGAATAAGCTCAATGAAAATAACTAAAACTACTACTTACTTTTACCTTTTGCTTGCAGGTATGTTTTTTTTCAATTCCTGCGCTTCTGAAAAAGATTATCTAGTCACCATTCATACCGATTATGGTGACATGCATGCCATCCTGTTTGATGAAACACCTAAGCACAAAGAGAATTTCATTAAACTGGCAGAAGAAGGGTTTTATGATAGTCTACTATTTCACAGGGTTATTGAAGACTTTATGATACAAACAGGAGACCCTAACTCTAAAAATGCACAAAAAGGCTTGCCTTTAGGAAATGGAGGTCCAGAATACAATATTCCCGCTGAGTTTGTACCTTCTTTGTTCCATAAAAAAGGCGCATTATCTGCTGCTCGTCTGCCCGATAATATTAACCCTGAAAAAGAGTCTAGCGGTAGTCAATTCTATATAGTACAAGGAAAAACATGGACTAAAGAAGAACTCACTACTGATTTAGAAAAATTAGGAAAGGCAGCACAACAATTAATGAACATAACAGATCAAGACTCTGTTAGACAACTGTTAATTAACACATATCAAACCCAAGGACCAGAAGCCTACGGCAACAAACTAATGGAGATGAAGGACTACATTGCTGCAACAATGCAAGAAGACCTATCAAAAAAAGTAGCTCCAGAAAGGTTAAAAGCCTACACCACTATTGGAGGGGTGCCACACTTAGATGATGAATACACTGTTTTTGGGCAGGTAATAGATGGCCTGGAGGTAATTGATAAGATAGCTACTCAGCCTACTGATAGAAGAGACAGACCGGAAGAAGACATAAGAATGATGCTGAAAGTAGAGGAAATGCCGAAGAAAAAAATAACTAAACTATACGGTTACGAATATCCAAACCCTAAATCAGACTAAAAAGTGAAAATCTTAATTACAGGATCAAATGGCTTGCTAGGCCAAAAGCTCATTAAACTTTTAACTAATGAATCAGGCATTGAAGTAATAGCCACTGCAAGAGGTGAAAATAGACTTCCTCAGGATGATAGTTACACCTATGCATCAATGGACATTACCAACGAAGAAGAGGTGCTTCAAGTAATAGAGAAGCATAGCCCTGATGCTGTAATTAATACGGCCGCAATGACTAATGTAGATCAGTGCGAAACTGATAAAGACGGCTGTTGGAAGTTGAATGTAACTAGCGTAGAGTACATCATTAAAGCATGCGCTAAAATAAATGCACATTTAGTACATGTTTCTACAGACTTTATTTTTGATGGCTCACACGGCCCGTTAGATGAAAATGAAAATCCAGCACCTGTAAACTACTATGGAGAAAGTAAACTGGCTGCAGAAAAACTAGTGCAAGAAAGTAACATCAAGTGGAGCATAGCCAGAACTGTGCTTGTTTATGGCATAGCTCATGACATGAGTAGATCCAATATTATACTCTGGGTGAAGGGCAGCCTCGAAAACAATAAAGAAATAAATGTGGTAGATGATCAATGGAGAACACCAACGCTAGCCGAAGATTTAGCTACTGGCTGCTATCTCATTGCCAAAAATAAGGCAGAAGGCATCTATAATATCAGTGGAGACAACATGCTATCTCCCTATGACATGGCCATACAAACGGCAGATTTCTTTGAGTTAGATAAGTCATTAATCCACCGCACAGATGGGTCTAAGTTTCAACAAACAGCCAAAAGGCCTCCCAAAACAGGCTTTATTATAGACAAAGCTAAAAATGACTTGGGTTACAAACCGCATTCATTTGAAGAAGGTCTTGCCGTATTAAAAAGTCAACTGCATTAAAAATCTATTGATTAAACACCGAACAAGAGTTAAACCTTATTCAATAATAGATCATAAAAAAGCACCACATGATACATGTGGTGCTTTTTTATGTGTTTTGATTTTAATATTCTTATTACTCAAATAACACCGTCATTTCTACACGTCTATTTGCTTTTCTTCCTTCAGCTGTGGAATTATCAGCAACAGGAAGTTTATCTCCAAATCCATCAACAATCAACCTCTCTGACTCTATTTCTTGAGCCGTTAAGAAATCAGCTACAGCCTGAGCCCTTTTCTTTGATAATTTCAAATTGCTAGCCGGGTTACCTACATTATCAGTATGGCCTTCAATTTTCAGTTTCCATTCAGGTTTCTTCTTCAATAAATTAGCTAACTCTACCAATGAAGAATAAGAAGATAATGCTATTTTATCGCTACCTGACTCGAACTCCAAATTCTTAAATGCCGTATTTAATATCTCTTGCTCCTCCTCCTTTATTTCCGGACAACCATGATTTTCAGGCACCCCAGGTATCAAAACACATTCATCTTCCTTATCTACCACTCCATCACCATCGGTATCAGCATACGGACACCCTGAGTTTTCTGCCGGACCAGCCAATTTCGGACACTTATCATCACTATCATAGATCCCATCTCCATCACTATCTGGGCAACCGCCTTTGGCAACAGGGCCCGCTAAGTCAGGACATGCATCTTCACTATCCTTCACTCCATCACCATCACGGTCAGGACAACCTTTCATTTCAACACTACCCGGCTCATCAGGACAAGCATCTTCACTGTCTTTAATACCATCTCCATCACTATCAGGACAGCCATTAAATTTTTTAATTCCGGCTACTTCAGGGCAAGCGTCTTCACTATCCTTTATACCATCACCATCAGCATCAGGGCATCCATTTAAAGCTTCTACTCCTGGCACGGTAACGCAGGAATCCTGACTATCCTGAATTCCATCTTCATCAGTATCAGGACATCCCTTAAACGCCCATACACCAGGCACTTTAGGACACACGTCATACTTATTAGACACCCCATCATTGTCCTTATCTTTCTTCTTTTTATAAGGAAGCCCAAATCTAATTCCTACATATACATTGGTGCTATTAGGGTCTTTACCTAATAAGAAATTACTAACAGCATCTCTAGATCCTAACACTAAACATGCTAAACGAAATGAAAATCCAGTATTTAGGTTAGCTAGCTTGTCGTAAGAAACAGGCAAACCAAACTCAAAATGCTTTCCTTCCCAACGTGGTGTAAGGGACACTGTACTAACATATCGGGTCTTTTCCATATCACCTCCACCTGCTTTCAAACCAATTTGCGTGGTGGCATTTACATAAAATCCACCTTTCACATTATAATCAAAATCTCCCACTAAACGAGTTGGTAAATTCATAGTATAGTCACCACCTCTTTGCAGCGTAAGTATATCTTCTATAACCTCATCTACATCACCATCAAGATTATTAACATCTAAATTTTCTGTAGATCCGCTAACATTTCCACTATCGTTACTCTTTTTGTATTTTATGCTTCCTAGATCGAGAATTGAAAACCCAGCTCTGAACTTATATTTATTCTTATCACGTCTCAGTAGTCCATCTTTTCCATCCATAGAATAGTGATAATCTTCAATATTGGGTCTAAATTCATACACCACACCAAGGTCTAGACCCAAGCCTAAATTCTCAAATGGGTTGTATTCAAATTCAACATCACTATCATTATAGGTTATATTATCAGAAAAACCTGTTTGTACATCTACGTCTATCAGGTCGACATAATCATTTGCCTGACCTTCGTATTTTAATTTTGAAAAATAGCTATATGCTGATGAAACACCATCAAGTAACTTCACAGTACCCGCTGCTTTCAAAAAATGTTTATCTTCATCAAGTACCACTCGCCCATAAGTCAACCCTAGCTCGTTCCATTGATGAGATTGCAAATAGATATTGCTCAAGTCAAAATAATCTCCATCTTCTATCACAAATTCCTCTTTGTCAATTATCTCATTGACAAAATCAGCAGACCTCTCACTTAGCCCATCGAAGTTAATCATACTCCGAGATCTCAATGTTAACCCCATAGCAGATTTGGGGTTAAGGGTCAGCATAAATGACAATGGAGCATATAGTTCAACAGACATCATCCCCGCCTTGTCGCTTTCCTTATCACTTTCTATCAACCTATCGTAATCAATATCAAAACTGCTATAATCCTCATGTGGGATTTTATAGTAATTATTGGCAATGTAACTACTAAATCCAATCAAATTGACTTGAAATTTATAACGGCTATCAACTATAGATGCTGGTTGATAGCTAATTCCTTGCACACCTGCATAATTACTTGAGTGAAATCCAAGCCAGTCTTGGGCACTGAGGCTTTTCACCGTAATCATCAAAAGAATAGTAAAGAAGTAAAAATGTTTCATTCAATTATATGAGTTAAAAAATCCAACTTACAAAGTAAATATATTATTTGTAATAAATATTAAAAAAATAACACAGAAATAAAGTATTGATATATCAATTATAACTCTGAGTTGTAACCCTCTTCATAGAAGATAATCGACAAAATGCTCTACTTCACTTTCATGCTCAACTTATATAATATAAAAAAAGCTTGTGAGATTACCTCCCACAAGCTTTAAAACATTTATTTATAATTAGTTAACTAATCTTTTATTTCAGATTTTCTTTTGGCTTCATTTCTCATAGCTAGTGACAAAAAGTATAAAAACCCTCCAAATACGCCACCAAAAATACATACCATTGATACTATTGCTCCTGTACTCATTTCTTCACAAAGGTTTTATATAAAAATTTATTTAGAATAATGCCTACTATAATTACAATGCTCCATTGTGTAATAATGGAAGCATTGCTATATACATCAAATACATTCCAGTTACCATTAGCATCGAACCATGGGTACTCTGAATATCCTTGAGACATCCACCAGTATATTAAAATAACACCTAAAAAGAAGTTAAAAATGAGGGATACTTTAAAGAAAGTTGGCGGTATATTAAAATCAGAATCCGTATCAATAAATTCTTCTTTGAATTTACGCACACCATATTTTAACACAGCTACCACTATAAATAGACCAGAAATAATAAGACCAATACCCCACACCCAATCTTGATTATTAAATACATCTAGTGAGTATGCTGAAGGGAAGCCAAAGATAATACCAAACACACCGGCTCTTAAAGCTGCTTGCCCTCGAGTAAAACCCATATCTTTTAAATTACTAATGAAGAGCTCTACCATTGGTAATAAAGAGCTAAAAGCAGCCAAGAAAAAGGCTGTAAAGAATATAAATGAGAGTATAGCTCCTCCTTTAACTGTAGCAAACAATTTAGGGATAATGGTAAAGGTTAATGCTTGATTACCACTTTGCAAAAATGAAATAGCTTCACCCTCGCTACCTGCAATAGCAAATACTGCTGGCAAAATGGCCATTCCTGCCATTAATGAAGCGGTATTATTACCAAAACCACCTATAAATGTATTTAAAACAACATCTTCTCTTTGCCTAGAATAAGAAGAAATAGTCATAATTAACCCCCAACCGGCACCTGTAGACCAAGCAGACTGAGAGAGAGCTTCTATCCATATTGTAGGGTTAGAAAAATGTTTTGTATCTATAGAATACATATACTCTAGCCCTTTGAAGCCATTCTCCATATTCAATGCCATCCCTGTTATAATAAACAGTAAAATGAACAAAGTAGGGATTAGTATTTTATTGGCTTTCTCTAAGCCATTTTGCACACCTCTACCCAACACATATAAACCTGCTATTAAAGCAGCAAGGTATAAACCTATAGTCCAAGGGCTATTGTAAGCTATTGAGTTCCAAAATTCATTCATAAATTCTGGATTTTTATCCAATTCAGAGCCTATAACATTTGTACCATTAATGAAGCCCCATAAGTTTTCTATAGATAAACCTAAGTATCTTAGAGCCCACCCAGTAACTACTGCGTAGTAAAATGCTATACCTAAGGTACACACTGTAATAAAAAAGCCTCCCCAAGTAAGACCTTTACCTCCTACACTACCAAATGAACCTATTACTCCTTTTTTAAATTTTTTACCTATTGAAAATTCGGCCATTAAAATAGGGATAGACCAAACGAGTAAAAAAAGTATCCATAAAATAAGAAACGCCCCTCCATACTGCCCTGCTAACCGTGGAAACCGCCAGAGGTTACCTGCTCCAATGGCCATTCCTAAGGAAGCCAATACAATACCCCAACGATTACTAAATTCTTCTGTTTTCGACATAAACTATTTAAGTATGTTTTTGATTATTAAAAATTTAATCAGCGCACAGTATATAAGGAATTTAAGATGAAAAAGAAAATCAAATTACAGATAATACCAAATAGTACCCTGGCGCCATCCGATACATGCATTATCCGTGCACTTCACCCCAAAATAAAAGGGCAAAAAAAACACCTGCAGGTAGCTGCAGGTGTTTTTTTTAATATTTTAATTGTTCTCGAACAGTTCTTCGGCTGGTTGACCGGTAGCTCCATTCGGCAGCATAATATTTAGCATCATGGCCAATGAAGGAGCAATATCTGTTATAGGGTGATACTGCACTGACGTTCCGTGTGGAATATTGGCTCCGTAAAACAACATCGGCACGTGGGTATCATAAGTATAAGAAGATCCGTGTGTAGTACCTGTATTATGAGTCCTTTTATGAGATTCTAACCAGCTCGGCTCTAAAGCATACAAAACATCTCCTGACCTCTTGTGATTGTAGCCTCTGGTAAGAAGGCCCTTAATACCGATTATTTCATAATTAAAGTTATGAATAACGTAAGCAGGATAGGCTTCTTTAATTCCAGCAAGTGTCATTAGATAATGGGCAACATCTTCTTCTACTTTATGAAGATCTGCTGATTTACTCAAAATAGTTTTATGGTTTAAAAAGATTTGGCCATTACTCACATTTTCTACCCATGCCCCATCGCCATATTTTGCAGCCAGCAGGCTATCAACCTCACTTTTTAAGTGATGCACGAAATAACCCGAAGGTATTTTATTATCTAAAAAATACTGAGGCACATCTGACACTGCATGATCTGCAGTTAAGAATACAACATAGTTACCTTTGCCTACTTGCTGATCTAATGCATTTAGTATAGAAGCTATATTTTTATCTAACCTGATATAGGTATCTTCTACCTCTACCGAGTTAGGCCCAAATCTATGCCCTACATAATCTGTAGAGGAAAAGCTTACTGCCATAAAATCAATCTCCGTACCTTGCCCTAATTTCTCACCTTCTAAGGTGGCTAATGCCATTTCCTTCAGCATATCATTGCCAAAAGGCACAGCTGCCAATTGCCCAAAATCCTTTTTATTTAATTTATACCCCTTAGCTAATTCACTCCCCTCTCCATAAAAATCACCCTCATAATTATTTACATCAGTGCCTGCCGCAGTATATGTCTCAATTTTATTGATTGGCTCCCATTTTTTTGATAAAAACTGTTTTGCCAAGTGCTGGCCATTAAAAGTATTTAACCAAGCAGGCAATTCGTTTTTATAATAGGTACTTGTTATAAAATTACCGGTTTCACTATCATACCAATATGCCTCGCCTAAATGACCTGCCGGAAAGATAGCACCCCTATCTTTTATAGAAATTCCTATAGTCTTAGATCTTTTTTGAGTCGCTAGCTTTAATTCATCAGTAATAGTGGTGGTTAATAAATTTCGAGGTGACATCATTCCTCTATTAGAACTACTACCAACGGTCTTCTCTGTGCTGTCATAAGCACAGTAGATCATCTGGTTTATATCTTTTGAATACCAATCGTTGGCTATAATACCATGAATGGCAGGCGTAGATCCGGTATATACTGATGTATGCCCCGGGCCAGTGTAAGTAGGCACATAATTAAAATGTGCATTCTTAAACATAAAACCATCATTAATAAGCCTATTGAAACCATCTTGCCCAAATTGATCATTAAATCGATACAGGTACTCCTGTCTCATCTGATCTACGATAATACCCACCACTAACTTGGGCTTATTCTGAGCAAATAGCATTGAAGATGCTGATAATAACAATAGAGTTAATGAATAACGGATCATAGTATTAAGCTTTGGCTCCTGCAATTATAAACAATTATTCACAGGGCGTCTGGCTATTTACTCACTAATCCTTAATTATCACATAATAAGCGATTGTACTCTGCATCTTCATAAACTTGCTTGTATATTACTTTACCCAATTCAGAATAGTAAACCACTACCACAAAACCTGCTTCTTTAATATCTTTTTCTGCAAGGTAAACGGGTTGCTGGACTGTACCTACATTCATGACATCGTTATAACTAGCAGGAACCACATTGCCCAATCGCGAATCAAAAACACCATAACCATTTTCTGTTAATAGAACCGCTATTCTACGTTCTGAATTATTTATCATCCAATGTACAGACTTCACCCCTCCCTGTTCAATTGACCCTGAGTTGATATCAATAAGTTCATACACTAATGCTTTCTTCACCAAGGCTAACGAATCGTTCCAATAGGTGATTTCATCGTAATCAAAATCGAGCAAACTTTTACCCTCAGAATTAATAATGCCATAACCATTATCTCTATAGGCAATGAAAGCAACTTCACCGAACGGCTGTAAATTTTTATCATACTTAGGAGAGATAAGAACATTTTTACTTCGATTATAAAGGCCAAACTTCTTATTTTTCAAGAGTGACACATAGCCATTGCTGTAATTGCCTATGGCATCGTACTCAAACTTCAACAATAAGTTTCCTTGCAGGGTGATCAGGCTCTTATTGTTATTCTTCGATGATAAAACAATATATTCTCCTCCTAATGCTTTCGCTTCTGCAACCTGGCCTTCGTAAACCACTTCTCCTTTGGAGTTAATTAAATAATTTTTAGATGCTCCTTCTTTATATAAAAACTCATCGCTATCCACTCCCGAAACTATCTTCACACTCTCATCTGCAGAAACATTTATAGACTTATCAGCAACCAATAAGCTTGTATTTTCACCATCAAAAATCTCTATAAAATGACTCCCTACCATAATCATAGAATCAGCCCTTACAAAACCATTGTTAATACTATCCAATTTATAAATATGCCATTCACTTTCAAGTTGTAAGGCTGCCCAAGATTTATTCACTAATGCTTTTTTTACCTTATCCCTTTCTAAAGGCCTGAAAGCAGAATCCAATACATATAAGGTCTGATCATTATCTATAATTGTAGTTCCTGAAGACACTGTAATCTTCTGATTATCAAAAGGAATAATTGCATCCCCTAGTAAATCAACAACCCCTTCCTGATCATTCTTTTCTACCCAAACTTTCCGTTTATCCAATATTTCAAAGTCTGTATAATCACAATTAACCTTTAAAACTCCTTTATCTATTGAAGAAAGCATTGAGGTTATAGATTTTACTCCGTAATTTTCATTTTTTTCGAATATCAGAAAGTTATCATTGAAATAAATATCATCAAATTCTGCTGCTAAAAGCTTTCTTCCCATCACTGTCATCAATCCCCACTTTCCATTTCTTTTGAAAGATATAAAAAGGTTATTTAGAAGCCTAAAATCTTCATTATCCGCATCAGATAACATAATACCTGATTTATGTAAAACAAATACACCATCGGAAATCTCTATTTTTAATATTCCGCTACCTAAATCTTCCACCCTTTTACAATCACCTTGATAAATGGGAGTTCCATCAAGCGCAATTATTTGATGTCCCATTAAAAAATAATCCTTTCTAAAATGAGAGCATAGCTCCATCTCATTTAAAGCATAATATTCTGGTGACAATACCATTACACCATTGCTATCCATAAAGCCATACCTACCATCTTCCATAATAGGGAAAAAAGACTGACACCCAAACTTGATGAAGTAACTTAAAGAATCTGATACCAAATGAGGAGGCAAGGACTCCCCTTTAGATTGAAGTGAATAATATAAAAAGTCAATCGCCTTTTTCCTTAATGAGCTTTTAGGATAATTGCTAATAAAAGTAGCATAACTCTGAGGTTTATTATTTGCGGTTATTAATTCTAAAATTTGCTGCTCAGCCTCTTCCCTATAAGGAGTATCAGGATGTTCATCTAAAAACTGAACATAACTATTAAGTTCACCTCCTTTTGTTCTTTCAGAAAAATACAATTTCTCAAACCTTTCTTTCGCCTCCTCACCCTGCCTCGCTCTAGGGTATTTTTCCATAAATAATTGATAGCTCTCATAAGTATTTTCCTCTACAGCATTAATAAATGCTAAAGAATCACGTAGAGCTATAGCCTGGTCTATCTGATTAGCTTTGTTATATACTTGAAGAAAATAAACAAAAGCTCTTTCTGAATTGAGGCTTTTAGCCACATCAAAAGCAGCACTATCAATATTTTGACGCAAATTTTCGATAGCCACACTATCCATTTCCGCCTTTATATGTTGTGATTTATCTTTCTGCTCTAACCTTTTCCACTTGTAATCTGCCGCAACTATGTAACCATGAGCTGAATCTATATCATAGCCCACATATGGCTTAGTAAAATACAATAATGATTTCACATAATAAGGAGCTGCCTGCAAACTATCTTTAGCCACAGCATCATTGATTAGCTCAAATGCCTTATCATATTCAGCCTTTTCAATCATCTTTAAAGCCTTCTTACTCTGCCCAACCTGAGCTTGAGCTGACATAAAGCATAAATAGAATAATAGAAAAATAAAAATTCGCATGAAAAAATGGTTAGTTAAGCACGAAGATGCCAATTTTTTACTTCTGTGTAGTTTTCAAAATCGGTTTTTTAAGATAATGTGTTAATCCTTAACAAGGAAGCTATTCCATAAAATGGAAAACCACCAACTAACCATCCCATTCAAAACACTCAAAATCAATCATTTTACAAAAAAAGAGGCTTTGGCATATGATTCGATTATTGTTAGAAAAAACTCTCGGATTATGAAGACTAAAGAAAATATGAAAGTGTTTGTTGTGGATGACGATATCTTCAGAACATACCTATACGAGCAACACCTAGTAAATCTTGGATTTAAAAATATAAGCATATTCCATACTGGCACCACTTGTTTAAATAACCTAACAGAAGAGCCCGATATAATCTTTTTAGATTTTCATATGGATGACATGAACGGACTAGAGGTTTTAGAAAAAATCAAAAGATTTAACCCTAATATTTATGTAGTGCTCATAAGCGGCCAGCAATCATTAGAAGTAGCTGTAAAATCTTTAAAAATCGGTGCTTTTGATTATATTATAAAAGAAGAGGATGAGCTTAATAAAATTGAGGCTGTAGTGAACAAAATAATAAAAGTAACTAATTTATTAGCTACGCAAGATAATCCTAAGCCCAACAGACTGCACTCATTAGTCGGTATAGCCATACTAGCTGCTATTGTGTGTGGTTTTGTATATCAGTTTTTCCATTAAAAAGTGAAAAAGACTTAACCAAGCCACTTAAACCTAACATGAAAACCAACATATACTTAATCCTATTGATTATAATTTTTGGGTGTTCGTCATGCGTCACTCAAAATCTCTTTATGAATCAAAAAGAGGGTATAGACTCTGTTTTTTTCAAACCCATACCTAATTATCGAATCAAAAAAGATGATAAAATAAGCATAAGTGTTTGGGGAGAAGATAGACTGAGTGTAGGGTCTATTTATGGTATTTACAATTCCAATGAAGTGTATGGTAAATGGATCATGGTAGACTCATCAGGCTATATTGATGTTCCGCAAATTGGCCAATTTTTCATATTAAATAAGACCATAAGAGAAGCTGAGGTTACCCTGCAAGAAAAATTTGCAAAGTGGCTAAAAGAACCAATAGTTAATGTTAAGGTTCTAAATAAAGAAGTAACAGTCATTGGCGAACTGATAAAGCCAGGAGTAGTAAAGCTAGAAAAAGAAGATAATCGATTGCTTGAAGTACTAGCTCAGGCAGGTGATTTTGACTTTTATGCCGACAAAAGGCATATACAAGTAATCAGACTAATAGGAGATGAAGCACATGTTGCTAATGTTGACTTAACTAAAATAGAGAATTACCACATCAATAATGTTCGCTTATTATCTGGGGATGTGATTTATGTACCAGCACGTAATGGCAAACAATTCGATAAGAAAATTACCACATTAATACCTATTGGCTCAGCAGTAAGTACATTGGCCATTATTGCTAATTTTATTTTTGAGCCATGAGTTCTCAAGGAAATAGCAGTTTAAGATTACTCAGGCCTTTATTGAGAGGGTTGCCTGTAATAATTCTATGCTTGATTTTGGCAGTTAAAATAGCTCAGAAATTCCTTAAGTACGCCACCCCCAAATATGAAAGTGCGGCAAAAATGCGCCTAGCCGATAATAACGAGGGGCCCACCAGCACTATCTTATACAAAGATTTCGATGTATTTACCAACAAAAACAAAATTGGAGCTGAGATTGAAGTTATCCAATCCAATAGTGTAATAAACAAAGCATTAAATAAACTCGACTTTGAAACAGAGATTTATAGAATTGGTAAAGTCAAAACCAGCGAGCTTTATAATGACTCGCCCATATTAATAGATTACAAAAACTTGCCATATGACTTTTATGAAAAGTTCTATTTTATAAAAGTCATTAGCAGCGAAGAATATAAAGTATCCACAAGCCAAGAAACACCCGGAATCAAGCATTCATTTGGGGATTCCGTTAAATATGGAAAAGGGTATTTGCGTATCACCAAAAATGATTCCTTGCTACAGCAAAAAGCAAACACGAAACTTATTGATCTATATAAAATAAAAATCAGAGACCGAGCAAAGCTCATTAAAGAAGTATCATCAAATCTGGATATAGTTTCTATAGATAAAGACATTGCAATACTAAGGGTGGGATACCAAAGTACAGTACCTGAAAAGGCCGCAAAATTAGTTAACCAGCTGTGTGAATCATACATTGAAGATTATATAGAAGACAAATACAAAGCCACTGATTTAACTGTAAAATTTTTAGCAGATCAGCTAGACCTTGTAAGAGGCAAACTAAGCCAGTCGGAAATTGATATAGAGAGCTACAGAAATCAAAAAAATGTAATAAATATCAGGCAGGAAACGGAAACAGATTTAAGAAAAATAGCTCAAATGAAAATTCAGCTATCAAACCTTAAAATGAATTTATCTGCTATAGACTCTTTATACAATTATGTTAAAAGCGGTGAAGATAATTTCTTAGCTCTAGCTCCTAATTTTGAAGCATTTAACGACCTTTTAAGTACGGAAATAATTAAGAATTTAAAGGTCTTGCAGGCAGAACGAAATGAGCTTTTAAGTACTTATACAGAAGAGGAAACGAAGGTTAAGGTTATTAATCAAAAAATATTGGACCTCTCTAGTTATTTAATAGAAAGCATAAAAAATACTAAGCAAAATTTAGAGATTAAGCATAATCAAATAGCCCTTGCAATAGAAAAAGCAGAAGAAGCTTTTATAGGTGTCCCCACTAAGGAAAAGGAGCTCACTATCTTAGAAAGAGAGTTTGGACTAAACCAAAAGCTTTATACTTTTTTGCATGAAAAACATACTGAAGCTGAAATTGCAAGAGCAGCCACCATATCTTTCCACAGAATTATTTCTCGCGGAGAAATACCAAGTAAACCCGTTTCCCCAAACAAGACATTGATCACATTTGTATGTGGAATTTTAGGACTTGGCTTTGGAGTGGCCTCCATTCTTATCGTGCATTCACTAAAAGCTAAAGTAAACGATGTATATACCATAGAAAAAAACTCAGAATTACCTATTGGCATTGAAATCCCGAAATACATAAACCCTTCCAATATCAGCCGAGGTTTTCAGCAAATAGGTATAAAATTAGAATTAAAAGAGTTTTTTACTCCCGGAAAAATAGTATGTGTCAGCTCGTTTAAAAGATCCGATGGCAACAGCTTTTTCTCTAAACATTTAACCAAATCGTTGAAAAAAAGGGGGTTCAATGTGGAACTAGTAGATGCTTATGACACTCACTTTGACCGAGACGATCAGCGGTTAATATTCAAAGATTTGAGCCCAAGCACCATCAAAATCATTGATAATGTTCCCGTTGATGATGACAACTATGCTATAATGCTGATGTCGGCAGCCGATGTAAATTTATTCATTTTAGATAGCAGGCTTACTCCCGCAAAACGAATAATGGAATTCAATTTATTGCATGAAGAATACAACCTGCCAAACACTTTTTTCGGTCTTAACAGAGCTGAATACAACCCTAGTCTCATAAAACTAGTTTTCAGAAAAGGCCTAAGGTTAATACGAAAATATTACAACCCTATACTTGTTTTATTACGACTAAAAAAAGTAGTAAAATGAAACAAGCTCTAAACAAAATATTAAAAAATGACAAGCTGATTGTAGTTGGTAATCAGATAGTTGTTAGCGGTACTTCTTTTGCTTCCAATATAATGATAGCCAGCATTTGTGGAATATCTAACTTTGGGCTTTTCAGTGCATGGCAAATGGCAGCCATGCTAATGCTAGCATTTCAAATAGCCATAGTAGGGCAACCCATGCAAGTTTTTATGGGCAACAAAAAGGGGGAAGACAACTTAAGATACATTAAAACTGTATTTAGTATTCAAGCTCTATTTCTAATTTTAATATTAACTTTAGTTGGCTCTTTTGCTGTTTTCAACAATCAGTTTCCGCTCACCTTAATTGCAGCATTTACCGTTTATTCTGTATTTTACTTAAGTCAAGAACACTTTCGAAGGTTCTTAATTGCCAAAGGCAATCTTAAACTATCTTTCATGAGCGATATTATATCATGCTTTGGTCAACTGGCTTTATTATGCTGGGCATGGGCATCGCATTCTCGTCTCAGCATAGCATCGGTCTTTTTTATTAACGGGTTCACAACACTACCCGCCATACTAACAGTAATTATAATTGAGCGTAAAAATATAAGCTTTAGCAGATACACCCTTATATATATAAAAGAACACTGGCGTAGTGCTCGCTGGCTAATTCCTACAGCACTGATACAATGGGGTGCTTCCAATTATCTACTTGCAGCATCAGCAGTAATTTCAGGCACCGCAACATTAGGAGTGCTTAGGCTCGCCCAAACAATTATGGGTGTTTTCAATGTTGCAATTCAAGGCTTAGAAAACTACCTCCTCCCATATATGAGCAAATTAATGAGCTCAGGAAAAAATGAAGCAAAAAAATTCATGCTATTAATGAGCAAAAAAATAACATTAATTTCTGCCCCTATTTTAATAATCATGGGGTTATTCTCTGCTTCAATTATAGGCCTCATAAATCCAGAATTTTCAGCTCATGCAGCTCTTTTTAGATGGTGCTGTATACTTTATATAATTATTTTAGCATCGTTTCCTCTCAAAATGTACATCAGAGTTTTAGGAGATTCTCGGTACTATTTCATTGGTTATCTCATCAGCATTAGTGTTTCCGTTCTTACAGCAAGTTGGTTAATCAATACTTATCAAGCTGTAGGTGTAGTTATAGGTTGGTTGTTAAGCCAGCTTGTAATCAACATTTTTTGGTCTATCATCATATCTAAAAAGCAATTCAGATGGATACTAAAGTAATTCATATCGTATTAGGGAAAGCTAACCCATTAAGAATGAATGGCGTAAACAAAGTGGTGCATGAACTGGCCACACATCAAGCTATGGCAGGCTGGAATGTAGAAGTATGGGGTATAACAAAAACATTACATTCTGATGATTCACCTGAAAGAAGTTATAAACTAAGGTTGTTTCAAGCGTACAGAAACCTTTTTAAAGTGGACAAACTACTAATTGAAGCTTTAAAAAATGAAGACAAAGAAACCACAGTACTTCATTTACACGGTGGCTTTATTCCTACTTTTTACACCTTATCTAAAAAAATAACACTACTGCAAATTCCATATATTTTTACTCCTCATGGAAGTTATAATGAAATTGCTTTAAGAAGAAGCCTGCATTTGAAAAAACTATATATTAAACTTTTTGAAAAACACCTTGCAACACGAGCAAGAAGGGTACACTGTTTAGGAAAAAGTGAGGTAAAAGGAACTAAGAAATTATTTAAGAAGGCCGCAACACACCTGATACCATATGGGTTCAAATCCACAAAAGAAGACTACATACCTAAAGCGGAAACTAATAAATTTATAGTAGGTTTTTGCGGAAGGATAGATGCATACACAAAAGGGCTGGATGCTTTGACTGAAGGCTTCTTAAAATTCGCTCAGCAGACCCCAGAAGCAGAACTATGGATAATTGGAGATGGGCAAGACCTTACTTCCCTAAAAAAGGATATTATGCCTTATAGCTCTGGTAAAATTATTTTTCATGGTAGTAAATATGGGAAAGACAAATTTGACTTACTCAACCAATTAGATGTTTTTGCTCACCCATCAAGAAATGAAGGACTACCAACAGCAGTACTTGAAGCTGCGGCCATGGGAATACCTACTTTAATTACAGAAGCTACCAATTTAGGTGATTTCGTTAATGAATATAAGTGTGGATTTGTAATGCAGCAAACTAAAGGCGATGAACTATGTGACGGTCTAAATTACCTTAAGAAAAAAATAGAACAGGAATCTTCAGCAATGAAGCTTCAAGCCAAACTCATGGTAGAACAGAGTTTTGATTGGTTTGAATTGCTGAACGGATATGCAGATATGTACCAAGCAAAAACACATGCAACAGCAGCTTGACATAGATAAATTTGCTAAAAAAATATACCTGATATTCACCATAATTATGGCCCTGAAAATTGCAGGTTTCTTTACCTGGAGTGAAAACGTGGCCATTACTCGGGTATTTAAGGTGTTTAGCCGTATTGCTATGACAGTGGCAATATACTACGCCTATAAATACATTTTAAAAAAAGGGGCGGTGGATTCCTTTAAATGGACCAACGGATTAAGCCCCTTACTCTATGCTGGCTATCTACTACTAGGCTTTATTTCATTCATGTGGTCTACCAAGCCCAGCCACAGTGCACTTCAATGGTTTATGGACTTAGAAAGCTTTGTATTCTGCTATTATTTCATGAAAAGCTTCGAGGTACTCAATGTGTTCTACTCCAAGGCTGAAATTAAGTTTTACCACATATTAGCCAATTCGTCATTTCTTATTATACTAATATTTATAGTGGGTCTCATGATAGCCCCTGACGAATTTTATAGGATGACACATGGTGGCGAAGAAGCTCGCCTTGGAGGCTATATGATGAACCCTAATGAACTAGGAATGCTTTGTGTGGTGTGCATCTGCTGCTATATATTTAACCTTTACCGTAACCATCGAAAAGTATGGACTATGGTAAAAATATTATTAGTTTTTTATGCCTTGGTTCTTACAGGGTCAAGATCTTCTATGATAGGAGTTTTGCTGGTTGTATTTTTTCATATTCGCCAATCTAATAACCTTAAGTTAAAATTAGCCATTAACGTTGGGGCTGTGGTATCAATCCCTGTTATTGTACAAACCATTTTCATCAAACAAGGAGATGTAGAAGAAGTGCTAAGCATGACCGGTAGACTTCCTTTTTGGAAAGCCTTATTAAGTGAAGGACTTCCAAAAGAGCCCTGGTTAGGTTTTGGTTTCATGCGCATTGCATACAAAGACTATTTCAAAGGAGTACATACATATGCCGGTCAAATGACGCACAATACATTCATTCAAGTACTAATGAATTTAGGCTTTGTAGGCTTCACATTAATACTACTACAAATGATATTTACCATTAGAGGTTTTTTATCATTCGAAGACAAAGAACGTAAGCTTATGCTACTCGGCATATTAATACCTATATTGATTAATTCATTTACGGAATTTGGAATTTTTGGAGAAACCAATTACGGCATTTTGTTTTATCAACTACTCATATTTGGAATAGCATTTGAATACGACCCTATTTTAACAAGAGCTCAAAAATTATTTTTACGAAAAAATAGACCTGATTTAAATTTCCATCGAGTGGAAGTGACTCCTAGTCACGGAACGTAGACCCGCTCAACCTCAACACAAAATACTAAATATCAGACTCTTACATACAATACAGAATATGGCATTTTATTCGTATTGCTTATTGTATGAAAAAATATAATTTATCGAACGAGGATTATAAAATCATTGAAAAATCACTAGAGGCTTTTGATATAAACATAAGTATACTCTCAGTAGATGATGATGATAAAACTCAATTTTATATTTTTAAAAACACCGATGGAAGTATCAGATGGCTCTGGCCTGCCTCTATAAACAAACCCTATTTTTTAAACTTTTACAACGTTACAAGTACTCGTTCTTTAATTTTTTCCATAGCTGTAAAGCTCATTTTCATTTTCAAATTACAGAGGTTTATATTTCCAACAATCACCATTAAACTAACGCATGAAAATGCAATCAAAATAGAAAGTTTAATAGAGCATAAATTCGCAATTTTCACAGGGACAAAGGGAAAATACAGAAAAGCTGTGTGTTTTCACCGGACAAACAAGCAAGATTATTTCACTAAAGTGGCTTTATCCAGCCACTCAGCCTCAATTTTAAACTGTGAATACGAACAAATAAAATTATGGCATAATCAAGACTTCAACCTCATTCAGGTACCACAAATACAAGATTTTACCTATGACAAAAAATTAACCATCTCTTCAATAAAAGAAAATGGAGCGAGTAAAATAAAGGCCTATAGCAGAAATCACTTCTATTACCAAAAAGAATTAATTAATCAGACTTTTCGCAAGTCAAAATTACAGAACACATCATTCTGGAAAAGCTTAATGCAAGATATGCAGGCTATTTCTTTAATGGACAATAGCAAAATTCCTTTTGGGATTAAACAAAAGCTTACCCACTCGTTCAAAAAAGTAAATTACTTCGAGTCATACGACTTTACAATTTCTCACGGAGACTTCACCTCGTGGAATAGCTGGGTAAAAGATGGAAAAATATATGTTTATGACCTTGAGTTTAGTCAGGAAATATCTCCTCTATATTATGATATCATACATTTTCATTTTCAAGAAGAAATTCTGGTTAAACACAATTTTGATGGCAAAAACATCTGTACCAAAATCATCAATTTCCTTTCAGAAAGCTTCCATGGGAGCACAATCAAATATTTAAAAATATATCTTTTAAAGCATATAGCACACTCGCTTGTCATTTACAACCAACAAGAAGTGTGGCACATGCAAATACAGTGGTTATTGAAAACTTGGAGTGACGCGCTGAGCTTCTTATCTCAAAGCTCTAATAACTCAAGGGATTTGCTTATTGGTGATGTGTTAGACCAATTACATTTCCGACCTCATTCGATTTTAAAGTTCACCAATGACAATCCATACGCTCTAAGCATTAAATCAGACATCGATGTTTTGGTAGATGAAACTACAGCAAAAGAAATAACCTTCTATATACAGCAACATCCATGCGTAGAAAAAGCAAAAGTTAGAAAGAAAAGCTTTATGACTTCTATCGATTGCTTCACCTCAAATGGAGAATTTTTCTCAATTGATTTAATTCATCAATTAAAACGAAAAGAACTGACTTTAGCAGATAGCTCAGAAATCTTAAAAAGTGCCATTTCATTGAGCAACGGCCTTAACATACCGAGCTACACAGATAATTTCATGTATGTATGGTGCTTTTACACACTCAATAACCATCCCATACCTGAAAAATATATAGAGTATTTTGATAGTCTTTCAATAAAAGATAAAAGTGTCATCCTTTTCAAAGCTAACACCAGTTTTAAGTATGAAGGAAATTCAATAAGAAACCTCATGCTGAATAACTTAAAATTGAAAGGTGACACTATCAAACACCTAACAAAGATGCCTAGCAACAAGGGCATTAAAAAGTTAAAAAGTAAAATCAACTATCTCATTGATTCAGCATATCAATTTATGAGCTCATCTGGAATAATAATTACATTTAGCGGTGTTGATGGCGCAGGCAAATCAACGGTCATCAATCATGTTAAGCATGATTTGGAAAAGGTATACAGAAAAAATGTAGTTGTACTAAGGCATCGCCCATCAATACTACCTATTCTAAGTGCTTGGCGTTATGGCAAAGAAAAAGCAGAACAAATTTCTGTTTCCAAACTACCTCGTCAAGGTGGTAACAAGAACAAAATATCATCTATTATCAGGTTTTTATACTATTACATAGATTATATAATAGGCCAATGGGTGGTTTACTTTAAATACTTAAGAAGGGGATATATTGTAATATACGATAGGTATTATTATGACTTCATCAACGACAGCAAACGTTCTAATATTTATGTTTCCGAATCGCTAGTAAAATCTCTCTATACATTTGTTACCAAGCCCCAGCTTAATTTCTTCTTATACGCTGATGCAGAAACTATCACAAGAAGAAAGCAAGAGTTATCCAAACCTGTAATAGAGGAATTAACCAACAAATATCTTACTCTATTCAATCAATACTCAAAGAAGTATCATCGCTCCAAGTACCTCCCTATGGAGAACGTACAGTTAGACCATACCCTTCAAGGTATAATGCAGACCATTAAAACCGCATTACAATGAAAAACCTACTTGAAAAACTAATACAGAAAAGAAACCCTGCATTTAAATTAAATGAGGCTATCGATAATAGAACTTTAATTGCCTTCTTTTTTAATACAGCGTTATCGCTGCTCAGAGGTTTAAAGCTTGTTTTAAATTTTAAAAACCCAAAAGGAGCTATGCTAGGAAAAGGGGTCAACTTTAAATATGTGCACAAAATTAAATTCGGAAAGCTCATGAAATTAGGAGATTACTTAGAACTCAGTGGGCTTTCTCAAAAGGGTTTGAAGCTAGGTAATAACGTAAGCCTTGGAGCATTCTCTCGCATAATAGTTTCTACCACATTGGATAATCCAGGTAGCCACATTACCATAGGTAATAATGTAGGTATTGGTGAGTATGCATATTTGGGTGGTGCAGGAGGCCTAGATATAGAAAGTGATTGCATTGTGGGCCAATATTTTAGTTGCCATCCTGAAAATCATAATTATTCAAATGCAAAAGAATTAATCAAAAATCAGGGGGTAGATAGAAAAGGCATTGCCATAGGCAAAAATTGCTGGATTGGGAGCAAAGTTACTGTCCTTGATGGAGTAGTCATAGGTCATGGATCCGTAATTGCTGCCGGTTCTGTAGTAACAAAGTCATTCCCTCCTTTTTCAGTAATAGGTGGGGTACCTGCTAAGCTTATAAAAAGTAGAAATACTGATGAAGATGCTCAACTAAATGTAGCCTAATGAAAACTATTTTAGTCACAGCATATGCGGTAAACCCTTACAAGGGATCGGAAGATGGCATGGGTTGGAATGCGATTTTACAAATTGCGCGATTCAACAGTGTAATTGCCATTACTAGGAGGAACAATAGAGAAGATATTGAAAAGTATATATCTGAAAACCCTGCCTGCATCACAGGAAAGCACAATATAGAATTTAAATATTTTGATTTACCTAAATGGACGAGATGGTGGAAAAAAGGTCCTTTATTATCAGTATTATACTTCTACATGTGGCAAATGGGCCTAGTAGTTTTTGTTTCAGCCAAAAAGCTAAAATTTGATATTGCTCATAACTTAAATTTTCACAACGACTGGACTCCAACATTTTTATGGGCTTTAAGAAAACCCTTGGTTTGGGGGCCTATTGGACACCATTCACTAATCCCTAAACAATTTTTACAACAATACGGATTTAAAGCCTTATTAAAAGATCGAATACTTTGGGGTATGAAAAACTTATTCTGGACTCTCGACCCTTTTCTATGGATAACAAGGCTCAAAGCAAAAAGAATTATTTGCATGAATTCTTCTGTACCGAAAAAACTCTCCCTTTCAAAACATCAATACCGCATAATACCTTCCGTAGCAGTAGAAAAGCCAGAACCCATCAACTTTGAGCAGAAAGAAAAGTTCACTGTTATGATTGCTGCCAGAATGGTTCCATTAAAAGCATTTGATGTTGTGATTAAAGCATTTGCCTTATTCAAAAGCTACATTCCTAAAGAAGAACATCACAGGGTAGAACTTAAACTAATAGGTAGCGGACCTGAAGAAAAACAATTAAAAGATTTAGTGATAAAACATGAGTTGGGAGATGAAACACAATTTATTCCTTGGTTAGAAAGGAAGTCCTTACTTAAGCTATATGGACAGACTTCTGTATTCTTTTTTCCTTCACACGAGGGTGCAGGTATGGTAGTAGCAGAAGCTCTGTCGTATGGCGTACCTGTGCTATGTTTTGACAATTATGGCCCAGGAGAGTTAACGCCCCCTAAATCATCACTTAAAATACCATATAGCACATATCATGACTCTATTGAGCTTTTTACAAAAAAATTATTAGCCCTCTATAACGACAAAGACCTGCAACAACATGAAGGACATTTAGGGAAAGAGCATTTTAATGCTTGGTTAAATTGGGATATACGCGGCATACAGTATAAACACATCTATCAAGAAATTTTAAGTTATGAAAAGAATATTAGCCATTCATTTGCTTAATGATAGAAGTGGTAGCCCTTTTGTATTTAGGCAATCCCTTGAAGCTCTTGTTGAGTCAGGAAATCGTGTAGTCCTATTCACGTCCAAATCAAAAGATGGTTTTTTATCTGATATAAAAGGCGTTGAATACAAATACCTAAAATACCAATGGAGCCCGGTAAAATTGATAACACTACTACGTTATCTCTGGGTGAATCTAATAATCACAATATCTTTCATAATTCTCATTAAGAAAGATGATGTGGTATATATCAATTCTATGTTACCTTATGGCGCTGCGATTGCCGGTAAAATAAGAAGAAAGAAAGTAATATTTCACATGCATGAAGTATCTATAAAACCAAAGGCATTAAAAAATTGGCTTATTAAAGTAGTCAACATATGCGCTACTCAATGTATTCATGTTTCTAATTTTTTAAGAGATGCGCTAAAGTTAAAAATCCAAAAGCAAGCAGTAGTATACAATAGTTTACCCAAAGATTTTATTGATACAGCACAAAAGAGCTCAGCAGGAAAAGTGAAAAGTGAAAATTTCACAATTTTAATGGTGTGTTCTTTAAAAGATTTTAAGGGAATACCAGAATTTATAAAACTATCTCAGTCCCTGCCTGAGTATTGCTTCCAATTAGTTTTAAATGCAAATGATGTAGAGATTAACAATTATTTCAGTAATTATAATATTCCTAAAAACTTACTTATATATCCTGCCCAAACTAATGTCCACCCATTTTATAAAAACTGTGATGTGCTAGTAAACTTATCAAGAACAGATGAATGGTTAGAAACTTTTGGAATGACTGTGCTCGAAGGTATGTATTATGGAAAGCCATGTATTGTGCCTGAAAAAGGAGGTGCCAGTGAATTAGTAGAGCATAATTTCAATGGATATCATATAAATGGAGTGAAAACAAATTCTATAAAAAAAACAATTCACACCCTTGCTGAAGACCATTCCATCTATTTGATGGTTTCGCATAACGCCATAAAAAAAGCTCAAAATTTCAACCCCGAATCATTTAAAAATTCCATTAAATCAATATTTAATTCTTCCGGAAAAATATCTATAGATTAGAACCTTATTCCAACCACTGGAAGAATATAAATATTAAAATATCACATATCACTGATAATCAAATATTTATAATTTGGCATGAATTCGGGAAGTAGTTTTCAAAAGAGACTACCATGAAATCAAAGAAAATTGCAGTTATAGGTACAGTAGGTCTTCCTGCTAACTATGGTGGGTTCGAGACCTTAGTAAATTATCTTACGCTTTATCTTAAAACAAGATATGACCTTTATGTATATTGTAGTGGAAAAAAATACCCCAAGCATAGTAGACATAAAAAGTATAATGGAGCTAAACTGATTTACCTACCCTTTGACGCTAATGGTGCTCAAAGCATCATTTACGATATAACTTCTATTATACATGCAATATTCTATGCAGATGTCTTATTGATTTTGGGTGTTCCTGGCGCTATCATTTTACCATTTGTAAAGTGGTTTACTAATAAGAAAATCGTGATTTCTATAGATGGCCTAGAATGGAAGAGAGACAAATGGAGCAAATTCGTTAAAAAGTACTTAAAGTACTGTGAAAAGTTAGCTGTAAAATACTCTCATGTTGACATATCTGATAATGAAGCCATACAAGACTATACAGCTGCAGAATACAAGACCCTCAGCAATGTAATTGAGTATGGAGGCAATCATACTTTAAAAAGAGAGATAACAAAAGAAGCTATCGAAAATTATCCTTTTTTAAAATCCTCATATGCATTTAAAGTATGTCGAATAGAGCCTGAAAATAATATTCACACAGTATTAGAGGCATTTGCAAAATACAACTCCTTGCCTCTGGTAATAGTCGGTAACTGGAATAATAGTGAATATGGAAAATCTTGCAGAAATCAATACAAAAAATATTCGCACATTCACCTATTGGATCCTATATATCATCAAGAAACTTTAGATGTGCTTAGAGGAAACTGTTTTCTATATATACATGGGCATAGCGCAGGAGGAACCAACCCATCTCTTGTTGAAGCCATGTATTTAAGTAGAGCAATATTTTGTTACGATGTATCTTACAACAGAGCTACAACAGAAAATAAAGCTAAATATTTTAACTCTTCTGATAACTTAATAGAGCTCTTACAAGCTACAAGCATCAAAGATACAGAGATACTCAGCGCCTCTATGAAAAGCATTGCAGATAGACGGTATAACTGGGAGATCATAGCGAATAAATATGGTTACCTTGTAGACAAGCTAGTTTATCGAGGAGCAAAAAGCCACATTAAACCAACATTAATGAATGTGGAAACAAAAGAGCTCATAGACTATGAAATGGCTCATTTTTCATCTTTAGATTCTATTTACAACGATTAAACCTAACACTATGCAACTCACTATTGTATATGCTTTAACCGGGTTTATAGTGGGCATTGTTTTATTACCCATTATCAGATACTGGGGCATCAAACTCAAGTTCGTAGATAAACCAAACACACGAAAAGTTCATGTTAAAGCCATTCCGGCCTTAGGAGGAGTAGCCGTATTCTTTGGCATTGCAAGTTATTTTGCATTACTCCCCACATATACCTCTCCCTTTTTATACTGGAAAGTTTTCATGCTATTAATTACCATCTTATTTATTACCGGGCTTTTAGATGATAAATTTGAACTCCCCTCTTTCGTCAGATTAATTATTCAACTATCATGCGCTACAGCCATAGTTTTAAGTGGGATAAAAATCACTTCCTTGTATGGTTTTTTGGGGTTTGATGAAATACCGACAAGTTTACAAATTCCACTTAGCATAGTAATTATTGCAGGAGTTACTAATGCATTTAACTTAATCGATGGAATTGATGGCCTTGCAGGAGGTCTTTCTTTCATTAACGCTACTGTCTTATCTGTCATCTGCTATACCATTAACATGGATGACCTTGCGCTATTTTTTGCAGCCTTAGCAGGTGTATTATTCAGCTTTTTAGTATATAATTTTCACCCAGCCAAACTTTTCATGGGAGATTCTGGGTCCTTAGTTTTAGGGTTCATCTTTTCAGCAATAGGAATTTACATTATAGATCAGGGTGAAGTAGCCTTCAGGCCTGTAGAATACAACGTAAATGTAGTTATAGGTCTTTTAGCTTTACCTGTTTTTGACACTCTGAGATTATTTGCTGAAAGGCTATTAAAAGGCAAGTCGCCCTTTTCCGCAGATAAAAATCATATCCATCATATCATATTAAACAAGTATTCTAGTCATATGAAAGCCTCATATATTATTTATTTTATACATATCATTTTTGTTGCTACGGCCTTATTGTCTGCGAAACTTCCTCTAGCTATTTTATTATGTATATTGATATTTGAATACTTGTTATGTATCTTTTGGTATAGGTATCAGAATTCATCAAAAAAAACAGAGACAAAATCTCTGGCATATAGCAAGGAGGACAAATAAAAAATGCCCCAATCTTATCAGATTTTTATAGTAGAAGATGATCCATGGTTTGGTGAAATGCTTAAGTATCACTTGGGCCAAAACCCTGACCATGAGGTAAAACTTTTTCAAACAGCAACGGATTTGCTAAAGGCACTTGTAGAAGGCCCAGACCTTATTACAATTGATTATTCTCTTCCTGATATAAACGGAGATGAACTTTTTGTGAAAATAAAGGAAAAGCTACCCAAAGTACCGGTAATAGTAATCAGTGGACAAGAGCAGGTAGGAGTAGCTTTGCGCCTACTAAAAATGGGCGTATCAGATTACTTCCTTAAAAATGACGACACAAAAGAGTTAGTATGGAACGCTGTCAACAAAATAAAAGAAACTGAAGACTTAAAAGAAGAAGTTAAAAACCTCCGTGAGAAACTGGAGGAAAAATACGATTTCAGTAAAATCATAAAAGGTAACAGCCCGCAAGTTCAAAAACTGTTTGAGGTGATGGGCAAAGCCGTAAAAACTAATATAAATGTATCTATTACTGGCGAAACCGGAACTGGTAAAGAACTAGTGGCACAAGCCATACATTACAATTCACCACGTAAGAATAATACCTTTGTACCTGTAAATATGGCGGCAATACCTAAAGACTTGCTTGAAAGTGAGCTGTTCGGTTACGAAAAAGGGGCATTTACCGGAGCATCGGCAAGCAAAGCGGGTAAGTTTGAAGAAGCTCATAAAGGCACTTTATTCCTTGATGAGATAGGTGAAATGCCGCTTGAGCTACAAAGCAAATTACTAAGAGTGCTTCAAGAAAGAGAAGTAACGAGGCTAGGAAGCAATAAAAGTGTATCTCTAGACATTAGAATAATAGTGGCCACTCATAAAAATCTTGCGGAAGAAGTGAGAGATGGCAACTTTAGAGAAGACCTTTATTACAGAGTAATGGGTTTACCGCTAACCATGCCACCTTTAAGAGATAGAGGCAACGACATTCTTATTTTAGGCGAATTCTTTTTAAAAGAATTTTCAAAAGAAAACAGGTTAGACAAAATCACTATCGATAAGTCAGCCAAAGACAAACTGTTTAGCTACAGTTTTCCTGGCAACATAAGGGAGTTAAAATCCATAATTGAATTGGCAGCTGTACTGTGCGATGATAATATTATTATGGACAAAGACATATCTTTCGTTCCGACTGATCGAAAAAACAATTTTATCGCACAAGAAAAGACTATGAAGGAATACACAAAAGATATTATTCGTCATTTCTTAGAAAAATATGATCACAACGTATTATTAATTGCTAAAAAATTGGATATAGGAAAATCAACAATATACAAAATGCTCAAAGAAGGTGAGCTTTAGTAGATAAACTTGTATGAACAATCAAAAGAAGGAAAATAGCGAGTTTAATCACATTGATAAGGTCTCCGAAGAAATTAAACATCAAATTTCAGCATCACAAGGAGAACTTAACACGGAGAACTCATCTCACTTAGAAGCTAGCTTAAGAAAATATCGTGCTATGCGCGAATTAGAAGATAGTTTTTGGGAGATCAACCTTCTTTCGAAGAAAATTACTTTAAGCCTCAACAATTCGATTTTCAAAGTCAACAATAACGCTAATGAGCAAGATTATGACTACTGGCTAAACTTAATTCACCCCGATGACAAATTTGATTTCCAGCACCAAATTGAAGATCCAACCCTTCAGAAAAATGATAAAATAACAGCAGAACTAAGGGTAAGCAATGGCAAAAACAAGTACCGATGGGTTATGGTCAGAGGTGTGGTGACTGAAATCACCGAAGAAGGCCTTCCATATATTATCACCGGTTTATTTTCCAACATATCATCACTTAAAAAGGCTCAACTCAATACTTTAAAAACTAACTTTAGGCTTAGCACTACCATTTCTAGCTTAAACAATGGGATTCTGCTAGAAGACGAAAAAAGAAACATAATTCTCACCAATCAATCATTTTGCGATTTATTTGAAATCCCACTCCCGCCTCCTGATATGATAGGATTGAACTGTGAAGGCTCCGCAGAGCAAGCAAAACACCTTTTTAAAGATCCCGAATTATTCGTTTCTAGAATTAATGACATATTAAAAGAGAAAAAGAAACAACTAGGAGAAGTTTTAGAAATGGCTGACGGCCGGGTGTTAACAAGGGACTTCATTCCCATAAGTGTTGATGACAAATATTTTGGCCATCTATGGAAGTACCAAGACATTACCGATACTCAATTAACCGAAAAGCTACTTAGGTCTAGTGAGGAAAAATACAGAAGTATTATAGCAAATATGAACCTAGGCTTATTAGAGGTCGATAATAAAGAACTTATTTTATATGCGAACGAAAGCTTTTGCAACATCACAGGATATTCACAGGAAGAACTTATAGGAAATGAAGCCAGTAATTTCTTTTTGCAAGGAGAAGGAGCTGACATTATGAGGCATAAGAATCGGCAACGAAAAGATGGCATTGCTGATATGTACGAAATCCCAATAAAAGATAAAAATGGCAACCCTAAATGGCTTTTAATCAGTGGCGCCCCGTTATATAACGAATTTCAAGAGCTAATAGGCTCTATAGGTATTCACTTAGATATCACAGATCAGAAAAATTTAGAAAAAGAATTAAGAGAAGCGAAGTTAATAGCTGAAGAATCATCAAAAGCCAAAGAGATATTTCTGGCCAATATGAGCCATGAAATACGAACTCCGATGAATGCTATATTGGGCATGAGTAATCTACTTCAGAAGACTAACCTTAACTCAGACCAAAATAATTACCTGCGAGCCATAAACACTTCAGCAGAAAACCTGCTTGTGATTATTAACGACATACTTGACCTTACAAAAATTGACGCAGGTAAATTGAAGATAGAACAGGTAGACTTTGACCTTACTGAACTACTTGATCAGCTGAACAAAATGTTTTATTATAAAGTAGAGGAAAAAGGGCTATTATATAAGATCAACACGTCACCAGACCTGCCTTTACAGCTAAAAGGTGATCCGTATAGAATCAACCAAGTACTAGTCAACTTGGTAGGAAATGCCGTTAAATTCACACAGGAAGGAGGCATTGAAGTAAATATAAACCTAGAGTCTAAAGAAGGAAGTTCTTATTTCATAAAATTTGAAGTGAAGGATACAGGCATAGGCATGAACGAAGAGTACAAGGAACGCCTGTTTCAGGACTTTAGCCAGGAAGATACCGGAATCACACGTAAATACGGAGGTACGGGTTTGGGCCTTGCCATATCTCGGAAATTGATCAATTTAATGGAAGGGTCAATTGAAATTAAAAGTAAAAAGGATAAAGGAACAACTATTTCATTTGTAATACCTTTATCTATAGGTCAAAAGAAACAAGAGGTAAAACCTACTATACCTACCGAACAAGGAGAAGAATCACTGAAGGGCAGTCATGTTTTGTTGGTAGAAGACAATGAATTCAACAGGCTTTTGGCCAGCACTATTTTAACCGCCCATGGCGCCACTGTAACGGAAGCTCCAGATGGCTTGGAGGCCACAAAGATAGCGCAACAAAAAGCATTTGATATCATACTTATGGACATTCAAATGCCTATCATGAATGGCTATGAAGCTACAAAGTATATCAGAGAAAATATAAGTAAAGAAGTTCCCATTATAGCACAAACTGCTAATGCCGTAAAAGGAGAAAGCGAAAAATGCTTAAATGCAGGGATGAATGATTATATAACAAAGCCATTTGAAGAGCAAGATTTAATAGCCAAGATCCTCTTAGCCATTAAGCCTTCTGAAAACATTATCGCTCAAAAGAAAGAGACATATCCAGAAGAAACCTCTAATAAAAAGCAAGCTTACAACATTGATATGCTCGAACAAATGTCACGAGGTGATCATGAGTTTATTAAAAAAATGCTTAAAACAGTTTTAGACACTATGCCTCCTGAGCTTGACAAAATTAAGCAGGCTTACGCTAACAAAGATTATAAAACGGTAAAACTGGTAGCCCACAAGATAAAACCTAGTTTACTGAACTTAAAATTTGAGGCTGCCCCTGTAATGAGAGAGATTGAGCTATGGCCAGATGATGGAGACCACGAAGAAATGGGCAATAAAATAACTTGGTGCTTAGATAAAATAGCACAAGTATTAGATGAAATAAAAAGAGACCATTTTTAAACAATAAAGGCGACCATAATAGTCGCCTTTTATATTTTCATGAAAGCGGTAAATTATTTACCTAACGCTTTCAACATAGTCTCACCAATATCAGCAGGAGAAGCAACAACGTGAAGACCACACTCAGCCATAATTTTCATCTTAGCCTCTGCAGTATCATCAGCACCACCAATGATAGCACCAGCATGTCCCATTCTCTTACCTTTAGGAGCAGTCTGACCTGCAATAAAACCTACAACAGGCTTAGGGTTACCTTGCGCTTTAATCCAACGAGCAGCTTCAGCTTCATAATTACCACCGATTTCACCAATCATTACGACTGCTTCAGTTTCATCATCGTTCATTAGTAATTCAACAGCTTCTTTTGTAGAAGTTCCAATGATAGGGTCTCCTCCAATACCAATAGCTGTAGAAATTCCAAGACCTGCTTTCACAATTTGATCAGCAGCTTCATAAGTTAAAGTACCTGATTTAGATACAACACCAATTTTACCTTGTTTGAAAACAAAACCAGGCATAATTCCTACTTTTGCTTCACCAGGAGTGATAACACCCGGACAGTTAGGTCCAACAAGAACAATACCTTTACCTTTAATATAGTTTTTGGCATCGATCATATCTTTCGTAGGGATACCCTCAGTGATAGCTATAATCACCTTTATACCAGCGTCAGCAGCTTCCATAATGGCATCAGCAGCAAAAGCTGGTGGCACAAATATGATTGATACATCCGCTCCAGTGCTATCAACAGCATCTTGAACAGTATTAAATACTGGCTTGTCTAAGTGAGTCTGTCCACCTTTACCTGGAGTTACCCCACCTACTACGTTAGTACCATATTCTATCATTTGCCCTGCATGGAATGTACCTTCAGAACCTGTAAAACCTTGTACTATTACTTTGGAATCTTTATTTACTAAAACGCTCATGGAATCGTAGGTTAAAAATTTGCACAAAAATAGAAGATTATATCTCTTAAACAAAGCTTTGAAGCGTCTCTAAGACCGATCATTTGATTAACTGAAAAGATATGTAAAATACTCAGCCCAAAACCTCTTAAAATCGTACAATAAGAGTTTAGTGTCATAAAGTTTAGCCACTTATTCTAAACATTATGAAAGCCTTCTCTTTTATATTATTTAGAAACCACGAAAAAATCAATGCTCGCAAATATAAATTATATGGTCACCATGCTTAAAAGGAGAAAGTTACTTGCGTTTGCTTGTGCTTTTACTTTTGTGATGTGTTTCCTAAGCTGTACTAAAAGTACCTCCGATTCCAACCACACATCGATAGCCCAAACTGTTAGCTTTAAACCTAAAAGTCTTCCAATACCTGACACTCTAGGTGGCAATGAGGGCTGGAGGTATGCCACTGATAATGACCATGAATATTGGCCCCAAGTAAATAAAGGAGACTTATTAATTTTTCAGGGCTCACTCCCCTTCCGTATCGACTCTAGAAAGTATAAGAAAAAAGTGCATGTAGGTCTAGGTAACAAAATATTCTTATGGCGGGGTGAATATGAAAGAATATTGTTATTAAATGGTGACAATCTTGATGTTGAATCATCGTTTAAGCAGCCCTGCATCATCACCAACCTTGGCGGACAGGTAAGGTGGGGAGAAAGTTATCAAAACGATCATTATCGTTCATTTACGGTAGGAGGCATTGACCATGTATTAATTAGTGGCGAGTATGATAAAAAATTAGGCACGGGACACCCATACTACCTTGGCTTAAGAGGTGACCTAACACAAAAAGGTTGGTACAAGCAGTTTGGTTTATTAGGAGATCAACATTACACTTCATTTTCTACTAATCAACCTCATAGTAACGGCTTGCGAGTGGCTGGCTTTAAAAGTGCAAAGATTAGAGGTATTAGTGTGGTACACGGTTATTTTTCAGGTTTTAACATTAAGAATGACAAAAAGGACACTAGAAAAACCTACATCGAAGTAGAACGATGCCTTTCTGGCTGGCATGAATCGGAAGGCTTCTACATTGGCTATAATGGTAGTGCTAATGCCAATGAAGTATCAGACAATGTACTTATATTTAGAAATAACGTAACCCTATTCACTGGTAGCGAAGCCTTACAGGCCGATTTTTTAAATAGTGGATCTCGAATAGAAAACAACTTCTTTTACAAAACAGGTTGTTTTTACCAGGTTCCTTTTCAAGGTAATCATTTCCAAGAAAATGGTGTGCAATGGTCTCATGTGAATAGCGATGTTAAAATGCAAAATAACATTATTTACACAGGAAATGCAGGCAACATCCTAGTGGGCCCTCGTTTCCAAGAACAATCGCGCTTTAAAGTAACACCTGGAGATATATCTCTTAATAACAACTTATTAGGCCCGTCAAAACGCTCAGCGGGTTACATTTTTACTGGAGACTCTTTAGGCAGGGTACCATATATTATAGAAAACAACGTGCTAGCAGATATCACCTTTCCTCCTAGCAACGATGCTTATACCCATGAAGAATTAAAAAATGACGTAGGGTACTTCAACTGCGCCAATAGAACCGATGCTATTGAAGTAAAAAACAACATATATCCTGCAGGGAGACCGCTAATCACGGGCTCTGGTAATGCAAAAAACATCCAAGAGGCAAAATCGAAGCAGCAACAAGCTCCTTCCTTAGAAATGAATAGTCATTTTGGCTTTGATCCAAAAGATATTCTACAATTTAGAGGAGTATGGCTTACTGGAGAATATAATGAAAAAGTAACAGCAAAAGGGCCAATAGCTTATAACAAAGAAGACATAATATTTACCATCTCTAACAATAAGACTACTTATTACCAGTGTATTCAAAAACATCAGACACCGAAACCTCCTGCCACATCTCCCGATTTTTGGGAAAAACTAACTTGGGACGGAACTGATGAACCTGCTTATACTCCGCTGCTATTAAAAAGAAGCTATTATGACAAACGTGGAATGGGGCTTACAGTACAGCAATCTCGCAATATTATCACTGACATTAGCTATCCATATATTGCCAAGACGAAAAACATTGACATGCATCATTCTAAAAAAGAACGTGCAGCTACACACAATGACGCACAACCCAATACAACAAATGGCAGCAGCAATGTAGTTACAAAGGAATCAGTGAATAAACTAAAAGTAAGGAAGGGTGAAGAAGACAAAAACAGCAAAAATACTTTTCAGATTCACATCAGTCACGAACAATCGGATGTAAAGATAGTGAGTAATAAAAACAACTACTGGAATTCCTTGGTAATCAGCAACTCTAATGGCAACTACCATTTAGATGAAATTCTTAGCATCGACCAGAAACCAAGCGCTATTTCTGTTTCCGTTATAAAAGATGAAAATGAAGGATTCAATTACACCAATGGGTTAAACACAGGAAAGACCACTGGCAACAATTCTGGCGCAGTATCCGATGCCATTCTTAAAGACTTTGTTTGTACTTCAAAAATCGCCCATGTAAAGATCTCGGGCCTATCAAAAGACAGTAGTTATAGCATTGAAACCCTAAGCAATGGAAGAGACATATGGGCAGGCACAGGTAAAGAAGTGGCTGTAACCATTGAAGGCAATAAGAAAATTCAAAATTTTAGTTTGGTAAATGGAAATACTCAGGATTTTCTAAAATGGAGTAAAGTAACTCCAAATTCCAATGGTGAAATTGTAATTACAATAGAAGGCGCTAAAGACAAATATGGCCCCATCAACGCTATTATCATTAAAGAAGCAATATCTCTATAAATAGAAAAAGAGGCCAAAAGCCTCTTTTCATCAATCTATGTACAAAGCAAAATTATTTTGCGCTAGCATATCTTTTAGCTACTTCGTCCCAGTTTACTACACTCCAGAAAGCTGTAATATACTCAGGTCTCTTGTTTTGGTAGTTTAGATAATAAGCATGCTCCCATACGTCTAATCCTAAAATAGGTGTACCAGAACATCCTGCATCAGGCATTAAAGGGTTATCTTGGTTTGCTGTAGAGCAAACTTCTACTTTACCACCTTTAACACATAACCAAGCCCAACCAGATCCAAATCTTGTAGCAGCAGCATCAGCAAAAGCTTCTTTGAATTTCTCGAAAGATCCGAAAGCCTCATTGATAGCATCAGCCAATTCTCCTGTAGGCTCGCCTCCTCCGTTTGGAGACATTACAGTCCAGAACAAATTGTGGTTGTAATATCCACCACCATTGTTTCTGATAGCCTTATTATCTGAGCTACTAGCAAGTAATTCTTCGATAGACTTACCTTCTAAGTCAGTACCTTCAACAGCTCCATTTAATTTTGTTGTATATCCTGCATGGTGTTTACCATGGTGAATTTCCATTGTTCTCGCATCAATGTGTGGTTCCAATGCATCATGTGCATATGGTAACTCTGGTAATTCGAAAGCCATAATTTTATTGGTTTTATTGTTTAACAATTTGCGGTTTAAAGATACAAGCTAGAGCCTGAACAAAAAATTGAATTTATTAACATATATCTATCCGCTGATAATGAAATTCTATAACTCGCCAAATTCAACTATTTGCCTCTCAAACCTTGAAAAAACGATGTAACTAAATTACCCGCCTCTTCAGCAAACGGACCGCGCACTATTTGGGTTTTAGGATGTACCATATTTGGGTTAATTTTTGTGAAGCCTCTTTTTTCATCAGCGGCTGCATAAACTAACTTCCCTAACTGACTCCAATAAAGCGCCCCGGCACACATGCCACAGGGTTCTAAAGTCACATACAATGAACAGTCTTTAAGGTATTTTGTTCCCAGCGAATTAGTAGCTGTAGTTAACGCCAGCATTTCGGCATGCGCAGTAGGGTCAGTAAGCCGCTCTGTTTGATTATAAGCTCTGGCTATGATTACATTATCTGCCACCACCAGAGCCCCTACTGGTATTTCGCCCTCTTCCCTAGCCCTTTCCGCCAGTTTTAAAGCTTCGCGCATGTAATGCTCATCGCTATGAATAGTTAGCCCCATTACATTCCTTTTACTTTAATGCTATTCATCACTTCTCCAGCAGTAGCCTGCCATTTATCCTTTATTTGAGAAGGACAAGTAAAACTAAAAACCAAAGTTTTGCCATGAACAATATGATATTGAATATAAACATACTTTCTCACCGCATCTCTTTTATTCAAAGACATTTCATCACCATCTATTATGGCATCAAATTCAAAATAGATAAAATCCTTCTTATTTATCTCTTTGATGCCTTCATTGTGCATTTCCACCTTGTCATACAGGTTATACACACTAGATTTGAAAAAATCCTTTGCTATTTCCGTATCTGTAGGTCTCCACTGGGTGGCAGAAACATTCACACTGAAATTAACAAAAGTAGACTCATCGGTATAAGCGGCTATAGGTTTTCTTACAGAAGGAAAACGCTGCGCCAAATCTTGCGGAGTCATGGGGTAAAAGTTGGTTGGTAGTGATGCAGTGATGTTATCAGACACTTTAGTTTTCACTAATTTATCTTGCTGAGGCAGCATCAAAAACAGCCATGGAATAAGAATAGTAAGTTTTAACATTATTATGAAGGAAATTTATGCCCTATCTTTTTTTACTCAGAATTAAATACAATTAACTTTGCGCTTCAAAATTAAAATATTTTAGCATGCTTCGAACACATACCTGTGGTGAATTACGAATTAACGATGTAAATAAAGATATAGTATTATGCGGATGGGTACAACGCGTAAGAAATAAAGGAAGTGTAATTTGGGTAGATTTAAGAGATAGATATGGTATTACACAGCTAATCTTTGAAGAAGGCACCACCGACACTGCTGCAATAGAAATTGCCAATCAATTAGGTAGAGAATATGTAGTAAAAGTAGAGGGTACCGTTATTGAGAGACTTTCTAAAAACGATAAAATCCCCACAGGAGATATTGAAGTAAAAGTAAAAGCGATTAGCATACTTAATGAATCAAAAACGCCTCCGTTCACTATAGAAGATGATACTGATGGTGGTGATGACTTAAGAATGAAATACCGTTACCTTGATTTAAGAAGAAAACCGGTAAGAGAAAACTTATTATTGAGACACCGCATGATGCAAGAAACTCGCGCATATTTAGACGGTGCTAAATTTACTGAGGTAGAAACTCCTGTTTTAATTAAATCAACACCTGAAGGGGCTCGTGACTTTGTAGTACCTTCTAGAATGAACCCAGGGGAATTCTATGCTCTTCCACAATCTCCTCAAACATTTAAGCAGTTATTAATGGTATCTGGTTTTGACAGATATTTCCAGATAGTAAAGTGTTTTAGAGATGAGGATTTAAGAGCAGACAGACAACCCGAATTCACTCAGATAGACTGCGAAATGTCTTTCGTGGAGAGAGAAGATATTATTGAAACATTTGAAGGATTGGTAAAGCACCTTTTTAAAAATGTAAAAGGAATAGACATCGAGACTATTGAAAAAATGAGTTATGATGATGCTATGAAGTATTATGGATCTGATAAACCTGATATTAGATTCGGAATGAAATTCGTAGAATTAAATCATTTAGCTCAAAATAAAGGTTTCAACGTTTTTGATAGCGCTGAATTAGTAGTAGGTATTTGTGCGGAAGGAGCAGCAGAATACACCAGAAAGCAACTAGATGCTTTAACTGACTTTGTAAAACGCCCTCAAATTGGAGCGAAAGGTTTAGTTTATGTAAAATACAATACTGATGGCAGCTTTAAATCTTCTGTGGACAAGTTCTACAGCCAAGAAGATTTAAAAACCTGGGCTGACGCAATGAACGCCAAGCCAGGAGACTTGATGCTAGTATTAAGTGGAGATACAGCTCATACGAGAAAAGCAATGAATGAGCTTCGCCTTCATATGGGTAGCGAGCTTGGCTTAAGAAATAAAGATGATTACAAATTACTTTGGGTACTAGACTTCCCTCTACTTGAGTGGGATGAGGACACAAATAGGTTCCATGCTATGCACCACCCTTTCACTTCACCTATACCATCTGATTTAGAAAAATTAGAAAGTGCACCTGGTGAGGTAAAAGCCAATGCTTATGACTTAGTAGTTAATGGTGTAGAAGTTGGTGGTGGATCTATCAGAATATACGATAGAGAAATACAGCAAAGAATGTTTAAACAATTGGGCTTTACAGAAGAGGAAGCCAAAGCTCAGTTTGGTTTCTTAATGGATGCCTTTGAATTTGGAGCTCCTCCTCACGGTGGTATCGCTTTCGGATTTGATCGTCTGTGTTCATTATTCGGGGGCTCGGATAGCATTAGAGATTTCATTGCCTTCCCTAAAAACAATGCAGGAAGAGATGTAATGATCGACTCTCCTAGTCCAATTAGCAATGAGCAACTAACTGAATTAAATATCGACCTGAAGGAGATAAAGAAATAAAACAAAAAAGCCCTGAGTAATTAGCTCAGGGCTTTTCTTTGCTACTTATATAAAATTAGATGAACTAATTTTCTTCTTTCGAGCCAAATAGCTTTTTACGAATAGTTCCAAAAAAACCTACTACTGCTACGGCTATTATTTTCCAAAATTTGGCTATTAAAGCAAAAAAACCTGCTTTTGCTAAGATCTTCCCTGTTATAAGACCTCCTATTCCATAAGCGGCTACTTTATCGAACTCAGGATCAAAGTCTGTATACTTGTATCCATCATTAAACTCCACACTAGCCAAAATACCATCAATGTCTTTCTGAAATTCAGGTAAAACCGTCATTTGTCCTATGGCATTCATATTGAGATAGCCATTTCTTCCTAAAATCCTGATATTATAATTAAGCGTATTCCCTTCTGTATCTCCAAATTTTAATTCTTTAGCCCAGTGCAGCTTTTTTGACTCTTTATCATAAAATGGAGGTGACGCCCACCCTACCAATTCAACCGGCACATAACCTTGCTTTTCACGTTCTTTATTGATCTCATTGGCATCATCTTGCATTTGCTCTAGCAAATCATCATAATCCAAATCTTCAGCTTCATCATCGTCAATAAAACCTTCCTCCGAATAAGTAACTTCCACAGCATAAGTAAAATTATCACTAAGCGGAGTAACATCTTCTGGAAACAACAGGCCTAAAACATCTTCTGGAGGATTACCCCATAAATCAGTTAATACATAACTACTTTGCTCTGGGCCTAAAAACTTGTACCCCTCAGGAATATTTAAAGTGGCCATACCCCCTTCCAACTCCACTTCACCATGCTGGTAAGATAATTGGCTTTCTATACTATCAATAAGGTATTGGTACTGATCAGCAATAACCTGAGCAGAGTCAATCTGTGAAAAGGACACAAATGGAAGTAACATCCCTAACAAGGATAATAAGACTTTCATGAATAATTAATGTTAAAAAAATGAGGATTAAATAATGAATTTGATCATAATCCAACTAAATGGATTCACAATATACATCCTCCATTTACAAAAAACCAAATTTAACTAATCACTAAATCATTTTTTAACATAAAAAAATCACATTATTAAATCTCACTTATTAAAGAGCTCCTTAAGATGCCATTTTATTCTTAGCTGTAGCTAAATCTTTTATTGTTTCTACCATGGATTCATTTCCTTGCATAGCCGCAAGATCTATAGGTCGCATTCCTCTTATATCTTGAGCGTATAAATCAGCTCCATTAGCCACCAAAAGCTTTACAATGTCTTCGTGTCCAAACATGGCTGCAAACATTAAAGCCGTTCCGTGATTTCCATTTTTTACCTTTAAATCAGCCCCTGCATCAATTAACATCTGAGCCAAATCATAAGCCCCTTTAAAACACACTCCCATTAGTGCCGTATTTCCAGAAGCATCTTGCACGTTTAAATCTACTCCGGCATCAATTAAAAGCTGAGTACTTTCCAAATGCCCATGGTAAGTTGCCAAAATTAGCGGAGTATAACCTTTGCCATCAACAGCATTTAAATCAGTACCATTTTCAATCAAAGTCTTTAAAATTTTGGCATCATTTGCTCTAACAACATCAAATACTTCAGATGTAGAGTTCATTTCATTTTTCATATCTGTAGCGTTTATTTTAATCATGAACACACAACTAAAGCATAGAGTTTTCATAAAAAAATATAGAAGCACACCTCAACAAAACATAAAATACTGAAAATGAAAGCTTTGCAATTATTAAATAATTAATATTTATACAGCATCACTAAAACTTATTACTCTTTTAATTTTTTCGATCAACATAAATACCTGCTCCATGTTAAATATCATGAATTAACCAACTAAGAAAACGAGCTAATGGACGAGAAAAATAAACAACTGAAGAATCATACTCATGATCATGGTGACAAGCTTACGACTAACCAAGGGGTGAGCATTAACGATAATCAAAACACATTAAGCGCAGGTGAGCGCGGGCCATCTCTACTAGAGGATTTTATTATGCGTGAAAAAATCACCCATTTTGATCACGAGCGTATTCCGGAAAGAATAGTGCATGCACGAGGCTCTGGTGCTCATGGGTATTTTGAAACGTATGGTACATGCGAAGATCTAACGAAAGCAGGGTTCCTAAATACTAAAGGAAAGAAAACACCGGTATTTGCCCGTTTCTCAACGGTAGCTGGCTTTAGAGGTTCCGCAGATACTGCTAGAGATGTGAGAGGCTTTGCCATTAAATTTTATACTGATGAAGGCATTTTTGACATGGTAGGGAATAATATGCCTGTATTCTTCATTCAGGATGCTATTAAATTTCCGGACTTAATACACGCAGTAAAACCCGAACCGCACAATGAGGTACCTCAGGCGGCATCAGCACATGACAATTTCTATGACTTCATTAGCCTCACCCCAGAGGCCATGCATATGATGATGTGGGTAATGTCTGATAGAGCCATACCTAGAAGCCTTGGCATGATGGAAGGTTTTGGAATTCATACTTTCCGTTTTATTAACTCAAAAGGTGAATCTCATTTCGTAAAATTCCACCTAAAACCTAAGTTAGGACTCCAAGGCTTAGTTTGGGATGAAGCACAGAAAATTGCAGGTAAGGATGCTGATTTTCATCGTAAAGACTTATGGGAAAATATTGAAGATGGAAATTACCCTGAATGGGAATTTGGTGTTCAGGTAATAAAGGAAGGAGAAGAGGAAAAACTGCCCTTTGACATACACGATGCTACTAAAATATGGCCTGAAGAAGACTTTCCTGTTAGAATGCTAGGGAAAATGGTTCTAGATAGAAACCCTGAAAATTTCTTTGCTGAAACAGAACAGGCCGCCTTTCACCCCGGGCATGTAGTACCAGGAATAGACTTCACCAACGACCCGCTGTTGCAAGGAAGGTTATTTTCGTATACTGACACTCAGCTGATAAGGTTAGGTGGGCCTAATTTTGCTGAAATCCCCATCAATAGGCCTATCAATCCGGTTAGCAATAACCAGAGAGATGGCTATATGCGCCAAACGATAAACAAAGGCAGAACCAATTACGAGCCCAACTCACTTAGCAACAACAAACCTGCTGAAGTTCCAGAAGATAAAGGTGGCTATGTAAGTTACCCTGAGCCTATGAGTGGCGTAAAAGTGAGAAAAAGAGCCGAAAGTTTTAATGATCATTATACTCAGGCAAGGCTATTTTATAATAGCATGACTCCTCCAGAAAAACAGCACATTATAGATGCATTTAGCTTTGAATTGGGCAAAGTAGAGCACAAGCATATAAGAGAAAAAATGGTGGAGCACTTTAACCACGTAGATCATGATATGGCCAAAGAAATTGCCAACAACATAGGTGTAACTCCTCCTTCTTCAAGTGCTGCAGATGAAGACTACACCAAAGAATCGCCTGCTTTAAGCATGGAGAAAAACCAAAAGGATAGCATAGAAGCACGCAAAGTAGCAATATTAATTGCTGAAGGATTTGATGCAGCAGCAGTAAAGGCACTACAGCAATACCTAAAAAAACACAAAGCTAAAGCTGAATTAATTGCCAAAACCTTAGGCCCTGTTAAAGCTAACGATGGAAGCACATTAGAAGCTGACAAAAGTATGCCTACGGTAGATGCGGTTCTTTATGATGCTGTTTACATCCCTGCAGGAGAAAAAAGCGCAAAAACACTAAAATCACAAGGCGCGGTGCTTTACTTCATTAATGAAACCTTTAAACACTGTAAAGCCATAGCTGCTACAAAAGAGGGAATAGAAGTATTGAAAGCTTCGGACATCAAAGATGTACAATTTAGTGACGGCACCACAAAAGCAGATCAAGGTGTGGTAACAGCCGGTAGCACTAACGAAGATTTCTTTAATTCATTTAAAAATGCACTGAAGAAAAGACACTGGGAAAGAGAGCAAAAAGATCAAATACCAGCATAAAATATAAATTGAAATGTCCCTGCTGCAGACAGCGGGGACATTAATAACTTAACTTCCACCGCAACCCCCACAGCCTCCTCCACATGAACTTCCACAACTTGAACCACAACTAGCCCCTCCACAGCTGCTGGATGCTCCTCCACTATACCAAGAACTGCCCCCTCCAAAGCTACCGCTATCAAAATTTTTTATCTCTGCATCATTAAGAAAAGGCATTAGACTAGCCGATAAAGCTGCTGTACCTAAATAATAAAATTGCCAGTCTGCATGTAACTCTTCAGTATGCTCCATTAACTTCTCCTTTTTATACATGTCAGCTACAGCCTTACGGAGAAGACGCTTGTTAGCTCCAACTATAGCATTCACAGCTATATACATGTAGATCAAAAGCAAGACAACAAGGAATGTTACCGGCTTATTATTTTGAATGCCCATAATTAATCTACTAGCGCCAAACATTAGTCCAAGTGAAAAAATACACGCGCTGATAACGCTGAACTTAATTTTATGCGTAGACTCATCAAACCTATTTTTGAGCTCTGTAAAGAAAGTAATCTGAGCTAAAAAAACAGGTTTTAACTCCAAAGCTCCCGTTAGCTGTTCGTACGTAATATCACTATTTCCTTCAACTTCTTCCTTTACAGCAGATTCAATACTTGTTTTGGGTTTCTTTTTAATGAGAAAGCTTCCCTTAATCATATTACTATCACTCAGTTCAAAAAACTTCTTAGCATACAACTTGCTCAAAACGCCATGAACAACATTACTCAGCTTACCTTTATGGACGTACATCACCTCCCAAGGCGTCAAGTTTTTTAAAAAGGAACTTTGAGTTAAGGAAGCGAAAAGCCTCTGAATATATAAATTCGTATAGACTCTAAAAATTATATAACACGCCACTGAAGCCGGAAGAAAATACTTAAGAAATGCCATTCCATAGACATGCATAAAAAACGACCTCAATGCTAGAGACAAAGGATGAGACAAAAGAAGAGCTAGCAAAAAAACGAAGAATAATACCCAGCCATTGCTCATTTTCATCTCTTTAAATGGCAAGCTATCCATCATACTGTAATGCTTCCAAATCGCCTCTGGCTGCTCTCCAAACTCTTTTTTATAACACTGCTCCGTTCTGTTTTTCGCTTCTAAAAATTTAGATTTCTCACTTCTATTATGCGTTGAAGGAATATGTTGAATATTCTGACCAAGCACACCACAAAATGCCTTGTAATTCTCAGTATAAATTAAATGTAAATGCCAAACTTGATCTACTATTTCTGAAGGAGACACCATGGCATTACACGTGGCTGCGAGATACATGAATTTCTTGTATTCCAAAATAGCCAATTGAGTAAAATTCTCAGTCCATTTATTTTCATATTTTAAACGAATAGAAAAACTATATTCCCCAAGAGGCTTATCTAAATCAAATGCCTTTACGGCCTTCCACAATGCTTGATCTGTACTCATATCAATATCAAATATAAAATTTTATCAACATTAATTTAAATAATTTCAATCATATAAACTATTTTGCATTATAGATCAGAACTTTACATTAATGAGAAAAACTTTAACTTTTGTTTTACTACCGATATTCATTGCACTTTTCTTTTATATAGGCTTACCTACTTTTCAGTTTGGATACCATGGATTACCTCTATTAATCGCCCTTTGCTTAAATATAATTAACTACGGCTTTCAATCTTCTGGCCGAAGCAACAAAACAATCCTGGCGATTTCATTCACTTTTCTGGTACTATACTTTTTCACGGTAGCCTTCTCCACATTTCCCATATTTAGAAGCGAAGCCTATCAAAACCTAATTGGCAAGGTAAAAATAGGTCAGGATTTTTCTGAACATATGGCCCCTATAAGCACAGATGAAATAGTTATCGTTGACAAATCTATAGCCTATAGATTAGGAGATAAAGTTATGGGCTCTGTGCCATCATTAGGTAGCCAAACAGAGCTAGGTCATTTCACTTTACAGAAAATAGGTCAAAAACTATATTGGATAGCTCCATTAGTCCATTCTGGTTTTTTTAAGTGGCTCAGTAACCTTGATGGCACTGGTGGCTACATCAAAGTTTCTGCAACCAATGAAAGAGACGTAGAATTGGTACAATCTGTAAATGGCAAGCCTATTCAAATTAAATACCAACCCAATGCTTACTTTTCATCAGATTTAGCAAGACACTTATATCTTAATGGGTTTATGGATGTAGGCTTTACAGATTTCACCTTTGAAACTGATGATGCCGGCAACCCTTTTTGGGTCATCACATTATATGATAAAAAAATAGGTTTCTCAGGAAAAAATGCCATTGGCATTGCAACAGTGGAGCCTACTAGCGGAAAAATTGAGCGCTATGACATTAAAGACGCTCCCAAATGGGTAGACAGAATACAGCCGGCCGATTTCATAATAGAGCAACTCAATGACTGGGGAGAATATGTACACGGCTTTTGGAACCCGTCTAATAAGGACAAACTGCAAGCCACCAACGGCATAACTTTAGTCTACGGGCCCAACAATGAAGCTTATTGGTATACCGGGTTAACTTCTGTCGGGAAAGACGAAGGTACAGTAGGCTTTGCCTTAATAAACACCCGAACAAAACAAACTTTCTGGTACAAGCACATTGGAGCCACTGAAGAAGCTGCACAGCAGTCAGCCATGGGTAAAGTACAAGAAAAAGGATATGAGGCCACTTTTCCTGCAACATATAACATCAATGGCATTCCTACTTATGTGATGTCCCTGAAAGACCAGGCTGGTTTGGTGAAAATGGTTTCAATGGTTTCGGTAGAAGATTACACCATTGTAGGCGTAGGCAGCACCATAAAAGAGTGCTTACGCAGCTATAAAAATATTCTTAACAGCAACAGCGACATCAACATTACCTCTGAGGCAGTACATAGCAAAGTTTCAGGGGCAGTAACGAGGTTTGCGGCAGATGTGAGAGATGGCAACACCTTCTACTATTTGAAACTGAATAGTTCATCCAAAACTTTTGTAGGTACATCGCTATTGAGCAGTGACATTATAATGACCCAAAAATCAGATAGTGTAACTATTACCTATGACGATGACGCCACACAAATAATTGATATTATTGATTTTGACAATAGCAGCATAAAATAAAAAAGTGGCAGGCTCTAAATTGAGCCTGCCACTAACTATTTAAACTAAAACAATAATTATCCAGAGGGATAAGAAATCGAACTAGATATTATTCAGGGCTAATTGAGTTGTATCACTTTCAACATTAGTCAAAACAGTTTTCTCGATATGCTCGGTATATGCTTTAAAAGTAGACTTATTTGATGCTGGGGATTTACCTTCTCGCTTCACAGTCACTAATTCAGCACTATTAATATGTCCATTCTCTGTCTCCACACCTAAAGCCAGCTTTACATTATCTCCTTCTACCAAATAATTACCAGATATTGAGGCTGTCTTACCTCCGTGTAAGTAATTAATATTATACTCAATAGAATCTGATCTAAAAGGGCGCTTAAAAGTTTCTCCATCATCAAAATCACCCGACAAGTGCACCAACATCAAAGAAACTACATCGTTAATATAAGCCCTATCAAGGTCAGCTTTCACCTGCTCATATGGAGAAAAAACAAACGTCTCTACTTCTGATGAAAACGGCAAATCAGGGATATCCACCACCACTCCATTAGATGTATTAACATAAAACTTATACCCTTTAATCTTCTTGAAATGCTCTAAAACAGCATTGGCTCTATTGTTTTTATTTAATGCCAATTGAGTCCCTGGGAGTTTACTGATAACTTCTACACTATCTATTTTGGTGTCAAAAACAAAATCCATTACAGCCGCTTGCAGTTGATAACTGGCATCTAAAATAGTAATCTGGAATCCTTCCTCATTTTTCACCACTTCCCAATCCATATTACAAGAATACATTTTTGAATTTTGCGATAGATTGTTCTTATTTTCGATAACCTTTTCAATATGAAAAATCTGCTTTCCATTAGCATAAGCTGGCACTGTTTTTTTTGAACCAAACAGTTTTTTTCCCGTTGACCCATCAAAATTACATGCGCCTAAAAGGCCTATAAATAATAATATTAAACTAAGCTTTACTTGTTTCATTTTTACTATAAGTTGACTCATGCAATATTGAAACAATACAAAATAAAGCTTTATACGAATACAGAAAGATGCACTTGAGAGCGTGCATTTTCACTGAATTCAGGGAGTAAGGCGTGGCTTAATTTGGGGACTATCCCTCTCAATATTGCTATAGTTGTTGAAAGTTTATATTTTGCAAAAAAAACAAAACATTAAATAAAAAGTGAAATCAAAATCAATATTTACCACATTATTAATTATTTTAATTCCATTTATATCTTATTCTCAAATACATACAGTTGGCGACAACATTCAAATAGGAAGAGAAACTGACATACCTAAAGGAAAATTGAGTATAAGGAGTACCTCTCCGTCATATGAAACACCCCAACTCTACTTAGATGAAAACATGGGGCAGCTTGGCTTAAAAATTTGGCAAGAAGCTCCAAACAGCAGAGCAGTTCACTTCAATTTAAAAACTCACGACAACGCGAATGGGTCTATGCTATTCGAAGTCGAAAGCTATGAAGGTTCTATTAAATTCGCCACGGGTAATAGCCAAACATTCCAAACGAGGATGACAATAAATAAATTTGGAAATGTATTAATTGGAAATAATGCTAACGAAATTTTAAACAACAATTATAGGCTAAATGTATTTGGTAGTATCCGTAGTAATGAGCTAGTTATTAATAGTGATGGAGCTGACTATGTGTTCGCTAAAGGTTATACCCTCAAACCTTTAAATGAAGTTGAAGAATTTATAAAGACTAATCACCATCTTCAAAATGTAAAACCTGCTAGCGATATGCAAAAATCAGGAATGGAATTAGGCAATACTGTAACCGTTCTTTTGGCAAAAATTGAAGAGCTAACACTTTATACTATATCTCAACAAAAAGAAATTGATTCACTAAAGGAACAAATTAAAGCCCTGAAAAAATAATGAAGTATAAATTAATTTCATATCTATATTTACTTAACGTTACATTATCACAAGCATTATTCGCACAATTACCACCTGAACCATCATTAAAAGGATGGGAAAAAGCAGGATACCATAAAGCATCAAAAGAGATACCTTCTGACATTAATTATGCACATATTGTTAATGTTGCAAAACCCTCTGGAAATGCAAACCTTGATTATGAAAATATCATTAATGCAATTCATGAAGCAAAATCCTATGAAAAATCAAATACAAAAAGAGTTTTAATTCAACTACAAGAAGGCTCATATCAAATTGAAAAATCAATATCACTCTATCCTGAAGATAACTTCATTACAATCAGAGGAATGGGAATAAATAACACCTTAATTACCCATAGAAAATTAAACGACAGATCCTCTATATTTAATCTAAATGGAAGAGTAAATTCAAATACGAAACGAAAAGTATCTTACGACCCTATAAATAAGAGGCTAGATGGAGACTTCAGTGACTTAGTATCTAAACAAGATATGATACTTATTGATTTAATTGTTGAAAATAATGATGAATGGTATGAACCTTTCAATAGCACAACTGATAGAAATTTTTTAGGCAAAATACTAAGTATTAAACAAATTAACAGTTCATTCCTAAAAGCAAACGAAGACTTAACCACTCTATGGAACATAATTAAAGGTACGAACTCAGACATTGAAGTATATACTTTCGAGCCAATAAAAGAAATAGGAATTGAAAATTTAAGCATAAAATTAGAGCCAATAGATGTTTTTTCCGAAATTTATTTAAATAATACAATTAGTGAGACCAATGTATTTTTTAATTACTCAACTGACTGTTGGGCAAAAAACATTGCGAGTATAGGAGCAAAAAATCAACACATACAAGTCAGCCAATCCACTCAGATAGAAATAAGAGACTGCTATTTCTACAACAGCCCATTTCACGGCCCCGAAGGACATGGATATGGAGTCCAATTGCAACATCGATCGAATAATTGTCTTATCGAAAATAATATTTTTCAAAAATTAAGACATTCAATCGTTCTTGCATTTAGCGCCAACAATAATGTAATTGGATATAATTATTCTTTTCAGAGCATGGAGAGTAAAGATTACGATACTTCTAATTCCACATGGACTGACTCCTCTCCTTTCTTAGATATAAGTATTCACGGTTTTTTTCCGTATTCCAATTTAATAGAAGGAAATATTTTTAATCTCGCAAAAGCCGACTTTTATCATGCTAAAAACGGATATTGGAACACATTTTTTAGAAATCTAGCTCAATATGATGACATTTTTCTAGAAAGCACATCAAATACATATGTCATTGGAACGTTAGGCACAGTCAAAATAACCTCCTCAAAGGGTATAAACAATGTATACGGATACGATAAAGATGATAAAATAATTAGGAATATAGTGTTAAACGAAAACATCACTTCTTATTACCCAATAGCATCATTATATCATCAAGAACGCCCAGAATTTATAGATGAAAAATTTGATTGGCCACTAATTGGCCCTCCTCTTAATATTAATGCGAAGAGTCTTAATAACACAATCCCAGCCAAAGAACGCCTTTACAATAGCTTCACCAGCTGTTCTCTTCCTATACTTAATAATTATTCAATAAATTCGGATAACATCAAAAACTCTGACTATTTATTCTCTAATGATAGATATTATATCAGTGGCTCTAACTTTACTTTCGATAAAATAATCAGCATTAATGAAAACAAAAACGCCTATACGATTACAGGGAATGAAAGCATTAAATTAACTGACGGATTTAAAAAAACTGCAATATTAAACAACAAAGAGTTCCACTTTCAAATATGTTCAAATTCAATCAGCAGTAATAATTTAGAAGCTCGAAGAATAAACAACAACAGAACTTCCCTAAAAGAAGAATTTTCCATATATCCCAACCCTTTTCAATCTGTAATTAATTTAAAAAACACATCATCAATACCTTTTCAGTATGAATTAATAAACACATTAGGCAATACAATATCAAAAGGAAGCATCACTCCACACAAAACATTAACTATTGACTCAGAAAACATTACCGATGGTTTGTATATCTTACGTTTAAGGCAAAAAAACGTCAGTTCGCAATTTAAGTTGATAAAAAAATAAACTAAAAGTAGATTGAATTCAAAAGAAATGATGAGGTTAAATTACACCTCATCACTTCTTTGTCAAAGCATCCCTGATACCATCAAGGCCTTTGGCTACTTCTTCGATCTGGCTGAGCATTAGTCCCATTTGGTTGCCTATGCCGAAGCCTTTGGTACGCTGCTGCTTCATGAAGATCTCTTTAATTTCAGCCCAGCGCGCGCTTTTATCCGGGCCCAGATCTCCATTCAGCTCTTTAAATTTCAGCAAATTGGCCTCCGCACCTGTGGTTAAGGTTTGGGCTTCATTATTATAATGGCCATTTACTAAAGTGGTTAACTCATCATCATTCATCACAGAGAATACTTTCTCCGCAATTTTATTCATATCTCTATATGATCCCTGTAGTTTGAAAGCCGGCTCTGTTCTATATTCATCAGCCTGCCCTGCAGAGCGGATATATTCCAGATTTACCCTCAAAATAACATCACGTACTTTCATGAGCTTTTGGAACACATTCATATATTCCCTCACTTCTTCAGCGGAATGGTTGGTTTCGAATTCTACGCCTTCCAAAGTATCTTTTTCGGCTGCACCCACCAGAGAATACACGTCATTTAAACTCTTACCTGCCAGCTTATTAAGTACAGGATTGGAGGTAATACAGTTTTCCAGATAGCTCAGTTTGAAGGCCGAATCAGAATCTCCAATGATATCTCCCAGGTTATAAACATCGGCCCTGTTAGAAAGCATATCAGGAATACGGAACTTCTCACCACTTTCGGTGTAAGGGTTTCCGGCCATCACTACACTCACCTTTTTTCCTCTGAAATCATAGGTTTTACTCTTGCCTTTGTACACCCCTTCGATCTTACGCTGAGCATCACAAAGAGAGATGAACTTCTGTAAAAATTCAGGGTTACAGTGCTGAATATCATCCAGATAGATCATCACGTTATCACCCATTTCAAAGGCAAGGTTAAGCTTATGCAGCTCTTCTCTTGCCGCAGCATTAGGAGCTTCTGCCGGATCTACTGACGTTACCTGATGACCAATGGCCGGTCCGTTGATCTTCATGAAAATCACTCCCAGTCGGTTAGCGATGTATTCCATCAACGTGGTTTTACCATATCCCGGAGGAGATATCAGTAATAGCATCCCCATCAGGTCAGTACGCTTGCTTTCGCCTGCCTCACCTATCTGCTTGGCCAGGTTAGCACCGATCAAAGGCAGATATACCTCATTGATCAGCTTATTACGAACAAAAGAAGACATAACCCTGGGCTTAAATTCACCGAGACGCAATTCATCGGTAAAATCAGATACCAGTTCCTTCTTCAAAGCATTGAATGCTTTATATGCCGGCACTGTAGTATTTTCAAAAGTCTCCAGCTTCAGCAAAAACTGATTAAAGTTCATGTGATACTTGCCGTCTTCTACTACACCATGACTTCCCTGTAATCCAGCTATTTCCTCTACCAAAGGAATGTTAACTGCCCTTGGCTGAGCCTTATCTTCCATAAGAATAAGAGCCGTTTCAGATAGGAACTGAAGATCATCCACACTTCCGTTGGACTCGGCATACGCCTGAACCCACTTTCTTATCAACTGATACTGATCCTCATCAGCCTTTAGCTTCTTCACCGAATCCTCAAACTTTTTAGTGGCCTTCTTATCTTTCAAATAATGAAGGAAGTTTTCTGAAAGAGTGATGGCATCACCCGACTTTAAAAAGTCATTGTTATCCTTTATTTCAAAGAAAAGATATTGGGCCGCTTTACTGCTTTGATCCGTTTTAAAAACACCAGTCAGTTTAGCTTCAATGTCTTTACTGATCTCTTCAATAACCTGAGCATATTCCTGCAGGTTTGGAAATACATCTATGATTATACCAAGGCCTTTGATTCTATTATCCAGCAACTGCTTATATTCCTGATCTACAGCGTATTGCCAGTAATATTCTGCCATAGCTCTGGTTTCGGAAGCATAAGTAAGCAAACCACCAGATTGATAGAAGGTAAGCAAAGAACCTAGCAAAAGCGTAGCATCCTGATCATGCACACCCTTCATGTAGCCTTCATTATATCGGAGCCCCATAAACTGTTGTACATAGTTTAATAACTGCTCAGGAGTAAGCTTATAAAGCTCATCTAAAGTTTTATGTACCTCTTCTCCATTGGCCTTTTTCTCACCTGCTTTTAATATTTTATAAGCCAGATATTCAGACCTGTAGAGTTTATCATTTTCAGAAATTACCGCCTGGTTCCATACAGGACGGCTAGCATTGATCTGCTCATTTTTAATCTCTTCATATAAGTTAGTTCCGGTAAGGTGAAAAAACAGGCTTTCGTCCCTCGGCACTACCGTCACTTCTAGTGACTGGGTATTTACAGAGAACTTATACTTACCAAACTTGATGATATCCTCCCCAGACTCGAAAAGCTCAGTTTTATCTCTAAGCTGACGGATAGCATCTTCCTTTAGAGCCTTTAACTTACTTTGGACATCATCAGCCTTTACAGAATCACCTATTTCCTTGAGCTCTGCCACAATGTTTCGCAGCTTCTCAATCATCATATCTGATGAGAAATAGCCATTGATCTCGGCAGCAGTAGCCATTCTTTCCGTTCTACTTTGAGCGGCACTTAATATTCTGTTAGCAGATTGCTGCAGTGAGTTAGCCCTTTTGTTTCTGGACTCCACCAAAGCCACCTTTTTCGACTCAAAGGCATTATAAACATCTTCCCTTTTCTCAGATATTTTCTCCACAAAGTCATCAAACTCTGCAAACTTCCCTTCCAGCTCTTCCAGCTGCACCATGAGCTTGGCCAGGTACTCATCACACTTTTTAGGCGTATCAGAAAGGTCGAGATAGTTAGTCACTCCCTGCTCCAGAAGTTTGATCTGAGCATTGAACTCAGCCTTACCTTCCACCAGCATGAGATCTCTACGCTTCTTCTTTAAGGCGGCTCTGTTTTTATTAAGAATAGAAAACAAAGCAGATATATTATCTATGATCTGAGTGGTTTGAGTGGCATCAGAAATTTTCAGATTGCTCACTATATCAATAAGCATCTCCAAATCATGAGCTATTTGGTCAATTTTCTTTTCCAGCTCATCGATATCGATCACCTTATTCACCTCCTGGATTTCCTTCTCCAGTCCCTGAACCTTACTTTCGTATTCATTCAGAGCATCATCGCGAAGCAAGAAGCGCACGCAACTGTCGGCATACTTAAGATTGGTTTCTTTAAGCAGCCCTTCGTATTTCTCAATTCGTGCTTCATCAGCATAGCGTAGAGATTTCAATGATTCAGTTTCGCCTCTCAGTTCTCTGAGCGCATTTAGGTTATTGACGAATTTCTCAAGATTAGGCTGCGTTTCACGACTGATCTTTTTCGTCATGTCATCCACTCGGCTGAGCACATCATTCACCTGATCAGCCGTGTTTTTTCGGATGCTCACCACTTTTTCGTACTCATCAATAGCTGATGAGGCGGTCTGGCGGATCGCCTTAAGTGGCTCCAGCGCCTTAAAAGCTTCCTCTTTTCCCAGCCAGTGGTAAGTATCAATGATATCAGTAGACTGTTTTTGAAGATCTGAATACAAATTCGAATAGCTCTCACCTTTCTCTACCAGCGTAATCAGCTCATTACACTCGGCCATAGCCCTTACGATTTCCTTATTACCTATTTTGAATAAATAAGAGTCGTTATTGGCTTCAGCCTGAAAATCAGGACCGGTAAAGGGTGTTTGCCAGATTTTGGTTGCATGATGCTTTTTCGGCTCATTATCAGCATTAAAAAAGCACATTTCACCATTATCAAAAATAGAATAGCCATGGCAGATGATAGGATTCTCTACTTTCTGCTGAATGATATTGTAAGGCAATAGCAAATAAGTACCATGAAGGCGATTGTAAAACACATACAAATAATCTTCACCGTTCGGAGAAGGTATGGTTTTCTCATAAATCATGTCTTTCAGGTTATTATCAAATACCTTATAATCACCGCTTTGCAAGTAATAACCATTAGAGAATATAATACCTTGATCATCTGGCAACAGAATACAGGCATCAGCTATGGCTTTGATATTTCGCGCTTCATTCAGCTTACTATTGAAAACGATGTAGCGATAATCTTTCTCTTGATAAGGTCTTATTTTTAGAAGAATAAGATTCCCAAGAATGGCATACATGATTTCGGCATCATCCAGCGTCTGATCAGGATTCTCTACATCTTCATGATACACGCCTTTACCAGAATCTGTATTATCCTCCACCTTGATGGTAAGATCACCGCCTACCGTTTCTACAAACACCTTGTCTTCTATAGAAACATGCGGATATTTACCCTCACGATGGTAATCTCTGGTAGTTCTTTTCCATTGAAACGCATGCTGTGCAGGGAAAGAAAACTCATGCTCACTACGATTATCCAGATAGGTAAGCTTTTCCCCTTCTACCAGCCATTTAAAGGCCTTGATATCAGTTACAGCTTTTCCAATGCGGAAGATCATATAAAGATGTGGCCCAATAAGAGCGAACTTTACAAACTGAGTATCTTTATAATACTTGTATAACTTTTGAAAGTCTGTTCTAAACTGCTCATCATCGATCATAGCCATATCTTTGGCTGGAAAAGCATGATCTTTATATTCATGAATACTAAAAACGTCTGATAGCTCTACCTGAGTTTTGAGTCCTAAATGAACATTAAAGCCGAACAGAAAGCTATTGCCGATGGGCACCATATCCCACGGGATACAATTATGCTCCGTAGTAATGCGCTCGGTAGCAATCAGCTTAGTCTCTAATGAACCAAAAACTTGCTTCCTGGCCTCATTAAGCTTTTTCAAAACCTGTGACAGCTCTTTGGTACTCCCCTCCAATCGGTTCTTCAAAACCTCATAGGTACCGCCTTCCAATGTCACTTGAGATGGGTTAGTATTTTCTGTCTGTTCCTGAGACATAGTTAGTAGTTAGTATTGAGAATCTAGTATAGAGTATTGAGAAACTAGTATTGAGTATTTTGTGTACTTGGTGGCTCTAAGAAAACACCCAGAGCGAGGCTTGCGCAGTACCGAAAAACGGAATATTATGGCGCAAGCTTAACGCAGAGATTGGTGTTTACTTAGAGACTATACTTAAATCAATCCCAGTGAGCGGGGAGTCTCGTTATCAAGACCGGCTGATTTAGCCACGCTCATCATTTGTCTAAGGCTATTCTTGATACCTTCATCCTCAGCGCTACCCATCATCTTGAATAATAAGGCCGATACTGTGATGTTTTTCACATCTTCTGAGGTAAGGTTAAAGCTCTTCAATAGCTGACCTACATTTTCCTTGAAAGAATTACCTCCATCAGTGCTCAAAAAGGCCGCTTTCACATCTGTAGCCACTTCGCTCCCATTAATAAAGGCATCTAAAGATTTTCCTTTAGCTACAGATCCTGCTATTTGGTTGAAGAACATACTTTCTCCTCCTATAATATCAATCTTAGCTGATTTCATGGCTTCACCAAGCACTTGAGCTTGAGCCTCAGCAATATACTTGCTCACATCTATTTGAGCTAATTCTATGGCTCTGTCTTTCTCTAATTTCAACTTAAACTCTTCGTGATCCATTCCCGCACCATCCAGCGCTTTCATAGCAGCAGCTTTTTGCTTGATACCTTCTGCATCGGCTTTGAATTTCTCCGCCATCACTTTCGCTTCTGCCATACCTTTCTTCTCGTCAGCCACAGCTTGTACTTCAGTAACCTCAGCATTGGCAGTTCCTTTTTCGCGCGCCACTTTCGCTGCTACAAAACCTAGCTTCTCATCAGCCTCAGACTGAGCTATGGCCTTCAATCTTATACCTTTAGCTTCAGCATCAGCCTTCATCTCTATTACAGAAGCCTCAGACTCTCCTTCTTTCTCTTTGGCTTCGGCCTTGGCGGTCATAACCTGAGCCTCAGACATACCTATGGCTGCCTTCTGTGCTGCTTCAGCATCTGCTAATGTTTTCATAGCTTCAGCTTTATGATTAGCCGCTGCTTTCTCAGCTTCCGCATCAATCAATGACTTTTTAGCCAATGAATCTGCTGCTTGGCGAGCTGCTTCCGCGGCCTTAATTTCCTGAACTAAAGCCTCTTCAGCCTTTTGCTCCGCAACCGTGATAGCCACCATTTTATTTCTATCAGCTTCCGCCTGAGCACGAGTATCTTTTATCTTCTCTTCTTCAGCCACAGTAGCTTTTTCCACTGTAACACGCTCACGGATAACTTCTTGTATATTTCTACGCTCTACTTCAAGCGACTTTTCTTTATCAATACGAGCTAACTCTACTACTCTTTCTCTTTCAGTAGCCTCTAACGCTCTTGCCTGCTCTACTCTTTCAGTTTCTACAGCATCAGTTTTCTCTTTATTCTTCTGAGCCACAACTATCTGTCTTAGCTTATTCTCTTCAGCCACTCCAATTTCTTCTTCAGTAGCTATGCGAGCCTGAGCAGATTTTAAGTCATTTTCCTGACGAACCTTTTCAATTTCAGCTGCCTCTCTAGATCTAATATTTTCAATCTCTCTGCGCTGCTGCTCTTCTTTCTCAGTTTGCTGTTTTTCTAACTCCAGAATAGTTTCTCTGGCCTCAACATCTTGCTTCTTAATGGTCTTTTCCTTTTCTCTTTCAATCAGGTTTGACTTAATTTTTTCTGATGAAGTAAGTTCTATAATCTTCTTAATACCCTGAGCATCAAGAATATTACTTTCATTGAGATCATGTATAGATGTTTGCTCTACATAGTCAATAGCACAGTCATCCAAAACATATCCATTGAGGTCTGTGCCTATTTCTTCCAATATTTTTTCTTTAAAAGAAGCTCTTGAGTTATACAATTCAACAAAATCGAAATGTTTACCGACAGTTTTTAAAGCCTCAGAAAATTTAGCATCAAAAAGTATTTCAAGCTCCTGAATGTCTGATGCTCGGTGACATCCAATGCTTTGAGCTACATGTATTACATCTTCAGTAGTTTTATTTACTCGAATGAAAAAACTTACTTTGATGTCTGCCCTCATATTATCTTTACAGATAAGACCATCTTTAGCCATTCTGGAAATGGTAAGTGTCTTAAGCGTGATATCCATAATTTCCAACTTATGAAGTACAGGCACCACAAAAATACCCGAGAAAGAAATTTTGGCATCCCCCAAACCTGTACGGATAAGGGCTTCACCCTGTATAGCCTTTCTATACATTTTGATGAACATTGCAAGTAGGCCAATGACGAACACGACCCCGACAATGATTAAAATTAGAAGTACATTACTTGCCATAGTTGATATGTTAATTAGTTAAAAGGTTCTATGATATATATATTTTCCAAAGGCAAATGCTCAATAACTAATCCTGTTTCGCCTTTTTCCATGTCGGCTCCCGGGACAGTCTTCACATTAATTATATGCGGAGCTCCTTCGGTTTTTATGGCTGCTAAGCCCGTTTTATTTTCACTGGTACTTATTGTAACTGTACAAACCTTACCCATCAACACATCCTTGGCCCCCTCCTCCTTACTAAGCCTAGCAAATATTTTCACAAAAGGCGTAGTAAGAACTTTAGCAATAAACAAACTCACAAAGAGCACAGCCAACAAGACAACTAACCCGAAGAAAAATGATGAATTACCGATGAAATCATTAACCAGAAGCGTTACTGCCCACGCAGGGATAATCAGAAATGTGAAAAAGATCATTACCGGCACCTGACCCAAATTGAAAAAACTTAAAACTGAATTAAGCCAAGTTACCGAAACACCATCCACTTCTGCTTCTGCCTCTAGTTCTATATCGAAGTCGAGGAAATCTACATCCATTACACCTACAATTACAGTAAGCCAATAAATGACAATGAATATTGCCATTATGGTGATGATTATGTTTGCTGGATTTACAGCTGCATCAAGTAATTCATTCATTTTATAACATTTAAGACTGCTCTTTATTCATACCTAATTTTGCTTTCAGCTTAGCCAATTCATCACTTCTTTCAGAAGAAGCACTAGAAGCCAACGTCTGATCTATCTCTTCATCGATACTCCTACTCTCATTAGCTATCTCACCATAAGATTCAGCCAAAGCCTCTTCCTGTGCGACCTTGTCTTTCATTTTTTCTAACATTGCCACGGTGCTACCAGAATCTATTTGAGCCAACTGCTTATTTATATTTTTAGTAGCAGAACTCACCCTCACCCTAGCCTTCAAAGTCTTCAATTCGTTCTCCCATTTAGCAATGTTTGATCTCATTTTTTTAACATTGCTCTCCAATTGAGCAACAGAAGTATCATATTGAGCTTTCTCCTTTTGAGCTTGCTCTACATGTTTCAAATTTTCTTCTTTCAACATAAGAGCCTCCGTAGCTAATCTATCAGCTTCCGCTGCCTCTAACTCTCCGCTCTCCGCTCTTTTTAATAGCATCACTGCCCTACCTTCGTAACCCGTAGCAGCATCCTTATATTTTTTGATATCGCCATTAGATCTTATCACCATAGCTTTCACCTCCGCAAGAGCTTGCAAACTTTTATCTAAGTCTACCTTCATATCTCTGATGCCTTGCTCTGTTAATTTTATAGGGTCTTCAAGCTTATCTATTGCTGCATGAGCCTCAGACTGACCGATTTTAAATAATCTATTGAATATATTCATTTCTGTAATTCTTTATTGTTTTGATAATTCTATTAACTCATTAGAAAATTCGCTTAGAAGAAGCCCCAATGAGTTAAAAGAAGCTTCCAATTCATTTAAATCCAGGTTTTCTAATTGAAGAGTATCTCTAAATATTACCTTCACGCCTGAATCGTCTAGCACAAATGCTCCATGTATGATGTCTCTGTTTTTCTGTAACAGCCGCTTATATACAGAAGCATTATCTGCTTTTACTTGAAAAATAAATTGCTCTATTATTAAGATAGGATCAGCACACCCCAGCACCATATTATTGATACCCGCTTGCGCATCACTTACCACAAAGACACCTTCATCACTATTCTCAAATGTTATTTCATAATTCAACTCAATGAGGTATTCTTTTACTTTATCAAAATAATGAGTCATATATATTATTATTTATACTTTAAATAAATCAAATTTATTGCAATTTATTAAAAAAATTAAAATTCTAAATATTGAAGTATTACAAAAACCTATGGAGGTTTAAAAATTTCAACTCTTTTTGGTTTCATCCTCATTGTTTTATCTATTTATTTGAGCTATGCTATTTTTATGAGCAATCAATTAATTACATATACGCTAGTATTTTAAAAAAGGTTATGCGAATTTTGAAAAAAATTAAAAGAGGGAGCTAGAATGTCATTTATAGGAAAAAACATCAAAAAAATCAGAGCGGTCAAAAAAATGAGCCAATCAGATTTCGCTCAGCTATTTAACCTAGCCAGGCCTAGTGTAGGCGCTTACGAAGAAGGCAGAACCGAACCAAAAATTGAAACATTAATTCAAATAGCTAAGCATTTCGAATTGTCTATAGACACCCTACTGACCAAAGAGCTGACTATTAACGAGCTGTATAAATTTGATATTTTCAAAAAAGAGTTTGACCCCAATGAAATTCCTAAGCTTAGCAATAAAGATGATATAGAAGAGCAAACGCCCTTAATTACACTTGACAAATACCTAGATTACATCGTCAACCACCAAAGTAAAGATTATGTCAACAACCTCCCGGTAACTCAATTTCCCTTCACCCAGACAAAAAAATCAAGGGCATTTCAAGTCAGCGGAAATGAAATGGTGTACGAAAACCATGGAGTGCACCACAAAGACATTATATTAACCACTGCCGTTGAGAACCTTGATGATTTAATACACGATCAGCTATACATACTGGTAACTGCGGAGGAAATTTACACTAGGAGATTTCACAAGAAAAAAGAAAAATACATTTTTAGAGCAGACAACCCCGCTTATGACAGAGTGGAAGTAAAGCAGAAGGAGATACTAGAAATATGGAAAGCTAAAGCTATTTTTAGTACCAATTTGCAATCACCTTCCAGACTTGAAGAACGGGTTAGCACTTTGGAAATGAGGCTTTCGAAACTAGAAAAAAGATTGAGCTAACTATTACAAATTATACTTATTGGAAATTAAACACCATCAGCAAAGCTACATCCCCACCAACAGCCGGAAATTAAAGACAATAAAAAAGCTGCTCCTTTATAAGAAGCAGCTTACCATATTTCAATTAGATAATTAATCTAATAGTCGCTTTTTAGATGAATTTTTCCAGCCTGCATCATTAGAAGAACTCACATAATATACCTTTAAATCAGCAGAAGATGAACTTGTAATATATACCTGCACATCTGCATCATTAGATGAATTTACAAAATACCATTTGCCTTCATTACCACTTGCAGAGCTACTTGAACTCACCTTATACACCTTAAGATCAGCGTCATTTGATGATTTTACAATTTGCATGGTAAAATCTGCATCATTGGAACTACTCACTACTTGCACCTTTTGAGCGTAAGAAACGTACGACAAAGAAGCAAAAAACATAACCATTAAAATCTTTTTCATATCAAAAAATTATTTTATTCAATATAAATATAATTAATTAAATATATTAATTACCTATTCCACCTCTTCTTTCTTCAAAAATTGTATAAACTTACCTATTGTTAAGCCCTGAACTGCAAGTGACAACAACACCACTATATAGGTAACAGGCACAATAACCTCCCTCCCCATATCTTCTGACAGCGATAAAGCTAAAGCAATTGAAATGCCACCCCGAAGGCCTCCCCAAGCCATAATAGAAATGGTATTAGGAGCAAAAGTCTTTTTCAACCCAAACATATGAGCCGGCAAATACAGCGAAACAAACCTAGCTGCCACGATTACGACAACAGCAATTGCCCCATAAAGCAAAAGCTGAGCATCAAAAGGAATAATTACCATTTCAAGACCTATCAAAACAAATAAAATGGCATTCATCACCTCGTCTACCATTTCCCAAAACTTATGAATATAATCTTTAGTGATATCAGACATAGCTTCGCTTGCCCCTTTATTACCTATAAATAAACCTGCTATAACCATAGCTAATGGACCAGAAAAATGTAAATAATGCGCACAACTATACCCAGCCATTACCACCGCCAATGAAATTAAAATCTCAGTTTTGTAATGGTCAATTTTTTTCATGAGATAATAGCCTCCATATCCTAAAACAAAACCTAGCAAGAGCCCACCACCTACTTCTTCAAGAAACAAAAGACCTATTTCACCCACACTAAATGAGGCCACTCCTTGCTTAGCCACCATAAAAACTGAAGTGAATACAACCACCCCAACTCCATCATTAAATAGCGACTCTCCCACAAATTTAATTTCAATATTATCTGGAACATTAGCCTTTTTCAATATACCTAAAACCGCAATAGGATCGGTGGGGGAAATCAACGCCCCAAACAAAAGACAATAAATGTATGGCAAAGGCTGATGAAATAACGCAAACAGATAATACATAAGAACACTTACTATCCCCGTTGAAATTAAAGTACCCAGTGTAGCAAAAGTAAATATGGCACCCTTCATTTTTTTTAGCTTAGAATAATCTGTGTGAAGTGCTCCTGCGAACAGCAAAAAACTCAACATCATTTCCAGCACTATCTCAGCAAAATTTAAAGACTCCAAAGACTCTTTCACCTTGTCACTTAATGCAGGGAAAATCCCTCCTAAAAACATAACACAAAGTGACATTACAACACCAGCCAACAGCAAGGTTATAGCCGAAGGAAGCTTGATATACTTTTCATTTAAATAAGCTATACCAGCCGAAAAAAGAATAATAAAAGACAGTATATGAAATAAACTCATAAGAAAATTTTAATAGAACATAATGTAACTCACAATGATACGCGGACAAAGGCTAAACAATAAACCTACCGAACAGTTTTCCTAAAAACAAGAGGCTCGCCTACTCATTAAACCTTAGCTTTGAGCACATTAAATTAATTATTTCAATATTTATGATTCAAAACACACTTAAAAAAATCATAAACCTAACCTTAACCGTACTAGTTGTTTTAGGCTGCTCAAAAGAACAAAACACCTCAACCCATAGCAGCAAAAATAACAAAGCTCAATTCAAAAAATCCACCTACTGTAACCCTGTAGACATTGACTACAGTTATATGTCACACTATGCATACCGGGGTGTATCGTACAGATCAGGCGCTGACCCAGCAGTAATTAATTATAAAGGCAAATTTTATATGTTCGTTACTCGATCGCATGGATACTGGGTATCTGACGACATGAGCAATTGGAAGTTCATAAAACCACAAAGCTGGTATTTTAATGGCAGCAACGCACCTGCAGCCGCCATTTACAAAGATGAAATAATTGTTTTAGGCGACCCTTCAGGCCAAGCAGCGGTAATCAAAACTGACAACCCCGAGCTAGGAAACTGGCAAACTACCTACAGCGTAATTCCTTTTGCTATACAGGACCCTGACTTATTTGTTGATGATGATAATAGAGTTTATTTATTTGAAGAATCTTCCAATACCTTCCCGTTACGTGTGGTAGAGCTGGATGCAGACAATCATTTTATACCTAAAGGCGAAGAAAAAGATTTATTTATGCTTAAGCCCGAAATACATGGCTGGGAAAGATTTGGGCAAGACCACAAATCAGACATTGCCCCCTACTTAGAAGGACCATGGATGACCAAACACAATGACACCTACTACTTAGAATATAGCGCGCCTGGCACACAATGGAATGTTTACGCAGACGGTGTTTACACCAGCAAAAGCCCTATGGGACCTTTCGAATATGCACCATACAACCCCATCAGCTATAAACCCGGAGGTTTTCTTACAGGAGCAGGACATGGAAGCACAGTAAAAGACAACAACGGCAACTTCTGGCACTTCGCTAGCATGCCCATATCGGTTAACTACAAATTCGAAAGAAGGATAGGCATGTTTCCTGCAGGGTATGAAGAAAATCAAATGTACGTAAACACTGCATACGGAGATTACCCACACTACCTGCCAAACACAGAAGTTGATAATCATAAAAATAGATTTACAGGATGGATGCTCCTTTCTTACAACAAACCTGTTACGGCCAGTTCTACTATAGATAACTCCGTTAAAAGACATGTAGTAGATGAAAGCAATACTGGCTACATGCTTAACCAAGAGAAGCCCGACTACTCTCCTGCCATGACCACAGATGAAAACATCAGAACATATTGGGTAGCAGAAACCAGCAAACTACCTGAACTAACTGTTGATTTAAAAGAAACCATGACTATCAATGCCATTCAGATTAACTTTCAAGATTTTAATTCTGAAATATTTGGCAGACCTGACACCCTAAAAACTCAATTTGTATTAGAGTACTCCAATGATGGCAAAACATGGAATACAATGGCCGACTATAGCAAAAACCAGAAAGATCAACCTCACGCATACATTGAGTTGCAAGAACCGCGAGAAGCAAGATATATTAAATACAAACATGTTTCTATCCCTAATAAATACCTGGCCATTTCTGACTTCAGAGTATTTGGAAAAGGTCATCAGCCTGCCCCAAAAAGCCCAAGCAACTTTATAGTAAAAAGAGATACCGACAGAAGAAATGCAAACTTAAACTGGGACACATCTCCAAACGCAAGTGGATATGTCCTTTACTGGGGTATCAAAAAAGATAGACTCAATAATTCGGTAATGATTTACGACAAAAACCGCTACGAATTAAGAGCACTTAATAGCGTCCAACAATACTTCTATCAGGTAGAAGCATTTAATGAAAATGGAATTTCAGAAAAGAGTGAAGTTCTAACTACAGAATAAATCAATCGGCATAATAGAAAATAGCAACTATTTTCTATTATGCCGATTCTTATTATTTAGTGATGCGCTATTTCATCTATTAACCCAGAAATGCTCCTCACCTCAAGAAAATCATCATTTAGAACCACAGCATTAGGATGCGTATCGCAACTTATCACCTTCTCAATTATTCCTGAATCTTTAAGCTTATTCAGACCATCATTAATAAAAAGGCCGTGTGTAGTGATAACATAAATCTTCTCAGCACCGGCTTCCTTATACACCTTTGCCGCATTCACTATGCTACCTCCAGACCTGATCATGTCATCATAAACAACTACAGCCTTACCTTCCACATCGGCATTTACAGCACTAATTTCCGTTTGATCTCCATCCAACCTCCGCTTCAACACGAAAGCCGCATTCACACCTAAATCATTAGCCAATGACTCTACCCACTTGGCCCTGCCCGCATCAGTACTAGCCATTACAAAATTATCCCCTCCATATTCTTTAGCAGCCTCTAATACTATAGACTTACAGTAAACATGCACCGCCCTAATACTACTTTCAAAATAGTGAGGAGTACCTTCAGTATGGAGATCAAACAAGTAAATTCTATTACCTTTATAACTTTTAGGTATACAAGAAAGCAATCTCGCTCTGGTTTTTGCAGTCACCACCTCTCCCTTTTTCACAATACGCTCCATGGTAGAGTACCCAAAGTAAGGCACCACCAAGCTTAATGAATTAGCTCCGAAACTCACTATAGATGATGCCAAATCATATATTTCTAAGGTTGCCTCATCGTTAATGGTTCCCCCCAGCAATACCACATTCCTATCCTCCACATCAGTTAAAATACGCTGATACCGCTCTCCATCAGAAAATCTTTTCACCTCCACCTCTCCAGCTTCAAACTTTCCAGAAGCCAAAACCTGCTGAGCCAGATAATCATAATCGGTAGTGTGGAATAATATTTTTTTCATATTAAAATGATTTTTTATAACTGATCCAAATAGAGTGTAAAGTTAAAAATTAGTTAACTGTAAAACACCACCTAACACACTCATCATTATAATTTACTCAATGCCAGGCATTTGATTTAATTAAATTATTTTCAAAAACATTTTCATTTTTTATAAATAAATATAAACTGCATCTACTATAATTTTTTAAATAATTTTAAATGAAATATTTATACTTTTTCATCATCGCTTTAGTCGCATGCTTAAATGCCAATAAAGCCACAGCTCAGGAGCAACTATGGCAACTGAACTTAAAACAAAAGCTTAATACTGTAAGCTGGATAGAACAAACTAACAACGGTGTAATAATAGCCGCTGGCGACAAAGGTCTCTTAGGCCTTGACAATAATACTGGCGAAGAGATTTGGTTTAAAAACGACTTAAAAGCCGTAAGCCGCAGCTCCTTTCAAAATATAGAAGGTTTACCTTTATTTTTTGCCGAATATACTCCCGCGGTTGGCAGGTCACGAGGCATCATTATGAATGCCGCTAACGGAGACATCATTTATGACACCAAAGAAGCTGGATATAGAATAAAAACTTATCATGTACTACCGCAAGAAGCTTGTATATTATTTGAGCTTATTGATGAAGGCAACAGGTACTTAATGAAATTTAGCTTAAAAACCTGGAGCGAAGAATGGACTGTGCCTGTAGGCAACATCAAAGGATTAAGCGCTAAAATAAATGATTTAAGCACTACAAGTTTCATAACTCAAGGGCCGATTTTCACTAAAAACAATGAATTAATTGTTGGACTAAAAGATGAGATCTACTCTATAGATAAAAACTCAGGTAAAGTAGCATGGGGACATTCTACCGACAAAAAAATTAAAGCTCTTGTTTACTCTGACTTAAACAACAGTCTTTATTTGGGCATCAGAAAAAGCAAGAAACTCACTGTATTTGACCCTTCTACAGGAAAAGATATTACCCCAGGGAAATTAAAACTGAAAGGCACTCTATTAGACATTGTAGAGGACGGAGAAGGTCATCTGGTACTGGTAGAAACAGAAGGTTTTAACCTGATAGACCCGAAAAGCGGAGAGCTAATATGGAAGAAAAGTTATAAAATACCATTCTTAGACGAAGTAATCCCATACGAAAACGGCTTCATAGCTATTGGAAAAGACGAAAAAGACGGATCTATTTCATTGGTAGATAAAAATGGGAAAAAAGTATGGGACAGCAAGGTTAAAGGCTATGCTTACTATGCTACTCCTAGCAAATCAGGTATTCTATATATTTCCACTCAACGCTCAAACATTCTTTCATACAGCGATGGAAAAGACATCTGGAAAAAAGATGTTAAGTTCAAATCAATTCCAGCGGTAACATTTGACACTAAAGAAAACAAGGTAGTTTTATTCGAAAACAAGAAAGGGTACAAGTTTGATTTAGAAAGTGGTGAAATCGAACTCTTTGCTGAAGACATTGAACTTGCGGAAGTAAACAGAAAAACACCTTTAGAAGCAGAATACGTGTCTGCTGGATATTTCATCACGGCTGATCAACATGCCAGTGTATTATCTCCAGAAGGAAAAATAGTATATACGAAGTATTTTAAACCTGTATCATCATTAGACGGATTTGTTGACTTAGCACAAACAGGACTTAACGCTGCAGGTGTAGATTTAGACATTCAAGGTTCTATTAACAACTTAAAAACGCTACAGAACTTGAGCAACGGAGTAGTTTTCACTCAAGGAGACCAAACAGAAGGATCTTCATCAACTTCCGTAGTGACTGGACTATATGTAGGCTCCAACTCACAGAACATGACTCCTATATTTGAAATCACCAAAACAAGGTACTTCAACTCTAGGACTACAAAAGATCATAAGTTTATACTTACTAAACAAGATGATGGAGTTAAATACATTTGTTCAGTAGACAAAAACACAGGAGAAATTAATCAGAAAATAACCCTGATTGACAAAACCCCAAGTTATACTGTTGACGAAGTTGATAATAGAATATTTCTAAATGAAAAAAATCAAATAATCACCTGTTATCAATTGCAATAAAATTAATGACCCCGAGCCTTCAGTTTTAGACTCGGGGTCATTTTCTATTCTTTTAGGTAATTATCGGTTTCTCGCATCATTTCAATTACCTTTTGCCAGTCTTCATAAGGATCAAAACCTGCTTTATCTTCAAACAGCACATTGAAATAGGGCTTCCGCTCATAGTAACCATACTTCTGACTTTCCACTTCCGGGTTTTCATTTACATAATCGAAGTGAATATCATGCGATTTGAAAAAATTCAGATAATTGTCCAACTCATGTGGATGTGAGCAAGTATAAAGCAAGCAAACCACATCAGGTCGTTTAGTTATCAACTGCAAGGCCTCTTTTGCCAAAGGAAAAAACTCTGTAGGTATTTCCTTGGTAGACCAATTGGGCTTTATTATAGTATCATGTATATCAAATGCCCAGTACGTTTTACTCCAACCTTTTTTCTCGGCATGAATAAAGGCTTTTTTAATTGCTCGCGTAATCATTTTCTTCCTCCTTTATGGGCAAAGCAGCATTGAGCCTCACCTCTTCAAAACTATATTCCTTTATTAACTTTCCATTAGCAAAAACAGTTATCAATTCGTCCTGCAATTCGGGAAACTCCTCCTCTGTAACTGTTTTATATTCACCTCCCAGTTCTACTAATTTCAATCTCCCTGCTTTACTTTTCTTGAAACTCTCCACCACCTCACCATACTCATTCATCTCTACAGGGCTTTTTTGAACCATAACCGGCTCCTCATTTATTTCAGCATAACTACATTTCAATGCAAACTTCTGAGTATCCCTATCCACTTTCTGCAACAAGGCTCCCCCCATACCCAAGACGAGATTTTCAGCACTTATGTTATTATTTTTAAGTGAGGCGTAAATCTCTTTTATCGCCTCATAGTTAACACCATCACCTTGAATAACTCTAATTTGAGGTGGCAAAACCTTAAAGCCTTTATCATTTACTGTAAATCCAAACTTCTCAAATAGGATATCAAATACAGCCAACAAAGTTTTAATGGGATCACCGCTATCCGGTCTGATCACCAACACACCATCACGGTTAAGCACCTGATCTTTAAGATCTTCCCCCCAATATTCTTTGCATGCGTTAAATATATCATAACTATCAGACACACATGCCAAAACACCTGAAGGAAAAGCATTCAAAACATGCTCAAACATTTTCTTTTCCCCTTTTTTGCCTAATAAAGTACATATACTATGTTCTGTAGCAGGTATACTTTTACCATAAACCTCCTGAGCCTTATAGTGGGTGAGCGCCATTAATGAACCTGCCAAAGTATCGCTACCACTAAAGTTAATTAAATGAGCACTACCTCCTAAACCTGCACTTTCCACACCACTTACTCCTCTAAAGCCAAAATCATTCAAAACATAATCTATCCCTGCTTTTGCCTCCTCTGATGCAGTTTGATCATAATAATCTATGATTATCCTCTTCACCTCTCTACTAAGGGTAGCTACAGTACTAGGGTACCATACCTGCATTAAAAGTGTTTCAAGGAAATTAGTTAACCAATAACAATTAGGGTCCGTATTTTCTATAGTCATCAGCACATTATTAGTGGGCACACTAGTGCCTTCGGCTACTGCTTTAATTTTAACAGGAAGATGACCATTATATTTATCCAATATGTATTGAAACTTACTTTTATCAAACACATCATCTCTACCAAATACTTGCTGCAAAAATGGCTCGGCTTCATCTAAATCCTGCTGAGTAAAGGCCTGCCCTTCTAAGTACTGCTTTATAAAGTATTGCAACCCATAAAAAACGGTATTGTCAAATTTACCACCTCTTGATTCTAAATAGCTATATACTTTATTAGTGCCAGGGTAGTATAATTTATGGTGAGAGTATTTATAGGCATCGGCTAATAATATTAAATTGTTAGTATTCATGATCGTAAAGTTTAAATTCAGTGATTATATTTATTAATGAGGTGATTGTAAAGCACATGATGCTCCGCACTTAATTGACTGCTTTTAAGCATTAGTGGCAGTTCTGAAACCCTGAACCACTTCACCTCTTCAATGTCATCCTGAGCCTGGAGTGCTCCAGAGCTCATGTCACAACTAAAAAGCGTAGTAATAATCTTATCTACCTCTGGGCGATACCGCCAATCATCAATTTTTGATGAAGTTTCGTATTGCATCTCACTCACCACTACTTCTCCACATTCTTCTATAAGTTCCCTTTTGGCGGCACAAGCAAAATTATCATCTTCAGGATCGGCAAAACCACCGATTAACCTCCATTGCTCACTGGTAGATTTTCTGGCGAGTAATATTTCTTTTTTACTATCTCTAAACATGGCAATGTCTACTGTAGGATATACTTTATCATATTGGTGCGCCAATGCATACAATATACCAGCTCTAAAATCTGGCGAATCCAAGACTAAATCAGCATGCTCATTGCGCAAAGTGGTAGCATTAAACTCACCATGCTCAGTTAAGTTTACCGTCTTATAAACACCAGAATAATATGGAATAAAACTATCTCTGCTACCATACAAAACGAAACGCTCAGTAGGAAAGGCCGCAGAAAGAAGTTCATCAAGATTTTTAGACCATTGCTTATCAGAAGGATGATCACCCAATGGTAAAACCACTGCATTTGGATATTCTTTTTTGATCATTCTTTCTCTTGTATAAAAATCGAAAGGGTTTCTTCGACCTGACACCGGGCTCATGCCCAAAACAATAATGAGCTTCTTATGCTTCTCAGTTACTTGATTGATTAAATCTTTATGGCCTTCATGCAAATAAGGCGTCTGAAATCGGGCTACAATTACTGCTGTATTCATTTTATATTTGCGTTATTGTTACACAAATATAAATATGCGTTTTAATAACACAAATTATTTCTCAATAAAATTAATGTTATTTTTACACAAATTGAATTAAATATAAAAAAAGGCTCAATTAGAGCCATTTAAGTATGATTTCTCCTCATCACACTTCAAAGTTTATTCCTTCCTTTTTGAGTTGAAAGTATTTATCTTCATTAAATCGAAACAAATTTCCGGGTCTTCCTGCTCCTGCAAGAACTTGTTTTTCCGAAGTCTCCTCTAGGAAGCCGAATTTTAAAATTTTCTTTTTAAAATTTCTCCTATCCACAGGTCTGCCTAGCACAGTACTATAAAGCTTTTCCAGTTCGCTAAAAGGAAATTTTTTATCCAACAGCTCAAACCCTACCGGTTCATAAGTGATTTTACCTCTCAGCCTATCAAGGGCTACATTTATAATTTTATCATGATCAAAAGCCAACTGAGGCAATTCGCTCACCTTAAACCATGCTACATCATCAGCATCAGTATCTGCCTCCAGCTCAAACGCCTGTGGTTTTACTAACCCATAATAAGCAATGGACACTACCCTATTTCTAGGGTCTCTTCCAATAGCACCAAAACTATAGAGTTGTTCCAAGTAATTGATCTCGACATTTGTCTCCTCCTTCAACTCTCTTTCTACGGCCTCTTCTAGCGTTTCATCATTATGAACCAAGCCTCCTGGCAATGCCCAATCTCCCTGATAAGGCTCTAACGACCGTTTAATCAACAATACTGAGAGCCCTTCAGTTGAAGTATATCCAAAAACCACTGCATCTACCGAAAGCTTAATATCCTGTAACACCATAGTTCAAAGATACATATTAATGTAATTTTAACACAAATCACATCTTTCTTGCTATGATCAATGCATTTGTTGGTGGCTCTGCTACTGCTTTCAGGTCATAGTCAAACAACTCCACCTTATTCTTAAATCTGTTTTCGGATATCCATGGATTGGTATAAGCATTAGAAGCCATATCTACAGCAAAGCCTACATTTTCCAATGCATTTTTCCAATCACTAAAACTCCAGAAGCAAAAACGTTCGTGCATTTCACTATGCCAATTATCAGTGTAATCTTTAGTAAGCATAAACTCTGCAGCATCTTTATATTTTACCACAAAATATATGTCACCATCACGCTCAATTTCCTCGTAAGCTATAGGGTCATTCTCATGCTTTCTAAAATCGGATACAAATCTGTAAAAACGAGCTTTAGTGGAGAGGTTATTCAAGTAATCAGCCAATTCCTGCTGATCACCTATGGCTTTATCCCAATTATCATTTTCACCATCAGTGTCAATCAGCTTCATCAGCACTTTACGCTCTCCATCTTCAGGGCCAATTACATCTCTATTGATCCACACACCACCAAACTTCAATTCTTCATAACGGTTTTGAATAAAGCTTAGCAAATCTGTTCTGCTGCCGTAAGATTCTATTTCGTGCGTAAGGGAGCTGGTGTGTATTGTGCTCATTACACCACGATCAAAAACCAATGAGCTCACTGCATTTTTCTGAGCAAAAAACACATTAGGGTTACCAAATTCACCGTTTAACTTTCTCTGATTACAAATCTCAAACAGCTGCCTGGCCAATTCAATGCCATAAAAATCAGACTCTCGTAGCTTAGCATCTTCACTGGCCTGCTTTATCCATGACCCTACAGCACAACCAATATCTCCGATTATACCTCCTTCTATAAATGGGGCTGTTTCTTTGTATTTCAAATTAGCTATCTCATCCATTTGCCGAACATAAGAAGTATAATCTCTTGACTCTGTTAAGTCTCCATCTTCACTAATAATAGGATCAGAAAGAATATTACGCACTCGCTCAGCCAACTTATAAGTACACCAGATTTTTTTAGTAGCATCGTGCAACTTACCAGATAGCTCTTCATTATCTTGCCAATTAACATCCGCGGCAACTGCCTCTACTAAGCCCCAAGGTAAATCTTCAGTAAAAGTATTATCATGCTCATCCCACTCAGCAGTGTGTATTTTGAAGTCTAATTCCTGATACATTTTCATTACCGCAGTAGAACATATTAATTCACAATTGTCAGGAGTAAGATCCAGCACCCCATCACTTTGATGCTTTATTTGCTTTAAGGTGTAAGAGGCAAAATTTTCAAGAACACCCACATCATCTATTCCATACACATAAGTAGGCATAGCCAAATTTTTGCAAAACTCCTGAAGCATCATTGCTCTAAGATAAAACGGTATCGGGTTTCTCTTGGTACCACTATGATTTGAACTGGTGACAGCAAAAACCACCCCTTCAATAGTGTTATTATTCTGTAAAAGCTCAGTGATATAGCGATATTGGAAACTCGTCATCAAATGATGACGCCCAGGAAAAAGTAAATACATAATTGGTAATTAATTAATAAAAAAATAAGGTTGAGAATCACTCTTTAATACCTACGGTATCTTTCCAATGACAGTTATTTATTTTGGACAGACTTTTCATTGTAATACCGCTGAAGTATATAAAATGCCATTTTCTTATTACCGTCTTCAGAAATTAATCCCTTTCTATTATAATCATCCTGAACTTCGGGCAACACCCTTCGCGGAGATCTGAAATCAACTAGTATCCAAGGAGAAAGCCCTTGTAGCTGACCTATTTTAGAGATCATCTTTAAAGTTTCTTCATAAAGATAAGCCTGATACTCCTCAGTCCAACGTTCGGTTTTATCTCCATGCAGGCCGTACTTAGCACCAGCACCAAACTCCGATATCATTACAGGCTTATTCTGAGTAATGTGCCATTGCGTCTGTGCGGCCAACTCTGGCGTACCTCCATACCATCCGGTGTACTGATTAAAACTTAATATATCTACCACCTCGGCATACGGGTCATCTATAGTTTTTACATTAGGCTTTCCTTGATAATTACTTTGCTCCAAGGCTGCACTAATAAGGCGTGTCTTATCATGACTTTTAGTATAAGCCGCCAGCCTACCCAAAAATTCGTTCCTAGCCTTACTGTTTGGCGTTTCATTAGCCATAGACCATATTATTACAGAAGCTCTATTTTTATCACGACTCATCACTTCGCTCAGTTGGCTTTCTGCATTACGATACGTAGCTTCATTCTCCCAATCTATAGTCCAATAAACAGGATTCTCTTCCCAAACCAATATACCAAGCTTATCGGCCAGCCTTACCATATGCTCACTGTGGGGGTAATGCGCCAACCTCACATAATTACAACCCAACTCTTTAGCCCAAAGAAGCAGCTGCTCAGCATCAGCCTCGGTATATGCTCTACCATCCCTAAAAGGACTTTCTTCATGAATACTAATTCCTCGTAAAAAAACAGGTTTTCCATTCAATAAAATGGACGTTCCTTCTGTAGATATTGTTCTAAAGCCTATTTTATCGGCTATTTCGTCACCTCCCACGGTAATATTTACAGCATACAATTTCGGATTTTCAGGGCTCCAATAAGTAATCTTACTTTGCTTTACTTCAAAAGCTGCTTTACCATTTTCATCAGCTCTCATCTTCTGAGATATTCTTAATTCAGGTATTTCCAGTGTTATTTCAGCTCCTTTTACCTCACTGCCATTAACTTTTACAAATCCTGTAATTAATTTATTATTTACTGTTGCTAACTGCACACCATAGTCCTCTACGTAAGTTTTAGGAACTTCCACCAAACTCACACTTCTTGTTATTCCGCCATAATTCCACCAATCGGTATTTAACGTTGGCACCCCTTCTCGTTTACGCTTATTATCAACTTTTACCACCAAAAAATTATTCTTAGGCTTAAGACTAGAGGTCACTTCATATTCAAATGGCGTAAACCCTCCTATATGCCTACCTAGTTTTTTACCATTTAAGTAGACATCTGCTTGATAGTTTACAGCCTCAAAACGAAGAAAAACATGATTTCCTTGCTGTTTTATATTATAATCAAATGATTTTTTATACCACACTGTACCTTCATAGTAGTAAAGCTTATCACTTTGAGTATTCCAATCACCAGGCACAAGCATAGTGGGAGATTTATCAAAGTTATACTCTACTAATTCAGATTTATTTTCTGCCACGGCATTCATAAAAAAGGCCGATTTTCCCGGGTTACCCTGTTCCTCAAATGGCTCATAACGATAGTTATAAAACCCATTTTCATAAGGGTCCACAATATAATGCCATAGCCCATTGAGACTGGTTACATTTCTAGAATATGAATTTTGAAGTAAAGTAGTTTGCCCGTAAGATATATGCCCTAGAAACAGACATAAGCAGAAAGTTAATTTTTTCATGGTAGCTGCGTGTTTATTCCTTTTAAAACTACACATTATCCACACAACCATCAATTGAAATACAGAGGAGTATACCACAAAAAAAGCCGACCCTAATGGATCGGCTTTTCAACTTATAAATGTCTATCTGTTACGATACAGCAGGAGTCATATAAGACTCTTTACCAAATTTTCTCAGCATTCTATAATGCGAAGCCAAAGCTCCTGTAAATGTTTCATTTTCATGATAAGGCACATCATGCTTTTCAGCAACCTTCTTCACAATATTAGATATGATTGGATAATGTACATGGCAAATATTAGGGAATAAATGATGTTCTACCTGAAAATTTAACCCTCCGCATAGAAACTTTGCCATATAGCTCTTTCTAGAAAAGTTAGCAGTGGTCATCATTTGATGTATTGCCCAGCACTCATCCACCTGCCCGTCCATTTCTGGCTCAGGAAAAGAAGTACCTTCCACTACGTGCGCTAACTGAAACACAAGCCCTAACACTAACCCCTCTGCCCAGTGCATGCACAAAAAGCCTATTACAAATTGCCACCAAGCAATATCCATCACTACCAAAGGCACCACTATAAAAAGAGCGTAATAGAGTATCTTAAAGAAAAACAAGTTAAAATACTCTGATTTTGGATGGTTAGTGTTTTCTGTATGCCCTATAGTTTTTTGAAAAAACTTAATATAATCTTTTCTAAATACCCACGACAAAGAAGCTAATCCATACAGGAAAAAAGCATAAAAATGTTGGTATTTCATAATACCTTTCATTTCTTCTTGTGGAGACAAGCGCACTAAGCCAGGCGCCACATCAAGGTCCTCATCATGCCCTGGAATATTAGTGTAAGTATGGTGCACCTGATTGTGAGTCACCTTCCAAACATAAGCATTAGCTCCTATCAAATTAAAGCTAAGACTTAGTATACCGTTCACTTTTCTACTAGAAGAGTAAGAGCCATGAATAGCATCATGACATACGTTGAAGCCTATAAAAGCCTGGACCATTCCTAACAGTACTGCCAGCCCCAAGTTTACCCACATATTAAATCCTCCAAACACTATTAGTAGATACAACCCAAAAAGCAACGATAAAAAAAGCACTGTTTTGAATACCATTTCAGCATTGGCATGCTTACTTATTTGGTTTTCCTTAAAGTAAAGGTCTACCTCCTTCCGGACTTCTGCATAAAATCCGGGGCGTTTTCGTCCATTAAATTTAATTTTCATATATGAGTGTATTTATGTGTGTCTAGCATAGCACTATTAGCTTAAGATAATATATTGATATAAAAGTGATTGCTGGTAGAGCCAATATTTAGCGCAAAAAATACCAGCCAATATGCATTTAAAAAATCTTAATACTATAGTCGACTTGCTTAAATGTAAGATTTATCAGGCAGCCCAGAAAACTTTTTATGCCTTTTATTGTTTCAACGAACCGATTTAAGGCTCATTTACTTCTCTAACGCCTAAAGACCTTCATTTATTTACACTCTTCTGAAAATATATTATTGCAAACGTTACTTTTTCAAAATTGCGCGAAGCGATGCTGGAATTTCTCTATTATCTTCTGCGGGTTGCAATTCCCCAATATTCTGCTCAAAAGGCAATACTCCAGACCATATATCGAGCTCCTCATCCACCTTATCATCGCTTGGTCCTCCTTCTCTAATTTTAGCTGAAGCCTGCTCTATGTGAATGGCTAAAACTGAGGTAGCCTTCAATTCTTTGTCATTGGGCCGCCTCACTTCCTCCCATCGACCTGCCAATGCATTATCTGATATTATTTTCAACGCACGCTCTTTTTCTTCAGCACTAACCTCCTTAGCTGTACCAAAAACCACCACAGACCTATAATTAGCAGAATGATGAAAAGCCGACTTAGCCAACACTAAGCCATCCACATGAGTTACGGCTAAACTAACAGGTATCCCTTGTTCAAGATTCTTGATCATTCTACTTGTAGTAGCCCCATGAATATATATTTTATCTCCTTCCCTACCATATAAAGTCGGTATCATAAAGGGCTGACCACTTGCTACAAAACTCACATGACAAATAAAAGCATCATCCAAAATACTGTATACCGTTGCTTTATCGTAATGCCCCCTATTAGGCACTCTCTTTACTTGGTTACGGGCATCAACAGGATATTCACTCATAATAATTTCTTTTTTTTGGTGAATTTAAAGCTCACCCGGAGTATCTTAAGGATCCAATTTTCATTTAATTAATGGTCCGGTATGTTCCCATGGAAAACATCTATTGAAATTAATAGTAAAGTCAATCATCCTACTTACTTACAAATCTGTAATCAGATCATCAATTTAATCTCCGAAGGCAAGCTACCTCCAGGCACTCCCTTACCTGGAACGAGAAAAATGAGCGAATTATTAAGCCTCAATAGAAAAACCGTCATCAATGCTTATGATGAACTTATAGCACAAGGGTGGCTCACCTCCCTCCCCTCCAAAGGGACATTTGTAAATAAAAACCTCCCTAAACAAAAACTGATACCTCTAGCTAACCAAGATTTAAACCTCAAAAGCACAGAGCATGTCATTCCTCCATGTTTTGATTACATACCCGATTTCACTACCCAACCACAAATACAGGTAAATGATGGCAGTCCTGATCATAGGCTTGCTCCCACAGACTGGCTATACAAAGAATGTAGAGCCATCAGCAAAAGTAACTATGGCAAGCCATTATTAAAGTATGATGATTTTAGAGGTGATATCAAATTAAGGAATGAATTAGCCAAGTACTTGTCAGAAACGAGAGGAATCAGTTGTTCCAAAGAAAATATTCTCATCACAAGAGGAAGCCAGATGGGCATATTTCTACTTAGTAATTTATTAATCAGCAAAGGCGCTACCGTAGTAGTAGCCAACTTTAATTATGACGCCTCAGAATGGTGCATTACCTTCAATGAAGGTGAAATTTATCATATACCCGTTCAGCATGACGGTATATGCATAAACTCATTAGAAAAGGCATGCAAAATCAAAAACGTACAAGCAGTTTATATTACTCCGCACCATAATTTCCCTACCACCGTAACACTATCAAGCGTAAAAAGAATAGCACTGCTACAACTTAGCTTAAAATACAATTTCACTATCATTGAAGATGATTATGATTATGATTTTCATTATAACAGTAGTCCCATCTTACCTTTAGCCAGTTTACCTCACCAAGGCAGAGTTGCCTACATAGGTTCTTTTAGCAAAATTTTCGCCCCCTCTATTAGAGTAGGCTATGTAGTGGCTGACAGAGCAATAATAGACCAGATAGGACGCTTGAGAAGAATAATAGATCGGCAAGGTGATGCCATTATGGAAAGGGCCGTAGCAGAAAGCATTACCAGTGGAGAACTTAACAGACATCTAAAAAAGGTGGTAAGGGAATACAAAAGCAGAAGAAACCTCTTTTGCTCTCTACTCAAAGAAAAATTGAATCATCACATACTATTCGAAATACCAGAAGGAGGGATGGCCGTATGGGTAGATTTTAAAAATATAGATATACACCAGCTTCATGACAATTGCCTAAAAAGCGGACTTTACCTCAATACCAATAAAAGCTACCATAGAAAAGGAAACTTCCTGAGACTTGGGTTTGCATCGTTAAATGAAAGAGAAATAGAATATGCCATAAATATTATAGCAGATGAAAGCCTTAAATTGCTCTCATCTTAAGCTTCTTCTTAAGCTCCTCTACCTGAGCTTTGAAAGCCGCATTGGTATCCATCATATCATTTACTGACTGCACCGCGTGTATTACTGTACTATGATCTCTACCACCAAAGTGATACCCTATCGATTTTAACGACAGATTAGTGTATTCTTTACTAAAATACATAGCAACCTGGCGTGCTATCACTATTTCTTTTTTCCTGATTTTATCTTTCAGCGCTTCAATATCAACTTTAAAATACTCGCTTACAGTCTTCTGAATATAATCAATACCTACTTCCGTTTCGATATCTTGCACAATATTCTTAAGCGTCTGCTTTGCTAGTTCCAAATCAATATCCACTCTATTTAGTGAGGCATGAGCTATCAAAGAAATTAATACTCCTTCTAGCTCCCTGATATTGGTATCTACACTATAAGCTAAATATTCAATTACATTTTCAGGAATATAAATTCCATCAGACTGCATTTTACGCTGAATAATAGCCACCCTTGTTTCATAGTCAGGCTGCTGTAGATCTGCCGTCAACCCCCACTTAAACCTACTTAAAAGACGCTCTTGCAAGCCTTTTAAATCACGAGGAGGACAATCACTTGTCATCACAATTTGCTTACCAGCCTGATGTAAGTGATTAAATATATGGAAGAATATTTCTTGAGTCTTTTCTTTACCTGCCAGGAATTGAACATCATCTATAATCAAAATATCTACTTGCATGTAGTAATTTTGAAACTCCTGCACCTTGTTATTTCTCAGTGCATCAATAAACTGGTTGGTAAATTTCTCTGAAGAAACATACAACACAAAGCTACCGCCAAGGTTGTTTTTAATCTCATTACCAATAGCCTGCACCAAGTGCGTTTTTCCTAAACCCACTCCACCATACAACATTAATGGGTTAAATGATGTAACCCCAGGCTTTTGCGCTACAGCATACCCTGCTGATCTTGCCAACCTATTACAGTCACCTTCTATATAAGAATCAAAAGTGTTGTTGGGGTTAAGCTGAGACTCCTGATACAACGAATCTACTGACTTCAAATGGAAAGGAGATATGTAATCATCCTTCATTTTATTGCCTGTAGGCCTGTTAGTAGCAGTATTACGGTTAGGTAAGTTTACCGATAACGGAGATGAATTACTATTTCCCCTATCTACAATAACGGAATACTCCAAACGAGCTCGCGGGCCCATTACAGTTGAGATGGCCGTTTTCAATACATGCACGTAATGCTCTTCTAGCCATTCGTAAAAAAACTGGCTAGGTACCTGAATGGTCAAAGCATCATCAGTACACTTTAATGGAATAATAGGTCTAAACCAAGTATTGAAACTCTGTTCGGCTACATTCTCCTTGATTATCCGCAGACAATCCTCCCATACTGTTTCACAATCAGAGCGCATGTATTATTATTAATTATCTAATAAGTAGATGGTAAAATTTATTAATTCCTCTCAGAGAAAAAGGGTAACAAAATTGTAAAAAAAATCACGAACATAAAAGATAGTCTTATGTGTATTGCAAAGATTTTTTTCACTTCACCATAGCCAGCCCCCTTTTACCCTTTTAATTTACTAGTATACTTTAACCTATTTTTTCACTATTTGTTATGATAACCTACATATATACTGAAGTTATCTAAAATCGATTAACTTTATAAGGTAAACTTACATTTCCCATGACTGAAAAGCGCAACAACTTATTCAATTCATTCAAAAAAAATTCCAAAAAGGACTGGGAGGCGCAAGCTACTAAGGATTTAAAGGGCGAAAATCCGTTTAAAAGCTTCTCTTGGCAGGCAGATAGCAATATAACAGCATCTCCGTACCACGACAATAGCGACATCCCTTCATCACAATATTACTTCCAAAATCAATTAACTAACATTAATAATACTAATGGAGACATCCGGTATTGGCAAAACATGCAAAAAATATCTGTTAGTAATGAAAGGGAAAACAACCTTACAATATTGGATAGTTTAAACAATGGAGCCGATGGCATTATACTGGATGTACAAAAAGCGCAAAGAGTAAACTTTTCAGAATTACTAAAAGATGTACTACCTGAGTTTTGTAATGTTTCCTTGAATACTCCACATCCGGAGGTACACATTCCATCACTATTAACATGGTTTAACGAGTCCAAATCAGCGGAGAAATCAATGTCTTCGCTTGTATTTTCTAAAGCTGAAGCCTTACCGAGTGATATAAAAAATTACCCCAACTTAAAATATATAGAAATAAAACATGTGACAAATTCACTAGCTACGTCTATAGCCGGCACGTTACATTTACTCACAAAAGTCATTGATTACAATCTTGCAGCAGGGCATAATGTTGAAACTATTTTTGACCACTTTTTTATTTCAGTAGAACTTTCTGAAAAATATTTTGAAGAAATAGCAAAAATGAGAGCGTTACGTCAATTGGTTTACCAAGTAGCACATGCTTATGAATGTAGCAGTTACAGCCTCCACACTCTACACATTCATGCCTATAGCCCCGCGTGGAACAAAGAAGCCTATATGCCTCATGCAAACATGCTACAAAGTACTACTTCTGCCATGGCAGCAGTTCTAGGAGGCTGCAATAGCCTAGAGGTAGAACCAGAAGATCCTAAAAGCAATTTTATGAACAGAATAGCCCGAAACACTAGCTCTATGCTAAAAGAAGAAAGCTATTTTAACAAAACAACAGACCCGGTAGCGGGCAGTTACTATATTGAAACATTAACCGATGAGCTAGCAAAAGCAGCGTGGAGCGAATTCCAAAACCTATTATAGAAACCACTAACGCACACTACTGAATGACAAGGCCCGATTTTAAAAACATAAAATACAATCAATATACTCCTAGTAGCAAGGAAAATAACAATGAAGCAGCATGGACTTCTGCTGAGCATATAAAAATAAAGCCGGTGTACACTAAAGAAGATTTTACAAAATTAGAGCACACCGAATTCTCAGCCGGTATTCCACCCTACCTTAGAGGCCCTTACTCCACAATGTATGCCGGCAGACCCTGGACTGTAAGGCAATATGCAGGATTCTCTACAGCGGAAGAGTCCAACGCCTTTTACAGAAGAAATCTGGCCGCAGGTCAAAAAGGACTTTCTGTGGCATTTGACCTTGCTACCCACAGAGGCTATGATTCCGATCACCCCAGAGTAACAGGAGACGTAGGAAAAGCTGGAGTAGCTATAGATTCAATACTAGACATGAAGGTATTGTTTGATCAGATACCGCTAGATAAAATGTCTGTATCTATGACCATGAATGGTGCTGTACTTCCAATTATGGCTTTTTACATAGCTGCTGCAGAAGAGCAAGGCGTTAAACCTGAGCAACTGAGCGGCACCATACAAAACGATATATTAAAGGAGTTTATGGTAAGAAATACTTACATATACCCTCCTTTACCATCCATGAGGATTATTGCTGATATTTTCGAATACACTTCAAAACACATGCCTCGCTTTAACTCTATCAGTATCAGCGGCTATCACATGCAAGAAGCAGGTGCCACTGCCGATATAGAGCTTGCATATACTTTGGCCGATGGCTTAGAGTATATCAGAGCAGGACTGAAGGCAGGCATGGACATAGATGATTTTGCCCCCAGACTTTCGTTTTTCTGGGCTATAGGCATGAATCACTTTATGGAAATAGCAAAAATGAGAGCAGGAAGGTTATTATGGGCAAAAATTGTCAGTCAATTCAATCCTAAAAACCCAAAATCTTTAGCGCTAAGAACGCATAGCCAAACTTCTGGTTGGAGCTTAACGGAACAAGACCCTTATAATAATGTAACCAGAACTTGCATAGAAGCCATGGCTGCAGCACTTGGCCATACGCAATCACTGCACACTAATGCCCTTGACGAAGCCATTGCCTTACCAACGGACTTCTCTGCCAGAATAGCAAGAAACACACAGCTTTATCTACAAAAAGAGACTAACATAACAAAAGTAGTAGACCCTTGGGGAGGCTCTTATTATGTAGAGTCTTTAACTTCTGAATTAGTAGATAAAGCATGGAAACTTATTGAAGAGGTAGAAGAACTTGGAGGCATGGCGAAGGCTATAGAAAGTGGCTTACCCAAAATGCGAATAGAGGAAGCCGCAGCAAGAAAGCAAGCACGTATAGACGCAGGTAAAGATGTAATTGTAGGAGTAAACAGGTATACCACTGATGATACCCCAGACTTTGACATACTAGAAGTAGACAACACCAGAGTAAGGGAACAGCAGATAGCTCGCCTAAACCAATTACGAGAAGAAAGAGAAGAGGAGGCCACCCAACTGGCTCTTCAAAAAATAACTGCCATTGCGAAAGGAGAAGAAGGAAATTTATTAGAAGCTGCAGTAGATGCGGCTAAAAAAAGAGCTTCATTAGGAGAAATTTCTGATGCTATGGAAAAGGTTTACGGCAGGCATAAAGCCACCATTAGGTCAATCTCCGGGGTATATTCACAAGAACTGAGCATGAACAACAAGTTTAAAACTACAAAAGCATTATCAGACAAGTTTGCAGAACTAGAAGGCCGCAGACCTAGAATTATGGTAGCTAAAATGGGGCAAGATGGGCATGACCGCGGAGCAAAGGTAATCGCTACCAGCTTTGCTGATTTAGGCTTTGATGTAGACATAGGCCCTTTATTTCAAACACCTGAAGAAGTAGCCAAACAGGCTGCAGAAAATGATGTTCACGTTATAGGAGCTTCTAGCTTGGCTGCAGGTCATAAAACTTTAATACCACAACTTATTAAAGCACTTGAAAAAATTGGCAGAGCCGACATATTAGTAACCGTTGGTGGGGTTATACCTCCAAAAGATTATGATTTCTTATATCAGGCTGGTGTGGCTGGAATATTCGGGCCTGGCACCGTTATAACCGAAGCCGCTACATCTATTCTCAATAAGTTATTAGAAGAAGATTAAAAAAAAGCAGGCCTTGCCTGCTTTTTCATTTACTCGTCTTTACTATTATAGTGATTGATAAAACGATAAATCGTTTCTTGCGCTTGTTCCCTATTGTGCCAGTACTCTCTACTATAAATACCTTTTACATTCCAGTGTTTTTTCCCTAATGTAAATGGCGTATAAACATGCGTATCCTTCACTGATATACTTTGGTAATACAGATCATCATCAGTAAGCAAAAGTCCTTTGTAATCACCATTTTGTTTTATGGTAAGGTCAGCGAAAGGCAACTCTTCTTCAAAGGTAAATTCATCAGCTCTATTTTTATTCCAAGCTATGAGTTTACGTTTCAAGTACCAGCCTGCCTGATGCTTTTTACCTTCAGCAGGCTCTGGAACAAAGCCCCCTTGAGAAACTTTCCACGCGTATTCCAAATAAGCCTTCAATAATTTAGGCCCATCATTTTTAGTATTCTCCACTTTCAATTCTTGCGGCATAATACTGCTTACAACTATTACCTTTTCACGCGCTCTGGTAATGGCTACATTCAATCTATTTTCACCATGAACGGCATTTAAACTACCAAACTGCATCATCATTTTTCCTTCTTCATCAGGTGCATAGCCTGTAGAAAATATAATGACATCGGTTTCATCTCCCTGAACATTCTCTATATTCTTAACAAACCAAGTCGATGGCATCACCAGCTGCTTTTCAAGCAGCTCATTCTCCAATAAATCTAAAATATGCTGCTGCTGGCGTGCATTGAATGTTACCACCCCCACTTGCTTTGACGGAGACTCTTTAAGCACATCCACCATTAATTCCACTACTTTTTGAGCCTCTACGGTGTTAATGTTATTTTCCCAAACACCATCTAACTTAATGTATTTTATAGCTGGCTCATTGGCATTAGCCACTTCAAAATCAGGCAATAACCTTAATTTGTTATCATAAAAATGCCTATTAGAGAAATCTATAAGATCCAGTGACTTACTTCTATAGTGCCCATTAAGCTGCACACTCATTAAGTGCTGATCTGCCAATTCCAACAAAGAATCTACCTCAAGCGCAGCATTCTCCTGCACCTCATCTTCTTCATACCTCACATGATACAAATCACTTGGTCTCAACTGCTTATCATCTCCTGCTACTACTACCTGCCTACCTCTATACATGGCGGGCAAACCGCGCTCTACAAAACACTGTGAAGCCTCATCAAAAATCACCAAATCAAACATCTCTTGCATCGGAAAAATAGCAGAGACCGATTCCGGTGATGCAAGCCAACATGGCATTAAATTAAAAAGCTCTTCATAATGTTCAGCTATTAGCTTTCTAAGAGGCCAAATACGTTTCTTTTTGGTCACCTGATGGTGTAAATCTCGGTAAGTAACCATATTATTCAACCTATTATACTCCACTGTTTCATAGGTCTTCTCCCTTGCCCTTAGCAATAGCATATCATTACTAATCAGCAATTTCTCCTTAACGTTATTCTGCAAATCGGCCTCCAACTTTTGCAATTTCATAGAAGAAACCGACCTTAAAATAGGGTATTTCGTTTCAATATGCTCTATCCAAGCTATACGTATACTATTATCAAAAACACTTTCTACCGCTTCGGAGCTCATAGTCTCATCAGCCTCCATAATCCTATCTATCACTTGTATTTCCTGGGCAGTTAACTCACTACGAAGCTTATCATACTCACACAACGCGTCAAAATCCTGTTTCAACACGGTAAGCATTTTATCTACTCTTTCAGGATATAAAAGCACCGTATGTATTTGCTTAGCACTTAAATACGACTGCCATTGCAGCCTACGGGCAGGTATAGGCCTTATCACGGCAAAAACTTTTTCTATACGCTCTTTCAACTCGTGGTATGAAAGCTTTTGCACATTAAAAAATTGCTTAAAATTTCTTAATGAATTAAAGATCAGCTTAGCCTTAACCGCTAATTTTTGAAGGTGAAACCAGTTTTGAAGCAATACTTTTTCATAGGTTTCCGGCACTCCGGTAATCCAATCTCGCTGCTTCAATTTTGTGAGATTATGCTCTAGATTCAACCTATTATCTACCTTCTCAACAAGAAGATTCATCCCTTCTTTGTTACCCTTCATGTGGTTGGACGTCAGCACCTTTTTAATAAGCGCTTTATCTTTCGAGAATAAATTCCAGTAAACAAGCTTTATAGCATTGTTTTTTATAGCCATATTTCTCTGAAGCACCTCCTGAAACATCCCTAAATCTTCAGACTTTAGCGTCACCTCTGGCCCAGCACCGCGGTAGCATTCCATTAGTACACGCTCAGTATTGGACAGCCACAAATTACTGGTATCAGCATCCTGATAGCTCATCATATGCCTAAAATACTCATATGTCTGAGGTTCTTTTAAAATCTCCAGCATCTCATTGACCAAAGCCTCCTTCTCCAGTACGGCTTCACAATCTTCAAACAAAAGCTGCTCTCCGATAATACCATAGAGTTCCTCCTGCACCTTTTCCTGATAAGCCGGCACATCCTGAAGCACCTCTTCAATAGCACGCTCATCACTTACACCAAAGGCCTCAAATGATTTACGCTCACGCCATGAATACTCGGTTTTATTAAATTTCTCAGCATACTGCGCATAAAAATTCAGTTTATTTTTAAAGGCCGGTATTTCATTGAAATGAAAATGGATATATTCTTGCTTTAAACTTACGGTAGGCTTTTCTATCTCTGAAGTGAGGTACAGCTCCTTTACAGATACTCCACACTCAGACTCATCAAATAAGGCAAATTTAAAATCCTCCATCTCCTCTGCTATCTGATCTATCCTTCTGCTGACCTGAAGAAAGTTGCGCTCCAGCTGAATGGAGTCTAAGCTATTATTCCTAATTTTATACTCTTCTATTCTATCAATTTGCCTGGCTATTTGATGATATATAGGCTTTCTATCATTTCTAAAATCATGGACCAAACCCATGAAGTCGGTCATATCCTTTTCACCCATGCGGTTATACACCACATCTAAGGCGGCTCGTTTTTGACAGACCACCAGCACCTTTTTACCTATAGCCACATGGTCAGCTATGAGGTTACAGATCAACTGCGACTTACCAGTACCCGGAGGGCCCTGCACCACTATGCTATTACCTTTCTTTATGGCTTTCAGTGCATTTTCCTGATGCGCATCTATCTTAAATGGTGTGAAAGTTTTCTCCTCCTCAACACTCCTTAAAAATCGGCCCGCATCACCTTCTCCTTCATTCTTATAAGGTGACCTCTTTGCAAAAAACTCCTCTATATCATTAACCTGAGTATGCTCTATCAAATAATTATAATCCGGAACAAGGTAAGATCCTGCTTGAGGGAAAATACCCAAAACGGCTTCAGGAAATAATTTTAATTCACCATTCTTCTTTTGATCTTCAAAATTCTTTTTACTAAAAATCTCAAATGCATTGAGCTTATCTTCAAAAGTCTCAGGGTTAAAATTAAGCTCAATATCAGCCTCCTTCAGCAATTGATAAAGCGAAGTTCTAAATACAGTAGAATCAGTATCAAAGTCTTCAAGATTTCGCTCTATTAATTCATCAGGAATTTTCACCTTATTATAATGAGCATACCCCAGCAGAAAGGATTTATTTAGAGACACACCTACATCATTACGAGGTATCAATCTCCAATGATTATGCACCAAAGCCACCTCTACAGGAAAAAACAAAAGGGGGCATCGCACCACTGTTCCATCTGCAAATTTACCCTGCACAAATGGCCACCCTACATATAAATCCTTAGAGCCTCGTTCATCATAAATAAACTTATCGGTGCGCACCAGTCGTTTCAGCTTTCTACTCATCACATTCGCTTCTTCATCACGGCTATCGAGCTGTGGCGCTAAACTTAATGACTTGCCTCCTATTAAAGCATCAATAATAGAAAAAGAACCTTCCTTCACTAAAAACTGAAAGTCGTGCAGATCAATAAATTGTTCTGCCGGCAACCTTAACAACACTAAAGATCTGTTATTACCTGTTAAGTTAGTGAGTCGCTTAAGGTATGATTTGAGCAGGTCGTGCATATAAGAGATTCAAGAATTAAAAAATTAAGCCTAAATATAAGTAACGAATATAAATATTATAGTAACACCTGTTGATGATGCTCAACAATCTCATTTAACGAAAAACAATATAAGGTGTTATTTTCGAGACAGTAGCAGAATCTAAAGTTTTTAATTTATAAAGATCATCAGAACTTTTAAAGTCTCCATGCTGAAACCTATAACTATCAATAAACCTTGCCTTTCTGCCTATATAGGGATGCGCTTTTAAAATAGCCTCAGATGTATGATTAATATCGATTTTACTAGGCTGATATCTTCGATCAACATACAATACTGAGTCTAGTCTGGCTAATAGCTCTGGGTTATCTTTCACACCGTACACTTCTCTCAATTGGTTTAATGAAACAAAACCACCTAGAAGATTCCTATAACCAATAATACGTTTGGCATAAACCTTACCAATTCCTTTAATAGACACTAAGTCAGATGTATCCGCTTCATTAATGTTAAAGATTTCATGCTTCACCTTTTTATCGTTAACAAGGCTTAGTGATTTACTTTCAATTTTTGGTTCAAAATCAATTTCCTTAAACACTACAAACTGACTGAGCTTTTTATAATCAGCTTCCGTAAGTCCATACACCCTTTTTATGTCAGTTACCTGTTTAAACCGCCCTCCTTTTCCTATGTAATTTAACCAGTTTTTAATCACATAAGCTTTCAACCCAAAAGCCTCTAAATCTTTTTGTTTAACCAAATTGGGATCAAATGAGTAATATCTCACCTTTTTAGCTTCATGATCATTTTTGAACTGCTTATCATCTTTTTGCTCCGAAGAACCATTGATTACCATTGCCAAACTATCGAGTTGACTTGACTCAACACTTAATTCAGAAGAATTATAAATAAGCTTTAGCAGCAACGAAGGCAACAGCATACAAAAAACTGTAAATGGCAGCAAAATAACCACTCCACGTGCCTCTTGGCGCGATATACCTAATATTCTCTTTACCCAACCAGTCATTTGTAATTACAACTAATTATAAGAATAATAAAATAGCGATTTTTACAGTAAAACTCAATCAAAATAAATGCGTAAACTGATGAAAAACGGATCTTTTATTGACAAAAGTCAGTTTACCTAAGCAATGCCCATTGTACATTTGAAGATGCTAGAAAACGTGCTTATTTAAAAAATATCTAAATAAGGTTGATGTTTTTCAAAGTATAGGTTAACTGGTTAAATTTGCCGTGAAATTGATAGAGATGCAGGAAAGTTTTAAAGTACTTGGTTTATCATTTAAGAATACTCCTTTAGACACTAGAGAAAAGCTAGCGCTGGACGAAAGTCATGCTAAAAAGCTTTTAAAGTTCATTCAGGATTATACTGCTGCTACAGATGCATTAATTTTGTCAACCTGTAACAGAACTGAAGTCTATTACGCAAGCGTAAACGATGAAGCTAACACCATTTTGCAAGGCTTAGCACTAATCAAAGGTTTATCTGCTGATGAAATTAAAGGTTATTTCGATCAAGAGAATGACCACAAAAAATCAGTAAAGCATCTTTTCAGAGTGTCCATGGGCTTAGATGCTCAAGTAATAGGAGACATTCAAATCTCTAATCAAGTAAAAAGAGCTTACCAATGGACTGCTGACGAAAACATGGCTGGTCCTTTCCTTCACAGATTAATGCACACCATATTCTTTACTAACAAAAGAGTAGTGCAAGAAACTCCTTTCCGTGATGGGGCTGCTTCTGTATCTTATGCTGCTAAAGAATTAGCTGAAGATGTTACTTCAGAAATTATAGAACCAAGAGTACTTATCTTAGGTCTTGGTGAGATAGGCAAAGATGTATGCAGAAACTTAGAAGGCTCTAGATTTAAAAACGTAACCATCACCAACCGTACAGCATCTAAGGCTGAGGCTTTGGCCAGCGAGTGCGGATATAAGAGCATTCCTTTTGAAAATGTAATGGACGCTATTGAAGATGCAGATGTTGTTATCTCATCTATATATGCAGAAACTCCATTTATTACTAAAGAGATAGTAGAAAAGCTCAATATACTTTCTTTCAAATTCTTTATTGACCTATCAGTACCTCGCAGCATTGATATGAATATAGAGGAGGTGCCTGGCGCCTTACTATATAACATAGACAACATTCAGAGCAAAACCTCTGAAGCACTGAACAAACGTATAGCTGCCATACCTGATGTAGAAAGGATTATAGACGAGGCTATTGCCGAGTTCAATAACTGGTCAAAAGAAATGATGGTATCACCTACCATCAAAAAGCTTAAAAACGCACTCGAAGATATTCGTCAGGAGGAAGTGGCTAAGTTCATTAAAAATGCTGACTCACAAGAAGCTGCCATAGTAAATAAGGTAACTAAAAGCATGATGCAAAAAGTGATGAAGCTACCAGTACTACAATTAAAAGCAGCATGCCAACGTGGTGAAGCTGAGACTTTAATTGATGTACTTAACGATCTTTTCGATCTTGAAAAGCAATCTGAAGAGCTAAAAAAATAATATAAGCTTCATATATTTCTAAACATACCTCTCTACATTTGAGGTGTTTATAATTATTTCATTTTTTTTAATCTCAGATCTCATGATCAAGAAAATAACATTCATACTCTGTACGTTTGCCACGCTTCAGGTTTTTGGCTGGGGCATGACCGGGCATCGTACTGTAGGCTACATAGCAGAACAGCATCTTACTAAAAAGGCAAAAAAGAAAATCACTGCTATTTTAAATGGCGAATCACTAGCCACGGTAAGCAACTGGATGGACGATATTAAGTCTGACAGTGCTTATGATCATACCCACGACTGGCACTGGGTAACTATTCCTAACGGAGAAAAGTACGAAGACACAGAAAAAAATCCGCATGGAGATGCTATAGCCACAATCGAAAGAATAATTAAAGAATTAAAAGAGGGCAACCTTTCTCAAGCGCAAGAAGCGGAAAACATTAAAATGTTAGTGCACATAGTTGGTGACATTCACCAACCCTTACATGTAGGCACAGGAGAAGATTTAGGCGGCAACCAAGTAAAATTAAAGTGGTTTTGGGAAAACTCTAATTTGCACAGAGTATGGGATAGCGGAATGATTGACTCAGAACAATACAGCTATACTGAATTAGCCAACGCTGCAGATCATGCCACGAAAGAACAAATAAAAGAATGGCAAAATACGCCAGTAAGAGGCTGGGCGTATGAATCAATGAGCTTTAGAGATCAGGTATATGATTTACCAGAGCACAAAAGCCTTAATTATGAGTATCGTTACCACAACTGGAAAACAGTTAAGCTTAGACTTGACCAAGCAGGAATAAGGCTTGCAGGTGTATTAAATGAAATCTACGGATAGTTATTTTCTATATACAATATGAAAGGCATACCTAACGGTATGCCTTTCTTTTTTCCTACTCTTCTATAATTAGTTCGATAGGGCAGTGATCTGATCCCATAAACTCATTATGAATCTTTGAATCAGAGACCTTATCCATATATGCATTGCTCACCAAGAAATAATCTATTCGCCAGCCCACATTACGGTCCCTCGACTTAAACATATAATTCCAATAGCTATATTTTACTTCCTCTGGGTAAAAATGACGAAATGCATCAGAATATCCTTCCGTCATATAATTAGAAAAACTATCAATCTCCTTTTGAGTATACCCCGCAGATTTATTATAGTTAGACTTAGGTCTTGCAATATCTATCTCATTATGAGCTACATTTAAATCTCCACACACTATTACAGGCTTACTTTTTTCTAGCTGTTTCACATAACTTAAGAAATACTCATCCCAAGTCATGCGGTAATCTAAGCGTTTTAGACCGGCCCCAGAATTAGGTGTATAAACTGTTATCAAATAAAAAGTAGGGTACTCAGCAGTTATCACTCTCCCCTCCTGGTCATGTTCTTCACAACCTAAATCATATTTAACTGATATCGGCTCCTCTTTGGTAAGTATAGCAGTACCAGAATACCCTTTTCTAGCCTTACTGTCATTTAGGTATAATTTATATTCACTGAGCTGCTCTAATACCTTGCTTGCGGCAGACACAGAAGCCTTAGTTTCTTGTAAACATAAAATATCAGGCGCCATGGCTTCTACACTTTCAAAAAAACCCTTTTTCTCTATAGCCCTGATTCCATTTACATTCCAGGAAATTATACTTTTCTTACTCATTATTAATTATTCTTATTATGTTAAGACAACTGTCCTATATATTCTTTTTCTAGTTGATCCAATTTTTTCATTAACAAACCAGTAACGGCCCCAGGCACACCATCACCTATCACTTTCCCATCTAACTTCACCACTGGCAAAATCTTTTTTGTAGTACCGGTCAAAAAAGCTTCTTGTGAGTCATATATCTCTTCTAAGCTTAATGCCCTCTCTTCAACCTGCATAAATGCTGATGCTAAATTAATGACTTTTTTTCGGGTTACCCCTTTTAGCAAATTAATAGCAGGCGTAACCAACACTCCGTTTTTATCAATAATAAAAAAATTGCTTCTTGTAAGCTCCGTTACCCAGCCCTGCTGATGATATAAAACATCAAACGCCATTCGTTTCTCTATCTCTCGCCTCAGCCAAATACCTGTTATATAGTTGATTGATTTAACATCTGGTATTTCTCTTTGATACTCATAACTAATAAGTCCAACTCCATTTTTATATTTATCATCAGAAGGAAAACTAATGGCCTCTTGACTAATTACAAGGTTGGGGATGCCGGGTTCATAGGCATTTGCAGACACTCCACCAGTAAGTAACAACCGCATACCAGACACCTCTTGTTTATTGACTTCCATCAAATGATTAATCTTACCCTTAAGATCCTCAAAGCTCAACTCATAACCTTCAAACATTTTATTGGCAGAATATTTAAATCGCGCCAAATGATCTTCATAAAATAGGGGCTTTCCATTAGAGATTCGAAAAAAATCGAAAATACCATAGCCTCGCAATACACTTAAATCTTTGACACTTATAGTAGCTTCATTATGAAGTTTTAATTCGTTATTTACATAGCAAAACATAGGCTTATTCATTAGGTACTGTTGTAGAATTTTATGGTTACCGTGTCTATTACTCCACAACCATATATTGGCTAAAATAACAAAATTAGGCTTTTTATAAATGGCATGAATGTAGCCAAATGTAAATTAAACCAAAGCATTGTAAGAATTATGAAAGGTTGCTTTTTACTTATAGTAGTAATACTAGTTATAGGCTGGCTATTCGGCTTTTTCTATTTTGATATAGGCTGGTTTATACATGTATTATTAATAGCTGCCGTAATACTTTTATTACTTAGGCTCATTGGTGGACGATAAACTTTAAACGTAGAACTAAAAGAATATATGAAGACGGATATACAAACCATTGGCTTTGAAGCCAATAAAGAACTCATTGATTTTGTAAACGACAGAATTAAGCACCTAACAAAGCTAGATTCACAGATAACTGGTGTTGATGTTTATTTGAAATCAGTAAGAAACGACCATGACGAAACTAAAATAGCTGAAATAAAAATTTTTGTGCCTGGCCCCACATTATTTGCAGACCACCAATCTGAAAGCTTCAGAGAGTCCATAATGGAAACAGTAGACAAACTAAAGAGGCAGGTAATTAAACGAAAAGAAATACAATACGAGAAGCACTAAGACCAACTAAAGCCAGTCAGACCGCAAAAGACTGGCTTTTTATTTAATAGATTCTTAACCATCACCTCCTTGTGGTATTAACTTAAATTAATGATATTGATAGCATAAACCCTTTTTTTATGCGCTATATCTTAATACTAATCTTCAGCTTTTCTATAGCCTATAGCACTCAGGTACAAGTTTCTGACTCCGTAAAAACCACCCGCCAGCCTTTCTTTAAAAGAATAGTCTTTGACGCATCCAACACAGGAAAAACAATTATAAAAACATACGCTCGCCCCTTTCACTGGCAACAAAAACAATGGATTCAGTTTGGTGGGGCACTAGGCATATCTGCTGCTGCCTCTTTAATAGATGAGCCAATATATGATTACTTTAAAAACCATAGAAACTCCACCATGAATACTGTAGGTGATGTTGGAGATTTCCTTGGGCAACCAGAACACAATTATCCTTTTATGCTAGCCATTTGGGGCAGTGGAGTAGTATCCAATAATGACTGGCTCAGAGACACAGGAGTAATGCTTTTTGCTTCGGTTACTACTTCGGGGTTAATACAAACTGCAGTAAAAGAATTAGCAGGAAGAGCTCGCCCCGGCACTGCGGATAACAATTATCAATTCAAACCCTTTGGTGGAGCTGCATACCACTCCTTCCCATCGGGTCATACCATGTTGGCGCTGGCATCTGCATGGATCTTGGCTCATCAGGTAAATTATTTACCCGTAAAAATAATATTTTACTCTGTGCCAGTAGTTACCGGAGTAGCCAGAATGTACGTTGGCGCTCATTGGTTTTCAGACATTCTTCTTGGTTCCGCATTAGGCATTGCCTGTGCTGAGTCTGTATTAAGGCTTTACCCTAAAATAAAACAAGGCAAATACTCAGGCTTAAGCTTTGTACCTACTTTAAATGGCGCTGGTCTTGTTTATAGGTTTAAATGAAATTAAATAAAAAAGGAGAGCCAAATGGCTCTCCTTATATTTCATCATATTAATTTGGATTAATATCTGTAAGCATCTCCTTTATAAGGACCCGCTACTGTAACACCGATGTATTCAGCTTGCTCTTCAGATAACTCATCTAGCTCAACACCAATTTTCATCAAGTGTAATCTTGCTACTTTCTCATCTAAATGCTTAGGCAAAGTATATACTTTGTTCTCGTAATTATCAGAGTTATTCCAAAGCTCTATTTGAGCAAGAGTTTGGTTAGTAAATGAGTTAGACATTACAAATGAAGGGTGACCAGTAGCACAACCTAAGTTTACTAATCTACCTTCAGCAAGTAAGATAATATCATTACCGTTACTTAACTTATATTTATCAACCTGAGGCTTGATCTCGTCTTTTTGAGCATTATCGTTTAACCAAGCAACATCAATCTCATTATCAAAGTGACCAATGTTACAAACTATAGTTTTGTCTTTCATAGCCTCAAAATGACGACCTTTGATGATGTCTTTATTACCAGTAGCAGTAACTACGATATCTGCTTCTTTTACAGCATCGTCCATCTTTTTCACCTCAAAGCCATCCATAGCAGCTTGTAAAGCACAGATAGGATCTATTTCGGTAACAATTACTCTAGCTCCTGCACCTCTCAAAGAAGCTGCAGAACCTTTTCCTACGTCACCGTATCCACCTACAACAGCTACTTTACCAGCCATCATAACGTCAGTTGCTCTTCTAATAGCGTCTACTAATGATTCTTTACATCCGTATTTGTTATCAAATTTAGATTTAGTAACAGAGTCATTTACGTTGATAGCAGGCATTACTAAAGTACCTTTTTTCTCACGCTCGATAAGTCTGTGAACTCCGGTAGTAGTCTCTTCAGAAAGACCTTTGATTCCATCTACGTACTGAGGAAACTTGTCAAACACCATGTTTGTAAGGTCTCCACCGTCATCTAAGATCATATTTAAAGGCTTTCCATCAGGGAAAATTAAAGTTTGCTCGATACACCAATCGAACTCTTCATCATTCATGCCTTTCCATGCATATACAGGAATCCCTGCTGCTGCAATAGCAGCCGCTGCATGATCTTGAGTAGAAAAGATGTTACAAGAAGACCAAGTAACTTCAGCTCCTAATGCAACAAGTGTTTCTATTAAAACAGCTGTCTGAATAGTCATGTGAAGACAGCCCGCAATTTTTGCTCCTTTCAAAGGCTGCTCTTTACCATACTCTTCTCTTAGAGCCATTAATCCTGGCATTTCTGCCTCTGCTAACTCTATCTCTTTTCTTCCCCATTCCGCTAAAGAGATATCTTTAACTTTGTACTTCAATTTTTCCTCTATCATTTTAAATATTATTAGGTATTAAGTGATTTGCATTCTTTACAAAGATACAACAAAGCACAATTAAGGTCAATTGTATTTAAAACGTCAAAAGATTACAATTATTTATTTAAGCTATTAATAAACATTTTCAAACCAAAGTTATTATTAAAGCCTTAAGCTAACGTGTATAACATTTGGGTTTGGTAACTTCGCCATGCTATGAATTCATTAAACATTACTGCTACATATACCGACCTGTACCAACTTACCATGGGGCAGGTATATTTCTTAGAAGGCAAGGCCGATCAGCCCGCTGTATTCGATTACTTTTTCAGAAAAAACCCTTATAACGGAGGCTATACACTTTTTGCTGGCCTGCAAGATGTTTTAAGTACGTTAAAGGACTTTACATTTTCTGATAGTGACATCGCTTACCTAAAAGATCAGGGCTTTAATGCACAATACCTAGAGCACCTGAAAGGCTTTTCATTCAAAGGAGATATATACAGCTGCCCAGAGGGTGATATTATATTTCCCACACGGCCGATATTGAGAGTAGAAGCTACCATGCTAGAAGCTCAACTTATAGAAACCTTTTTATTGAACTTCCTCAACTTCCAGTCATTAATAGCCACTAAAGCCGCACGTATGCGCGAAGTGGCAGGCAATAAAGTATTAAGTGATTTCGGTTTAAGGAGATCTCATGGCCTTGGAGGCTACTCTGCCTCAAGAGCTGCTATGATAGGAGGTTTTGACTCTACCAGCGATGTAATGGCAGGTAAAGATTATAATATCCCTATTTCAGGAACCATGGCTCATTCATTTATTCAAAGCTATGAAGATGAACTCACTGCCTTTAGAGCCTTTGCAGAAGTAAGACCGAACAACAGCATACTGCTAGTTGATACCTATAACACATTAAAAAGTGGGGTACCTAATGCTATAAAAGTAGCTAAAGAGATGGAAGCCAAAGGACATCAACTTCAGGCCATTAGATTAGATAGCGGAGATTTGGCCTACCTAAGTAAAAAAGCAAGACACATGCTAGATAGTGAGGGACTACAGTATGTTAAAATTGCTGCCTCTAATCAGCTAGATGAATTTGTAATCAAAAGTTTAAATGACCAAGACGCGGCAATAGATATTTATGGTGTGGGCACCAACTTAGTCACAGGCCAGCCTGATGCAGCTTTAGATGGGGTTTACAAACTCAGCTATGCCAACGGCACTCCTAGAATCAAACTCTCTGAAAACATAAAAAAAACAACCCTGCCTCACAAAAAGCAGGTATGGAGATTGATTGATGAAGAAGGTAGTTTCTTTGGTGCAGACTTAGTTACATTGGACCAAGAAGAAGCTATAGACATTATGTATCATCCTTCTGAGGCACATAAGCAAATGAACATAGCAGGGATAAGAAAAGAGGCTCTACTAAAGCCTGTAATGAAAGATGGTAAGCAAATATCTGAAAACAAAAGCATCAGTGATATAAAAGCGTTTGCTCAAAAGCAAATCAATAAATTACCTGCTGAGTATAAGAGGTTTCAATTTCCTCACACTTACAAAGTAGGTATAAGCAATAATTTAAAAGAATTAAGAGACGACTTAAGAACTAAATATAAGGTCGAAAAATAAATGAAAGCACTAATTATAGTTGATATTCAAAATGATTTTACGCCAGGAGGAGCATTAGAAGTTCCTTTCGGGGACAATATCATTCCATTAATAAATAAAATACAAAGTAAATTTGACTTAGTAATAGCCACACAAGATTGGCATCCTACAGGTCATAAAAGCTTTGCATCCAGCCATGAAGGGCACCAGCCCATGGATGTGATAAAACTCAACGGCATTGATCAGGTACTATGGCCCGACCACTGTGTACAAGGCAGCGAAGGCGCGCAGTTTCATGCTGACTTAGACACCAATAAAGTGGAAGCTATTTTCAGGAAAGGAACAGACCTGAACATAGATAGCTACAGCGGATTTTATGACAATAACAGAAGAAAAAACACCGGATTAACCGGCTACCTAAAAGAAAGGGGCATTACAGAAGTATATGTATGTGGCTTGGCAGCAGATATATGTGTTTTCTTTACGGCCAAAGATGCTTTGGAAGAAGGCTTTAGAACATACCTGATTAAAGATGCTTCACAACCTTTGAGCACCAAAAAATATGAAGAGGTACTTTCTGAGTTTCAAAAAAGACGAGGTATCATTATTCAATCCGCTGACATATAATAGCATTATTCAGGAAGGAGGATTTACCTCCTTCCATCCTACCTCTACAAACGCTCTCATTAACAGATCATTCCGCTCACATAAGTAATATCTTGTATATAGAAATAATCTATTACTAATAAACCAAAGTGTTTATCTTAGTATAAACCCTATTTCTATGAGAGTATTTTTTTATATAACTACCATTTTTATTTTGGGGCAGTTTACAAATGCTGTAGCGCAAGCCCCTAAGTACAGTCGACAAGATTCCCTGCGAGGTTCTATAACCAAGGAAAGAGCTTGGTGGGACTTAACTTATTACCACCTGGATATTTCGGTTAACTTAAAAGATAGCACTATTGCTGGTTCTAACACCATTCAATACACAGTCTTAAAACCATACCAAACCATGCAGATAGACCTTCAGAAGCCCATGGAGGTAATCAAAATAACACAAGACAATAGACCTTTAAAATATACAAGGGATGGCAATGTATTTCATGTGAACCTAGAAAAAATTCAAAAAGAAGGAGATGTAGGCAGTGTAGTTGTCTATTACAAAGGAAAACCTACCGTGGCTGTAAATCCACCTTGGGATGGAGGCTTTACGTGGTCAAAAGATGAAGAAGGCCATCCTTTTATTTCTACCTCGTGCCAAGGAATAGGGGCAAGCTTATGGTGGCCCTGCAAAGACCATATGTATGACGAGGTTGACAGCATGGACATTAGTGTAACAGTGCCAGAAGACCTATTTGAAGTAAGCAACGGACGTTTAGTTAAAGTTGACCACAATAGAAAAAAAGACACTCGCACCTACCACTGGGCAGTAAAAAACCCTATTAACAACTATGGTGTAAATATCAATATCGGTAACTACGTTCATTTTTCAGAAGTATTTGATGGTGAGAAAGGCAAGTTAGACTGCAGCTATTATGTATTGAAGCCGCATTTAAAGAAAGCAAAAGAACAGTTTAAAGATGCCACCAGAATGCTTGAGGCATTTGAGCACTGGTTTGGCCCGTACCCATTCTATGAAGACAGCTACAAACTGGTAGAAGTACCATATCTGGGCATGGAGCACCAAAGTTCGGTTACTTATGGCAATGGCTTTAAAAACGGATACAAAGGTCGTGATTGGAGCCTTACAGGATGGGGGATGAAGTTTGACTTCATCATTATTCATGAATCTGGTCATGAGTGGTACGCTAACAACATCACCTACAAAGACATTGCCGACATGTGGGTTCATGAAGCCTTTACAGCCTACTCTGAAAATTTATTTTTAGATTACTTCTATGGCAAAAAGGCTAGCGAAGAATATGTAATAGGAACTCGATCTGCTATTCAAAACGATGAAGCTATCATTGGTGATTATGATGTAAACCATAGTGGATCGAGCGACATGTATTTTAAGGGAGCTAATATGCTCCATAACTTAAGACAAATTATCAACGATGATGAAAAGTGGAGAAATATTTTGAGAGGGATGAACAAAACCTTTTATCATCAGACCGTCACTACAAAGCAAATAGAAGATTATTTGAGCAAAGAAGTAGGAACAGACTTATCTCCTTTCTTCAATCAATACTTAAGAACAGTAAATGTTCCTACATTGGAGTATAGATTTACAAAAGATAACACTTTGTTTTATAGATGGAGTAATGCTGTAGCTGACTTCAATATGCCCGTTAAGGTATATTTAGATGGTGAAGAAAAGTGGCTAACACCTGTTACACAATGGCAACAGCTAGATGATATAAACGCTAAGCATTTAAAAGTAGATAAAAACTTTTATGTCAGTGAATTCAACATTACTGGAGAATAAAAAAAAGGAGAGGCCTTGCCTCTCCTTTTTTATTATTTTATAAACTTAAGGGTTTTGTATCCGCCAGTAGGGCTTTCTATTGAAAGTATATAAAATCCTTTTGGTAGATCAGAAACATCTAAATTTAATTCCTCATTAGGACTAACTTTTATTTCATTTTGCTGATAACCAACACCAGAAAGTGATGTTATAGTATATGTTATCTGCTGAGTACCACCTGAGTTATTCTTAACATAAAGCGTTTCTTCCACTCTTGTAGGGTAAGCATCAAAAGAAAGCTCGTTGGTTACATTACTCGTACCTGAAACCAAACCTTCCTTCAGCACCACATTCGAAGCACTAGAGTTTGATTCACTCACCTCTATTGTTTTAGCTACTATACCGGTTGGGCTTTCTATTGCTACTACATATTTACCAAATGGCAATTGATTGAACGTAAAGCCATCGTCAGGGGACACTTCACTCCAGTAAAGGGTATTACCTGATACATAATCTCGTAACAACAATACTTTTTCATTATCACCAATCAACTCTACCGAACCTTTAATACTGGCAGCACCTTTCTGTGTAAATTTATTTCTTGCCTTTATTAGGGTAACGTCTACATCTTCAGCAGATCCCCATAAGTTAATCTTGTAAGCATCAGTCCATGTTACTCCATTAACATAATAGGTCGGCAAATAATTACTATATACAGCTGAATCACCTCTAGCATGAATGATGTACTGACCTCTTCCTAAGTTTTCAAAACCATATTCACCATTATATATTGATGAGCTATTTAAGAACACCCAAGTGTCGTTTTGTAAAGCATAAAGATCTACGGTACCACTGCTAACTAAACTTAAATCTGCGTAAACCTTGCCTTGAATATGATATATAGAAGTATCAGCAGGAGTTTCAATTACAATATCTCTGCAAACATTACAGGTATCAGTATCTCCGTAAGTGGTTAAACAAGCCTGAAACACACCTACAGAATCATAAGTATGACTAGGTGAGAATTGATCATACCCTTCAGCATAAAAACCATCTCCAAAACTCCACTCATAATAAGAATTTACACTTGAGTCATTAGCTACAAACTTAACTGTAGTGCTTTCGCCCAAATAATCGTAGTCAAAGCCACACAAGCTAGAATCCATAGGGAAATCAACAAAAATAGGTTTCACTGTACTACACGTATCTTCTGCACCTATTCTGGTCAATTTCACAGCATAAGTACCTTCTGCATCAAAAGAATGCACAAAATATATACTATCGGAAACAAACACATCATTAATAGTCCAGATGTATGAATCTGAAGGGTTGTAATCTGCCGCACCAAAGAAGTAATCTGTATTACTCATTGGATCAATATTAAAGTCAGAATTACATACATCAGGCTCATTAATTATACTATCACCTACTACTTCAATTGTTTTACAGAATGAGCATGAATCTACCCCTACACTATCTGGTGTAACGGTGTACATACATATTCTATAATTTCCATCAGCAGCATACTCATGCTCCACTTTAGTTCCTATCTCAGCACTATCAATGGTAACTGATGATCCATCTCCATAATCAACTATTAAATTTTTGGCTGATTCAGACCATGGGAAGTACGTACCAATTTCTACTATTCTGCTATCATCAACCTTTTTATAATTAAAGAAACAGGTTTCTAAATATCCATACGGTGGCGTAACATACTGCAGGGTAGTGCAAGAGTCAGCCTCTCCTATAACACTTAGTTGAACATTATAAGATCCTCCATCATAATAAATCATCTCAACGGATTCTCCATAATAATAATCCCATCCCATATAACCTGGAATATACCATTCTAAAGTCTTACCTTCTAGGTTTTCTCCAGTGGCAGTAAATACGAATGTTGGCACACCTTGCTCATTTCTAGAAGAGTCAATAGTATATGTGAAACTCGCATCACAATTAACTGTACTATCAGCAAAAAGCCTCACATTATTAATACTCAATGTATCACCAAGCACCTCAATGGTTTTATCGGTATAGCAAGAATCCACTGATCCGCTCACTGACAACCTAACTACATAAGCCCCTGAATCACTAAACGTATAGCTCTCTTCACTGCCATAGCCAAAAAGCTCATTATCTACATACCAGCTATATTCTGATGTTGAATCTACCGCAGAAGCATAGAAATGATAGGTGTTAGAAATTGAATCGGAAGTGTAGTAGAATTCAGAGTTACAATAGCTAGTGCTATCATTAAACTGTGCAGTAGCAAAACTCAATGTATCACCAAGCACCTCAATGGTTTTATCGGTAGAGCAAGAATCTACTGCTCCACTCACTGCCAACCTAACTACATAAGCCCCTGAATCACTAAACGTATAACTCTCTTCACTTCCATAGCCAAAAAGCTCATTATCTACATACCAGCTATATTCTGATGTTGAATCTACCGCAGAAGCATAGAAATGATAGGTGTTAGATATTGAATCGGAAGTGTAATAGAAATCAGAGTTACAATAGCTGGTGCTATCATTAAACTGTGCAGTAGCAAAACTCAATGTATCGCCAAGCACCTCAATGGTTTTATCGGTATAGCATGTATCAACATCAGCTATAACCATTAATCGTACTCCGTAAGCTCCACCGCTATTAAACGTATAGCTTTTTTCGCTGCCATAGCCTACATATTCATTATCTACATACCAGCTATAAGACGATGTTGAATCTACTGCAGAAGCATAGAAGTGATAGGTGTTAGATATTGAATCAGAAGTGTAATAGAATTCAGAATTGCAAGTTGACAACGAATCTACTTGGGCCTGTATTCCATGGCCAGCCCATGCACCATTTGTAAATGCCACTATTGCATACAACAACAGCATTAATCTCATTTTTTTAATAAAAGATAAATTTAGGTTCATAATTTTAAGTTTTCAATTCATATTAAAAACCACATGAGCTAAAAATTCCCCTATTCATTAAAATAATTTTTAAAAAATAATTCCAAACCTCAAACTCATCACATATCTATCCTTAAGATTATCAGGCAATTGATAATCATTATTTACACCCATTAGAATTGATGGGGTAATGGTAATTCCAATATTTTCAGAATAAAACGTATACGGAAGTTCAATTCCTACATTCAACAAAGGCGAATTATAGTTATAATTAGTTAATTGAATTCCCTCTTCTGTTTCTGACAATCTTTTTTCGTCAGCAAATAAAATAAAAGAAGCATTCGCCAATATTGTCAGCCCCAACTTTTGATGCTTATTAATCCACTTAGAATAGCCAAAGCCTAAATTAATTGACAATTGATGGAATGAATTAGTCTGATCTATATTCCTATCATATGTTTTATCCGTAGTTATCGTATCGGTCACATAAACCGGAATTCTATCACCATCAGAAATAATATAATAGGTAGAAATAGTATCTACGGAAACTTCAGAATAACTTTCAGTAAATTCATAATGGACATTATTTGAGTAATACCCCCAACCTAAAGCCGCCTTAAACCTAAACCGAGTATTAATATCTCTTTCTACACCAAAATCAGCACCAATACCTTTAAATAAATCCTCATCTTCATCCTGACGTCTTAACCATACTGCTGGACCTACAGATATTGATTTACTCCATTCACTAAGCTTCACTTCTTTCTCTACGTAAGTCGTATCATACACCAGCTTTTCCACCGTCACAGTATCATATACGGTTTGCATTACCAGCTGAGTATCGTATTTAGTAATAACATTCTCAACCATAACCGTATCATATATGGTTTCATGAATAACTTTCTTAACTGTCGGTTGCTTTACTAATTTTGGCTTTTCTTCTTCAGCTTGTACTATTGGAGTAATAACTACATAGTCCTGAATAATTTTATAACTATATTCATCACCCAGTAATTTACTCAATACAGCATCCAAACTGACCTCGGTCATTTGCAACGACACCATTTTATTGTTTTCTTGAAATATCTTTGGGTCGTAAGAAAAGTATACTTTATAGGTATCAGCAAGTACATTCAAGACCTCAGTTTTGCTTTTATTTCTAAAATCGAAACTCTTCAAATTACTTTGCTGACCGTACACTTTAGAAGTTAGCAATAATATTATAATTGCAACTAGATAAACGCATCTACTTGCAACCATTACCACTAATAATTATAGTATCTCCATTTATAGAGCTTTGTAAATTGTGCGTGGATTGAATCACTTGGATTATAGTATTTAAAGATTGCTTTTTAAAAGTAGCAGTAATCTCACAATCCAAAATTGCATTATTTTCGACCTCTATATTTTTATGAAATTCGCTCTGCAGCGTATTAAAAACATTATTTAAGTCTGAGTTAACAAAAGTCATCACCCCGGTTTTCCAATACAGCTTATTCTCATCAGATGCTTTTATTTCAACTTCATTCTTACTCTCTACATCAATTTCTTCTTTAGCCTTCAAAACAAACTCTTTCCCGGTATTAATATAGGTCACTCTTACTTTGCCTTCTGTAACCAAAACTTGAGTTGGGCTTTCATCATTGGCATTTACCATGAATTTGGTTCCTAACACTTCTACTCTAGCATCACTCGTTTCCACTATAAAAGGCCTGGTTTCATCATGAGATACTTCAAAAAATGCCTTCCCTGTTAATTTCACTAGCCTACTGCCATTACCATTTAGTAATTCTACCGAATCATAGCTAATCTCAGCCAACTTATCCATGCTCACCAAACTATTATCAGAAAGCTGAAACTGTTCTCCACTTTCTGCTGCTGACCTTGTAACATATTTACTTACAAAGTTTTCTTCCTCAGCACCCTTAGGCAAGTATAAATAAACATAAGCCAATGCTAATATCAATAATCCAGCAGCCAGCCCCATCCAGTAGCGCAAATTGATTGTTTTACCTCCTTTTGGACTCTCCTCTACTCTTTCCTCTCCCTGACTTATTCGTTGTTGCATTCTTAAAAAAGCACTATTCACCTTCTGCTCAGAAAGATTCTCTTGCTCTAATAAACTTATCTCCCACAATTTATAAATCTGCGCGGCCTCTGCTGAGTTAGCTTCATCTCGAAGCCATTCCTCCACCTGCTCCTTCTTTGCTGCCAGCATAGGCTCTCCCTTCAGATAAGCGATGATTAATGCATCATTAATATATTCCTCAGTATTCATCTATTCTATTAAACTATCCAGACTTATAATTCCCCTAATAATAAAACCAAAATAATCACCGCCACACCAAATTCATGCTTCAAAAATTTCATGGCTTTAGTTATATGATTTTCAATAGTTTTGGTACTAATGCCAAGTTCTTCAGAAATTTCTTTGTGCGATAGATTTCTAAATCTGCTTAATATAAAAACTTCTTTGCACTTTTCTGGTAATCGATCAATAGTAGCATGTACCTTTAATATCATTTCTTCATCTACATCGTCATAAGAAATTTTAGAAAAGATATTATCCTGAAGCTCTTGTTGGGCAGCATCAAAGTAGCGTTGCTCTACTTTTAAATGTTTTAAATAATTATAGCACTGGTTTCTAACACTGGTAAGCAGGTACGGAAATAAATTAAGGTTCTGAGGCAAACTACTTCTCCTCTCCCATAATTTCATAAAAACCTCCTGCACTTGTTCTTCGGCAAGCTCTTCGCTTTGTAAAATTCCATTAGCCAAGTTATACAAAGGGCTATATAACTCCTTAAAGATCAACTCAAAGACTTTTTGATCTCCATTAATAAGATCAGGTATGGTATGGTTTAGGTTTTCAATCAAAGGTTTATAAAATATGAATCAACATAATTTAATGCAATTCTAAAATATATTATAACAATATTAAACAGTTACAATAAGAATTGTTTTTAATCTCCCAATATTTGAATCAATAACTCTTGGTTGATTTCATGATCCCCGTTAAATGAATGTATCTCAGGGCTCAAATTATATTGCAAAAATCTCGCTTTCGCATCAGTCAATTTTTCAGGTGTAACAAACCTATCCTGCGTTCCATAAACATATTTAAAATCGAATTTATTAAAGACCTTACCTGCTAATTCCAGATCCATATCCGGAGGAAAAACAGCAGCCCAAAGCACCACCTTCCTGAAATTTATTGACGCTTGCAAAGCCCACCTACTTGCTGTAGCCCCTCCCTGCGAAAAACCTATTACATCTATAATCAAATCCTCTCTTACAACTAATGACTTAGCCAAGGTATTTAAGTATTCCAGATAATTATCAATATCATTAAGTCTATCTTCTGAGGTCATCCATGTAGCCCCAACCCTGCCAGAAAAGCCTTGCAAATAAAACTTTGACAATCCTTCTGGAGCCACCACACAAACTTCACCCGACACCAAAGGCTCAAACTTTTTTATAAAATATTTTGCTTGCTGCCCATACCCATGAAGTGCAAAAATAATGCGCTTAGTCTGTGCGGTTATTTCCCCAGCTTTAAAATAGCGTGCCTTAAACTTGGTCTGAATATAATTCTCTTCTGCCATAAACAAAAAAAGCAGGTTCCCTACAAGGAACCTGCTTCATTAAATATATTTTAATATTAACGCTTAAATCCTAAGGCACTACCACCACAGAATTGAGCACTATTATCGAATGTATATTGTATGTAGTAAATACCCGTAGTATTACACGGATAGGCAATAGCAGAAATATACTGACCATTAACCTTACTACTTGCCACCTGATTTCTATTACTGTCAAATAATGATACTACTATACCATCAGTTCCATCGCCAGTAGCACACACATTTATCATGTATTGTGTCCCCTTTGTAAATACATAAGAGTATTCTACCTTATTCTTTGCCCCTCCTTGTCCATCAATTTTGTAGCTCTTCAAAAAATTAAAACCAGCAGCTAATTTAGGTATGCAGGTATCGGCATATTGTTCTGGGTTACATTGTGCATTGGCTTGTCCTGAAAACAGGAATAATAAACCCATTACAAAAATTGAATAAATAGCCTTTTTCATATTACACGTTTTTTCCTCTTAACTGATTACTTTTTTTCTTATCGATGAGATAATGTCCTTAATATTGTCAATATTCTCTTTAGTGATCTTAATTTCACTAGAGCTATTGTCTTTAATTACCATTACACCATCAACAATCTCGAATGTAGATTCTTTATAAGTTTTAACAATATCTACTGATTCGTATTCCTTCTGTAATTTCTTCATGTCCTCCAAAAGTGATGCCATGTTTTGATCTACATCTTTATAGAAGGATAAAAGCAATACAATATTTTCTAAAATAATCTTCTGCTCACCAATGGTCTCCTTTAACTGCTCGTTTTCAGGGTTTTTAGATGCCACCTGACAAGTAATATGCATGGCTTCCATCCATCCACCTGTTAAAGACAAAACGCTTAAGTTGGCCCTATTTTGCTCTTGCAAATAACGATTGATATTATTGAAGTTTTGTGTAGTAATCAACAATAAAGAATCAAGATTTTTGCTGTTAGTAGCCAATCGACCGATTGTTTCTATATCAAAAAATTGACCAATGCTAAGATTATCAGCCAAATCTTTAATAGATGCCATATAATCTATACCATCCTGATTTTGCTCATAAATGTTAGTATAACCTAAGTCGGTACCATAGACTCCAAGGTTTAAAGCCTTTTGATAATTGCTGTTATACTTTGAAATATTATCTGGTGAATTAAGTAGCGTTCTGTCATATTTACTACCAGACTCCTTCAGCAACACTGAGATTTCTAATGGTGATGGAATCTGCTGTAAAATACTACTTATCACTTCTTCAGATATAGCTGGCCCTTCAACCTCAGCAGAGTCTAAACTTTGCAAAAAGGCGGTTTCATCTGGTTTTTTGCTTGAATTACATGCTGCAATTAGAAGTATAATAAGCCCAAATGGTAGTATCCTCATGTTCAAAAAATTAAGAATGATAACAAAATTATAAATTCATTTTTCTATTCCAAACTTTATCAATGCTATTTCCCAACTCTGCAAATCTACTTTTTAGTACCAAAGTTTATTTTACCAAAGCCCTCAAGAGCTTTTCTTAGTACTTCGAAATACAGTGTAGCATATAGAATAATAGTCATTATCCAGACAACTATCATGTTAAAATAATAGGTATCTATGTAAAAGCCTAAGAAATATTTCGTAGGCGCAAAAAATTGCGTACGATAATCCAACAAATGCGCAGGCTCATTAGGCTCATTGTATACTGGGTTAATCTGCTGAATAAGCTTACCGTTATACTCAATAATCCTTTCCTTCACATTTACATTGGTCACTAAATCAGCAAGACTTTCATTAAAGTATATATTTTTATACTCATTCAAGTCATACTCCTCATTTTGCTGAAGGTTGTACATTGCCTTCTCTCTAGCTGCAACTATTTTATTATATATATCTTGATAGTGCTTTTTAAATTCATTCAAGTAATCTGTTAAGGTTTTATCTACTTCCGCATTATAACCCTCAACTGTCAATGCTGTATTAATATCTACATTTTCTAATCCCTTTTTATAAGGATCTTTAGTTATCTCATCTTTCAAAATATGTAAATCTTTCTTTACAATATTTTTTATAGAATCGTTATCTGTCTGATAATGCTCACCAACATAAACCTTAAGCTCTTTTAACTCTTCTACCAAATAAGCCGCCTTGAAATCTGCCTGAGATTCAAACTTCTCAAACTCATAATATGGGCTTTCATATGGGTTATCTTTAAATTGATACACTGCCATAGCCTCATATGCCCAACGAGAAGCCATCATATCTGCAACTATTGGAACTTTACCTTTGGTACTTATCATATTATTAAGCTTATCAAAGCTAAACAACAAGCCACTCAAAATCATTTGAGGAATAAGCAACAGCGGTATCATAACATAAACCGTAACAGCAGAATTAAATGCACTGGATATGTTAAGACCTAAAACATTGGCCATACATGAACAGGTAAATAACACAAACCAAAAAGCAAAAGTCATCGCCCTGATTTCTAGTATCAAATTACCTACAAGCACGAATGTTAAAGTTTGGATAGCTGACATCAAAAACAATAACCCCAGTTTCGAAACCAAATAACTATTCCAACTTAAGTTTAGAAACGATTCTCTTTTAAGAATCTTCCTATCCCTAATAATTTCTTCAGCACTGACTGTTAGCCCCATAAAAAGAGCTACAACAATACTCATCAACATAAAAGCAGGTATATTCTCATTAAATCTGAATAGATACTCATCTCCATAAGGAGAACTTTTATATCTAATAATAAATGCCAATATAATTGCTAGTAGTGGGGCTTCAAGAAGGTTAATAAGCAAATATTGCTTATTACTCAACTTACTCAGTAAATCACGCTTAATAAAAATAGCGCTCTGCTTAAGCCTGTTAGGTATGTTTAGTGAATGCGGAGGCTCCTCCTTTACATCTTCAACCTTTTCAATGCTGAAGTTTTCCTTAAAGCTGTCATTCCACTGCTTAGGGTTAACCTTACGCTTATTGGTAAGCTGACCATATTCATCAACCACCTTAGCTTCAATGATATTAAATATCTGTTCTGGGTTAACATTACCACAGGTCTCACACTGTCCGCGCTGGCTATCTACTTGGTTAGTAGCTCGCTTAAAATAACTTACAGCTTCAACCGGGTTACCATAAAATACTGGAAAACCGCCAGTATCCATGATATACATTTTATCAAACATTTTGTAAATGTCTGATGACGGCTGATGTATAACTACAAATATTAATTTACCTTTTAATGATAGTTCCTTTAAAAGGTCTATTACATTTTCAGAATCTCTAGATGACAACCCTGAAGTAGGCTCATCCACAAATAGAATAGCGGGCTCTCTAATCAATTCCAAGGCAATATTCAACCTTTTCCTCTGTCCTCCACTAATAGTTTTATCCAGTACGCTACCTACTTTTAAATCTTTCCTCTGATCAAGGCCTAAGCTTTCAAGTACATCTAGTACACGCTTACTTAATTCTTCTTCAGTAAAGTTGGCAAAACACAATTTGGCATTATAGTATAAGTTCTCATAAACGGTCAACTCTTCAATAAGAAGATCATCCTGAGACACATACCCTATAACACCATGAATTTCGTCTTTATTTTCAAAAATATCGTAACCGTTAATTTCGATACTTCCAACGGTAGGCTTTTCTATTCCAGCTAAAACATTCAATAATGTGGTTTTACCAGCACCACTGGCTCCCATAATTCCAATAAGCTTCCCTGGGCCTTCAGCTATTCGCACATCGCGAAGTCCTAAGCCTCCATTAGGAAACCTAAACTCTTTAATTTCAGCGTTGAAAGAAAGTTTAGTGTTATTAAACTCCTCATTAAACACAGCAATAAGATCGCTGTAATAAAGAGCTGAGCCTTGTGGTGTTTTTACAGTACTACCATGTGAATAGAGATACACCCTATTCTTTAACATTATGAAGCCATTTAAAACAATATCATCTGTACCTAGATATTTTATAAAGTACATATCCACACTTCTTACCCTTAAAAATATCAGGTTGCCGTGTAGGTCAGATTTAGAATGTTTTGCTTCTTTATATTCTTCTTCTGTATTATTTACCAGAAGAATGTCATTATAATCAAGCTCATCTATCTTCTCTTGGATAACAAAAGATTCAATGAGCTTATATTCATCCTTGACAATTTTAAAAACAGTACTGATGGTATCAATAATTTCCATACGCTGAGGAGTAAAGTTCTTATCGGAACCTACCAACTCAAGGATTTTTATTAATACTACAACTTTTTGCTTTTGAGTAAGGGTTTTATTTATCTTTCTACATAACCCTAAAGTTTTTACCGAGTCTCTTACAGAAGTTAATTTTCTCTTCTTTGTAGCGACTTCTTCCTCCTCATTATCGTCTTCAGCATATCCAGAAAATTTATCATATAACTCTAGATACTCTCTAACAGAATCCTGATCAAGCTCTTGTTTAAAGAAACTAATTACAAATTGGCGTTCCTTTTCAGTAACACCACCATCCTGCTTGGTAATAATGGCGAATAGTTGGGTAAGTGCTTTAAGTATTTCCTCACTCATAGGCTACATCCCATTCAAAAGGGAATTTTGGCTAAGTCTAAAAAATGAATATTAAAATTAATATGTTTTAAATTCAAAAGGTATTTCTACCAATTCAGAAAACTCCTCTCCTGCTTCTTCCATATCTTCATCATCTTCATGAAAATACCAAACGATATTTACACCATCAATATCTTCAAGAGCTGAAAGTACATCCAAAATCAACTTTGAAGATGCAGTATTGAAGTATTCTAATTTAAACATAAAATCAGTGCTTCCATTAGGATCCTTAGAATATTCTTCGATCCACTCTAACACTGGCTGATAAAATTCTGCTGAATCCTCAGGTAGTGAACGGCCAGATATCTCAAAAATTCCGTTCCCTTTATCTAATATAATTTTTGGGGTATCCTCAGTACCTTCTAAATTAAGTATATCCATTGTTGCTATAATTATTTAAAAAAAATAGTGTTCTGTATTATTTAAGATTTTAAGATTGAAGACTTTAGGCAAAAAAACGAATTTCCATCTTCCATATCAAGGAAGTTATATTCAAGTTTTTGTCCAGACTTACGAGCCATATCCACAAATCCTAATCCTGCTCCTCCTTTATCAGAGATTTCAGTGTTTTTGATGATCTCTTTATAAAGTGCTTTTAGTCCGTCCCTATCTAATTCGTTGATTTGATCGAGCTTACCTCGAAGCATTTCTACGTTTTCGTTTTTAATAGGGTTACCTGAAATGATAATATATTCATTTTCTTGTCTACCAATCATAAACACTGCAGAATGATTATTACTAACATCATCAGCATGTTTTACAATATTTTGTAAACATTCCACCATAACATTAAACACCTTTCTTTTCACGCTAGACTCCTCTCCTGTGGAATCCATGTTGCGCTCTGCCATGGCTAATACTGATTTGGTTATCTCTTGGGTAAACTCACCTTCATAAACCAAAATCAGACTGTGATCCGACATGGTTTGGTGTAAATCAAAAATATACTTCATAAGTCGTTTTGTGTTTATTCTTATTGCCGATTAATTACTTACTTTTTTGAGTTAAGCCTATGGCCATAATTATCCTCCAAAATACTACTTTTAATTAATAATCTCTAAAATTTTATACCTATTAATAATACATCGTCAGTTTGTTTCTCATCTGCTTTCCAGCCTTCCCATTCTGTATCAAAAACCTCTAATGCATCTATCATTGGCTTATCATAAACTTCCTTAATAAGTTCTCTTAATCTCTTTGGCCCAAACTTTCGGTTATTTGGCCCACCAAACTGATCAGGGAATCCATCAGAGCAGAAGTAAATAGAATCTCCTGGGTTCAAGTCTATTTGTGTATTAGTGAAGTTCGTCTGATTTTTATAGATACCTCCACCAATAGCAAACTTGTTACCTTTGATTTCTTCCATCTCTCCATTTTTCATGATATAAAGAGGTCTGTGTGCACCTGCATATTCTACGTGCCTTGTAACAGTATTAATCTTACAAAGTGCGATATCCATTCCGTCTTTAGTCTTTGAATCATCCTGATCCTGCCTCAACGTAGTGGTCACACCCTCATCTAGTTGATCAAGAATTATCCCTGGATCAGAAATCTTTCTACTTCTTACAATATCATTTAATAAGAAGTATCCAATCAATGATAATAATGCTCCAGGCACACCATGTCCTGTACAGTCAACCGCAGCAATGAATATATCATCTCCCACTTGCACATACCAAGGGAAGTCACCACTTACTACATCTTTAGGTTTATATAAGATAAATGAATCCGATAATACCCTATTGATCACATCATTATTAGGAAGAATTGCATTTTGTATACGCTTGGCGTAGTTAATACTGTCTGCAATCTTCTTATTCTTATTCTGAATTTCTAATTCAATTATTTTTCGCTCTGTAATATCATGAGAGACCACAAGCACTGACTCTAAGTGTTCTGCTTCATCATATTCAGGAATTGCACTCACCTGCATGACTTTACTTCCCATTTCAGACGGGAAGTCCATTTCGGTAGCCACTTTATCGTTAGTCTGATGCACCTGTTCTACAATCTCCAACCACTGATCAAGTATTTGTTGGTTCAAATCAGTCTCTACCAATTTATGGTTCAAGTAGTCAACCGGCTTTTTACCTGTATATTCCTCAATAACAGGGTTAATATAAGAGATAGTTTCAGATTCTAGACGCGTAATAAGATCTAGTGAATTTTCAGATAAGGCCTGCATTTTACTACGCATCCTTTGCTCTTGTTCGGCTCTTCTTCTTTCGGTAATATCCGTAGAGTTTACAATGAGGCCATGAATAGCAGGGTTTGACATAAAGTTGGTACCTGTAGACTCTAACCAAATGTAATTACCTTCTTTAGTTTTGTACTCGTACTGAATAGTTACTTGTTCATCGGGGTTTGCTCGAAGTTGCTCAAACATATCTTTAAACGCTTCTACCCCATCAGGATGAACTTTATCCACATCGGCTACACCCATCATTTCTTTTTGAGAATATCCTAAAATAGGCTCTACAGATGGACTTATATACCTTACGGTTTCATCTTCTTCATAAATAGTAATTACCTCAGAGGCGTTTTCGAGCAATAACTGCATTCGTTTCTGTGTTCTATTTACTTCCTCTATCTGTTCTTCTAATTTACTATTTGACTTCTGAAGCTCCTCTTGAGTAGCCTGCATTTCTTCAGCATTCTGCCTTAAGATTTCCTGCTTCTCCTGTAACTCAGCACTCATAGTTTGAGATTCCTGAAGTAATCTTCTGGTTCTCTCATTTACCTTAATATTAAATACTGTTCGAGCTAAGATTAAACTTAATTCTTCTACGAATTTAACCTTCCCCTGATCAAACTTGCCAAAACCAGCAAACTCCAACACCCCATATACCTTCTCATCAGTAATAAGAGGCACTATTAAGATACAAGTAGGCCTCTGATCTCCTAATATACCTGAAGTGATTGTGACATATTCTTTTGGTATTTCTGTCCTTAAAACGGTATCCTTTTCTGCTGCTGCCTGTCCTACAAGACCTTCAGCAAACTTAAATGATGATTTAAGGTGTTTCTTTCTGTTATAGGCAAAGCTAGATTTCATTTCTAGCCTCATTTCGTAATCCTCTTCATCATTAGTAACATAAAAGGCTCCTTGTACTGCTCCAATTTTATTAATGATGTACTTAATAGTTTCATCTCCAAGCGCTTCAAGATTATCATGAGCTCTTAAAATTTCGCCAATTTCAGCTACCCCAGTAACAATCCAGTTTCTTTGTTTATCTCGCTTTTCTGCTTCAATAAGGTTATCACGCATGTTTACTAGCGAGATTCCCAAATCATCTTCGTCACTAATAGGCTTATAATTCGCATCAAAATTTCCCTCTCCAATTTGCTGCGCAAAAGTAGCTGTTCTTTTCAAGGTCTGAACCAAGTGATTGAGGCTTAAAGCCATTATACCTAGCTCATCATTAGATTTTTGTTCTACTTCTCGTGGTAATATACCATTACCAACCAACTCTAATGTCTTTTTAAGTGAATATAAAGGCTTTGTTAAGAAGCTAGAGAACATCAATGCTATTAAAACCGCTAAAATTACAATGGCAACTCCTGAGATTAAAAGCTTGTATAGTAGTGAGTTTATTTCACTAAAAATTTCACTTGTATTTATCTTTACAACAAAACCCCACTTCACATTAGGAATATACCTCCAAACAGCTAGTGTTTCATTTCCATTATAGTCTTCATTATTGCCTGCTCCTTCATTTCCCATTACAGCTTGCTGTACAGCAATTGATTTTTTATCACCAAAATCAAGGGTTTTAACTGCCTTGTCGGAAGTATTTCTCAGCGTATTAAGGAAATTAATCTGCTTAGAAACAGTATCCATTCGAGCTAAAATAATTTCACCTGTTTGTCCCAAACCAGTTGAATCCTGCACTATATTATAAATAGGATCCATAGAGATCTTTATAAGCAATAAAGATTTTTTACCTGAGTTATGCGTGATAGGAGCACCAGCATAAATAAAAAACCGATCTCCTTCCTTATTTTTAGTAATGTTACTGAAGTATATTTTCTTTATACTCTCGTTTAATGTATTACCATCAGGATCGATAAAATTACTCCCTACTGAAAGCGAAGGATCAGTAGAATGCATAATTTTTCCTCCAGCTGAGGTTATATAGATATCACTATAACCGTAGGACTTCTTAACATTTTTCAAAAGACCATCTACATCATAACTAACCGTAGGTTCGCTTACAGGAGCCCCCATATCAAATCCTCCAAAGCCCATATCCATTCCTGCTGACTCATCTGGCATTCCCATGTCCATCCCTGAATCAAAACTATCACTTGGAGCTGAGGTATCTTCTTCTACTTCCGCAGGCTCATCACTGGCCATAGGCATTGAAAACATATCAAAGCCTCCTCCTGAAGATGCTGCCGCATCTTCAGGTATTACACCTTCAGTTATTGCCTTAGTATCTTGTAATAATTTTAAGTTGGCTATTACATTGTCAAAATAAGACTGCAATTTATCAGACCGGCTATTAGCCACCACACTTAAGCCCTCTATATGGCTTTCTCTGATGGTGTCTTTTGTTAATTTATAAGACAAAAAACTGATTGAAATCACAGTAAGTATTACTACTGAAACTACCAGAATGGTAATTTTTTTACTGATCGTTAATGTTCTAAACATAAATGAAATTATATTTTATGCTTCTGAGTTCTGGTTATTTTGATGATTTACCCTTCGAAGATCCTCCTAATGGATAAGTTTTATTAGCTTCAGATTCGATAGCAGTTAAGGCTTTAATAAATTGCTTAAAAGCCTCTTCAACCATTTTCTCTTCTTGCTTACCTAATGTGGTAAATGATGCAATCTCCACTATACCATAAAGTTCATTTTTGTGCTTTACAGGTACAATCAACAATTGTGAAGGTGTTGCTTTGCCTAGACCAGAAACGATCTTTACATATCCTTCAGGAATATCATCAACCAATAAAGATTTTTGTTCAACAGCAGCTTGCCCTACAAGGCCCTCTCCAAATTCGAAAGTGATAGTTTGAGATTCTCCTAAAGACAAAGCGTAAGAAGATTCAAGACTTAGCACACGCTTTTCTCCTTCTTCAGCCACTTTATAAAAAGCACCCATTCCGGCTTCCATTTGCCTACAAACCTCCATCAAAAGCTCCTTGGCTAACACTTTTTTATCATTTTCAGATGCTACTATGGTTTTTATCGCATTTAAGTCAAGCGAGTGACCGTCTTCATCTGAGTTATAACCATTACCTGCCTGTTTGCCAGTACTTTCTGTATTTTTCTCTTCTACATAAACCACTTCTTGCGTGCGATTATCAAAAGACACCACCAAGGCTGCCAAACCGACTAGTAATGTGAGCCCTACCACAACAAATAGTTTGATAAAAATGGGTTCAGCAGTTGACAACATAGATATATTTAAGGCACTAGTCTTATATATCAAGTCATCTTGTAGTTGAAAAAGTGTGTACGCAGTGAAAATCATACATGCTACATATATGCAAATTAGAGCAATGCTTAATTTTCCTATTTTGAGCTTCATCTATTTATACTGTTTATTTAATTCAGTGAAAAAGTTTACAATTTCATCAATTTTTAACACATGATCAATAGTAGTTACATTTAGAGCAGCATTAGGCATAGTATCTATCATACATTCTGTTGGCTCTTGCACTATTGTTACCCCTCCTCTATCTTTAATGTATTTCATTCCCAAAGCCCCATCTTTATTGGCTCCAGAAAGCAGTATTCCTATGAGCTTATCTCTATACACATAAGCCGCACTACCAAGCGTAATATCTATGGCAGGACGCGAATTATTCAGCATTTCTTCTGTAGACAAACTAAAATAGTTGCCTAATTCTATTGACAAATGATAATTAGCTGGTGCCAGATATACCTTGCCCCTTTTTATATTTTCTTTGTCATAAGGTTCTGTCACTTCCATTATACTTTTAATAGAAAGTGCCTCCACAAACCCATTTCTAACGTGCTTTAGTCGGTGCAAGCACATTATAATTGGTAAAGGAAAATCTGCAGGTAACTGAGATAAAATACGAACAATACCTTGAAAACTTCCTGCGGAACCTCCAATAACTACAGCTTTATATCTATTATTTAGGTTGTAACGAGTCATTCGATATAATCAGTCCTCAGTCTTTAATTTTCTTATATACTTTTTCCTCGTTATTAGCTACAAGAAACTTATTGGCTATATCACACCATATCAAAGATTCTTTAGACCCAATAGCCAAATATCCGTACTTAAACAAACTCTCATGGAATTTCCTTAATACTTCATTTTGTAGCGTTTGATTAAAATAAATCATCACGTTTCTACAAAGTATTAAATCAAACTTATTGAATACGTCTCCATTTACTAGATCATGTTTTCTCCAAGAAACATTCTCTACTAAAGACTTATCCATTATTGCTTTGCCTCCTACCTCAGAATAGTAGTTTTTTAATGAAGAAGTACCTTGATACCTAATGTAGTTTTTTTCATTAAGCTCCATGTGCTTCAAGTTATATTCTCCACTTTTGGCCTTTTCTAAAATAGCGGTATCTAAATCAGTAGCAATTAATGACACCTGATCCAAGATCCCCATCTCTTTTAATAAAATGGCCATAGAAAACACCTCTTCGCCTGAAGAACACCCAGCATGCCAAATTCTGATTTTTTGATGATTGAGTAGTATAGCCGGAAGAATATCATCGCGCAACACTCTCCAAAAGGGAGGATCACGAAACATCTCGGTTACATTAACTGTGATTTCAGTTAAAAAATCATCTAAAAACTGCGAGTCTTGCAATTTTTTTATTAGCACTTCAACTGTTATGTTCTGAAGGTCAAGAATTCTTAAAATACGCCTTTTAAATGAGGACATGGCGTAATTGGTGAAATCATAATTATACTTGGTCTTCACCAATTCTGTAATTCTTCTTAAGTCTGCAATATCTATTTCCTTCATTATATCAATTTCCCGACTGTCCTAAAACTTAATTTAATTCAACATTATTTAAACTTACTAAAGTTATATCCACATGATGTGTACAAAGGCTCTGCCCTTATCAGCGTATATATTAGCACTTATTTCTGTATTTTCCCCATGAATGGTAAGGTTAATAGTTTTTTGATTGACCTTTCCCCAATCTATGTCGGTTAATACATTTACATCTGTTAAGGTAGCTATATCTTGCTCAATTATTTCATTTTTTTTGACGCCAAGTTCTACTTGTGCTGCAAAATTTACATTTGAGACTATACCGGATTTATCTAATGATATCAGTTTCACTACCTTATCTATGGCATCTAGTGAAGTCTCTGCTTTTTGCAATTTTTCATCTAATTGCTCTTGCGTAATTTGTAATTCTTCAAGATGCTGACGTAAGAATTCCTCAGCTTCATCAACATTTTCTAAAGATGAAACTGCTTCTTTCACGCCCAATTCATCTTTAACCTCGGTTACATCTTTGGTAATACCGAAGGTTCCGATGCACTTACCACTTTCATCGTAGAACGGTAGCTTAGTGGTAATCGCCCACTGGTCGTAACCATTGTTCATTTTTTCATGAACCAGTTTATTTACATAACCTGAGTTAGAAGCTATAATTTTCTTCTCTTCATTAAAGTACTCTTGCGCTACTTCATAGCTCTGAAAATCAAAATCACTCTTACCTACCATTTCTTCCATACTTAATGGGAAGAGTTTCTCCATTGACTTACTAATTCGGATGAATTTAGAATCAATATCTTTAAAATAAATATAATCTGGCAGATAATTCATCAATGCATCGAGCAATGCCTTCTCTTTAAGCAAATTCTGGTGCATATCATTATTCTCATTCATTTGTCGTTGCAGCTGCTCTTGGGTTGCCTGAAGCTCTTCCATGTTCTGCCTCATTTCTTCATCCTGAGCTTGCATTTGCTGAGTTAATCCTTGCGACTCTTCTAACAAGTACTTAGTACGTTCATTATTTTTAACCCCAGCTATAGTGGAAGCTATACTTTCGCCTAATTTTTCTACAAACTCTATTTCAAATTGCTGGTACTCATTAAATGAGGCTAATTCTATTATTCCATAAATTTCATTATTCACCATTAACGGCACTAGCAAAATGGCTTTTGGATTAGACTCACCTAAACCGGAAGTAATCTTGATATAGTCTTGCGGAACTTCTAGCAGATATATAGTCTCTTTTTCTTGAAAAACCTGACCAACTAAACTCTCTCCGGGGCGGTAGGTGCGTCTTTCAAATTTTTTGGTATCGAAAGCAAAGAGCGATATTAATTCTAGCTTTAATTCGGAGCTATCTTCATCATCTACAATATAAATAGCGCCTTGGTTAGATTTTGTATATTTCACCAAGTTAGAGATGATAATATCACCCAATTCTCTTACGTTACTATCGTTGGCACGTAAAATATCAACAAATTTCGCTAACCCTTCTGTTGACCAGTTTCTTTCTTTCTCTTGCTGCTGCACTTTCTGCATTTCCTCCCTCATGGTGAGCAATGCCCCTTCTAAGCTATCTTTAGAGATCTGCTCTTCATCAATACCGTGAAAGTTTTCATGAAGTTTTCCTTGCTCTATTTTATTAATGAAGCTTGTAGCATTTTTAAGATTATCTTTAATGCCTGCTAGCGTATAGAGCACTTTACCATACTCATTATTATAAATATGATAATTCACATCAGACAAGTCTCCATTTTTTATACGATTGGTGGCATCTTCAATATTTGAGAGAGGCTCTAAAAACCTCTTATAAATAAAGACTATAGCAAATATTATAGCCCCAATAAATATTATTAAATACAAGAAAAGCATATGAGAGAAAGCATCGTGCTTTTGCTTATTCCCCTCTAACTGCTGTTTTAATAAGTTTCCTACTAAGTTATTCAACTCCCATGCATGGGCTTGCACATAATTATTAGCCTTTTGAAGATTGTTATTACTAATCTTCAATACTTTTTGTGTTGTTTCTGTGGTTATGGTATTTAAAGAATCATACAGAGGAATTTCTTTTTGTTCCTGTACCACTGTATCTCTTTGCAACGGCTCAAATAGAACATTTTCTACAAACGGCTTCATAGCTCTCCAGGCATCAGCAATGCCTTTAGGTGTAGCATTATAAACTCCGTCTACATTAATAAGGGCAGAATCATTGGCCACAACTAATTGGTCAGTTTTGCTCACTAGCAACATTACATTTTTCTCAAACTCTTCGCTTGATTTTTCAAGAATGTTAGCTATGTCTGTATTGCCTCTAACATAAGCATCTGTTAATAATGGAATCTGTACTGAAAGATTATCTAACTTTCTTGTAGCATTAATTAAACGCATGTTATCCTTCAGCTCTTCGCGATAATGGTCTACTACTAAAAAGTTTACCAGTACCAGAATAAGAAAGCCTATTCCTAAAAAAATGATTTGCCTTACGAGCGATAGATTTTTAAAATCCAGGAACATTTTAAAAAATTATTTATAAAATCTTTGAATTTACAACTTCTCACGAAAAGAAGAAATTTTGTCACTGTTTTTACAATGAATGTTTATTAAAGCAAAAAGGTAATAGCACATCAGCAGATTTTGTTTTAACCCACTGATTTTCAGAAACTTGAATTATAACCTCTATAGGATAATCTTGCTTCACTTCCATTTCCAAAATCACTTGACGGCATCCTCCACAAGGAGTTACAGGTACAAATCTGTTTTCAGAAATTTTCTTAGCTGTTACCGCTATTTTTTTTATTTTATGTTCACTATAATTAGCACTAGCATAAAAAAGCACTACCCTTTCGGCACATAACCCTGCAGGGTAAGATGAATTTTCTTGATTGGCTCCTAATAGCACTTCATCATTGTCCAGCAAAACTGCTGCGCCAACCTGAAAATTTGAGTAAGGTGAGTATGATAAACCGCATGCTTCTCTGGCTTTAGCAATTAAACGCTGTTCTTCTTCGCTGAAGTCAGTCTCTGCACATGATATGTAAGCACCTTCGTTTAGTATTTTATCTGACATATTTCTAATCTGTCTATGCAATATAATATCTCATCGCAAGTAGAAAAATTTTTGTTGACAAGAATTCTTTAAACCTATCCAAATATCTTAATTTGGTATTGCTCAAATATAAGATGAGGAATGAAAAAAATATTGATTTTAGGCGCGGGAAGATCTGCATCTTCATTAATTAATTATTTACAAAAAAATACTGCACAATACAACTGGACTCTCCGAGTTGGAGATTATGATGTATCACTTGCAGAAAGTAAATGCCACAATCATAGCCAATCTACAGCTTTTCAATTTGATATCACAGATAATTTACAAACTGAGGAAGAAATAAACAACTGTGACATAGTGATATCTATGCTACCGGCCAAATTTCACCCTCAGGTAGCCCGCGCGTGTATCAAATTTAAGAAAAACCTTGTGACTGCCTCCTATGTCTCAGAAGAAATGAAGGCAATGGATGAGGAAGCACAACAAGCCGGAATAGTACTTTTAAATGAATGCGGCCTAGACCCAGGCATTGATCATATGTCTGCCATGAAAGTGATAGACCACATAAGAGATAACCAGCATCAGCTTACCGCATTTGAATCATTTACAGGAGGCCTGTTATCAATGGACTCTCACAAAGACAATCCTTGGGAATACAAATTCACTTGGAACCCAAGAAATGTAGTACTAGCAGGTCAGGGTGTGGTTAAATTCATTCAAGAAGATCAATATAAATACATTCCATACAACAAAGTATTTAGACGCACTGAGCTGGTACACATTCCTGGTTATGGCTACTTTGAAGGTTATGCCAATCGTGATTCGCTAAAATATTTGGACGTATATAACCTGAGAGGAATCAAAACTATTTTTAGAGGCACTTTTAGAAGGCCTGGATTTTGTCGTACGTGGGATGTTTTTGTACAACTGGGCGCTACAGATGATAGCTATGAAATGGAGGGAGTAGATAAAATGACACATCGTAGTTTTATCAATTCATTCTTATCTTATAATCCACACGACTCTGTGGAGCTTAAGTTGGCTCACTACATGAACTTGGATATTGATGGGCCTGAAATGCACCGGTTAAGGTGGTCTGGCTTTTTCAATAACGAACCCATTGGCTTAACAAAAGGCACTCCTGCTCAAATATTAGAGCATATTTTAAAGAAGAAATGGAGCCTTACCTCTACCGACAAGGACATGATAGTAATGTGGCATAAGTTTCAGTATATAGAAAAAGCCAGCAATGAACAAAAAGAAATTCATAGTACGCTAGTGGCAGTAGGAGAAGATAATATTGAAACGGCCATGTCAAAAACTGTAGGTTTACCACTTGGTATTGCAACTAAACTCATATTAGAAGGTAAGGTTAGTCAGAAAGGCGTTATAATACCTATAAATAAGGACTTGTATAACCCAATACTAGAAGAATTAAAAACACTAGGATTCGAATTGCACGAAAAAACAGTATTGTAGTTAAAGCCTTTTAAGAATTTTAGTAGCTCTACTTATATAGCCTGCTGTAGCATAAGGTAATTGCTCTTCGATAACCTCTTTTAACTCCCGGCCTAGTTCGGGTATATGCTGAACAACGCGAAACATAATAGTCATGCTAAAAACTTTAATAGCAACTGGAGTTTTAGGTTGAACAAGAAACTCAAAACAAATTGCATATAAGCGCCCCTCCACATGTGCTTCAAAACTTTCAGCGTACTGGAGTAATCTCAAAATATTTCTAATCAAAAACTCTGAAGGTTCTTCTTCCAGCTTAGATACAAGCTCATCAATAAAAGGTGTTATTAATTTGGGCCTTTTACAAAAAACATTTGCTAAAGCTGTAGCCAAGTGCTGCGTAACACGGCTATTTTCATTAACAAGAAAATACTCCATCATTTCATGGCGTAGCGAAGCAGAATTTATTAATTCATTATAAAATTCTCTACTTTTTAAAACTGAAATACTATATTTATTCATATTAACAATTAAAATCGTATATATTTTATCGAAACACAATTATATAAATGGAAACTGTAATTTTAATCTTATCTGCTATATTAATAGTGGCAGGTATTGTTGGCTCTTTTCTTCCTGTATTACCTGGGCCTCCACTTTCGTATGCAGGCTTATTACTCATGCAATTGATTACTCCTCCCCCTTTCACCACCTTTTTTATTATCTTTTGGTTGGTAATAGTTATAGCTTCTGTAGTGCTAGATTACTATGTGCCTATACTGGGTACCAAAAAATTTGGAGGCACCAAGTATGGTGTCTGGGGCTCTACCATAGGAACAATAGTAGGTTTATTATTCTTTCCTCCGTTTGGCATTATCATAGGCCCATTTTTAGGAGCCCTAATTGGAGAATTAATATCTGGCAATAAATTCAACAATGCACTAAAGGCCGCTTGGGGTTCTTTTCTTGGCTTTGTTGCTGGCACTTTTTTAAAAGTAATTATCTGCCTTATAATGGCGTATCACTACATTTCTTACTTTTTTTAATTTTTTTTTCTGATCTGGCGCAAGTTTTTAAAACGAAGGGCATCTAACTAATTGAAACAAAATTTAAGAAAGATGAAAAACTCAAATTTAAAAATCGCTTTAGCAACAATATTAATAGGTGGTAGCAGTTTTCTTGCAGTAGCACAAGATAGCAACACAGATCAGCCAACGGATAAATCGAACCATAAAAAAGAATGGCATCATAAAAAAGGTAGACACCATGGAGAAAGGCCTGATTTTTTAGGAGAAAAATTAACCGACCAACAAAAAGAGAAAATCAAATCGTTGAGGTTAGATTTAGCAAAAAAAACAATGCCTCTTAAAAATGAACTTAATGAAAAGCGGGCTGAGCTAAGAACCTTAACCACCGTGGAATCTCCAAACATGAAAAAGGTAAATCTTTTAATAGAAGATATGGGCAAAATAGAGGTAGAATTAAAAAAGGCTCGTGTTGCTAATCGCATGGAAATCCGCAATCAGCTTACTGAAGAACAGCGCATTATGTTTGACAGCCGTGGAGGACATGGAAGAGGACACCACATGAATAAAGCAAGACATAACAGAAGGTAATATACTTTGAGAAATACCGAGCATATAACATTAGCAAAAGAAGAGGCTGAGCTTCTCAGCCTCTTAAATGATAAGCAAGAAGCGAGCTTCTTTAAGAGGCTTGTGGAGGCATATCAAAGCAAAGTATATAATGTGTGCTTGGGCTTTTTAAAAAACGAAGAAGATGCTGAGGATTTAGCTCAGGAGGTATTTATAGAAATTTACAACTCTATTGAAGCCTTTAAGGGTGAATCGCAACTAAGCACATGGATATACAAAATTGCGGTCAATAAATCGTTAGAATCGCTAAGAAAACGCAAACGGCAGAAGCGCTTTGCTTGGTTAACCTCTATTTTTGGCAACGAAAGTAGTATTGAAAAGAACTATGCTGATTTTGTACACCCTGGTGTAACATTAGAGAATAAAGAAAGGTCGAAGGTTTTATTCCAGCACATTGAAGCACTACCAGAAAATCAGAAAATAGCATTTACACTTAGCAAAATAGAGCAACTTAGCTATGCAGAAATCAGTAAAATAATGGATTTAAGCTTATCATCTGTAGAGTCATTAATGCACAGAGCAAAAAAGAACCTTCAGAAATCACTCAAAGACTATTACGAGCAAAATAAATAAGTCATGAAAAAGAATATTGATGAAGAAGTAAGCAAGACTATAGAAAGCTTAGACAGCTTGGAGAGAGCTGCTCCAAAGCCTTACTTTTACACCCGACTAGAAGGAAAGCTCACTCCTTCAAAAATGGCCCCAAAAAGTGTATGGACATGGAGTATGGCTTCTATCGCCATTATATTAATGGTCAACTTATATATTTTAATCAATTATAATAATGACCAGGATCTTCAAACAGAAGACACACTTGAACTACTATCTCAAGAATATGCATCGGACGACTTCGACATTTATGACAACAACTATATAATGGAAGAAGATGAAACAAATTAAGTTACTAAAAATAGTTATAGCCATTCTGGTGATTCTTAACATAGCCTTGTCTGCAATGCTATATTTAGGTCATAAAAAAAATAGCATTAAAAGAAGTGCACCTAGAAGGCACGCTAGGGTTGAGAATTTTCTAAAGAAAAAATTAAACCTTAATGACCAACAGGCTGCAGCTTTTAACGAAGAAAGGAAAGGTCATTTTCAAAAAACTCGTAATTTGATGCGATCCATCGCTGAAGATAGACGAGAGGCCTCAAAATTATTATACAACCAAAAAGTTGATTCTACTGCTATAAATGATTACCTGAATGCCATCAGCGTAAAAAATACACAGCTAGAGAAACTAAACCTCTATCACCTCAAAAAGCTAAGGCAAATTTGCAATGAAAGACAAAAAGCACAATTTGATAGAATTATTATCAAAATGATGGAAAGGCAAGAGAGAGACAGAGATATTAGAGAAAGGAACGATCAAAAACCAAGGATAGGAGAATAAATTAAATTTTATTCTCGTACCCTTCATCTACTTTTAAGCCACCACCTTCAGCGGCAGCCACTGCAAGTTCATCGCAACGCTCATTTTCAGGGATGCCGGCATGCCCTTTAACCCACTGAAAAGTAACTTTATGCTTTTGAAACAGCGGAATAAACCGCTGCCACAAGTCAACATTTGCCTTATTTTTAAATCCTTTTTTTTGCCAACTCCAGATCCACCCCTTCTCTACGGCATCAACTACATATTTAGAATCTGAGTATACAGTAACAGCCGTACCAGGATGCTTAAGGGCTTCTAGTCCCTTTATCACAGCCAGAAGCTCCATCCTATTATTGGTAGTCTTACGAAAGCCTTCTGACAATTCTTTTCTATAAGGCTGTCCATTAACTTTCGCTTTCATAACCGTTCCATACCCTCCCGGCCCGGGGTTTCCCTTTGCTGCACCGTCAGTATATATTATAATCATGGAATAAGAATATGTTCTTTGAAAATTTTCACTGCTATAGCAAGTAATATTATACCAAATACACGTCTTAATATACTAAAACCAGATTGACCTAACTTCTTTTCTAACCATGTAGTGGATTTGAGTACCGCAAATACAAACGCAAGGTTGATGATTATACCACTTAAGATATTTGGTGTTTCGTAAACAGCTCTTAAAGATAATATTGTAGTTAAGGTACCTGCTCCGGCAATTAATGGAAAAGCCAACGGCACTATGGATCCTGCTCCTGTTCCTCCTTCATCTTTAAAAAGTGTGATGCCTAATATCATCTCTAGGGCTATTATAAACATAATAATAGCTCCCGCCACAGCAAATGAGCCTACATCAAGACCAAACAACTTAAGAATTGACTGCCCTAAAAAGAGAAATATTATCATTAAACAGCCCGACACAAGCGTGGCCTTTCCTGATTCTATCTTACCTTCTCTTTTACGAAGGTTAATCACAATTGGAATGGAACCTAAAATATCTATTACTGAAAATAGAATAAGGGTCACTGAGAAAATATCTGTAATATTAAACATGCTGCAAACTTAGAATAATTTATAACCTTACCTATATCAAAGTATTTTAATCTAAATCAATAAAATACTTCGGCTTTATATTCATTAGTACTAAAGAAATATAATTTTAAAAAACCAGAAATAAAAAAAGCCGTAAGAGATCTCACGGCTTCAATTATTAAAATTAATAAATTCTTAATTTTTATTGACTACCGTAGCGCTGGCTTGTGCTGTGGGGAAGATGGTGAGATCACTAATATTAACATGTGCTGGCCTGGTAACTACAAAAAGAATCGTTTCCGCTATATCTTGCCCCTTTAAAGGATCAAAGCCTTTATAAACATTGTCAGCTTTTTCTTTATCTCCTTTAAACCTCACCACTGAAAATTCTGTTTCAACTAATCCTGGATTAATGGCTGTTACCTTAATACCGTATTTATTAAGATCTAGCAACATACCTTTATTAATAGCATCTACAGCATGCTTAGAAGCGCAATAGACATTGCCATTAGGGTAAACTTCCTTTCCAGCAATAGAACCTATGTTTACGATATGCCCCGATTTTCTCTCGGTCATTATGGGCATAATAGCATTAGAAACATAAAGCAACCCTTTTACATTGATGTCCATCATGGCATCCCAATCATCAGAACTTCCTTCTTCAATAGGAGAAAGTCCATGAGCATTGCCTGCGTTATTAATCAACAGATCAATTTTTTTCCACTGCTCTGGTAATGACTGCACAGCTGTATCAACAGCAGCTTTATCTCTTACATCAAAAGAAAGTGATGTAACCTCACAGTCCTGAGCAAGCTCTGCCTCCAGTTGTTTCAAACGCTCTTCACGTCTACCACATATAATAACATTAAAATTATTCTTAGCTAATACTTTGGCAGTAGCTAATCCTATGCCTGATGTGGCTCCTGTAACTAAGGCTATTTTTTTTGTCATTATTGAAATAAAAGATAAAGGGTTATGGTATTGGTATTTATATGGCTCAGCCCAGCACTAAACTGGTTATTTTCAGAACCCAGCATATTGGTTATTCCTCTTGAAAACCTTATTTCTGGAGAGAATTTAAACAATGGGTAATAAATGTCTAGACCAAAACCAACATCTAACGACAAATTAAGGTTTTTAACCACCAAATTATCATCACCACTGGCTTCCACTTCATTTTTACCTGCAGCCTCAAAGCCGGGCTTTATTCCCCCAATAAGGTACATTCTGTTATTACCCCTACGCTCAGATTTATATTTAAGCAAAATAGGTAACTCTACTACGGTGGTTTCTACTGTTTCGGTCACCACGGGGTCATCCAACCTACGATACTCTAAACTATGCTCATAAAAAGCCACTTGCGGCATAGCTCTGATATCTAAAAAATCAGCTGCGCGCATATTCACTATAAAGCCAAGAGAGAAACCTCCTCCCCACGTGGGGTCTATTGAATATAATGAATCTAAACTCTGTGTTACAAATTCATCGGAGTACTTTAGTTGATAAGCAGAAGTATGAATCCCAATCAAGAATCCATAGCTTAAAAAGCGATCGTCATAATTGGGATTATTCATCGCCACCTGACGCTGAGCACTACCTGAATTAATAAATGAGATCAGTAATACTGCTACAAGTATTACTTTTCTCCAATGTAAATCGAGCTTACGCCAAAAGTTAAAGGCCTGCATTTGGAATCTTTAAATCCTACTTTGTTTAATACTTTCAAGAAATCTTTACCATCAGGGAAGGCCTGTACAGACTCTGGCAAGTAGGTATATGCTGCCCTGTCCTTAGAAACCATATTCCCGATTTTTGGCAAAATAGCTTTGAAATAAAAATTGTAAATATTTTTAAACGGAAACTTTGATGGTCGAGAAAACTCCAATATCACAGCCTTACCTCCAGGCTTTAACACCCTGTACATATCGGCCAGTCCTTTTTCTAAATGCTCAAAGTTTCTTACTCCAAAAGAAACGATAACTGCATCAAACTTATTGTCTTCAAACAACAGCTTCTCAGAATCACCTAGCTGCAATTCTATTTTATGTTCTAGGTTCTTCTTTTTCATTTTCTCCTTACCCACTGCCAGCATTCCTTCAGAAATATCAACACCTATAACCTTATCAGGGTTTAATTTTAATGCCTCTATGGCAAAATCACCCGTACCTGTAGCAATATCCAGTATTAATTTGGGTTGAGAAGTTTTTAGCATTTTTATAGCCATTTTTCTCCATATGATATCAATTCCCAAACTTAAAAAGTGATTTAAGAAATCGTACTTTTTGCTAATGTTGTTAAACATTGTGGCTACTTGTTCTTTTTTGCCACTTTTCTCCTCTTTATATGGTAATACAGCCATTTTTTATTATTTGAATAAGAACCCGATATTCATCGACCTTGTTTAAGTTGCTGCAAATATCTTATTTCTGCTAAAAATAAAAAAGGGGCTTTGTTACGCCCCTTTTTTTAATCTATATTTTTTTTATGATTATTTACCTCCTGTTACCCTAAACTCTACTCTTCTATTTAATTCGCGACCTTCTTTCTCATCATCATTAGTAGCCAGTGGACGTTCTTCTCCATAGCCTACAGCCTGAATTCTCCTTGTGTCTATCCCCTTTTGTGTGAGGTAATTTTTAACTGCTGTCGCCCTTCTGTAAGACAACATTTTATTATAATCTTTTGCTCCAATATTATCTGTATGCCCTGAAATCTCTATGATCATACCAGGATTTTGAGCCATCATGGCATCCAGTTTATTCAGTTCCTCGTAAGATTCTTTTTTAAATGTTGCTTTATCAAAGTTGAAATAAATGTTTCTCAATACAGATCTTGTACCTAACCTCAATTTTTGCAAAGTAATTTCCTTTGTCATCACTTCTTGAGTTTCTGATGATGATGCAGGCACATTTACTTTTAAATTTTGAAAAACGTAACCATTACTTTCCACCGAAAGCTGATATTGCTTCGCATCTTCGTTAGTCATTCTAAATTCATAAATACCCGTGCCTTTATGAGTTTTTCCTGCCACTATATTTTGTGGTATACTATGCATATTAACTTTTGCATCCATTGGGGTACCACTTTCATCTGTAATTTTTACGGTAACTATAACCGGCTTTAATTCCACGGCCTTTTGTTGCTCCACAGGCTCTGGGTCTGGTTCCGTTTCAGGCTGTACATCAGGCTCAGGGGTAGTATCCACTGGCGGCTCATCTGGCTCCGCTTCAACCTGAGTTACATTATTTTCTTCCGTATTATTATTCTCAACCTTAGCTATTTGATCTTTAGTCTCAGGCTTTTCTATCTCTTCTTTATCTCCTTTTCTACTAGCCACTTCCTCAACCTCTTCTCCTTCTTTCAAAATAGATACCATGTAGATATCAGTATATCCTTGGCCATCTTCTCTTACCGATGCATAATATCCTCTTTTGCCATCTTTTGTAGCCACAAAGTAAATGTCATCGTCAGGGGTATTTACTGGGAATCCTAAGTTTTCCGGCTCACTCCATTTAGAACTAGCACTATCATAAACAGACCTAAAAATATCGTACCCTCCCATACCTTTTCTACCTTGACTAGAAAAATATAGGGTTTTACCATCATAATCAATGAAAGGGCCATCATCATCATATTCTGTATTAATAATGTCTCCTAGGTTTTTGGAGCGTGTCCATTCACCTGCTTTATTTTTAATACTGTAGTAGATATCTATACCACCAAAACCACCAGGTCTATCACTGGCAAAGAAAAGTATATTTTGATCTGGAGAGATAGACACCGCATTTTCTTTAAAACCTTCAGAGTTAATGTTTTCACTTACGGGCTCTGGGTAATTCCATGTGCCATCGTCATTTCTAGAGGCTACATAAATATCTCCATTGTTATCATCTTTATAGAGGAAAAGCTGATTACCATCAGCAGAAAGTGCAAGGTTAGAACCGTGGTATTCTGTGTTAATTACATCTCCAATGTTCTTTGCTCTTTCCCAAACGCCATTTTTCTTGTATGAAATAAATATATCTTCGTAAGGTTTGTTATCTGGCGCCACGTTTTCGTTAAGGTTACCATCTCTTCTTCTAGAAGTAAAAACCATCATGGTTTCGTCCTCGTTAATTACAGGCCCATAATCTTCAAACTCTGAATTTATAGAATTACCCACGTTTTGGATAGCATAATGCGATGGGTTAGCAATATATTCTAAAGCATTTTCACATTCAAAAATTCTTCTTTCTACCTCAGGAAGTTCCGTTTTATCTCTTCCTCGGTATCCTTGTCGCTCAAAAAGTTTATTTCTGTATTTGGTATAAAACTCCAGTGCTTTTTCAAACTCCATACCGTATTGGTAACTACGCCCAATAGAGTACATAATATCGAAACGATATTCGGGATCTAAATTATTTACCTGCAAAAAGTATTTTACAGCACGATCTTTACCTACAGTACGTAGATAAAACTCCCCTGCCATATAATTAGCTTTTATGTTAGTAGGATCCGTTTCTGATGCCTGTACGTACATTTCACGCGCCTGATCCAACGCCTGTGTAGCAGCCATAATCTCCTCTGCAGTATTAACATAAAACTCCGCCAACTCTTTATCTTCCTGACTCACCTGTGAATACCCTTCGAGTGTCAGACCGAATAAAAATGTAGAAAAAATTAAAAACCTAAGCCCTTTATACATTTTGTAATGATATTTGCTGCTCAATTTATTAAAAATAAGTTAAAAAAATTAATGACGTAGTACAACGGATAATTTACTTCCTTGTTTTCTCATTAACAATAATAAAAATTTATTTTTTCATTTGAAGTATTACTTTAACACTAATTCAAATATAAGCCTGATTTTAAGCTTATAAATTTACCTAATTGTTAGAATATAATGAAAATCACCAGAGCTAGTTTTGTAACAAGTAGTAGCGATTACAAGCAATGTCCAGAAAGTACACTTCCTGAATTTGCATTTATTGGCAGATCTAACGTGGGCAAATCTTCATTAATCAACATGCTAACCAACCACGGTAAATTAGCTAAAGTATCAGGAAAACCGGGTAAAACTCAGTTAATCAACCACTTTCTTATTAATGAAGACTGGCACCTGGTAGACTTACCTGGGTATGGTTGGGCCAAGGTAGCCAAGTCTGAAAAAGAAAAATGGGGAGCCATGATTCATGATTATTTAATGAATAGAGAAAATTTGGTGAACATTTTTGTGTTATTGGACTCGCGTTTAGCCCCACAGCCTATAGATGTAGACTTTATCAATTGGCTAGGAGAGCAACAGATCCCCTTTGGACTAATATTTACAAAAGCCGATAAACAATCAAAAAATAAAACACAATCATCAATAGCGAAATACAAAAAATTCCTGAAGCAGTATTGGGAAGAGCTTCCTCCTATATTCATCACCTCTTCGGCTAATGGAGAAGGCAAAGAAAAAGTACTCGACTACCTAGATACCTTAATAAGCTCTAGTAAATAGTAAAATATTAAGTAATTTTGGCGCAGATAACATCAAAAACATTTTTTAGAGAATATGGATTTTAGCGATATTGCATCAGTTGCAGGTAAAGGAGGACTTTTCAAAATAGTAAAACCAACTCGTACTGGAGTTATTCTTGAGTCTCTTGATGACAAAAAACAAAAATTAGTAGCCAGTGCTACACAAAGAATATCTGTACTCAGTGATATTTCTATTTATACCACTGACCAAGAAGGTGCAGAACCTTTAGCTAACGTTTTTAGAAGTATTTACAATGAGTTTAATGATGACTTAGGAGTAACTGCTACTTCTGAGCCTGATGAGTTAAAAGCTTTCATTAAGCACATATTACCTAATTACGATCCTCAGAGAGTTTACGTATCTGATATTAAAAAAGTAGTAAACTGGTATAATGCCCTAAGGGTAAATGCTCCTGAACTACTTACTCAACCTGAAGAAAAAGAAGAAAAGAAAGAAGAATCTAAATAATGAGTCAACAGCTTGCTCAGGCATTAATGTTAATCAAAAAAGATTTACTGCTTGATTCTCAAGCTTTACCGGAATCAGTATATTCTCAAGATGAACTGAGGGATAAGCTGATTCCGGTAATCAATTACCTTCTAGACAAAGACTTTAGTCATTTGCTTAATGCTTTATATAGAATAGATGTTGATGAAAATGCTTTAAAAGAGCTTTTAGCCACTGAAGCACCTTCAAAAATAGCAGCTTCTATAGCCGATCTTATTATAAGTCGTGAAATGCAAAAAGCATATACTCGTATCAAATACAGCTCTTATTCATAATAAGAAACTGCTTTTTCTACCATGTGCTTAGAACCAATGTATAATGGCACTCTTTGGTGAAGCTCTTCTGGCTGTATATCCAAAATTCTATTTTTACCATCGTTAGCCACACCTCCAGCTTGCTCTATCAAGAAAGCTAGCGCATTGCACTCATACAGTAAACGTAATTTACCTTTAGGGTTTGATGCCGTTGCAGGATAAATATAAATCCCTCCTTTGAGCATATTCCTATGAAAATCTGCCACTAACGATCCTATATACCTTCCTGAGTAACCACATTCTTTACAATACGAGACATAAGCTCTTACTTCTGAACTAAAGCTTTTAGAACTACCTTCATTTATAGAATAAATTTTTCCACTGTCTGGTATTTTCATTTCCGGATGCGACAAAAAATATTCACCCAAAGAAGCCTCATATGTAAAGCCATTTACACCATGCCCAGTAGTATAAACCAGCATAGTGGATGAACCATAAAGCAAATACCCAGAAGCCACTTGCTCACTCCCCTTTTGTAATACATCTTGCATAGTAATAGGCGTACCGATAGGCGTTGTTCTTCTATAAATAGAGAAAATAGTACCAATAGCCACATTTACATCTATGTTAGAAGAGCCATCCAATGGGTCTATGGCAATAATGTATTTACCATTATTATGTAGATCTATGATCTCTTCATCTTCTTCCGAAACTATTGCACACGCCTCTCCCCCTTTAGTCAGTGCCCTAATAAAACGTATATTAGTTAAAACATCGAGCTTTTGCTGATCTTCTCCTTGAACATTTTGAGCGCCTATAGGACCAATAATATTGATCAAACCTGCTTTATTTATTTCTCTATTTACTACCTTTCCGGCAAGAGCAATGTCTCGCAACAATTGAGACAACTCTCCCGTTGCATATTGAAATTCATCTTGTTTCTTTTTTATAAAGCGGTCAAGAGTGGTACCGATAGGAGTAGCTATTCGTGAGTCTTCCATGTATTGAATAAAATTTAAACAAGAATTTTTTAGTGTAACATATACTTTTAAAAATAACTATTTAGTTTCAAAACCTCTTTATGAAAGTATTTAAGTTTGGTGGGGCCTCTATTAAGTCTGCAGAGGCAATCCGAAATATGAGTAAAATCGTAAGTTTATTCTCTCAGGATAAATTACTTATAGTGGTATCTGCAATGGGCAAAACAACCAACGCCTTAGAAGAACTAGTAAATGCCGTAAATACTGAACACATAGAACCTCTATTAGAAAAAATAGAAAAGTACCATACAGATATCTGTCATGAGTTATTCTCTGAAAATGATCCTATTTTTTCTGACCTTGAAAACCAGTTTGCGGCACTTCGCGAATCCTTACTTTCTAAGTATGAATATAATCAACTTTATGATCAAGTGGTATCAAAAGGAGAGATCATATCATCTAAAATTATAACAGCCTACTTGGGAACATGCGACTTAGACGCACAATGGGTAGATGCCAGAGAATACATTCGCACAGACGATAGCTACAGAGAAGGAAAGGTAAACTGGACATTAACCGAAGGTTTAATCAAGCATGACATTAGAAATTTAGCAGAAAGTAAAAAGCTGGTAACACAGGGCTTTTTGGGCGGCACAGACAAAGGATTCACTACAACACTAGGAAGAGAAGGCTCAGACTTCACTGCAGCAATATTTGCTTTTTGTATTGAAGCAGAGTCTGTTACTGTTTGGAAAGACGTACCAGGTATTTTAAATGCTGATCCAAAGCTAACTCCAAACGCAGTTCTATTTGATGAACTACCTTACAATGAAGCCGCTGAAATGACTTACTATGGCGCTTCGGTAATTCACCCCAAAACTATAAAACCATTAGCCAACAAAGGAATACCGTTATATGTCAAAAACTTTGACAACCCTACTCAGCCAGGCACTGTTATCCATAATTGTCAGATAGATAATCAATCTATTCCTGCCATAATTATCAAAAAAGACCAGTGCTTAGTTTCTTTTAAGGTTATAGATTACTCCTTTATTAACGAAGAGAATTTGAGCGTGATTTTCAAAACGCTTTCTGATACCGATATCAAAATCAACATCATGCAAAATTCTGCTATATCATTTTCTATAGTAGTAGACTATTCGTCACAAAAATTACAAAAACTGATGCTGGCGCTAAAAAATCATTTTGATATCCGCTATAACACCGGCCTTGAGCTAATTACTGTAAAAAATTACAATGAAGCTACCATATCAGAATATAGACAGAATAAGAAAATATTATTAGAACAAATATCTAGAAACAACTACAGGGCTTTAGTTATGCCTTAGCAGTTTATATATTTTCCTTTTCTCGGAGATATTCAAAAAAGTTATTGACACTTCTTTTAATAATATCAAAAACATGTTGAAAGCCGGCTTCTCCTCCAAAATATGGATCCGGCACATCTTCTCCCTTAAATTCGGGATCAAAGTCCCGCATAAGGTGGAGCTTATCAACATAATTTTTATTCATATCATGTCTAATGATCACATCCATATTAGCCTGATCCATAACTAATATGTAATCGAATTCTCTAAAGTCACTTTTAGAAAATTGCCTTGCCTTGTGGTTGAGGAAAACACCATTTTCGGCTGCATTTTTAACAGTTCGGCCATCGGGCTGCTCTCCTATATGGTACGCACTGGTACCACATGAGTCAACCATTAATTTATCACCTAAATCATTAAGTCTAATGTCATTTTGCAAAATACCTTCAGCCAGTGGAGAACGACAAATATTCCCTAAACAGACAAATAAAACTTTAACCATATCATGATTTTTTTAAACTTCACAAATATAATAGGAGCAAGCACCATGCCCTATTAATAACTACTCTTTTTTCTCACTTTATAAGAAAAGCCAGCACCTAACGGACTCATTAAAAGTAGGTGCCAAAAATTATTTATAAGTATTTCACTTAGGGGGTTACTTACTGCCTCTTAAGTATATATACCTGTACATAGCACTTTTTTACTCACCTGTTTAGTATGGTTAGTTAAAGCCGCTCACTGCAAAGAGCGGCTTTTCTTTTTCCCACTCTCAATACACCTTCACGATTTATAAATTTAGACGCTACACTTTTGCTATTTGCATTGTGTTTAACTACTTTTGCAACATCAATTCTTAGTTAGGAATTATTCTTATTTAGGATTCATTAGTGAATAGATTAGAAACCATAAAGGAACAAATAAGTCAAGCTGGACTTAAAGTTACTCATCAGAGGATAGTGATCTTAGATGCTGTGCACTCTATGAACAACCACCCTACTGTAGAACAAATTTATGATCAAATCAAGCACGCCAATCCTACCATTTCGCTAGGTACTATATATAAAACTGCAGAAACCTTTGTAGAGAAGGAGCTATTAGCAAAAGTTTCTACTAACGAGGGACAAATGCGCTACGATGCCAAATTGCATAACCACGGGCACATTTACTGCACTAATACCAGTGAAATCATTGACTATTATGATGAAGAATTAAATGATTTGATTGTCAATTTCTTTAAAAAGAAAAAGGTGAATAACCTAAAAATCAAAAACATCAGCCTTCAAATTAATGGAGATAAGATTGATCCTGACAAGGATATTCAAATAAAGTAATGTCGAACAATTATAAATAAATAAAATTATGTCATTAGTAGGAAAAAAAGCACCAGTATTTAATGCACCTGCAGTTATCAACGGAGAAGAGATTGTAGAGTCATTTACATTAGCTGATTACATAGGTAAAAAAGAAGTTATCTTTTTCTTCTACCCTAAAGATTTCACTTTTGTTTGCCCTACAGAAATCCACGCTTTCCAGGCTAAATTAGCTGAGTTTGAGAAAAGAGGAGTACAAGTTGTAGGATGCTCTTGCGACACTGAAGAAACTCACTTAGCATGGTTATTAACTGCTAAAGACAATGGTGGTATCGAAGGTGTAACTTACCCATTAGTAGCAGACTCATCTAAAACAGTAGCTAACAACTACGGAGTATTAGCAGGAGACTGGAACTACACTGAAGAAGGAGACTTAGTATTTGATGGCGCTCCTGTTGCCTTCAGAGGTACTTTCTTCATTGACAAAGAAGGTGTAGTAAGACACGAAACTATCAACGACCTTCCTTTAGGTAGAAACATTGACGAAATGTTAAGAATTGTTGATGCATGGCACCACGTACAAGAGCACGGTGAAGTATGCCCTGCTAACTGGGAAGAAGGAAAAGATGCTATGAAAGCTACAAGAGACGGAGTATCTAGCTACCTTTCTGCTAACTAAGCTTTATTGCAAATAAATATTACTAAAGACCCTCTCATAAGCAGAGGGTTTTTATTTTTGTGGCAATGGGCAAATTTATATACAACACTTTTTTAGTTCTCTACCGCCTGGCCATACGTATAGCGGCTCTTTTTTTTAATGAGAAAGCCCGATTATTTATTTCAGGCAGAAAAAATATTCTTAAAAAAATAAAAGCGGATCACGCTCTGAGAACAAGCAAAACCATTTGGTTTCATTGCGCTTCTTTGGGAGAATTCGAACAAGGAAGACCACTAATAGAAGCTTTTAAAAAGCATTTTTCTAACTACGAAATCATACTCACCTTCTTTTCGCCCTCCGGCTACGAAGTGCGAAAAAACTACCCTCAAGCAGACTACATCTATTACCTGCCTATAGACACTAAAGATAACGCCAAGAGATTTTTAGAATACACCTCTCCCTCAATGGCAATCTTTGTTAAGTATGAATTTTGGCATCACTACATCCATTATTTAAAAGAAAATAATATCCCTACCATATCGGCATCTTCAATTTTCAGGAAGAAACAAGTTTATTTTAAGCCTTGGGGAGGCTTTTACAAAAGAATACTTAAGAATATCGATAAGTTTTTTGTTCAGGACAAAGATTCCTTGCTACTTCTTGAGTCCATCAACATTCAAAACATAGATATATCAGGCGATACTCGCTTTGACAGGGTATATGAAATATGTCAAAACCGAAAGACGTTAGATAAAATAGAGCGCTTTAAAAGACAAGATGAAGTAATGGTGATTGGCAGCTGCTGGCCAGAAGATTTTGAGGTTTTGGAACCATTCATCAATGACACCTCAATGCAGTATATTATAGCGCCCCATGAAATAGAAGGCAAGTTTATTTCCAGAATAGAGAATGACCTGGCCAAGAAAACAATTAGGTATTCACAAATCAGTACAGAAACAGATTTAAGCCAGTTTGAAGTACTAATTATAGACAATATAGGAATGCTTTCTAGCTTATACAGTTATGGCAGATATGCTTATGTGGGAGGAGCATTCGACCAAGGTCTTCATAATATTTTAGAGCCAGCTACTTTTGGACTACCAGTATTTTTTGGCAATAAAAACTATCAGAAGTTTAAAGAGGCCAACGATCTCATCAACTTAGGTGGAGCAGTAGCCATTGCTGATTATGATGAATTGCGTATACAATTTAGGCAATTCACTGAAGATCAGACCTATAACATAGCTAGCGAAGTAAATACGGACTACATCAAAGAACATATTGGGGCAACAGACAAAATAGTCGACTACTGCAAATCCATACTAAAATGAAAGGACTAGTATTAAAATCAACTGGGTCATGGTATGAAGTACTTACCCCTGACAACAAATTATTCGCAGCCAGAACCAGAGGCAAGTTAAGGTTAAAAGGCTTCAGAACCACCAACCCCATAGCAGTGGGAGATTATGTAGAACTAAAACCTGAGAATGATAAGGAAGCTGTCATTACAGAAATATTGCCCCGTGAAAACTACATCATTCGTAAGTCTGTAAAACAAAAGAGCCATGGGCATATTATTGCGTCTAACATTGACCAAGCAGTACTCATAGCTACACTTGTTTACCCAAGAACATCACTTGGCTTTATAGATAGATTTCTAATAAGCGCTGAAGCTTTTAGAATACCTCAAGTTCTCATCTTCAACAAAATAGATATGATGAAAGATAGAGGAAATGCCATGATCGATGAAATATTAAGCATTTACGAACCCCTAGGAGTGAGATGCTTAAAAGCCTCTGCACTTACGGGAGAAGGAATGGATGAGATCATGGACCTTTTAGATGGGAAAAAGACATTAATTTCCGGACATAGTGGCGTAGGTAAATCAACACTTATCAATAAAATCTCTCCCGAAATATCGCAGAAAACATCTGAAATATCAGAGTTTGCTCAAAAAGGAACGCACACCACCACTTTTGCAGAAATGTTTCAGATAGGAACGGAAAGCTTCATTATAGATACTCCAGGCATTAAAGAACTGGGCTTAGTAGACATTGAAGATGAGGAACTATCTGATTACTTCCCCGAAATGCGCGCGATACAAAACAACTGCAAATTTCATAACTGCAAACATTTACACGAACCTCAATGTGCCATAAAAGAAGCAGTAGAAAATGGCGAAATCGCAGACACAAGATATATCAGTTACCTGAGTATACTAGAAGGAGAAGACAACAGGCGTTAAAATTCAGATGCCTCGCCAAAGCCGATAGAATTTATAGGCAAGTTTAAAATTGAGGTATCTGCAAGCTACTCTAATCTCATACAACAGGCGCTTTTTGAGCACCTGTTTCTCATGTTTCGTTTCTACCAGACCTGCAGCTTTTGTACAAATTTTATAGGTAGAATACAGGTGAGGACTCCTAAGCTTAAACTGCAACTGACCTAGAGAACCGTTAACTTCTCTTTTTTTCATTAATACCTGATCAGTATAGCAATACTCAGCTACTCGAGAGGAACGAACCCAAAAATCAAAATCTTCGTAGGTTAGCTGCTCATCATAGCCGCCTAGGCTTGTAAACAAATCAGCTCGAAACATTATGGTTGGTGGGCAAATAAAATAACGCTTAATTACCTCAACAAACACATCTCCATCAGGAATAGCTTCTATAGCCTTTCCTTTCTTATCAATAGCATAATGGTTGCGTAAAAACCGCCCGTCCTCATTAATAATTTCAGCGTTACAAAAATTGACCCCTCGTTTCCCATTTTCCAGTAAAGCTTTTACTCCCTCCTCTACCCTTGTAGGGTGCAACAGATCATCAGCAGCCAAATCGATAATAAATTCCCCTTTAATATGAGGCATTGTACGATTAAATGCAGTACAATTACCCAAGTTTTGCGGTAATGGCAAAAACAAAACGTCAGGGTGATCGGCAATTAATTGACGGATAAGCTGTGGACTATTATCTGTACTTCCGTCATCTACCACAATCAGTTGAATTGACTTATATGTTTGATTTAATGCAGAAGTAATGGCCTCCTCAACAAAATCAGCCTGATTATAACACAAGCATACTATTGTTACCACGGGTTGATTAATCATATATTTTCCTCCGCATTTTTATACACATATTTAAAATCTTTAAATATGCTTAGCACATGAGTAGCCAATAAATTTACAGAAGCATAATGATCTACATGTCTTGATAAAAACAAGGCATATCTATGCTTTCCTTTTGTAACAGTATCTTCTGCTATATGCCTAATTTTATGGCGAGGCAAAATTTCAATAAACCCTGCGGAAAGAGAAGTAGGAATTAACATATTAGACCCATGAACCCCAATCACTAATTGGCTTTGACCATATAACTTACACCACTCCAGCTCATCTTCTTGCGTTAATTTATTTTTTCTTAAATCTTTAACAGCTGCATCTAAACCAACCGAATTACCAACACCTGTAACAGCAACTTGGAGTTCTGGCAGCGCCTTTTTAAGTTTTTTAATTAGTCGCTTTACCAAGTAATGCTGTCTTTTCACAAAAATAGCCTTAGGCCAATTTAACTTATAAAACAGCTTGTATAAAAAATACTCAAAAGCAAAACGGTGCCATAGTCTATCTTCTCGTAAAATAAAAGTTATTAAAGGAGGGCGTTGATAAAACTCATTAACATTAAATGGCTCCGTTTTTAACAAAGCTTTAAAATTAACCGCCTCGCTAGCCAGATGAGTGTAAGTATTTGCTAAATATATTTTCTGAGTTCTTCGCTGCAGCTCTAAGACCTTCTCTTCCAATTCAACTAAATAGGATGCCATTTTCTTAAAGGTCTCATGCACTAGCCAAATTTCCCCAACTCCATGAGGCACCAGCCACTTCATTTGAGCAGGCAAAAGAACAATCACATTACTCTCATTATACTTATCAAGCAATAAACCAACATTCCATAATTTAGTGTATGCATGTCCAAAGCAGTTATCTAAACAGTTGACCAAAATAGCTTCTTTGGCATTTTTATATTTTATCACCTCTATGGCCGCACTACTTTTATCGTTATTAAAAAGCGAACGTTTAAGTGGCTCAACCAACCAATCAGAAGGCTCTGAATAAGAAGAAAGTAGCTCTCCTTCCAATGAAAAGCAAGAAGCAAAAAGCATATCATGCCCCACAGGCAAAGTATGCAGTATCTCATATCCACACCCCCTGCAATGTCCGACACAAAGCACATGAAGTCCTTGGTATATCAACTTAGAAACCTTTACTTCATTACCTCCACAGTATCCGCATTTTATAAAATTTAAAGTTTCAGGAACAGGGTAAACCTGAATACCGTCACCATCACCAAACTCTGTTACCATTTTCTGATCCCCCACTTGTTAAGATAAAACAAGAAAAGCGTTTTGTATCTCATCCATTTCATCTGCCGTCTTTCCAGTAATTTATATTTAAGATCTGGGTTAAATAATAATGCTGCATACGAAATATTAGAATGCACAAGCAACGCTTCACTACACTGCGAAAGAGCGAAGCAATCACGTATAACTTCAAGCCCCATAACAAATCCCTTATGATTATCTGCATTAGTATGCACAGCCTTCATATTATCCGACCTTTCAGCATCAAACACCAACACCTTGTCCCCATATAGCTCCCTCAACCGCAGCACCCAATTACTATCATCGGTAGCTAAAAAAATTTTATCAAACTGCGACTCTCTACGATCTATTGCATCTAAGTATTCGCCTTCTAGCACAGGAGGAACTTCATCAGAATGATCCGTTGACCTAATTTGTACTCCCAGCACTTTGTAATGCCCAAAACCAGCTTTAACCTGATCCATAACTTGCTGGGTAGCGGAAGAATATTTAAATTTTGAAATCACATTTTGATTGAGCTGTTTGAAGTGACTTCTACTCCAAATTCTTAAAGGATAAATTTCAAAGTAGTTATTAGTAACAGGATTAACCAATTGCTTCTTATCATGGATAGGCTGTTCAAAATAATAATCCCAAAAATTATCCCCGATAACTGCATCAGTATAACAATATTCCTTATTACCAAAATCAATATAATAAGGAGCCTTATGTTCGCCAGCAAAGTCTATTCCGTAAACCACCTGAATAAACAAAGAAAAAAAGCCTCTTCCGCACCTATCATCCTTATTACCACACGGGCAACCAGCCGTACCGCAAGTAATTACATACGTACCTTGCTCACCCCTTAATTTCTTTATTGTTGTAGTATTAGTTGCGCTTCTCTTCAAACCTGATTGCATTTATAAGCCTTATAGTAATTAACAAAATTAATCACTCCATAAACCAAAAGGACTAGAGAAGCTGCTATAAGCAAATTTTGATACGCCAAAATCTTGAACATATACAGTCCGCCTATTGCTAACAACCACGGAAGAATCAACCGCATAATATCTTTAACAGGTAACACAAGAGATTTATAATAACCATAGTATATAGAAAGCGGAGCTGCAATAAAAATAGTAGCACCCACATAGCAATAAACCATAGCCATTAAAGAGTAACTACCCCCTATAACGACTGAGATTAACATTATAATCAAATTAACCATTACACTCCATAACATTAAACGCTCTCGCTTAGCTATAATAAACATACTATAAGTAATCTGAATCCACATTTGAGGGATTATAATTAAAGAAAATACGCTCAATAACTCTGATACCTCCATCCACTTAGCCCCCCAAAGCACACTTACTATTTCCTGAGAAAATAATAAAAAACACAACACAGGCAGAGTTAACACACTATTGCACAATTTAATCAAAAGCTTAAACTCACCTCTACCTTTCGTTTGCCCTCCTACATTTTGAATGATAGGAATAACAACTGCATTTACCTGAGGCACTATAAATGTTATTGGCATATTTACCAAACTGAAAGCTTTGTTATAAAAGCCCAGATCACTTGTGCCATACCATTTGCCTATATAAAAGCTATCTGCATTTTTATGAATATAATCTACCAAACCAACGCCACCAACGCTAAAAAACAGAGATTTAACTCTGCTCCAGACCAATTTCAGATCATTATTAGCCCATAGCACACCTCCAACAAACAACTGATATACAGCTAAATAAAAAACAGGAATAATGAGCTGAGGAAGCACTAGTGCCCAATAGCTACGATAGAAATATGCCACAAATACTGTAATGACCACCTGAAGAATAGCTGCACTTAATTCAATTTTAGACATTAACTTGAAATACTCCCTTTTCCTCGAAACTGCTATATAAGCTTTAGAAAGAGAATATAAGCCAATACTTAAGGCATAGCTTAAACAAATTAATGAAAGTTCTTCTTTATGAAACAACACCCTTACAGGATAAGCCAGTGCCGCCATTATTAAAGCCAAGATTACCCCTTTAAGGCAAAAAAGTTGATGAACACCAGAAATAAACTTAGCTTCTTCTTTTTCTCGCACTACAGCTTCAGAAAGCCCCATATCTGCAAACCTGATAAGAAAACCATAAAATATAGAAGCAATACCTACTAAGCCATAATCTTGAGGCAATAACAGCCGAGCAACTACCAATGAGCCAAGAAACAACACCAGCTCAGCCCCATATTTATATGCACTAACACCTAATAAGCTTTTTATTATCTGCCTCTGCATGATCGAACTTACAACTGTTTTTGAAAAGTTAATTTTAAATTCAAATCACCTCCAATATGACTTTTAAAGTCTAATAATGAAAAATTGGGCTGCCCCTCTAAAGCTGAAGTACCTAAATCCAACAAACGAAAATGGTGTTGACGACAATAATTGTAAATAAATTCAAACAAAGAAACTGCCGGGCTCAGTGCATCAAAAGCCCGTGCATGAGCTGAATAAAAATTATACATCACTTCATCATTAATTAGTATACAGATGGCCGCTGCCACTAACTCACCTTCTAGAAATGACCCAAAAAGAAGAAAATGAGAAGGAAATGCATTCACAGTTTGCATTAACTGCGGGTAAGCCATAGATAATGACTGACCTCGCTCCTCCCTACAGAAAGAGATAAATTGATATACTTCCTCTAACCTTGAAGCTTCAACAGTTTGATTTGCAATGTTTAACCTATAGGCCTTTCGTAATTTACGCTGCTCCCACTTATGGACAATATCGTAAAATTGAAGCTCCTGGTTTATACGAATAGAACAAGACAACTCAGAATTGACTACTGAAAACCCAAAATTAAACAAGGCATTAGATAGCTTAACAAAACGTGAGTGATTATAAGCCTGTGGTGGAAGCTTAAGCTCAAAACAACGCACTCCCTCCCCCTTAAGCTCTAACAGCAACCGATCTATAAAAAAATACAGTTGCTTTAAATCTAGCTCGGCAGAGAATTCTATACCTCCAAAAGAGCTCCTGAATGGAGACATTGCCTTTTCTCTTGCAACATTTACAGAACACCTCGCAAGGCAAAGACTATTAACCGTATCAACCAAATAAAAGAAATGCCACCCCTCTTGAGTTTGTAAATACAAATGCGAAGTTTTCAGAAAAATATCTTCAACAAAAGCTAATTTACATGAATTACCTATCGATTTTACAAACTCTATATCCTTCAAGCTAATATTGTATCCCTAGTTTTTTATAAATGAAATGCATAAGCCAAGCCGGGCCAATAAGTAAAAACTGTATATCCTTAAAAAAAGATGGTTTTTTACCTTCCACTTTATGCCCATAAAATTGACCTACCCAAGCAATGATAAAAACAATTAATGAGACCCATCCTATGCCTAGCCCTATATTGTATTCCAAAAGCGCCACTATATACATGCATAGCATTGAAAATATAGCCATACCAAAAGCTAAAGGCACGGAAAGAAAGGCATAATAAATGGTGGTAAGAATTAATGCAACCGTAGCCCAGTTCACAAACATATGATCTATACCACCCAGCCACTGCACCAAATCATGGTCTGGAATAGCCCAAAAAAATCCAGTTATACTTACAAATATTGAAGGAACACAAATCCAATGAATAAATTTATTCGTAGGGTTCTTATGGCTACGCCCATACTCCTTCAGCAATTTATCTATTTTTTTCATGGCAATTTTTTACTGGAATTTACCATTTTTATCTAACTTATTGAATCTTAGTCTTTACTTTATCCCACGATTTTATCTGCCAATGTACTTTACCTGTGGTTAAATGGTTATTTTCTTTATCGAATATTTTCACCTCACATATTACCACTGTAGAATCTGAAGATTTCAATGGCACAAAAATATTATCCTCCATCCATTCATCAGTAATTTGGTAAGAAGCAAAGGCATCCATTTTACCTTGATAGTGATATTCCATTTCAAGTTTCTGAAGAATTATTCTAAACCTTTTTGGGTCTAACCGAGCTACCATTAAAAAACCCGTAGTAAACTCCGAAAGAGTAGCCAGCGCACAGGCATGTAGCCCTTTTATATGATTCAGGTTTCTTTTTTTATAAGGCAGTTTAAGCCTAATAGTAGTATCTGTAATCTCCTCCACTTTAAAGCCATGAGGCTTATTAAAGGGTATCATTTTATTTAAGCCGGTGTTGAGCACCCACTTATAGAAAGGAGATTCTTTTGCCTTTTTAACAATTTTAGTAGTATTCATGTGGTATTTAATGATTTAAACGTAAAATATAGTTAATATAAATCTCAACTCCATATCTTTGAAAGTTCTTAACAAAACGACCTAACCTCAATCACATGTTAAGCATTTGGGAGAAGCAGTCTTTCATTGATTATGATCATATTATTATAGGAAGCGGTATAGTTGGCCTTTCTACTGCTATTTCCATTAAAGAATTACAACCTAGTGCTTCGGTATTAATACTGGAAAGAGGCCTATTGCCGTCTGGTGCTAGTACTAAAAATGCTGGGTTTGCGTGCTTTGGAAGCTTATCAGAATTATATGAGGACATTAAAACTATAGGCGAAGAAAAAACTCTTGCCCTAGTTACTGAAAGGTACAATGGCCTTTTAAAATTGCGCAACAGATTAGGAGACAAAAACATTGATTTCCTCAATTATGGAGGATTTGAACTACTCACTAATGAAGAGCTACCTTATTTAGATCATATAGATACGGTAAACAATCTTCTTAAAAGTTTATTTAATAAAGATACCTTTACTGTTAACAACCAACTTATCAAAGAATTTGGGTTTAACAACAAGCAGGTAAAATCAATGATTCATGCTCCGCTAGAAGGGCAGATAGATACCGGTAAAATGATGAGTGCATTAGTAAAGTTAGCTGGTGAACTAGATATAAAAATTATTACCGGAGCTGAAGTAAACACCATAGAAGATAATGACACTAATGTGCAGGTAACTGTAAAAGACGCCATATATGAAAAAATAACCTTTCAAGGCAAAAAGGTGGCTATTTGCACTAATGCATTTACTAGAAAACTCATGCCTGAGACGGACTTATACCCAGGCCGTGGAATAGTTTTGGTAACAAAGCCTATTAAACAACTTGCGTTTAGAGGCGTGTTTCATATGATTCAAGGTTTTTATTATTTCAGAAACTTTGGTGATAGAGTTATTTTTGGTGGAGGCCGCAATATTGACATTGAAAACGAAAAAACAACCGACTTTAAGATCAATGACCTTATTTTTAATGACCTAAAGCAAAAATTAAGGGATGTTATCTTGCCTAACACAGGATACGAAATTGATTATAGCTGGTCAGGCATAATGGCATTTGGCCCCAATAAAGAGCCCGTTTTCAAACAACCATCTAAAAACGTTACGCTAGGAGTTAGGTTAGGAGGAATGGGTGTAGCTATTGGCAGCCAAATGGGCATGCGAATAGCCAAAACAATGATTTAATTAAATCTTTTTATATATTCGAAAATTAAGAAAACATTATAATGAATAAAGCGCACAAGGAGCCATCCTTATTACTTTCTTTAATTCCAATCATTTTTCTGGTAGCGTTACTCGCCTTAAATGTATACATTTTTGGTAGCGACTCTTCATACGGCCCCAACCAGATGGCTTTGATCTTTGCCGCTTCATTAGCAGCTATTTTATCTATTAAGCTTAAGTACTCTTGGGAAGAAACTTTGGATAGTATTGTTAAAAGTATTAGCTCGGCCATGAGTGCCATACTAATTCTTTTAATGATTGGTGCACTAGCCGGAAGTTGGCTCATTAGCGGAGTGGTTCCCGCCATGATTTATTATGGACTAGATATACTTAACCCCACTATTTTCCTTTTTGCAGCATGTATAGTAAGTGCGGTAGTATCCTTAGCTACGGGCAGCTCGTGGTCTACAGCAGCTACCATTGGTATTGCATTAATGGGAATTGGGCAAGCCATGGGAATAGACTCTGGAGTAGTAGCCGGAGCAATTATTTCAGGAGCTTATTTCGGTGATAAAATGTCTCCACTATCTGACACTACCAACCTTGCCCCTGCAATGGCTGGCACCGATTTATTCACCCACATCAAGTACATGATCTTCACTACGGGCCCATCTATGCTGATTACCCTTACTATTTTCCTCATTTGGGGATTTAACATTGAAGGCTCAGCATCTATGACTTCTGTTCCGTTGGTTCAAAAAGCCATTGAAAGCCAGTTTACTATTAATCTGGCATTATTTATTGTACCTGCCGTAGTAATAGCGCTTATCATTAAAAAAGTACCTGCATTACCTGCACTTATTATCGGTACTGTATTAGCTTCTGTTTTTGCCATCATTTTTCAGCCACACATTGTACAATCAGTCTCTGGAGCGGAAAACTTAGACGGGTTCATGGCTTACAAAGGGATTCTAACTGCTATGTTTACAGAAGTAAAAATCGTGACTGGCGATGCTATGGTCGATTCTTTACTATCTTCTAGCGGCATGGAAGGCATTTTACCTACCGTATGGCTCATTATTTGCGCCATGATTTTTGGGGGCGTGATGGAAGGAAATGGAATGTTAAAAAGATTAGCTAGCTCAATTATTTCACTGGCACACTCTACAGGTTCACTTGTAGCTGCCACAGCAGGTACTTGTATTACATTTAACCTTACTGCATCGGATCAATACATTGCCATAGTAGTACCAGGAAGAATGTTTTCTAAAGAATTTAAAGAAAGAGGGCTAGCCCCAGAAAACCTAAGCCGCACACTTGAAGATTCAGGCACAGTAACATCGGTATTAATACCATGGAATACATGTGGTGCTTATCAATCTTCAGTTTTAGGTGTAGCCACTACAGCTTACCTACCTTATTGTTTCTTCAACATCATAAGCCCGTTTATGACAATTTTATTCGCTTATGCCAATATCAAAATCAGAAAAGTTGACAAGTCAGAAAAAACAGAATAACACAACATACGCAAGCACTATCACTGCAGATGAGATTAATGAATTAGAACTCAAAAGATATGAAGGAAAGATTCACTTAATCACCAAAGCAGAGCAAATAAGCAGTGCACTACAGAAAATATCTGAATATGATGTAGTAGGCTTCGACACAGAAACGAAGCCTGCATTTAAAAAAGGGCAATACAATCATGTATCGCTCATACAAATTGCTACTGAGCAAGAGGTATTTTTAATAAGGGTAAACATCACTGGATTAACTCCTGAGCTGCTGGCTTTTTTAGAAAACAAAAAGCTATTAAAAATAGGCATTGCTTTAAGAGATGACATTATTGACCTACAAAAGCTTCACCCCTTTAAACCTGGTGGCTTTGTAGAACTTAATAAGACAGTAAAAGAAATAGGAATAGAAAGCAACGGATTAAGAAAGCTTGCCGCTATAATTTTGGGTTGTAGAATTTCAAAAAGCGCTCAAATTTCTAACTGGGAAAACGACATTTTAACAGAGAAGCAAATCAACTATGCTGCTACAGATGCCTGGGCATGCATTGAAATGTATAATCATTTAAAAGATAAGGGATACTTATACCTATAAGCATCCCTTTACTAAAAACCTCCCAACCTAACCTCTCCACGCACTTGTGCATAATCACATGAACAGATAGGCGCTACAGGCATACTAAGGCTTATTATTTACATACATTTCAAGCTAAACGGACTGTTGCGATTACTAACAGTAAAGCATCTTTCCCTCATGGTGGCAGCTACACCAAGCCAGTTAACCTTTTTAGGCCTGTAACATATTGGTAACGTTTCAATATCCTATTTTCTAATTAATCTATTCAAGCCGAGAGATCACTCCACCAAGTCCTAATACTGCCTCGCTTATTTTATAACACTACCAATAATTGAATTTCAAAACAACAGCTCTGCGAGTAAATCACATAGATTTATTGCAGTCTATATAAAAAAGAAGGGCTTGTAGAATTACAAGCCCTCTTAGGTATGACATTTCATTTTAGTTGGGTTTAGGTGTGGTGTGGGTTTAGGTTTAGGTATTTTTAAAATGTCAGTATCATACACAAAACGACATCCGGTGGTTGAATCCCGAATGCTTGTGCAACTTAACACTAAAACATTTGATAAGACTTACTACTTTAGAAAAGTGGTAGAATTTACCGATGAATTACCGAGAATGAAGATTAAAAGTTTAGACCAAAAATCACATGTTTACACCTTGTAAATAACACTTAAACCAGATACGTAAATATTAAAATAAAAAAATATTTCAATACAATATGTTAATCTAGCATGGCCACCACTCTGGCAGGGGCTGCAGATGCTCCAACTATTTTTAGAGGGAAAACAGCAACCTTAAAACCAGAATAAGGCAGTGCGTCTAGGTTAACTAACTGCTCCATATGGCAATACTCCTTTTGCTGCCCCACTAAGTGCGCCTCCCAAAATACTTTATCATCTCCGCCTTCTTTTGCCTTTTTTATTTGATAGGGCAATGGTAGATCCCACCCCCAGCTATCTATCCCCATCACTTTTACACCTTTATCTATTAGCCAAGCTGTAGCTTCTGCACTCATTCCGGTGCCTATCTTATGAAAATCTTTAGTGCCATTATATTTATCCCTACCCGTTTTTATAAGAACAATCATTTCAGGTTGCACCTCTAGTTGCTGCTGTGCCAAAAACGTTTCAATATCATTAACCGTAATTTCCTCAAAATCTGGCTTATGTTTCATATCTATCACCAGACCATTTCCATAGCACCACTCTAACGGTACCTGATCAATAGTTTTCGCGGGTTGCCCATTGCAAGTAGGAGAATAATGCCACGGAGCATCAATATGGGTGGTTGAGTGCACTCCCATTTTTTCAATAGTATCATCCGCCCAACCTATAAAATTCTTAGGAAACAGCTTAAAAGGAAGCCCAAGCAACCTAATAAGCCATTTAGCTTTATGATGAGGCTTATGTTTAATTTTCACCTTCATAAACCAAGGGTCTTCTTTATTATATTGAATGGGCTTAGATAGATCAATGATTTTCATTTTTTAAAGGAATAAGTTGGGTAATTATTAAAATGAACTACTTCGAATCTAATTTATACATGGCATCAGCAAACTGTTTACCAAGATCTATATAGCCATTACTATCATAGTGCCATGGATCTGAATACTTGTAATACCTTGTGGTTCTAACTATGGCCGCATTTGCATCTGTACGCGCATATTTCTCCTCAGCATACTGCACTAATTCCGCATGATCCCATACTTTTCCATCTTTGTCATCATTCCAAGAATCAGAGATTTTACCCAACACTACAGGTAAGTCATCAGTCCACAATGCAGCTCTTACCAAATCCATTAGTCTTTTAAGGTTAAAATAATACCTATTTGCAATATCTTCGGTAAAGCTGGCATCAGCCTCTCCTTGCATCCACACTATACCCATAGGTACTAGCTCTTCTGGCTTACCATCTCCATCAATATCAGTATGGGTCATGGCATTTTTTACAGTAGTTAAAAATTGATCGTATTGGTTAAGACCACCTTTACCGTTAAAATCAGGCTCCCAGCTACCTGCCCAGCTTGCGGCCAAGCTGTCAATGGAAGTACCACCTCTTGAATATTTGATAACTGCAATAATATCATTAGGGTATAGGCGCTGCAACTCCTTTACAAAAGACAACTCTACTCCAAACCTATCGCTATGCTGGTTACCCTTACCATCTACATAAAAACCAGTGCCATGCCCGGGCCTGAGCTTCTCCCAAGTACCTACACCTCCCCCAGACTTTCCATCCTCCACGGTATTACCATGAAAGATGTAAGCATTTTTAAACGGCTTATTTAGTGAGTCGGGCAAATCTTTGACATAACCGTGCCCATCCATATTGGATTGGCCTCCGAGAAAATAAACACGAACCTTCTTGGGGGCTTTATTCTTCTGAGCTGAGGCTGCTGGAGAACAAAAAATAATTGAGCAGAATAAAAGTACTAAAGTTTTAATATCCATAGCAGTAGTAATATTTAGTGAGGCACTAAATTTACTACAGTAATTAAAACCCTACCTTATATAAAAGCTATTTTTCTATTTCTAAAGATATGGTAGAGCCTGTATCTTGCAGTAATTTAACTTTTTCCAACAATTGATCTATTAACCCTATTTTCACCTCTGCCTGCATGGCACAATCAGCCGTAAATTGCTGGTCAATAATATTTAGCTCAAAGTCACTAACCAAACGCATAACTTCGTTGGTATCATCATAATTATAAAGCAGCCTTAGAGGCTCTTTAACTTCTACCTTTAGCAAGGTGGCATTATTTAAGGCCTCTTCTGCAGAAATTTTATATGCGTTAATTAAACCACTTACGCCCAATTTAGTGCCTCCAAAATACCTCACCACCACAACCAAAACATCTGTTAAATTTTTAGAATTGATTTGACCTAGTATAGGATCTCCTGCAGAATGATTAGGTTCACCATCATCGTTGGCTCTAAACTGTTTCCGCTCTGCGCCCAACATAAAAGCATAACAATGGTGACGGGCATCGTAATATTGTTTTTTTAATTCCTCCAGCCTTTCTTTAATTTCTTCCTCATTGGCTACATGATAAGCATAAGCAATAAATTTACTTCCTTTCTCTTTATATAATCCTTCTCCTACCGAATCTATAGTATGATAATACTCTACTAGCTCACTCATTATATGCTTATATTTTTACTAACATTATTAAGAAATAACACTTTATTAGCCTCTTGCTACGCTACAAAGAAAAAATCTCTTGATATGAAATACAAAGAATTGCCAAAACTGCGAGCAATAAGCCAAGTCTATTAAGCCATGATAAGTGCTCTTTAAAGAACAGTACTGACGCACCCGCTGCTAAAATAATAATACCGATGTTAATTATCGGATAAACAAAAGCCCCATCATTATTAAAGGAAGAGAGTGCCAATAGCAAGCAGTAAATGGAAAAATAGTTAATAATACCTAAGACCACACCCCCAATTACACTTTTTAACGCTAACTTTTCTCTTTTAAAAACAAGAGAAACTAACCCCATTAATGCCGCTGCACTAAATATTACTATCGGAAACACACCCATTTCACGAGTGGTAAGGTAATGGTGGTTAGTATAGTTCATAATAGAATCTAAAAAACCTCCTAAACCAAATATCAATACAGGCAAAAACATTACCCAGCCTTTTACCTGGCTTCGCTCTAGCTTCTGAGGCTTATAAGAACTTAGGACTATAGCTAACACCGAAATGGCCATTCCTATATAATTGACTGGGGTATAATCTTTAGTTTTAATATTGAGAATGAGTAAGCTGGATAAAACAGGTATTACTAATGACATTTTGCTGGAAATAGTAGCAACCGTCATACTAAATTTCTGTGTGGTTAGTGCCATAAGGTAAAACGTAAGCATAAAAAACACACCTACTCCCACACCAATATAAACCCATGGTTTTAATTGAACTACATCAATAAAAGGCTCATAGCTATCTATAAAAATTAGCCCCGTAGGCACACAAATGCAGTAGTTAATAGTAATAGCCTGCAGTGTATTAAGATTATATTTCGCAAATAATCTAAAACATGTAAAAAGCCCTAAATTGGCCAGTACGCAAAGAATAACACCTATCATTTTATTATTATATATGATGCAATTATAAAAGTTATTACAACAAGCTGTAACTTTTATTATCAAAAATAGTCTAACCTATGTGCAACCCTCAAGAGAAAGCTTGGTCATTAGAAAAAACAACTTACAATAATGAAAAACTTATTTACACTAATCTTAATATGCACCGCTTTCACTTCATGGGCTCAAAAAACAGAATCAAGAAATTTAAGTGGTTTTACTGAAATTAAAATTGCCACTTCGGGAGATTTTCACTTAAAGCAAGGGAATAGCTTTAAGGTGGAATTAAAAGGTGACGATGATGTGTTAGAAGAAATAGAGACCGTGGTAAAAGGTAATACATTATCTATTCGCAAAAAAATGCAATCTAACGGCAAATGGAACTGGGGCAATAGTGGATCTATTACAGCATATATAACACTTCCTAAATTAGAAGATGTTACTATCGCAGGATCTGCCAAGGTAAACACTGAAAACAACTTTAAAACTGACAACTTAGACTTAACCATTAGCGGCAGTGGTAAATTTGAAGGCAGTGTAGAAGCTACTAACATTGAAATTAGAATAGCAGGGTCTGGCAATGTGATATTACAAGGAAAAGCATCTTTTGTAAGCTCCCATATTAGTGGATCGGGCTCGGTAGATAGTGAAAATTTAGCCACCAAAAAGCTTGAAGCAAAAATAGCTGGGTCAGGAAGCTGCAAAATAGAAGTAGAGGAATCAATAGAGGCTCGCATTAGCGGCAGCGGATCCGTTTACTACAAAGGGTCTCCTAACCACGTGGATGCACTCACATCAGGCAGCGGAAAAGTTAAAAAACTTTAGAACAACAAGGTCAAATCTCAAATAAGGATGGAGGTGTTAGCAATAACACCTCTTTTCTGTTTTAACAGGCAGACACATTATGATTAAGCCAAAAGCTACATATATTATCTACCGCACTGATAAACTCATCGAACTCAATAGGCTTAACAATGTAAGCATTAGCTCCTAGGTTATATGATTTATCAATATCAGCATGAGATTGAGAAGAGGTGAAAATAATGGTAGGAATGCACCTGATTATTTCATTCTCCTTAATTTTTTTAAGTATATCTAACCCCGAAACTTTAGGGAGTTTCAAGTCCAACAATATCATTTTAGGAAGAGCTATTTCAGCATTATCAATTAACTGATCAAAAAACAATTCTGCTTCATAACCATCATTGAACACCAGATACTGCAAGTTCTTATGCCTATTTTTAACACCATCTAGAATTAGCTCTAAATCATCAGCGCTATCTTCTATAATTACATAATCCAAACCTTCCATTATATTATGGGTAATTCAAAAAATATAGTAGTACCTTTTCCTTCTTGAGATTCTGCCCATATTTTTCCACCATGTTTATTTATAATTTGTTTTGCTATTGCCAACCCTACCCCTACACTTGTATTACTCTGGTCACTGGTTAATCTTTGAAACACTTCAAATACCTTTTCTGCAAACATTTGATCAAAGCCGATACCATTATCCTTAACATAATATGTAGGCGTATCGTTTTGCACATCGCATCCCACTTGTATTTTTAGCTGAACATCGGGCTTTCTATACTTGATAGAATTACTCAGTAAATTATTAAGAACTTGCTTCAGCATAGATCTATCAGCATATATGGCAGGCATATTCTCATCTATTTCTGTATCAAATGCTATTTCATAACTCTCATTAAGGTCATTTATTATCTCCTTTAACAAAGAGCCTAAAGATATTTTCACCTTATAAATCTCAGTTGTATTAATTCTGGAAAATTTAAGCAGCTCATCAATCAATCGGCCCATTTTCTGAGCATTTGCTTTAATCACATTCAGAAAGCGTAGCTCATCATCACCAGTCACCACACCGCTCATTCGCAGCTTTTCGCTAAAACCTATTATTGCCCTCAATGGAGCTCGTAAGTCATGAGACACAGTGTATGTAAACGCTTCTAGGTCTTTATTAACCTCCTCTAGCTCTCTTGTTTTTTCTATCAGCTTACTTTCATTCTCCTTCAGGTCAGTAAGATCCGAAATAATAACCAGTAGACTATCCACCTCCCTAGCTTCTGTATACTCTGGTACAATATAAAAAAGCCCACACTGCTGCTGGTTTAACCCTTGAAATTTCAACTCTAGTTTAGTAAAGCACTTTTCATCACGCGACCTTTTAAGTCCTTCTACAAATTTATTTAATGAGAGCCTAGGCCAGCCCACCTCTTCTACAGACTTACCTACATACTCGTTTGTAGGCTTTTGAGTGAAAATTTCAATAGCATCATTCACAAATAAGTATTTCAAACCCTTACTTAGCCTAATTATCACATTAGGAGAATGCTGCACAAGTGTTCTAATTCTCTTTTCAGAAACCTTTAGCTGAGTAAGCAATTCATCTTGTTCATCTTTAGATTTAGTTAAAGCTAAATTTGCAGACACCATCTCTTCGTTCATCACTTCCAGCTCCTCATTAAGCTTCTGCAGCTTTATTTCTTTGTCTTTAAGTTCAGTAATATCTCTACTAACACTTAAAATGGAAACGAGCTCCCCCTCTTTGATCTCGGGTGTTAATATCACATATGTGTAGCTATCACCTACCTCAGTAATAAAACTCACCTTTTTCAGGTGCTGCTGTACTATTTTTATATTCCTGCTGTAAAGTCTTTTTTTGGGTACAGGCAGCTCCATATCTAAAATAGATTTACCTTGGTAGTCCTTTTCATCTAGCTTCCATCGAGCAGCATTTAAACTATTAATATATATTAGCTTCCCACCTGCGTCAAACCGAGCAATACCATCAGGCATATGCTCGAGCAAAGTCCTTAGAAAATTAGTAGTATTGCTCAGCTTTTCTTTGAGCTGAATCAGTTCTGTCAGATCTCTACCCTCAGTTAAAATGCCCACCATAAGACCATCATCGTCATACACTGGCCTTACTGAAAAGTCTATAAAAATAAGACCACCTTTAATAATAATCTCTAATGAATGCCTTACATACTCACCTTTTCCTGCTCTTGCTATTGCTTGTTTTACCTTAAGCCTGTCATCATCAGTTTTCCACCATTGCCTTGTCCATAAAAGCTCTCCAAGCTGTTCCGCCTCTGATGTTCCTATAACTTTAACTGCACTATCATTAATCTTTAACAGCCTACCATCAGCATCGGTAAAAGCCAATAATTTAAATTCATAATTGTGATTAACAATTTTATCTAGCGCTCTTGATGTCTTGGTAAGTCTTTTTTCCTGCCATTTTTTTTCAGAAATATCATCAAATGTCACCAGCAGGTGGTGCCCCATTTTTTTTACATTATACCTGAACCAACATTCTTTTTCAGCAATAAAAAACTGGCTTTCGGAATGGTACTCAGCTGCGGTTTTATAAGTCTGAACATATTGAAGCAATAATTCATCAGTTACAAACGGAAAAACAGCGGACAGTAACTTGCCCTCTGCACTCAAAGCTCCAAGAAGCCGACCTCCTTTTTCATTGATAAAATCGACTCGAAAATCAACGATATCATTCTGTGAATCAACTTCAGGTATAAGTTGCAATATTCCTACATCTACAAAGTTTAAGACCTCGCTCATAGATGCAGAAATTAATATTTTAAGGCAGTGGGTATAATCATATGCACAGGATAATTGTACAATAAAGATATATCAAATTCCATATATACCCCAGTAAGTACCCTGATTTATCCTATAATTATTTTTAAGATTGAGCTTTCTGGGTGTTTAACTTGCGTATAGTCAGGAAAATATAGCTCATTATCGCTAACAAAGCTCCAATTAAGAACACCATTGGGAAATTAGCCGCATCATTATCATAAATCTCACCTGAAATTAATGCCCCTAGCATAATGCCTAACTCTAAAGCAATAAACGCAGTAGCCATGCCCCTACCTCTATGTTCAGGCTTACACCTATCTACCACCCAAGCATAAACTGTAGGAGTGTTCATGCCAGTACCTAAGCCAAAAACTGCAGCCCCCGCTAAAAACATCTGAATGTTATTGGCCATACCGGTAATTAACATGCCTGCCGCATAAAGAAGTGAAGCAACCCTTAATACCTTCTCTCGTCCATATTTATCTGACGCTTTACCAGCAAACAAACGTACCGCCAAAGATGAAAGAGTGTAGATACCAAAATAAATTCCTTTATTATTATACCCTAAATACTCAGTAAAATCAGGAATAACCGTTAGCACTATGCCAAAAGAAAAAATGTTAAGCCCCATAACTATGGCAGGAGCTATAGCCATTTTATCATATAACTCATCCTTTTTCAGCTTCAGATGAGATAACTTAAAACGCTCAGGGTTAGGTAAACTTTCTTTCATCCCTATTAGTATAAGAATAGAAAGAATAGCGAAGGCGGAGGAAGTGTAAAACATCACATCCATAGAAAACCAAATTTTAATTTGGCTACCTAGCGCTGGTCCACTAGCCATTCCTAATGTACCAAAAATGCCACTTAGCCCTAATGCCTCTCCTCTTTTCTGAAATGGAACAATATCGGCCACGTATGCCACTGTACCCGTGGGTTTAAACCCGGTAGAAAAGCCATGAAAGAACCTAAGCAAAAAAAAGCCTGCTACAGAACTGATCATAGGGTAGGCAAAACCTATAATAAAACAAACAGACGCCCCTGTAATCATAACAGGTATACGACCAATCTTATCTGTAAGCTTGCCACTAAAAGGCCGGGAAATAAGTGCTGTTAAAGTAAATAATGATATAATTAAGCCTTTATACTCTTCACCCCCCAGTGAAGTTAAGTAACCGGGAAGCTCAGGGATGATCATATTAAAACTAGCAAAAAATAGGTATGAGCTACAGCAAAGCAACCAAAATTGTAAAGTATAAGTTTTGGTTCTTGTAGGTGAATCCGCTTCTATCATATCAAAGAATAAAGCCACTACCTAACGATAGTGGCTTTGCATAATTAATTGTCTTTCTTGTTATCTTGATACCCAAGTAGAAATGCTTTAATGTAATCATCCAGATCACCATCTAGCACATTTTGAACATCCGTTCGTTCTACTGCCGTTCGGGCATCTTTAATTAACTTGTAAGGGTGCAGTACATAATTTCTGATTTGCGACCCAAAGTCAATTTTCATTTTTGAACTTTCAATTTTGTCTCGGGCAGCATTTCGCTTTTCAATCTCCATCTGATACAAACGAGATTTAAGCATTTTCATAGCTCGCTCTCTGTTGGCCAGCTGCGATCGCTCCACCTGACATACAATTACAATACCTGTAGGCTTGTGCGTTAACTGTACTTTAGTCTCTACTTTGTTAACGTTCTGTCCACCAGCACCACCAGACCTTGATGTTTGCATTTCTATATCTGCCGGATTGATATCTATTTCAATATCGTCATCAACTATTGGCGAAACATATACTGATGCAAAAGAGGTATGCCTTCTTCCTCCTGAATCAAAAGGAGAAATACGCACTAGCCTATGCACTCCTATTTCAGATTTAAGGTTTCCGTAAGCAAATTCACCCTCTATTTCAAGAGTAGCGGATTTAATACCTGCTACATCTCCAGGCTGATAGTTTACCTGCCTCACCTTGTAACCGTGAGACTCGCCCCACATAATGTACATCCGGTTCAGTATGTCAGACCAATCCTGACTCTCTGTACCTCCAGCACCGGGGTTAATTTCTAAGATGGCACCTAGCTGATCTTCTTCACCGCTAAGCATCTTTTTGAACTCCAGATCTTCAACGGCCTTTTCTGCTTTTGCATATTCAGTGTTGATCTCCTCCTCACTTACCTCGTCCATTTCGTAAAACTCATTGAGAGTTTCCAAATCTTCCATCAACTGCTGAACATTAGCAAAGCTGTCAGTCCATACTTTTTTAGATCTTATTTCTTTTAATATTTTTTCGGCTTCATCGGGCTTATCCCAAAAACCTGGCTGCGCTGTTACCAGCTCTTCTTCTTTGACTTCGGCTAATTTCTTATCGTAGTCAAAGATACCTCCTCAAGGCCTCTACGCGCGCCTTCAAGTCTTTCAACTCGTCTGTAGTCATAATTTTATAAAGATTATGTTCTGTGGTTAAAAATTGCAAATCTATGATTTAAAGAATTAATAAATGCAGAAGCACACTAATTTATATTTAGTATTCATCTACCCTCAAAATAAAGCGCCTCCCGGGCTTTATCTTTTTCTTCTTTAAGATATAAACTAATAAGGCTCCAGTGAGCAACACACCACTGACCAATAAACTTTTCTTTTCGAATTGAAAATCATTATTGATCAAATCCATTGGCACGTATCCAATTCCTGCTATAGCTAAATAGACTATTGCAGTTCCTCCAAGTCCATAATTAACCTTCGTACTAATATCAATAGATTGTATTTCGCTTAACTGAATTTTGCTATCCTTAATTTTAATAAAGTCATCACCCAATCCTTCCAGCTCAGCCTCAACCCAATACTTGTCTCCAACCAATTTTAATTTGATAGGATCTCCTATCTTAAAATAATACTTAGCCTCACGCATAGGCTTGGCTATTATCAACTTATTTTGAGCTTTTAAAGATGATGTGCAAAAAATAGCAGAATTAGCAAATAGAAAAAGGCACGAAAGTTATTCATAGAATAATATAAATAAAAAAAGGCCGCTTAAAGCGGCCTTTTTTTATTTATATTTTGTGGAGCCAACCGAATTTATCTTCGGCACGACCGTACTTAATATCATCCAATGCTTTTAATACTTTGTTGGAGAATTCTCTTTCCTCCACTTTCGGCAACTGATAATCTTTACCCTTGTAGCCTATCAATTCTATATGTGCTATGGTAGCTGCCGTTCCGGCACCAAATGCTTCTTGAAGTCTTCCCTCCTCAATGGCAGTAATCACTTCTTCTACTTCCACTTTTCTCTCTTCTACTTCCATACCCCAATCTCTAGCCAACGTAACTACACTGTTTCGGGTAATTCCGTTAAGGATAGTATCTCCAGTAGCAGGCGTAACTAATTTACCATCAATTATAAACATCAGGTTCATAGTACCTGACTCCTCCACATATTTATGTTCTTTACCGTCAGTCCAGATCAGCTGGTCATACCCTTTCTCCTGAGCTAATTTAGCGGGGTAAATAGCAGGACCATAGTTACAACCCGTTTTACACGCGCCACTACCGCCTTCTACCGCTCTTACAAACTCAGTTTCTATTTTCACTTTTACCGGCTTAGCGTAATATGAACCTACCGGACAAGTGATGATCATAAACTTATAATTTTGCGATGGTCTAATACCAATATAATCATCAGCCGAAATAACAAATGGCCTGATGTATAATGATGTTCCTGCAACACTTGGCACCCAATCTTTATCTAAATCGATAAGCGCATTTAATCCATCATAGTAAATATTTTCAGGAAGCTCAGGCATGCACATTCTTCTAGCAGAAAAATTGAGTCTTTCCAAGTTTTTATCGGGCCTGAAAACGAAAACATCTCCATTATCGTGCTTGTAAGCTTTTAACCCTTCAAAAATAGAAATACCGTAATGTAAAGCAGGGTTAGCTGGACTAATAGCTATTGGCGCATATGGTTTAATATTAAAATTTTTCCATTCTGCATCTACAAAGTCAGCTGCAAACATGTGGTCAGAGTAAATATGACCAAATTGTATATTGTTAAAATCTACAAGGTTAATTTTACTTTGTTCGATTTTTTCAACGTGTATATTACGTGTATCTATCATAATCTAAAGGTTTTTCATGCCTTTATAGGCAAAACAAAAATATTAAAAAAAAACCAGTAATCTGATTATGACAATTACATTTTTGGGGTCCAGGGAGTTTCTTCTACACCCAGCTCTTGCGTTACTTTACGTGATAGCACAAATAAGTAATCTGAAAGCCTGTTTAAATACTGTAACACCTTCACTTCCACGGCATCTAACTGAGACAATCCCACCGCCAACCGTTCTGCTCTGCGGCACACACACCTAGCAATATGAGTATATGAAACTACGGTGTGCCCTCCTGGCAACACAAAGCTTTTCATTGCAGGCAACTCCGTTTCCATTTGGTCTATTTCATTTTCAAGGGAGGTGATATCCTCATCTGACATAGAAGGCACTTTTACTTTCGTATTGCCCGGCTCTGTAGCCAAGATAGACCCAATAGTAAATAGCCTATCCTGAATCTCTACTAAAATATCTTTTCGCTTATGGTTTACCTCTTGGTCTCTTAGCAACCCAATGTAGGAATTGAGCTCATCAATAGTACCATATGTTTCTATTCTTAAATCTGATTTTGCAACTCTTGAGCCTCCAAACAAAGAAGTCTGGCCTGCATCTCCTGTTTTTGTATATACTTTCATTAAACTCTTTCTGGTGTCCTTGTCACATCAGTATTAATCTCATCGGTTTCTACCAACCCATCACGCAACCTGATTATACGATGAGCATAATGTGCAATATCATCTTCGTGGGTAACCATTATAATAGAATTACCTTTATCGTGTAACTGCTGAAAAAGATCCATAATATCATATGAAGTTTTGGTATCTAAGTTACCTGTAGGCTCATCAGCAAGTATTATACTAGGGTTATTTACCAATGCCCTGGCAATGGCCACACGCTGCCTTTGCCCCCCTGATAGCTCGTTAGGTTTATGGTGAGCCCTTTCGGCTAAGCCTACATTATTTAAGGCTTCTATAGCTATTTCATCTCTCTCAGACTTTGAATAGCCTGCATAGATGAGCGGCAGAGCTACATTATCGATAGAAGAAGATCTAGGCAAAAGATTAAAAGTTTGAAACACAAACCCGATTTCTTTATTTCTGATCACCGCCAGCTCATTCTCAGTCAAATCACTAACATCATGATTATTAAGAATATAAGAACCTCCAGAGGGAGTATCTAAACAGCCTATAATGTTCATTAAAGTAGATTTACCAGAACCAGAAGGCCCCATAAAAGCCACATACTCTCCTTTATCAATGCTTATTGAAATAGATTTCAAGGCTTTTACCGTTTGGTTACCCATGGTATATACCTTCGAAATATCGTGTGTTTCAATTATTTTAGTCATAGCTATAAAACTCTATAAAGTTTAATGTCTCCAAGGAACTACCCTAAATAACGTAATCTGTATTTAAACTATTTAATGTTATTCCTTAAGCGGTTCAAAACCCAAATAAAAGCATAAGATTATCTTCAGACTTTTACCGGCTGTATAAAATTGAGGGTTTTCGCAACCACCACTTCATCTTTCAATATGCGTGTGTGTCCCAAGCCTTTAGTAACTATAAATTCGGCAGAAGGGTAAAGCTCCTTAATCAGCTGACTTTGATCTATAGACACTTCATAATCATTCTCGTCATGTATAAGCAGTAGCTCAATGGGCCTCACTTTTGTAATAATGGCCGAAGCTGCATATTCTACAAAAGAAACACCATTTGCCTTTTTAAACTCTTCATTAAAATAATCTCTGCACTTATCTGAAGCATTGGCAATACGCTGAAACTGCCATACAATTCTATTGGCGTCTGTAGGGCTGCTGATCATAATCAGCTTATCGGTTTTCATTCCATTGTTAATAGCATGCAAACAAGCAACACCGCCTAAAGAGTGCCCCACTACCATTTCAAAATCACCATACTTTTTCCTTAGCAGTTCTATAATATCTATAAACTCTAGCAAATAAGTGGTTTTACCTTCAGATAAGCCATGCGCAGGAGCATCAAATGAAATAACAGAATAGCCTGCCTGATTAAACGGTGCGATAAACTTCCTAAACTGAGTTCCTCGTCCCATCCAGCCATGCACAAATAAAATAGGCTTCCCTTCGCCCCACTTATAGCATTGCACATTTTTGTTGTTATAGCTCAGCTGAAACATCTCTGCTTCTTCACGAGCATCCACCTCCCCATGCGGCACTTTATATTTTAATGGTTTATAAAACATATTAACAAACCACCTGTGAGCCAACCATGGCACAACTTTTTCTACCACAGGAAAAACAGAGCCTATGACCCTAATAGCCAGCGGTGGTTTAATTGTTTTTTTCTTCATCTCTTAATCGATTATCCACTCAAAATCTTTATCCTTTACTTTTTCCCCCTTCGCATTAAAAGTACGCTCCACAAACCTGACATGATTATCATAGTCCACCAATATTATGGTAGAACACCGCGTACCATAATCAGCACTTTTAATAAACATTGGAGAAAGCATTTTTTCCATTTTCAGCCCAACACCTGTATCAGGCAAATATTGTTCATCAGCCTCCTGATAGTCATATAACACATGAAAAAGATCTTCATCTTTAATAGTGTTAAGCTCATTCAGACCATGCATTTTTTTAATGCCTTTCTTAACTTTTGGCCAAGAGGTATCCAAAAGTGCATTGCTCAGCCCATGTATCCCATTAGGCACTTTCACTATGTCATTACCATAATTACCATAGTAATACAGCTGATCAACATCCCCTGCCAAAAAATTGAATCCATTATAGTCCGCACCTCTTGTTTGAAGATTATGCATATAACCATATGCATTTTGCTTTTCCACCAAGTAATCGGAAACGATATGCCCACGAGAAGGTGCTTTTGTTTTTATTCGGCTCAAATCTCGGTAATTGGTAAGCATCCCTATTTTCCCATCTGTGGTTATCCCCATCCATGTGCCACCAGCTTCTAGGTCTTTGCCTGCCAAAACATGCTTTTGATTGCCCCAATAACTTGCCGGAGAGGTCTTTCGAGAGAAAAACTCATCTCTATTAGCAGCTACTATCAATTTATATTTTTCATGCTCATGATGAGAGAAGAGTATTAAGCACATATTAATTTCAATATTATTTTCTCTCAAACAACTCCAGTTGGTCTGGAAGCAACCTGAATGACTTCCTGTGATATTCCGTAACGCCATGCGCTCTTATTGCATTTCTATGAGCTACTGTAGGGTAGCCAACGTTAGACTGCCATTGATATTCAGGAAATTCTTCCGCCAAGGCATACATATAATCGTCACGGTATGTTTTTGCCAAAATAGATGCTGCCGCAATAGACATATACTTACCATCTCCTTTTATGATACACTCAAATGGAATATCGTTATGAGCTTTATACCTATTACCATCTATCAACAACAATTCGGGCACAGTAGTTAGCTGATCTACAGACCTGTTCATGGCCAAATAAGAGGCATTAAGTATATTAACTTTGTCTATCTCTTCATGATCAACAAATGACACCGCCCAGGCAATAGCGTCTTTCTCCACATCTGCTTTCAGGGTTTCTCTTTGTTTTTTCGATAGCTGCTTAGAATCATTTAAAAGCTCATGTTTATAATCTCGGGGTAGGATTACCGCAGCTGCCACTACTGGCCCGGCAAGACACCCCCTGCCAGCTTCATCGCAACCAGCTTCTATTTTATCATCAGAAAAAAAAGGTAATAGCATATATACAAAAATAGGTTTATTGATGCTATTTGTAAAAAGACCTTTCATTTTTTACAGCGCTTGCGCTATTCTACATTAATAGACCAAAAATTTGATATTTTTGCTGTATGGCGAAGCACAGAAACCCTTGGAAAACACTCTCAAAAAGAAAAATATATGATAACCCATGGATTTCATTAGAAGAGCATGATATTATTAATCCTGGTGGTGGAGAAGGAATCTACGGAAAAGTCTTATTCAAAAATAAAGCAATAGGAATAGTGCCTGTAGACGAAGAAGGTAACACATGGCTAGTGGGACAATACCGTTATACTTTAGATGAATACACATGGGAAATTCCGGAAGGTGGTGGGCCCTCCAATGAAACTGCGCTTGAAGCCGCTCAAAGGGAGCTAAAGGAAGAAACTGGATTTACTGCCAACAATTGGGAAATGATTATGCGCTTTCACACCTCAAATTCAGTGACCGATGAAATTGGCTTTATTTACATGGCTACGGGACTAACTGCCGGAGAAAGAGATCTAGAAGAGTCAGAGTCTGACCTTGCACTTAAAAAAGTGCCCTTTGAAGAAGCCTTAAGAATGGTTATGGATCAGGAAATAACCGACAGCTTAAGCGTTGCAGGCATCTTAAAAGTAGCGAGACTTCTCGGCATTTAATTTCAGACAAACATTTTACTTTTTAAACTATCCTCATGTTAACAGAAAGGTATTTATATCATCTTAAGAAAAATTTTATGCTGGCCTACCCCGTGATGCTAAGTCAACTCGGACATATGATGGTGGGAGTAGCCGACAGCATGATGGTAGGACACCTAGGTGCATTGCAGTTAGCAGGAGCCTCGTTAGCAACCATAGTATTCAACCTATTGTTGATGTTTGGCATCGGAGTTTCTTATGCTATCACTCCACTTGTGGCCTCTGCTGATGGAGAAAAAAACACAGAAAAATCTACCGATTTACTGCGCCATGCCATTATGATCAACCTTTCTACTGGCATCATACTTTTCTTAATAGTTAAAATAGCTGGCAACGGCCTTTTTTACCTCAACCAGCCCGAAGATGTAGTAACTGCTGCCATCCCCTATTTAAACATACTTACCCTTTCTATCATACCATTAATGGTATTTCAAACTTTTCGCCAGTTTGCTGAAGGGCTCTCATTTACCCGGCAACCTATGTTAATAGTAATTGCCTCTAACGTTTTAAATATTATCCTTAACTACCTCTTCATCTATGGCAAATTAGGCTGTCCACAAATGGGGCTTAACGGTGCAGCTTGGGCATCTTTTATAGCAAGATGCATTATGGCCATATGGATTGCCCTGTATATATATAAAGGCAAAGCTTTTACCAACTACAGAAAGGGTTTTGCCATAGGCAGGTACAGCAAACTACTGATCAGAAAAATATTAAGCCTAGGCATACCTGCAGGATTACAATTTGTATTTGAAGTAGGTGCATTTAGTTTTGCAGTAATTATGATTGGCTGGCTAGGCACCAAGCCATTAGCGGCACATCAAATAGCCATTTCTTTAGCAGCAGTAAGTTATATGATGGCCTCAGGTTTATCGTCTGCTGCCACCATTCGCATAGGAAACCAACTCGGCAAAAAAGACAAACCAGCACTAAAAGACGCTGCTTACACTATTTATGCCATGGTGGTAATTTTTATGCTTATCACAGCCGCAATATTCATCTCTGGCAGGTACTTTCTTCCATCACTATTTATCAATGATATAGAAGTTATTGAATTAGCAGGTTCATTAATGGTGATTGCAGGCTTTTTTCAGGTTTCGGATGGACTTCAGGTAGTTGGGCTGGGGGCACTAAGAGGACTGGCCGATGTAAAAGTGCCTACTTTTTTAACATTTATAGCTTATTGGGTATTGGCCCTACCAATTGGTTATTTTATGGCTTTCCATCTCAACATGGGCCCAAAAGGCGTTTGGTACGGCTTATTAATTGGACTTTCCATTGTAGCCATTGTAATGCTGTGGAGATTTAACTACCTTACTAATAAGCTTGATTTTTCAGATAAAAAAACTGATTAAAATCAATATGGGGACTTTTCTTGCTTAAATAACGTTATCTTTGCACTATGGATCAAAGTCAGACAATTGCACTATACCAACCTGTTTTACAACAGATAGCCTTGCGCATGGTGGGCTCACTGGCTGATGCTGAAGATATCGTTCAGGATACTTTTTTAAAATGGCTTTCTGCTAACTCAGAAAAAATAGAAAACACTAAAGCCTATTTAATAAAAGCAGTAACTAACAACTGCCTCAATCATCTTGAAAACTTAAAAAAGACCAAAGATGAATATCTTCACAATATAAAACCATCAGAACTTATTGACTGGTACAAAGAAAAAGAGTTCTTCCATTTTGACATGGAAAATGAAATTTCAGCAGCACTCGATGTTTTACACCAAAAGCTAGAGCCCGTAGAGAAAGGCATATTTGTACTTAGGGAATTTTTTAACTTTGAGTATGAAGAACTGCAAGAGATTTTCAACAAAAAGAAAGACAACTGCAGGCAGCTATTTTGTAGAGCTAAAGGCAAAATAGCCAACAATAACACCAAGACTAAACCTTCCATTATAGAACCTGGCTTTCTTGAAAGTTTTAAAAAAGCCGCCAACTTTGGATCTCTCACTGACTTCATAAAAAAAATCAATCTAGAGATCATCAATCAGCAATAAATATTTTTTCTAAAAAAAAGTTATTGCCTTTTGTCACAAACTCCCCAAATCTCTGTCTTTATAAAAAAGCCCTACGCATAAACGACTATTAGAAGATTTTAAAATATAATAATGGCAGTAATCTTAACATTCTTTATAGCACATTGGTATTTGTCGCTATTCTTTCAAACGTTTTTTCTTCATAGGTATGCTTCACACAAAGCATTTACCATGAGCAAAACATGGGAAAAAGTATTCTTCTTTCTCACTTGGTTTTTCCAAGGGTCTAATTATCTAAGCCCATATGGCTATGGAATAATGCACCGCATGCACCATGCATATGCAGATACTCCTAATGACCCTCACTCTCCTAAATATGATGAGACTATTTGGAAGATGATGTGGAAAACAAAAACCATTTACTCAAGCATCACTAACAAAACCATGAAGGTAGATTCTCGCTTTACGCAAGATGTACCTGAATGGGAGGCTTTTGATAAATTTGCAAGATCTTGGATATCTCGCCTTGTTTGGGCGGCCATTTATGTTGCTATTTATTGGCAATTTGCCACGGTTTGGTGGTTATGGTTGTTATTACCTATTCAGTTTTTGTTATCTCCAATTCATGGGGCCATCATCAACTGGTTTGCTCACAAATACGGCTATGTTAACTATCCAGTAAAAGATACCTCTAAAAATTTCTTACCGGTTGACTTTTTGATGATGGGAGAAAGTTATCATAACAACCATCACAAACATGGCAACAGAGCCAATTTTGGTGGAGTAAGATGGCACGAAATTGATCCCACATACCAAGTAATAAAAGTATTAAACTTGGTAGGCATCATTAAAATAGCAAAAACCAAAGAAGTAGAGCTCACTGAAGTAAAGAAAGCAGCATAGTTCTGCACTATATAAATATTTATTTTAAATAAGGTCGTAATATATGTATATTACGACCTTATTTTTTATATAACTTTTAATAAAGAATGATTGAGGTATTAGCAATTTCATTTCTATCCAAAAAAATATCTAAAATGGTAAGAGACAAAGGACTCAAGCCTGGTAAATATATCGCTTACACAGTATTACTTTGGATTGGCCTTGAAGTAGCCGGAGGCCTTTTTGGCATCATGGTTTTAGAAAAAGAAGCATTAGCTTATGTATTTGCTTTACTAGGAGCAATAATAGGAGGAGCAATAGGTTATCAAATTGCCAAAAGTGCCACAGGAACTGGCCTGCCAGAAACAGGAGATGCACTTGACAGTAATCTATAAAACAAAAAAGGGGCTTTAAAAGCCCCTTGCTTAATCCTATAAATATTGTCTATTTATCAAATCAGGGTACTTGATTTACAGTACCATTATAATCCCCTCTAGAAACTGTGTGTAGGTTAGTTACCGTATGAAACACCTCATTCTCTCTAGGCTGTATGGAAACTGCACTGGCCTCCATCTCTAAAGTATCAGCATTAAATACTGCTGTCACCAATAAATTCTGACCTTCTTCGGCATCAGAATGGTAGTTATAGTCAGGGGTTAATTTCTGCAGGTACATGGTTAATGAATCAGAAGTATCAAAGTGTAGCTTATAAACATATAAATCACCATCTACTTGCTGAACATATGCAGAATCAGTCACATAATTCACTTTAGGACCATCGTTTTGATTCACAATGGATCCTTCAACGTTGCCCGCACTACTAACCCCATTATAGGACACCCCCAAAAGAGAATTTATATTAGCATCGTCATCTTCTCCACAGCTAACAAATAACGCGGTTAAAGCTATTATACTTAAAAAGTAAGTAAAGTTTTTCATAAAATTTCTAGTATTGATTTTGCACAATAGTATGACTTTACACCACTGCACACAGAACTCTTTCGATAAGTATTCGTATTTTTCTTTGAATTTAATAGGCACGAAAGCCTAAAATAATTCACCTTAGTATTAGCTTATTCCCAACAACCTACATTAAAACATTTTTTGATATGGAAAAACCAGGCAGAACAGTACGATTTTCAAAAACTACCATTACCGAGTTAATGATACCTTCTTACGCCAATTTTGGAGGTAAAATACACGGTGGCATACTCCTTTCATTGATAGATAAAGTGGCTTACGCATGTGCATCTAAGCATGCAGGCAACTACTGCGTTACTGTATCTGTAGACAATGTTGAATTTCTTCAACCTGTTGAAGTAGGAGACTTAGTATCTTTGCATGCATCAGTTAACTATGTGGGCAACACCTCCTTGGTAGTAGGCATTAAGGTAATAGCTGAAAACGTAAAACAAGGAAGTGTAAAACACACCAACACCTCATACGTGACGATGGTGGCTAAAGACGAGGACGACAAACCAACTCCAGTGCCTCAACTAATACTTGAAGACAAAGAAGAAGTAAGGCGATTTTATGAGGCTATGAAAAGAAAAGAATTAAAATTTAGCTTCAACCAAAAGATGGACGAAACCAAATCCACCACCGACCATAAGCTAGCACTTGCCGCTCTAGAGAAGCAAAAATGTATTTTAAAACTAGAAGACTAAGACTTAACTCCTAATTACTTACTTATGAAATTTATACGCTGTATACATGCGGCCTACTCCATGTTAATTTTTGGAGTATTATTTTTCACGTTCTTTCCATTGTTTCTGATCCCCATAATATTTCCTAAAAGACACCAGTGGACAGGACGAATCAACAGGTGGTGGGCACATGCATTCTTTACGTTAATTTTTATACCTTATGAGATAGAGTACAGGTTTACGCCAGAAAAAGACAAATCATATATCTTTTGCCCTAACCACTTTTCTTATATGGACATTCCTACTATGGGGCTTAATAAGGTAAACAGCATTTTTGTTGGTAAAAATGACATGGAAAAGGTGCCAATATTTGGCTACATGTATAAAAAGCTGCACATAACAGTTAACAGAAGCAGCCTAAAAAGCAGATACGCCACTATAGTAGCTAGTGGCAATGCCATAGACGAAGGCAAAAACCTGACAATATTCCCTGAGGGAGGGATAATTACTGAAGCTCCTCCCCAAATGACACGCTTTAAAGACGGTGCCTTTAGAGTGGCTATAGACAAACAAATTGATATTATTCCTGTAACTATTGCCTATAATTGGATAATTTTACGTGATGGCACATTACTGCCCAAGCGCCATAAAATGAAGGTGATATACCACGAACCAATATCCACCAAAGGGCTCACTTTAGAAGATATACGTACTGTAAAAGAACAAACCTTCGAAGTGATTGATAATGAACTTAAATTAAGTAATGCATAAATGAATATCGATAAAGATCTTCTTAATAAAATTGCGCACTTGGCAAGATTAGAGTTTGACGAAAATAAGGCTGAAGAAATGATGGCCGACATGACTGAAATCTTAACATGGGTAGAAAAACTCAATGAACTAGACACTGAAAATGTAGAACCTTTGACTACAATGTCTCATGAAATAAATGCCTTAAGAGAAGATGAACCAAAGACTCACTTAAGTAGAGAGAAGGCATTAAAAAATGCTCCAAAAAAAGACGAAGAATACTTCAGAGTGCCTAAAGTGCTAGAATAAAAAATATGCAATCCAATTATTTCTGGAAGGAATGGCCCCGACCTCTACGTTTACTCTTCAACGCTATACTACTTCTAATGACTGCATCTGTAGTATGGTGCACCTACTACTATTTTCTTGGGGCTGAGAACATCATTGGCTGGAATAAACTAGCCAATACAGAAAGAATTAATGCCGCTATTAATTCTTTTAAAGTAGGACCTTTTACTCTTAAAACTTCTGCTGATAACATTTTATTCTTTCAGCAATTTGCTGGAAATGCACTCCAAGTAAATGTATTGTCATATTATTTACTACTCGGCATTACGGTTATTGGCTTAAACCTTTATTTAACCATTACTTCTAGCTTAAGCAGGTTTTGGTACACCATTGGCATGGGGCTTTTCGCCTTTTTCATGGTCAACTACAAGTTTGAACTTCTGTTACTTTTTGACAGTACAGAAAAGATAGGTTTAATACTGGCATTCATTCTTTACTTCCCTTTAAGTTATTATTTCAATAGCATCAACAGCAATGTCTCATTCTTACTCAGAATGGCTTTATTTTTTATATGTACAGCCATTTTCGGAGTTATTATTTATTTATTTTCGGGAGTAGATCAGCCATTTTTATCGTTAGCGACATACGGCATTGTAAACCCATTTATTGTAACACTAGTATTTATTGTATTAGTAGCGCACGAAATCATTACAGCATTTCTATATACGCTTACTAAAGCAAAACCAACCACTTCAGGTAACAGCATGCTTCATTTCTACCTGATTTCCTTGGTATACTTAGTTAACTTGGTGCTGGCTTATTTGTACGAAACCCATGTTATTGAATGGGATTTTGTATACATTAACCTTTACCTTTTGTTTTTCATTTCTGCAGTAATTGGCATCTGGGGCTTCAGGCATAGAGAAAGTCAATATGAAAACATTTTGAAGTTCAGACCACAAGGAGCCTTGTTGTATGGCATTATGTTTATTTGCAGCTTCTCTACACTGGCACATTTCTTTGCTACATTAAACACCTCAGCATTAGAAGTAATTAGAGATTTCATCATTTATGCACATTTGGCATATGGCGTAATCTTTATCATATATGTAACCAGCAATTTCATTAACCCACTAAAAGCAAACCTACAAGTTTACAAAGTGGTGTATAAACCCAATACAATGCCTTACTTCACGTATTGCTTTGCAGGGTTAATTGGCTTAACAGCTCTATTTATAAAATCTAACTGGGAAATACCTTACCAACAAGGAGTTTCCGCTTACTACAATAGTATAGGTGATTTGCATTATGCCAAGGGAGAGATTCGACTTTCTCAATCATATTACAAACAAGGTGCAATATATGGTTACAACAATCATAAGTCGCACTACATGCTAGGTACTATTGCCGAGCAAAACAATGACTTAACCTCAGCAGCATTAAATTACAAAGCGGCTATTCAAAAACACCCTGCTCCGCAAACATTCATTAATTTAAGCAACTTATACATGAAAGAGCATCGAATATTAGATGCTTTACTCATACTTAATGATGGCGCCAAACTTTTCCCTAAAAATACTCGCCTGATTAATAATTTAGGCCTTGCATATGGAAAGACTGACTTGATAGATACCGCATTTTACTATTTAAAATCTACTTTAAATTCGGAAATCCATCAGGCCGCCAGTAGTAATTTAATAGCCTTTTTAGCAAAAAAAGAAATCACTACTGCCAGCGACTCATTGTTTTCGGACATCAACATTCAAAACGATCCTGTAACTATTAACAATGCTTTTGTCTTCAAAAACAAAGCCAAGGCTCCCTATGAAAAAGATTTCAAGGCCAATAAAAAGAACTTAGACTTCTTAAATGCAGCAGTCATCTACAACCAAGCATTTAATTATCTCTTTAAAGAAGACTCATTAAATACAGCAGAGTTGCTTGCTTTAGCCAAAGAAAATGAAAACGCATCTTTTGCAGAATCGTTAGAACTTGCGGCAAGCCTCAATGCCTATAAAAACGAAAACATCTCCTTGGCTTTTAAACAGCTAAACTGGCTAGCAAACAGCTCCCCGTATAGCGCTGGAGACTATTTTAACACTATTGGTTTATGGGCCATGGAGCAAGGAGCTCCTGAAGTAGCCATTTCTTATTTTAAATGGGCTACGGATAAATTCAACAAAGAAGCTCCATTTAATGAAGCCATGGCATTAACAGAAGCTGGCTATTATCATCAGGCACTAGAAAAATGGCAAGAGCTAAGAAAAAGCAGCGATACTAATGTCAGGTCTATTGCTAATACAATTACCGGTATTTTAAAAGCCTCTGTAAGTGATTATAACGATTATGAAGACAACAAAAAGTACTTATTCTTAAGGTACCAGCTTACATATCAAGATACTACACACTTCAAAAATCTGGCACCCTTAATAAAAGATGGTAACTACAAAGCCCTCTCCTACTTGGATATGGCAAAAAAATTATGGGAGAAAGACCTTACAGCATCTGCTATCAACCAGTTTTTAAAACTTACCGACTTACAGATCAGTGATAAAACCCTCTTTAACCAAATACAGTGGTTTGAACTTAACATGCTAGCAGCAGAAGGAAATGTTCGTGGTTTATCAACCAAGATTAATCAGGGCATTACTTTTGACAAACAGCATAATATAGAAAAGCATTATTACAAAGGCCTTATCCATGAGGCCAATGGAGATACTACCAGCGCCTTGAAAGAGTATAAAGCTATCGCTTATGCTAACCCTTACAAAGAAGACGCTACTATTGCGGCTGCCAATTTTATAGGAACTAGAGATAGGTTCGAGAGCTATAATATTTTATTGAACGCTATGGAGCTCAACCCAAAGTCAGTCAAAATATTAAAAGCATATGTGTTACAATCAGCGCGTGTACAGCTAAACAATTATGCTGAAATCACACTCACTGACCTTCAACAACTTATAACACCAGCCGCATACCGTAATTTTGTAAACGAGTACCAAGCACTGGTAAAAGCTGTAGAAGAGGCTGAACAAAATTTCTAGAAACACATTTATATCACTGAGCTTTAGCCTGATATAACTTAAATTTGCATCATTTAGTAAAAACTTATTATATGGAATTAAAGAAAATACAACTTAACGACATTCACGAGAAGCTAGGCGCCAAGATGGTACCTTTTGCTGGTTATAACATGCCCGTTCGTTATTCATCAGATATTGAAGAGCATAATACTGTAAGGAATGGCGTTGGTATTTTTGATGTATCGCATATGGGTGAGTTTATGCTAAAAGGCCCTAAAGCAATTGATTTAATACAAAGAGTGACAAGTAACGATGCCTCTAAGTTAACTATTGGAAAAGCCCAATACTCATGTCTTCCAAACGAAGATGGTGGTATTGTGGATGACTTGCTTGTTTACAAAATGGGCGAAGAAGAATACATGTTAGTAGTAAATGCTTCAAACATTGAAAAAGACTGGAATTGGATAAGCAAATTCAATACTGACAATGTGGAAATGAGCAATGACTCTGATAAAATATCTCTCTTTGCGATACAAGGCCCAAAAGCTACCCAAGTATTACAAAAGTTAACTACAATAGATTTAAGCGCCATAAAGTTCTATAATTTCACGGTTGGAGCATTTGGAGGCGTAGACAATATCATTATTTCTGCTACAGGCTACACAGGTGCTGGTGGCTTCGAGTTGTATGTACCTAACGAACATGCCGAGAAAATCTGGAATGAGATAATGACAGTAGGTGAGCCTGAGGGCATAAAACCTATTGGGCTTGGAGCACGCGACACCCTAAGATTAGAAATGGGATTCTGCCTGTATGGTAATGATATTGATGATAAAACTTCACCTTTAGAGGCCGGGCTAGGATGGATCACCAAATTCAGTAAAGAATTTATCAATTCTGCGGCTTTACAAAAGCAAAAAGAAGAAGGTGTATCTAAAAAACTAGTGGGCTTTAAAATGGTAGACAAAGGAATTCCTCGCTCTGGCTACAGCCTAGAAGATGCAGAAGGAAATGTAATTGGCAACGTTACTTCAGGCACTATGTCTCCTACATTAGGCATAGGTATAGGCATGGGCTATGTAACCAAAGACTTAGCTGCTGCTGAAACGGAAATTTTTGTAGCAGTAAGAAACAGAAAACTTAAAGCTCAAATACAAAAGCTACCTTTAATCTAATATACAATAGATTTTTTTCAAGAATCAAAAGGCTTTATTTCTACAATAAAGCCTTTATTCGTCTCTATATAACCGTATTATTTTTATGAAAACCATAGATGCATGTCTGAGTCCAGACTTGGTTCACCTATATGATTTAAACAATAAAGTAGCTGTTATCGTGGACATTCTACGCGCCACCAGCTGCATGACAACTGGTATTGCCAGCGGTATAAAGGCAATAAAACCTTTTGCCTCTGTAGATGACTGCAGAGCCATGAAGAATGAAGGCTATTTTCTGGCAGGTGAACGAAATGGTGTTCAAGTAGAAGACTTTGATCTAGGAAATTCTCCTTTTGACTACATGCAAAATCATTTGCAGGGAGAGAAAGTGGCCACTACTACTACCAATGGCACTGTGGCTATCCAAAAATCAGAAAGCGCACATGAAATCATTATCGGATCATTTCTCAACCTTACAGCAGTTGCAGAATATCTTAAAAATCAAGATAAAGATGTAGTGATAGTTTGTGCGGGCTGGAAAGGCAAAGTAAACATGGAAGATTCATTATATGCAGGAGCGCTGATAGAAGCATTAAAGTCAGACTTCGCCCACGGATGTGATGCACCGCTCCTGTTACAATCATCTTACTTAAACGTAAAAGACCACTTGCTTTCTGTAGTTCAGAATTCATCGCATGCTAAAAGACTTAATAGACTTAACGTGCATAAAGACATTGAATTTTGTCTGAAATTCGATGAATACAATGTAGTACCGGTAATTAAAAATGGTGAAATAGTATCACTTTAATTTATCATTGTTTTTATGACGATCCTTATCTCGGATAGATTTTTTTTCGAGGTTCTTTTTAAAAGCCTCTGTTAAATCCACTCCGGTTTGGTTAGCCAGGCAGATGAGCACCCATAGCACATCTGCCATCTCATCTCCCAAGTCTTTATTTTTATCAGATTCCTTTTCTGATTGCTCACCATACCTTCTTGCCATAATACGGGCAACTTCACCCACCTCCTCGGTAAGCATGGCCATATTTGTTAACTCATTAAAATATCGAACGCCAGTGGTATTGATCCACTCATCTACAATCTTCTGCGCCTCCTCTATAGTCATGCTTTATTTTTTATCTTTTGTATCTATTATTATAGTTACTGGCCCATCATTTACTAACGCCACTTTCATGTCTGCGCCAAACTGTCCGGTACTTACTTTTTTACCCAACTGAGCCTCTGCCTCTGCTATAAATGCTTCATACAACGGAATAGCCACATCAGGCTTTGCTGCTTTAATGTAAGAGGGCCTATTTCCCTTTTTAGTACTTGCATGCAATGTAAACTGACTTATAATCAAAAGCTCTCCAGCCACATCTATTACACTTTTATTCATCACCCCTTCTTCATCATCAAATATTCTCATATTAACTACCTTCTTCACCAGCCACTGAATATCTTCTTGTGTATCGGCTTCCTCTATTCCCAAAAGTAGCATTAACCCCTTACTTATAGCTGCTGTTTTTTCACCCTCAATAGTAACTGATGATTCTAATACTCTTTGAATAACTGCAATCATGTATTTTAATAGTTCTGAATTTCACCTGACATATGAATGTACTTTCCCGAAACATTACGTTTAGCCTCGGCATACATTCCCTTTGCCACTTTTTCTATTTTTACTCCTTTATATTTCTTTAAAAACCCTTTAAACACAAAGCCAAAAGCTTGAAAGAACAACTGCCCAGCCTTTTCTCCAGGTCTTTTTTCTCTCCGGCTCCCTAATAACAATGAAGGCCTGAAAACATGAAATGTTTGATAATTGAGTGCTGTAATGTCTTTTTCCACATCACCTTTTACTCTGTTATAGAAAAACGCAGACGATGGGTCTGCTCCCATAGACGAGCAGAGCAAATACTGAGTAGCGCCATTACGCTTCATTATTTTAGCTACTTTCAAAGGGTAATCGTGGTCAATGAGCCTAAACTTCTTTTCGCTCCCCGCCTTCTTAATGGTAGTACCTAAGCAACAAAAAACATCATCCGCTCTAACATCTTTTAATTGTTCTTCTATATTACTATAATCACTAATAATACTTTGAAGCTTGGAGCTTACTAAAGAGTATTGCCTCCTACTTACAGTAATTACGGTAGTATAGTAATCTCCATTAACAAGATCCCGCACAAGCTGTGTACCTACCAAACCTGTACTACCCACAACCAATGCAACTTTTGACATAACTAAAAGATTAGATTTATGCTATAAACGGAGAAATTTACAACAATGTTAATTGAGCTTTATAGTATCATTCTGAGTATTTTCCCAAGCAATAAACTTATCCACTTCAAACTTTAGTTGGTTGTATACCCAGATAATTATACTAAAATCATCTACCAACCCTGTAATGGGAATAAAGTCAGGCAGTAAATCAACAGGCATAACAAAATATACCAGCGCTGCCACAAACATGAGAATGCTTTGCCATTGTATATCTCTATAATCTTTAGCCCGGTAAGCCTTGACCATTCTAAGAATAACGTTTACATTCTCAAATACTTCACTGTTTTTGCCTTTTTTGATAGACTGTAACTTATCAGCCGAATTTCTCAACAGGTTTTTAAGCTTCTCTCTATTATTTAAAATATTGGCAGCCCTGTTTTTAGCGTTATCAAAAAACTTATTACTATCGTTTCCCTTCATAAGACATCCTTTTGTTTATTATCCTAACAATTAAAATGCCTGTCTAATTTCATCTTTTAACTGAAGAATAGTACCATGAATATTAGGAGTCACCTGACCTGCAGATTTTTCAATAAGTGCTTTCGATAAATCTACATTTGTAGAATCATTTTTCATGTTCAGCATCACTTCATTAATAACAGCAATTAAGCCTTCTTTACAGCTTTTTACGCGTTCCCAAACCTCATCGCTCATGTATAACTGCTGAGAAACATTATGGTTGTATTCCTCTCTTATTTCTTTTACTAAAATGTACTGAAATTCTTTAGCTGTATATTCACCATTATTTAATCTAAGCACAAGGTTCTCGGGGGTAATCCTCTCCATAAAAAGACATACGCGCTCATAAGCATGTAGCCGGTTAGGCAAAACAGTTTCGATACTTTTACCTCTAATCTCCAAACTTTGCTTAGCAAGCTCCTTATCTAAAAATGATTTAACAACTAAATACATTGCATATAATACAATAGCAGCTGGTACCAACAGCTTAGCAAATTCAATAATTAATTCCATAAATTCTGATTAAAGTCTGACTCTAAATTAATGAATTTCAATACACATTTTATAATAAAAGCAATCTGTTACTGCCAAAGAAAAGGATATTAATAAAAGACCAACTTAATATCGGTATATCTCGTTTATTGATTTTTAAGCATAATTGAAATTAATTTTTTCTTTTCTAAGTTTACATTTTAGAAAAGGCAAAGCGAAAGAACTATGATAGACTTCATACCTGTAACACTTACACCAAAAGCTGTTGAAGAAGTAAAAAACATCATGACAAACAAAAATATACCTGAAGGGTATTTTTTAAGGATCGGTATTAAAGGCAGCGGAGGATGTGCAGGATTCACTTACATGCTGGGTTTTGATACCAAACGTGAAAACGATATTGAATATATTATAGAAGAAATACCTGTACTGGTACAGAAAAAGGAAACGATGTATCTACTAGGGCTAGAAGTTGACTTTTATGAGGGGGCTGATGCCAGAGGTTTTTCCTTTGTAAAGCAAGATGCAGCCTCTTAACGAGGCCTTTTTCTCTTTATAGCCACTACGGCCTCTCTACACTCGCCACCTATTGGCGGGTTAAATTTAGAAAGGGCCAAGTGCATTTTTCTAACTGCGGGTATTTCATCCATTATCCTATCAGCCATACGCTCTACCACGTGCTCCAATAGCTTCGATGAGATACTCATTTCATCTTTAATAATTTTATATAGCACTTCATAATCCACGGTGCCATTCAAGTCATCATCAGAAGAAGCCTTATCAAAATTAGTTTTAACAGTAATATTTACTTCAAAGTGGTTGCCCTTTTCTCTTTCTTCGTCATAGTACCCATGGTAAGCTTTAAAACGAAGTCCCTTCAATGAAATTTCCCCCATTACTCAATGTCATCAAAAAATGAAGTGCTTTTGCTCTTCTTTGGTTTTTCTTTCTTTTCTTCTGGGCTAACCTTTTTTGGTTCTTCCATCACAGGCTCTTCCTCCTTTACGGGCTCAACCTCCTCACGGTAATTCACCTCCTCTACCTCATCTTTAAACCCGTAATCTTCGTCATCCTTTTCTGCATTATAAAGCTCTATTGATGGATTAGTAGAAGCAAAATCACTGGTAGTTTCACTATCAAGTTTCAAAGTGGTTTTAGCTACTTTATCTACAGACTCACGCTTCAGACGAACAACCATAGCCTCTACATCAAATTTCTTTTTCTGAGACCTTACGCGCTCCACTTTCTCCAAAGCATCGTTAGCAAAACTTCTAATATCTACCAATAAGTCATCTTTGGCATTTTCTAATGCACGGTAAACATGCACCAAATCCCTAATTTCTGACTCCATCTCATCAATAGTATTTCTGGATTTAAGCTCTGCCTCTTCCATAATGTCCTTTGCCCTATTCTTAGCATCGGTAAGCAAAGCATCAGCCTTCATTTGCGTTTCACGCATATGCAAATCAGCAGTTTTAGTAGCCTGATCTATCATATTAGCACCTGTATCTTCCGCTGTTTTTAAGGTTTTAAAAAGTGAATTTTCTACTTCCCTTAATTTCTCCACTTCCTTTTCAGATGCCTCTAGCTTAATTCTAAGCTCTTTATTTTCATCAATTAATTTTTCCCACTCCTGAGACATGGTGATCAAAAAAGCTGTCACTTCATCTTTATCAAGCCCACGAAATGCCTTCTCAAAAGTTTTTTGACGTATCTCTAAAGGTGTTATCTTCATATTATCATATTATTAACCAACTACTTAACTATCAAACTCTAAATTCCACACAGATATTGCCCTATCATCACTCGCACTCACTAAAAGATTATTGTGTGCAGACCACAAAAGTTTATTCACTGATGTACCGTGCCCTGCATGACGTGCTTTATCTATAACTTTTAACAATTTAAAAGCACTAACGTCCCAAACTTTTATGGATTTGTCCATGCTACAAGTTACAAAATGTTTACCATCCGGACTAAAGTCTATATGATTAATGGTGTACATATGTGCGGCTATATCTTGCAACAATAAATACCCTGCATTAACATCCCATATCTTAATATGTGCATCTCTCCCTGCTGTAATTAAAAGCTCATTATCAGGTGAATACTTCACTGCAAAAACGGAGTTACTATGTTCTTTCAATTCATATAACAAGGTGTAATCATCAAGACTGTAAATCTTAATTGAGTTATCACTTGTGCCTACAGCCATTTCTTTGCGCACAGTATTTATAGCTATAGACCTTACACTAGCCTCCGACACACTTAACCGCTGCACTACCTTATTCTCTTCTATATCTACTACATGCACTACTCCTTTTTTATCACCTACCAATAGATGACTGTTATATGATTTTATATCAAAAATTGCTTCATCTGTTAATTGTAGAGAAGCCACTTCTTTTTTTTGTTCCCAATTTATAAAATGAATGCCATCATAATTATGCCCTATTATCAATAAATCTTTATCTTTCAGATAATGTATAGCATATATTGAATTGGGCAGTTTAGCAACCAGTTGTCCATTATCAGAATCTTTTAAATTCCAATAAGCAACCATGCCATCTCCTGCACCAGAAAAAAATATATGATCGTATTGAGTTGGCTCTAATGTATAAACACAATCATTATGACCGGTAAAGGTTTTGAGTTTGGAAACGTTAACTTTGCCCATGTATAATGATTAATTTAATAATTTAAGCAAAGAAGCAAGTTTCCTGTCAGTTATCAAATGCCACTAATCAAAATAGAAAAAATAAATACCCACAGATATTTAGGGTTTTGGAAAACGGAAGAATCTTTCGATGATCTCATCCGGCTGCTATCCCCAAACTCTGATGATTTGGCTTTGGTCAATGGATTTAAAAATGACCAGAAGAAACTTGAATGGGTAACCGGAAGGCTTACTACTAAGGCTTTGGTAGAGCATATAGGTTTAACCTATCATGGTTTAATTAAAGATAGCCATGGCAAGCCTTTCTTAAACGAACACAAGCATCATATATCTATTACTAATTCTCATCCTTACATAGCCGTAATTTTAGATTCAGAAAATAGTGTTGGGGTAGATTTAGAAAAAGCTACTAGCAAACTAATTAGAGTACAACATAAATTTCTAAACCCGCAAGAAGTAATAGACACCAATAACGACATCAAAATGCTGTGCATATACTGGTGTGCAAAAGAAGCATTATACAAAGTGCATGGTCGTAAAAACTTATCTTTCAAAGAAAATATATACATATCGCCTTTTCACTTAAATGAAACTCGTGGTGTATTTAATGGCAAAATTATTGCAACTGATAGAGTAATAAGCTATCAATTAGAATATCGCATTGAAGATAATTATATTATAGCCTTCAATATAGATTAATAAAATAATGAAAAAATCTATTGTACTCTTATTCTTCATCTGCACCGTTCATTTACTGAATGGTCAAAGCATAAAAAGCATTACATTAAAAGATGCTGGAACAGGCAGCGAGGTAGCAATGAGCAGCTTCACCTCTAAAAAGGCTGTGGTTGTAGTTTTCTTTAGTAACATATGTCCTTATGCAGAATATTATGAAAGCAGAATAACGACACTTATTAAAGATTTTGAAAGCAAGGATGTAGGTTTCGTTCTTATTAATTCTCATACCGAAGCAGAAGAATCTCTAGAAGCTATGAGAAGAAAATTAAATGAGTGGAACATTTCCGTCCCTTATCTAAAAGATGCAGATCAAACCGCTATGCGAATATTTGATGCTCACAAAAGCCCACAAGCATTTTTATTAAAGCCAAGCCAAGGTAGTTTTTCGGTCTATTATAAGGGGGCTATAGATAACAATCCTCAGGTAGCTAGTGATGTAAAGTATTACTACCTGAGAGATAATATTAATAATTTATTAAAAGGGCTCCCAGCCGCTGCAGGTCAACGCCCAATCGGCTGCATGATAAAAGAAAGCAACTAACGAGCAAAATCGTTACCATGCCCGATACCATTAAGCAAAGTCTTTATTTCGTCTGATTTAGAGTGGTCTCCTATTTTTTCAAAAGCCACCACCAAATTCCTTAAAGACCTTAATACAATATCTTTGCTAGTGCAGGGCTGATAGTAAGTCTCATCTTGGTTTATCCTTAACTCAGCTATGTAATGATCAATATCATCTTTTGAAAAGATTAAACCTCTATTAAATGCATTGATATAAAACTGAGGAATAGCAGGGTTATCACTTTTATAGGTTAGAATAAAGAGATTAGGCAAATTCACTCCATACACAGGCATTTTTAACTTGCGCGCTACTAGCATATACAATACACACAAGGAAATGGGATTACCTTTCTTTGAATCCAACACCGCATTCAACATTGAATTTCCTGGGCTATGAAAGTTTTTAGTATTAGCTCCAAATTTCAGCTTACTAAAAAGAACACTGTTCAAAATTTTCACCTGATCATATGGGTGAACATCATTCTTAAACTCTAACCAAGCCTCATAGTATATCTGATCTAGCTCCTGCCTCAGTTTTTGCAACTCCAAATCAGGATAGTGATAAGTAGCCACCAGCCACATGCCTTCCAGCAAATCAGGCTCCTCTTGATTAAACCAATCCACCAACCTGCTTTGCAGTAAATCATACTGCAGAGTATGTATCAGGTCTTCTATTCTTGTTTGCACCAAAGGATTAAGGTTGCTTTCCCACTCTGTCTCCAGAAATGGAATTACATTTTCACCTAACGAAATAATTTTCTCCTCCACATGTGTGATAATCTCATTATCGTCATCATCTAATAATGAGACCAATGCTTTTAATTCACTATCCTTCATATAGTATTTTACGTTTGAATTACTCCAACGTTATATTTTTCTACCGGAGCATGATTAGCAGCTTCTATGCCTATAGAAATTACCTTTCTTGTTTCTCTTGGGTCTATAATACCATCTACCCACAAACGAGAAGCTGCATAATATGGGCTCAATTCTTTATTATATTTTTCAGTAATCTCATTCAATAGTGCCTGTTTCTCCTCTTCGTCTATTTCCTTACCTTGAGCTTCCAGCGTAGCTACTTTAATCTGGAGTAATGTTTTAGCGGCAGAAGCACCACTCATCACAGCCATTTGTGCCGTGGGCCAAGCATAAATCAATCTTGGGTCATACGCCTTTCCACACATAGCATAGTTACCTGCACCGTAAGAGTTACCCATCACAATTGTGAACTTAGGCACCGTGGAGTTAGCCATGGCATTCACCATTTTAGCGCCATCTTTAATAATCCCTCCATGTTCGGCCTTACTACCAACCATAAAACCACTTACATCTTGAAGAAACACCAATGGTATTTTACGCTGATTACAATTCATAATAAACCGTGCCGCCTTATCTGCTGAATCAGAATAGATAACGCCCCCCATTTGCATCTCACCCTTTTTACTCTTCACCACTTCTCTTTGATTAGCCACAACACCCACTGCCCATCCATCTACTCTACCAAAACCACATACTATGGTTTGTCCATACAAAGGTTTGTATTCATCAAAAGAATCTTTATCCAAAATGGCATCAAGAATCTGCTTTACGTTATAAGGCTTTACCCTATCTCTAGGAAAAAATCCTAAAAGCTCTTCGGCTGATAAGGCTGGTGCTACCGCTTCTTTCCGATCAAAACCTGCCTTTTCGCTTTCGCCAATTTTATCTACAATAGACCGAATATAATCAAGACAAGCTTCATCATTATCGAATTTATTATCAGTAACACCGCTAATTTCACAGTGTGTAGTAGCTCCTCCTAATGTTTCATTATCTATATTTTCACCAATAGCTGCTTTAACAAGGTATGACCCGGCAAGGAAAATACTTCCTGTTTTATCCACTATTACGGCTTCATCGCTCATAATTGGCAAATAGGCTCCTCCCGCCACACAACTACCCATGATAGCAGCTATCTGTACTATACCCATTGCAGACATTTTAGCATTATTTCTAAACTGCCTCCCAAAATGTTCTTTATCAGGAAATATTTCATCTTGCATGGGCAGAAAAACCCCTGCACTGTCTACCAAATAAACTATTGGCAAACGATTTTCCATGGCTACTTCTTGCGCCCGCAGGTTCTTTTTTGCTGTAATAGGAAACCATGCACCTGCTTTTACGGTGGCATCATTGGCTACAATTACCATCTGCCTGCCAGAAACATATCCAATACCAGCAACTACACCTCCAGAGGGGCACCCACCAACATCTTCATACATACCATCACCAGCAAATAGTCCTATTTCAAGAAAAGGAGAGTCCTTATCTAGTAAATAATCTATTCGCTCGCGCGCAGTTAATTTCCCCTTCTTATGCTGTGAGTCTATTTTCTTTTGACCTCCACCTAGTTTTGTCTGTTCAGCCTTCTTTTTTAATTGATATATCAGCTGTTTGTGGTAGTCCTCGTTTTTATTAAATTCAATATCCATAAGGAAATTAAAATTAGTTAGTACGAGAAAAATTACACCTTTTTACAGACAATAGGAAAAAACAGGATGATTAATCCTCCTCCTTGCGACTAGCCTTTTCCCTATCTTTTTCTATTTTCTTTTTGCTTTTTCCTAGTGGAGCTAAAAAGTGTTTAGGTTGAGTATCAAAGTGAATGAGCAGTTTATCAAGGTTTTCAACAGCATCATTCATATGTACATATAATGAATCTTCATTAATCAACTTACCTAGCGTTCCATCATTCTTAGTAAATTGATCAATGGCCTCGTTTAACTTAGCTATAGCCGAGTTAGTTTCTCTTATAGTTTTATTCAACTCCAACCTTTTGAGTGAATCACTAAAAACCGTTAAATTTTTGAGTAAAGGTCGTGTCTGTTTTAAAGTAGTATTCAGTTCGTTGCCTACGCCATCAAAAGTCTTCTGAAGCGCGTTTAAATCATGCTTAGCTTCAACAATAGTTGCATTTAGTAGCACTGGTGTTTTTTCAAAACTATCCATCATTCTATTGATCTTTTCGCTATTTCCCGAAAGGTTATCTAAAATAACATTAATCTTTTTGATAGTAGCTTCTAGGTTATTAGCCACCGGCTGAGCACTTTCTGCTAAAATATCCGCTATACCCTTATCCAATACTGCAATTAAGGTATCTTCAGCCTCTATTGGTCGCTCAATATTTCCAGTACTTAGTAAAATAGATTTATTACCTAAGAAATCACTATTGAGCGTAGCAGTAGCAGAATCTCCAAGGGTAATATCACCATTAATATCCATTTCTACTAAAATCTGATCATCATGGCTTTGCATTAAGCGGATACCACTGACACGCCCTACAATAAAACCATTTACATAAACAGGGTTAGATACGCTTAGGCCATCTACATTTTCATAGACAGCATAATACTTATCATTAGAAGAAAAGAAATCTATACCTTTAAGATAGTTAAACCCTAGATAAAGAATAGCGATAGAAAAGACCATAAAAAGGCCTACTTTCAATTCCTTAGAAACCTTCACGTATATTTATTAATTTAAAGATTCAATTTCATTTTTATAATCCCTGAACGCCCTAAAAATCCCGGAAGCAATATTACCTTGCACAGAACCTGTATTAAGTTCGCGTTCTTCTTTGGAATTGGAAAGATAACCAATTTCTACTAAAACGCTAGGCATGGCAGTACTCCAGAGGACGTAAAGACTAGACTGCTTTACTCCTAAACTGTGTCGGCCCGCTCTTGTTTTAAATTGATCTTCAATTTTTTTAGCCAAGTAAATACTTTTATCCTGAAATGCGGATTGAGTGAGCGAAAACAAGATATATGACTCAGGCGAGTTAGGGTCGAAACCATATGTTTTTTCATAGTCCTCCTCTAGCATGATTACGGCATTTTCTCTTTTGGCCACTTCTAAGTTTCTACCTGTATTTTGTGCCCCCATCACATAAGTCTCAGTACCTCTTATCTGATCCTTTCTGGTTTGACTAACGCTGGCAGGTAATGAATTAGCATGGATAGATATAAAAACATCCGCTTTATTTTTATTAGCAATTTCAGCCCTGCCATTTAACGTAACAAAATTATCGTCATCTCTAGTGTAAATGACTTTTACATCGGGCAAAAACTCTTTAATATAGCCTCCTAACTTGAGCGCAACATTTAAAACTAAATCTTTCTCTTTGGTATAACTGCCATGAGTTCCAGGGTCATGCCCACCATGACCGGCATCAATCACTACCGTTCTGACTTTAAAATCAGTTTTTCTTAGTGTGGATGATGAAGTTAGCAAGGTTATTGCTAGCAGGAGAAATACAATGGTAATATTCTTCACAATCTTTCGCTTCTTAAAAGTTATTCTAATAACTTTACACAAAATTGTAACTTTTTCTTTAAAACCGAAAAATACACTGTTTAAATTGAAAGTCTGGGATTCTGCTAAGTACTTGTTGCTCTTCGTTTTTTTTGGTTTTTTCATTTCTATAAGTCAAGCTCAAACTGAGCAAAAAATTGATTCTTTAAATGAATTTTCTAATAAAAAATTAATAGAAGGTGATTCCTCTATTAATAACAGCGACACCACATCATTAGTTGCGGATTCTGTAAAGAACGAGCAACCAAAAGAAAAAGGCGATATTGAAACTACAATCAATTACTCTGCCAGAGACTCTATTAATTTTTCCATTAACACAAAGGTGGTAAAATTATATGGTGATTCTAAAATTGATTATGGGGTTATTGACCTAGAGTCAGACCGAATTAATATCGACTATACATCACAAACCTTAACCGCACATGGTCATCAAGACTCGCTGGGGCAAAAAATAGGTTACCCCATTTTTAAAAACGGGGCTGAAGTCTATGAAACAAAAGACATCACCTATAATTTTAAAACCGGTAGAGCGAGGATTACCGAAGTGGTAACTAAACAAGGTGAAGGTTATTTACACGGAGAAACTGTTTATAAAAACAACAAAAACGAACTCTTTAGTATAAACAACACCTATACTACTTGTGATCTTGCACACCCACATTATAGAATACGCGCAAGAAAAACCAAAGCTATACCTAACGATAAAATTGTATCAGGACCATTTAATTTGGAGATTAATGACGTACCAACGCCATTAGGCTTCTTCTTTGGAATGTTTCCTGCAAAAAATGAAGCTTCATCAGGTATAATTATACCTTCTTATGGAGAAGAAAGAGTTAGAGGGTTCTATTTAAGAGGTGGCGGTTACTTCTTTGACTTTAGTGAATACGTTAAAACAGCTATAAGAGGGGATTTATATTCTAAAGGAGGACATGGTGTTCACATGAATACTGTCTATAGAAAGAGGTATTCTTATAGTGGTAATGTTAATTTTGACTACACCAAATTAAGGCTCTCAAGTAAAATTGAAAATGAAGACACAAGAAATGACTATCGTTTATCATGGAGTCATTCACCAGAATCTAAGGGAACCAGTAGATTCTCTGCTTCAGTAAATGCTGCCACTTCAAGCTATAACTCCAACAACTACTTAGGTTTTAGTACAGACGATGGGCAGAATGGAATTAACAACTTCACCAGAAAGTTAAGCTCAAACATATCGTACTCTAAAACCTTTCAAGGAACACCGTTTTCTCTAGGTTTAAGCATGAGACACAATCAGGACGTTTCATCAAGAGAAGTAGATTTACTTTTACCTTCTTTAACGTTTAACATGTCGAACGTTTATCCTTTTAAAGGTAAAACAGGATCTTCAAATAACTGGGTAGAAAAACTAAACCTTCGTTATGCATTAGTTGGGACTAATAACCTTACTAACAACTTAGGTAGAATTGGTACTGATGCCACATATGATAGTATTGCTCCATTTGATTTTGATAATTTACCTACATTCTTCAAAAACTCAAACAAAGGAATAAAACACAGCATTCCATTAAGTACTTCATTCAAAGTACTAAAATACTTCACGGCCTCTCCTTCTGTATCTTATGAAGAAAGATGGTATTTTAATCAATTGCTATGGGGAGTAGATAATGAAACTGGAGATGTAGTAAAGAAAGACACTATAGATGGTTTTAATAGAGTTTATGACTACAGCATAAGTACTAGCTTCAGCACCAGACTTTACGGAACTTACTTCTTTAAGAAAGGCAAAGTACAGGCAATACGCCATGTAATGAACCCAAATATATCATTCAGCTATCAACCTGATTTTAGCGCAGAGAAATACGGTTATTATCAACGTGTAGAGACTGAAGAGGGTGAAGTATTAAAATCAAGATATGAAAGCTATGTTTATGGATCGCCTTCACAGGGAGAAAGTGGAAGCGTAAGCTTCTCTTTAAACAACACCTTAGAAATGAAGGTTAAAAATGACTCTACCTCTACCAAAGTACCTATTCTTAACAACTTTGGACTAAGCACGTCTTATAACATAGTGGCTGATTCATTTAACCTTTCTAACATAAGCCTAAGGGCTAATACCTCCATATTTAAAAAGAAGGTGAACATTAACTTTAGCAGCACTATTGACCCTTATGTTTATGTCCTAGATGGTACCAGTGTAAACACTCAAGGTACAACTATATATGACCAACACAGAATAGACCAATATGCATGGAACAATGGTCAGGGACTAGGGCAAATTTCAAATGCTAACGTAGCATTAAGCACCAATTTCAACCCTAAGGGACAGAAAAAAGATGAAGAAACCAGAAAAAGGATAAATGACTCAAACCTGAACGATACAGATAAAGATTATTTACTAAACAATCCTGATTCATATGTTGACTTCAGCATTCCTTGGAGTGTAAGGCTTAACTATAGCTTTAACTACGCCAAAGTAGGTTTCGAAGACCCTAAAATAACCCAAACGCTTCGTTTATCAGGAGACTTCTCGTTATCTGACAAATGGAAAATAACTTACAACACGGGGTATGACTTTGAAGAAAAAGAAGTCTCAGCCACCACTTTTGGTATATCCAGAGATTTACATTGCTGGGAGATGAACCTCAACTGGACTCCATTCGGAATATACACTAACTACAACTTTACTATCAGAGTAAAATCTTCTTTACTGCAAGACTTAAAACTCAACAGAACAAGAAGTTTCTACGACAATTAAAATATACAACTACAAAACAAAAAAGGCTGAAGATATAATCTTCAGCCTTTTTTGTTATTTTAAAATGGTTGATGCTTAAGCCTCAATCCAGCTTGTCACCTCATCAAGGTCAGGATTTTTAACATCCTTAAGCTTCATTTTCTTTCTAGTACCACACACATCATTAAACAATTTAGAAGGCACAGCTTCTTTCAACTGCTTAATTGTAAGTATCCCTATCTTCTGCAAAATAGGCACTAATTCTTCTCTAACACCTTGGTTAACAAAATCTTCAACAGTAGCGTAGGCCACTTTCTTCTCAGGCTTCATTTGAGGGAAGAACAATACATCCTGAATAGAATTTGAGTTAGTCATTATCATAGTTAACCTATCAATACCAACTCCCAACCCTGCTGTAGGAGGCATTCCATATTCTAATGCTCTCAAGAAATCTTCATCTAGAGTCATTGCTTCTTCATCACCTCTCTTACCTAATTCTAACTGTTCTTCAAATCGCTGACGCTGGTCTATCGGGTCATTCAATTCAGAGAATGCATTACAAATTTCTTTACCATTGGCAATTGCTTCAAACCTCTCCACTAAGCCTTCTTTATCTCTATGCTTCTTAGCCAAAGGAGACATTTCTACAGGATAATCTGTAATGAAGGTAGGCTGAATGAGTTTACCCTCACACTTCTCTCCAAAAATCTCATCTATCAACTTACCTTTACCCATAGTATTGTCTACAGGCACATTAAGTTCATCAGCAGTTTTTCTCAACTCCTCTTCACTCATTTCAGAAATATCAATACCTGTAAAATGCTCAATAGCTTCAAACATGGTAAAGCGTTTCCAAGGCCTTTTAAAGTCAATTACATTTTCACCTACTTGCACCTTTGTAGTACCATGGAGATCCATCGCTACCTTCTCAACCATTTCTTCCACCAAATCCATCATCCAGTTATAGTCCTTATAAGCTACATAAAGCTCTACCTGGGTAAATTCAGGGTTGTGAAAACGAGACATTCCTTCGTTTCTAAAATCTTTAGAGAACTCATAGACCCCATCAAAACCTCCTACGATCAACCTTTTTAGGTACAACTCATTTGCTATTCGCAAATAAAGTGTCATATCTAAAGTATTATGATGCGTTTTAAATGGTCTTGCTGCAGCCCCACCATATAGAGGTTGCAAAATAGGAGTTTCTACTTCCAAATACCCTTTATCATTAAGGTATGTTCTCATTGAGTTCACCAACTGAGTTCTCTTAACAAAAGCGTCTTTCACCTCAGAGTTAACTACTAAATCAACATACCTCTGTCTATATCTTAATTCGGGAGAAGAAAAGGCATCGTGCTTTACAACATTACCCTCTTCATCAGTTGTTTCTTTTACTATTGGTAACGGCTTTAAAGACTTAGAGAGCACCTTTAAGTCTTCAACATGTATAGACAATTCGCCCGTTTGTGTAGTAAACACATATCCTTTTACTCCAATAAAGTCTCCTCTATCAAGTAATTTTTTAAATACCGTGTTATATAATGTTTTGTCCTCATCAGGGCAGATATCATCTCTTCTTACATATACCTGAATTCTTCCTGTTGAGTCTTGAATTTCTGCGAATGAAGCCGAACCCATCACCCTCTTGCTCATTAAGCGACCAGCAATAGAGATGTTCTTATATTCAATCTTTTGCTTTTCATAATTTTGCTTAATCTCACTTGCCGAAACGTTTACTTCAAATAACTCTGAAGGGTAAGGATTAATCCCTAATTTTTCTAATTCAGCTTTAGCTTCTCTCCTAACGAGTTCTTGTTCGCTTAATTGCATAACTTATAAATTCCAGATTTTCTATTTTTCAAATTGCAAAGATAGCCGAAAGTTATAATAAATAATACGGTAAATAATAGGTAATACTCACCCGTTACTTACTTCTACCACTATTACAATCGTCTTCTCTTAATCTCTTTTCTTATTAATGTTAATTCTCTACTACTCTGCCCAGCCACTGAGGTATTTTCACTAGCACGCCTAAACAAATAAGGCATCACTGATCTCACAGGTCCATAAGGCACATATTTAACCACATTATACCCTCCCTTTGCTAAGTTATAAGAGATATTATCGCTCATACCAAAAAGCTGGCTAAAGTAAATTCGAGAATCATTATTTTTTAAACCATGCTTCTCCATCAATATGGTTAAATAATAATTACTGTTTTCATTATGAGAACCACACAACAGGTAAATGCGCTGTTTATTATCAAGGCAATACTCCAGCCCCTTATTGAAGTCTGCATCCGTTGCTTCTTTGTTGGGTTGAATAGGACTTGGATACCCTTTTTCTTTTGCTCGTTCTCTTTCCTTCTCCATATAAGCACCACGCACAAGCTTAGCTCCTAAGTAATAATTATTCATAGCAGCATAATGAAAGGCCTTTTTTAAATTGGCTAACATATCAGACCTGTACATTTGAAATGTATTATAAACAATGGCTTTTTCTTTATTATAGAGTTCCATCATTTCGTATACTATTTCATCTATAGCATCCTGAATCCAAGTCTCTTCAGCATCTATTAGAATAGGCATGTCCTTATCATAAGCCCTTTGACAGATATCTTTCACACGCTGTTTTAGCCTATTAAAGGCTTCCAGTTCTTTAGGAGAAAAGTCTTTCTTTTCTTGCTTTTTCTGTAACACAGAAAAATAACCTACACCTGTTAATTTAAAAACGCAAAACGGAATGTTAGGAGCAGTGGATGCCCTATCAATGGTTTTCAGAATTTCATCTCGGGTAGCATTAAATGATTTCTCATTTTTCTCACCTTCTACTGAGTAATCCAAAATACCTCCAACATGGTACTCTGCCATGCCTTCTATGGTTTTAGTGGTTTGCTCAATATTTTCCCCTCCACAAAATTGTTCAAAAACAGTATGCTTAATCACCCCTTTTATGGGCAATCTGGCAGACAATGCTAACTTTACAAGTTTAGTACCCACAGCAGAAATCGTAGGGTTATTAATAACAGTAAAAATAAAGTTAGCTTTTTTCAGTGCTTTATCGGGCTTGGCCCCAAAAGCAACCGATGTATCATCAAACGTTATCTGAGATTTTATTTGCATAAGTTACTAATAAACATGCGCAAAGATATAAATTAACACTTTACGTCTCTGTTGTTTTAAATTTTTAAATATCTTTATTCCACGATGACTGAAGCCGTGAACATAGACGAACTAAGAAAAGGAATAGACACAATAGATCATGATCTATTGGAGCTACTCAATAAGAGAATGGATTTGGTAAAATCCATAGGAGACATTAAGAAAAATACTAATGCCAGCATCTACCGCCCCGAACGCGAAAAAGCGATTATCGACAGGCTTTGTGCTGCGAATAAAGGTAAGCTAAATAAAAGTGCTATTGAAGCCATTTTCCTGGAAATATTTGCCGTGAGTAGAAATATTGAATTACCCGAAAAAGTAGCATATTTAGGCCCAGAAGGCAGCTTTACGCATCAAGCGGCAGAAGCAAAATTCGGAGCCATGAGTGAATACATTTCATTAAAAACTATTCAATCTGTTTTTGAAGCTGTAACCACTGAGCGAGTACGATTTGGCATTATTCCTATGGAAAACAACCAGCAAGGAATGGTAAATGAAACTATCAATTACCTCAGCGATTACGAGATTAATATTGCTGCTGAAATTCCAATGCCTATACATTTTGCATTTGCCACTAAAAGTGACCACACTGCAGACATCACAAAGATTTACTCAAAAGACATCGCATTTAAACAATGTGACAAATTCATTAGCGAATATTTCACGAATAAAAATATTGAACTGATACCGGTAGACTCTACTTCTAAGGCTTCTAAACTAGCTGCTGAAGACCCTAAGTCTGCTGCCATTTGCTCTCCTATTGCAGCAAAAATGTATCATCTCCCTATTTTATTCCAGAACATTGAAGACAGCCCGGATAACTACACAAGGTTTTTGATCATTAGCAGCACATTTAATAATGTAGCTAGTAAAAATGATAAAACCACCATTTTAGTTAAGCTCATTAATGACAACAAGCCCGGAACACTGGCAGCATTTTTACAAAAGTTTTACGAAAACAACATTAACCTAACTAAAATAGAGAGCTACCCTGCCAAAGAGGGAAAAGACTTTAAATATTGGTTTTTAGTAGAATTCGAAGGTCATAAAGATGACGAAAAAGTAAGAGAAATAATGAGCGACTCTGACATGACCATTAAATGGCTAGGCAGCTACCCGAGACTTTGCTAGTAATCTTCTAATAAAAAACATTTTCAAAAAATTGTGTATACCGACAAGCCTATAATATTTACTGATAACAGTGCCACTATTCTTAACGAAATTATTTTAGCTAACAATTACAAAAAGATAGCGGTACTGGTAGACGAAAACACGCTTAAACACTGCTATCCATTTATAAAAGATGTTATTCCCACACATCAATTAATAGAAATTAAAAGTGGAGAGGTTAACAAAAACCTTTCTACTTGTTCTCTAATATGGCAAGCCTTAACCGATGGGAGCTTCGACAGAAAATCTCTATTTATCAACCTAGGCGGAGGAGTAATTGGTGACATGGGAGGCTTCTGCGCCAGCACTTTTAAAAGAGGTATTGACTTTATAAATGTCCCTACCACTTTATTATCTCAAGTAGATGCTAGTGTTGGAGGCAAACTAGGTATAGATTTTAATGGTTTTAAAAATCACATAGGTCTTTTTAAAAATCCGAAGCATGTTATTATAGATACTCAATATCTTAACACACTACCTGAAAATGAATTAAGGTCAGGCTTTGCCGAAACTATTAAACATAATTTAATAGCAGACCAAGCTGGTTGGCAAACATTAATTAAAACAGATTTTAAAAATATTGATTGGCAAAATGTGGTCAATCATTCTGTGGCCATAAAAGAGGAAGTAGTTGAAAGCGATCCATTTGAAGCAGGCAAACGAAAAATACTCAATTTTGGACATACCGTAGGACATGCTGTAGAAAGCTACTTATTAAACAGCAATAGACCTATTCTACATGGCGAGGCGGTTGCGTTGGGAATGATCTGCGAGTCTTTTATCAGCAATAAAAAGGGGCATATTTCTTTAGAAGATCATGAAGAAATAGTCAAATACATTAATTCTATTTATCCGAAAGTAGACATTAGTGAGGCTGATGTAGAAGAAATATTAATGTATTTAATACAAGACAAGAAAAATAAGGAAGGTACAATTTTGGCAGCCCTTCTTGGCTCTGTTGGCAGAGCCATTTGGGACGAAGAGATTAACCATAAGGAAGTGACTGAAAGCTTAAATTACTATATGAGTAATTAAACATAATGAACTTCATTTTCATCATAAGAGGCAACATTTCTATGCCAATGATCATAATCTGAAGTTCTTCTTGCTGCTGCCCGTTTATTCAAACCGGTAGCCGCCACTGCCAATAATGCACCTACAGACATACTTACTGCCAGTGCAATTTTTTTTCTGTTTTTCATGAGTTTTGAGGTTTTTTAAAGTCAATAACATAAATTGTGCCATCAACCATATCTCACTCAAATTAAGAATTTTAAATAAGAATATATCACGTTGTGGAAAATAAAATATTACATATAAACCATCTCAATCAGGTAAAATCATCAAAAATAAATTTGCCTGCCTCCAAAAGTGTAGCCAACCGTGCTTTACTTATAAATGCCTTAGCAGGAGAAGGTTCTGAGCTCCACAATATCTCCGAAGCAAGAGATACCCAAACTATGCAAAGGTTACTAGCCTCAGAAGATTCTACATGGGACGTGCTGGACGCAGGCACTACTATGCGTTTCCTTACTGCGTACTCAGCACTATTACCTGGCACCAAAACACTTACCGGAACGGCCCGAATGCAAGAGCGACCAATCAAACTATTAACAGATGCTCTAGCCAAATTAGGTGCTAAAATCAGTTATCATAACAATGAAGGCTACCCTCCGCATGATGTAACGGGCATTAGCGCTCAACTAACCGATAAATTAGAAATACCCGGCAATGTAAGCAGCCAATACATCTCTGCTTTATTAATGATAGCGCCCATGTTACCCAATGGCTTATCGCTAACGCTAACAGGTGAAATAGGTAGCAAACCATATATTCAAATGACTTTATCTGTAATGAAAGCATTTGGTGTTACAGCTGATTGGAACGGAAATATTATTTCAATTTCACCTCAAAAATACAAACCCTGCAGCTACACTATAGAGCCTGATTGGTCTGCTGCCAGCTACTGGTATAGCTTTGTAGCACTTAGTAACGAAGAGACTGAGATAACTCTGGTCAACTTGGTGGACGATTCTATTCAAGGAGACAGAAAAATCGCTGACATCATGGATGAACTGGGCGTAAATACCGAATTCACCAAAGAGGGAGCCGTTTTAACTAAGAAAAAGCACAATTCTACGTCAACCATTGACTTTACGCATTGCCCTGATTTAGCCCAAACAGTAGCTGTAGTTTGCGCCATAAAAGGTATTACTTGTAAAATGACTGGCCTAGAAAGCTTAAGAATAAAAGAAACAGATAGGATAGCTGCACTTCAGAACGAAATGTCAAAATTTGGCGCGGACCTAATTGAAGATAAGGCCACTTGGACTGTAAAGCCTGGGAAAATTAAAAATGAAGAATTAGAATTCGAAACTTATCATGACCACAGAATGGCAATGGCCTTTGCTCCGTTAGCCACTCAAACCAAAGTAACTATTAAAGATCCATCTGTAGTGAATAAGTCTTACCCAAGATACTGGGAAGACCTAGAGAAGGCAGGCTTTATCATTTCATAAGCCTAAGCTTATGAAATACTTATAGGCTTTTAAAAGCCTAGATCCATACCATGAAAACATTTCGCCATCTACTAACATCATTTCGGTAGATGGTATTTTTTCTTTCAGCTCATAAACATGTTTCTTTTTAAAAGGAAATGGCTCGCTTGAGAAGAAAATGATATCCGGATCAGCCTTCTTAATCTCCTCGATTGACAATAATGGATACCGGTCCTCTTTTACTACATTAATTAACCCAGCCTCATGCAGCATGGAATTAATGAAAGTACTTTCACCAGCACACATATAAGGTTCATTCCAAATTAGATAAAGTACTTTCTTCTTCACCTCCGTGCCAGAAGCACATCTTCTTTCTTGATAGATGGAGTCAACGAGATACTGAGCTTTATTCTGAACTTCAAAAATATCGCCCATATCAATAATCATCTTCAAAGCATCATTAACAGTAACAATATCTGTCATCCACACATTATACTGCTCCTTCAACTTATTGATACCTTCGAGGTAATTCTCCTCCTTATTACCAATAATCACATTGGGTTGAAGTTGATCAATAACATCAAAACGAAATTGCTTAGTACCTCCTATTATGGATTTTCTTTTTATGAGATGAGAAGGGTGTTTACAAAATTTAGTGACTCCTACAATTTGATTTTCCAAACCTAAGTCTACCAATAATTCTGTAATTGAAGGTACAAGAGAAACGATCTTGGGAGTTCGAGATACCATCACCTCGAATCCCATCTGATCATATAGCTTTTTAGATTTATCGTCTATCATCCTCAGCAAAGATATCATGATCTTTACTGCTATTAAAAAATCAGACTGAATAAAGCCAACTTCAGCCCGTGGTCATTAAAAAAATCTAGGTATCTATGGTAAGGCATCTCCTTACCATATTCAGCAGAACTTTCAACTGTCCACCTAGTTATCAATCACATTTTCCCTCACCTGCGAGCTTTCTTATGCACAATACATAGCTAATGTTAATGATAAATTGAAAGCTGTTACTGGACGATACCCACATCAAGTGTCTGCAACCACTCGAATATTTTCATTATATCAGGATCGCCATACTTGACAGCTGCCCTGACACCTTTAATTGCGAACTTTCTATTACTTTCTGATTTAATTCAAATGCCAACTTATTATTTACAGTTCTAAAATTGATCCCACTTCCCTTTTGGCCTAAACCAGGTTTGTCTGTAATTAATAAAGTAGCTGTATTTGCCAATTTGGTTTTTATAGCATCAAATTCATTGCTACTACCTCTGGCTACGTACAAGATATGGCATCCGTTAATCTGAGAAGGGGTATCAAATTTCTTTACAACAAATTTCTTATTGCCCCTTAACTTGCCACCATACCATGTGTTTAATGTCTTGTATACTTGATCATCACCAATCACTCCAATAACAAATTCTTGTGATTGATCCGAACTAGGCCACTGAATGTACTTGATGAAGTTATATATCATCATCGAGTGGATTTCATGCATAGGCCTACTCTGCGCGCTCCCTACACTAAATAATGCTATTATTAGTAGTGCGGTTAATAATGTAGTTTTTGTAATTGTTTTCATAATATTACTAGTTGGACATAATCACATTACCAAAGTTGATGCCAAAAGCAGCACAACATGAAAACACTTACAGGAAAGGAATATTAGATAGGATTAAATAAAAAATGTCTCAAAACAAGAGGTGGACTCCCATTTTGAGACATGTAATATTTTTATAAGAAATGATTAAATTAAGATAGCCATTGAAGTCAATTGACTAGATATTTTTAAGTCGTAATTTGAAATTACTGACTGGTTTAGTTCAAATTTAAGCCTATTGTTTACTACTCTAAAGTTAATGCAACTACCTTTAGCGCCTAAGCCGTCTTTATCAGTAACAGTTAAAGTATGGCTACTTTTTATTTGAGCAAACACATCTTCAAATGATTTACTTGCCGATTTACCGATATACAACAATTGACACTGTTTAGCAGCTGTAGGTTCACTAATCTGCCTAATGATAAACTTCTTATTACCTCGGGTTTTATTCCCATACCACTGGTTAAGGGTTTTATAAACGTCATCATCTCCCATGACCCCGATTATAAACTCTCCAGTATTTTCATCTCCAGGCCATTGGATGTACTTTAAAAAGTTGTAGATCATCATGGAATGGAGCTCGTGTGTCGGTCGATCTTGTGAAAAGGCAATATTCGATGATAATAACGACAAACCAGCTATCATCATGACAAATACGCCACCTTTTAGGTTAAACATAAATTTGTGCATAATATTTATAAGTTGTTGGGATAGTTTACTTGCTATAATATAAAAACAAATTAAACATCATGCACAGTTATTTTTAAAGAAACTGTACATGATGTTTAAAATGATTTAACTGCAAATATGCATAAAAATATTATTTGATATATCTAAAATCTTGCCCCCCCTCAACATTCAGAAGTACCTTATAGATAAGTTGAATTACGTTTTCAACATCGTCTTTATGTACTGTTTCTACTGTAGTATGCATATATTTTAAGGGTAAAGAAATTAACGCAGAGGCCACCCCTTCATTAGAGTATGCAAATGCATCAGTGTCAGTACCAGTAGCCCTAGAAGCCGCGGCTCTTTGAAAAGGAATTTCATTTTTAGTGGCAGTTTCTATAATGAGCTTAAGCACATTATTATGCACCGCTGGACCATATGTTAATACCGGCCCTTCTCCTGCTCTTTGCAAACCATGCTGTACTTTATCATAAACAGGAGAAGTAGTTTCATGACAAACATCGGTTACTATGGCTAAATTTGGTTTAATCCTTTCTGCTATCATTTGCGCACCACGAAGCCCAACCTCTTCTTGCACTGCATTTACAATATAAAGTCCAAATGGCAATTCATTTTTATTCTCTTTTAATAAACGAGCTACCTCTGCTATCATAAAACCTCCCATACGGTTATCTAGCGCTCTTCCTACAAGGAAATTTTTATTTAACTCCATCAGCTCATCATCAAAAGTCATTACACTTCCAACATGAATGCCTAGTTCTTCTACTTCAGCTTTATTTTTACAACCTACGTCTACAAAAATATTTTTCAAAGTAGGCTTTTCTTCATTTTCATTACTTCTAACATGGATGGCAGGCCAGCCAAATATCCCTTTTACAATTCCATTATCAGTGTGAATATTCACTCTTTTTGATGGTGCTATCTGATGATCTGATCCTCCATTTCTTCTTACGTATATGTAACCTTCTTCACTAATGAAGTTAACAAACCATGAAATTTCATCGGCATGAGCCTCTATAACTACCTTATATTCTGCCTCTGGGTTAATTACACCTACTACCGACCCGTAAGTATCTGTAAAGTATTCATCGATATAAGGCTTTATATATTCTAACCATATCTCCTGACCGGATGATTCAAACCCTGTAGGAGACGCATTATTCAAATATTTATCTAAAAACTCTCTACTTTTATTATTCATATCTTCATTTAACTTTTTGTCTGACATTCATTGATAAAAATGAACACAAATATCAGAGCTATTCGGTTTATCCCAATGGAATGCACAGCTTATTTAACCTATTTACAAAGGAATATTACCGTGTTTTTTCTTAGGTAAAGTAGCCACTTTATTCTCTAGCATTTTGAATGCTCTAATTAATTTAGTCCTTGTCTCTTCTGGCTTAATTACTTCATCTATATAACCTCGATGAGCAGCCCTGTATGGGTTGGCGAATTTAGCGGTGTAATCATCTATCTTTTCTTGAAGCTTCTCCTCTGGGTTTTCAGCTGCAGCGATCTCTCTCCTAAAAATAATTTCTGCCGCACCTTTGGCGCCCATTACAGCAATCTCTGCCATAGGCCAGGCATAGTTCATATCAGCCCCAATGTGCTTAGAGTTCATTACATCATACGCTCCTCCATAAGCCTTACGTGTGATTACAGTAATTCGGGGCACCGTAGCTTCACTAAATGCATAAAGAAGCTTTGCTCCATTGGTTATAATACCATTCCACTCTTGGTCCGTACCTGGTAAGAATCCCGGTACATCTTCCAATACTAATAACGGAATATTGAAACAGTCACAAAAACGCACAAAGCGCGCACCTTTAGTACTGGCATCTATATCCAAAACCCCAGCCAGAGAAGCAGGCTGATTACCCACTATACCTATGCTACGACCGCCAATCCTAGCAAAGCCAACTACAATATTTTCTGCAAAGTTCTTATGTACTTCCATAAAACTGTCTGCATCTACAATTAGCTCAACCACCTCCCTCATATCATAAGGTTGATTAGGGTTATCTGGAATTATATTATTTAAAGCTTCTACACTTTCATCTTCCTTTACTTCATAGGGAAGAACGGGAGCATCATCTTCACAGTTTTGCGGAATGTAGCTGATTAGCTTTTTAATATCATTGATACAAACAGCTTCATTGGCAGATGCAAAATGGGTAACTCCACTTTTGGTACTATGCGTACTCGCTCCACCAAGCTCTTCTGCTGTCACACTTTCCTGAGTTACTGTTTTCACCACATTAGGCCCCGTAACAAACATATAGCTTGTATTCTCAACCATAAATATAAAATCGGTGATAGCCGGAGAGTAAACTGCCCCACCTGCACACGGCCCCATAATAGCCGAAATCTGAGGCACCACTCCTGAAGCCATTGTATTTCTAAAGAAAATATCAGCATACCCACCTAAAGACACTACTCCTTCTTGAATTCGTGCCCCTCCAGAATCGTTCAATCCAATTATAGGAGCTCCATTTTTCATTGCAAGGTCTAATATTTTGACTATTTTCTCTGCATGAGTTTCGGACAAAGACCCTCCAAAAACTGTAAAGTCTTGAGAGTAGACGTAAACCAACCTACCATTGACAGTACCATAGCCGGTAATTACACCGTCACCCGGATAGTACTGATCTTCCAATCCAAAATCTTTACAACGGTGCATCACAAACTTGCCTATCTCCTCAAACGACCCCTCATCTAAAAGCAGGTGCACTCTCTCACGCGCGGTAAGCTTCCCCTTATCATGCTGAGCCTGTACTTTATTCTCGCCACCCCCTAGCAGTGCTTCCTTATTTTTCTCTTCTAATAAAGAATACTTCTCACTGTTTGAAGGCAATGTATAAACTGGCTTTTTCGATTTATTATTTTCCATGATAATTGTTTTACGCTATACTCAAATATAAATAAATACCAATGGATTCTAGCGCCTCTCAAGCACTAATCCTAGGTGGAAATTAACAGTATTGGTTATATTCGACAAAATTTAAAATCATGTTAAAAAAAGTAGCCATTATAGATTGTGGCACCAATACATTTCACTTATTAATAGCCCTGATCAATGGTTCTAATCATGAAGTTATTTTTAGTGAAAAGATTTCTGTACGTGTAGGTAAAGGAGGCATAAATAAAGGTAGCATTGAAAAAGATGCAGAAAATCGTGCAATAAATACTTTATCGCATTTCAGAGAGAAAATAGATGAGCACCAAGTTGCACTAAAGGATGTTCATGCCTTTGCCACTAGTGCATTTCGTAATGCAACCAATAAAATTGGTGTCACACAACATATTTTAGACCGTACTGGTATTGAAATTAATATCATTTCTGGCGAAGAGGAAGCCAGGTTAATATATAATGGAGTAATAAGTGCCGTTACGGTAGACAATGAACCGAACCTTGTAGTAGATATTGGAGGAGGCAGTGTGGAGTTCATCATAGGAAGAGGAACAGAAATTTTATGGTTAAAGAGTTTCGAAGTAGGAGCTCAACGCCTGCTGGACCAATTCCATAAACACGATCCAATATTACCCGAAGAAATTATTGAACTTGAAAATTATCTATCTCAAAGCCTTTCTGAGCTAGTAGAAAATATACAGACCTTCAAGCCTTTGACATTAATTGGATCTTCCGGAACTTTTGACACTCTAAGTGATATTTATCGTGAGATGAATGGCATCCATATAGAACAAAATTCCAGTGAGCTGCCATTAACATTTGATGTTTATCATCAAATTCATCAGCTTTTACTTTCGAAAGATAAGGAACAGCGACTTTCAATACCCGGAATGATAGAAATGCGCGCTGACATGATTGTGGTTGCTTCGTGCCTTATCAATTGGCTTATCAAACAGTATACATTCGGCAAAATTCAAGTATCAACCTATTCTTTGAAAGAAGGAGTACTTTCGTTGATAAAAAAAGGCCTTTTATAATATTAACTGCTGTTTTAATAATTATATCCTAAATTTGCCCGCCTATGGAAAACGTATTTTCAGAACAAAAATTAAGAGATTTCACCAAGTCAGTTTTTCTTAAAATGGGTTGTAATGAGTCTGATGCGAACTTAGCAACTGATGTACTCATTAAAGCTGACTTGAGAGGTATAGATTCTCATGGTGTAGCACGCCTTTCTGGGTATGTAAGGTTATGGGAGGCAGGTAGAATAAACCCAACTCCTAGCATAAAAGTAGTACACGAGACCCCAAGCACTGCAGTGATAGATGGAGACAGAGGCTTAGGACTTGTAGTAGCTGTAAGAGCTATGGAAGTAGCCATAGAAAAGGCTAAAAATGTTGGGTCTGGCTGGGTGAGCGTGAAAAACTCCAACCATTTTGGCATTGCGGGATATCATAGCATGCTTGCCAGTGATCAAGACATGGTGGGTATATCTATGACCAATGCCAGCCCTCTGGTAGCTCCTACATTTGCCACAGAGCGTATGCTTGGCACCAATCCCATTGCAGTAGCCATACCTACTAACGAACAGCCTACTTTTGTTGCTGACATGGCTACCACCACAGCAGCAAATGGTAAATTAGAAATACTTCAGCGCTTAGAAAAAGACGCACCGCTAGGCTGGGTACAAGATAAAGACGGAAATGGGACAACCAATCCGAATGAGTTAAAAAGCGGAGGTGCTTTACTTCCTCTTGGTAGTGATAGGGAGCATAGCAGCCACAAAGGTTATGCCTTAGGTTCAATAGTAGATATTTTCTCAGCTGTATTTTCTGGTGCTAACTACGGGCCATGGGCGCCTCCATTTGTTAGCTTTTTACCTTTGGCCGAGGATCCGGTTGGAGAAGGCTTAGGCCACTTTTTAGGCGCTATGAGAATTGATGCATTCCGCCCTGCTGATGAGTTTAAACATCATATGGATAACTGGATATCAAGATTTAGAGAAACCAAAGCCATAGAAGGAAAGAAAGTTCTTATCCCTGGAGACCCCGAACGAGAAGCTGAAGCTGAAAGAAAAATTAACGGTATTCCTTTAAATGAAAAGGTAGTTAGAGATTTAAATACAGTTGCAGAACAGCTGAAGGTAGAGACGCTTTAAAAACCAGCGCTAATACCTATTCTAATTACTAAAGGACTATTATATGGCGACTTTAAGTCGTCATATAATACATTATATAATGCCATTATACTAACACCAGCTCTATTACTTATAGGCTGAAATAAACCCCCTCCTATTAGTAATCCTGGCACCCACTCCGTGCTAGCTTCATCACTATTAATATCAAAGTATTCCAAACGTAAAGACTCAAACTCTCCATAAGCGAAAAATTGCTCTAAGATATTTTGTCTGGCAAAAACTCTACCTCCATAAATATTAGTAGAAAATTCATACCCGTTGTTATACTTAATTTTATAATACTGGTAGGTCGCACCTATGCCTGCCGAAAAATCATTAGTAAAACGATATCCCACCAAAGGACTAACCTCTACACTGGTAATATCTCCAAACTGCATTCCTAAGTTTCCTCCCACGTAAATTCTATCGCCAAAAGAACTTCCACTGACATCATCACTAACCTGAGCACTACTCCATGTAGTAATTAATAAAAAACCTAGTATGAGTATTACTAACTTATTCATTTTCTTCCTTTACTATAACATATAAATCTTCTGTTTCCTTTTTCATAAAATACTTCTCACGAGCAAATTTCTCAAGCATTTTATCATCACTCATTAGCTCCTTTCTGTCCTTTTTCACTTCTTTAATTTTGTCCAGATAATAAGCCTTTTCATCTTCTAAGTTCTCTCTTTGTTGCTTTAATTTAAACTGACTTACCAAATCATTGGCATCAATAAAAAGCATCCATATCAAAAAAAAGAAGCTGAATAAAAAGTAGAAGTTTTTAGTGAATTTAGGAAGTTTCATGAGGCAATTTTCCTTAGTAATAAAACCTTATATAAGATAGGAATAAGATTAGAATATAAAAATACCCCCTACATAAAGTAGGGAGTACTAATATGAGAATATTAAAAGTTAAATGCTTTTCTTCCAGGGAAGTAAGCAGTTTCACCTAATTCTTCTTCAATTCTAAGTAACTGATTATACTTAGCCATTCTATCAGATCTAGAAGCAGATCCTGTTTTAATTTGACCAGTGTTAAGTGCCACTGCCAAGTCAGCAATAGTACTATCTTCAGTTTCACCAGATCTGTGAGACATAACACTTGTGTAAGAATGAATCTTAGCTAAATTAACAGTATTAATAGTCTCAGTTAAAGAACCAATTTGGTTTACTTTAATTAAGATAGAGTTAGCAATACCTTGGTCAATACCTTCTTGAAGACGCTTAACGTTAGTTACATATAAATCATCTCCAACTAACTGTACTTTGTTTCCTACTTTTTCAGTCAAGCTTTTCCATCCTGACCAATCATCTTCTTCCATAGCATCCTCTAAAGAGATAATAGGGTATTTATTCACCCAATTAGCCCAGTAGTCAACCATTTCACCAGAACTTAATTTTTTACCTGTAGAAGCAAAGTGATATAATTTTGATTCGCTATCATAAAACTCTGAAGAAGCAGCGTCCATAGCGATATAAATATCTTCACCTGGCTTATAACCAGCTTTTTCGATAGCAGTTAATACCACCTCGATAGCCTCTTCGTTAGAAGCAATATTTGGAGCAAAACCACCTTCATCACCAACGTTAGTTGACAATCCTTTATCAGATAATACCTTTTTCAAGTGATGGAATACTTCAGTTCCCATTCTTAAAGCCTGAGAAAAAGTATCAGCCTTTACAGGCATTACCATAAATTCTTGAAAGTCGATAGCGTTATCTGCATGGCTACCACCATTTAATATATTCATCATTGGAACAGGAAGTGTATTAGCGTTAACACCACCTATATATCTGAAAAGAGACTGACCAGACTCTTTTGCCGCAGCTTTGGCAATTGCTAAAGAAGTACCTAATATAGCATTAGCTCCTAACTTAGCTTTATTATCGGTTCCGTCAGCTTCGATCATTATTTTGTCTAATAAATTCTGATCGTATACTGAAAACCCAATAATCTCTTCAGCAATGATAGAATTCACATTTTCTACAGCCTTCAATACTCCTTTACCCATGAAAACACTCTTGTCTCCGTCTCTTAACTCTACGGCTTCGTGTTTTCCTGTAGATGCACCTGATGGAACTGCTGCTCTTCCAAGCACTCCATTTTCTGTAACTACATCTACCTCTACGGTAGGGTTACCCCTAGAGTCGAGGATTTGTCTCGCGTGAATACTTTCAATTACACTCATTTGGATTTTAGTTTTGTATTAAGATTATTGATTGTTTGATTTATTTACTCATCATATCAACAAATTGATCGAAGAGATAACGAGAATCATGAGGCCCTGGAGAAGACTCCGGATGGTATTGCACACAAAATGCTTTTTTACCTTTCACCTTAATTCCCGCAATAGTTTTATCATTCAAGTGTATGTGAGTAGCTACTACTTTATCTGATGATTCTACATCCTTTTCATTTATAGCAAACCCGTGATTTTGTGAGGTAATCTCACTCAAACCAGTTTCTAAGTTTTTTATAGGATGATTTAACCCTCTATGGCCATGATGCATTTTATAAGTAGAAACACCACATGCCAAGGCTATAATTTGATGCCCTAAACATATGCCAAACAAAGGCTTGTCCTCATCCAAGATTTGTTTTACTGTTTCAATAGCATAAGGCATTACCGATGGATCACCAGGTCCATTAGAAATGAAATAACCATCAGGATTCCAAGACTTCATTTCGTCATAAGTAGTTTTGGCTGGAAACACCTTACAGTATACGCCACGTGCAGCCAAATTTTTTAGAATGTTAGTTTTAATCCCTAAATCTAAAACAGCCACCTTTACCGCTGCATTTTCTTCACCTACAAAATATGTTTCTTTAGTAGATACTACAGAAGCTAATTCCAGTCCCGCCATAGAAGGAACCTTTTCTAACTCAGCCTTCAATTCTTCACCGTCAAGCTCTGAAGATATAATAGCATTCATAGCTCCTTTACTTCTTATATGTCTCACCAACATTCTGGTATCAACATCAGCTATGCCCACTACACCATTATTTTCCAAATAACTCTGTAAGCTTTCCTCAGCCCTTTTCCTGCTATAAATATAGGAATAATCATTTACTACAATACCGCTAATCTGAGTATGATTAGATTCTTGCTCTTCACTAATCGTACCGTAGTTACCAATATGACTATTAGTATTTACAATGATCTGACCATAATAAGAAGGATCTGTATAAATCTCCTGATATCCAGTCATACCAGTATTAAAACAGATTTCCCCACCACTGGTACCCTTTTTACCAATAGCAGTTCCTTCTAACAGCAAACCATCTTCTAACAATAAATAGGCTTTTTCTTTCTTTTGTAATTTCATCTAACAGAAAATTTGAAGTACAAAAATAAAAAAAGGGATTAGATAAAAATCTAATCCCTTTACTTTTATGATATTTTTCAATTTTATTTATCAGCTTCTTCATTAGAACCAGCATCAGTAGCCTCATCACCCTTCGGTGCTTCAGCTTTCGTTTCGTCAGCAGCCGCTGCTGTTTTAGCAGCACCACTACCTCTACGGCTTCTTCTAGTTTTAGTTTTTGCTGGCTTGTCGTCTCCCAATAACAATTCGTTATAGTCAACTAATTCGATGATACACATATCAGCGTTATCACCTAATCTATTTCCAGTCTTCAAAATTCGAGTATACCCTCCAGGTCTGCTAGCAATTTTCTCTGCTACTTCGTCAAACAACATTTTAACTGAATGTTTGTCGTTTAAGTAAGAGAATACCATTCTTCTTGAGTGAGTAGTATCGTCTTTAGCTCTAGTGATTAAAGGCTCTACATACTTTCTTAAAGCTTTAGCTTTTGCAACAGTGGTAGTAATACGCTTGTTTATGATCAACGAAGCAGCCATGTTTGAAAGCATAGCTTTTCTATGCGGGGCTGTTCTACCTAAATGATTAATTTTTTTCCCGTGTCTCATTTTAATTATTCTTCTTCAAGTTTATACTTGGAAAGATCCATTCCAAAGGTAAGGTTCTTATCCTGAACCAATTGTTCCAGCTCGGCTAATGATTTCTTACCAAAGTTTCTGAACTTCATCATGTCAGAAATTTCAAGTTTAACAAGATCACCGAGAGTTTTTACATCAGCAGCTTTTAAACAATTATAAGCCCTTACTGACAAATCTAAATCATTTAAAGGAGTTTTCAACAGCTTTCTCATATGAAGCATCTCTTCATCCACCTGCTCAATCTCTCCTCCTTTTTCAGTTTCTAATTCTATTGACTTATCAGAGAATAACATGAAGTGCTGAATCAAAATATGTGCAGCACCTTCTAAAGCTTTCTCTGGGTGAATAGAACCATCAGTTTCTATATCAAGCACCAATTGCTCGTAGTCGGTCTTTTGCTCTACCCTAGTATTCTCAATGCTATATTTTACATTTTTAATAGGTGTAAAAATTGCATCAATAGGAATATGACCAAAAACTTGCTCAGCCGGTTTATTCTCTTCTGCAGGTAAATATCCTCTACCTTTTTCTACAGTCAATTCTATCTCTAAATCAATAGAATCATCAAGATTACAAACAACCAAATCAGGGTTTAACACTTCAAATGCAGAAGTACCTTTTGCTATATCACCAGCCTTAAATTCGCTTTGGTTTTTAATAGAAACCGTAATTTTATTATCAAAAGACTCTCCTATTTTCTTAAAACGTACCATTTTAAGATTAAGAATAATCTCAGCTACATCTTCAACAACACCTTCAATAGTAGAGAACTCGTGCAAAACACCAGGAACTTTTATACCAGTGATGGCATAACCCTCAAGTGAAGAAAGCAATATCCTTCTTAGGGCGTTACCTATTGTAACTCCATACCCTTTTTCCAACGGTTTAAACGTAAACAAGCCGTGAAAATCATCAGCCTTTTCCATCACGACTTTGTCAGGCATCTGAAATGCTAAAATTGACATAGGTTTTTGCTTTTATAGTTATAGCCCGTCATTAGGAAATGACAGGCTAATTTGATTATTTTATTAATGATTACTTAGAGTAAAGCTCAACAATCAACTGCTCGTTGATGTTTTCAGGAATCTCATCTCTTTGTGGCACAGTAACTATTTTACCTACCATTTCAGAAGAATCCCACTCTAACCAAGGGAATTTTTGAACCCCATGGCTTGCTAAACTATCAGTAATACTTTCTAAAGATTTAGATCTTTCACGAACTCCTACTAAATCTCCTGGTCTTAAGCTAACAGAAGGAATATTAACAACCTCACCATTTACTGTGATGTGCTTGTGTAATACTAACTGTCTAGCAGCTCTTCTTGTAGGTGCAATACCTAGTCTATAAACTGTATTATCTAAACGGCTCTCCAACAACTGAAGCAAAATTTCACCTGTAATACCTGATTTTCTTGAAGCTTTGTCAAACAAGTTAGCAAACTGCTTTTCTAATACACCATAAGTGTATTTAGCCTTTTGCTTCTCCATAAGCTGTATAGCATATTCAGACTGCTTTCTTCTTCTCCCTCTACCATGCTGACCTGGAGGATAGCTCTTCTTCTGTAATGCTTTGCTGGCGCCAAAAATAGGCTCATTAAATCTTCTGGCGATCTTCGCCTTTGGACCTCTATATCTTGCCATTATTTAATCTTTTTCTCTTTACAAAAATTATACTCTACGTCTTTTTGGTGGTCTGCAACCATTGTGAGGAAGTGGAGTCACATCTTTAATAGTTGTAACTTCAATACCCGTATTTTGGATGGTTCTTATAGCAGACTCTCTTCCAGCACCTGGACCTTTCACGTATACCTCTACTTTTCTTAATCCTAGGTCATATGCCTTCTGTGCACAGTCTTGTGCCGCCATTTGCGCAGCGTATGGAGTATTCTTTTTAGAACCCTTGAACCCCATTTTACCAGCTGAAGCCCATGATATTACCTGCCCTGTAGTATTTGTAAGGGAGATGATAATATTGTTAAAAGAAGCTTTTATGTGTGCCTGACCAATAGCTTCAACAGCTACTACACGTTTTTTTGCTTTATCTTTTCTCTTTTGTGCCATGTTATATTCTTGGTTACAGGTTAAAACACCTAATAACAGTCATTTATTATTTAGTTGCCTTCTTCTTGTTGGCTACAGTCTTTCTTTTACCTTTCCTGGTTCTAGAGTTATTTTTGGTTCTCTGTCCTCTTACAGGTAGACTCTTTCTGTGTCTTAAACCTCTATAACATCCAATATCCATCAATCGCTTGATACTCATCTGCACCTCAGACTTCAATACACCCTCTACCTTAAAGTTTTCACTAATGATAGTACGGATAGCTGTAGACTCATCGTCTGTCCAGTCTTGTGCTTTTTTATCCCAATCAATACCAGCTTGAGTTAAAATGCTTTGTGCTGTACTTTTACCTATTCCAAAAATATAGGTTAAGGCGATTTCACCTCTCTTGTTGTCTGGGATATCTACTCCTGCAATTCTTGCCATAGTATTAGCCTTGTCTTTGTTTAAACCTAGGATTCTTTTTGTTGATAACGTAAACCTTTCCTTTTCTTCTGATTATCTTACAATCAGCGCTACGTTTCTTTACTGACGCTTTAACTTTCATGACTCTTATTTATATCTATATACAATTCGTCCTTTTGTTAAATCATAAGGTGACATTTCTAATTTAACTCTGTCACCTGGTAAAATTTTAATATAGTTCATTCTCATTTTACCAGAAATATGAGCAATTACCTCATGACCATTCTCTAACTCTACACGAAACATCGCGTTAGAAAGTGCCTCGGTAATTGTACCATCTTGCTCTATTGATTTCTGCTTAGCCATATTAAAATTTAAAATTTTCTTCTATAAATTCATGCGTGGTCAATATTTCAGTTTTATCCTCAAATATCGCCACTGTATGTTCAAAATGTGCTGATGGTCTACGATCTGCTGTTCTTATAGTCCAACCATCAGACTCTTGAACAACATTACGCGTTCCTAAATTAATCATTGGCTCTATCGCAATAACAAGACCGTCCTTTAACTTAGGCCCTTTACCTCTTTTTCCGTAATTTGGAACCTCAGGACTTTCATGTAAATCTCTGCCTACACCATGTCCCACAAGCTCCCTTACTACTCCATAACCATGTTCCTCAGCATGATTTTGAATAGCATACGCAATATCTCCTATTCTATTACCATAGAGAGCTTCATCTATACCTTTATAAAGAGATTCTTTAGTAACCCTCAAAAGTTTAATCACTTCCTCTGATACATCTCCAATCGGATAAGTATAAGCGGAATCACTATGAAAACCTTTATAAAAAACGCCACAATCTACTGATAAAATATCTCCTTCCTGCAATTCATATTCACTAGGGAAACCATGAACTACATTTTCGTTCAAAGAGATACATAAAGAAGCTGGAAAACCATTATAATTTTTAAATGAAGGAACTCCCCCATTATCTCTTATAAATTCTTCAGCCAATTTATCAAGAAAAGCTGTAGTAACTCCTGGCTTTATATTCTTAGCCACCTCACCATGAGCTTTACCAAGAATTAGAGCACTTTCTTTGAGTAATTCTACCTCTTCTCTCGTTTTATATACAATCATATATAATATTACGCTGCTACTGTTTGCGAACGTCCTTTTACTTTACCTGATTTCATCATACCTTCATAATGTCTCATCAATAAGTAACTCTCAATCTGCTGAAGAGTATCTAATATAACACCCACCATGATTAATAAAGATGTACCTCCGTAAAACTGTGCAAAGGTAGGACTTATTCCGACTTTTACCGCAAAAGCAGGTAAAATTGCTATCACAGCTAAGAATAAAGATCCTGGTAAAGTAATTTTTGTAAGTACTTCATCTATAAATTCAGAAGTTTGCTTTCCTGGTTTAATGCCAGGAATAAAACCTCCATTCCTTTTCAGATTATCCGCAATATCATTAGGATTCACAGTAATCGCAGTATAAAAGAATGTAAATAGTAAAATTAGTACTGCAAACAGAAGATTATATTGCCATGAATATGGATCACTAAATGTAGAACCAATATAAGCGCCTACTTCGCTTTCCTTCCAAATTCCAGCAATTAATGGAGGAATAAACATTAATGCTTGAGCAAAAATGATTGGCATTACACCTGAAGCATTTATCTTCAACGGTATGTAATCTCTTTTACCTCCGTATAATTTATTTCCAATTACTTGTTTAGCATATTGAATAGGGATTCTTCTTGTTGCCTGAGTAAGTGCAACAACACCCATTACGATAAAGAACAAGGCTACAATTTCTAATACGAACATCAATGCACCGCTCATACCACGAGACATCATTTCTCCTACCATTGAACCTGGTAAACGGCTAATGATTCCAATCATAATTAACATTGAAATACCGTTACCAATACCTTTATCTGTAATTTTTTCTCCTAACCACATGCAGAACATTGTACCAGCAACCAATATAATCATAGAGGTAACCTGGAAAAATGAAGGGCTGTACAATATAGCATCCGAAGGTATCGTAGCTGCTAAATAACCAGCACTCTGAGCGAGAGTAATAACAATAGTTAAAACTCGTGTTATTTGGTTTAGTTTATTTCTACCTGATTCTCCCTCCTTTTGTAATTTTTGAAAATAGGGAACTGCCACTGTCAACAATTGAATAACAATTGAAGCAGAAATATAAGGCATGATACCCAACGCAAAAATGGACGCTCTTTTAAAAGAACCTCCTAAAAAGGTGTTTAACAAATCAAATATTCCTCCTTGTGCTCCTGCTCCTAATTGGTCAACATCAACACCCGGAAGAACAATATAGGACCCTAGTCTAAATACTATCAGAAACCCGATAGTATTTAAAATTCTTACTCTAAGATCCTCTATTGAGAAAATGTTCTTGATTGTGGTTATGAATTTTTTCATGATTATAGCTGTATAACTTTCCCTCCAGCAGCCTCAATAGCTTTGGTTGCTGACTCAGAAAATGCGTGGGCAGTAACCTCCACCTTCGCTTTCAATTCACCCCTACCCAATATTTTTACTTTATCGTTTTTACCAACAAGACCATTATTTAACAACAACTCTAAGTCAATCTTATCAGCGTTTGTCTTTTGAGCTAATGCTTCTAATGCATCTAAATTGATAGCTTTATATTCAACTCTATTAGGATTAGTAAAGCCGAACTTAGGTACTCTTCTTTGTAAAGGCATTTGACCTCCTTCGAAACCTAATTTCTGAGAATATCCAGATCTAGATTTAGCACCTTTGTGACCTCTAGTAGATGTTCCACCTTTTCCAGAACCTTGTCCTCTACCTATTCTCTTTTTATTCTTTACAGAACCCTTTGCAGGTTTTAAACTATATAATTTCATCTGATCTTGCAATTATAATTCGGTTACAGATACCAAATGGCCTACTTTATTTATCATTCCTTGAACCTGTGGTGTTAACTCAACCTCTACAGTCCTGTTAATTTTTCCCAATCCAAGAGCGGTAATTGTTCTTTTCTGATTCTCAGGTCTACCAATTACACTACGAACCTGTGATATTTTAACTTTCGCCATCTTATTAACCGTTAAAAACTTTTGATAAAGAAACTCCTCTGTCTTGCGCTACAGAAAATGCATCTCTCATATTAGTTAACGCATCAAAAGTTGCCTTAACCACGTTATGAGGGTTAGAAGATCCTTTTGATTTAGCTAATACATTATGTACTCCAGCACTCTCTAATACCGCACGCATCGCACCACCTGCAATTACTCCAGTACCCGCAGAAGCAGGTTTCAACAACACATATCCTCCTCCAAATTTTCCGATAGCCTCATGTGGCACAGTTCCTTTAAATAAAGGCACCTTTACCAAGTTCTTTTTAGCGTCATCTATACCTTTTGTTATAGCGTCTGTTACTTCGTTAGCTTTCCCTAATCCATATCCTACAACACCATTTCCATCACCAACTACTACGATAGCAGAGAAACTAAATCTTCTACCACCTTTTACTACCTTAGCTACCCTTTTAATAGCTACAACCTTTTCTTTAAGGTCTATTTCGCTAGCTTTCACTGATCTTATATTATTCTGAGACATATCGCTTTAAAATTTTAGACCTCCCTCTCTGGCTCCATCTGCTAAGGCCTTAACTCGGCCATGATATAGATAACCACTTCTATCAAATACAATACTTTCTATACCACCTGCTTTAGCCTTTTCAGCTAATTTCGCTCCCACAGTTTTAGATACATCTAAATTGATTCCAGCTATATCTAATTCCTTTGAAGAACTTGCAACGATGGTATGCCCTTTAGTATCATCTATCAATTGGGCATAAATTCCTTTATTACTTTTAAAAACTGAAAGTCTTGGCTTCTCAGCAGTACCAGAAATCTTGCTTCTAATACCTTTCTTAATTCTAAGTCTTCTCTTATATTTATTAAATGCCATATCCCTGATTATTTAGCAGCCTGTTTACCAGCCTTACGTCTAATAACTTCGTTAACAAATCTAACACCTTTACCTTTGTACGGTTCAACAGGTCTTAGAGATCTAATTTTTGCAGCCACTTGTCCTATAAGTTGCTTATCAGAACTCTCTAAAGTTACTATTGGGTTTTTACCTTTCTCCGTCTCTGCAACCACAGACACCTCAGCAGGAATAGCTAAGAAAATACTATGAGAATAACCTAAGCTTAGTTCTAAAACATTTCCTTGAGTAGTAGCCTTATATCCTACCCCTACAAGTTCTAATTTTATAACATATCCGGTTGATACACCTTCTACCATGTTAAAAATTAATGATCTGTATAACCCATGAAGAGCTTTATGTCTCTTTTGCTCAGTAGGTCTTTCTACAGTCAGTTCGCCTTCATTTTCAACCAATTTGAAAGCAGGGTCAATTTTTTGTGATAACTCACCTTTTGGTCCTTTCACCGTAACCAAACCTTCAGCCTGATCATATCCATAAGATACCTTATCAGCAAGTTTTATTGGTTTTTTCCCTATTCTAGACATTATATGAAATTTATAATATATTAATATACGTAACAAAGAACTTCACCACCAATGTGTTGTTCTCTAGCTTCTTTATCGGTTACAACACCTTTAGAAGTAGAAAGAATAGCTACACCTAAGCCATTTAAAACTCTTGGTAATGACTCCGCTTGTGCATACTTCCTTAAACCTGGCTTACTTACTCTTTCAAGATGGTAAATCGCAGGATTCTTAGTTTCAGGATTATATTTCAAAGCAATTTTAATGTTACCTTGATGATTAGTAGTATCCTCAAACTTATAGTTTAAAATGTACCCTTTATCATGAAGTACTTTAGTTAATTCCTTCTTGATATTAGACGCAGGAATATCAACTACTCTGTGACGAGCTTTAATCGCATTCCTTAGTCGGGTTAAATAATCTGCTATCGGATCTGTCATTTTCTTTTCTATCTAATGTAAAATTGCAACCCTGTTAAACAGGCCTGCAAAGATACAGAACATTTTTTTTGAATAAAAGTAAAAGAGAAATATTTTACCAGCTAGCTTTAGTAACACCTGGTATTTTCCCATCAGAAGCCATTTCACGGAAAGTAACCCTTGAAATTCCGAACTTTCTCATGTATCCCTTAGGTCTACCTGTAAGCTTACATCTGTTATGTAATCTAACTGGAGAAGCATTTCTAGGTAATTTATCTAGTGCTTCGTAGTCACCAGCCTCTTTAAGGGCTTTTCTTTTAGCAGCAAATTTAGCTACTAACTTTTCTCTTTTCTTTTCTCTTGCTATAACAGCTTTTCTTGCCATAATCTTATTTTTTACTTGCGAAAGGCATTCCGAAAGCTTTTAATAACTCATAGCTTTCCTCATCGCTCTCTGCAGTAGTTACGAAAGTAATGTCCATACCGTTGATGCGGTTAACTTTATCGATACTGATTTCAGGGAAGATAATTTGTTCTTTAACACCTAAAGTATAATTACCTCTACCATCAAATCCTTTATCGCTGATACCTCTAAAGTCACGTACACGAGGAAGAGCAATGGCCATTAATCTGTCCATAAATTCGTACATTTTTTCTCCTCTTAACGTTACTCTAGCACCAATAGGCATTCCATCTCTTAACTTAAAGTTAGATATGGACTTTTTAGATTTTGTAGCAACAGCTTGCTGACCAGTGATAGTTGTAAGTTCTTCAACTCCAATATCCACTAATTTTTTATCAGCTACTGCAGCACCAATACCTTTATTTATGCATATTTTAACCACCTTAGGTACCTGCATAACACTCTTATATTGAAACTTATCCTTAAGAGCAGGTACAATTTCTGAATGGTATTTGTCTTTTAATCTTGGATTAGCCATCTTAAATTAAATCTCCAGTTTTCTTAGAATATCTTTGAAGCTTACCCTGATCATTAAGCTTTCTACCAGTTTTAACTGCATCGCCAGTAGCAGGGTCAATCAACATTAAATTACTAATGTGAACAGCGGCTTCAGTTTTTTCGATTCCACCCTCAGGATTAGTAGCTGAAGGTTTAACGTGTTTAGTTACAACATTAATACCTTTAACCACAGCTCTTTGTTTGCTAGGGATAACCTCAAGTACTTCTCCTTCTTTACCTTTTGAGTTTCCAGAAATTACTTTTACTTTATCTCCTTTTTTAATGTGCAGCTTAGGCTGTTTATTTTTCCTTCTTTCCATGATTACAATACTTCAGGTGCTAATGAAACGATTTTCATAAATTGCTTTTCACGTAACTCCCTTGCAACAGGTCCAAAGATACGTGTACCTCTCGGCTCATCGTTTGTGTTTAATAACACGGCTGCGTTATCTTCAAAGCGGATATAAGATCCATCTTTTCTTCTAACTTCTTTCTTTGTTCTAACGATAACTGCTTTAGAAACAGTACCTTTTTTTAAGTTGCTTGAAGAAAGGGCTGACTTTACTGTTACAACAATTTTGTCTCCCACAGAAGCATACTTTTTACCAGTACCACCTAATACACGGATACAAAGTACTTCCTTCGCTCCGCTGTTATCTGCAACGTTTAATCTTGACTCTTGCTGTATCATTATTATTTAGCCTTTTCAATGATTTCAACTAATCTCCACCTTTTGTTTTTACTCAAAGGACGAGTTTCCATTATTCTTACCGTATCACCAATACCACACTCGTTATTTTCGTCATGAGCCGTAAACTTGGTAGTTTTATTAACAAACTTACCATAGATAGGGTGTTTTTCTTTACGTTGTACCGCAATCGTGATAGACTTCTCCATCTTGTTGCTAACAACCTGCCCTACTCTTTCTTTTCTTAATTTTCTTGACTCCATTTCAATATTATTTAGCGAGTTCTTTAGCTCTCAATTCAGTCTTTAACCTGGCGATAATTCTACGAGTCTCCTTTATCTTAATAGGATTTTCGATTGGAGAGATCTCATGAGCAAATTTCATTTTTCTGTACGCCTCCTGCTCTCCAGCTAATCTTTGCTCGAGTTCTTCGATGCTTAGTGCTCTTATTTCTGAATTCTTCATCTTTTTTATGATTCTACGTAGTCTCTGCGTACTGAAAACTTAGTTTTAATTGGAAGTTTCTGTTGTGCCAAACGGAGTGCCTCTTGAGCCAATTCCTTTTTAACACCACCTGCTTCGAATAGAATTGTACCAGGTTTAACAACTGCTACCCAATATTCAGGAGCACCTTTACCTTTACCCATCCTTACTTCTGCTGGCTTTTTAGTAATAGGCTTGTCAGGAAATATTCTGATCCACACTTGACCTTCCCTTTTCATTGCTCTTGTCATTGCAATCCTGGCCGCTTCTATTTGTCTAGAAGTAATCCATCCTGGCTCTAACGCCTTTATTGCAAATGCCCCAAAAGCTATTCTATGACCTCTTTGGGCGATTCCTTTGATTCTGCCCTTCTGTTTTTTCCTGAATTTAACTCTCTTTGGCTGTAACATATCTTATAACTTTAGATGTGCCTAAGCACGTGCTCTTCTAAATTAAATTATTTGTTTCTTCTTCGCTTAGGACCACCTTCACTACGCTTTCTACCGCCACGGCCTCCACCAGAACTTGAATTTGATGTACCAACGTTAGGAGACAAGTCTCTTTTACCGTAGATCTCACCCTTAAATATCCATACTTTAATACCTATTTTTCCATAGATAGTATTGGCTTCGCTTATTGCATAATCAATATCAGCTCTTAAAGTATGTAATGGAATACGACCGTCCTTGTACTGTTCTGAACGAGCCATTTCAGCTCCTCCAAGTCGACCCGAAACTTTAATTTTAATACCTTGGGCACCTACCCTCATTGCAGAAGCAATCGCTTGCTTCATAGCTCTTCTATAAGATATTCTAGCCTGTAATTGCTGAGCTATTGACTCACCTACAAGTTTAGCGTCTAACTCTGGACGTTTCACCTCAAATATATTGATTTGAACATCCTTACCAGTTAGTTTCTTTAACTCTTCTTTAATTTTATCAACTTCTGCTCCACCTTTACCGATAACAACACCAGGTCTTGCAGTGTGTACAGTAAGTGTAATTCTCTTAAGAGTACGTTCGATTACTACTTTAGAGATTCCACCCTTAGGTATACGAGCAGCTATATAATTTCTTATATTATGATCCTCAACAAGTTTATCGGAAAAATCCTTTCCACCATACCAGCTAGAATCCCAGCCTTTAATGATGCCAAGTCTTAAAGCTATAGGGTTAACTTTCTGTCCCATTATTTATCTTCTTTATTATCTTTTTTCTTAGTCTCTTTCTTTGCAGGTTTTTTTTCAACCTCTTCCTGAACTGGAGCCAGACTATCCAATACTAAAGTTACATGGTTAGATCTTTTTCTAATTCTATGAGCTCTACCCTGTGGAGCAGGTCTCAATCTTTTTAAAATCTTTCCACTATCTACTTGAATAGATTTAACGTAAAGATCTGCGTCTTCTAAATCTACTTCCTCATTGCTCTGCTGCCAGTTAGAAATGGCAGATAACAAAAGTTTTTCAAGCCTTGCGGCTCCTTGCTTAGGCTCAAACTTTAGTATATTAAGCGCCTTATTCACTCTTTCACCACGAATAAGATCAGCTACTAATCTCATTTTACGAGGTGAAGTAGGTACATTCTTTAGTTTAGCTACTGCCTCCATAATTATCTTTTACCTTTGTCTTTTTTACCTACGTGACCTCTGAAATTTCTAGTAGGAGCAAACTCACCAAGTTTATGTCCTACCATGTTTTCAGTTACGTACACGGGAATAAATTTATTTCCATTATGTACAGCAAATGTATGCCCTACAAAATCAGGAGATATCATTGACCTTCTTGACCAAGTTTTGATCACTGATTTTTTTCCTGAGTCGTTCATAGCATCGACTTTCTTTTCGAGCCTGAAGTCAATATACGGTCCTTTTTTAAGTGATCTAGCCATTATTTTTTCTTCTTACCTCTACTGATTATTAGATTGTTTGAATATTTTTTAGGAGTTCTGGTTTTCTTACCTTTAGCCAGAAGACCTGTTCTTGATCTAGGGTGTCCTCCTGAAGACCTACCTTCACCACCTCCCATTGGGTGATCAACCGGGTTCATAGCCACACCTCTAGTTCTAGGTCTTTTACCTAACCATCTGTTTCTACCAGCCTTTCCTAGTCTAACATTCATGTGGTCAGCATTAGATACTGAACCAATAGTAGCTAAACAAGTAACAAGAACTCTTCTAGTCTCACCTGAAGGTAATTTTAAAGTAGCATACTTACCTTCACGAGCAGTTAACTGTGCGTAAGAACCAGCACTTCTTGCCATAGCGCCACCTTTACCAGGCTTAAGCTCTATGTTGTGAATAATAGTACCTAAAGGTATCTTAGATAAAGGTAATGTATTACCTACTTCTGGAGCTACAGATTCTCCTGAGATTATAGTAGTACCTACAACTAATCCTTGCGGAGCTAATATATAAGATTTAGCACCATCAGCATAATATAATAAAGCTAAACGTGCAGATCTTGTTGGATCATACTCTATAGCTTTTACCGTTGCAGGAACGTCAAACTTATTTCTTTTGAAATCAACAAGGCGAGTTTTCTTCTTATGACCACCACCGATATAGCGCATAGTCATTTTACCACTGTTATTTCTACCGCCCGATCTCTTTTTTGTTACAACCAACGACTTCTCAGGCTCTGCCTTTGTAATCTCTGTAAAGGCAGGAGCGATACGATATCTCTGTCCTGGAGTAGTTGGTCTTAATTTCTTAACTGCCATCTCTTCTAATGATTAAATTTCGCTGTAAAAATCGATTACTTCACCATCCGCTACGGTTACGATAGCTTTTTTAAATGATGGGGTTCTTCCTGAAATAACTCTGGATTTAGTATATCTAGACTTTAATTTACCTAGATAGTTCATGGTATTCACATCTTCTACTGTGACCCCGTACATCTTTTCTACAGCCTTTTTAATCTCTACTTTATTAGCTTTGCGGTCTACGATGAAACCATACTTGCCAGTTTCGTTTAAAGCAGAAACTTTTTCTGTAACCAATGGCTTTATTAAAACACTCATTTTTATTTCTTCAATAAGTTATCAATCTTCTCAAGAGAGCTTTCACTCAATATCAAATTATCGGCATGTATAACATCATAAGTGTTTAATGCGTCAGCAGTAACCACTTTTGTATTTTGGATATTTCTTCCTGACAATACGATGTTTTTGTTGTTATCTGAAAGCACTAAAAGAGTTTTTTTAGCTCCTAAAGATAGGGCTTCAAGCATTTTGATATACTCTTTTGTTTTTGGTGCTTCAAAACTGAAGTCTTCTAAAATAGCAATACTTTGATCTTTTGCCTTATAAGTTAAAGCAGATTTTCTTGCTAGCTCCTTAAGCTTTTTATTTAACTTAAAGGAATAGTTTCTTGGTCTAGGACCGAAAACTCTACCTCCACCTCTGAAAACTGGAGATTTGATACTACCAGCTCTGGCTGTACCTGTTCCTTTTTGTTTTTTTATCTTCTTAGTAGAACCACTGATTTCGGCTCTCTCTTTTGACTTATGCGTTCCTTGTCTTTGGTTAGCTAAGTATTGCTTAACGTCAAGATATATTGCATGGTCATTTGGCTCAATACCAAAAACTTCATCAGAAAGAGAAATCTTTCTTCCGGTATCTTCACCACTATATTTTACTACTGAAACGTCCATTATTTCTCGAGAATTACAGTTGAATTATTTGCTCCTGGTACAGAACCACTTATTAAAATTAAATTTTTCTCAGGGATGATTTTAACCACCTGAAGGTTAAGAACTTTCACTCTATCTCCTCCGGCTCTTCCAGCCATTCTCATTCCTTTAAAAACTCTTGCAGGGAAGGATGCACCACCAATTGAACCTGGAGCTCTTTCTCTGTTGTGCTGACCGTGAGTTCTTTGTCCAACACCACCAAATCCATGTCTTTTTACAACACCTTGGAAACCTTTACCTTTTGAGGTTCCAATAGCATCTACGAAGTCTCCTTCTACAAATACATCTCCAACTTTCACTTCTTGACCTAACTGCACTCCTCCTTCAAATTCCACTCGGAAATCGCGAAATTCTACCATCTCCTTCTTAGGAGTTGTATTCGCTTTCTTAAAATGACCTAGCAAAGCTTTAGGAGTATTCTTCTCCTTGCGCTCGCCATAGCCCAACTGAACGGCTGTGTAACCATCAGTCTCTTCATTTTTTACTTGTGTAACCACACAAGGACCAGCCTCTATCACCGTGCATGGGATCATTTTCCCAGTGGCACTGTAAATGCTAGTCATTCCGATTTTCTTTCCTATAATACCAGACATTTTAAAATCTTTATAAGCGTACTTTAGCTATAGCTTTCACGGTTTTTCCGCAAAAGGATTGCAAAGATAATAACTTATAAGAAGTTAACAAATAGTAGAGATATTATTTTTTGGTTATAAAAAGCATTTGAGCCGCTTTTTTTTCTAAACATAGGTAGGTACCGCAAATGTGTGGTAATTTTTCTTTTATCCAAAGAATTACGACATTGATTTAAAAAAAATTAAAATAGCTCATGCAAAACATTGATAGAATTGATCTCATTGAGAGAGTCAACATGCAGTTTATAAAAGTGAATAATCCCATCTAAAATGGTTCTTCGCTGTTGGTTTGACATAGCTATTTGTTCTTCATAGCCGAACGACAACAGCTGATGAAGGATGGTACTTTCTTGGTCAGAAAGAAATGCAAACTCATTTGTGAATGAGTCAACTCCAAAACCTAAATAACGACTTAACTTAAGCAAAAACTGGAGGTGAAAATTATTGGTTTTCCCTTCCAAATGATCCAAAATTTCTATGCTGTGATATATAAATTGGAACATTTCGGATACATCTCCTTCTTCCTGAACACTTTTGTAAAGCACCTCAGCCATAAATATAGCAATGGTAGTTTTTCGAATATCCGTTGGAATATCGTGAAACGGTATGGTACATTTTATTTCAGATATACGATTAATCTCAGCTCCTGATTTTTTATATACTACGAGATCTAATAATGTCAGAGGCTGAAAAAGAGCTATCTTACTTTTCGTGGATTTGCTTCTCACTCCATTGACAATGTAGGTCTGAATACCAAACTCTTCGGTAAAAATTTTAACTATTATAGACGTGTCTCTATACTTAAAATACTTGAAGACTATGCCGCGGGTTTTGTGTAACATTTGAGATATAAAATGACTACTAATCTACTACAGCAATTTTCCCCACGAAAGTATCTTCACCATCATTATTGGCAACAAAGATTAAATAAACACCTGTTTGAGCTCTTTTTCCATTATAATCAGCCCCGTCCCAAGTGGCTGTGCCTCCATTGGATTTTGTTTGCCAAATGAGCTTACCGCTTACATTAGTAATTTTAACTATCACATTGCTGGCCAAGCCCGAGATAGCAATAGTGCCATTAAAATGTGAGGTAACAGGGTTAGGAAATACTTTGACGTTACTATAATCATGTTCAGGCTCTGTAGCGTCTGCACGAAATGAAACTACGCCATCATTTGTAGAAAAAAACACTTCCCCCAACTGATTATCTATACCGATTTCATTAATAATACTGGAAGGTAATGGACTATTATCTGCATCAAAAAACAATACTTCTTGCTCTATTAATGCATCAAACAACCATGCTCCTTTATCTGTGGCAAACCACTTCCTGTTGCCTCCATCTACGAGAATATCATTCACTTCTTCCCCTATTAACAATAACTGACTATCAAATATTGGCTCCACTGCATCCACAGTACCTTCAAAAACTGAATAGGGATTAGTGAACACTGATACACCATTATCGGTACCGATCCAGACATACCCATCCTTATCTAAGCTAAAACATTTGAATTCGTTCCCGACAATGCCCCCATTTGAAGTGGAGTTGTTCAACAACCGGGAATTATTAGTTTCTGGGTCAAAAACAATTATACCTGATGCAGTAAGTAACCATACATATTGGTCAACAAGCAACATATCTGTAGCATATTTAGCCTGCTGATTTGTAAGAAAAAAAGGTCTCCATTGACCATCGGGCTGCAACAACAGTAATGGCGTATCACTGCCATAATTCAACACCCATAATCCCCGGCTATCTCCCTCTATGGCTGTAATTAAAACCTTATCGGCAAGCTCCAAATCAGTAATTAAAGGACTGCCAGGGGTTGTATTATCGTAAACTTCATAACTATCATTTGCTAAAGAAAACTTCAGCAACCCGCTCCCAAATGAAGCTGCAAAATAAGCCCCTATCCCATTACTATATGTCACATCAGTTACATCATTAAATGCAGGAAAACCATCCGTGATATTAGTATTGTAATTACTCCAACGCCCATTGCTAAACTGATAAAACCCATTGGCATACCCCAACGGTTGCAAATTATTAGAATACCCTCCTGAGGCCACAAAAAGACCATCCACCAAATTATTTATAGAAAAAAACTCATTGGAATAAGGGCCTTCAGGCATTATACTATAAAATTGATTCCCTTGTTGATAATTGGTCACCAATGCCTTGTTTTCATCGGCAACCCACCAAACTCCATCGACCGTTAAAAAAGCATCGTTAACCTGTGTGATAAATGTATTGGTTATAGGAGTCACTTCATTACTTGAATAACTAAATAAGGCTTTATCTTCAACAAAATACATGATACCATTAGAAGTAAACCCATTATAAAATTCAGCCGTGAGGTCTTCAAAAACAGTAGTAGTTATCCCTTGGTTCAACTGAATTAATCCTAAATGATCAACTCCTGCCAAAAGATAACCTTCATAATTAGTGATAAAAATCACACCATTATTAGCGTTGCCATTAGGCATATCATATCTCTTCCAAGTTCTAAAATCAAACCTATTTACCTGATTTCGTAAGGAATTTGATATAATACCTGCATTAGTAGCCAGATAGACAGAATCTCCCATTATAGCCAAATCGTTTACATGAATAGTGGCTCCGTCTACACCAATTTCTCGATAAGTTTCCTCTACTTGTAATGATGTTTGGTTGTATTTAAGCAAACCATAATCAGTACCTATAAACAACTGACTTTCTAACTCTACAAATGAATTAATGCCTTTATCACCTATAACTTGGGCGGTTGTAGTAAGGTCAACATTAATTATCTCATTATTTACAACAACATCAAGATTACCATCGGCATAACCAATGTAAAGCTGATTTTGAGCTTCACTAAAATAAAGAGCCGTAATATTCTCAGACTGCAGCCCATCACTTTTAGAAATTTTGGTCACGGCCTGATCATCTTTGTCATAGAAGAACAGTCCATTTTCAGAGGCAACATAAATTTTATCCTCTGTTACTTCAACCAATTTGGCCTTATAATATGAAAAGTGGGTTCGCCATGTGCCCAAAGGAATATTTTGAGCAGTGACACTACCACTTATTAACAAAAATAGCCCAACAAAAATTATTGGGCTGCTTATATTTTTAACGATAAAATGATTAATCTTCTCCATTACGATTTTTCATACCTTGGAAAAAGCTCCCTCTACTACGCGCCTCGTATTCTTGTCTTTCTCCCAACAACACTTTATCCCTGTCCTCACTTAAGCGATAAGAATAAGAAGCTAATTCGCCACTTACCGCACAAATGGCGTGCACTTTGGTTACGAATTCGGCTGTTGCCAGCAAAAACGGCATCGGCCCAAAAGGCTTACCTTCAAAGTCCATATCCAGTCCGGCCACTATCACCCGTTTTCCGCTATTAGCCAACTTATTACAGATATTTACGATTTCATCGTCAAAAAATTGAGCTTCGTCAATGCCAACTACATCACAATCTCCTGCCATAAGTATTATATCACTTGCGAAATTGACCGGTGTTGACCTAATGGCATTTTCATTATGAGACACCACATCCACATCATGATAGCGCTTGTCCACTGCTGGTTTAAAGATTTCAACTTTCTGCCCTGCAATGATAGATCGGTTCAATCTTCTTATTAATTCCTCGGTTTTTCCAGAAAACATACATCCACATATGACTTCTATCCACCCTGTCTTTTTCGGTCTTCCAAAGTTTGGCTCTATAAACATCCTTCAAAATTAAGAAGATACTCACAAAAAAAGGACCTACTCTTGGAAGTAAGTTAATAAGAATATTCCATATGTGGCAATTTAGTAGCTGTGGGCACTTCTATATCTATTTCGCCATCCATCAGTACAGACTGACAGCTAAGACGCTCATTATCAGCCAACCTATTTAACATACGATAATTATTTTCACTTTCTGTTATTGGCGCCAGATTACTTTCTCCCTGTTTTACGATCATTCTACACGAGGTGCACCTCCCCTTTCCTCCACATGCATGCATCCAATCTATAAAATTTTCTTGCAAAGTATCCAATACGGTCGCAGATTTGTCGTTTGTCATTATCGTTTTATCAGCCAGGTTTTTAATAACGATCTTAGGCATATTTCTTAACTTTATAAGGCAAAATGTAAATAAACTAAATTAAGGACTGAGAACTACTAAGTATGGAAAATAATCTTAATCACAAGGGGATAGAAGAATACTGCAAAGAATTATGTGATCATTTGCTTGAAGAACATTTTGCTGACCATGATGTAATTACAGGACCTCAAATACTAGAGCTACAGCAAATAAGGCAGATCAATCTTTTTGTGATGAAGAATCTTCTTAATGAATGGAGAAAGGAAACTTCTAAAATTCAAAGCCCGTACTTTAACTACGATGCACCTGAAGTGAAAGAAGCTCAAAAAGAATTCATGAATATTCTTTCCAGAAATATAGCCATAACAAGGGATAACTTTACTCCTCTATTAGAAGATGCTATAAAAGAGACACTCCTTTTGGTTTTTTCTCCTTATGACTTTTACATGCATCTGATCAACGACCCGAAAAAAAATGGAGTATCGATTAAAAGTCTGAAAAGGATTAGTAAATACGTAAAAATCAACCCTAACCTTTTAATGGCTTTAATAGCCAAGGCTGAAGATGAAGATATGGAAAAGCTTAGCAGACAAGAGGCTACTAAGATGCTCAACGATGTCTTCGAAAATATACAGGAGAGCCCTGAAGATATAGATGTTTACTTTGAGAAATTCTCAGAATTATTGCCTTTAGATGAAAGCTTAGTTTATGGAAATGCCACAGCTACAGCTCCACCTACCCCAATGGCACAGCAAAGAGAATTAGAGCACGAGGAAGTAAACGAAAAAGCTGCGCCAATAAATAGCCGTTTTGAGTCGCCAACCAAAACCTTAAATGACCAGCACGCCAATCAAGAAAAATCTTCGATAGCTGACAGGCATAAAAGTCAGAAAATTGATAGCATAAGAAAAAATATAAGCATCAACCAGCGCTTTATGTTTATAAATATGCTTTTTGATGGGGACGAGACATCATTTAATAACACCGTTAGCTACTTAGAGGAGTGCGAAAACAAGTCAGACGCTAACAGTTACTTAGTAGAAAACTATCCCTACTGGAATACTGAAACCGAAGAGGTTGAAGAATTTTTAGAGATCGTAAATAAAAAGTTTAATTAAAAGAAAAGGCGCTTGTTAAGCGCCTTTTCTTTTAATGTACTAGTACTTGACCACGATGTGCATCAAGCTTCAATAATATAAATATTAGAATAGTAAAACCTATCAAAGACGAACCTCCGTAACTGAACATAGGCAATGGAATACCTATTACAGGGAATAGTCCTATTGTCATACCAATATTGACTGCAAAGTGAAAAAATATTATACACGCAACCGAATACCCGTATACACGAGCAAATCGCCATTTCTGTCGTTCTGCTATAAATATAATACGGAAAAGTAGAGTTATAAATAATCCTATAACCGTAAAGCTACCTAACCAGCCATGCTCTTCAGCAATAGTACAAAATATAAAGTCAGTACTTTGTTCTGGCACGAAATCGAACTTCGTTTGAGTTCCTTTTAAAAACCCCTTCCCAAAAGCGCCCCCACTACCAATTGCAATTTTAGATTGAGTAACATTCCACCCAAAACCTAAAGGGTCAGCATCAGGGTTAATAAGGGCTTTAATTCTGTTTTGTTGGTGAGGTTTTAAAACATCAGAAACGAAGTAGTCCACACTTTTAATTACTCCTATAATTATACAAGCACCCCCTAGCACTAACAAAATCCTTTTCTTTGTTCGCTTTCCAAAAAGTATAGTAACACCAGCGATTACTGCTATTCCTAGGTATAAATACAAGTGATTCGGAACCAAAAGTGTTAAAATAAATATAGTAGCAGCAGCAGTTCCTAATATTAACAATATAGGCGACATACCTTCTCTAAAGAATACAAATAGGAATATGGAATAAACTAAGGCCGTTCCGGTATCTCCTTGCAATATGATAAGAACAGCAGGAGTGCCGATAAATGCGAATAAAATCAGCTGATCTCTTATTCTATCCATCCTAAAACCTGAAGTACCGATGTACTTTGCCACACCCAACGCAGTGGCAAATTTGGCAAACTCTGAGGGCTGCAATCGAAAAGCCCCTATTTCAAACCAAGATTTTGAACCAGCCACTTCTCGACCAAACACCAGCACAAAGACCAGCATAAACACGACTCCTCCATAAAATATGTAAGCGAAGGTATCATAAAACTTAAAGTCCATTACTAAAATGGCTATAATCAACACCACAGAAGCTCCAATGAAAATAAGCTGTCGTCCGCTATTTAAAGAAGTACTAAATATATTCTGGGCTGCAGATTCATCATATACCGCAGCATAAATATTTAACCATCCTAATGTAACTATTGTAAAGAACAGTAAAACTGTAAGCCAATCTAATTTACTACTTATACTATCTGCCCGTCTCAATATATAAATTCTCCTTTCCTAACGTATTCTTCTATACTAGGTCGCTCAGTGGCTCCTAATAAGTATTTCTCTATCATTAAACTTGCGATTGAGGCTGCAGCTCTAGCTCCCTGCCCTGCATTTTCAACATACACAGAAACCGCAATTTTTGGATTGTCTTTTGGTGCAAAAGCGATAAATACAGAGTGATCCGGTCGTGAACCATTCTGTACAGTACCAGTCTTTCCACACACATCAATATCTTTCAGTTTGGCTCTATACTGACCAGTTCCCGCTTTTATTACATTCTCCATAGCCTCAACCGCCACGTCAAAATATTTTCCATCAACAGCAGTAGTATGTTTCTCGGTAAACTGGGGTAAAGGATCTCCACTATCGCCTATTGATTTCACCAAGTGAGGAGTGTAATAATAACCTCTGTTAGCAACAATGGACGCAAAATTGGCCATTTGTAAGGGCACTACTAAATTTTCTCCCTCACCTATAGATATAGAATATATATTAGAGTATTTCCATGGCCTATTATTATATGCTCTATCATAATAAGCAACACTAGGCACCATTCCACTTTTTTCGTTAGGTAAATCAATGCCCAGCGGTGAGCCCAAGCCAAATGTCTCCACATATTCATGCCATTTTTTCAACCCTATTCGTGTATCTTCAAAGGGATCAGAGGAATTTCCTTGGTTCACTACCCTTTTCATTACATTGTAAAAATAAGGGTTACATGAATGCGTAATGGCTCCAACTAAAGTTTCGCCAGGCCCATGATAGTGACACTTCATTGGGTACATCACACATGGTATATAAGTGTTTTTTGTAATTACACCTTCTTCAAGCCCCACCATTGCCTGAATAATTTTAAATATAGACCCTGGCCTATACTGTGCCATAAGTGGTCTGTTAAACAATGGCTTTAAGCTATCAGAACTTATTTTATAATAGTTCTTACTATATTCTTTTCCCGTTAGCAGCGCTGGATCATAGGTAGGCCCTGAAACAATAGAAAGGATCTCTCCCGATGAAGGTTCAATGGCCACTATACTTCCTGTCTTACCTTCCATTAAATATTCACCATATTTCTGTAGGTCAATATCTACCGTAGTGGTCAGGTTTTTCCCTGGTATAGCCAAGGTATCATACTTACCATCCTCAAAATCTCCCTTTTCAATACCTCTTACATTTCTGATTTTATACCTGACACCCCGCTTACCTCTCAGTTCTTCTTCATAATATGCCTCTATACCACTCTGACCAATATAGTCACCCTGATGGTAATAACTTGACGTGTCTCTATCCAACTGACGCCTGTTAATTTCACTAACATAGCCAAGGGCATTCGCCATAATTGGATTTGTATACGCTCTGGTAGTCCTTGCCTGAATATCAAACCCAGGAAAATCCACCAAGTAATCTTGAATTCTAGCTAGATCTTGCTCTGAGAGTTGCTTTATAAATGCATTTGGCTTTACATAAGAAAAGCCTCTACTATGTGAAGCATCGTAATATTTCTTCTTTAGCTCTTCCTTTGTTAAATGAAAAAGTTCACAAAACTTAGCTGTATCCAGCTGTTTTACTTCTTTAGGAGTAACTGTAAGATCAAATTGAGGTGTATTATAAACTAGAAGTTTACCGTTCCGGTCTTTAATGACTCCACGGTAAGGATACTCTATAACTTTATGAATGATATTACTAGTAGCTGCCTCTGCGTACTTATCATCTAATACCTGAATAAAAAATAACTTGGTCAAAAAAACTAACGCAACCAGTACTATAACTAGTTGGATAATATTCTTGCGTGATTGGTTCATAGTGTCCTTTTAGTATTATAAAAAAGATACTGGGTTACTAATACCACCACTAAGGTAAACCATGTACTAAAAAAGGCTTTGGACAATGTAAATCCAAAAAAGCTAAAGCCCCAAGATTCTAAAAAGAGCAATGCACAATGGTGTAGAAAAATCAATGGTAATGCATAAGAAACAAACCATTGTAAACCATTTACCTTCACTGAAGGTACGGTGCCCGAATCATACCCGCCTTGTGGTGTTAATAGGTTGAGCCAGTAACTCCTGACAAACATTATAAACACACATGCAGCCGCATGAATTCCCATACTGTCATAAAAAATATCAATAATAAAACCTGTAGTAAAACCAACGAACATCAGTGGTAATACTTTCATTTCTACAGGTAGTAATAACAGAAACCCGATGTATAGAAAGCAAAATGCCTTATCAAAAAGCACCACGTTTTTTAATACCAAAACTTGTATTAAAATATAGGCAACAAAAGAAATGACTTGTAAAATGGTTCTTTTATTGAGCATGATTAAAATTTTTCGGCCTCAGATTGAATAGAATCTTGCTCCACCTTTAAATTGTTTTTTATAAGATAGACAAATGCCACCTCATTAATATCGCTTGCCAGCGTAATCTTTATGCTATAGAAGAGTGCATCATTGCTAATGTCCACCTCATCTATTACACCAATAGGCACCCCTTCGGGAAATACCGCATTAAACCCTGAAGTAACAATACTGTCTCCATGATTAACTTTTACATGCCTAGGCACAAAAAGCAATTCTGCTTTATATGGATCTTTCCCGGGCCATTTAACGGTACAAAGGTCTCCTGTATTAGCTATTTTTGCAGACACTTGCACATCGCTATGCAATATGGAAGAAATCACTGCAAAGTGTTTAGATACCGTTTTCACCTTTCCTACCACGCCATCATTTCCTACCACTCCCATGTCTGGCTCCACGCCATCCTGAGACCCTTTATTGATAGTAATGTAATTATTGAAGTTATGCACTGAGTTGTTAATCACTTTGGCACTGAAGTAATTGTACTTATTGGCAAGCACAGTGTCTTCTAAAGCTTTTTTGTCTAAGTGATTTATAGTTTCCGTAAGCTGAGAGAGTTCCTCTTTTAGTGAAGCATTTTCAGCTGCAAGCTGATCGTTCACTTCCTTTAAGCCAAAATAATCGGAAACATTATCAGATGACTGCAGCATACCTGCAGCCATACTGTTAGATGAGTTAAAGAACTGGGTTCCTTGATATGAGTTGTTTTGGACTATTAACCAAACGCAAAATAATTCCAACAATAGGAAGGTTAAAAACGCTCTATATTGATATAGAAACAGAAATAATCTCTGCATTTATTTATTCCGAATTGATCAAAAGTCCAAAAATATAATTTACTAACCCTTAGCCGTTGCTTAGGTCATTAATACAGCTTTGAAAGAATTTAAGTTCTTTAAAGACTGTCCTGTTCCTCTTACTACAGCTCTTAACGGATCTTCAGCCACGTGTATAGGAAGCTTAGTTTTTAAAGCTAAACGCTTGTCCAAACCTCTTAATAAAGCTCCTCCACCTGTTAGGTGAATACCATTGTCGTAAATATCAGCAGAAAGTTCTGGCGGTGAAATCTCCAATGCCTTTAATACTGCTTCTTCTATTTTAGATACAGATTTGTCGAGCGCAAAAGCTATCTCAGAATAAGAGATCTTGATTACTTTCGGAATACCGGTCATCAAATCTCTACCTCTAATTTCATAATCTTCAGGTCCATCATCCAATTCGGTTAATGCTGAACCTACTTCTATTTTTACTTTTTCAGCAGATCTTTCACCTATTAATAGGTTATGCTGCCTTCTCATATAATCAAGTATATCTCTATTGAAGGTATCTCCTGCCACACGGATAGACTGGTCACAAACAATACCAGAAAGAGCGATTACGGCAATTTCAGTAGTACCACCCCCAATATCCACAATCATAGACCCAACCGGTTGTTCGATATCAATACCAATACCTATGGCCGCAGCGATAGGCTCGTGTATCATGTAAACCTCCTTAGCACCAGCATGCTCGGCAGAGTCACGTACCGCCCTTTTCTCTACTTCGGTAATTCCTGATGGAATACATATTACCATACGATGCGAAGAAGGGAAAATTTTCTTCCCGCTATCGATCATCTTAATCATTCCCCTGATCATGTGCTCTGCTGCGTGGAAATCAGCAATTACACCATCTTTCAAAGGACGAATAGTTTTTATATTTTCGTGGGTTTTTTCATGCATCTGCATTGCCTCACGGCCAATGGCCAACACCTTATTGGTGTTTTTATCTATAGCAATGATAGACGGCTCATCCACAACTATCTTATCCTTATGAATGATAAGGGTATTAGCTGTACCAAGGTCAATGGCTATATCGCTGGAAAAAAAATCAAACAATCCCATGTTGTATCTTCAATAGGTTAGGCTTAACAATAAGCGCGAAATTTACAAATTTGTTTCTTTTTAACTTTATAATTAAAGTTTTTTTTAATGTTTGAAGTGTCTAACGCCTGTAAACACCATTGACATCTTGTTATTATCACAAAAATCAATAGATTCCTGATCTTTTATAGACCCACCAGGTTGTATCACAGCAGTAATTCCTTCTCCTTTAGCTATCTCCACACAATCAGGGAAAGGGAAGAATGCATCTGATGCCATCACAGCACCTTCTAATTTGAAGTTAAATGCCTTCGCCTTTTCTATGGCTTGCTTCAATGCATCAACTCGGGATGTCTGCCCTACTCCACTAGATAACAACTGACCATCTCTAGCTAAAATAATAGTATTTGACTTGGTATGTTTACAAACCTTACTAGCAAATAACAATGCTTCAACTTCCTCTGAAGATGGAGCTATTTTCGTTACTGTTTTTAAGTCAGCCTCAACATCAGTTTTAAGGTCTCTATCTTGCTCAATTACTCCATTAAGCAATGTTTTAAACTGCTTTTTAGTAGCTAATTGTTCCTTTTGTTTTAATAAAATTCTATTTTTTTTCTGAGTTAATAACTCAAGGGCTTCTTCTGTAAAGTCAGGAGCTATTAAAACCTCAAAAAACAATGAATGCATTTCATTAGCAGCGTCTATATCAACTGCTTTGTTGGTCACTAAAACTCCTCCAAATGCAGAGATAGTATCCGCTTCAAATGCCTTTTTATATGCGTCTTTAACGGTAGGAGCTAAACCAACTCCACAAGCATTGGTATGTTTAAGAATAGCAAATGCTGTTTCGTCAAACTCCTCAATAAGAGAAACCGCTGCATCAACATCTACTAAGTTATTATAAGATAACTCTTTACCGTTTAATTGCTCAAGCATATCAGAAAGGTTGCCATAAAAAGCTCCTTCTTGATGTGGGTTCTCTCCGTATCTCAATACTTTTTTAGAACGGATACTTTGCTTAAATGCAGGCTCTTCATCATCGCTATTGAAATAATTAAAAATGGCACTATCATAATGCGAGCTAATATCAAATGCCTTAGCGGCAAATTTCTTCCTATCTTTAATATCAGTAGCACAACCTTTCTCTGCTAGTATTCCTTCTACTTCAGTGTATTGCTCACGAGAAGATACAATAAGCACATCATTAAAATTCTTAGCTGCGGCTCTTATTAATGAGATTCCTCCAATATCAATTTTCTCGATGATGTCACTCTCTGCTGCTCCAGATGCCACGGTCTCTTCAAAAGGATATAAATCTACAATTACTAAATCTATAGAAGGTATTTCAAACTCTTCTGCTTGAGCTACATCCTGATCAAGGTTTCTTCTATGCAAAATTCCTCCGAAAACTTTCGGGTGAAGTGTCTTTACTCGCCCTCCAAATATTGATGGGTAACTAGTAAGGTCTTCTACCGGAGTTACGCTCACCCCCTGATCTTCTATAAATTTTTGAGTTCCACCGGTTGAGAATATCTCTACACCGTTCTCAGCCAATAATTTTACGATTGGCTCTAAATTGTCTTTGTAATAAACTGAAATTAAGGCAGATTTAATCTTCTTAAGAGACATGCTTGTGCTTTTAAAAATTAAGGTGCAAAACTATAAATTTTTAATTGAATTATTTATTACCTTCTCTATTACCTGCGGATAATACTGATATTCTAACTGATGCACCTTCTGGGCTATGGTTTCTGGGCTATCTTCTGGTACTATTTCTGTTTTTGCCTGAAAAATAATCTCACCTTCATCATATTTATCATTCACAAAATGTATAGTGATACCAGTCTCCTTTTCCCCTGCCTCTTTCACCGCTTCATGAACTTTGGCTCCATACATACCTTTACCTCCATAGCTAGGCAGTAGAGCCGGATGTATGTTTACTATTTTATTAGGAAAAGCTTTTACCAAATAGGCAGGCACTAAAAGCAAAAAACCAGCTAGCACCACCCAGTCAATACCTTCTTCACTAAGCACTTTAAGCACTTGTTCTTCTGATGAAAACTCTTTTTTAGGTATCACCACGCTTTTGACTCCTAATTTCTTAGCCCTCTCTAAAACAAAAGCATCTGACTTATTAGAAGCAATCAACGCTACCTCTATTTCATCATTATCTTTAAAATATTCAGTTATTTTCTCGGCATTTGAGCCACTTCCTGAAGCAAATATCGCTATCCTAGTCATGTTAATTATTTAAAAAATATCATGCTCAATATACCTATGAGCATAATGTACTTACAGTAATCACTTAAATATGCATAGTCTTTTACCGTATCAGATATTGACAACCGGTAAACCAAAAAACTTAATGGCAGCACCAAACTCAGGCAAAAGAAAGTCATAGCCTTGCCTACAAACATATGCGCCAAAAATGACAAGGCAATGATGAATGCGACCGAGAGAATATAGATAATCCACTTAGTTTTTCGCACTCCATAAACTATCGGCAGCGTTTTGCAACCAAAAGAAGCATCGCCTTTCAAGTCTTCCATATCTTTAATTATTTCTCTAATCAGCGTAAAAGCAAAAGCGAATAATGTATATGCTACTACTAAAAGACTACCTGTATGGTATAACTCATCTACTATATAAATAGAAAGTGCTGTTAAAAAAGCAACACTGAGGTTACCGATAAATGGCATTCTTTTCAATTGATTGGAATACAACCATAGCAGCCCAGCTGAAGCAAAATTGATAACACCAATTTTTAAAGACAGTGTAAAACCAATAGCCACACCGGTTAAACTCAAAACCGTATGCGCTATCATGGCTATCCGTCTTTTCAGTACTTTTCCTACTACCACGCGCTCTGGCTTATTTATAAGATCTATTTTAACATCATAATAATCATTAATAATATAGCCTGCTGCCGCAATGAGCACAGAGGACAATGACAATAAAAGCAGTCGCTCTTGCTTGACCACAGAAAGGATGCTTTCGTGAGTGGAAATAAGAAAAAATGCAGCAAAATACTGAGCCAATACAATAATCAGCAAATTCCAAAGCCTCGTGAGCTGAATAAACCCTTTTATAGAGAAGTTAAGAGGCTTTTGTGTATGTGATGTCATCAGGTCAGTTCTTTACAATGCAAAGGTAAAACCTGATGACATTCAAAACAATGTGGTATATGTTAAATAATAAACTTCTTTATAATTTAATACTTAATGAGAGCATATAATTGCGAGTAGCTTGTGGGTAGTAATAGTTTTCTCTTACTACATAAGCGCCTCCTTGATAACCAAAGGTGTACCCATTAGAGGAGTACTTCTCATTAAATAAGTTATTAGCTTGAAAAGTGAAATTCAATTCTTTTACAAACCCTGGTTTCCATGAAAAATTTACTCTAGCATCATTAACAAAGTAACTATCAATAGACCTGCTATCATTTTCTGTATTATCTAAATACTGTTTACCAACATATTTTGAAAGTATGGTAAAGGTAATACCTTTGGTAAAAGCGTCACTTTGCACAAACGGCAAAAAGGTTAATTGAGAGCCTGCAATTACATTAGGAGAAAAAGCAATATCAGTATCTTGATATTCATTTTCCACAACATTATACTCATCAAAATCGGCACCATAATCATAAATTACCTCTTCAAAATCTTTTATCTTGTTTTGACTAAAAGTGGCATTCAATTTCCAATCTACATAATCAGAAAGTTTCACTCCTCCTACTAATTCAATACCTAACCTATAACTATCTTTCACATTAGTTCTAAGACTACTACCCACATCATTTACTGCACCTGTTAACACCAACTGATTTTTATAATCCATAAAATAACCATTTGCAGAAAATGCATATTTATTATTCTGAACCCGATAACCCGCTTCCAAATCGTGTAAAGTCTCATGCTTAGGCACTACTGGTGAATCTACAAAATCGGTCCTAACTGGCTCGCGATTAGCCACGCTATAACTCGCATAAACACTACTATTATTATCTAACTGATAAACTCCTCCTGCTTTCGGATTTAAAAATGTGTAGTCCTTACTAATGTTCAAATCTCTTAAATCACTATCTACACCGTTAATATCGTAGTTTACTAATCTCATCTGAACATCGCCATAAACACTTAGCTTCCTATTAACCTGATAAGTTATTTTTAGATATTCATTCCAATCGAGTTTTTCGCCATCATTATCATAATAGCGATCATTAATAAAACTATTGCTAGCGTATTTAGCCCAAATAATCTCTCCATAATGTCCTCCATCGTAATTATTAACAGCTCCACCATGCACTAAACTCAATGGACCTTCACTATACTCGAAGGAATAGGTTATACCGTAGAAATCATTATCTAACCATCTTCTGCGTATCAAATCAGTAGAAGTGATAGTATCATTTCCTACTATTACATTATCCAAGTTATAATCTTCAAAGTCATCATCTCTTTGGTATTGCTCATAATAACCTTTACCCTTCGTATAATGAAGTGATGCATTAGCTACCAATTGATTTCCTAACTTCTGTGAAATATGCAATTGATAATGATCTTGCTTGTAATCATCTACCTGATTATCATATGTATACCAGTTAAAAGTACGGCCACTGTTCTTCATATTAACAGCCTGCAAAGAATCTAGCCCATTATTTGCAATAACCTCTTCAATACCTTCCTGATCATTATTCAATACAGCCTCTGGTGTTCCATACCACGACTGGTAAGTCACTTCTTTACCACCAAAAACTATAGCTTTTACTATCGTTTTGTCAGAATAGTAGCCACCTGATAAATAGTAGGATGACAGGTCAGAGGATGCCCTATCAATATATCCATCGGATGAAATTTTTGAAAATCGACCATCTACAGACCAATGTTTATTAAAACGGCCTGTTCCAAACCCCACGGTATGGCGCCATGTATTATAAGAGCCATAGGAATTAACAACATCGGCATAGGGTTGTGCTGCCAATGTGTTGGTTTGTAAATTAATTGATCCTCCGAAAGCACCTGCTCCATTAGTTGAAGTACCTACACCGCGCTGTATCTGAATATTCTGAGTTGAAGAAGCTATATCAGGAATATCTACCCAAAATACGTTCTGCGATTCACTATCATTTAATGGTACTCCATTTATGGTAACATTAATTCTGGTAGCATCAGAACCACGTATTCTTAAACCTGTATACCCCACACCGGCACCGGCATCTGAGGTAGTAACTAGTGATGGGGTCCAGTTAAGTAAATAAGGCAAGTCTTGACCTAAATTATTAGACTGAATCTCTTCCTTATCTACAGTAGTATAGGTGGTTGGAGTTTTTTCATCAGCACGAGTAGCTGATACTATCACCTCATCAGTAAATCTTGTTTCTGGCTTTAGAAGTACTATTTCTTTAACATCTCCAGATACATCAATGCTCTTCTGAAAATCATAATAACCTATGTAGGTCACCTTCAACAAATACTTCCCCTCAGGCACATTGTTCAATTGAAAACTACCATCTGCTGCAGTAGCCACACCTTTGCCATTTAGCATCACACTGGCCGATGTCAAAGGCTCATTATTGGAAATATCCATCACTTTACCACTCACTACATGTTGTGCATAAGACACTACGTAGCCCGACAGTACAAGTACTGCCATTAACAAAAATCTCATATTTAGCTTATAATTTGTTAAACACTACCGGGAACAGGGGATTTTTCCCGTATCATATTTTAACATACCTCCCTACGCCAGCATTACCTGGATCAGGTACCGACTCTTCAACTTAAAGAGTCATGGGTATAATCTCAGCCCGTTATATTAGGGCACCCCTTATAGTTACAAAGCTAATCAAAACATAATTGAATTAACAAATAACCTAAGATAATGAACTAGTTAGCCTTTAGCTGGTTAAATGAATAGGCTGTGAAATAGTTAAGGAAGCCAAAAGTTTTAATTATAACCTTTTATATTTGATATATAAACTTATCAAAAGGAAGATGTACAAAGCAGAAGTAAATAATAACATTCACGAGGTTGATGTAAAAAAAGAAAATACTTTTCTTGATGGAAATATTTTCAATTGGGATGTGCAAAAAATCAGTGATTACTCTTATCACATCATAAAAGACAATAAATCATACCGAGCGGAAATTATTAACGTTGACTATAGCAGCAAAACTGTATCCATGTCTATTAATGGAAACAGGTACGAAGTATCCCTAAAAGATAAGTTTGATCTATTATTGGAAAAACTCGGCATGGACATGATAGATGCCACTGCCTTAAATGACATAAAAGCTCCGATGCCGGGATTAATATTAGAAATTAGTGTAGCAGAAGGCAGTGAAGTAAAAAAAGGAGACCCAATATTAATTCTGGAAGCCATGAAAATGGAAAACGTTATTAAAGCACCAGGCGATGGCGTGGTTACTTCAATAAAAGTAAAGCAAGGAGAAAGTGTAGAAAAAAATCAGGTCTTGGTTCAATTTTAACCCTCACGCCTTAAATATTCACTTATCCCTGTTATATTTGCACCAATTTAAACTCAAATAATCTTCCTTTTTTAAATGAAATACAAACGTATATTACTCAAGCTAAGCGGAGAATCTCTCATGGGATCTGGCCAATATGGAATAGACCCTAAGCGATTAGAGCAATATGGCAACGAAATCAAAGCCATAAAAGAATTAGGAGTAGAAATTGCCATTGTAATAGGTGGTGGAAATATATTCAGAGGGGTACAGGCTGAAGCGTCTGGCATAGAAAGAGTGCAGGGAGATTATATGGGTATGTTGGCTACAGTAATAAACGGTATGGCTGTGCAAAGTGCATTAGAAAGTGCAGGGCTGTACACTCGCTTGATGTCTGGAATAAAAATGGAGCAAGTTTGCGAGCCTTTTATTCGTAGAAGAGCCATTCGCCACTTAGAAAAAGGGCGTATAGTAATCTTTGGTGCAGGTATAGGTAACCCTTACTTCACTACTGACTCCACTGCGAGCTTAAGAGCCATTGAAATACAAGCCGATGTAGTTTTAAAAGGAACAAGAGTTGATGGTGTTTACACTGCTGACCCTGAAAAAGACCCTACAGCAACCCGCTACGATGAGCTTTCTTTCCAAGAGGCTTATGAAAGAAACCTGAACATTATGGATATGACAGCATTCACTTTATGTCAGGAAAACAACCTTCCCATAATAGTATTTGACATGAATAAACCGGGTAATCTTCTGAAAATAGTGAAGGGAGAAAATGCCGGAACTTTGATAAATTAATTCTTAATTTAGATTACAACTAATAATAGTAATGGAAGAAATAAATATGTATCTGGATGAGGCCAAAGACTTAATGAACAAGTCTATACAGCACCTCAGCAATGAATTAGTTAAAATTCGTGCAGGAAAAGCTTCTCCTAACATGCTTGACGGATTAATGGTTCAGTATTACGGAAGCCCTACTCCTATCAGCCAGGTAGCTGCTATAACCACTCCCGATGCAAGAACTATAATGATTAAGCCATGGGAAAAAAACACTATCCCTGAAATAGAGAAGGCAATCATCAATAGTGATTTAGGTCTTAACCCACAAAATGATGGCGAACAAGTGATCATTAGTGTACCTATGCTTACAGAAGAAAGAAGGATAAACTTGGTAAAACAAGCCAAAAGTGAAGGGGAACAAGGAAAAATTAGCATAAGAAACATTAGAAAAGAAACTAATGACAGCCTTAAAAAACTTCAGAAAGATGGAGCTGCTGAAGATGACATCAAGCGCGCTGAAGACAATGTACAAGGCTTAACAGATACTTACACTAAAAAAGTAGACGAGTTACTTGAAAAGAAAGAAAAAGAAATAATGACTGTATAACTCATATAGCTAATAAAGTAAAAAAGGACTGTATAACTACAGTCCTTTTTTATATATAATACTTTCTGCTCTCGATCAAACTTTCCACCTCCTGATGAACCAAATACCTTATAGACCTATTATTCTTCACGCATTTTCTGATAAACGTTGCTGAAATGTCTACTGTAGGCGCATCTATAATTTGAACATTAGGGTGATCCTTAAGGTCAGAAGGTTTAGCATGAGGTCTTGGATACACATATAAGCCATATTCCTCAAGAATAATATCTGCATTTTTCCATTTAGGAAAACTATTTAAATTATCCTCTCCTATTATCAGCTTAAAATTGTATTCAGGATGTTTTTCTTTTAAGTACACCAACGTATCAATAGTATAACTCGGCTTAGGCATACTAAACTCAACATCCGTAGCCCTCAAGTTTACATTGTCAGTAATTGCAGCACGCACCATATCCATCCTATCAAACTCGTGCAGCAAGCTTTTCCTACTCTTAAAAGGATTATGCGGAGATACCACAAACCACACCTGCGAAATATCAGTAGCCTCAGCCATAACATTCGCTATGATCATATGACCGATATGAATAGGGTTAAAAGACCCGAAAAATAAACCTATGGTCATGTAAAAGAAATTATGAAGCTAAGAAATCGTCAACCAGCTTAGTGGCTTTCTCTAATGACTCATCTAAGTTCTCGTTAAGTAAAGTAACATCAAACTTATTTTCGAAGGTCATTTCAAATTTAGCTTTAAATACACGCTGAGAAAGACTGTGTTCAGATTCTGTTTGTCTATCATTTAAGCGTTCTCTCAAAGTCTCAAGAGAAGGCACTTTAACAAACACTGCAAGGGCTTTATCTCCAAAATACTCTTTCAAATGTAAACCACCTTTAACGTCTACATCAAAAATAACATGGCGTCCTTCTGCCCATATTCTGTTTACTTCAGCTTTTAGTGTCCCGTAAAAATTACCTGCATACACTTCTTCCCACTCGATAAACTCGTCATTATCGATGCTCTTTTTAAATTCTTCGGGAGTAAGAAAATAATAGTCCTTGCCATGCTCTTCTTTACGACCACGCTTGTCACGTGTACACGCAGAAATAGAGAAGCCAAGCTTCTTATTAGTTTCCAATAAATGTTTTACGATAGTGGTTTTTCCTGAACCGGATGGAGCGGAGAAAATAAACGCTTTTCCTTTGTGCATTCCTTAGTCTACTTGTTGATATATTTTTGCTTTTATTGCATCCACAAGATCGGTTGGGGTCTCTTGCTTACTGCATCTTGTTTTTAACAAGTCTTTAATAGCTTTATCAACATTGTAGATTTCGAAGTAAGGCATACAATTTTCTATATGCTCCTTAAAATACTCCTGTTCATCATGGCTAGCTTCCTGATCTAATACCAGATTTAGAATTTGCATACACTCGTTGTGATCAGGCTTAGTGTTTTCCGCCTTTTCTGACGGTGATTTCTCAAATGAATTTGTAGAAGATAAAGACATATAATGTACTAATTTTTGTAACCCATTTTTTTTGCATATTCCTGTAGCCTTTCTTTCAAAAGGTTTCTAGCCCTGTGCAACCGAGACCTAACTGTACCGATAGGAATGTCCAAAATTTTGGCCATTTCATCGTACTTAAATCCCTCAAGGTCGCAAAGAATTATTACTGTACGAAAGTCCACATCCAAAGAATTTAACGCATTAGATATTTCATCACCAATCATGTCCTGCACGGTTTCCATGCGCAAATCTGTGGTTATAGACTCATCAACATCTTCAGAGTTATAAAAAGTTTCAACTTCCTGATAATCTATTTTAGCAGGCTGCTTACTTTTCTTTCTAAAGTCGTTAATAAAGCTATTTTTCAGTATCCGAAACAACCATGCTTTTGCATTAGTTCCTTTTTCAAAAGACTCTATAAACCTGTAAGATTTCAAGTAAGTATCCTGAACAAGATCCTTAGCATCATCTTCATCAAAGGTCAATCGATAGGCAAAGTTATACATCGAGTCTATATGAGGAAGAAATTCCTCTTCAAAGGTCTTTTCTTTCTCTTTTTGCGAATAACTCTGTCTTTTAGATTCGGACATTGGCTCAAAAATAATAATTATATAACTTATTTTATAGTTTAATCGAAGGATTACTCTCTATCAGTATACGAAAACTACCATATTAGGGTAATCTTTATATTAAACTTTTATACGTTTTGCTATGATTAATAGCCTCTTTAAGGATTAAACAACGTAATCTCCTTTTAGTTAATTTAACATTTTTTTTAATCCCTTTTTGCGCTTCTCTCCAATTAATTAATGGGAACTTCTAATTTTGCACCATGCCCAATGCTATGAAAATTCATCAGTCTAACGGTTGGAACATTTTAAGCCAACAAGAAAACATTCCGCTTTTTGACAAAGTACAAAATAAAGAGTACGTCCATCTTAAGTCTTTAAAAAAGCACCATCGCAGCTTGGTAGATGTTATCGAAATTGATGGGAAGAGATTCGTTTTAAAAATTCCTTTAGAAAAAAATAAAAGAAAATGGATAAGGTTTACCACACTATTTAGAAGTGGTGAAGCTTTTAAAAATATCAAGGGTATGCTTACCTACGAAAAGCATCATATTCCCACTACAACTCCGGTGTTGGCCGCTGAAAAAAGAGTTAATGGCATGGTGGTAGATTCTTGGTTGATTTACGAATATCTCGATGCACAGCCATGCCTCGACCACCCTGAGCTATACCCTGCAGTAATAGAAACATTAAAGAAAATACACCAAGAAGGTCTTCTTCACGGTGACAGTCAAATAAGAAATTTCCTTTTTCATGCACAAGAAAAGAAAATATACGTCATTGACAGTAACCCCAAATCCTGCGGCATATTTGGCTTTGACAAAGCCTATGAATTTGCGTATTTACGCAAAAGTGCGCCCGGTATAGAAGATTATTTCGGCTCCATTAATGATTGGTTACTATATAAGTTTGCCTTCCACTATGACATATATGAAAGAAAGTTTGTCAGAGGCAGAAGGAAACTTAAAAAATTCATTGGGTTATCTTGATTCCCTAATACTGGTTAAAATAACGAACTGATCATCTTTATACATTTCGTGGTAAAATGAATTGGGCTTAATATCCCAACCGTTAAACCAAGGGAAACTTTTGTCAGTTTTTCTCTTACGATCTATTATAATGTACTGGATTTTATATTCTTCTGAAGCCAACCTGAACACATCCATTTGAGATAATTTTATATTTTTTTGGTCTTCTATGTATTCGTAGGTTTTGAATGAGTGTAACTGGTAATCGTCTATATTGTTATATATAAACTCCCATGGAGCCAATACATTACTTCCCTTCGGAATTTTACTTAAATATTGAGCGTGTACTGCCACATGCGAATAATTCTTCTTGAGAATATCAGCATAAGCTGTACCACAAAAATACAACTGAGCCAAAAACACCAACAGAAACAAAGTTTTAGCCCACGCTAAAGAACCAGGCGCTTTTAAAAAGCTAAAGATGGTCAGCGTGATTACAATGGTCATGAAAGGCATGATATAAACTAAATACCTTGAAGAATGCCCACTACTTAGCAGCGACAAAAAGAACATTAACAACAATGTATACTGCATAAAATGGCGATACTCTCTCCACAGGTGCTTAAACTTTAGCAGGAGGGAAAGAATAAATAAAGCACTAATACCCCAAACATCCTGATCCCAAAAGTATCTTTTATGCTCATTAAGTATTCTTAAAAGATAGTTCCATACTAGCCCTAAAAAGCTACCATTCACTTTATCTCCAAAAGCCTTTTGATGAGTAGGCCAATGCTTCATTTCATACAAAAACTGATCTATCACTTCGGCATCCCACATTCCTAGCGAATAAAAAGCACATACGCTTCCTCCTACCAAAGTAAAAATCACTAAGCCTTTCCACCTCTTATTGATAAGCAAGAAAAAAAAGCCTGTCACAGGAAAAATCACAGCATTTAAATGCATTAAAAAGGCTAGTCCTGATAAAATACCTGCTAAATAAGTGTTTTCAACACCATCAACAATATGTTTATATAAACAATAAAATGAGAGAAAACCCAGCATCATAATAGGTACCTCCGGACGAAACATAAAACCTCGATGCACCAATTCGGGAGTTATTATAAATAGTAATACACCTAACACTCCAATGGCAGATTCTTTTTTTAACGCTTTCCCTAAATACCTCCACAAAAAATAAGCGCTGGTAATATAAGTTATGAGGATAAACAACTTAAAGGCTGTTAGGTGCCAACCGCACAACCATATTAAGCCTGCCCCAATCCAGACAAACAGTTTATGAAAAACGACCATGTTGTTAGTCCAGTCAAAAACACCTGGCATACTTTTCAATTTCACTTGCCCGTCATTCAATAGCCAATAAGCTTGCTCGCCAAACCAAGGTTCATCTTGCTGAATGTATCTATGAAATAAGCTTAAAACAAAACATAAAACGGCTAATAGCAAAAGCACCTTAGTTACTTTCGAGGAAAAAACTGAACTAAAAACAATATGGATCATAATGCAAAGTAAAAAAAGATTACAAACAAATCTTATTATTATTTACATTTTAGTCACTCTTCAATGCATTGAAAGCACTCATCAAATTAAGAAACTCCGTCCTGTATCCTTCTGCATCTTTTCCCCTACTACGTTCCGCTAACTGCTGCATTTCTGCAAAACTGTAATTACCTAAAAACTTAGACTGCCTCAAATGCATACCAAAAGCAGCAACAGATGCAGACCACCGGTAATTATTACTGGTTTTATCAATATCTACTACCTTATTCATTATAGTCGTTGAAATTAATCTACTCTCATTCTCATCAGGCCTTTTGTACCTCAACTTCACCGTTAGCATTTCACTCTTATCACTCGTTACTTTATTAACTTTATTTTGATATTTCAATTCATCAACAGGCACAAAATCGCTTTTAACCCCCACGGGTATAATTTCATAAAGAGCCGTTACAGAATGTCCGGCACCTAACTCACCGGCATCCTTTTTATCATCATTAAAATCTTCATTGTTTAAATGCCTATTTTCATAACCAATTAATCGGTAAGCCTGAACCACGGCAGGGTTAAACTCCACCTGAATTTTAACATCTTTCGCTATGGTAAATAATGTACCTCCAAACTCATTGATGAAGACTTTTTTCGCTTCTAATATATTATCGATGTAAGCATAATTACCATTTCCTTTATCTGCCAATACTTCCATTTTAGAATCCTTATAATTACCCATCCCAAAGCCTAAAACTGTCAAATAAATACCGTCATCTCTTTTTGACTCAATAAGCCTTTGCATTTCCGCATTGCTCGATGAGCCTACATTAAAATCACCATCTGTGGCTATAATCACTCTATTGTTGCCTTTTTTAACAAATTGTTCTTTTGCAATTTTATAGGCCAACTCAATACCCTGACCCCCTGCTGTAGAGCCACCTGCCTGCAACTTATCCAGAGCTTCTATAATTTTTTGTTTTTCATTACCATCTGTAGCTGGCAATACTACGCCTGCAGCACCTGCATACACTACTATTGAAACCTTGTCTTCCGGTCTTAACTTAGAGACCAACATTTTAAACGCAGACTTTAAAAGAGGCAACTTGTTAGGAGCACTCATCGACCCTGATACATCAATCAAAAACACCAAATTAGACGCTGGTAAATCATCTGTAGGTATATTTTTCCCTTGCAGGCCAATATGAACCAAATAATGATCCTTTTGCCATGGTGCAGTACTCACTTCAGAATTTATACTAAAAGGGTCTTTACTTTTAGGTTCGTCATAATCATAATTGAAGTAATTTATTAACTCTTCGACCCTCACAGCATCTTTTGGTGGCTGCTGCCCCATATTGATAAATCTCCTAACATTACTATAAGAAGCGGCATCTACATCTATACTAAAAGTAGAGAGAGGGCTATGTTGCACTCCTTTGAATATATTTTCATTAATGGCATCATATTCTTCGGTATTATAATCTTGAACTGGCACCGAGGCAGGATAAAAAGATGAAGGGCTAGCCATCCTTTTATGAGATGTAGAACTCATACCTCTTATCATAATTGATTTTGCAAGGGCTTCAGCCTCCTCTATTACGACCTCTGACAATTCATCAGCTTCTGGCGATTCAAGAACAGCACTATTTAATGCGACATTAATAATGACCTGATTTTTCACATTCACCACTTCAGTTACATATCCGCTTAAGGAAAAAACCAGCACCTCCCCTTTTGCAGCATATATACTATAACCTCCTAAAGAGTCTGATTTAACATTTACATTCTGCCCTTTCACCTGAACCAACACGTTTGATAATGCGTCTCCTGTTAGCGCATCTATAACTTTACCTGTTATCTGCTTTTGCTGTGCACTTACCTGAGCTAAGCTGATCGTTAAAAAGGCAAATGCCAGTAGTATAATATTTTTCATAACCATCTTAATTTTTATTAATCATAAGTAGGATGCTAAGAGTCAGATTATTCCATAAATTAAATTTTATTTTTTTTAGATTAGCGTGATTAAAAGGTAATCAATGCCAGAAAAAACACCCGACCTACATGAGGATTTAGAGCTAATCTCCCTTTTCCAGAAAAGTGGAGATCTTCATTATTTGGGTGTATTGTACAAAAAGTATATGCATTTGGTATATGGTGTTTGCCTTAAATATTACAAAGACCGAGAGCTGAGTCAGGATGCTGTAATGCAAATTTTTGAACAGCTTGTAGTAAAACTTGCTGATCAACATGTAGAGAACTTTAAGAGCTGGCTTTATGTACTCTCAAAAAACCACTGCTTAATGCACCTTAGATCATCGAGGTACAAAATGGAGCAACAAGCTAAAAATATTGATGATGTCCCTGTGGAATCAGAGCTACTACTGCATCATAGTAATGAAGAGATACTCGAAGAAAATCTACAGTCACTAGAGCATTGTATAGAACAGCTACAGAATGAGCAAAAACAATGCATAGAGCTGTTTTATATTCAAAACAAATCTTACAAGGAGATAGAAAACATTACCAAACACGAAAGCAAAAAAGTTAAAAGCTACATCCAAAACGGAAAGCGAAATTTAAAAATATGCATGGAAAACAATAAGTGAAGAGAGACAAGCACGATATTGACAAAACACTTAGCCCAGAGGTTATTGAAAAGTATTTGAGCGGATCACTTTCTCATGAAGAGATGAATAAAGTGGAAAAACTGATGCTCAACAGCGACTTTGACAGTGAGGCTATGGAAGGTTTTGAAGCCCACAGTGGATTCATCAGAAATGATATGAACGTGCTTCAAAACAAAATTGACCAACGTACTACTAAGAAAAAGAAAGCATTACCTTGGCTAAAAATTGCAGCATCTTTAGGCTTACTCATCATTACTTCCATAGCTATACTGAAAATAAACTGGAGTGATAACGAGCAAATTTCTCTCAACCAAGATAAAACTACGGATGATAATATAGAACAACCTATAATAAATAACACTCCTGCCGGTGACCAGACGATAGAGGAAGCAAACACCGAAACTAAAAGTGAAGAACCGGAGCAAAGCATCACCAAAGCCACTAAACCTAAAATTTACGCAAGGAAAATGCCTGTAGAGACAGCGCCAACTCCTAAATTTTCAAAAACAGAAGAAGAAACAGCTGTTGCCCAAAAGACACCTGCAACTAATAGATTCTCTAACGAAATTGCTATGACAGATGAATTGGCAATGGAAGACATGGCTGAACCAGAAGCAGACATTAAAGCACTTGAAATAGAAGCTGAAGTAGCTCAACCCACCGCAAAAGAACATAACGCGACATCTCGCAAGAAGCTTACAATAAGGGGAAGCAGCTCTATAAGGCCGAGTGTTGATCCTCAAATAGCGAAGAAAATCAGTGGAAAGATCAGTAATACAATTGACGAACCTATTATCAACGCTTTAGTAATTATAATGAACACAACGTACGGACAGGTTAGTAATATAGATGGAGAATTTACTGTAGTATACCCCGACACCCTTAGTGATGTTCAATTGCAAATTTTCAGCATTGGCTATAAAACTCAAACTATTCCATTAAACCCATCAGATTCTACTCTGAGCATTACAATGGAAGAAGATTTGATAGCTTTAAGTGAAGTAGTGATTACAAGCTATGGAACCGAGAGAGACAATGACTCACAGGATGAAATTTACACCCCTGCAAAACCTGCTATTAACCAAAAAGCTTACAAAAATTACTTAAAAGAGAATATTCGTTATCCTAATGACAGTAAACAAGAAGGTAAAATAACTGTAAGCTTCGTAGTAAATACTGATGGTTCTCTCTCTGATTTTAAAATAAAAAAAGGAATCAACGAGGCTTATAATAAAGAGGCTATTAGGTTAATTAAAGAAGGTCCTGCTTGGCTTCCTGCTCAGAAAGGGAACAACAATACGAGTTCAAAAGTAAAGGTGAAGGTAAAGTTCTAATTTCACAAACAATAAAAAAGGGATCAAACTAAGCTTGACCCCTTTTCTTTATATTTTCATATTTTATTCTGGTGTTTTCTCTCCTGGCCAACTCTGCTTGAAGTCCTCCCAGTATTCTTTCACCGTTGTTTTCATTTCCTTATGTAAAAGCAATATACCTATAAGGTTAGGCAGAGTCATTAAGGCAATGGTAATTCCAGATAATGTCCAAATAATGGTAGTATCAGCGAATGATGCAAAGAAGAAACCTGCAATGTACAGTATGCGATAAACTATAATATACTTACTACCAAACAAGAATGTAGTTGCTCTATCACCATAATAAGACCATGAGATAGCCGTAGAAAAGGCGAACAGCAACAAACCAATAGTTACTATATATTCACCATACTTACCTAAGAAACTTCTTCTAAATGCCTCTGCTGTAAGTGGCGCACTATGCACTAGAGATTCTCCCTGAAAAATAATTTCCCTATCAGGGTCTACCACATCTCCATTTTTAACTTCAAGCACTCCTGTGTAAGGGCCATTTTCATTAAACACTTCTATATTGTCAGCAAATGAACGTGAATGAACTACCGTTACATCGCTAATTATTTTCCCATTTTCAATTTCTAGATCACCCGTATACTGTTTCATTTCCGTACCTTCTACCAAGTAATCTCTTAACCTTTCACGATCCTCCAATTTAGTTTCATCAAACTTAGAAGTAAGGATATCCAACTCAGTATACTCAAACTGATTTTGAACTTTATCTTTCCAAGCACCAGAAGAAAGCAACACCAATCCGGTGAGTGTACATATAATAATAGTATCAATAAAAGGCTCTAAAATAGCCACCATACCTTCAGAAACAGGTTCGTGGGCTTTAGCCGCTGCGTGAGCAATAGGCGCTGACCCCTGACCAGCCTCATTAGAGAACAGTCCTCTGTTTACACCTCTATTAAATGCAAATGCAAAGTTTGCCCCTAAGAAACCACCTGCAGCCGCAGTACCTGTAAATACATCTTGAAAGATGGAAATAAATGAAGGTAATATATTTTCGTAATTGGTAATAATTACAGCGAGAGCTCCTAAGAAGTAAAGTATAGCCATACCAGGAACCAGCTTCTCAGTTACCTGAACTATACGTTGAATTCCGCCTAAAATCACTAAAGCTAATATTACAGCTAATACAGCACCTGTTATCCATTGCTGCACGCCAAAAGAGGCAAATACAGAACTTGCTATTTGGTTAATTTGAGGCAAGTTACCCGTGCCAAACGAAGACAAAATAGTAGCAAAAGCAAATATGCCTCCAAGCCACGCCAAATTAAAAGAGCTATTACCAATTTTAAACTGAGCGTTTTTCATGTAATACATAGGCCCGCCAGCAATTTTACCGGTTTCGTCCTTTTCTCGGTATTTATGAGAAAGCGTTACCTCTACAAATTTGGTAGTCATACCAAGAAATGCAGTTACCAACATCCAAAATAATGCTGCAGGCCCTCCTAAGTGAATGGCAAGCGCCACACCACCGATATTACCCGTACCTACTGTCCCTGAAAGTGCCGTAGCCAAAGCTTGAAAGTGAGTCGCATCCCCCTGATCATCAGATTTATCGTATTTACCCCTTACTATTCGCAAGGCATGTTTGAAATACCTAACCTGAGGGAAACCTAAATAGATAGTAAAGAAAAGACCAGTCCCTAATAACGTGTAAGGAAACCAGCCTGCACTACCTATATAACTGTCAATAAGAACAAGAATATCGTTAAGTTTCTGCATGCTATTAGTTTAGATTTTTTCGGATCGTTGGCAAATCTAATAAATTAATCCACATCACAAAGTGTTTTTACATCGAAGGAAAAGGCATTACAACTAAAAAAAAGACAAAATCGTAGATATAAGAATGTTTTTTACTTTAAAATTGCAAACTTTTATTATGAGGCCTCGTTTACTAGCCTTATTTAACCCTTACAAGATTGAAACAACTTTTGTTGTGTAGTTGGTTGGCATTTTTGATCAGCGGCTACGTAGAGTGCCATGCTCAGAGTAGCAATTCTATTAAAGATATTAGAGAAGATCTTTTCTACTCAGACTTTAATATTGATAAATGTTGGGAGTTTAACAAATCGGTAAAATCCCTAAGTCCCGCAACGGCACTAACAAAAGCATATCTGGCAGTGTCCGAAGCCTTAATAGCGAAATACACATGGAATCCGGTAAGCAAGTATTCTTATATTAAACATAGTAAAGAATTACTAGAAGAAGCCGTAAAGGAAGATAAAGAAAATGTAGAAATCCGTTTTTTGCGTCTATATATAGAACGCAGCATTCCATCCTACATGGGCATGAGCCAAAACATTAAAACGGACAAGGCTGAAATTATGGAGAATCTTGACTCACTCAAAACAGCAGATTTGGGAGCCGATATCATTAAATATATTGCTAATTATATGGCTTCTCCTGAGGTAAGCACACCAGAAGAAGCCACATTAATAAAAAGCAAATTGGGAATTAACTAGTTATACTACTTTTTTCCTTATTTGCTTAGCATAAGTTCTACTTACAGGAAAACTCTTGCCGTTTTCCATCTTCACTATTAAACCACCATTGAAATGTTTTTCTATTTCTTTGAGGCAGTTTAAGTTAATTATAGTAGACCTGTGTATTCGTATAAACTTATTAGGATCTAGCTTTTCTTCTAACTTTCCTATACCTGACGAACTTAAATACTGATCAGACTTGGTCGTAAGGATTGTATAGTCCCCAGATGCTTCTAAATGCACTATATCCGACACATCAAGATTCAATAGCTTTTCAGACTTTTGCACAAAAAGGTGAGTAGAATACTTATCGTCCTCTTTGTTGCTTGACTTTATAGACATCAACAAATCTTCCACATTACTTTGCTCCGCATTGATCCTGTCAGTGGCTCTTTTTATAGCCAACTTAAACCTTTCTTCATCTAAAGGTTTCAATATATAATCCACAGCATTTTTATCAAAGGCTTGGATTGCATACTGATCATAAGCAGTAGTGAAAATAACATATGGCTTATGTTCTATGGCCTCCAATACATCGAAACCGTTCATGCCTGGCATTTGAACATCTAAAAATATAAGCTTAGGTTTATGCTTATTGATCTTTTCTACAGCATCTTGTCCTTTAGAACACTCACCTATTACCTCTATTTCCGGATAAGGTTCTAGAAACTCAAGCAAAAGATCTCGCGCCAACTTTTCATCATCTATTACAAGGCAATCTATTTTCATAATTCCATTCTTATTTTCTATTCACTACAGTTTTAATTATGGATAGCAGCATCCAATTCATTTTTTCTGGCCATCATTTCTTCTTCCAAAGGTAGCATGAAACTTACGGTATAGCCATCATCACGGGCATTTATACGCAAACCGGCAGATTTACCAAAGATGCTTTGTAGTCGTTTGTCAGAGTTTTTAAGTCCTACTCCTGTTGATTTACCATCTAGCACTTTTTTAGCATGTATACCTAGCCCATCATCTTTTATCTCAAAATATATTCCTTTTTCTGTTCTTTGCACTTTTAAAAGTATAGTCCCTCCATCTTCCTTAGGGCCAATACCATACTTCACTGAGTTTTCAACCAAGGGCTGCAGCACCATGGGTGGAATTTCAACACTTAGGCAAGTAGACTCCACATCTACCTCATATTTTAGTCGCTCACCAAACCTCACTTGTTGTATCCTCACATAGTTTTCTATAAAATCCAACTCATGTATTAATCTTACCTGCTGACCACTATGTGAATCAAGGGCATACCTAAAAACATCTGACAGCTGACTAATCACTTTCCTGGCCTTCTCCTTATTAGATCCAACAAGTGTACTTATTGAGTTTAATGTATTAAATAAAAAATGAGGATTAATCTGAGACTTTAACAATGAAAGTTGCATTTCTTTATTCTTCAAAGCAAGCTCACTTTTTTCCTGATCTTTCCTCTGTAAGCTTTCAAAGTATCTTATAATATAAAATACCGCTACAGTTATCAAGTATTGATCATAAAACCGCATCCCCTCATAGCTCAACAACTTCAGCATGTTTTCTTTCCAGTCATCAAAATAGACCATGCCATCCATATAATCCTCAAAATAGTAATTCAAATAACTAATACACATAAAATAGACTAAGAGTCCGGTTACATGTCCTATAACTTGAAATGTAAGATTATATCGAGACAACCAATTACTATAAATAAAAGTGGCCGCCACCAGTATGCACACCGCTTCTAACTGGTAAAAGCCATTCCACAGCGGGTCATAATTATAAGGACGGAAAAGCTGCCATTCAATAATAGAACTAATGGTATAGTTAAGAGCGTACCAAGCACAAATCAACAAATACGCAATTTTCCAAATCCGAGGTATTTTCTCAATAATATTCAATAGCTATACTTTTGAGTGTAAATAAAACTTGCCAAGGGCATTACTATTGTGTTCAAATATAAAATTTTAAAAGTCTTTTTATTTTACATACAGCCTGCATTTATAGATAAAAAGTTTCAATCTTCAAAATTAGCACTAATAGAGTTACAACAATTATTGACAAAGTGAGGTTTCCTTCACATATTTGGTATTTAATGGCTTTGATTGACTTAGTAAATTTTTCATTTGTATGCGCATTCAGCGTTTAATTTTTATTTTTTTACTTTTTCCTTTATTTGTTCAAGGACAAGCTTCATTGACTATATCTGGCAAAATAGTAGATGAGGAAACTAATGAGCCATTAGTTTTTGCTTCTATAGGCATCAAAGGAAAATCTTTAGGCACTATTTCCAACACCATGGGAGAGTTCGATTTCCATGTGCCCGTAGATTTAAGAAACGAGATCTTAACTATAAGAATGCTGGGCTATGAAAACAAGGAAGCCTCCATTCAATCTTTATTGAGAAAAGACACCTCTATTTTTAAACTAAAAAAAGCGGTACAGTTACTCAATGAAGTAGTCATTAAAGACTCTCTCACAGGCGATGAAATTGTAAAAATTGCTATTTCTCGAATAGATGACAACTACCCCACTTCACCTTTTATACTAGATGGATTCTATAGAGACCTCAAAAAAATTGGAGGCACTTATTATTCTTTGCTAGAAGCAGCTGTTAAAATCTACGATGAAGATTACAAAGAACCCAGAAATAAAAGTAGACTAAGGGAGCGAGTGGCGCTTGTAGAAGTACGCAAAAGCTTGGGTTACAATAACAAATTCACCAATTATTTTGACAACGATAATTTACTAGAAGATCTATTGCTACATAATGACGTAAGGTACCGGTCCTTCCCGGCTGACCAGTCATTTATAGAAAATTTTAAACGCGTTAGAATTACTTATTATAACGGGCATAGAGTATTTGTAGTGGCCAATGAAATCAACACTAACTATAAGATGTACATTGACACCAAGTCCTACGCCATTATACGTATTGAGTATGACAGGAAGTACCCCGAAAATTGGATAGTGAAGAAAAAAAGAAATGCAGTAAGTAAATATATTAGCGACAAGAAAATAATTGATTTTAAAGAATTTGAAGGCAAGATGTACCTCAACTACATGAAGCTAGTCTCTAAAATCAACTGGTACGATGAAAAAACCAATGAATTAAAATTCGAAACCGAATTATTTCAAGAGTTACTTATTAATGAGATTCATTCTGATCCAAAAGAAAGAATAGCCAATACTAAAAAAATGAAGCGCTATGGTTTACAGTACCAAGATGAAAAATACAACAAAGCATTTTGGGACAGCTACAATGTAATCAAAGAAACTCCGCTTGATAAAGAAATAATGGCTGACTTAGAAAAGCAAGGAAGCTTAGAAGAGCAATTCGATTATATCCCTTGATTTTAAAAACTCTAAGAAACTTATCGATGATAACTGCGCTTGGGCATTGAATAAAGCGACCTAACGCAGCAGCATTTACAATATGGCTTTAATATTATTACTTAGTATCAATTAAAGCCAACTATAGACACAAAGATATCCCGGAAGCCAAGGTGTTTCTGGGATATTTTTTTTATATGCTATAAAAGGTTGTGCTTTTTAGCTTCAGAAAGAAGCTTATCATGGTTGATAGGCACCACACCAATATATTCACACACTAAGCCTCCACCTAAATTTGATAAGGCAGCAATAAAATATGGAGGTAATTTTAAAGCTACACATAATGCTGCAATACTTATTACTGTATCGCCTGCACCAGACACATCAGAAATTTCACGCATATGCGCAGGTATTAAATGCTGCTCTTCTCCGTATTTTATATAAACACCTCTTTCTGATAAAGTGATAAGGCTACCATGATTATTCAGCTCCGCCTGCAACGCCTCCACTGCATTTTCTATTGCCTCCTGATCTGACTTATCAAAATCAAGCTTAAGCCCTTCCTTAAGCTCTTTTAAATTAGGCTTAAAAAAGGTTACCCCTTTATAATTTAAAAAATTACGCTTTTTGGGATCAACTACGGTAGGTATATGATACTCATCAGCCAGCTTCACCGTTTTACTGATAATCGCCTCACTAATTACTCCTTTATCATAATCTTCGAAGATAACCACATCCACTTTGGGCAAAATGGCTTCAATCTTCTCCCATAAGCTTTCTTCATGGGCTTTAGTTAAAAGCGTATCAACCTCCTCATCCACTCTCACCACATGCTGATGAGAAGTCATAATTCTGGTTTTCACGGTTGTAGGCCTACCTTCAGTAACTAGCATACCTTCAGAAGTAATACCGATCTCATCTAGCCTTTCAGTAAAACGCCTACCGCTATCATCATTACCTATGGTAGCACAAAGAATGGGAGTAGCCCCTAATGACTGAACATTAAGAGCTACGTTTGCTGCTCCGCCAAGGCGGAAATCCCTTTTGGTTGCCCGCACTACAGGCACTGGCGCCTCTGGCGATATGCGATCTACAACGCCCCATATATAGGCGTCTACCATTACATCACCAATGATTAAAACTTTAAGATCTTTAAAAGCGTCAAAAACTTCCTCTATAGTGCGTTGCTCCATTACTTATGCCAATAAGCTTAATGCTTCTTTTATTCTTTTAAGTGCTTCTTTTAAATCTTCTTCTGATGCAGCATATGACAACCTAATGCATTTAGGTGCTCCAAAGGCATCACCTGTTACTAATGATACATGAGCCTTCTCCAAAATATACATACAAAGGTCTGCCGCATCTTTAATTTCTACTCCCTCTGTTGATTTACCAAAATACGCACTCACATCGGGGAAGAAATAAAATGCTCCTTTAGGTAAGTTAGTTTTAACTCCAGGAATTTCATTAAGAAGGTTGTACACCAACTCTCTTCTTTTTTCATAAGCCTCTTTCATTTCAAAAGTAGGGCCTAAGTCAGTAGTAAGTGCAGTGTATGCAGCACGCTGTGCGATAGAACAGTTTGCAGAAGTAATTTGTCCTTGTACTTTAGAACACCCTTTAGCTAACCACTGAGGCGCGCCAATATAGCCTACTCTCCAGCCAGTCATAGCAAAGCCTTTAGCAAAGCCATTAACCGTTACTGTACGGTCTATCATGCCAGGTATAGCGCCAATACTTACCTTCTCTTCTGTGTAATTAATATGCTCATATATTTCATCAGAGATCACCACGATATTATCATGCTCTAGGATAACTTCAGAAATAGCTTCTAATTCTTTTCTAGTAAATACGGAACCCGTAGGGTTGCATGGAGAAGAGAAGATAACAGCTTTAGTTTTTGGAGTAATAGCCTCTCTCAATTGCTGCGCTGTAGCTTTAAAATCATCTTCAATACCTCCTGTAATGAATACAGGTGTACCTTCTGCTAATTGAATTAATGCTGAATAACTCACCCAATAAGGCGCAAAAACCACTACCTCATCACCTGGGTTAAGCAAGGTAAACATTACATTAGCTATAGATTGCTTAGCTCCATTAGACACCACAATATTTTCTGGTGGATAAGCCAAGTCATTTTCTTTTTTGAATTTTTCAGAGATTGCTTCTCTTAGATCCTGATAGCCATTAACTGGAGGGTATGCGAAATATTTACCTTCGTCAATTGCGTTTTTGGCTCCTTCTTGAATGTGTTTAGGGGTCTTAAAATCGGGCTCTCCCAGACTAAGACTGATTACATTAATACCTTTGGCCTTAAACTCTCTGGCTTTCGCTGCCATAGCCAAGGTAGCGGATTCTTCCATGTTAGCAATTCGATCCGATAATTGAAAGGTCAATAATTCGCTCATTTTTTTGTGTATTTAGAAAAACGAGCCAAAAGTATGGATTATACTAATGACTTACCACAAATTTGAAATACTTTTAAATAATTAGCCATTATTACTGAAAAATTCAAAATCACGGTCAGTTAACCGCATTCTATTACATTTGAATCAATTCATGACCAACACTTATTCTGATTGATATGCCGTTCTACTCAAAATACTCCTCCCCAACGTCACCTCATCAGCATATTCCAGCTCACCTCCAATTGGTATGCCTCTGGCAATAGTGCTCACTTTTACATTGAAAGGCTTTAGCTTTTTGGTAAGATAAAAAGCCGTGGTATCTCCTTCCATGGTGGGGCTTAGCGCCAAAATTACTTCCGTAACTTCACCATTAGATTCTTCCACTCGTTTCACTAAGCTTTCTATATTCAACTCTGAAGGCCCAATGCCTTCGATTGGAGAAATTACACCTCCGAGAATATGATATAACCCGGTATATTGAGAGGTATTTTCTATAGCCATAACGTCACGAGTATCTTCTACTATACAAATAATAGATTTATCGCGTCTATGGCTAACACAGATGTTACACACATCTGTATCAGATATATTAAAACAATGTTTACAATACTTAATATCAGTTCGCAGCTGAGTTAAAGCCTCGGCCAAAGCCAACGTTCTACTTTCTGACTCTTTTAACAAATGTAAGGCAAGTCTTAATGCCGTTTTTTTACCGATGCCCGGAAGTTTTGAAATCTCCTCGACCGCACTTTCAATCAATTTAGATGGATATTCCATATTCTAAAACTAACAGAGAACTAACGTAATATATTAATACAGTACAATATTTGGTGGGAACGGGATAGAATTACCCCCTCAACCTTGAAAAAGGCCTTATAAAATGCCAATACTTTGGCTTAAACGCTTACATCACCCTGGCATCGATACCTACTTCGCAAATGGCATCACGCATGGGCTTAAGGTTTTTAAAAGAGCCTCTCTTAACTGAACACTTACCGGTGTAGTGAATAATATAAGCACATTGTTCAGCTTGCTGTGTAGAGTGCTTACAAACCCTAACTAAAGTTTCAATTACATGATCAAATGTGTTTACATCATCATTAAACACCATGAGATCACGCTGCTCTGCAACATCTTCTAAAACCTCAACTAATTCTTCTTCTAAATATCCTAAATCCATATTGAGCTTTAGTTTTGTTGTCAAAAGTAAAAAAAAATCACAACTTTAGCGGCTTTAATCCTTCAAAATATGACCCCACAACTAGTAATAGCTGTTATATCAGCTTATTTTTTATTACTCATCCTTATTTCATTTTTAACAGGAAGAAAATCTGATTCCCAAACTTTTTTCACGGGTAACAGACAATCTCCGTGGTACTTGGTCGCCTTTGGTATGATAGGCGCTTCTCTATCAGGAGTAACCTTTGTATCTATACCAGGATGGGTGGCTAGCACTCAGTTTTCCTATATGCAAGTGGTATTTGGTTACCTTGTAGGGTACTTAGTTATAGGCACAGTTTTGCTACCACTTTACTATCGTCTCAACCTTATTTCCATCTATGAATTTCTAGAACAGCGATTCGGTTTTTGGTCTTACAAAACCGGAGCTTTCTACTTTATTATTTCGAGAGTAGTAGGCGCAGCCTTTAGGTTGTTTTTGGTAGCAGGAGTTTTACAATTAGCCGTTTTTGATGCCTGGGAAATAGATTTTTCTGTAACGGTGCTCGTCACCATCGCTCTTATATGGCTATATACATTTAGAAGTGGCATTAAAACTATAGTTTGGACAGACACTCTTCAGACCTTGTTCATGATCTCGGCAGTAATAGCAGTAATTTATTTAATATGCCAAGACCTCAACTTATCTTTGGCAGAGCTGCCAGCCACCATTCAGAAAAGCGACTATTCAAAAATGTTTTTCTGGGACTGGAAAACCGACAAAAACTTTTTCAAGCAATTTATTTCCGGAGCTTTCATAGCCATAGTAATGACAGGTCTAGATCAAGACATGATGCAAAAAAACCTCACCTGTAAGAATGCAGGCGAAGCTCAAAAAAACATGTTGTGGTTCTCTCTCTCTCTGGTATTCGTTAACATACTATTTCTTAGCATGGGTGCCCTGCTCTATTTATATGCTAACGCAAACGGCATAGCTACTCCAGAGAAAACTGACGATTTATTCCCTATGCTAGCCATGAATCACTTCAATATTTTTGCTGGAGTAGTATTCTTTTTAGGTATAGTAGCCGCAGCTTACAGTAGTGCAGATTCGGCTTTGACCGCGCTCACAACATCTTTTTGTGTTGACTTCCTCAACTTCAAAACTCAAGAAGAAACATTAAAAATAAAACACAAACAACGAAACATTAGATTGCTTGTCCACTTGGGCTTTTCTCTTTTACTATTTGTAGTAATTATTATCTTCAAGCAAATTAACAACTCGGCTGTTATTGGCTCGGTATTTAAAGCCGCTGGTTACACTTACGGCCCATTATTGGGGCTCTTCTCTTTTGGCATTTTCACCAAATGGAACATTAAAGATTGGGGGGTACCTGTAGTATGCCTTCTGTCTCCACTAATCTCTTATTGGCTCAATGCCAATTCAGTAGACCTGTTTAACGGTTATAAATTCGGATTTGAAATTTTGTTAGTAAATGGAGCAATTACATTCATTGGCTTACTTCTTTTGCATAAAAAGAAAGCCGTCCCTAACCAAAGGACGGCTTAAGCTGTATCTCATAAAACCAACTAAAATGAATTACAGCTATCTTTCAACCTAACCGCTTTACTTATTACAACGCTAGTGCCAATAACGAAAACATGGATTATAGGGAAAAAACAAGGTTTTTAATTTCATCTTATACATCAGAGAGAAAGTGAATCTATAACTTGGAAAAATACTCAACTGAAATCATTAAGATATTACTGAGATCAACGATAAACTTTTAAAATTGATAGCAGGCATTAAATCATTTGATCGTGAATAAGTCCTGCAATTGGAAATTGATGAAGGGAGCAGAAAACATGAGATGTATAAAAAAAGAAAGTCGCTCTTAACCAAGGAGCGACTTCAATTGTGCTGTACGTACTAAAACCAACTAAAAACTAAAGTTTTATACAGCTTTTAATCAACCTAAACCTATGACAATTAGTACAATAGGTGTGCCAAGTTTATATTTACACGGCAAAACCACTAATTTCATAAGTTTTAACAAAAATTACATCCCATTATGGGATTTTTTTCTTCTTTTAAGACACTCTCCTTTAGACCATCGTTTCAGAGTGTTATACGAGTCGTTTAAATTAAATACATATTTAAAGCCCTCTTCCACAAGCATTAATGCCACCATAGCACTGCGACCTCCCATGAGGCAATGCACAAAATAAGGGGTTTCTTTATTAAGATTTAACAAAACGTGACGCTCCGTACACGGTATATTAACTGCTTCTTGAAAATGAAATTTAGAAAATTCCTGTACTGTTCTTACATCCAACAGCACAGCATTAGGCAGTTTATTGAAAGCAACAATAAATTCACCCGCCTCAAGACTTACAAAAGATTTCATAAACTATTTTTCATATTAAAAATAGTGGACACCTTATAGTATGAAAGATTATGCCAACCTCCGATTTAAGTAAATTAGATAAAGTGACTGATCAAGATTAGATCAAAAAAAGAAAAAGTGTCTTATTTTGGGAAATAACCAAACTGACATCCATAGAAAGTCATATAAACTCGAACATTATAAGCAATACTGATTTACTTCTGCATTTTGAGAGTTAGAATAAAAGCAATGCTCCGCCTCATGAGGCATAACAACCTGCCCCTATTGAGCCACCCCATTCTACAACCGCTCGTAAAAAAAGTTTAGCTTTCTTTGCTAGATTCGCATAAAATTATACTCCTGTTAATCAGAGCAAAACAAGTTTTTTACCCGACTGTGCTTATCTTAAAAATATTATAATCAAAGTTTCGTAACAGAAATGAATAATATTTTTATCCATCCCGTAGATTATATTGGGAACTTTGGTCGGGAAACTTTAACTTAAAAGAAGGAGTTGAAAAATTATAATTCAACTATTTTTAACTTCAATTAAACCAACTGCTTTAATCAGGGAACCCTAAACTTAATTTTCAACCTATTTCTGTTACACCAGATGTAACAAGCCTATCTTTCTGAAGCAAAGCATTTTGGAATTGATAGAACCACTGATTACCGTAGGTATTTTATCCACAGATTAATACCTGATTTAATTCGACTAATCTAGTTTTGTTGAATTTGATCTATAAATAGCAACAGTTAATAGATAAACCATAGCTGTTAGGAACTGAATTAAGTATTTTTAAAATAAAGTAAAGTAGGGTGCTATGTTTAATAAAAATAACGCAAATAAAGACGAGAAACAGTCTCATGAGTATACCAACTCCAACAATATAATAGGTAAAGGGAGCACCTTTACTGGTAATATTGACACCTATGGTAACCTAAGAATTGAAGGCCGTATTATAGGTGACATTAAGTCTAAGTCCAAAGTAGTAGTAGGACAGTCGGCTTATATTGAAGGAAATATATTAGCTCAGGTAGCTGAAATTGAAGGTGAAATTAAAGGAGCTGTAGAAGTATCTGATGTTCTGGTATTAAAACCTAATTGTTCTATTTTAGGAGATGTAACTGCCAATAAACTTATAGTGGAGGCAGGAGCCAAGTTTGAAGGTAAATGTACCATGGGCAAGGCTGCCAAAAAAATAGAATTTGATAAAGAACAACCTGCTTTGGCAGAGCCTATAGTTAAGAAATCTGTTTCCATGTAATTGCAGTACATGGAATAAAAAAAGGCCGGATTCCGGCCTTTCAACTTTATAATATCTTAGAAGCAATTAAGCTTATCTCAAGTTAATAGCAGCATATACTTGCGCTACAGAGTTTTTAGAGTCACCTAATAATTGTTTTGCTTCATCACTGTCAGCTATTTCTGCTAAACCATAGTTATATCTTACTCCTATAGTTAAGGCTGAGAAGTTAAATCCTATACCTCCAGATATACCGTAATCAAATTTCTTAAAGTTATCTCTATCAATATCTTCTGAATAATCAGTATCGATGCCTACAAACTCACCATCATTATGAAAATGAGAACCTACCAAATAACTAAAATATGGTCCTATGTTAATATCTGCAGCATCTCCTAATTTAAAAGTTGCTAACACTGGCACCTCAATATAGTTAAGGTTAAAATCTCCCTCTCCATGAAAGAATGAATTATTTTCGCCATAATCCACTTTGGCTCCTTTAGCAGAATATAGTAGCTCTGGCTGTATTGCAAAGCTTTCACCGATCATAATCTGAGTATAAATACCTGCACTATAACCAGCTCTTACGTTTTCATCGTCTACATCATCGATATACAGATTACTTAAGTTTAAACTACCTTTTATACCACCACGAGCTTCTTGAGCTTGAGCATAGTTAAAACCTAGTAGCATTAAAGAAAAAGCAACAATAGCAAATTTGATTTTATTTGTTTTCATAGTTTATTTTCAGTTTGTGATTTGAGCTATCTACTGAAACAACTATGCCATTGGGGTAAAAAATGCTTATTATCGCTGATAATAAAGGAATTATAAAAATGCCCCCTCTTACACATTGAGTATTTTTTTACTCAAAATGTAGAGGAGGCACAATATTTTTTTAGTTAGAAAGCTTTTTCCACATCAATATCAACCAAGCAAAACCTGCTACCGATATAACTGCTATTCCGGAGCCAAGTCCTACTCTACCATAAATGAAATAACCGGTCGCAAATAGTGCTGAAAAGACGGCTATCGTGCCTATAAATACACTTAATATCTCTAGTGTAAGTGTATGATTGGCCTTCTCAATCTTCACGCCCTTTGATTTGGCACTTTCCAATATCTTGTTCCACCCTGGCCCTGCAGGCTGTACCTTCTCATAAAATTTAATTAGCACATCTTCATCAGTTTCTCTAGTGAAGAATGTAACTAGCAGCCAAACCACTGTTGTTAGCGCAACACCAATTAATAACCTTTCATGTCCGGCAAGTGGGGTGAAGCCCAACGCTTCATGTATAAACTCGAAATATATAGCTACGAAAAATGAAATTATCATCCCGGAGATTTCGGTCCACGCATTAATTCTCCACCAGAACCATCTAAGAATAAAGATGAGTCCCGTTCCGGCACCTATCGTCATTAATATTCTAAATGCTTGAATGGCATTTTCAAGGTACAAGGCTAATATAGCTGAGAACACCATTAACAACACAGTAGACAGTCGCCCTACGTTTACCAATGCCTTATCAGAACTTTCAGGGTTGATAAACCTTTTATAAAAGTCATTTACAATATATGAAGACCCCCAGTTTAAGTGAGTAGAAATGGTAGACATAAATGCTGCAATTAAAGAAGCTATTACTACACCTAATAAACCATGTGGCAAATAGGTGAGCATTGCAGGATACGCAAGGTCATCTTTAATAATATTAGAAGCCACATTAGGGAAAGCCACTTGAATAGATTCTAATGTAGGAAATACTACAATAGAAGCCAGTGCGATTAAAATCCAAGGCCAAGGTCTCAATGCATAATGCGCAACGTTAAAAAACAATGTAGCACCAATTGCATTTTTTTCATTTTTAGCTGACAGCATTCTTTGAGCGATGTAACCACCACCACCTGGCTCAGATCCTGGATACCAAACACTCCACCACTGCACAGCTAACGGAATGATAAATAATGGCACTAGTGTTTCGGTTTTAGAGAAATCTGGAAGTAAATCCAACTTCGGCATCACTTCTTTGTGTGCTAACAAATTAGATAATCCGCCTACTTCTGGCAAGTTAACAATTACATAAGAAGCATATACTGAACCTATCATAGCAATTATAAATTGCACAAAATCAGTAATCAAAACTCCTTTTAGCCCTCCTAAGGAACTATAAATAACCGTTACAACAGAAGCAATTAGTAAGGTTTGGACAGGAGATAAATTCAAAAGTACACCTCCTATTTTTATGGCTGCCAAACAAACAGTGGCCATAATCATAATATTAAAAAACACACCAAGGTATATAGCCCTGAACCCTCTTAAAAAGGCAGCTGTTTTTCCACTATATCTTAACTCATAAAATTCTAAGTCTGTTAATACTTCAGATCTTCTCCAAAGCTTAGAGTATACAAAAACCGTTAACATACCGGTTAATAAAAAAGCCCACCATTCCCAGTTTCCTGAAACACCGTTTTGCCTTACAATGTCAGTTACTAAGTTGGGAGTATCGGCTGAAAAAGTGGTAGCTACCATAGAAACACCTAATAGCCACCAGGGCATATCGCGCCCGGAAAGAAAGTATTCAGAAACACTGGCGCCCGCCTGTCGGGAAACCCATATTCCTATTACAAGGGATACCACAAAAAATGCGATAACCGAAAACCAATCTATTGCTTCTAGTATCATTAAAATAATTATTTAAACCTTGATGATAATTTTTTTCTTGTACATAATTAATAGAGGTATGTACATGACTGCTGTAAAAAGTAGTGCGTAAATGAAGGAGCTGAGGTAAGGATCTCCTGTAATGCTGGTTAAACCATCAAACACCGCTGCTTGTATTGTAGCCCCAAAAGTTATGGCCAAAACATTAGATAAGATATATGCAAAAATGGCATTTATACCAAAAGCATGAAAAAACTTCAAAATGGAAGGCTGTATTTTATTAATATCAATTACCCAATAAAGCAACGCCAACATATTATAAGCTATACCTGCTGTATATAAAACATATGAACTCGTCCATAAGCTTTTATTAATTGGAAAAGCTAATCCCCAGAATAAACCTGCTACTATAAGTAAATTACCCGCCACAAACAGCACGTTAACCTTACGTTCTGGTGATGATTCTGATTTAATCCATTGCCCGGCAAACATCCCCAAAATACCAGTCACCAAAGATGGAAAAGTACTTAGTACGCCCTCCGGATCCCATGTTTTTGTAGAAGCCCACATGTGTCCACTCAGTAACTTAGCATCTACGAAAGCAGCAAGATTAACTCCCGGCTCCAATGTACCCGTAGCCCCTGTTGGAAATGGCACTAACTTCATCACTATCCAATAGCCTAGCAATATAATAGTGCTTAATAGAACCTGTGTTTTATAAGTAGTTTTTAAAAACAACACTGCACATACAAGAAACACTATGGCTATTCTTTGTAGCACACCAGGAATACGCAATACATCTAACTGAAAAGAAGGCATGGCATTTAATACCAGTCCTATAAAAAAGAGGATTGCACTTCTTTTGAGGATATGAAGCATCCTTTTTCCGTGGTGCTCCTTTTCAAACCTTGCCTTATTTAAAGAAAGACTTAAAGCCGTGCCTACCATAAATAAGAAAAATGGAAAGACTAAATCAGTAGGTGTACATCCGTTCCAGTGGGCATGTTCTAAAGGCGCATAAATGGCACTCCATGAGCCAGGGTCATTAACAATAACCATGGCCACCATGGTAATACCACGAAAAATATCTAATGAAAGTAATCTATCTTGCTTACTCAACGGATGCCTGATTATTGTTTAAGCTTTTAAAAAGCACCAATTTGCCAAAATCTGATGACTTATGAAAAGCATTAACTCCCATAAAATCATATACCCTGGCATTTCCAGAATATGCGCTTTTATCATTAACACCAAAGTCAATTGATAATGAAAGACCTTCCTTAGGGCTCACTCCAAGCTCTTTCCAACTCACTGCTAACTCCACCACAAAACCAGAGTCCACATTATTATCATTATTTAACGAGCCCGTAGTTACAGCTTTTGTTTTAGCTTTACCATGATAAGAGATAGCTGTATTATTTGCGTTAACCAAATAGGCAAAATCAGCGTCTTTCCATGTAGTACCAGAAAAAGCGTTTTTTGCCACTGCGAAGTAAATACCATCATCTGATTTTATTGTTTCATGGTCTTTCTTCGATGCTTTAGCATTTACTTGAGCATCGGCAACATCAAATGCTACATACAAATTATTTGAATCCCATGAGAAGGCATACTTCACAGTATCATTTTCTGACTCCCAATAAGGATGCGTACGGGTAACGGCATAATTCCATAAAGCAGATTTCCAGTCATTTAACTTTCCATCCACTTTTATACTTGCTTCTTCATTGGCAGGAATTATTGCAGCACCGTTTTTAATCAGCGCTTCCATAGCATCCACTACTTGCAATTGAGTTCTTCCGCTTTGTTCTCGGCTTTGCTCAATCAATTCAGTAGCCTTAGCAAACCACTCCAATTGTTTTTCAGAAGACAAACTAGCTGCTTTACCCTCTAAAGCATAAATAGCTAAAGCAGATAAGGCTGATAGGTTAGATGACATCGGCTCAATATCTTTCAGCACAGGCGATTGCAATAAAAGTTTTTCAAATTTACCATGATTAGCTTTCCATTTTTCCAGCCATGTCATCACCTCCGATTTCTTTTTCGAATCAGCGCTATTTAAATAATCCTCTACTAGCCAATTAAAATCACGTGCATCAGTAGCATCAGCGGAACATGCATCTGCAAACAATGCAAAAGGAGAATAAGTAGCATACATAGTACCGCCAGGGTTTCTTGTGTACCCTTTCATAGGCTCAGCTACGGCTGCCAGCACTTGTAAAGGTTCTATCTCTCTTGAGTTGGCAATATTCCTTAATATTTCATTTCTGCTAGATATTAGAGTAAGTCCTTCACGCTCAAGTTCAAGACTCATTACATCTAAACGATGATACATGTCTTTTATGTCCTTCACATCTGCCTTAGACCATAAACGTTCTGCCACTGCGGCTGCACGCGGCCAAATTCTACTATCTATGCTCAATGGAGTTACCAATTCACTCCACATAGTGGCTTCACCTCCTAACACACGAGATTTCTCTTCAGCAGTAAGCTTTACTCCTTTTGGCAAAGGATCATTTAAATAGTGCTTTTCTGCTTTATGCATTAGGTCTATATAATATCCATTAGACAAAATAACATCGTAGCCCAACTGCGCAGCCTTTACTAGGCCTTCTTGCCCTCTCCAAGATTGGATCAATGCATTTTTAGGCAAAGCTGGTTGCATAATTTCATCCCATCCCATGGTTATTTTACCTGCTTCATCCAAACTTTTCATCAGTCTGTTATTGAAATAAGCCTGTAGTTCATGATTACTTTTTAAATCATGCTCTTTCATGAATTTCTGGATTTCAGGACTGCCATCCCATTGATGTCCTTCATTTTCATCTCCTCCTATATGGAAATATTTATCAGGAAATAAGCCAGCCACTTCGGTAAAGATATTACCGAGCACTTCATAAGTTTTGTCCAGTGTTGGGTTTAAAGTTGGATCAAAAATTCCTGAATATCGCTCTAGCGTTTTGGGAGGCTCGGTACTTGCTAGCTCAGGGAATGCCATTAAAATACTAGTTCCATGACCTGGCACATCCAGTTCTGGCACTACTCTTATTCCTCTTTCCGCTGCGTAGGCTATAATTTCTTTTATCTCATCTTGGGTGAAATATATTCCATCAGATGCCTTTTCCATTAACTGAGGATAGATTTTACTTTCAACTCTAAAACCTTGGTCATCGCAAAGGTGAAGGTGAAGTACATTCATTTTAACCATAGCCATGCCATCTATATTTCTTTTGATAACATTGACAGGCTGAAAATGACGCGCAACATCAATCATAACCCCTCTCCAAGGGAACCTTGGCGAATCTTCAACCTCAACAGCAGGGAAATAATAACCATCAGCATCAGACTCCAACAGTTGTAATAAAGTTTCGAGTCCACGTAATGCCCCTATGTCATTTACGGCATCTAGAGCTATACCATTAGCTGTAACCTTTAAGCTGTAAGACTCATCTTCATTCAACTTAACCACGCCTGGTCTCTGCGAGCTGATAACTAAAGCGGCATTAGCTTCCGCATCATTTTCTGTAACCATATGCTGGTTAAAAAAGAGGCCGGACCGTTTGTCCAGCCTCCTCAAAAATCTTGATGCTCCACTATACAAACGTGAATCAGCCTTACCTTTAATTACAATATTGAAATCTTTGGATAAACTGTACTTCCTTTGTTTAGCTTCAATTTTTTTGGGATATGGCATAATGTCAAATTGCGTGTCTACCGCAGGCTGAGCCACTAAAGCGCCACAACTGGCCACGCACAAAATGCTTCCCAATAAAAGATTTTTAATATTCATCTATAATGTCTCAAAAATTAAAAATGATATCTTTTAAAACCTTCGATTGCCTCATACTCTGGCAAGCCAAGTTTATCGTATCTCACTGCTGTATCACGGTTTCTGTCTTCCGCCCTTCTCCAGAATTCTCTAGGGTCAGATCCTGGGAATAATGCAGTATCTTTCTGTGATTGGTGCTTAAAAATTGCCTTTCTCTTTCTTAACAATTCTTCAGGACTAATAGGCACTGCCATTTCAATATCATTTATAGCCCACTCTTGCCAAGCTCCTCTGTATAGCCACACCCAGCAGTCTTTCATCCAATCTTTATTTTTTGTTCTTGCTACTGCCTCGAAAATAGCATTTAAACAAACCCTGTGTGTGCCGTGTGGATCTGAAAGGTCTCCAGCTGCATAAATTTGATGAGGTTTAATCTCCTCTAACAAATCAATTATAATCTGAATATCTTCTTCTCCTAGTGGCTTTTTCTTCACCGCGCCTGTCTCATAAAAAGGCATATCTAAGAAATGTGCATTGTCATCGCTAATACCCACATTTCTACAACCTGCTTTAGCCTCTCCTCTTCTGATTAATCCTTTTATAGACTGCACCAAAGGAGAATCCACATCACCTGGCTTTTTATTTTTTATCTGAGATACTATCTCTTCGTAAAGCTCTTCGCCACTCTTAGATGCATCTAACTCATGCACTTGGTTAAAATCCCTAATGAAATCCGCAAAACGAATAACATCTTCATCAAATACAGCAATATTACCTGACGTTTGATAAGCCACATGTACTTCATGCCCTTGGTCTACCAAGCGGATAAACGTACCTCCCATTGAAATTACATCATCATCTGGGTGTGGGCTAAATATGATTACTCGTTTTTTCTCAGGGGTCGCTCTTTCAGGACGATGCGTATCATCAGCATTAGGCTTACCCCCAGGCCAACCTGTAATAGTATGCTGAAGCTCGTTAAATATCTGAATATTAATATTATAAGCAGGACCATGCTCTGTTACAAGATCACTCATTCCATGATCATTATAATCTCTGTCAGTTAATTTTAATACTGGCTTATCAAGCTTAGCACTTAACCAGATCACTGCTTTTTTGGCTAAATAATCATCCCACTTACAAGACTGTACCAACCAAGGTGTTTTAATTCTAACTAACTCATCTGCTGAACCACTGTCTAAAACCACAGTAGCATTATCATGCTTTTGAAGGTATGTTGCAGGTACTGAATCTGAAGTTTCCCCCTCTACAGTTCTTTGAATAATTTTGGCTTTTCCTTCACCCCAAGCCATCAATATTACTCTTTTAGACTTCATAATGGTACCAACACCCATGGTTATGGCTCTTCTTGGCACATTTTCTTGACCGAAGAAATCACTAGCAGCATCAACCCTTGTAATGTGGTCAAGGCTAATCATCCTTGTTTTAGAGTTGATGTGAGAGCCGGGCTCGTTGAAACCGATGTGCCCTGTACGGCCAATACCTAAAATTTGAAGATCTATACCTCCAAGGGCTTTTATCTTATTTTCGTATTCTTTACAGAAAGACTCTACCAGTTCAAAAGGGAGTGTTCCATCAGGAATATGAATGTTTTCTTTCTTAATATCGACATGATCAAAAAGATACTCATTCATAAAGCGCACATAACTTTGAAGAGAATCTGGCTCCATAGGAAAATACTCATCAAGGTTAAACGTAACAACATTCTGAAAGCTAAGCCCATCTTCTTTGTGCATTCTTACCAACTCATTATAAACAGAAGTTGGAGAAGACCCTGTAGCTAATCCAAGCACACAGGGCTCTCCCTTATCAGCCTTAGACCTGATGAGTTCTGCTATTTCTTGAGCTACTGCAAGAGATGCCTCTGATGAAGTCTCAAAAATCTCAGAGTGTATTTTTTCAAACTTTGTCTTTTCGGTAGCACCTACAGGCTGGTGCTCTATGCTTCGATACGAGTTCAATGTGTTCATTTTTTTATATAAGTTTTTTTAAAGTCTACTGACTGTTAATTCATAGTTTTAATTAAGAGAAGAGAATTCTGTTTCCTCAATATGGCCCCATATAAGAGCTCCTCCACCTAGTACTGCAAGCTCATCGTCTTTCAGCGCTGAAGGCAACAGCTTTATAGGGTAATCATATGTTTTATAGATATTATCGTAAATAGCCTTTAGGGTTGGCTCAAAAAGGTGTTTGCTGTTCGCCACTCCACCAGCCAGAAATATAGCCTCGGGGTTATACATGGCCACCATATCAGATAGTTTATAGCCCAATACTTCACCAGTATAGGTAAGTACTTTTTTAGATATCTCATCCCCTTCATTGGCCAGCCGGTCAATTAAAGCAGGAGTAAGATCAGCATAGGCTACGTGTCTTAACTGCGAAGGCATGTCGTATTTGGCTAATATGTTATAGGTGGTTCTTACCACTCCTTTGGCAGAAACATAGGTCTCTAAACAGCCCTTTTTTCCACAACCACAAACACGCCCCTTCTTTTTAACGGAAGTATGCCCTAGTTCTCCAGCCAGATCATTTTGTCCGTGTTGTAATTTTCCCCCTATAAAAACACCACACCCCAGTCCTGTGCCAATAGTGACAGAAAGGAAATTATCCATGGATGAAGCAGCTCCATATTCTTTTTCGCCAATGGCTGCAAGGTTAGCATCATTAGTTACCCTTACAGGGACATGAAAATGCTCTTGTAACCCCTTTTGTAAGTTTACAGGTATATGCCAGGCCAAATTAGCGGCCCCCTCAACCAAGCCAGTATAATAATTAGCCTTTGGAGCACCTAGCCCTATCCCAGCCAAGTCTAACTCTTTACCATAATCAGTAAAAAGCGCTTTAATATTTAAAATTAGTTGGTTAACGAACCCTTCAGGTTCAGGAAAAGCTTTTGTAGAAAATTTATTCTTATGCAATAATTGCCCGTCACGAGTCACTAACCCTAGTTTGGTGTTAGTGCCGCCCACGTCAATACCTACAGCTACTTGCATTTAACAGTTTCGATTAAATCTTGAAAAAATTAAGACAAGAGTCTGCTGAATAAGTTAACTGAACCTATAAACATTATCCAGCAAGACTCTATGACGACAAGGAATTGTCTTTAATGTCTGTTGATTGTTTTGCTATTTACTAGACTAGTTGACGTCCCACCAGACTTTTTGTCCAGCATTGTCCTGTCCGCCAAAATATTGTTGAATAGCTTCAGTGTATCTACTTTCGGCCAATCCTATCATGGCTGATGGAATTTTCAACCTTTTGATGAACTCTCCGTCAGGAATAGCGTCATTATAGTCTTTAGGTATAGATTTTAGTTTAGGGTATCCCGTTCTTCTAAAATCAGCCCAAGCTTCCGCTCCATCAGGATAGATAGCAATCCATTTTTGCGTTATAATTTTTTCAAGTTTATCGTCATATGAAATGGCATCTGCAAAATTAGGTGTTACAGCAGTGGTATTGTCATAACTCCACTCTGGATGCTTAGTATCTGTAAAGTCCATTGGGGTAGCATCACTTGCCAAGTAGGTACTTACATCTGCCAATCCGTATTGATCAAATGAAGCAGAAACACCTGCTTTATAAAAATCTTCTACGGCACCATTCATATTCCAGTTTCTCAAAGCGCCTTCTGCCTTCAAGAAATATAGTTCTGCTAAGGTAAACAAAACTATCGGAGCTTTTACACTAAATTGAGGTTTTGAATACCCCGTATATTCACCGGTTTTCACTTCAGCACCTTGACGAATACCTTTATATTGACCTAATACTGCAGAATCTGTAGCAGCTGTAAAATATTCTTGTAATCTAGGATCATTATACCCTTTCATAAAGGACTCCATATCAGATCCCATTTGAATATCTCCCCAAGCGGCTATTTGCCATAAAGGGTTATTATAATTACCTACATTAATGCTATAAGTTCCTGCTCCATTATCAATTGTTCCAAACTCATTAGCTACAGCCTCTTCCGCTATTTGTTTTGCTTTTTGAGGTGCTACATCGGCCATTCTTATTGCTAGCCTTAGCTTTAAAGAGTTGGCTAATTGTATAAATTTCACATAATCACCAGAGTAAGATGAAAGATCACTAGCAATCCTATTACCAGAACCACTCCTTTCTCCATCGCCAACATATAGTGTCAATGTATCTATGGTAGAATTTAATTCCGATACCATAGTTTCATAAACAACGTCCAAGTCATCCCACTTAACATCTGTCCCGTTTCCAAAATCTTTATAAGGGAAGGTTCCAAAAGCATCTACCATTGGCAAAGCTGAAAAGATCTTTAAGATTTTGCCATATGCATGGTAATCAGGAAAACGAGGAAGCGCCTTAGTCTTAAAGCCCTGAAATTGGGCAAGATTCACATTTGCCACAGAAAACACATAGCTATTCCAGCCATCATTCATGTTGTATTGTGAGTTAATTCCGCCTCCACCAAAAGGGTTGGCACTCATCATATAGCCTGAGTAATGATCAGCATTTAAGTTTTGCTGTACTTGATATTGCCATGAAGTATTAAAATTTTTAATGTTGGTCTGCATTATTGAAACAAAGGCATTCAAGCCATTAGCATCAGCTTCCAACAACTCCTCATATGCTGAAACATCATTTTTCTGCAAATCCTCCATGAGGTTATCGCAGCCAAATAACCCACAAATTGTCAATAAGGCCGCTATTAAATATATATTGCTATTTTTCATCTTTATTCTATTTAATTAAAATGTGGCATTAAGACTTACTCCATATGACCTTGTAGAAGGCACTAAGAATGTATTGAGCCCCTGAAAGCCGTTACCAGATCCGGCAGAAACTTCTGGATCGAATGGCGCATCATTCTTAATAAAGAATAGGTTTCTTCCTACAGCAGACAACCTTAAGCTCTTAATCGCATTTCCGAGCATAGCTGAAGGAAAATTGTAACTTAATGATACTTCTCTCAATCTAACATTAGTTGCGTCATATACGTATGGAGTAGCAATGGCGTCTGTTCCTCCTACTCGAGTGTAATATGCTTCAGCAGGAATAGTCTCTCCAGAAACTACTACACCACCAGCATTTCTAGCATCGGCAGTAGCTTTACTTCTACCTAAAACATCTAAGTATGCTTCTGTTTGACCTACTACTTTACCCCCAAACTTACCATCGATCAAGAATTTGAAATCCCAATTTTTATAACTAAAGGCATTTTGCCAGCCTAATTGCCACTTAGGATTAGGATTTCCCATGTACTTTAAGTCAGATGCTAACACGTTACCATCTTGTACTATAATGTCACCATTTTCATCACGTTGAAAATCTCTACCATAGAAATCTCCATAACGCCCACCTTGCGTTGCTGTAATTTGGATAATTCTAGTATCGGCAGCCTGTGTAATCACAAATGTTCCATCTCCTAATAGATCAGTAATTTCTACTATCTTGTTTCTGTTGGTAGAGAAATTAAATGAAGATGTATATTTAAGTCCACCTCCGGATAATAGGTTATATCCTAACATGGCTTCAATACCTCTATTTCTGATGGTACCTCCATTGAGGTAATAATTTTCGTATGCGTCACCCGTGGCAGCAGGTATAGTAAAAAATTGATCTTCAACAGTGTTGTTATAGAAAGTCACATCTAAATTTAACTTACTGTCCAGCATATTAAACTTAGCCCCTAACTCAAAAGACTTTACTCTCTCTGGTTTTAAATTACCCAGTGGCCCTGCCTCAGGAAACTTAAGTGTTCCGTTATAATCTATTGTTCTTGGCTGTGCAAAAGCAATTCCGTAAGGTAATGAGTTACCCACTTCACTGTATGAGGTTCTTAATTTAGCATAGTTTAAAAACTGAGACTCTCCAATCACCTCTGTTAAAATAAATGATAAACCTCCTGACGGATAAAAGAAAGAGTTATCTGAAACAGGCAACGTAGAAGACCATTCGTTACGGAGTGTAACGTCTGCGTATATCATATTATTGATACCTATGGTTGCAGTAGCAAAGCCTGCTTGCAATAATGTTTCTTGCTCATTTTCTTCTTTCCTCACATTAGTTGTGAAGTTTTGAATTGCAAATAAGTTAGGGATAAATAAACCTCCCTGTATACCCGTAGACTGAATATTTAACATCTCAGTCTGCTTATAAGTATTTATAAAACCTACTGTAGCATCTAAAGATACTGCATCAGATAACTTGTTACTGTAAGTAGCCAATAGATCTGAATATAACTGTGTGGCTACTTGAGTTCTATATTGGTAATCTCCTGAAGAATCTACATTTATAATGGATGAGCCTGCTGATAATTTATGCTTAAATTTATCTTCTACTCTATCTAAATTCATTCTACCCATGATTTTTATGTGTTCTCCCACAGGCACTGTTAACCCTAACTTATAAATTCCTCTATTTCTCCAGCTTGTATTGGTTTGATTACGCACAACCCAATATGGATTCTCTCCTGGGAAAGGATAGTTATTTAAATCTTTGTATGGGTAATTTTCCACATAAAGGGCTCTTCTATCATCATAGGTATATAAGTTATTTTTGTAGTAATTAAACCTATCAGAAGACTCAGGAAAAATATAAGTGGATAGCACTGGGTTATGATAAAAGCCAGCCAAAGGTGTGTTGTCAATTTTTTGGTTAACAAAATTTGCACTGGCATCAACTTTAACATTATCAAATATTTTTCCAGTCAAACGTACCATGAAGTTATTTTTCTCCATTTCGTTTTCTGGAACTATACCTTTTGCATCAGTACGAGCATAAGAAACGTAGTATTGAGCGTTTTCTGTGCCACTGTTAACGGACACACTATTGATAAATGTAGATCCTGTATTAAAGAACTCATCTACATGTTCTGTACTGGCTGTATTATTTTTCTCGCCCCAAGTATCTAAAGAAGCTCCTGGCGTTGTTTGGCCATACTGACTTTGAAGCTCTGGTGTTTTTAATGCATTTTCAAAAGTTAAAGATGATGAGAAAGAAACTGTACTCACACCACTCTTACCTTTTTTGGTGGTTATTAAAATAACACCATTAGCGGCTTGACTTCCATATAGTGCTGCTGCAGAAGCTCCTTTTAGTACATTAATACTTTCTATATCTTCAGGGTTAAGGTTGGCAATGGCATCTCCATTATCAACAGTTCCATAAAGATCAGATGTACTTCCTAGGTTAGCGTTGTTCATTGGTACACCATCAATTACATACAATGGCTGATTTTCTCCACTGATTGATTTATTACCTCTAAGCAAAACTCTAGATGAAGCACCTACACCACCAGCAGACTTAGTAATAGTAATACCAGCGGTTTTACCTGCCAGGTTATTTACTAAGTTTTGTTGCTTAACGGTAGTTAATTCTTCGCCACCAATTTCTTGAGTAGCATAAGTAAGACTTTCTTCATCTTTTTCAATACCAAGAGCAGTAACAACTACTTCACCCAGTTGCTGCACGTCTTGAGACAATTGCACGTCAATTACAGACCTGCCAGAAACTGGGATTTCTTGCGTTACATATCCTATAAAAGAGAATAATAACACAGCATTTTCATCAGGAACTTCTAACGTGTAACCACCTTCAAAATCAGTGGTTGTTCCTGTGCTGGTACCTTTAACAATAATGTTTACACCTGGTAGTGGTGCATTTTCTGCGGGATCGGTCACCTTACCTTTGACCTGAATTTGGGCTAACGCGCCAGGCACTAAAAGCGCTAATAGTAAGCCTGTTAGTAAAAGATTTTTCATTGATAAAAAGGTTGATTCGGACTCTCAATTTGTCAATGAATTAAGTAAAAAAGAAACTTCTCACCTCTTATTCGCTAAATGGTTAAAAAACATAGCTGTTTGGATAGCCCAAAACGATTGCACCAAAATTTCAGCATTTTATTGACCCATTAGCTAAAAACCAAGTCGCCATTTTTTTATTAGGTTTATCTTATCAGCACCTATTAAACCTTAGGAATGGAAGTACTTTCAATCATTTCAAATGATCATTATATTAGTGGCACTTTAAGAAAAAGAATGCCCAACTATCTGAAAAGACCCATTTTATATCATATCGTTTTCTGGACGATATACTTTGTATTCAACACCTTTAGATGGGGAAGTTACTTTGAAGATTATGCATACTCATTAAGGTCCAACCTGGTTGAATTTCCCATTCACCTTATATTAGTATACTTTAACCTTTATTACTTACTGCCGAGGTACATACCCAACAAATTTGTAAAATACCTCAGCTTTCTGGGCCTCTCTATATTAGTAATGTCACTCATAAGAATTGTATTAACATATAACTTAGTGACCACCGAAGTATGGCGAGAATCCGTAGTAAAAGGTCAATCGCTTTTTGGCTTTAACTATATAATAGCCGTGGCCATTGGAGAATTATACGTAATAGGACTTACCACAGCCATTAAGCTCATCATAGATTGGGTAAATGCACAAAGAAAAGCTAGAGAACTAGAAAGAAGAAATCATGAAACGGAGCTCTCATTTCTAAGATCCCAAGTTCAACCACACTTTTTCTTCAATACATTAAATAACCTATACTCATTAACACTAGACAAATCGGACAAAGCGCCAGAGACTGTTTTAAAACTTTCTGACTTAATGAGTTATGTAATATATAAGGGAAAAAATAAAAAAGTACCACTACCTGAAGAAATAAATCACATTCAAAACTATATTGATTTAGAAAGATTGAGGTATGATACAAAACAAATTGCTACATTTAACATATCTGGGAATATAGCTGACAAAAATATCCCTCCTCTTATATTAATGCCTTTCATTGAAAATGCATTTAAACATGGGGCCAACTATCAAAACGGCAACGAGCCGATAAAAATTGATATTGAAATTGACGGAAGTAGCATGTTATTTAAAGTAAGTAACGCAGTAAGTGCCACCAACCGCAATATGTTAAATAGAAATAAAGAAAACTCTGGTATAGGAATACAAAATACTATACGAAGGCTAGAGTTACTTTATGAAGATGATTTTACCCTTGACATCATTAATGATGATGGTCACTATCAAATATTTTTAAAAATAGTTCTTGATGAAAATAAAATGCCTGATAGTAGATGATGAGCCGCTTGGCAGAAACGTCATCAAAAACCATTTGAGCAATTTTGATAATTTTGAAATAGTTGACACATGCGGAAATGCCATGGAGGCATTTCAGCTATTAAAAGAACACACCATTCATCTTATGTTTCTGGATATTAACATGCCGGAGTTAAATGGAATGGACTTTTTAAAAAGCCTGGATCACAAGCCACTAGTAATTATTACCACAGCTTATAGAGAGTACGCTGTAGAAAGTTATGAACTTGACGTGTTTGATTATCTGGTAAAACCAATCTCTCTACCCCGTTTTATCAAAGCCATTGACAAAGTTACCAACCATTATAAAAAAGAAAATGAAACTCAAAAAGATGCTGTAAGCAAACCTGAAAACGAGTACATTTTTATTAAGGTAGATAAGCGCATTATTAAAATATTTCTATCAGACATTTTGTATATCGAAAGCCTGAAAGACTATGTGCGTGTAGTAACTCAATTTGAAAACTTAATCACCCACCATAACTTAAGGAGCATAACCAAGTTATTACCGTCTGAAAAATTTTTACGTATACACAGGTCATACACTGTAGCCATTGATAAAATAAAATCTTTAGAAGGTAATAATATCGAAATCGAAGACAAACAGCTACCAATAGGAAGAAACTACCAAAAAAAGATAAAGAAAAGAATAGGATTAGACAAGATATAACTGAACGTGGAATCTATTAACACTTACCATTATAATAAAAACATTGTATTCATTTATTTCAAAACAATACATTCATAAATTTGTAAGTGAAACATGATTAGAAATAAAGTGAAGTACAAAGCCGCACTCGCATATCTGTCTATATTGCTATTTTTTACAGTTAAGGCTCAAGCTCAAGAATTCATCTTCCCTAATGATTTTGCTTGGAATGTAATTGAAGAAGGAGACTCTCTGGCATTTAAAGTTGAAACCACAGATAAAAAACATAAATATGTGTTTTCATTGTATGGAGATAGGGGGTTAGAAATTGAATTTGATTCTGCTGGCAACTTCAACTGGACACCTTCTTATGAGTTGGTAGATCGAGTTCAAGAGAAAGCAGACTTCAGTGTTATATTTGAGGCCATCAGTGAGACTGGAAATAAAATAAGAAAAGAAGTTCCCTTTACGGTGCTACATAAAAACAGGCCTCCTAGCATTGGAGAGTTGCCCAACTTTTATGTAAAACAATATTCTCAAAATGAATTTAATTTAAAACAGCTTGATCAAATCAGGGATCCTGATGATGACCCGATTGTTTTTAAACCCATTTTGGCTGAAATGCCCGAAGGAGCCAATTTATCAGAATTGGGCATTTTTAGTTGGAAACCTTCTCGCAACCAGTTTAGAATGATTAGAAAAGAGCCACTAGAGGTGCATTTTATTGTGCAGGATCAGCCAGAAAAATCTGAAACCATGGGCACATTAATTATAGCCCCAACACAGCTAGACTTACCTCCAGAAATACTTGTAGTGCCTAACGATACCCTTATTTCATTAAAAGAAGATGAGGTTTTGAATCTTAATTTTTATGTATCTGACCCTAATGGTGATGACAATATTAAAGATGTAGCTTTTGTATCTAACGACTTAAGAATACCCAAAACAGCCCTAAAAAGAAATACGGCTACCCAGTGGGAATTTACTTGGACTCCCGGCTATGAGTTTGTAGGTGAAGAGCAAAAATCTACTGATGTAGAACTAGTAATATATGTGCTGGATGAGTCTAATAAGCGTGCCGAGAAAAAGCTGACTGTTCAAATAATGGACACTGAAAATATTGAACAAAAAGATCAGCGCCTTTACAATAAGTATCGCAATATGTTGATATTAACCATGGACGTGATAGACCAACTAGATCAGAACCAGAAATCTTTGAACCGTATGCTTAAAAAGGCAAAAACAGGCAAAAAGAATAGATCCATAGTTAATGCCTCATTAGGTGCAATTACCGGTGTGAGCCCTGTTTTCCTTGAAGACAATCAAAAAGACTATGTGTCTGGTGTGGGCGGAACAGCCGTATTAACTCTAGGTACACTAGAAGCCACTGAAGTTTTAGGCCGATCCAAAGATGATATCTTAGAGCGCTTAAAATTGAATATCGATATCAGAAATAATTTACAGGCGGAGGGAGATAATTTTGCACGAAAATATGCACTAAAATCTCACAGAAGAGATAATAACTTCTACAATGATGTAGATAAACTAAAAGCTCAGCTCAATAACAAAAAAATGATTTTGTTAGAGTTAGATGCAAGCTGGGAAAATCCCGTAAAGCCTACAGACAGAAATATCAAAAAACAATTCCCTGACTTTAACAATGAGGGATTTGAAGATTAATTCATTAGGATAACTCAATCTTATTGAATTATAGATAAACAAAAGCTTACCTTCGCATACGAATTAATTTTATGGAAGGAATAAAAATAGATGAGCAACTTAAAAAGTTGCTCAATTTATTAAAGCAAGAAAAGGAAGAGGACCTAGCTCAATACAAGCGCAAAATGACTGGCACCTCTTTCAATGAAAGAAGAAAACAAGGTGTATGCTGGTACCCCGTGCACCTAGAACGCGCCAAATATGACTCGGGCGATCGCTTACTCGCAAAAGTCTCTCGCTCAGATGAGCATAGAGAGTCTCACATGTTTCAGTCAGGCAAGTTAGTAAGCTTATTTTCCAATGCTAGCGGCAATAGTGAAGATTCAGAAACTATAAATGGAGTAATTAATTATGTCAATAAACAAGACATGATGATTACGCTGAATAGCGATGATATACCAGACTGGCTAAAAGATGGTAAACTAGGCGTGCAGCTTTTATTTGACGAAAGTTCTTACAGGGAGATGGAGAAAACCATTCAATACCTACGCAAGACTGACGACAAGCGACTAATAGAACTTAAAGAAATACTATTAGGAAACAAACCAGCTTTTTTCAAAAATAACACTCCCATTAAGTCTCCTGGACTTAACGAAAGTCAAAATTTGGCGCTCAATCTGGTAGAAAATGCTAATGATGTAGCAATAATACATGGCCCTCCTGGCACAGGAAAAACCACTACATTAATTCAGTCTATCATTCAAACGCTAAAAACTGAGAAGCAAATACTGGTTTGCGCACCTAGTAATGCAGCAGTGGATTTACTTGCCGAAAAATTAGCAGAGCAAGACATTAATGTCCTTAGAATAGGACACCCGGCTAGAGTAACTGAAGAAACACTGAGTAAAACTTTAGATGCGCGCATTGCGCACCATGCTGACTATAAAGACATGAAAGCGCTTCGAAAACGAGCTGAAGAGTTCAGGTCATTAGGTCAAAAATATAAGCGCAATTTTGGTTATGCAGAAAGAGAGCAAAGAAAAAGACTACTTTCGGAGGCTCGCGACCTAAAAGATGAGGCTGACCAGTTGAACTTCTATATTACTAATGACATTATAAGCAAAAGTCAGGTAATAGCCTGCACATTGGTTGGTGCAAGTAACAACAACCTAAGGAATCTCAATTTCAAAACGGTATTCATTGATGAGGCAGCGCAAGCGCTGGAGCCTGCAACTTGGATTCCTATAACAAAGGCTCAGCGCGTAATATTTGCAGGTGACCACTGCCAACTTCCGCCAACAATAAAATCTTATGAAGCAGCAAAAAATGGCTTGGAAGTAACTCTTTTTGAAAAAGCAATCAATAACAACAAAGCTGACGTAATGCTGGCAGAGCAGTATAGGATGAATGAAGAGATCATGAACTTCTCTAGCCAAGTATTTTACAAAAACAGCTTAAAAGCAAATAAAGAAGTTGCACACTGGAATGTATTCCCAGGTGACCAAGTAGTCGAATTTATAGATACGGCTGGTTGCGGATATTTTGAAGAAAGAGACAGTGAAACAAGAAGCTCTTTCAACAAAGAAGAAGCGGAATTATTACTAAGGCACTTTAAACAGTATATCGATCAAGTAGAAGCTGTAAACAAGCTAGATGAACTAACGGATATAGGAATTATAGCTCCTTATAAAGCGCAGGTAAGCTGCCTTTACGATCTGATAGTAGAACAAAAAGCCTTGGATGAAAAATTACTAAAAAAGATCAACATAGATACTGTAGATTCATTTCAAGGGCAGGAAAGAGATGTAATTTATATTAGCCTAGTTAGATCTAACGAAACGGGAGAGATTGGTTTTTTGGCCAATGCGAGACGTATGAATGTGGCCCTAACCAGAGCTAAGAAAAAGTTAGTAGTAATTGGCGACAGCGGAACCATTGCTCAAAATGATTTCTACGAAAAATTCTTAGATTATATCAATGAAATTGGAGCTTATAGAAGCGCCTTCGAATTTATGCAATAAAAAAAGCCAGGCACCCTTCTGCCTGGCTTGACTTACGTTGTCAAAACCTGATTAACGTAATACTTTTGTAGCACTCACAATAACAGAGGCTATTTTTACTGATGCAAACACCCTTTCCTCTGTCTCTCCTAGCTCCATCAGTGAAGCTTCATGTGCATTTACACACATTTCACATCCATTAACTGCAGACACAGCCAAGCTCATCAATTCAAAAAACGATTTACCCGTAACAGGCTTCATCATAATGTTCATTTTAATACCGGCAGGCAAAGCATTATACTTATCCTTTTTCGTAAAATGTCTAAACCTATACAAAATATTGTTACTTGCCAGCAACGAAGCGCACGCCACTGCCTCAGCTATTTCTTCTGCCGAAGCTTCAGCAGCATATGCTCTTTCTATAAAAAACTGCTCAAAGGCCTCACTCCTTTCATTAGCAGCAATGGCTACACCTATTAATGCTATTTCTTTATCAGTTAGAACACCGGCTTTCAGGGCATTTTTCAAATTCACTTTTAAGTCCCTAGTCCACCGGCTTTGCCCTTCTTCTAATGCTGCAAAGGCAGCATTATCATTTAAACTTATATTTAAATCTTCCGAGATCTCTTGAAGTACTGTACTCATACCTTTACTAATTTATTATCCTACTAACGTTTCCTCACCTTTTTCCCAATTACAAGGACAAAGCTCATCTGTTTGCAACGCGTCCAATACACGTAAAACCTCCTCTACATTTCGTCCTACATTTAAATCATAAGCAGAAACCCATCTTATAATACCATCAGGGTCTATAATAAATGTTGCACGGTAAGCCACTTTTTCAGTAGCCTCCAATATTCCCAATTCCTCAGCAAGTGATTTAGAAGTATCGGCCAGCATTGGAAATTTCAATTCTCTTAAATCGTCATGATCCTTTCGCCATGCCAAGTGCACAAATTCAGAATCTGTAGAAGCCCCTATAAGCTCAGTATCCCTATCCGTAAATTCAGAGTAATTTTTATTGAACTCAGCAATCTCTGTAGGGCATACAAACGTAAAATCCTTGGGCCACCAAAACATCACCGTCCATTTATCCTCATCATTTTTCAAATTATCAGAAGAAAGGGTGGCAAATTCTTTTCCCTTTTCAATTGATACTGTTGCTTGCTTTTTAAATTCTGGAAATTTTTCACCTATTGATATCATGTCTCTTTGCGTTTATTAATTTCTTATTGATTATGACACGAAGCTAAGGAGAAGAATATTATAGATCAAATTGATAATATTAATAACAATATAGATTTTAGCTATAAACAAGAAGATTGAATTCGATGTTTAATAAATACTTTCTATTGTATTAGTAAGATTATCTACTTACCTTATATATATGTAAGGTATTAAAGCTTAGTCTATAACATTCAAACATACACATATGAATCTATTGAATATAGTTGGCATTGGTGATAGCACGAGAAAAAGTCACATTCAAAATTTAATTTCCGTGGCATTGGCGGATGGTGAACTAGCCTCGGAAGAGTGGAATTTACTCCTATCAATAGCACACCAACTAGATATAACCGATGAAGAAATTGAAAACATAAAAAACAACCCTGGATCGGTTAAATTCTCAGCCCCAAAAAAATATGACGATAAGATTCAACAGGCGAGAGATCTTGTTGCAATAATGATGATTGACAATGACATTGACACGAAAGAAGTGGAATTATGCAAAAAGATAGCGCTCAAATTAGATTTATTACCGCGCGTAATAAACGATTTAGTTTATGAAGTTTACAAAGCAAAATATAGCGAAAACTAAGATTATATAAGGGTAGTAACTACCCTTTTTAAATTCCTATTTTCACAGAGGTCATACTCAATGAGCCAGCTATAAGCTCGTCATTAAACAATATCAAATCTTCTTTTCCAGCTTGCAGTCCCAGAATATATAGCAAGGGGTAATAATGATCTGGTGTAGGCACCGCATATTTTAATGCTACACCCCCAGCCTTTTCAAAGTTGATTATAGAAGAATGATCACCATCAATCAGCCACTGGTTAGTCAGGCTTCTGGCCTCATGCGCCCAATCATACCCGTAGCCCACCTTATCAATGTTTCTAAAATCAACCATGCGCAGGTTGTGAATAATATTACCACTCCCAATAATTAAAACTCCCCTTTCTCTTAGGCTTCTTAACCTCTTTCCCAACTCATAATGATATGCTGCGGGCTTACTATAATCAATACTTAACTGCACTACAGGAATATTAGCCTCGGGATACATGTGTTTTAAAACACTCCAAGTACCATGATCAAGCCCCCATTCATGGTCTAAGCCCACTTCTACTGGCAGCAAAACATCTTTAGCTAGCGTGGCTAATTCAGCACTACCGGGCGCGGGATACTGTTGTTGAAATAATTTCTGCGGAAAACCTCCAAAGTCATGGATGGTGCGCGGCTGCAGCATCGCAGTAACGTGTGTCCCATGAGTCAACCAATGTGCGGATATACACAAGATAGCCTGCGGCCTAGGTATAGTATGACTTACCTCCCTGAAACCACTCACAAATTGATTCTCCTCAATAGCATTCATTGGGCTACCATGCCCCATAAATAACACAGGCATCTTATCGCTTGGCTTCAGCTCACCAGAAAGCTTATCCATCATTTGTATTGCATCCATCACATCAATGTTTTGTTCAACACAAATATATACGTTACATTTTATTTAATGTTTAAACATTAAATAAAATGACTATAGTTTATTCTTGAGCTTATAATTCACAGCCTCTTCGTATGCCTCATCATTAAAACCCTTTTCAGCATCTATAGCTATAACTACGAAATCAGCTGTTCTAGTAAAACTATTTCTAAAATCGACATGCATCAGCCGCTTAGTAACATTGCTATACATGCTATGAATATCAATTTCTAATTCGTCCTGCATAAAGCTATCACTAGCATTATAAAGTCGATTGAAATACAAGTATAGCTCCTGCATTTCCATACTGTCTAAAATAATATCTAAAGTACCTGACTCAGAATAATAGTACATTTCAGACATTTCAAACCAGCCATCTGGCTCGTCATCTCCAGAACGCTCACTATCCATACCAATTGCTACAGTTGGAGGAAAGGGCACATCCATACTATATTCTAACAAGATGCAATATACATCTTCCTTAATCTCAACCTGGCTAATAACCTGACGCTTCAACTCATTGACTAAACAGTCTTCTATGGCATCACAGACATCCTTCCATTCCAAATCATCATCAAAAGACTTATACAAAAGGTGCGTTCCTCTAATTCCAGACTCTAAAATACTCTCTAAATCACCTTCCTCGTTATAATTAAACTTTACACCAATATTAAATGGACGAATGGTACCACTGGCAACACTAAAAAAAGTAGCCTGATATCCATTAAGCTGACCATCTTCTATTTCATACTCTCGCAATTGCACATCCTTACCGTCCTCACAAATCAGCAATTGACTGGGCAGGCCATCTTTCAGGTAGAGGTCCATCAGCTTCACTGCCTTTCTTCCCACATTGCTAACATAAATGGTAGCACTCCTATAATGCTCTTTATCGTAATAATAAAAAGTATCATAATATACATTATCACTTAATAACAACCTCTTTTGGTATATTCGCTTTGTCTCCAAGCTAATCCAATATAGATATAAGTCATCTTCATCAGGATCAAATTCATCATAAGCAGCAAGAAAACCATCATCAGGAATTTCCTCATTGACCATTTGTCCAAAAAAGGGTTCTATATCATATAAGTTATAAACCGAAGGCAATTCCTGTAAGTCGTGCTGTTCTATGAGTGCTAAAAATTCATCATAATGACCAACAAGCTCGTTAAAGTCCTTAGTTATTGATGTAAACTGTTTATTCATAAGCCAACCTCTATTGTATAGAGTGTATTCACATACCTTTTATTATGGTAATTTAATACTGATTTTAATGAAAATGTAATATTTTTTAAAACTATTACTTGGTTAATCTTAAAAATAAAGCATAAACACTTATGAATGAGCACTTGACCATTATCGGCCGGGAGGGAATTTGGGATGTCTATAAATGAAAAAAGCATCGCTTTTGCGATGCTTCCTTTGCAGAGGAGGAGGGATTCGAACCCCCGGTACCTTGCAGTACGCTGGTTTTCAAGACCAGTGCATTCGACCACTCTGCCACTCCTCTTTCTTGTTTCGGCTTCGTATTACCGTAACAGGATTGCAAATGTAGTATAAAATTATTTAACCGCAAACATTGGCTCCGCTTTTTTTATCTTTTTTTATGAATAAAAATTTTCAACTCATCAGAACCAATCTTAAACCAATGATTGTCAGTAGATTTCAAGTATAAAGCCTCAAAATAAATTTTATAAGAGATATCTTCAGTTTCACCCTCATATGATAACTCCTCCGCATCTAAGCGGTATTTAGTCTGCCCTTTGTACTTCTCCCCCATCTTTTCATAAAATTCGTATGCCGGCAACACATAACGCTTACCATCGATATTCACTATATAATCACCATCTTCTTCATGGGTAACAGAATCATTATAAGTATCTGCATTAACAAAAAGCTCATAGCCCGAGACATCTACATAATTGACAACATTAGCACTCAGATTAGCCGTTACTCGCTCACTTTGCTCCATATCCTCAGTAGCCCACTTAGTAAGCTCTTTCAAGTTATATTCACTCAATAACTTCGAAATCACCCCTACATCTACCGTTTGCTCCAAAGACTTAACATCAGCATTGAATAATGGCTGCACATAATCTAATTTCTTTCTTTTGTGGAAATACATCATTATAGAAGACACATTCTTCCTTTCTTGAAATGACAAATTTTCACTCTCACGTTGCTTAGTTAAATAAATTTCCAATCGTTCAAACTGAGCATTGTCTGAAACAGCAAAAGCTCCTAAGGGACCTACCGAAGTAACAGCAATAAGCACTGCAAGAGAAATAGGTATTACAATAATATTTCGGGATTTACTGATTAAAAAATAAATAGCAATACCCACAAGCCAAAGATCTATGGCATACAAAAAGTATCTATTTTCTGTTAGTCCATATTCGCTCACCCTTCTATAAACCGCCAAAAACAATACAACCACTAATGGTAAAAGCGAAATAAAAAAAGTCTTTAAAAAGTACTTAACCCATGATTTAGAGGCTTGTCTAGATATTGGGTAAGCCATCAAATAGGTAAGTAAACCCAGCACAGCATAACTAATAAATAAATATGCAATCCATCCATTAGGCCACTCCCATTTAACAATAATCTTAGCTGTATATAAGTATAAGATAATACTGTATATTACCACCAAAGGACCTAATATATACTGAACTAAAATAGAAAGCCCTTGGGAATATACTTCATCCTCAACCAACTGAGAACGCTCTGGCACCCCTCCAAGAAAATAGACTACAGAAAAGATACCGTATATTACTACCGCAAGCTCTACATAGGTAGATGAATGAATATAAACGTTAAATAATTTATGTATAGCAGCCATTGCCAAAGCTAGTCCTACATAAAAGATTCCCGAAAAAACAATTGATGTCAGAAAATGTGTCAACACATTAATATTGAAATTCCAAAACCCTTTCGGCTCATTTTTAACAAGAAAAGGAGCGAATGACACCAATAAATGTAGAAACGCAATGAGCAAAGTATATTTTACCTCACTTAAAAAAAAGGGCTTCTCGGGCTGTAGATAATAATATATGAGTAAAAATGCCACCCCACAGAAATGGATTATAATACCATATACTTTTTTTGATAACGCTTCAGTCAATAATTTGAGAGCCAAAAATAATGGCACACCAGCATACACAACCTTTAGCAACTGATAAAACGCCATCTCTGTCTCTGCAGGCATAGCTTCATGCTCAAGACAGTAAATAGAAAGAGAAGTACCCACTACCGCACACAATACTATTAACGGAAATCTGGCAATTACCTTTAAAGCAAGACTAATTGTCTCCTTTAAATTCGGGACTTTGATAGACATGATGTTACTATTATTTATTTACCCTAAGATGGGCCGCATCGATACCTGCTATCCTGTGAGCGTGATGAATGCTCGCATTAATTTCATAACCAACTAGCAATACTATAGATAAAATCTCTTGCCAAATCATTAATGCGATCAAAACCCCTAAAGACCCATAGAGCTTATTGTAATTGGCAAAATTTGACACATAGAATGAAAAACCATATGTTACTGCCATACAAAGAAAAGTAGCTATAAACGATCCTATACTAAAAAATCTCCAGTTATAGTGGACAGATGGACCAAAGTAGTAAATAAACGAAATAGCTATAAAAAAAACAATAAATAGTACAATAAAACGCAGAAGGAAGAATATATATATCATAAATTCTTCTATATCTAACCATGAAAAACTATTTACTACATCAATTAGCACATTACCAATTACCAAAAGAATACTAGCAAGCATAAGCACTATCGCTAGCATTAAAGTTAATGCTGTAGCGACTAATCTCATTTTCAAAAAACCCCGTTTTTCTATAGTCTTATAACAACTATTAAATGCCTTCATTAAAGACATCATACCATTAGTGGCCAAATACAAGGAAAAAAGCACACCAAAGGTCAATAAGCCTCCCCGAGTATTACCCACTATATCATCCACAGTATTATAAACCGTTTCATACATATTGTGAGGAAGCACATCTCCTATAAATTCCATGATACTAACCTTACTTACCCCCGGTATCACCTCATGTATATATGGAGTAAGGGTAAAAAGAAAGATTATCCCTGGAAAAACAGCCAAAGTGAAATTAAACGCCACTCCATTAGCTCGTTCTATCACCTCATCCTTACTTAATTTCTCTAAAAAAACAAGAATAACCTCATACAAACTAAGCCCATCGTAGCTCTTGAACTTTACGCGTTTCAACAATGCAATAAGTGCATTATACAATGGCAGCTTAACAATATATTTTGTTATTCTTTTTTTCATCACTCAAAAAATGGCCCCAAAACATCAATAATAGGCTGAGGATTTCTCAAAGGCCTACGTGTTTCCTTATCCACAAAAACCAAAATTGTCTCGCCTACATGTATCTTCTGCATATCCTCGCTAAAAATCTCATATTCAAACTTAATTTTTACACCCGGCTTTTGCTTAATACTGGTCTTAATTGTAAGCAACTCATCATACTTAGCCGGAGCCAAGTATTTTGAATGCGATTCCAATACGGGCATCATAATACCCATATCTTCTAAAGCTTTATATGTAAGTCCTAAATGACGAAGACACTCTACCCTAGCCACTTCATAAAACGCCCCATAATTACCATAGTAAACATAACCCATTTGGTCGGTCTCGGCATAGCGCACCCTTATTTGCGTATCGTGTGTGTACATATTTAATTGGCCTGATTAAGTCTTGCTTTTCTTTGCTCTATAGACAACTGCCTTTGATACCTACCCGCATTTCTCAAATGCTGATTATAAGTAGCGGCAAAATTATGATAACCCGAAAAATCCTCCTTCGCACACATATATATATAATCATGACGCTCATAATTCAACACCGCATCTATAGAATGGATAGTAGGCATATTAATTGGCCCAGGAGGAAGCCCAGCGTTTAAGTAAGTATTATATGGCGATTGAACTTCCTTATGAACGTTTAGTACTCTTTTTAAACTAAAATCTCCAACAGCAAAAACCAATGTAGGGTCTGCCTGCAAAGCTATACCTCTATTTAGCCTGTTCATATATAACCCCGCAATCCTTTTACTTTCATCATTCTTAATACTTTCCGCTTGTACAATTGACGCCAATGTAGACACCTCCAAAGGAGATAAGCCTACCTGCTTAGCTTTGGCCTGCCTATCTTCATTCCAAAACCTTTCATACTCAAAAAGCATTCGCTCCATTAAAGCACCTCCACTGATGTCATAATACACCTCATAGGTATTAGGAATAAACATGCTAATGACATTATTATCATTAAAGCCTTTTTTATTGTCCCTAATAAAATTATTTAATGCCTGATTAAACTCATTCTCATCCATTTCGAGCTTAGCGGTTAACTTTTCTGCCAATTCACTTTTTAGCCGTATATTGTTAAAAGTTATTTTCACAGGCTCTTGACGCCCCGCTCTCAACACTCTAATCACCTCCAAATTGTTAGTATTAGATTTAATGAGGTACATACCAGATTTCATGGATTTATCATACCCCATCATTTTAGCAAGAAAGCTAAATGACATAAGGTCGTCCAAATACTTCTTTCCATAAAGCTCCTCTTGCAACTCTTTAAAACTTTCACCCCTTTTTATTATTAAAACCCTATCATCTTTATCTACCTGAAAATTAGGAGTGAATATCATCTGATATGCATAAAAGGAAAAGGAAGATAAGAGTATGGTAAAGACCAGTAAGAATACGATAAATGCTTTTCTCTGTTTCATATTTTAAATAATAATAGACCTTTATCGGATCAAAAAAATACTACCCCAAAGATACCCAAATATTAAAATTGGTAATTGTCCTGATTATGGAAATACAGACTCTATACAAATAATTAAGATCAGCCATAAATTTAGACAACTAATTTAAAGATCAAAATCGATAGATAATTTCACCAAACACCTAAAAACCAGAACAATAGATCGCAAATAAACCCTTACATGTAAGTTTTATAAGGAAAATAATTATGATAGTTAACAAAATAGAGCTTACTTCATAAATTATAAACAATTTTTTATTAACCTAATCATATTATGAAAAAACTAATTTCAGCCTTATCCATGGCTGCGGCCTGTTTTTTAATTACAAGCTGTGATGAAAGCAATGTACAACCCACTGAAAACCAAACTAATTCAGAATTAGACAAAATTGCAATTGACGTTACCGATTACCTTAACACAGAGGGCAATTTTGAAGCAGTTACAGCCCTTCTTAAAAATAAAGTAGGAGTTAAGCTATCTGAAGTAGTAGAACTGACCTCTAAAAATACAAATGATATTTCCACACGATTAAGCACCACAGCAAAGCAATACGATGATGCTTTAAAAGGCTCTTCTCCTGAAGAGGTAGCCATCCCTGAGTTATGGATGTATTTACCGGAAGGTATGGAAAACGCAAAAAAATCTGATATTCTAATTGCATTTCCTCCTACCGGAGATGAGGCGGAGTGGACCAAAGTAAAAGCATACACTTTGGATAAAAAAGTAGTTTACTTAGATGCCAAAGCTGAACCTAATGTACCTGTTATAGTAGTTGAAAACCACGGGTTTGAAGCGTTTAAAGTAGAGGTAAATCTTATCAACAAAAAACTACAAGCTTCGGGACTACAAAACAAAGCCATTTCTACCGACCGTACAGCAAGAACTGCCGCAGAAGGTGCAGAAACTACTATTTTAGAAAAAATAAGACTGAAAGACGATCAAGAGCCATGGATAAGTGGAGCTGCTGAAATTTACGCTGTCACTTCTGGAATCAGAAATGCTGACAAAGATGTAGAAGTAGCAGTAATACCCATGTATTATTTAGATAAGGCAGATCAAGATTACTACCCGAACCAAGTATTACTTTTTTGGGATGATTACGCCTATCAGGCAGCCAACATTCAGTTATTTGAAAAAGATGACAACCACAACTATCAGGAGTTAGTTTCTATCCTTGTTTCCGAACTAAGCAAACTTGCAGCTACATTGAGCGGACAAGCTTGGATTACCGCTGTTGGCACAATCGGCTCGGCCATTGTTGACGCATTGCCAGCAAGCTTCTGGACCAACGATGATGACTATGTTGACTCTTTTTACACCATTGAGAAGACAAAAACTTATACAGATTATTACGGTGCAGCAGCTAACGCGAAAGCTAGCCTAAAACCATATTTCATACCTGCTAATTAAGCAGGATATTAAACAAAAAAGCTGCTCAGTGAGCAGCTTTTTTGTTACTAATTATACCTTTATTTAGCTTAAAGCCTCTTTTCTTAAGGCCTCTACATCTTTTACCTCTTTGGCCAATTCTTTCCCTAATAGCTTATGTCCATTTTCAGTAATAACATAATCATCTTCTATTCTTATGCCTCCAAAATCTCTAAAAGCATCTAGTTTTTCATAATCTAGAAACTCAGCAAATTTCTTCTCTTTACCCCACATATCAATCAACTCAGGAATAATGTAGATCCCGGGCTCTACTGTTACCACAAAACCTTTCTCTAACTGTCTTCCAAGTCTCAAAGATTTTAAGCCAAATTGCGTACTCTTCTTCAGTGAATCAGTATATCCCACATACTGTTCTCCTAAATCTTCCATATCATGCACATCCATGCCCATTAAGTGACCTAACCCGCACTGAAAGAACATGGCATGAGCACCCTGCGCCACAGCATCATCAAGATCCCCTTTCATCAAACCAACTTCTTTTAAGCCCTCAGCCAAGGTTTTGCAAGCCGCCAGGTGAATATCTTTAAATTGAACTCCCGGCTTTAGCATCTCCTCTGCAGCATATTGAGCATCAAGAACAATCTGATAAAGATCTCTTTGCTCTGGAGTAAAAGTGGCGCTCACAGGAAAAGTTCTTGTTAAATCACCCGCATAAAAGCTTTTATTCTCTGCCCCAGTATCTACCAACACCATCTGACCATCCTTAAGGGTATTGCCATAGTAATGGTTATGTAAAATTTGGCCGTTTACAGTAATAATAGCGGGATAAGATAAATTACCACCAGCACTCATGGCCGTTTCATGAACCATAGCCACCAAATCATATTCTTTCATTCCCGGCTTAGCGTTTCTCATCACTGTCAAATGCATATCAGCACTTATCGCTGCAGCCTCATCCATCTCTTTTATCTCCTCCTCAGACTTAACAGATCTCTGAGCCACTACAGCCATTATTAATTCCACAGAAATTTTCACTTCTATTTCAGAAAAAGAGAAACCTAACCAATCATGAAGCTTATGTTTATTTTCTGGTCGGTAAGGAGGCAGATAATGAATAGTCTGTATATCGTACTTCTTTAAAGTACCTTTTACCTCATTAGCTGGCAATGTAGTACTAACACCAACCAAATCAGCCAACTCCTGCATAGTCGGCTGCGGGCCAGTCCACACGATATGATCTATACTTAAATCATCTCCAAATATAATCTCTCTATCATTATCAATATCAATAATAGCAGCAAGTCCTGGCAATGAAATCCCGAAATAATATAAAAAAGTACTATCTTGTCGAAAACGATAATGATTATCGCGAAAGTTCATGCTACTTTCTTCATTCCCCAGCAATAATACCACACCAGAACCAAGCTTCTTTTTTAATGCTTCTCTTCTAGCTACATAAATTTCCTTTGCAAATGCGCTCATAAAAATTACCGTATTAATTAAAAATCAATCTATTAGAAAGGTAAATCTACCAAATAAACATTATCCCACAGAATATCCGGGCTTAGATATATTTTTTTTACATTTGTTTAAACCACTATTGACACTTCTATGCCAGCAGAATTTATAAAATTATACCCTGAGAACCCCGAATTAGACAAAATAGAGCGTATTGCCTCTGTACTTCGGGATGGTGGGGTAGTTATTTACCCCACAGACACTATATATGGTATTGGCTGTGATTTATTTCATAGAAAAGCCATAGATAGAGTATGTAGAATTAAAAATATTAAGCCTAAGAACTTAAATCTGTCATTTATTTGCTATGACCTAAGTGACATTTCTAATTATGTAAAAAAGATAGACACGCCTACATTTAAAGTGATCAAAAAAGCTTTACCAGGCCCATTTACATTCATATTAGAATCAAATAGTAATGTACCCAAAATACTAGGAGTTAATAAAAAGACCGTAGGTATAAGAATACCTGACAACAATATACCTCGCATGCTGGTTCAGCAACTCGGAAACCCACTAGTTACTACCTCCATTAAAGATGATGATGATATCTTAGAATACACCACCGACCCGGAGGTAATTTATGAAGAACTGAAACATCAAGTAGACATAGTTATTGATGGCGGAATGGGAGGCAACATACCATCTACAGTAGTGGATTGCACAGAAAACGAATTTATAATTATAAGAGAAGGGCTCGGAAATATTAACGAGCAATTATAAATGAATAAAGCACTTATTGACTTACAATACCTTCCTTCTTTAGAATACTTCGCATGCATCAACCAATTTGACGAAGTGTTATTAGAAAAAGAAGAATACTTTGAAAAACAATCATATAGAAACCGGTGCCATATATTAGCTGCCAATAAGACAGACCGCTTGGTAGTTCCGGTACAAGGAGGCAGAAAAAAAATAAAAATTAAGGATATTAAAATCGATTATAGTCAAAAGTGGCTAAACAATCATTGGCGAGCCATCCGCTCTGCCTATGGCAAAGCACCATTTTTCGAGTACTTTGCGGACTATTTCGAGAGAGAATTCCAAAAAATGGAACCATTCCTCATCGATTTAAATTATAATTTTTTAACAGTTTGTTTAAAACTTCTTCAAATAGATAAACCTATTATGTTTACAAATTCGTATATTAAAGAAGAAGTGGGCGTAACAGACCTTAGATCAACTATACACCCTAAAAAAGACTACGCAGAAAATAAATTTTATACACCACATAAATATACTCAAGTATTTGGCGTGGGTTTTGTGGAGAATTTAAGTATTATTGATTTACTCTTTTGCGAAGGGCCCAATGCAAAAAATGTGCTCCTCGCTTCTACATCGAAATAATGAACTTTAAGTACATTATTCCGTTTTTTTAATAAAGATTGATGGTACTTACACAAGTAGCATTTATTTTTAAGATATTATACATTTACACTAGTCACTAGAATTGCTCAAATATGGAAGCAAAATTTTCAAATAGAGTTAAAGAAGTTATTTCCCTCAGCAGGGAAGAGGCGTTACGACTTGGGCATGACTATATCGGCACAGAACATCTTCTGCTAGGCATGATCAGAGAAGGAGAAGGTGTAGCTGTAGGTCTGCTTAAAAAACTAGGAATATCACTAGAAGAATTAAGATCAGCTGTGGAAAAGGTTTCTAAAGGAACTGCTTCACATGATGTGAAAAATCTTGCTAATATTCCTCTAACACGCCAATCAGAAAAAGTATTAAAAATCACTTATCTGGAAGCGAAAATATTTAAAAGCCAATTGATTGGCACTGAACATCTGCTACTCTCTATTTTGAGAGATGATGATAACATTGCCACTCAAATTCTCGAAAAGTTTGATGTCAACTATGATGTTGTCAAAGAACTATTAGAATATCAAACTGAAAACCCAATGGCATCATCTGACACCGATGATCCTGATGAAGATTCATCAAAAATCTTCGGCAGCGGATCTGGATCAGGAGGCTCTGGGGCAGGAAAAGAGAAAAAAGGCACTGAGAAATCTCGCACTCCTGTTCTTGATAACTTTGGTAGAGATCTTACCAAGCTTGCTGAAGAAAACAAGCTTGACCCAATAGTTGGAAGGGAGAAAGAGATTGAAAGAGTAGCTCAAATACTTAGCCGTAGAAAGAAAAATAATCCAATATTAATTGGAGAACCCGGTGTAGGTAAAACTGCTATTGCGGAAGGACTTGCTTTAAGAATTATTCAGAAGAAAGTATCTCGTGTACTTTTTGGAAAAAGAGTAGTAACCTTAGATCTAGCCTCTTTAGTAGCAGGAACAAAATACAGAGGGCAATTTGAAGAGAGAATGAAGGCTGTAATGAATGAGCTTGAAAAGTCTCCTGAAGTTATTCTATTTATTGATGAGCTTCACACAATTGTTGGCGCTGGTGGTGCTTCAGGATCTCTTGATGCATCTAACATGTTTAAACCTGCATTAGCCAGAGGAGAAATTCAATGCATCGGAGCTACTACCTTAGACGAGTACAGACAGTACATAGAAAAAGATGGTGCCCTAGCCAGAAGGTTCCAAATGGTTATGGTGGACGCTACTACTCCTGAAGAAACTATTCAGATCCTTGATAACATTAAGGAAAAGTACGAAGACCACCACCATGTTGATTATACACCTGAAGCTATAGAAGCTTGCGTGAAATTATCAGACAGATATATTAGCGACAGGTATCTTCCAGATAAGGCTATAGATGTATTGGATGAAGCCGGTGCACGTGTACATATAAATAATATACACGTTCCTGACGAAATCGTAAAACTAGAAGCCTCTATAGAGGACATAAAAGAAGAGAAAAACAAAGTTGTAAAAAGCCAAAAATACGAAGAGGCTGCTCAACTTAGAGATAAAGAGAAAAAACTCCTAGAACAGCTGGAGCAAGCGAAGCAACGCTGGGAAGAAGAGACCAAGAGCAAGCGTTACACCGTAGATGAAGACAATGTAGCAGACGTAATTGCTATGATGACTGGCATCCCTACTAAACGTATTGCTCAAAAGGAAAGCAATAAGTTATTGGGCATGAACCAAGAACTTAGTGGTAAGGTTATCGGGCAAGATGATGCCATTAAAAAGCTTACCAAAGCTATTCAAAGAACAAGAGTTGGATTAAAGGATCCGAAAAAACCAATTGGTTCTTTCATTTTCTTAGGCCCAACAGGAGTTGGTAAAACGGAGTTAGCTAAAATGTTATCTTCTTACCTCTTTGACAAAGAAGATAGCTTGGTAAGAATAGACATGAGTGAATATATGGAGAAGTTCTCTGTATCAAGACTTGTGGGAGCGCCTCCAGGATATGTTGGTTATGAAGAAGGTGGCCAATTAACTGAAAAGGTTAGAAGAAAACCTTACAGCGTGGTGTTACTAGATGAGATCGAAAAAGCTCACCCTGATGTATTCAATTTATTACTTCAGGTGCTAGATGATGGTATTCTAACTGATGGCCTTGGAAGAAGAGTAGACTTCAGAAACACCATTATTATAATGACTTCAAATATTGGTGTAAGAGATCTTAAAGATTTCGGAACAGGAATCGGATTCTCTACTACTTCGCGCCAAAACAGCGAAGATGAAATGATGAAGGCTACAATTCAGAGTGCTTTGAAAAAAGCTTTCAGCCCTGAATTCTTAAATAGATTAGATGATGTAATAGTGTTTAACTCATTACAGAGAGAAGACATACACAAAATTATTGACATCACTCTTGACAAACTATTTGTAAGAATCAAAGCCTTGGGTTACGATGTAGAACTAACTACTAAAGCTAAAGATTTCTTATCTGAAAAAGGATATGACCCTCAATATGGTGCTCGTCCTTTAAACAGAGCCATCCAAAAGTACTTGGAAGACCCTGTAGCAGAAGAGATATTAAAAGGTGAATTAGAAGAAGGAGCTACAATTATCGCTGACCATGATGGCAAGAGCGAAGAGCTTAAGCTTAAGATAAAAAAGCCTAGAGCATCAAAAAAAGAAGGTAAAGAAGAACAATAAACCTTTGAAACGATAAACAAAAAAAGCAGCTAATAGCTGCTTTTTTTGTTTATCGTTTTTAATAACTCCCATAGTATTTCCTTAGAAACCACTCTACAGAAAGTAAAGTTAGTATTAAGAAAAATACCCATTTAAGATTTATAAATGGAAGGTACTTTTCACTTGAATGTATAATACCTGTAGATGGTAAATTCATCAACGACTTACTTAATCCTGATAGGTTGCTCGAAGTGTAAAACTCACCCCCGGACTTGAAGGACAACGCCCTCAATAAATTAAAATCAGCCGTAAGATTAAGAGCCTCCAATCGTAACTCTTTAACAAGAAACTGTCCAGACACAGACTGCCTCTGCCCCTCTATTGTTGTAGTTGCAGAATAATTATAAACCCCTTCTTCTAGTCCTCCAATTTCATATTTGGTATTATTTTGATTCGTAACAAAGCTGTAACTTTTGTTTTCTCCAGATTCGTTTTTTATAGTAATATCTATTTTATTACCATACACTCGCTCATATAAATCATTATACACTTCTGTTTCAAAAACAACTTTTTCACTGGTCAAAAATTCATTTTTCACAGGATATGCCCTAAACTTCCTCTTATCTTCTTTAGATGATAAATATTGAACAAGTTTAGAAATCAGCTCATTGAACTTTTTATTATCCTCATTTTTGGCATAATCTAATAACTTCCATTTCCAAAGACCATCACCTAAAAACACAGCATTTTTATTATCGGAATTAACTTCAATTGCTAGCAAAGGTCTATTAGTTGCAACTGAGCCGATTTTTTGATACAACATCACTTGAGCCGAAGCACCTGTTTCTATTTTACCAAAAGGCACTTCAAGTGGAGGAAACTCATCAAAAGATTTCTGCAACTCATCAGATAGTTTAAAGTTGGCAAAGCCTTCATTAAAAACTGCCGTCACTTGATCATATTCACTGGGCACAGCATTAATGGTAAGCAGCTCTTTATGTAGGTTATTATATGTTCGCACATTAGTTGCAGAACCAAAAACAGTAAGCGTATTAGTCTTTATTTCAGTTAACTTATTCATTATACCATTACTCCTACCTTTTTGATCAGGAAGCTGATGGTAAATAATTAAATCGTACTTTGTAGTAAGTGCCTGCAGTTTTTGTACATCAGAGTTATCACTTAATAAGTACTGGTCTACCTTATAATTTTGATTAGTTTCAATAGCTGATTTAATAGCCTTGATATCTGGGTGCGGAGAATTGGCTATAATTGCAATTTGCTCTTTACCCTCAATTACCTCAACATAAGCCTGTTTTACATTATTTTCAACAGAAAACTCCCCCTCAACTGCCTCAACAGAAACCTTATACCTCTGATACCCCTTGTTATCTGCACTAATCAAAAACTTTAATTCCTCCAATTGGTTATCTCCTGCCAAGGTCAATTTTTGTGCATCAATAACTTTACCCCCTTGAGAAACAGAAACATTTACAACCTTTCCTTTATAATTCTGGCTAGCCACTTGAACTATCAATGGAAACTTATTTCCTTGATAACTTATTTTGTTATAAAGAAGAGAGGTTATACTTACATCTGACTTAGGGATAGTATCACCAACACCCACAGCATAAACAGGAAATGAAAAATCGGTATAGGTAGGAGAAGTACCTTCATTATAAATCCCATCTGAAACTAATATTACTCCTCCTAGATTACGGCCTTCATAATCTTCATCTACCTGCCTTAAAAGAGTATTTAAATCAGAACTACTAGACGAATATTCGTCATAAGCAGGGAATTGAGAGTTACCCTTAACATTTATAGTCCTATATTCTACATCATATTTGCCAGCAGCTTGCTGGATTACTTCATCTACTTTAGTATTAATGGCTGTAACTGAAACACTGTCTAGCACCTCAGATATAGATTCTGAATTATCAACAGCTACAACCAAAGTAGGGCGCTCAGTGGTATTATCAATCTGCTTTAATACAGGAGAAACTAGTAGCGAAGCAATTATTGCGAAAGAAATCGACCTCAATACAATTAATATTCGCTTAGTCCCCTCCCCCCATGGAGACTTCTTTCTATATAAAAAGTATGCTAAAGCTACACCTAAGACTAAGCACAGCAATAAAAACAATGGTGAACTTTCAAATATTAAAGTAGGTTTTTGCATTTCTAATCTTTAACGACAGAATGCAAATTAACTGATAAAGTAATAACCTAAAAACTCATTATAAATTATTACACTTCTGGCTGCTCTAAGATTTGATGTTTTATTAAATCAGATTTTCGGTCTCTGCTACGAATTAAAAGCTTCTTAAAGATTGGGTAAATACACCCCGAAACGATGAGTAGACCTGCAAGGCCAAATAACCACCCAGAATAAGCATACCCTTTACCCATAGATAAAATTGATAATATCAAGATTGTAGAAAAGGGCATTGACAGCGCCAAAACCAATAGTCCTAAATCAATATTAAAAGTTCTTTTTGACAAAGGCTTTTCTTGTTCACTTTGATTGAATGCAGACATGTGTGCATAAGGCCAAAAGCTACATGCACTCAGTGGAAAAACAATGATTAACATGCGTGTATTGACATCAGATACTCCCACAAAGTGAATAAATAAAGCACTTATTAATATGGAAAGACCTGCTCTAATGAACAAGATGGAGACCACAACGCCAACTTTTCCACTTTTGAACTTTACCGCTAACCCTATAAATACTAATACGAGTGGTGTCATAATAGCACTAATTCTAACAACACCATCTCCTATAAATGAAGGCAAGTGCTGCAGGTTAACCCCAAAAGTCATTAATACTATAGCTGAAATCATCACGAGGTTAATCGGTTCTTTCAAGAGGGTTTTAAACAATAATTTTAACTTACCCTTTTCAACAGAACTGGAGCTTTTATCAGAAGCATAAAACCAGTTCATAGCTATGACATACAAAAATATAAGCACAAAAAATTTATTACCTACATCTGCCATAGCAGCATTAGCCAGCTGATCTTCCCCTAAATACTCAAGAATAAAAGGGAAACAAGACAAGCCTGGCGCTAATGATGGAAGTAGCATGCATAGCGCCCTTCCTGAGGGTGAAGATTTTGAAATATCAAATAATTTTAAAATGAAAGGTGTAGCAAAAAACAATATAAAGTTAAATACCAGAGCCATTAAGGGTAAAAACATTAATGACATACTAAGCTTCACTTTCATTAATGCCACAAAAATAGTGGCAGGAAGAGCTAGTGTTAATATAAAATTTTTTATTCCGGCTACTTGATCTTTATTTCCAAATTTAGATTTTAGCACTAGGCCTAGGGAAATAAAAATCAATAGTGTTAAGGTTTTTTGGAGGGCTATTCCCATAACATTGGTTGATTTTAATTGTAAGGAGAAAAGTAGCATAGAGGCAGTAGCTCTATGCTATGTTTATATTTAAAATAAGAGGCATTAGCCAGTTACCACTTGAAGTGCGCTGGTAAACACCTTCATCTCATCTAAAGTACCCATACTCACCCTACACCAAGGCTTATCCATAATATCAAAAACCCTTACCCCAACTTGATTGGCATACATTTTATCTAAAAACTGCTTGCCCCCCATTTCAATAGGAAATATGATAAAGCTGGTTGAAGACGGCACGTACTCATAGCCCATACTTTTTAAACTTTTATACACATATTCACGTGCCTCTTTATTTAGGTTTCTGCTCTTATCTTGAAACTCCGTATCATCAAGGCTTGCAGAAGCAGCATATACAGAAGGATAAGTAATACCCATCCCTCCCCTAGTAATATCTTGTAATACTTTTAAGGTTTCGGGAAGCGCCACTATATAGCCCACACGAAGCCCAGCCATGCCATGAATTTTAGAAAAGGTACGAGCTACAATTACATTTTTCCCCTTTTGCACTAACGAGACCATACTCTGTTGCTCTTTTTTATCCAAAAAGTCAAGGTATGCCTCATCTACAAAAACAGGCACTTTTTCAGACACTCTGCTGCAGAAATCGTACAGTTTATTTGCATCAGTAAGCGTGCCCGTAGGGTTATTAGGATTACAGATGTACACGAGTTTAGTGTCTTTATCTACTGCCTGCTCCATAGCATCCAAATCATGCGCCCAATCTTTAGTCAGCGGCACTGATTTCCAGCTGGCTCCAGTGGCTTGAGCCACATTCATTAATGACATATAAGATGGATCTGCAGACACAACATTACCTCCATTACTAAAAAAGACCATGCCTACCTTTTCTAATAAATCGGAAGAGCCTGGCCCCATCATAATATGATCAGAAGAGACACCTTCTTTTTTAGCAATTTTCTCAATCAAATCCATCAGCTCAAACCAAGCATAACGGTTGCCTTTATGCGCTGACGCCTTAAATGCCTCCAAAGCTTTCGGAGACGGGCCGTAAGGATTTTCATTGGCATTTAACTTAGCTTTAAATTCCGTCCGTCCCTTTACTGGAGGTAAATGCTCCTTAAATAACGATGAATACACCACACGTTGTTGAGTATCCAGAGATAAAGAGGCTTTGGCTGTTTCTCCAAAACTTAAATGAGGAATGACAGAAATCCCTCCCAAACTGAGCAGTCCGCTTTTTAGTAATTTTCGTCTATTAATAGGTGAAGTCATGGTAAGATTATTTGTTTGTAGTTAGATGTATTATTGATTAGGTAAATTGGCTTCTACAGGCGTAGCATTATTTCCAATATCACCCACAGCTACAACTGTGGTTCCATCTGGCGAATAGATGTTTATATGAGCATCCAGACTGGCAACAGAAGAGAAATACTCTTTATCAGCTACCACATAAAACTTCGATGACTCCAACTCACCAGTACCCCCATTTATCTCTCCCAATGAAGCAAGTTCAGTCCCTTCATTACCTTTAGCCCCTGTCAGCACCATTGAAGAGTAAGTAAGTCCCTCAAGGGTATTGTAAAGTGCCACCTGAATTAAAGTACGTGCCGCATTATCTTTCCAAAACACTACCCTACCATATACATTACCTTCTCCTACTACGGAATCCAAAGTGTATGCAGAATAATAATTGACCGTGCCTCCCCCTGCTGCCACGGTACCAACAGGATCTATTTTTTCCTGTTCACAAGAAAAACAACCTACAAGAATCACAAACAGGGCTAGAATAGTATATAATTTAGCTATTAATTTCATTATTTAAAAGATTATAGTTAGAATTTGAAGCTTAGCCTACCGAAGTAATAAGCACCAGCAGAACCTTGTTGATAGTTGGAGTACATGTAAAAGGTGCGTAACTCATACCTCATAATATCAGGGTATGCATTGAACACATTATTACCTCCTGCTGTGAGTGACAAGTTAGAAGTCAACTCATATGTAATTCCAAAATCGAATGTAGTTTGAGCTGAATAAGTCTGATCAGCATATCCGGTTTCTCCCGAAAGGAGCTCTCGCTGCTGCCCGTCTCTACTGGTAATTTCACCATAATAATGACCTCGAATCATGCCAGAAATTCGACCTAAAGAATAGGTGGCAGATGCAATAAAAGTAGTACTTGGCGTGCCTGTTTCAAACTGACCAATATCTTCTCGATCAACATACATTTGCTCCAGCTCCTGCTCTGATAAGGCTACATTTAAGCTAGGAACATTAGCGCCTTCAAACTTATTTTCTCTTAAAGTACCTGATAATGTAAGCGCCAGATTACCCTTACCCAAATTAGTAGAATAATTAGCCACTAGCTCCACTCCTTTTGTGCTAACATCTCCCCCGTTAATCCGAAAACTCCCCAAGCCCTCACCAATTACTGGCGCTAAAACAGGGGCATCGGTGGCATCAAAATCGTTGGTAGCAAATATTCTGTCTTTAATATCAATCTTATAGGCATCTATCGTTAACGACAGTTTCTTCATTATTTGCGCTGCAAAACCAATACTTACATTTGTAGATCGCTCTTCTGATAAGTCTCCTATGCCTAAAACTCTGGCAGCAGTACTATTATTAGGGTAAATGGTACCATCATAAGGAGTTAACCCAACAAAAAATGTGTAGGTATGTGAGTAATTCAGTTCTTGAAGTGAGGGAGCCCTAAAACCGGTACTAAATGAACCCCTAAGGGCAAAATCATTAGTAATAGAATACCTACTGGCCACTTTTCCAGTGATTACACTCCCAAAATCAAGATAATTTTCAGCCCTTGCAGCACCTCCTAGCATAAACTTTTTAGTTACATCTAATTCTATATCTAAGTAGGCAGCCATCACGGTTCTAAATTCATTCCCTTCATTTTCAGGACCAAAACCCCTGAAGCACTGACAATTTAATGCATAATTTTTCACTATCTCTTGGCTATATCCCGCATATGGCAATACAATAGGGTTTCCATCAGCATCAACAATAGGGTTAGCATTAAGATCTTCCAGAGGTTTTCCATCCGGCCCCACCAACAAATCATCATCCTGATTGGCTGTGACTATACCGAAACGGCCAGCCGTATAACTTTCTTCCTGCCCTGCTTCAATCTTGTAATTCTCGATCCGCATTTCTGTACCAACAGCGATGTTAAGCCCCTGAAGCACGTCATCATAATATCGGGAAACATCAATATTAGTGGTGTTTTGATAAAACGCATGCTTGCCTAAATCCATATCTACTGGAGAGTTAGAGCCTAGGCTTGCATTGTAAGTATTGAACATACCAAAGCTCATTACATTACCGCCAAAAGTATTACTCACATCAATTTGGAAATCTCCAAGCTTACCTTGCACTCCATTTGAAGTATAAAAATTGCTTTGATTTGAATACACCTGAGGCCTAAATCCATTAGGATACAGGTCAAAATTTGATCTATCTGCTTGTGCAGCTCTTCTGTAAAAGCAACTAAAACCTTCAACGTATTTAAACCCAATATCACCAAAAGAATAAAACTCCAAGTCATCTCCAATAGGCAAGCCCAAGTTATAAGCCATTGAGCCCAAGTTGATAGCAGGCTGACCTGCATAAGTAGCTACGTCAAGCTGTTCTATTCCTCTGGCCTTCATTAAGCCATCTACAGTTTTAAGCTCGTTAGCCAATTCCATATTACCATTGGCTAAGGCATCGATCAGCTCAGGGTTAGTAATTATAGGTTTTCCATTAGTGTCCGTTCTTTCATTATTCAAATAATTTTCGTCATAGAGAGGCGCCCTATCTAACGAAAGTACAGTAGGCCTAACCGTTCTTTTGTCTTGCCTGATGGTTCCTGTTACACTTAAGTACCCTCCATTATCAAATTCAAATCCGTAATTGGCCTGAAATTGATAGCTAAAACCATCGGGATCGGTTTCTCGTGATAACTGTTTCTCATCATCAGTAAGGTCAGTATCACTTAAATCAGGCGCCATATTAGGGAACCCGCCAGCAGTAAAACTACCAGAAAAAACGCCCGTACCCTTTTTCAAGATAACATTCATAACCCCTGCAATAGCGTCAGAGCCGTATTGAGCGGCAGCTCCATCGCGTAAAATCTCCACCCGCTGCACCCCTGCAGTAGGAATAAAACTCATATCCACAGCATTAGCATAAGACCCCGTTTGAGATGCATTAAGCAGTGCTGAAGAGTGCCTCCTTTTTCCATTTATCAGCACTAACATTTGATTGGGAGCTAACCCTCTTAATGTGGGCGGATCTACATGAGAAGAAAGGTCTGAGCCCTGAGAGCGCACTGCACTAAATGAAGGAGCTGTAGCAACTAACATTTCTGCGAGCCCCTGTTGTGGCATATTTGCACTCATTTGCTCCACGTTAATAATATCTACAGGAGCAGGAGTTTCTAGTTTTGTGCGCCCTTGAGCACGACTACCTACCACCACCACTTCTGCCAATTGTTGAGTAGCTTCAGGAAGCGAAACATTGAGCTCTTTAGCCCCATTTACTTTTACTTCTTGGGTAGTATAGCCGATAAAAGAGAAAATTAAGGTAGCATCATTAGGAGCCTTCAAACTATATGCTCCATTATGATCTGTAAGTGTACCTGTGCCAGTACCTTGAATCATAATATTGACACCAGGAATGGGTGCCATGTCATTTTTTGCAGTTACTTTACCCGTAACTACGATTTCATTTTGCCCCGATGCAGTACTATAAATACATAGCAATACAACCCAGACAAAAGGTGAGAGAAATCTTTTCATAGGTTAATAGAGTTAGGTTAATTAAGTTTTGATTAACCTATGTATGATAAAATATTATTTTGACATTTCTATTTAAACAAAATAATATTTTATATATAACCTATTTCTTGATTTTTTTATGAATTATACATATTATTATATCGTTAACTAATGTATTCAGAAAACGATTGCAATATCGCAGTGTTACAAATGAGAAAAAAAGAGCTCTTGCCAGAGCTCTTTTTTAATATCCATATTTATCTTTCCAAAGGGCTTGAAGACGCTTTCTCAACTCAGCTTCTCTTGCGTTGTTCCCCGGTTCATAAAGTTTAGTATTCTTTATTTCATCTGGCAAAAACTCCATATGCGCAAAACTATTAGGATAATCATGAGCATATTGATAACCTTTGCCATACCCTGAATCTTTCATAAGCTTTGTTGGAGCATTTCTTATAGCCATGGGTACTTGCAAATCTCCTGTAGCTCTCACTAAGCCTTTGGCCTTTTTTATGGCCATATAGCTAGCATTACTCTTAGGTGAGCATGCCAAATATGTAGCGCATTGAGATAGTATAATTTCAGCTTCTGGGTATCCAATTACATTTACAGCCTGAAAAGCATTGTTTGCAATTACCAATGCCGTAGGGTTTGCATTGCCAATGTCTTCTGATGCCATTATTAACAGCCTGCGCGCTATAAACTTCACATCTTCGCCACCTTCTATCATTCTGGCCAAATAATAGACTGCCGCATTAGGATCACTACCTCTTAATGACTTAATAAAAGCTGAAATAATATCGTAATGTTGCTCTCCACTCTTATCATAAATGGCTACTTTTTGCTGAGCAATATCCATTACCTTTTCATCAGTAACCACTATTTCCTCTTCTGTGGCTGAAAGAGAGTCAAATACTAATTCAAAAAGATTAAGCAACTTACGCCCATCCCCACCAGATATACTAAGCAATGCTTCATACTCTGCAACATCTACCTTTTTCTTCTTTAACTTTTCGTCTGCCTTCAACACGCGCTCTATCAAATGCACTAAATCTTCCTTGGTCAGGTGCTTTAAAGTATAAACCTGACTCCTACTCAGAAGTGCAGAATTCACTTCAAATGATGGATTTTCAGTGGTGGCACCAATTAATGTAATAGTGCCTTTTTCTACAGCCCCCAGCAGCGCATCTTGTTGAGATTTGTTAAAACGATGTATCTCATCAATAAAAAGAATAGCCTTAGATTGTCTCTTCGCTTTTTCTATAACTTCCCTCACATCTTTTACACCAGCACTTACTGCGCTAAGTGTATAAAAAGGAGACTTAACTTCATTAGCAATAATGTTGGCAATAGTAGTTTTTCCAACACCCGGAGGCCCCCATAAAATCATAGAAGGAACTACTCCGGATTTAATAGTTTTTCTCAAAATACCGCCTTCTCCCACCAGGTGTTCCTGCCCTATAAGGTCATCTAAAGATACAGGCCTCATGCGTTCTGCTAATGGTAAATTCAGCTCAAACATATTTACTTATATTATTTTTTTTAAAGGTACCAATTTTAATCTCATTCGTTATAGCTTTGAACTGTGCCATCTAAGATTAAAGTTCACGGAATATTATTAGTTGTAGCCTTTATTTATGGCGCCAACTATACCATTGCTAAAATTGCAATGGATGCAAACCTAGACCCTTTTGCTTTTATACTAGTAAGAGCAAGCTCCACGGCTATATTGTTTTGGGTTTTTAGTCATTTCACTCTCAAAGAGCAAATAAAGGATAGGGCTGACTATATCAGGTTGTTTTTCTGCGGTTTATTTGGTGTTGCGGCTAATCAACTCTTTTTTTTCAAAGGGCTAAGCATGACCAACCCTATTCATGGGTCCATTATAATGACCACCTCACCTGTAACCGTAATTATCACCGCCTATTTACTTGGTAAAGAAAGTCTTACTTGGAAAAAGATAGCAGGTGTACTCCTTGGAGCAACAGGCGCATTTTTACTACTCACAAAAAATGGAATATCTCTGGAAGAAGGAACTTTCCTTGGAGATTTACTAGTGCTTGCCAATAGTACTTTTTATGCCATTTACCTAGTACTGGTTAAACCCTTAGCTGCCAAATATTCATCTGCAACCATTTCTAAATGGATATTTCTTATCGGTAGTATATTAATTTTACCCTTTGGGCTACCTGCATTTAATAGCACTCCATGGTCTGAATTTCCTATGGCAGTATGGGGCAGCATACTATTTGTTATACTAATGGCAACATTTACAGTATACCTGTTAAACAATTGGGCTATAAAATTTGTCAATTCTTCTGTGATAGGTATGTACATTTATCTACAACCTATGATTGCCACAATTATTGCCATAATATTTAGAGGAGATAAACTAGACCTACTCACAGTGCTATATTCACTGCTGATTATGGGTGGAGTATTTTTGGTTAGTCAAAAGAAATAATTGTTTAAGATTTAAGTATTGCCTATTTTAAGAGAAATAATAGTTGACTATGGGTGGAATTTTATATTTAATAGGGTTGCTATGTGCCATTTGGATCATATATGACGTATGGGTAGTAAATAGAAGCATAGACGAAACAAGTAAAGTATTATGGACTATACTGGCCATTTTTGCAAACTTCTTAGCAGCAATAGTTTATTACGTAGTGCATAAAAAAAATCAAGTATAGTAGATACTATACCTGTTTTATTATTTCGATGGCTTTTTCCAGCATCTCATCAGTAATGTCGAGATGCGTTACTAGCCTTATTTCTCGCGGACCAAAGGCTCCTGCCCATAAATTATGTGCTTTAAATTTTGCTAGAACATCTTGCGTTTCAAAACCATCGGCAAGTTCAAAAATGACAATATTGGTATCCACAGGCAGTACCCCCTTAACAAAAGCCTGCTGACGAAGCACCTCTCCTAACAGTTGCGCTCTTCGATGATCGTCCCTAAGCCTTTCTACATTATTTTCTAAAGCAAATAAACCTGCTGCAGCCAAATAGCCCGCCTGCCGCATTCCTCCGCCCATGAATTTTCGTACGCGTTTGGCCTGCTTAATGTAATGCTCCCGACCTAACAAAACGGAACCTACTGGTGCTCCTAACCCTTTCGAAAGGCATATTGAAATAGTATCGAAGTATTTTCCATATAACTTGGGATCGTCTTTGGTCTCTATCAAAGCATTAAAAAGCCTAGCTCCATCCATATGAAATCGTAAACCGTGCTGCTTGCATACCTGATATATCTTTTCTATTTCAGTAAACTCATAATAGCTACCCCCTCCTTTATTCACCGTATTTTCTAAGGCTACAATTGAAGTTTTTGCCGCATGTATATCGTCAGGATTAATTCCTTTTTCTACTTCATTAGCTGTTAATCTTCCTCTATCGCCAGCAATAAGCTTAAAAGACAAACCACTAGTACCTGCTACCCCACCTCCTTCGTATTTATAAATATGTGCATTTTCATAGCATATTACCTCCTCATAGGGCTGCGAAAGGACATTAATCCCTATCTGATTAGTCATAGTACCAGAGGGACAGAAAAGGGCAGCATCTACACCAAACATTTCAATACATTTTTGCTGTAGAGCATTCACTGTAGGATCCTCATCATACACATCATCCCCCACATCAGCTGACATCATTGCTTCTAGCATTTCGGGGGTAGGTTTGGTCACAGTATCACTTCTAAAATCAATAATCATGGTTATTATAAATTTGATCAAAAGTATTCAAAATCTGACGGTTAAGGTGTACCGTTTGTGTATTAGCAAAAATTGCTTAACATATTGCTAATCAACATTAAACACAATTTAAAATTAAGAAATTATTATTAAAGCAGCTTGCTAAATGTATTTACCTAACACCTCCAAAGTTTATCAGCTACATATTTTGTCGTTTCAGCGGCAAATTATGTGCATTTAGCTAAATTATTTTATACACATTATTCATATGACTAATTTCAAACTATGATAGCATGTAATTTTCTGTGCGCGGCAACACCACCGATCTAAAGAAAATTATCTCTGCAAAATCATCCAATTAAATAATGTTATACTAACAATCTAAACCATGTACCAAACTTTTTACAGATTTAAAAAGCAAAAGGCATCTAAGTTAGCACTTAGAATGTTACTTTTTGTAGTATCTGTGGTTAGCCCATTGATGCTACAAGCACAGGTAAACACTGGAGGAAGTGCTACAACCGCAAATCACAACAAGCAAGTGATTGGTTATATCACTAACTGGGACGCCTGGAAAAGCAACGCTGCAGGAGTACCTTCAGCAGGCGCTTTAACTCACATGAATATTGACTATTCAAAGTACACCATTTTAAACTATTCTTTCTTTGGTGTAGCTAAAGATGGATCTCTACACAGTGGAGATTTACGTAACAAAAACATTTATCAGGAAGGAGCAGTGCAAGAACCTGGCGACTTATTCTACACTGACGTGTATAGTAGCTGGGACTTGCACATCCTATTTGGAGAAATTGAAGCTATACAGTGGATTAACGAGGATGTAAAAACTCGTGCTGCAGCGCAAGGTTTCCAAGTGGAAGTAGGTGCTACTACCTGGACTAACACAAACTGGGGATTAAGCGGAAGCTTGCCATTACCTTTGCATAAGGAAGGCGGAGCTCCTGGTCTACTTGAGATGGCTCACAACAATGGTGTAAAAGTTGTAGCTTCTATTGGTGGATGGAGTATGTGTAAGCATTTTCCTGAAATGGCTGCTGATGCTTCAAAAAGAGCTAAATTCATCGCTGACTGTAAGAAATTAATCGCTACAGGATTTGATGGTATCGATCTTGACTGGGAATATCCTGGACCATACTCTGGAATGAACTTCACAGGTTCTGAAGCTGATTTCGCTAACTACGCTACTTTAGTAACTGAGTTACGTAATGCTATTGGACCAGACAAGCTTATCACTGCTGCTATGGCTGCTGATCCTGCGAAATTACAAGGTTTCAACTGGGGTGTTATGACCAACGTGATGAACTACTTCAACATGATGACTTATGACTTTAACGGTGGTTGGTCTAACATAGCAGGTCACAATGCTCCTGTATACCCTTATGATGGTGCTGAAGAGCCTACATTTAACTGGCAGTCTACTTACAATGCCTTAATGTCAATGGGTGTACCTTCTAACATGATTAACTTCGGTATTCCTTTCTACGGAAGAGGAGTAATTACTCAAGGTAATGCAGCTTTAAATGCAGCTACTCAAAAAACAAGTGTAACAGTGCAGCCTGACGGCCCTATCAGTACATGTGCTGACTATACTAACTGGCCTTTGGATGTTTATGATGGAACTCCAAACTATTTCTATATCAAGCAAAAGACAGGTTCTGGATGGACTAAGCATTGGGATGATCAGGCTAAAGTTCCTTACATGACTAAAGGAAAGTATTTCTTAAGCTATGATGACGAAGAGTCTATTGCTATTAAAGCTGATTATATCAATGATCAAAATTTAGGTGGTACTATCATCTGGACTGTATTTGGTGACTTAGAATTCAGTGGTTCTGCTACAAGCTTTGGAACTAAATTAAAGAGATGGTCTAGCGTTAGCTCTCCTTTAATTAATGTAATCAACCAAGAATTTGCTGCTGGTGGTGACGGTGGTACTACTAACACTGCTCCTTTCGTATCTATTTCATCTCCTGCTAATGGAGCTTCTTTCAATGCAGGTTCTACTATCAACATCACTGCTAATGCATCTGATAACGATGGTACTGTTACTAAAGTAGAATTCTATAACGGAAGTGAAAAATTAGGTGAAGATGCTACAAGCCCTTACAGCCTTTCTTGGTCTGGTGTAGGAGCAGGAAACTATACTATTTCTGTTAAAGCTTACGATAATGATGGAGCTTCTGCTTCTTCTTCTGTTTCTGTATCTGTTAGCGGTAACGATAATGGTGGTGGTGATGGCGATGGTGACAACAACGGTGGTGGTGACTGCCCTAATGCTAACTTCAGAGTAGTAGGTTATATGCCTAGCTGGGCTGGTAGCGCTGATGCTATTCAGTATGATAAGTTAACTCATATCATTTATTCATTCTTATTACCTAATGCTGATGGATCTTTCCAAGCTATCGAAAATGCATCTAAATTACAGCAGATCGTAACTTTGGCTCACGCTCAAGGCGTAAAAGTTGAAATAGCTATTGGTGGATGGAATGACGGTAACGACTCTGGTTTTGCTACATTAGCAGCCAATGCATCTACAAGAAACGCATTCGTTTCTAACGTAATGAACTTCGTAAGTCAGTATAACCTTGATGGTGTTGATATTGACTGGGAATATCCAAGAGAAGGTAGCGAGCCTCAAAACTACGAAGCTTTAATGGAAGCTTTAGGAGCATCTCTACATGCACAAGGTAAAGAATTATCTGCTGCTGTTGTAGCTTCTGGATGGACTGCTGACGGAGTACTTGACGGTGTATTTAATGACATCGACTTCTTAAACTTAATGGCTTATGATGGTGGTGACGGAGCTGCTCACTCTCCATTCAGCTATGCTGTTTCTAGTTTAGATTACTGGTTAGGTAGAGGTTTACCTGCTTCTAAGGTTGTATTAGGAGTACCTTTCTACGGAAGACCTACATGGCAAACTTACAGCGCTTTAATTTCTCAAGGTGCTGATCCAAATGCTGATGTATTTAACGGTGTTTATTATAACGGTATCAATACTATCCAAGATAAAACTAACTTGGCACTTGAAAGAGCGTCAGGTATCATGATTTGGGAAATTTCTCAAGATACTCAAGGTGCTACTTCATTACTTTCAGCTATTCACGATGTGGTAGGTGACTGTGACGGTGGCGGTAACCAAGACCCTAATGCTCCTTCAGTAAACATTACTAGCCCTTCTAACGGATCTAGTTTCATGGTAGGAAGTTCTGTAAGCTTAGTTGCTTCTGCTTCTGATAGCGATGGAAGCATCACTAGCGTTGTATTCAATGTTAATGGTCAAAACATTACAGCTACAGGTTCTGGTAGTACTTATACTGCATCTTGGAGCGCTAGCGCTACAGGTTCTTACACTGTAAAAGCTACTGCTACAGATAACTCTGGTTTAACTAGCACTAGCCAAGTAACTATTTCTGTTAATGATGGTACAGAATGTAATGTACCAGCATGGGGATCTACTAACGTTTATGTAGGTGGTGACCACGTTTCTTATAACGGAATAGAGTACCAAGCTAAATGGTGGACTCAAGGTGAAAACCCTGCTACTAATACATCTGGTGCATGGTTAGAAATAGGACCATGTGGAAGCAACGATGGCGGTGGTGATAATGGTGGCGGAGGTTCTTGTAATGCGCCAGCATGGTCTAGCAGTACTGCTTATGTTGGTGGTGACCACGTTTCTTATAACGGCACTGAATACAGAGCTAAATGGTGGACTCAAGGTGAAAACCCTGCAGAAAACCCTACTGATGCTTGGGAAGTAGTAGGAGCTTGCTCTGCTCGTATAGCTTATACATCTACAACTGAAGAAGGTTCTTTAGGAGTTAAGGTATACCCTAACCCATTCAAAGACAATGGTGTAATTGAATTTACATTATCAACTGAAGCATTCACTTCTATCAGTTTATATAACCAATTAGGTAAAGAAGTTAAGTCTGTACTTTCTAAAACTTTAAGTTCAGGAAACCACAGAATTGAATTCTCTACTGAAAGCTTACCTGAAGGAATTTACTTCTACAAGCTTTCTACTGGTAAAGAAGTACAAACTATTAAAGTGATTAAGCACTAATTAGTGTCACAATAAGTTTTTAAATAAAAAGCCCCGAGATTACTCTCGGGGCTTTTTTTATGCTTTTAAATGGGAGTAGTATACACTGTATCTCTTAGCCCACAAATCAACCCATCTTTAATCATTCTTAAATCTGGCAAGTCAATATACTTTTGATTGATTTCTAACTCTATACCTACATATTTATCCATCGGAAACTTAGTGCGTAAATAGGTGGTAAATCCATCGCTCGCACCATGGTAAGGCACATTCATCATAGTAACGTACTGCCCCGCCCAGGCTTCATCTAAGCGTTTTTTCAGTAGGTTACTAAACTCCATCTCCGACAGCCGCTCATCGTCAAACAAAATACCAATATCTACACTTCTTGTAATACCATTGAGTATTGGCGTAAATGTATGAACGGACAAATGAAGCACGTCATTACCTTGTTCTATTTCGTACCTTATTTTATCTTCAATGTTTTGCCTATATGGCTTATAATACTTCTCTACCAAATACCTCTTTATACTATGACTTAGCACATTAGTATACTCCGAAAACAACTCTTTGCTATGTAGAGACCTATTGGTTTCTAACAGTAAACGAGATATTTTTTGATAGTATATAGAAACATCTAACTGCCTGCCTAAATACTTAGCAACCCTTAAAGCTCCCGGATCCCAGCCCCGGTGAGTATCAAGAATAGATTCATGCCCATAGAAGATAAACTTATAATCTTTAGGCACATATTTACCTGCGTGCTCGCAGCTTATTACGATTTTTCTTCCACCCATAATTGAAACATTTCGTTTAAAGAAAGACAATCACACAGCTCGCGGTAAATAAGCTTTAGATTTTCAGGGGTATAAACTCCTGCCAAAGACTTCATTATACGCGAGGCCAGTGTTCCTTGAGTAAGTATTATATTCAGCTGCTCTTCCCATGGCTCTATATGCTCTGGGTAGTGCGTTTTAGCCCTACTTATTAGATAGGCCCAAACCTCACTAGCTGTAGCTTGCTGCACATCCATGCCCCACATAGACAGGTATTGGCTATTGGTAATCTCTGTACCTTCAGCTGTTTTTATTACCTGAAGAAACATTTCTTGCAGAGGGGCTACCTCCCAGCTTTGCTGGTCATGATATGTAGCTATCTCTTCATTTACCAACATTTTGAGCACTGCTATAATAGCACTAGCTATGGCCAAATCTGCCTGTGGGCACTCTTGAATATCCAAAATTCTAATTTCTATGGCTCCTCTATCAAAACGAGCTATTGCTCCCCTAGAGTTGAGCCACACAGGTTGCAAAATATGATAAGGATCGTGTGGAGCTATATCAAAAGCAATTCTATCATAAATCATTTTATGATACTGACGCTTAGAAAAAGCTCTTTCAGGAATTACTTTACCCGTTAATGCTGGCACTACCTTTTGGTTTTTCTGATAATAATCTAATCGTTTATCAAGAAAACCAGTGTCAGTACCATCCAGAATGGGTGAGCTTGCAGAGAGCGCAGGCAGTATAGGTAATAAAACCCTTATTGCTGCATGTAAGCGTGCAAACTCCTCATCATCATAAAATGGTAAGTTAATGTGCGTACTCTGCAAATTGGACCAGCCATGACCTTTACAATTAAATATTCTATTATAGGCATCATAAATTTCGTTGTTATCATGAGGCCACAAAAAGGTATCTTTTTTAGGGTTCATTAAGGGGTGCGCAGCCGTAGGCATTAAGCACGCACCAAAATGCGCCAACTCTTTATTTAACCGCTCTACGTTTTTATTAAATTCTTTTAATAGATTAACCAAATCGGCCTCTGGCTCCGTACACTTTATTTCTACCACATGTAGCACTAATTCATTACTCCATGTAACCTTACCAAACTCCAAATCGCTAGCATACTCGCCACAAATTTTCTTAAAAAGCAAATCTGTAAGTGGACGAGTGACTAATGACTCTCTGTCTACAATCATATATTCCAGCTCTATACCAAAGCCCTGAAAAAGGTGTAATCTATTGCTCATCGTTTTTGCAACCTCTCTACGAAGGTTTCCATTATTTTTAAGTAGAGGCCATTTTTTAAGACTTTGTCTTCTACCCCGGCATCTATATTAGGGTTGTCGTTAATTTCTATTACATAAAACTTACCGTTGATCTCTTTTATATCTACCCCATAAAGGCCATTGCCTATGAGGGCTGTAGCTTTAAGAGCCGTATCGATAAGTGCTTTTGGTGCATCTTCCACTGCTAGCGTTTCACTTTTACCTTCTCTGTGCTCACCGTTCTTTTTCCAGTCTACTATCTGCCAGTGGTTTTGGGCCATGTAGTATTTACACACATACAAAGGCTGACCATTGATAATACCCACTCGCCAATCATAGGAAGTAGGCACAAACTCTTGCAGAATCAACAACTCTGATTTCTGAAAAAGCTCTTTTAATGTACTCTTCAACTGCCCTTCGTCCATCACCTTTTTCACCCCTTTTGAAAATGAACCATCGGGCTGCTTTATTACCAATGGATAGTTAAAGTTATCAGGCACTTGCTGATGATCTTTTCTCATAATGTGTGACTTAGGCACCGCTATTTTATTAGCCACCAACAACTCGTGTAAATACACCTTGTTGGTACATTTTAAAATAGAGTTTGAATCATCAAAAACCACTAAACCTTCCGTTTCGGCCTTTTTGGCAAACCTGTAAGTGTAATGGTTTACGTTTGTTGTCTCCCTAATAAATAAGGCATCGAACTGAACCAGCTTACCTAAATCATTTTTAGTAATAGCTTCGGTACTAAACCCTAACTTATCTGCTGCCGCTATAAACTTTTGAAGTGCTTTAGCATTTGAAGGGGGGTTAGGATCATCAGGGCTTACTAACAATGCCAAGTCATACTTCTTACGACTGTATTTTTTTCTTACTACCTTTTTACCTGTAACATAATAAAACAACGCCTCTTGAAGCTTTTTCAAGTCTGCCTCTTCAAGCTCTTTTAAATGAAGCGGCTTTAAATGCTGCAGCTGCCATTTGTCCTTTTTTGAAAATACGGCCTGTATAATAGGAATTTGAAACAAGTTGAATAACAGCACCCCAATATTCGCATAAGCAGCATTTTCTACCTGACCAAAGAAAATATTGATGGTGGTTTTATGCTCTTCTACTTTTTTTAAACTGCTCTGTATTAAAGTATCAAACTCCTCTGTGTCACTTTTTATAAGTGAAGGAAACCTAAACTCTTGTAATGTTGCTATTTCGGGTATTACCTTATGCCCTCTCGCTTCTGCTAATAAAGACACATAATATCCCAAGCTTTGATATTGGTGCGAACGACACAAGTTGATAATTTTATAGGCCTTACTGTTCTGGTATTCCGGTTTACCGAAATATTCAGCAGGAGACACTACAGCTACCCCTTCAAATTTTAAATCCCATTTCTCGGGTGACTCTGTAATTATTAGTTTAGGCATGATTACTTAGGATATATGATTAATAAATTGGCGTCATATGTCATTACGCCAAGCATTATTGAATTAATTAATTTTTGAAAACTCACTTTATAATATTGTTTCATGCTAATGGGGTTAGCCTCTAGCGGATCAGCAATGTATGCCAGCCTTTTATCCAAGTTATAGCCATTTATGACTACAAAGTGCCCTGCCGGCTCACCAGCCACATCATCGTACCTCATTACAAAATCTCCCGTTTCGCGAGGCGTTTCGTATAGATAAGTAGCGCTCAGCCCTGTTAGTATTGGCATTTCTTTTACCAAAAACTGTCTTATTAGCATCGGGTTCAACTCCTGAAAGTACAACATCCCTCCCCTTTCAATAAACTTAAGGTACTCTTCTGTGGCTACTTTCAGTCTTAAATCATCGGGTTTCATGGCCACCTGCTTACGCAATTTCTCTGCTAAATCAACTCCCTTCTGAAACCATGAAATATCGAAAGTACTGAGGTTATAAGTGTATATACTTGCATTATACCCCCTTTTTAGCGCATGATTAGCCAAAACCACCGCCAAGGTACCTCCTGATGAAAGCTGCTTTACTTCATCTATCACCTGCTCTAAGGATATATCGTCTTTATAAAACTGATATACACTATGCAAACAAGTAGGCCCACAGGTTACATCATCGGGCTGTGCTGCTATGTCCAGGTCTAATATTTTTTCTTTTACCTTTACTAACATTTCTAATACATTAAATTGCCTTACTAAGTCTACCTGTTCTGCTTTTAAATTTGTGGTAAGCAAAACCATTTTTAAATTGTTAACTTAGTATACATGATGTGTTATTTTCATCATGTTTGGTATATGACGCTGGACAAAAAAAAAGTCACAGATATTTTTTTATGATTGACAAAAAATTACCTGACGAAGAGCTAATAAAATTAATACAGACAAACGGAGATGGTCGTTATTTTGCTGTTTTAGCAGAAAGGCATGAAAAGCATATATTGAGAAAGTGCCAATCTTATGTGAAAGATGAAGATGACGCAGAAGATTTGTGCCAAGAGATTCTTATTAAATTATTCTTAAAAATAAACGCATTTAAAGGCGAAGCACGTTTTTCTACCTGGCTGTTTTCTATCATTCATAATACTTGTATTGACCACCTTAGAAAAGGAAAAAAAAGTGTGCATCAGGTGATCACCGAAAAAATGTCTGATGAAATAGCCGAAATGATTGAAGGTGTAGATGAAATACCTGAAGAGGTGTCTATAAAAATACTAGATGAGTTACTAGAGGAAATCACCCCTGAAGAAAAGCTCATTATATTGATGAAGTACAAAGAGAAGCACCACATAAAAGATATCCAAACTACATTGGGGCTATCGGAAAGTGCAGTGAAAATGAGGCTAAAAAGAGCAAAAGAAAAGGTGAACAAATTATACAAAGTCCACCTTAGTAAATCTCATGCTAAATAGCTTTGGTAACAAAAGTATCTATTATTTCTACCAGAATTAGAATGATAATAATCCACTCTAACTTGCTACTTTCTTTATGGTGGTAAAGTTCCATAAATGCATCTAAGTTAGCCTGAACTATCTTGAATGTATTATCAATAGAACGGTACCTTGGTCCGCTATCGAAATGAATTGACAACGTTTTGTTTACCTTTTCGAGGTATTCATCTTCCCAGGTAACGGGTGGTGCATCAAAAATATATAGGTTCTCCGCTATTTTATTTTGCGTATTGAGTGCCCTACCGATAAACTTCATAATATTCTTTCTGCCTATGCTTAATTTGCCTTCATCCTCCATTTGGTTGGCAAACACTTTTATTTGAATAAGCATTTCTTGCGAAACCTGATCGTAGTAATTTAATGCCAGACTTTGAGCCAGGTTTAACATCACTATCTTAATCACCCCTGTGTTAATTTGCTTTAGAGAAAGGTGGTTGAAACGAATAGTCATCTCATTGTCATCATTCAATAACAGGGCGAATTTATCTTTCAACAAATCTTCCTTATTTACATCAGGAAACAACCGATGAAGCTCTCTATTAATTTCCTCATTGGTGAGATTATAAAAAACCACCACTCCGTAATTTAATATATAGCCGTACTTTCCTTCTTCAAATCGGTAAAACACCTCTCCTTTACCTCCACTTATTTCCATATCTATCAGCAGGTTACGACACCTATGAATATCGATATTATGCTTAAAGTGGTAAGCTTTGAGCGTAAATTCCATAAACTCTATCATAAAAAAAATCTTATTACTGAAAGTATGACGCAGCGTGCCCAAAACGTCACTAAAATATTTTCAGATTTATGATGTGACTTTGTATTTACCCTCACGTCATATCCAAAATATCGAAGCTATGAAGAAAACAAAGAAGATGTTTTTGTCTATAGTAAACAATGAAAATGTACTCGTTGATGGCTCTTCAGTCATATGTGAAGAAAAAAACCTAATAACACCCAAACAGTCAAAAAAGAAAAAATAATGAAATCAATATTATCAATTACATTACTAGTATTTGCCTCCTTAACGGTGTTTGGTCAAGGACCAAAAGTACCCTCTAAAGTGCAGCAAACATTCAAAACTAAATTTGCCAAAGCTCAAGATGTGGAGTGGGGGCAAGATGATGATAACAAAAACTATGTGGCCAATTTCTATTATAATGATCAAGAGCAAACAGCAAGTTTTGATAAAAATGGGGCATGGCTCTACACAGCTACAACATTAGAAGAAGAGGATTTGCCTGCTAAAATTGCCGACAAAATTGGGGAACATTATCTTGGGTCAGAGATCACCTCTATACAATTACAAACCAACGCTAAAAATCAAAAAGTGTATCTGGTGCAGCTTCAGCCAGAAGAAGTGTACATGAATGATGAAGATGAGGAGTATGACGATGACAATGATAGTAATAGCAACCCTTCGGCTTTCGTTATTAAGTTTGATGAGAACGGTAAAATATTAGACAAAAAAGAAATATTCTAACCTTATAATCAATGAGCCTTGATTCTGCCAAGAATGAAAATCCCAGATGGTAGAATCAAGGTTTATTTATTCTTTAAACTGAAATGGGTCAGGCCTGCTCTTTCGCATGCGGAAATCCACAAAATGAGACACCTTATCAAACTGAAAGTAAATATTATTTCTCAGCACATGGCCAAATGGCTTACCCACATCATCTCCAAACTTATGCCCTGGCCAAATGATAGTATCTTGACTTACATTTTGTTTCAAATAAATAACGCTGTCAAACAATCTTTCGGCATTCTCTCTACTACAAATACCTACTCCCTCTATAAAAATAGTATCTCCTGTAAATAAATTACCTTCTATTTCATAACAAACACTGCCCAGCGTATGCCCTGGGGTAGGTATGGTATTAATTTCAAAATTTGCAGTTTCCAAAGGTTGCCAATCACTAAAAGCCTCAAGATTAGCACAAGTAAAGCCTGAAATTTTTATTTCAGTTTCACTCATGTAAACAGGTACGTTGTGCAGCTTAGCAAACTGATCTGCTAAGTCTGTATGATCTCCGTGCCCATGTGTAAGTAAAATAGCTTCAATAAATATCCTGTTGTCTTTCAAAAAAGCATCAATCATGGCATAATCCCATGCCGGATCTATTAAAATACCCGCATTGTGGTTTTGCACCAAGTAACATTTATTAATGATAGATTTATTGGAAACACTGAAGGTTTTTACTTCCATAAAATTTTAGAGTAATTAATTAACTAATTTAGAGAAGGATGCAATTTATCAAACGGTAAGCACATCCCAAAAATTACCAAAAACTGGTTCTGAATTTTTGGGCATCACTACGGTACATACTCGCTCAGCATACACTTTACTGACTGCTTTATATTGAGTAAAATTCTTGAAATAAGAGATATACAATCCGTTTTTTGCTTCTACCTTTTTCACCTCTAGCAGCTTAAGGTCTAAAGTAAGCCCCGTGCGCAGCACTTTTGACAGGCTTTCTTTTATAGTCCAAAGCAGAGTAAATGCTTGAGCATCTGCCAATGTAAATAACCCATTTTCCGCCTCGGTAATATACTCTTTCACATGACTGATTTTTTCAATATCAATCTCCTCTATGTCAATAGCCATAGGATGCTCTTCATCAAATGCCAGTGCTACACCATTTTTATCTGTATGGCTAATACTAACCTGTATATTTTGGTCTTTTACGCCTTTCACTACAGGAAAATGAAACACTCCTGATTTGATATAAAAATCAACAAATGCCTGCTCAGGCAACAGTACACTTAAAGCATGCTTAGCTGCTAATCGCCCTTGCAGAAAACTTAATTTTCTTCTATCAAATTTATAATTATTGAACTGATGATTTTCTAATACATGTAAATGGTTTAAAAATCGGCTTTGTAGCTCATGAAGTGTTCCATGTACTCTGGAAAAAGCAATATTGAAATTGCCTTCTTTCCTTTTAACAAGAAATTTTCCTTTCGTGATATTACTCATGTTCAATTATCAGGCTTATTATAAAGCACAATGACTTCAAATTGATGCTAACTATTGTTATTTTGCAGCCTTAAATTAACGATAGGCGCATTTCAAAATGGCAAGTTACTAACATTTTCAGTAGCCCAGTCATAGATTTTGCACAAATACAAATGGGTATGAAGATAACATTTCTTTTTTCGGGACAAGGCAGCCAATACAGAGGTATGGGTAAAAAGCTTTATGATGAAAACCCAGTATTTAAAGGCAGTATAGAAAATAGCCATGCGTTGATAGAGAAGATACTTCACCGCTCGCTAATTGATGAATTATACCATAAGAAAGGTGAAAAGTTTGATGACTTACTTATCACCCATCCGGCCATTGTGGCTATGGAAATAGCTATGGATAAAGTATTAAAAAATGAAGGTATTCAACCAGACATGGTATCAGGCAACAGTTTGGGAGAATTTGCTGCAGCCTATTCTGCTGGTGTGTGGGGCGAAGAAACAGCCATAGTAGCAGCCATAGAACAGGCTAAAAGTATAGTAACATATGCCCCACAGGGTGGTATGATGGCTGTACTAAACAGAAAACGCCACGATCTTCAGTCCATTTACGAAAAGCATAATATTTATTTAGCTTCTGATAATTTCGATAAACATTTTACTGTAAGCGGAATACCTGAGCACTTAGATAATCTTGAAAAAGAGCTCACCAACGAAGGCATACATTATTTAAGACTTGATGTTAACCACCCCTTTCACTCCCCATTAGTAAATGATGCATTTGCACCCTTCGATTATTATATGGCGCTTAGTGAAGATTTATGTCCTCCAAAATGCACTTTTATTTCAGGAGTAGACGGTGCTATACTCAACACGCTGGCTACTGACCATTTCAAAAATGCAGTAAGCCAATACACCAACTTTGAAAAATCAGTAGAAACTATGGAAAGTATAGGCCCTTGTTTTTATATAGACTTAGGCCCATCTGGCACTAGCGCCACATTTGTGAAATATAACCTGCCAAAATCGTCCAAATCACAATCTATGCAAGTGATGTCAGCCTTTGGAAGAGAAGCAGATCAGCTAAGGTTAATAAAAAAGAGGCTTGCCTGCCTCTAATTATATATTACTTAATCATTTTTGGCTTTAGATAGGTATTAGTATCTACCAATTCAAACTCTGGATCATCCCTAAAAATACTTTTTAGTGAGCCAATATGTCCAGCTCCGATAATGATTAAAATTCGCCTGTAATTATGCTGGAGTTGATTGGTAACAATGTTAGAATAGATTTTATAATCTCTGTTTTTGAATACAGAAATTAACTCTGCTCCAATATATTTAGGGTCTACAAATTCATTATCTACCATTTCATCAGGGTTAGTAAAGGTACCGTTGGTTACTCTCGCAGGAGTCATATATCTAAGTTGATATACTAAATTGTATATTTCTGGCTGGTTGAGCAGTATTAAAAATTCTTTGAGATTCATTTTACCACTTCTAAGTGCTCCATAAACCTCACCTACTTTTTGGTGGAGTTTCTTGGTTTTATCTTCATATATTTCAATGTTATCACCATTATCTAAAATACTTTGAGAAGTACCTCCTTTGTAGTTTACACACGTAATATGATGCAATTTATTCTTTTCACCTACCCTAAAAGCGATTTGATATTTTTCACTTCTAGGATACTGCAGCTGGCTCACATCTAACTTATTTTTAACATATAGTTGGTAAAGGCTATCCACTTCTTGTTGATCTTTAGGTAGCGTTTCTATCCCTACCATATCGGGTTTAAAGTCACTAATCATGGCCGAAAAGTCCTCTAGTAACTTCTGATTTTCAGTAGACAGTGCGTCTGTATTTGGGTAGCCCTCTTTGTATAAGTTAGAGAGGTGATCTGAGCCCACTATCATTATCTCTACTGGCTCTTGCTGAGCCCACAAGATAGAAGAGTATAAAAATGTGAGGAAAACTAAAGTGGAGGTTTTTAAGGATATCATATGCTTAGGCTTTAAAATATAAATATAAGAATATTTATTTTACCTAAAAATCACTTCATTATAGCCTTAGATCATAAATATTTATGAATAAAAAACAGGGTAGTGGAGTGTTAAACAATAATGAATTCACTCCATCTACCCATAAATTGGCGCCTAGGCGTCACTAATCGTTCACCAATGAAAGAGAATCTTCCATCAGAAGTGCCGTTTCTTCCATCATTTTTATTCCGATGGCATCCACATTTCTATTTCTCCAATTTTCTAATTCAGTACCTTTCACCCATTGGTTAAATGCCCCTAATGCTGGTCCGGTATGCACTTGAAAATCCACTTTATTTTCCATAGCACCATCAAAAGCAAGTTTATTACTATAACCAAAGTACCACCTAAAAACTAATCCCATTTTTGCTTTGGGGTTAGCCTCAGCCTTGGTCAGTTCGGCCTGCATTCCATTATTACTAAAGTATTTTTTTGTGTCTTCCCAAACTTCCTGAATAGTTTTTTTAAAGTAATTTTTCTCCAACTGCTTTACGGTCTTTTCAGGCAACTCTTCCAACGAATTATATTGTTTATATAACTCATATAATTTGTTAGCCCTAACAGGGAATAGCACCCCTTTTTTCAACACCTGAACTTTAGCTCCTATTTCAAACATATCTCCAGCAGGTGCATAATCAGTATCTTGTACATTAATGGCTTGTAAAAGGTCTTTAACGGCATCGCTAGTGCCTGCTTCTACAGTACACTGGTTAATAGAGCCTGTTAAAATAAAATCAGCGCCCATCATATATGCACAACTTGCTGCCTGTGGTGTACCTATTCCGCCCGCAAGTCCCACTCTTATAGGCTTAGGGAAGCTATACTCTGCTGATAAATCTTTTCTTAACCTTTGAATGGATGGTAATAGCACAAAAGCTACACCTCTATTGGTGTGCCCTCCTGAGTCCGCTTCAACACAGATATCGTAACTTACTGGCACTTTTTTAGCCAATTCAGCTTGCTCTTGAGTAACAAGACCATCATCTAAAAGCCTTTTTACTAACCTTTCAGGAGCAGGTCTCATAAATGCCTCTGCTACTTCTGGGCGTGATACCTTGGCTAAAATTTTATTATTACACACGACACTGCCATCAGCTGCTTTAGCCAAACCTTTTAGCCTATAGTAAACCAAAGCTGGTGTTATTTGCATAAATGCTGATGCCTCGATATTTTTCACTCCATACTGAACGAAAAGCTTAGCCGTTTCCATTTCAAAATTAGAGTCATGGAGGTTATGTAACAAGTTCATGCCATAAGCTTCTCCGCCCGTTAGGCTTGATTGTATATGCTTAATATTCTCTTCTATCTGAGTAAGGGACATTCCACCAGTACCTAAGAAACCTAACATACCTGCTTTCCCCATTTTCACTACGAGCTCTTTAGAGGCTATGCCTCGGTACATAGCTCCTGCCAGATAGGTATATTTGATTCCATAATCTTTCTTGAATTCATGACTCCCCAACTTGGTACTCAGGCCAGATTTACCTTCCACAGCTACGCCATTAGTAGGAGTTACCGGAGCTGGAGCTGGCTCCTTCACAGGCGCAGCTTCTACAATAGGCGAGCACGTTTCTTTAATAGAAGAGACCATTTTAGTTAATATGGCACTGCCTACCTCTTCAAATTCGGATACATTTTTGCCCATAAGAAAACGAACAGTATCTACCCACTGCACACTACTATCAATTTGAGTGCTTAATAACTGTTTGATGCGGTCATTTTCATAAGGACGAGCCGTAACATTAGAAATTACAGGTGTCTTTAAAGGAGAAAATGAAAACTGATCTAAGAAGCCTGCAAATTCATCTGCAGCAGGTTTCATATAACGGCTATGAAATGGTGCACTAACAAATAATGGTATAATCTTAATGCCTTCATCACTAAAATCATTGAAAATAGTATCTATATCTGCTTGTTTACCCGCTATTACTATTTGAGTAGGCGTATTAAAATTGGCCACATCAATACCTGCATACTTAGGTTCTTTCAGCTTAGCTTTCAAAGCATCTGTTTCTAAACCGAGTACCGCAGCCATACCTCCACCAGAGGCTGCAGCCATAAGCTCACCTCTCTTCTGCACTAACCTCAATCCTGTTTCAAAATCAAATGCACCTGCCGCTAGCAATGCATTGTACTCACCCAAACTATGGCCTATTAGATAGTCAGGGTTAGTGCTGCCATACTGTTTCATATAGCCAAAAGCATTTACCACATATAGTGCGGGCTGAGTAAAATTAGTTTTACCCAATTGCTTTTTAGGATCTTCTACACAAAGCTCTACAATATCGTACCCCAATATTTCTGAAGCCAGTTGTGTTTCTTTAGTAAAAATTTTAAACAAATCTTTACCCATTCCTTTGTATTGAGATCCCTGACCGGGAAACATTATTGTCTTCATTCTCTTAATATTTATAGTGGTTAATAGGTCGTTTTTAGTTTATAATTTCACCTCTAAATCATTGCACGCTGCTATCCATTCTTTGTTATATGGTTCATTAACAAGTGCAAAATGATCTGCTGGTGTTGTAATCACATGTATATTTTCAAAGTACTGATGCCACCCTGTAGAAGAACCTTCATCTCCCCAATCATCACCTTCTAGGTTGGAGTTGTCTCCTTCTACAAAGAGTATATTGGCATTTAACTTCTCCGCCATTTCATAACTGGCAGATGTGGATGCATAGAATACATCCCACATAGACTGTACTACCTCTTGAGGTATTATTTCCAGCACTTTATGCATGTAGTTGATTCTTACCAACTCACTTTGCTGGCGCATCTCGTCTACATAAGCTTCTACCTCCTCATTTGTGGCATTGGCTTTACTAAAGTTGAGCAACGCACGGAAATAAGTAGCTTGCTTGTCAGTTAATGATTGCTCTTTAAATGCAGAGAACGGATCAGTAAAGCAGTCTAGCAATATAACGTTACCCAGCTCGAAATCAGTAGTATTCATCTGCTTCAGCATTTCATATACCACAACTCCGGCATAGCTATGCCCTACAACGTTTACTTTTCCTTGTGGCGCAAGTGATTGTATCAACTTCAAGTTATGTTCTGCCATTTCAGGTATGGTGGTAGAAGGCTTGGCCTCTCCATACAAACCTTTCATTTGCAAACCATAAACAGGTCCGTCTCCAGGAAGCTGAACAGCCATACTGGCATAACCTTCTGTAGTTCCCATTGCTCCTGGTAAAACGACTGTTATGTCATTTCCATTGCCCTTTCTTAAATCAATAACTGATTGTGATAAGTTTTCTGAAGATTGTGAAGCTCCACTTGCCTCATCTATAAGCTGACTTAATGATTCTACCGTTGGGTTTCGCATCACATCAATCAACTGAATTTCTCTCACATCGAAAGCAAGGTTAAGCTTGTGCACAATCTTAATCATGGCCAAAGAATCTCCACCAAGTTCAAAGAAATCGTCACTTACCCCTACTTGATCGGTATTGAGCTGTTCTTGCCAAATTTGAGCTACCAACTTCTCAGTATCTGAAGATGGAGCTACATATTCGGTATTAGCAAAGGCCTCTGCACTAATAGCTGGCAACGCCTTTTTATCCACCTTACCATTGGCAGAAAGTGGTATTTCATCTATTTCTACAAATAATGAAGGCACCATGTAATCAGGTAAATATTCCTTGAGGAAAGCCTGAGTATCTTCTTTGTCAAATGTGCCTTTAGGAACTACATATGCTACTAACCTTTTATTACGGTTAGCATCTTCAGTAGTCATTACCAAACATTTATGAATAGATGGTGACTTTTGAAGCGTACTTTCTATTTCACCCAATTCTACTCTGAAACCATTTATTTTCACCTGACCGTCTAATCGTCCTAGGAAAACGATATATCCATCTGGGTGCGAATATCCCATGTCTCCAGTTCTGTAAAGGCTTTGTTGTAGCTCTTCACTATAGCTAAAGCTCGCATTGGTTTTTTCTGGGTCTTTGTGATAACCTTTAGCTACACCAATACCTCCAATATAGATATCTCCAGGAATATTAACAGGGCATGGCTCCTTGTTGGCATCGAGCACATACATAAATTGATTTCCAAGAGGATAACCATAAGGAATACTCTTCCATTCTGGATCTACTTCTTTTATAGGGTAATAAATTGACCAAATAGAACCCTCTGTGGCTCCCCCCATACTATAAATTTCGCTAGCAGGGTTAAGTGCTTTTATTCTATTTGGTAAGTCCAACGGAATCCAGTCACCACTCATCATATAAACTCTAAGTGATGCTATTCTATTTTCATTGGTTTCTTCCTGATGGTTTACTAATAAATTCACCAGCTGAGGTACAGAATTCCAAACCGTTACACCTTCTTGCTCTACATATTTGGTCCATAACTCAGGGCTGTGCCTTTCTTCTTCCATAGGCAATATCAATGCTGCACCGCAAGCAAAGGCACCAAAAATATCATAAACTGACAAGTCAAAGTTGAGGTCAGAGATACCAAATACCCTATCTTTTTCAGTGATATTATAGCGTGCATTAATATCAAATAAAGTGTTTACAGCACCTCTATGATCTATCATTACTCCTTTAGGTTTACCCGTAGAGCCTGAAGTGAATATGATATAAGCCAATTCCGTCTCCTCTACTTTTACTGACTTATGCGTTTTGCGCTCTTTAGCAAAAGTTTCTTCTTCTAGCGTTATGACCTGTAGCCCTTCTTTATTTTCTATCTTATCTAAATACTCTGGCTGAGCCAATACTATTGGAGCTTCAGTCTGCTCTATCAGCTCATTCATTCTATTTTCAGGAAGTCCACCTTTTACAGGAATGTAATGACCACCTGCCTTAAGAATACCCAGTACACCCCACACCTGCTCTAGGCCTTTATGAGCCACTATACAAACTGGCGCCTGTGCAGGAATGTTGGCCTTTTTTAAATGATTAGCCAACTGATTAGCCAATACATTTAATTCTTTATAGGTTACTCGTCTTTCACCACAAACCACAGCCAAGTTATTAGGCGTACGCTTCACCTGCTCGTCAAAAAGCTGGATCATCGTTTTCCCCTTAGGATAATCTACCGCTGACTGATTTCTCTCCACTAATAAATGATGTCTTTCAGCCTCTGGTAGCATTCTGTACTTTTGCAATGGTTGTTCTGCATCTTCAATAATACCATTGAGTAAAGTTTTATAATAAGCCAAATGCTTTTTAATAGTAGCATCAAAGAATAGGGCCTCATCGTATTTAATACCTAAGGTCAATTCTTTTTTGAAATCCTGAACTTCTAATGAATATACATAATCAGTCTCCTGATAGATTTCATTGTTCATTTCTACACTACCTTCTTCCTGACTACGATCCATTTCTGCAAAAATGTTTTGGTACAGATAGCAGATTTTAAAGATGGACTCTCTACCACTTGCCTTGTTCAGGTTCAGTGATGAAATCAGTTTAGGAAATGGATATGCCGCATGATCTATAGAATAAATGAAATCCTTCTTAATGTCTTTCATCAACGTTCTTAGATCTGTATCTCCACTTAACGAAGTACGTGTGGTAATCATGTTTACGAAATAACCAACCGTTTGCTCGTGTTCCTTTTTAGGTCTACCAGCTGTTGGTGATACCACTAATATATCTTCCTCTCCGGTGAGCTTGTGCACTAGCAGGTTAAATGCCCCTAATAATAATACTGACATATTCACATTTAATGCTTTGCATGCCTTTTTTAGTGCATCAACTTCTGTTTCAGACAGTGTAATCATTTCTCTGCCAATCTTTACTGAGGCTGAGTCCTTAGGCGCAGTAACATCACATGGCAATGAAATATCTGGTAACGAACCCGATAACTTATCTTTCCAGTAGCTAAACGCCTCTTTACCTTTATCTCCTTGAACAAATGCTTGCTCCCAGTCTACAAAACTGAAGTACGATAAATCTTCGGGACCGGTAATAATCTCCGTTTGATAACACTTCTCTGATAATGACTGAGCAAACTTACCAGTAGACATTCCATCAAAAATGATATGATGGATTACAAACAGTAAATAAGTTTTCTCCTGACTTTTATCGTGTCTAATAAATAACCTGATTAAACCTTCTTTTTCAAGATTGAAAGGTCTTCTCAGCAAACTCCAGAAATCTGCCTTTGCTTCACTTTCATTTTCTACCCATCCACTTTCTATAGACAAAGCTTCAGGAGCATGATATATTTTATGGAAAATGTTGCCTGACTCCACATCTCTCACAAAGCGAGCTTTAAGAGTAGGGTTCTCATCCATTACAGCATAAACGGCCTCAGCCAGTTTTTCATCACTCATGTTCCAATCGAGAGTGAATGAAACCGGCACATTATAATTGGTATTTTCAGGCTCTAACTGCTGGACAAAATACAGTCCTTTTTGCCCTTCAGATAATGGGAACAACCTACCATCTTCCTTCTTTGCAACCTCCACTGGCTTAGCCTGTGCTGGTCTAGAAGCATGGTTTATTACCCAAGCTTGTTCCACTATTTCGAAAAATTCACCTAGGGTATCCGCTACCAAAACTTGTCCCATTTTGATATCGAGCTCCAGAGTTTCATTAATTTCTCTTACAAACTGTATAAGCTTTACAGAATCGAAGTCATAGTCAACAGCCGTCAGTGATAAATCAAGATCAGACAACTTGATGTTGAATACGTGCTGCACCATCTTATCAAGCACTTTCTGGAATGAAACAGCCTCTACTTTCGCATCAGTATTAACCAAAGTTTTCGCCTCGTTTTGCTGAGGCAAGGTAGTTTTTACCTTCTTATTGTTCTTATCAGGCGCCTCAGCACCGGTGTATTCTTCTAAAATCACATGCCCGCTAATACCACCAATGGCGTAACTATTGACTGCCGCTCTTCTAGGTGCGTCAGCTGGCCATGGCTGTACCTCAGCCTTTAATATCATAGCATGGCCTGGCGCTATTTCTGAACTTACTTTATCAAGTCCAGGGATGCCAGGAATGGTTTCATTTTGAAATGCCTTCACCACTTTGAGCAATGAAGCCATACCCGAAGCCAACTCAGAATGACCAACGGTTGGTTTGATGCTGCTCACATGCCATTTTTTGTCGGGCTGAGAGCTTAGCTTTTGCAATGCCGCATTTACCGCTGAGAGTTCCACCGCATCTGCAGTAGGGTTAGCAATACCATGTAGCTCTACATAATCGATAGAAGCCGCATCAATTTCACTCACTGCCAGGCTACGTTTTACTACCTCTTTAATGCCTTTGCTACTCGGTGCATCCCAAGATATATTTTTACCTCCATGTACAAAGCTGGTACCTTTGATTACGGCCTGAATGGTATTTTTATCTTCTTTTGCATGTGCTAATGGTTTGATAATCATTAAACCAACACCTTCACTTCTCACAAAGCCACTGGCATTGTCAGAGAAGCTCTTCATTTCTCCATCAGCACTTATCAATTTGCCCAGATCATTCAACCCATTAAAGTCTGAATGAGAAGCCGCAATTACATTTACCCCACCTACAATGGCTTGATCGCATTCACCTAATCGAATGCTCTGAACTGCTTTATGAAGTGCGAGTAAAGAACCTGTGCAAGCGGCATCTAAAACTTCGCAAGGGCCCAGTAAATTGTACTCGTAAGATATTTTAGCGGCTATCATGGTAGCCATATTTTCAGAACTAAACTCTGCACTTCCACCACCTTCTACATCAATAGGAGGAATGGCTATGAATACGCCTGTTTTACTGCCTGAAAGATCTTTTCTACTGATATTATTATCAGTTAACATTCGGTTGAATACCCCAAACGTCAGTTGATAAGCTTTGCTTATTACGGGTATTTTATATCCTTCTGGCAAATAATCAAACACCACTTTTTCATCTATTTGATGTATGCCTGTTCCGTCATTTGACTTACCCAATTTCTTATTGGCAGCTACTTGCTCCCACAGTTCATCTACATCATTAGCTCCGGGAAACATTCCATCTGCAGCAATAATGGCAATATCTGCATTTTGAACAACCGGTGGTTGAACACTACTACCTACTGACTTCTGCTCTTCAGCTTTGGTAATGAACCTCCCGCCACGAGCATTTAAAACTTTTGGTGCAGCATTAACAGGTTGTGATGGCGTATCGTCTACCTCCACAGCCTCTGCAAACTTAGTTTGAAGCACTTCTTCGTGCTCCTCTATAATAAAATCAACTAGCCCATTAAGTGTAGGTTCGTTATACAGCACTGACATTTTAATATCTAAGCCATAATCTTCATTCAAGCATCTACTAAACTGAGCCAAGCCAATTGAATCCACTCCATAATCAGCCAAATCTTCATTGACATCTATCTGATCTACTGGCAGTTTCAATAACTCCGCCACAATATTTTGAACGCTACTTAGGAACTTAGTTTTTAATGCTGTAGCATCCAATGCCACTGTTTTAGTTACAGGTGTTACTACAGTAACTATTTCTTCTTCCTGCTCTTCAGCTTCGTTAGCTACCAAATTATGTTTAGCGGCTACATCTGCTGTATATTCTTCTACAAGGAAATTGGCCAATTCCTCCACAGTAGGGTAGTTATAGAAAACAGTTGGTTTAATATCTAACTCATAATAGTCATTGAGCTGCATACTAAACTTGGTAAGAGAAATAGAGTCAAAGCCATATTCACTTAAATCTTCTTCCGGATCTATAGAATCGGCAGGAATTTTCAACAATTCACCTGCAATCTCCTGAATGGTTGCAGTAACCATTTCCTCAAGTCTCATTGTATCAATACCTTCTAAAGAAGCTTTATCTACCGATTTCGCTTTAGGCTTTTCCTTCCTTTTTTGTTGTATGTTGCCATACAACACTACTGCCTGACTGGCTCCTGATTGAAGCAATTGCTCAAATGCACTAACACCTTCTGTTGTTGGTAAAGGAAGCACTTCTGCTTGATTAGCCATATTTGCTTCACTATTAGCATGGAACATACCACCATCTTTCCATAGTGGCCAGTTGATGCTAATGGTCTTACCAAATCTCTTTCCGTTTTGCTGTAAAGCATTTCTATAACGAGCAAAATTATCTAGGTAAGCATTGGCAAATGCGTAGTCCGATTGACCAACATTACCCATTACACCCGCCATAGAGGAGAATAAAGCTATAAAATCAAGATTTTCTAATTTTGTAACTTCATCAATTACTTTTATTGCTTCTATTTTAGGGGCAAAAACTGCTTCTACCTCAGCTTCTGATTTATTGATAATCCAGCTGTCTTTAATAACACCAGCGCTGTGTATGATGCCATTTATATGGCCATATTTCTGCTTCGTATCTGCTATCAGCTTACTTACTTGTGTTTTATCAGCAATATCACAAGTAATATACTCTGCTCCTGTTATAGTCTGTACCTTTCGTTTCTTATCCTGTGTAAGCTCGCTTCGACCTACTAAAACAGCTTTAGCACCTTTTTCACTAACATAGTCTGCGAAAATAAGCCCTAAACCGCCTGCTCCTCCTGTTATTATATAAGTGCCATTAGCATTAATAGTTACATGATCTTCTACTCCTGCATGTGATTTAAAATCTTTTACTTGACGGGCGCCATCCAAGTACCTTACTTCAGCACCTTCTGATTCTAATTCATTTTCAAGAATATCTGCAAGCTCATCTACAACTCCCAAATTAAGGCTGTCTACTGCAATGGTTTTGCCCACCACCTTCGGATTTTCAAGACCTGCAGTTTTTAATAAACCACTGATCATACCATAATCTTGATAATCATGACGGTCGTATACCACCATTATCTGGGTAGAAATATTAGCTTCTACAGCTGCCTTCACTTTTTCTTGAACAGTGGTGAAGTAGTCTAATTCACTTTGTGGTGAAATGCTCTCTACGGTAAGCTCGAGATTATCTTCTAATTGCTCCGCTAAAGCAGGGCCACCATTCACCAAAACGATGGTGGTCTCATCTGCTTGAGCCATAGTTTTTTCAGCTACTACCGGTGTCCAATCATAATCAAAAATGTTGGTAGTTGGCTGATCATCTTTTTTGGTAGATTTAGCAAATCCATCAATAGGAAGTACTACAAAATCTACAAAGCGAACCAGTACGATTCCGTTATTATCAATAAGGTCTACATCATAACTATTGTGTGCGCCAGCTACTCTACTACCTTCGCTGTTTCTTACATAAGCCCAGAAATTAGCAGTTAAAGGCTGATAAATATTAACTTCTTTAACACTAAATGGCAAGGAAAGCGTGGTAGCATTATGCGCAAAACCTAAGCCTATACAAGTTTGAAGTGCACTATCAAGGGCACCAGGATGTAATAAATATCCATGCTGATCTTCAATGGTAATTTTAGAAAGCGCTTCATTTTCATTGAAATAAATATGCTTAATGCCCCTAAAGCTCTTACCGTAGTCTAGCCCCATGGACTGGAACAACTCATAACAAGCCACTCCATTTTTCTCCCCTGACATTCTGGATTTGATATTATCTACATCCATTAATGCCGGTTTTGTCAAGACTTCTGTGCTTAGCTTACCTTGGCTGTGCAGCTGATCATTTTCTTCACCAGAATAAATGCTATAAATAACATCATCACCTTCAGCATGCAGACTTATATCTACTTTTTGCTCTCCATTAAAAGATAATGGTGCCAACCAGCTACCTTCTTTAATAGAGGTAATTTTTGATTCTAAAGATAATTCACCTGCAGCTCTGGCCATTTCTAGGTATCCAGTTCCTGGCATAATTACCTCTCCTTGCACCTTGTGGTCTCTTAGCACCTCCGTATCACCATTAAAGTGACTGGTAAACTTCTGTACATTAAGGTTAGAAGTATTAGTGTGCAATAAAGGATGCAGATAACTTACAGCATGAGAAGTTTTAGTCACCTGCTGCTCTTCTGGCAACCAGAATCGGTGCTTAGCAAAGGCATAAGTTGGCAGGCTGATCTTAGCTGGCTTTTGGTTGGCATAAAGTAAGTTCCAGTCAAACTGTACCCCTTTAACCCAAAGCTGAGCTAAAGCCTTGCTTTCTTTATTATTGATAGCATAATTAATATATGCTTGCCCTGCGCCTCCCTCTAATAATAAGTCGGCTCTATCCTTTTTAATGTTACCCACTAGGTGGTTTTCATCACCACTGATGAAAGAATTTAATTGGGCTTTAAGCTCATTAATATTACTGGCTACAATGGCTAAACGCTCGTCCATGGCCTCACGACCAACTTGCAAGGTATAAGCGATGTCATAAACATTGCTTTGAGGATTAGCATCAATATAGTCCACTAATTTTTCTACCTGATCATTAAGTCTATCAGCATTTTTAGCCGAAACCGGTATGATGGCAGGAGCTTGTTGGTTGAATGGATTTTTCTCGACAGCCACATATTCTTCCAATACCATATGCGAATTGGTGCCACTAAATCCAAAACTGCTGATTGCTGCTCTTCTTGGCGTGCTGCCAGCAGGCCATTCTTCCAACGCTTTTTGTATCTTGAATGGGCTATTTTCAAAATCAATAAGAGCATTATTCTCCTCATAGTTTAATGATGGAGGCAATTGCTTATGCTTAAAGGCAAGCATAATTTTAATAATACCCGTAATACCTGCTGCGGCAAGCGTATGACCAACGTTGGTCTTACTACTACCCAAACTACAGAACTGCTTTTTCTGTGTAAATGCTCCAAAAGAGCTATTTAACGCATCAAATTCAATAGGATCACCCAAGCTGGTACCAGTACCATGAGCCTCCACCATAGTGATGGTTTCTGGGTTGATCTTGAACTTGTTATAAACTTCTTTTTCTAATTCTTTCTGAGAGATAACGCTAGGTGCTGTTATACCATTTGAAGTACCATCCTGATTGGTAAGACTGGCTTTGATAACACCATAAATATGGTCTCCATCTCTTTCCGCATCAGCCAAACGTTTCATTACCACTACACCAACACCTTCACCAGGCACAAAACCATCTGCACGATGATCAAATGTATAACACTCTCCCGTTTGTGAAAGCATACCTGCACGGCCCGCCAAGGTATAAAAACCAGAAGTGGTCATTACGTTAACTCCACCAGTTATTACAAGGTCTGTATCACCTTTAATTAAACTAGTACAGCCTAGGTCCATGGCCACCAATGAGCTTGAACATGCAGTATCTAATGAAACTGCCGGCCCTTTTAAGTCTAGCAAATAAGAAATACGAGCAGCTAGAATAGCAATAGAGTTACCCCACATAGCAGATGGCTCTTTGCTGTTTCTCACATCGTAATCACTTGGCCCTACCCCTACGTAAACTCCACATTTAGATGATCGCAAAGACCTCGGGTTAATAGCCGCGTCTTCCACTGCCTTCCAGCAATGCTGCAAGAACAAACGTTGTTGTGGATCCATCATTTCAGCCTCAGTACCTGAAATTTTGAAAAACAATGGATCAAACTTATCTATATCGTTAAGGAAACTACCTCTTCTGCGCTTAGGCTGTCCCTTTCTTTCATCGTTAGGGTCAACATCATTCCACCGGTCAGCCGGTACATCTTCAATAAGGCTTCTTCCTTCGCTTAGTATTTTCCAATATTCATCCAGTGTATCAGCTGCACCAAACTGTCCGCTCATACCCACAATAGCAATATCTAATGTATCGGTATTGGCTTTTATATTTGGTGAACCATTGGCTACATTTCTATTTGCAAATCTTGACCTGCGCGTAACCGGAGCTGGAGTTGGTGTAACCATTTTCTCTTCTATCACCTCCTCTACCGGATCTGACTCCACAGGAATATCTAATTGATCGGCAAATGTCTCATGCACATAAGCTGCCAGCTGAGTAATGTTTGGATAATTGAAAATATCAATAGGTTTCAATTCTATACTCAATTCCTCGTTTACCTTTTGAACAAGGTTGGTACCCATAATGGAGTCGAAGCCATAATCCATAAACTGCTTATCTACATCGAATGATGCTTTTGGCAGTTTTATCAAATCAGCCGCCAAATTTTTAAGCGTATTGACTAACCAAGCCTCGCTAGCGCCTGAAGCTTTTTTAGTCTCCTGCTTCACAGCCACCGATGGTGCCTTTTCAGGTACCGCCTGTTCTACCTCCGCTTTAATGTAGCCATTGCTATAGCCTACAATAATTTGCTGAGATAATGTATCGCCCTCTGGGAATGAAGCATTTTTAACGAAACCTTTTTCGCTCATCACATGCTTCCATCCTTCTGCTGATAAGCCCGGACTTCCGTTGAGCCTGATTTCACGATCTTCATATAACCACCATCCATCTAAAAGACCGAAAGAAAGTGTAGTAAATAACTCAGTACGAGCTATTTCATTCATAATTAACAAACCATCCTTTTTCAGTAGGCCTTTAAGGTTGGCGACCGTTACGGCCATATTTTTTGTAGCATGCACCACATTGGCTCCCAACACGATGTCATAACTTCCCATTTCAAAACCCTGATGCCCTGGCCATTTTTCAATATCTAAAATGGCAGTTTGTAAATATGGTGCCATGGCACGATAATTCGTTTCTGCATACTGAAGGAAACTTTGAGAGAGGTCAGTATAAACATATTCTACCTGATCTTGATAGGCAGTAAGTAACCTGAAAAGCCCTTCACTGGTACCTCCTGTACCTGCTCCAACTTCCAGTATTCTCACTTTTTTACCCGATGTAAGATGAGGTACCGCTGCCGCTACACTTTTAGTGACTACAGAGCCTAGTAAAGCATTGAAGTAATCTGATTCAGGGTTATTCTTATATATACCGCTCACCAAATCCATGCTACCACCAGGGAACATAATATCTGTACCACGCACCTTGCCCACCAATATGTCGGCAAATGAACCTAAACAAGCGCGCATCAATGCGGTGTGTGCTTTGTATACCGGACTATCTACAGAAAGCTGTTGCATTTCAGCTTCCATATCAAAAGTAGCTATAGCCTGTTGTACCTGAGATGGTACGTGAATCTGATCGTTTTCTACTTTCAGGTAAGAAAGCTCTTCCAGTAAGTCAATCAACGTTTCGAACAATCGACTGAACTTAGGCTGAATGCCCAATGCTTTTTGTAAATCAGCTATAGTTTGACCAGGCTGCTGTTTTGTTTCCAGCCCCATGTTCAATAACACCTGTAGTATGCCTTTACCACAAAGTGCCTTGAAGGTAGTTTCTATTTCTTTATTAAACTCAAATGGCACATGAGCTGGCTCTTGTGGTGTTACAGCAGAAACTTCTGCCGCCCACTCAAGTTCGTAAGTTATATCTATTGGAGCTATGGCATCAATGGCTTGCTTTTGTAGTTTTATAGCCATTACCTGATCTTGACCATTGGCCAAAACAGTTTCTAACACCTTCATTCCTTCTTCTTCAGAAATACTACCGATTCCTGCGGCTTCCATACGCTGTCTGTATGCATCAGCAGATACAATACCGACTTCGCCCCAATACCCCCAGTTAATAATATGCGCATTAACATGATGCGAATTCAGGCTTTTAGCAAAGCTGTCTTTATAAGTACAACCTGCAGCATAATTAGACTGACCTGGGGCATTTAATATCCCTTGAGCAGAAGAATAGAAGCATACAAAATCTAAAGGTTCATTGATGAATGCGTCTATGAAATTATGGCTGGCCACTGATTTTGGATCAAAAGATTTTTTGAACTCTTTCTCGTCCATATTTCTTAACTGCATATCGTTAAGTACTATAGCTGAGTGGATCAGTCCATTAATTTCGTTTGCCTGCTGCTTAATTACTTGATATGCTTCAACTAATGCTTCTTTATTATTGGCATCGCACTGAACATAGATTGGTTTTACGCCTAAAGCAGCTAATTCATTTTGTGCTGCTTGTATATTTTCATCTGCGGCTCTTCTTCCTAACCAAAATACCTGTGCATTGTAATTTTTAATTAAGTAGGCAGTAGTAGTTTTTCCAATACCACCGGCACCACCAAGAATTACATAAACTCCGCCTTGCTTAAATTTGGTAGCTAATGATTCATTAAGCGACACAGGATTCATCTTTCTTTGATAGAAGAATCCATTTCTAAAACTGATTGGAGCCTCTTTCAACAATGGCGCAGCAAGTAATTTCTTAACCACTTCCTCACTCATTGATAAATCATCAATATCTATTCTATTTATACTCCATGTAGGTTGCTCTTGAACCATAGCACCGAGTAATCCTGCTATCCCACTTCCCAAAGGAGCTACCTCATCTGTAGGCATTACCTTCTGAGTTTTTAGCGTGTACGCAGTTACGGTGATATTTTTATTTTGATAGTCTAATGTTTGTAGTGCTTTTAAATCATTAAACACGGCCAATTCACTAGCACCCGGCATAGCATCTTCTGCCAAACCTTGCACAAAGTAAACATCTGAAATACCTTCAGGCAATTGCTCTATTGACGCTACTACTACAACCTCTGTAGAAGAACTTAAGACTTGCTGAAGTTGCTGAATGAATGCATTATCTGCACCTCCAGTTACTATTAATTGTTTTCCTGATTTATTTAGCGGTGTTGTTTCAGGCTTTAGCCTAGTCCATGATGGAGCATAGTAAATACCAGGGGCTTTATCTGCTGCCTTAGCAACACTACCAGCCACGATATGCTGCTTAGCCTGATCACTCAATGGAAGCGTTACAAAATTTTCGAAGCTGACCAATACCTCACCACTATCATTTAATAAATCAACATGATAGCCCGGACCATTTTCACTTTTACGAGCGTAACTCCAAACCTGAGCGGGTAACTCATGATAAACGCGTACCTCTCCCACACTGTATGGCAATGCTAAAGCAGCATCTCTCTGAGCATTCAGGTCTATAGTCATGCATGTTTGCAATGCACAATCTACTACACCAGGGCTTAAAACAAACCCTTCTTCGTGAGGAAGATTGATTCTGGAAAGTGCTTCTGTACTACTAAACGATACCTTTTCAATACCTTGGAAACTTCTTCCATACCTCAAGCCCATCTGCTGAAAAGCCTCATAACAAGCCTCCCGCCCTTTACTATGGGTAAGTCTGGCTTGTATGCCGTTAATATCCAAACGTGTAGGTGTTGGCAATGGCTGACTACTCAACCTACCGTAGCTGTGCACTTCTTCTTCTTCATTGCCTTCCGTATACACTTCGTACCCAACGTCATCGCCTTCTCCAAATAGACTAATATGTACTTTCTTAGGCTTGCCATTTACATGTATTGGACTCACCCACGATACATCCTGAATAGCATTAATCTTTTTACGCGTACTTCTTTCTCCAGCCTCACGAGCAAGCTCCAAATAAGCTGCTCCAGGAAGCAATTTTTCTTCTTGTACCCTATAGTCAGCTAAAAAGCTCTCTTTTCCGGTATATAAACTCGTGAACTTCTGCTCATTTAAATCAGACTCATTGCTGTGTAGCAAATGATGCAATTTATGCTCTGCTTTAAAAGTAAGCTGTCCTTCCTGAATATTAATCCAATACCTATCTTGCGCAAATGGATAAGTAGGAAGGCTCACTTTTGCTGGCTTATTAGCTTTGTAAAGTATATTCCAATTAATGTCGACACCTTTTATCCAAAGGTTAGCCAGTGCTGTATATTCTGCATTCTTAACTGCATCAGCAATAAACGCAATGCCTGCACTACTTTCAATATCGAAATCTGACTTTTCTTTTAAAGCGTTGCCCACAAACAGACCTTCATTCTCACCGTTTAGATAGGCATTTAATTGAGAAATAAGTTTTTGTTTGTCATCAGCAATTACGGCCAAACGCTCTTCCATCGGCTCGCGGCCTACCTGTAAAGTATAAGCCACATCATATAAACTGGCTGCGTCATTAGTCTCTAGATAGGCCAGTAAATTAGTCGCTTGCTGCTGTAGCCTGTCTATATTTTTAGCAGACAAAGTGATTAAAGCAGGCGCTGTAGATTGATAAGTTTGCTGATTTTTGGGCACATATTCTTGTATGATAATATGTGCATTACTACCACCAGCACCAAAACTACTCACCCCAGCAATACGCGGCTTACCAGCCTGTGGTGACCATGGCTCCAACTGCTGCTGTACTACAAACGGGCTGTCTTCAAAGTCTATATGAGGATTAAGCGTAGATGAATGTAGCGATGGCACCAACTGTTTGTGCTGCATCTGTAAAAGCACTTTGGTGATACCTGATACTGCTGCCGCAGATTCACAATGACCAATATTAGATTTTACAGAACCTATTTTACAGAATTGTTTTTTACCTGTAGCAAAAGCCTTGTTTAACCCTGCTATTTCAATAGGATCGCCCAAGCTAGTGCCTGTTCCATGCGCTTCTATGTAACTGATATCTTCTACTGCTACGCCAGATTTTTCTATGGCTGTTTTAATTACTTCAGCCTGCGCTTTAGGGTTAGGCACTGTGTAACCATTGGTTTTTCCTCCATGGTTTAATGCAGAACCTTTAATAACGCCATATATTCTGTCTCCATCGGCCTCTGCTTGGCTGAGCCTTTTGAGCATAACCGTACCCACACCTTCACCAGGCACATAACCTTCGCCACCTTCACCAAAACTTTCACATCGGCCAGCAGCAGAAACGAACCTTCCCTGGCTTAGCATTACATATTTATTAGGATGCACGCTGATATTTACACCTCCGGCAATAGCAGCATCAGCCTCACCCAAGTGTATATCTTTACATGCTAAATGTATGGCTGTTAAAGAAGACGAACACATGGTATCCACCGCCATGCTAGGCCCGTGGAAGTTAAAGAAATAAGAAGCTCTGTTGGCAATGCTACTAGATATACCTGCAGGGTTTACATAATTCCCTTTCATGGTTTCTTCTGCACCAAAGAGCTGATACTCTTCGTACATCACCCCTGCATAAATGCCCACTTTCCCGCCAAGTACACCTACTTCTCTGTCTCCTTGTAAGTCTGCTCTGGTATAACCGGCATCCTCTATAGTTTCCCATACTGACTGTAAGAATAAGCGCTCCTGAGGATCCATCAACTCCGCCTCACGGGGAGAAATATTGAAAAACAAAGGATCGAACTTATCAATATCTGATAAGAAACCTCCCCATTTGCTATAACTCTTACCTTCCTTACCTTTTTCCGGGCTATAAAATTCTTCTACGCCCCATCTGTCTTTAGGAATTTCTACAATGCTATCTTTTCCGTTTTTGAGGTTTTCCCAAAACTCGTTCAGGTTTTTAGCGCCAGGGTATCGGCCACTAACACCTACAATGGCAATATCTTCAAACTGTATGTTAGAACCCGAAATTTTAGCCGAAGCAGAGGCAGTATTTCTTGACCTTCTTCTCCTTTCACTTTTTGCCGGTACAGCCACCTGCACCTCTTCTACTTTTCTCACCTCAGCCTTGCCTGCATTTGTTAACTCCTCTAAACGAGCAGTATGCTCAGCGAGGAAATAATCCGTTAGCTCCGCTAAAGTCTGATATTCAAAAAATAAGGTTCTTGGTATTTTATAAAACGCCTCCTCTAGCCTGCTACTCAGCTTCATAATAGAAACTGAATCAATGCCATACTTCTCAAAAGGCGCTTTAGGCTCTATTTTATTTTCAGCAATCTTAAGTTCATCCGCTACTAAAGCTTTTAAGTATTTAGTAGCAGCTTCTTTTAAATCGTTACTAACATTTACTTCAGTCGCAACAGCCGTATGCTTCGCCTCGGCTTCTTCTGCTTCAAAAAGTGAAGCCACTTTTTCAGTTCCATAAGCTACTACTACTTGATTACTGCCAGCATTTAATGAAGCTTCAAAGGCTTTAACACCTTCATGCTCAGGCATAGGCACCAAGCCAAAAAGCTTTTGCATCATTTGCTCACTTTCTACTTCTACCTGCATGCCTCCCTCTCGCCATAGTGGCCAGTTGATACTAACCGTAACGCCACTGCGTTTTCCTGCCTGCACCAAGTTATTTCTATGGGCAGCAAACATATCCATATATGCATTTCCAGAAGCATAATCCGCCTGACCAATATTGCCAGAAACACCTGCTAATGACGAGAAGTAAGCGACAAAATCAAGGTCTAGATCTTTAGTAGCTTTATCCAGATGCTTCACTCCGCTAACTTTAGGAGCCAAAACCTGCGTTATTTCTTCATTAGATTTTTTAGAAATCAGGTTGTCTTTGATAACACCCGCACTATGGATAATTCCATTGATATGCCCGAATTGCTGTGTTACTTCATTTACTAGGCGTTGTACATCAGCTTGATCAGCTACATCGCAAATGTGATAATGAGCATTATTAATGGCTGATAATTGCTCTTTTTTATCCTTATTTAAAGCACTTCTCCCTGTAAGGATAGTAGTGGCTTTATAATTTTCGCTGAGGTATTTTGCAAAGATTAGCCCCAGGCCTCCCAAGCCTCCAGTTATTAAGTAAACGCCATTGTTAACAATTGGATGGTTTGAAGAGGCCGTCATTGGGCTGAAAGATTTTACTTCTCTACCTTCAGCAGTATATCGCACTTCTTTATCTGCAGTAAGTAATTCAGTTTGTAGCAAACGGGAAATCTCCTCTACCTTATTTACCGACAAACGCTCAATTCCTACTATTTTACCTGTGATCTTCGGACTTTCCTGATTGGCCGATTTAAGAAGCCCGGAAATAAATCCATGGTCTAGATATTCTTCATTACTACAAAGGACTACAAAATTTGCAGCCTTTTTAGCTTCAATTTTTTGTTTTACCTCATTGAATAAGGATATAAAATAATCTGCTTCGGTATCTTTTCTAATGAATGTTACTTCAGTACCGATTTTTTCACTGAGCTGTTCTGCCAACTCTGCCGAGCCTCCGGCAAGAATTACAGCAGGTTCAGCACTTTGCTGTGATGGATTGGCTGATTGGGCTACCCACTTTTCAGTATAATAATGCGTAGCAACTTCAGGAACAGAAGTAGTGAAGTTATCTGCCGGCACAACCATGAAATTGTTCAACAGTACTAGTACTTCACCTTGCTCATTCAATATTTCTATGTCGTAGCTATTGAAGGCATCAGTCTTAGGGGCACTACTCTTTCTTACATAACTGAACACTTTGCCTGACAGCGGAGCAAATATTTGCAATTGCTCAATAGAAAATGGCAGCGCCAATTGCTGTTGGCCATTGGCTAAACCAATACCTACACTTGCCTGAATAGCAGCATCTAAAATACCGGGATTGAGCTCATAGGCAGCATCCTTTTCTAATTCAATAGCGGCAAAAGCTTCTTCGGTATTATAATATAATTCCTGAATACCTTTAAAAGTGCTGCCATAGTTTAGACCAGCTTGCGCAAATTTTTGGTAACACTCATCACCTGAAATAGAAGATGAAAAGCTAGACACTAATCTGTCCACATCTCTTTTTTGAGGGGACTGTATGATTTGCGTTCCTACTTTACCTTGGCTATGCAATACTTCTTCACCACCATGTATCGTATAAATATCAAACGCAATACCTTCATCTTCAAAAAGGCTGATGTGTAGTTTTTGCTCACCATCGACCTTTAACGGATTAATAAATTCAAGATCTGAGATGGTAGTCACATGCTCTTGCAATGACAGTGCTGCTGCCGCACGCGCCATTTCTGCGTAGGCTGCTCCTGGCAACATTTTCACGCCTTGCACCTGATGATCTTCTAAGAAAACCTCCTGACCATTGAAAGTGCTGGTAAATTGCTGTTCTTGCATGCTGGAGCTATTAACATGCACCAAAGGATGTAGCTTGGCCACACCATTGGCCACACTGCCTTCAGCAATAGGCACCCAGTAACTTTCCTGAGCAAAAGGATAAGTAGGTAAACTAATTTTTTGAGGTTTTCCTGTGGTATACAGTAGGCTCCAATCAATATCTACACCTTTTACCCAAAGCTGAATTAAAGATTCTCCCTCCTTATTTTCTATGGCATAGTTGATATAGGCGCGCCCTGCTCCACCTTTTAAGGTGAAATCAGACTGCTCATTAAAAGCATTTCCCACATAAACATCTTCCGTATTTCCTGTAAGATAAGCTTCGAGCTTACTTACCAAATCTTCCTTACTTTCTGCTACAAATGCTAAACGCTCATCCATTGCCTCTCTTCCCACTTGCAGTGTATAAGCAATATCAAAAAGATTCAGGTCTGGTGTATTGTCAACAAACACCTTCAAGTTTTTTACCTGCTCTTGAAGTCTTTCTTTATTCTGAGCAGATAGCAGTATAATAGCATCACCATCATGCGAATAAGCAGGAGACGGAGTCTTTACATATTCCTGAATCAGAATGTGTGCATTGCTACCTCCTGCGCCAAAACCGCTGATACCTGCAATTCTAGGTTCGTTATTTTCGGTGTCCCACGTTTCTAATGTTTGCTGAACAACAAACGGAGACTTTTCAAATTTAATATTCGGGTTTAATGTGGCCGAATGTAAAGAAGGCACCAATTGCTGATGCTTTAACTGAAGCAATACTTTAGTAACTCCAGAAATACCAGCTGCAGACTCACAATGACCTATGTTAGATTTAACCGACCCGATTTTGCAAAATTGCTTTTTGTCGGTGCCGAAAGCCTTAGTTAGCCCAGTGATTTCTATAGGATCACCCAAGCTAGTACCTGTTCCATGTGCTTCTATATAGCTGATTTTTTCAGCATCTATACCTGCTTTGTCAATGGCGGCTTTAATCACAGAAGTCTGCGCTTTAGGATTAGGCACCGTATAACCGTTAGTTTTACCACCGTGATTTAGGGCTGTAGCTTTTATCACACCATATATTTGGTCTCCATCGGCCTCCGCCTGACTTAAAGGCTTGAGCAGCACCGCTCCTACACCTTCACCTGGCACATAACCTTCTCCTCCTTCGCCAAAACTCTCACATTTTCCTGCTGCGGAAACAAATCTTCCTTGGCTAAGCATGAGGTATTTATTGGGATGAACGCTAAGATTAACCCCACCGGCAATAGCGACCTCACAATGACCATTGTGTATAGCTTCACAGGCCAAGTGGATAGCGGTAAGGGATGAAGAACACATGGTATCCAATGCCATGCTAGGCCCATGGAAATTGAAGAAATAGGAAACACGGTTAGCAATACTGGCAATACTTGAACCAGGAGTAACGAAATTGCCCTTCATGCGCTCTTCAGCACCAAACATGGGGTATTCCTCATACATAACACCCGCATAAACGCCTACACGGCCACCCAAATCTGCCTTATCCTTTTTACTGCCTTGCAGACTGTTTCGAGTATAACCTGCATCTTCTATAGTTTCCCAAACGGTTTGAATAAATAAACGCTCTTGAGGGTCCATCAATTCGGCCTCACGTGGAGAGATATTGAAGAATAATGGATCGAATTTATCAATATCTGACAGGAATCCGCCCCACTTGCTATAGCTCTTGCCTGCTTTCCCTTTTTCAGGGCTAAAGAAACTTTCTACATCCCATCGATCAGCAGGAATTTCAGTGATACTATCTTTCCCTGATTTCAGGTTTTCCCAAAATTCTGACAGATTTTTGGCCTGCGGGTATTTGCCTCCCAAACCAATGATGGCAATATCTTCTTCATTAACTGTTCTTTTAGCAGGGGCGGTTTTAATTTCTTCTGCAGGAACAGCATCCTTTATAGGATTCACAACCGGTGCTGGTGCTTGTTGCACTGGCGATACCTTTTGATTTAAACCTGTTAATTCTCTCAGTTTATCGGGTTGCTCTTCAGTAAAATAATCTGTAAGCTCGCCCAGTGTTTGACATTCAAAAAACAATGTCCTTGGCACCTCATCAAAAATCTTTTCTAACCTGGTAATCAGTTTCATAATCAGGATAGAATCAATACCAAACTTCTCGAAAGGCGTATCGGTTTTAAGCTTAGCTTCTGAAATGCGAATTTCTTCGGCCAACACTTTTCTTATAAATGCTAATGAAGCCTGATAAAGCGCTTCATCGGCAACGCCTTCTGTTGAAGTTCCTTTCTTAGATGAAACTTGAGTTTCGTCAAAAAGCGAAAGAATTTTACTATTTCCATAAGCTACAACACCTTGCGTTAAGCCACTTATCAGCAACTGCTCAAAGGCAGCCACGCCAGCTTCGGTTGGTAATGAAGATAACCCGGTCTGATTTTTCACATACGCTTCAGTAGCAGCATCTACATGCATACCACCTTCTTGCCACAGTGGCCAATTGATACTTAATGTATGACCATTCTTAATGCCGTTCGCTACCTCTACATTTCTTGCTTCAGCATAATTATCTAAAAATGTATTAGCAGCAGCATAATCAGACTGCGCTACATTACCTGTAGCAGAAGCAATAGAAGAGAAAAACACCATAAAGTCTAAGGCTTCATTTTTAGTTGCCTCATCCAGATTTTTAGCTCCTGCTATTTTAGGGGCAAAAACCTGATGTATCTCCTCACTCGTTTTTTTATGAATTAAACTATCTCTGAGCACTCCAGCACTGTGGATAATACCGTTGATAGCTCCTATCTCTTTTTTTATGGTAGTTATTAGTTGATCAACCGCAGTTTTATCACTTACATCGCAACTATAATAGGTGACTCCGTGCTTAGCAATTATAGCTTTTATGGCTTCATCTTCAGCGTTTCTTCTTCCCGTAACTACTACTTTTACATTAGCTTTTTGCTTCAGCCAATTAGCAAAAATAAGCCCTAAACCACCAGCACCACCTGTTACCAGATATACGCCTCCATCCTTAACTGGCATGTTAGTAGCAGCTTGCAAACGCACTTCATCGAAAGATTTAACTAACCTTTCTTGTGCATCATATTTCACCTCCAAGGCATCATCTTGAAGTTCTGCTTCTATTATTTCCGAAAGCTCATCAAGTTCGGTGATTGACAAAGATGACACGGCAAGCACTTTACCCGAAAATTTGGGCATTTCTTGCTGGGCTGATTTGAAAAGCCCACTTACAAAACCGTAGTGTAAATAGTTATCATGCGAAGTGACCACCACTACTTTTGCGGGCATTTTTCCATATGCCTTTACTTGCTCTAAAACAGTAGAAAAGTAAACCACTTCATCCTCTTGAAGTAATGCATCAACCTGCACCTCCAAAGAAGCTTGCAACTGCTCTGCCAACTCTGCTGTGCCTCCGGCCAAAATCACTAACTTCTGCTGTTCATTTTGGCTAGTGCCAATTTCTTTTTTATTCCAAACTGGTTGAAATATATAAGTGCTCTCCACCTCTGATGCAGCAGCACCAACTGTTAATACTACAAAATTGATAATACTAATAATAACCTCTCCGCTATGGTTGAGCAACTGAATATCATAGCTATTGAACTTATCATTACTTTTACCTCTGGCACTCTTAGTGACATATGCCCATACATTTTCGGGCAATTCTTTATGGACTTGCATCTCCCCAATGCTAAAAGGCAGTGCCAGCCCTTTGTTACCATTACCTAAATTAATTCCTATACCTGCCTGCAGAGCACTATCTAACAACCCCGGATTCAACTCAAACCCCGGTTGCCCAGAGAGACTTATCTCTGCTAAAGATTCCTCAGCAGAATAATATAAATTTTTTATCCCTCGAAAAGCGCTACCATACTGCAATCCCAATTCATGAAATAGTGCATAAAAGTCATCTCCCTGCATGTTATGCGTAAGCCTTTCCTTTATGGCTGCAATATTTACATCAGCTACCGTTGTCAGCGCATCGGTAGAAAGGTTACCCTGACTATGCACCATCTTACCTGCATCATCAGAATAAGCTTCAAACGATGGACCATTATCTCCATTAAATAAACGAACCTGCATTTTGCGGGGCGTACCGTTCACTCTCAATGGGTTAAGCCATGCTATATTTTTAATAGAAGTTATTTTATCTCCAAGAATGTATTTCCCGGCTACTCTGGCTAGTTCCAGATAAGCCACTCCCGGAAGCACTTTTTCTCCATTGACTTTATGATCAGACAAAAAGAATTCTTCACCTGTGTAAGTACTCGAAAATTGTTGCTCTTTCATTTTCTTCGGTTGATGTAATTTAGGTTAGTTTATTGCGTGTAATAAAGGGTGTAACACATCGCTGGAATGATGGCCATTAGAACCATTATGCCCATTTTTGCCGTTTTTACCATTTGACTCATGATGACCGTTAAGGCCATTTTCATGGTTCAATAATGGGTGTACACCATTGACAGAAGCCTGGGGAATAGCGGCTCCTTCGGTGATTTTGACCCAATATCTTTCCTGAGCAAATGGGTAATTCGGCAGGCTCAACTTCTGAGGTTTGGCGCCCTCATATAATGAAGCCCAGCTGATATTTACTCCTTTAGTCCACAATTCGGCTAATACTTTAGCCTCTTTATTGTCCAATGCAGATTGAACATACGCCTCTCCAGCCTTGCCTCTCAGCATACTGTCTAAAGCTTTTTTTCCGCTGCCTATCCAAAGGCCATCGGTATTCCCATTGAGGTAATTCGTTAGTTGGTTAATTAACTCCTGCTTACTAGCAGCTACTATTGCCACCCGTTCTTCCATCATTTCTCTACCTACCTGAAGGGTATAGGCTACATTGTGCAGGTTTACCTCTTGCGTTTCTTCTAAATAGGCTTTTAACTGTTTTACTTGATCTATTAGCTGCTCGTCTTCTTTTGCAGAAAGTACTACTACCGCTGGCATATCCGAATGGTACGTTGGGGTTGCCACTTTAGGCACATACTCCTGAATAATGACATGGGCATTACTACCTCCAGCTCCGAAGCTGCTGATACCGGCTAACCTGGGTTGGTTATTTGTGGCTGGCCAGTCTTCCAGCTGCTGCTGGATCACAAAAGCAGTATCTTCAAAATCAATGTTGGGGTTAAGTACAGTGGCATGTAATGAAGGTACTAATTGGCGATGCTGCATCTGCAGCAGTACCTTCGTTACGCCAGACACTCCGGCAGCAGACTCACAATGTCCGATGTTCGATTTAACTGATCCAATTTTACATTTTTGACCACTTAAATCTCCAAACACCGCATTGAGCCCCGCTATTTCTATAGGGTCACCCAGACTTGTACCTGTGCCATGTGCTTCTATGTAACTAAAATCTTGCGGCTTGACACCGGCTTTTTCCATCGCCTTTTTGATAACCGCAGCCTGTGCTTTAGGGTTAGGCACCGTGTAGCCATTTGTTTTACCACCATGATTAAGCGAAGTACCTTTTATGACTCCGTAAATTCTGTCTCCATCGGCTTCAGCCTGACTCAAACGCTTCAGTAAAACGGCTCCTACTCCTTCACCAGGTACATATCCTTCTCCTCCTTCTCCGAAACTTTCGCATCTTCCTTTGCTACTGGCAAATCTACCTTGGCTTAATAAGCGGTATTTATTAGGATGTACACTTACGTTGACACCACCAGCAATGGCCATATCGGTTTCTCCCAATTGAATATCTTTACACGCCAAATGAATAGCGGTAAGTGAAGAAGAACACATGGTATCTACTGCCATGCTTGGTCCGTGTAAGTTAAAGAAATAAGATACACGATTAGCAATTCCACTAGGGTTGGCCAGCGTAGCGAAAGGGTTGCCTTTTAAGGTTTCTTCTGCTCCAAAGAGTTGATACTCTTCGTACATTACCCCGGCATACACGCCTACTTTACCTCCCAGCTCCTCATCAGTTACATTACCTTTGAGCTGCTCTTTGGTATAGCCGGCATCTTCCATGGTATGATAGACCGTTTGTAAGAACATCCTTTCTTGCGGGTCCATCAATTCGGCCTCTAATGGCGAAATGCCAAAGAATAATGGATCAAACTTATCGATATCGCTCATAAAACCGCCCCACTTGCTGTAGCTCTTTCCTTCTACTCCTTTTTCAGGGGTATAAAAGCCTTCTAATCCCCAACGATCTTTAGGTATTTCTGTAATACTGTCTACGCCAGCTTTCAGGTTTTCCCAGAATTCATTCAAGTCTCTAGCACCAGGGTACCTGCCGCTCATTCCTATAATGGCGATATCCTCAAACGCACCTTGCGGTTTGTCATTAACTGGCTGAGTCTTCTGGTTTTTAGTTCTTCTAGAAGCGTTAGTAACCTTGCTGTTGATTGGCTCAGTAACTACCGCTGTTTTTTTCTCTTGAGTACCTCCAGTCAGCTGTTGAAGTGTTGTCGCATGATTTTTAGTGAAATAGGCTAGCAACTCATTGAACGTCTGACATTCAAAGAATAATGTTCTAGGTACTTTTCCAAAGATGTCTTGCAGCCTGTTGTTCAGCTTCATAATCATCACAGAATCAATGCCGTATTCTTCAAATGGAGCATCTCCTTCTAAGCGATCTTCCGCTATTTTCAATTCTTCTGCCAATACACCTCTTAAATACAAGTAGGCAGCGTCTTCAGATAAATCCTCCGCAGGCATAGCTGCCGGCTGGGGAGCCGCTTGCTGCACCTCTACTGTTTTCGCTTCTTCCATCTGGAAAGTAACTGGCACCTGCTCCGTACCATACACCACTACCGCATGACCGTTGTGTGTAGTAAGCAATTGCTCAAACATGGCCACACCTTCTTCTTTAGGCATTGGCACAAACCCGAACTGGCTTTTCATAAAGGCTTCGGTAGCTTCATTCACATGCATGCCGCCATCTTTCCATAGTGGCCAACTCATACTGATAGTTCTACCGCTACGTTTCACTGAGCTTACCAGCTCATTTCTATACACCGCGTAGTTATCCATAAATGCATTACCAGAAGCATAATCTGCCTGGCCAGCATTACCTGCGATACCTGCTACACTAGAGAAGAGCACCATAAAATCTAAGTTTTCCTCTTTTGTAGCAGTATCAAGATGTTTGGTACCCTCCACTTTTGGCTGTAGTACTTCCAGCATTTGCTCATTGGCTTTGTTCACCAATAGGCTATCTCTTATCACTCCGGCACTATGAATGATGCCATTCAACTGACCGTATTTTTGTTTGATATCAGCAATCAGCGTTTTTACTGATGCCTCATCTGCCACATCACAAGCAACATATGCTGCTCGCAAGTGCGCTATATCATTTTTACGTTTTTCATTTAATGGGCTTCTTCCGGTCAGGATCAATTGTGTGCCTGCTGTTTCATTGATGTACTCAGCAAACAGTTTCCCTAAACCTCCTGCACCACCGGTTATTAGATAAACTCCATTTTCCTTCACAGCAATGGCCGGTTGTGGTTCAGCTAAATGAGCGAGTTTTTTCACCTTTCGCTCACCCTCTGTTAGCTTTACTTCTACATCATTGGTAGTCAATTCGGCTTCTACCCATGAAGAAAGCTGATCTATATGTGCGATAGACAAATCTTCTACCGCAATGATTTTACCTTCAATTTTAGGATTCTCTTGTGATGCTGATTTCAACAGACCACTGATAAATCCATATTCTTGATATTCCTCTGTTTTAAATACCACTACCAGCTTGCAAGCTTCATTAGCGCGCATTTTGGCAGTAAGCTTTTCTTTAATGTGAAGGAATAGTGCTATTTCATGGCTAGGATTAATGACTTCAACCTCCATCTCTAGCGATTCTTGTAAGTGCTCCGCTACATCTGGTGTGCCACCTACTAATAAAAGCTCTGCTAAAGTTTCCGTTGTTTTTTGTGCCGTTACCGGCTGTACCTCCCAGCTATTTTGGTATAAATAAGTGGACAAGCCATCCTTTTGCGCGCTGGTTTTAGTGGCCATAGCAATAGCCACAAAATCTTTAAAGCTTACACACAGCTCCCCTTGCTCATTGTATATAAATACATCAAATGTCTTCAGCTTTTGGTCATCAGCACCCTTCACTCGCTGCGCATAACTCCACACCGTTTCCGGCACTGGCTGGTAGACACTAACTTCTCCCACACTAAAAGGTATGGACAGACCAAAATCTTTATGATCAAAGAACATGGCATTACACGTTTGTAAAGCACTATCTACAATACCCGGAGGTAACGCTAAGTCATTTGCTGGCGAAGTCAGTTTAATTTTGGCTAGTGCCTTATCCTGATTATAACTCACCTGCTGAATACCTTGGAATGTTGTGCCATACTGCAACCCTATTTTTTGGAATAAACGGTAGCAGGCATTCGCATCCTTTTGCTGATGGAGTCCTTTTTTAAGTGATTCTATATCGACAGCAGGAGCTGCATCTATAGGTGCCGTGCTTATTTTACCGCTACTATGGATTTCCTCTTCACCATCTTTTTCTGTGAAAACTTCAAATTCATAATCAGCACCTTCTTGGTATACTCCCACACGTACCGTACGTGCTTTTCCATTTACATGAAGTGGAGCAAGCCACTCTACATCTTTTATAACAGTTACTTTCTCTGTTAATGATTTGTCTCCTGCCATTCGAGCCAATTCCAAATAAGCTGCTCCAGGGAAAATCTTTTCATCATTTACCTTGTGGTCATGTAAAAAGAACTCTTTACCTGTATATGTGCTGCTAAAAATTTGCTCATGCAGTGTAGAATCATTGTTATGTAGGAGCGTATGTAGTTTTCGTCCGCCCAATGCCTTTTCATCTACCTTTACCCAATAACTCTCGCGAGCAAAAGGATAAGTAGGCAATGATAATTTTGCAGGACTACCATTAACATATAATGGTTGCCAGTCTACTTTTGCCCCCTGTACCCATTGCTCTGCCAAAGTAGTAGCATTGACCACTTGGATGCCCGCTGTCTTTCTTGCTTTGGCTTTATTTTTCCGGATGCTTCCAGTAAGTAAGCCAGCAGTATTTCCTGCAATAAATGCATTAAGTTGTGCTTTAAGGTCAGCAACAGCATCCGTGAGTATCACTAAACGCTCTTCCATAGAAGCCCTACCTACTTGTAAGGTATAGGCTACATCCTGCAGTGCTACTTCAGGTCTAACTGTTAAATAGTTCAATAAATTTTTCGCCTGATCTTTAAGCTGCTGTTGGCTTTTAGCGGATAATGGTACCGCTACAGGCCCGTTATTATCATATGACTTTTGCGCTTTTGCCTGATAATCTTCTACCACAATATGCGCATTGGTACCACTAAAGCCGAAACTACTTATGGCTGCCCTTCTTGGCACTGCTGACGCTGGCCAGCTTTCTAATTGTGTTTGTATTCTAAAAGGACTATTCTCTAACTCAATTAGAGGATTCGTCTTTTTGTAATTCAATGTAGGAGGCAATTGTCCGTACTTAAACGAAAGCAATATTTTCATTAACCCGGCAGAACCTGCCGCCTCCAGCGCATGTCCTAAATTAGTTTTAGAACTGCCCAAGCTACAGAATTGCTTTTTGTCAGTATGCGCTCGGAATGAAGCGGTCAACGCCTCAAACTCGATAGGGTCACCAAGACTGGTGCCTGTTCCATGCGCTTCTACATAACCTATAGTCTCCGGATTGATGTTAAACTTGGCATAAACTTCTTGCTCCAATGCTTTTTGTGAAAGCACGCTTGGCGCGGTTATGCCATTGGTAGCACCATCTTGATTAGTCATGCTTCCTTTGATAACACCATAGATATGATCACCATCACGCTCAGCATCTGCCAATCGTTTCATCATGAATACACCAACACCTTCGCCCGGCACAAAACCATTGGCGCGCTCATCAAAAGTATAACACTGTCCATCAGGTGAAAGCATTCCAGCTCTTTCTGCTAAGGTGTATACATACAATGAGTTGATAATATTTACCCCTCCGGTAAGTACCACATCCGTATCTCCTCGCTGTAGACTGGCGCAAGCCAAATCTATGGCTACTAAAGAACTGCTACAAGCGGTATCTAGCGACACTGCCGGCCCTTTCAGGTTCAGTAAATAAGAAATTCTAGAGGCTAAAATAGCATTAGAATTACCCCACATGGCTGCCGCTTGCTCTCCTTCTGTTCTTCCCAAATAATCACCTTGTGCCACTCCCACATAAACACCACACTTGGCATCAGAAAGTTTTTCCGGATTGATGGCTGCATCTTCTATAGCCTTCCAGCAATGCTCTAAGAACAAACGCTGCTGTGGGTCCATCATTTCGGCTTCACTACCCGAAAGTTTGAAAAACAATGGATCGAATTTATCAATATCTCTGAGGAAACTTCCCCATCGGTCAACCACCTTATCGGTGCTTTTATAATTACTTCCGCTAATGCTGTCCGTCCAGCGGTCTGCAGGAAGCTTTTCTATCAAACTTTTGCCATCGCGCAGTGCTTCCCAGTATTCTTCCAGGTTATTAGCCTTTCCAAACTGACCACTGATACCTACAATGGCAATATCAGTACTTGCTGGAGCTTCTCTTTTCGCTACTGGTGCAGCAACCTCTTCTTTTAAAGGCGTGATTACTGTTGATTTACTATCAGCCATTACTACTTCTTCTGGCTCACTAACTTCTACTAGCTTGCTGATCTCTTCTCCAAACATGGCAGCGATGTATTTCGCTAATTGCTCAATATTTGGATAGCTATAAAGGTCAGTGGCCTTCATGCTAATATTCAATGCCTGATTGATATTTAGCACTAGCGTATTGCCCATTACAGAATCAAATCCGTAATCTTTAAACTGCTCTTCTGTGTCAAATTCTTCAGCCGGAATTTTAATGGTTTCCGAAGCAATCTCAATTAATTGTTCTACCAACCAATCTTCTGTATTGACTTGAGGTGTATGAACCACCTCTTTTTCTTGAGAAACTTTTACTTCTGCTGCAGGAGCCTCTTCCACTTCAATAAAAGTGGACGTATTCGCCTGCGTTTTAATTTCCGGCAACCAATACCTGTTTCTGGCAAATGGGTAAGTTGGCAATTTTATTTTTGTAGGCGTTCCATGGCTATAGAGCGCTTTCCAATCTACCTTTTCGCCTGCCAGCCACTGTTCAGCCGCCTTTACTTCATCTGCATTATTCGTTACTCCTGTAGTGAATAATTGCTTATCAGCATGGTTGCTATATTCTTTTAATAATCTACTGAGCTCCGCTACTGACTGCACCACAAATGCTACCTTTTGCTTCATGGTTTCTCTTCCCACTTGCAGCGTGTAGGCCATTTGATGCAAATTCACTTCAGGCTCAGCCGATATGTAATTCAATAAGTTTTGCACCTGCTCAGTCAACCTGTCCGCCTTTTTAGCAGATATAGGTATGATTACAGGTGATGTACTTTGGTATGTATTTTTTGTTTTAGGCTTATATTCTTCAATAACCACATGGGCATTAGCACCACCAAATCCAAAACTACTTACACCAGCAATACGTGGCTTGTTGCTTTGCCATGCTTGCGTCTCCTGCATTAAGAAGAATGGTGTATTATCTAATTTCAGGTACTCATTTGGCGTTTTCAGTTGTGGATTGCCCGGTATTTTTTGGTTTTGTATCGCCAAAATCAACTTCATGACTCCGGCAATTCCTGCCGCAGCTTCTAAGTGCCCAATATTTGTTTTAACACTACCCAAACCACAATAGGCATCGGTAGGCATCTCTTCACCATGCGCTTTATACAGCTCTTTAAAAGCCAACTTCAATGCCTCCACTTCTATAGGATCACCCAGTGGAGTTCCTGTTCCGTGTGCTTCTATATAAGAAATATCACGCGGATGAATGCCTGCCGCACGGTAAGCTTTCACCAAAAGATCTTTCTGCGCCATTGGGTTGGGCGAAGTCAGGGTGTTGGCTTTTCCTCCATGATTCTCTGCTGTGCTGCGGATAATGCCATAGATCACATCTCCATCCTTTTCAGCCTCAGCCAATGACTTCAGCACTATAATACCTACGCCTTCTCCACGTACATAACCGTTAGCTCCCTGATCGAAAGTTTTGCATCGGCCATCATCACTAAGCATACCTGCCTGGCTAAAATTAAGGGTTAGCTCTGGAGAAAGAATAGCATTAACACCTCCTGCAATAGCCATAGTACAATGGCCATTTTTAATATTTTCTACCGCTCTGTGAATGGCTATTAGTGAACTTGAACATGCCGTATCAATAGGTTCACTAGGCCCGTGAAGGTCTAATAGATACGATATTCTATTCACCAATACGCTATGTGCAGAACCTGTAGTATTATGAATATGACCAGCAGTTTCCGGGTGATTGTATAATAAAGAAGAATAATCTAAACCAGAAACGCCAATAAATACTCCTGTATCGGTACCTCTTACCGCATGCGAACCAATGCCAGCATCTTCTAATGCCTGATGTACGGCTTCAAGGGTAATGCGCTGTTGCGGATCGAGCAATTCAGCTTCACGAGGCGTGATGCCAAAAAACAACGGATCGAATTTATCAATATCACTAATAAAACCGCCCCATTTGGCTTTGGTCTTATTTTTATCCATCTGAGGATCACCGTACAAGGCTTTCCAGTCCCAACGATCAGCCGGTATTTCCGTGATCAGGTCTTTATTGCTTTCAAGGTTCTTCCAGAAACTATCTACATCAGGAGAACCAGGGAAACGTCCACTGATCCCCACAATAGCTACAGCATCTTCTTGCTGTGGTAAAGCTTGTGGCTGTACTTTCACGGCAGTATTAGATAGTGAAAATCTTGACCTGCTTGTTTTTCTAGTAGTTGAAGCTTCAATGGCCTGTGGTGCAATTTCCTCTACCTCCTGTTCAGCAGAAGGGTTTGCAGCTCCGTGCATGGCTGCCATTTCTGAAGGATGCTCTTCTATTAAATACGCTGCTAATGCACTTACCGTAGCATAATTAAAGAATACGGTTGGCATTAAGTCTACATTATAAAAACTACTTAATGCTTGCGACAAACGTGTGAGTAAGATAGAGTCTAGTCCATAATCACCAAATTCACTATCTTTTTCTATGATGGAAGTATCGATCTTCAATAACTGACCGACCATTTCCAACAATTTATCTTCTACCTTCTCTACTAACCCGCCAGCCTGAGGTTGTGCTTGCGTTTCGGCCTGCACTTTCTTTTTAGGCTGTAGCTTTTCTACCAAGCTATATTTTCCATAAGTAACTATTACCTGCGCAGCTGTTGATTTCAAGGCATCGTCAAAAAGCTGAAGCCCTGTTGCTGTGGGCATAGGTAATAAGCCCCATTGCTTTTCTAAATATTGCTCACTGGCGGCTGCCACCTGCATACCTCCAGATTGCCATAATGGCCAGTTGATACTGATCGTTTTACCCGCTTTTGTGGCATTTCGTTGTGCCGCAAAATGATCCAGATAACTATTGGCCGAAGCATAATCTGCTTGTCCCATATTGCCCATCACCGCTGCAATGGATGAGAAAAGCACCATGAAATCAAGCTGAAGATGTGCCGTTGCTGTATCCAGGTTTTTAACCCCTTCTATTTTAGCATTAAGCACTTCATGTATTTCTTGTGCTGTTTTATTCAGGATTAAACTATCACGGATAGCGCCTGCACTGTGAATAATTCCATTGAGCTGGCCATATTGCTGCGTGATTTTTTCAATGAGTACATTCACCTCATCAGCATTACTTACATCACAAACTTCATATACCGCATGCGGTAAAGTTTTGAGATAAGCTGCCTTTTCTTCATTCAGCGCACTTCTACCGGTAAGTACAAGTTGTACTCCTGATGTTTTTGCCAGATGGTCGGCAAATATTTGTCCTAAACCTCCGGCACCTCCTGTAATCAGGTAAACACCATTTTCCTTAATGCTCAAGTCATCGGCCTGATCAAGAACAGTATTTACTAATGCCTTTACTGTTCTCTCCCCTGCTTCATATTTCACCTCCGCCTCTTTGTCCTGTTGTTCATTTTCAAGTATTTCAGCCAGTTGATCTATCTCTGACAAACCGAGGCTTTCTACGCTGATTACTTTTCCATGCATCTTAGGATTTTCCTGATTAACCGTTTTCATTAAACCGCTAATGAAGTTATACGCTTGTGCATCAGCATGGCTATGTACCACCATCAGCTGTACGGCTTCTTTTCCAGCAAGTATAGCTTTCGTGTTTTCCAGTAAAGTATTGAAGAAACTTTCTTCATCAGCCGCAGTAATGGCTATCACTTCTATTTCCAAACGCTCCTGTAGCTGATCGGCCAGTGCTGCTGCTCCACCAGCTAATACCACCACACTCCTGTTCTCTGCTAATGAAGGAGATGCTGCTTTAGCCTTCCATTCATTTTTATAGATGAAGGTTTCTCCAGATTTGTTTTTCGATTTGGTGAAGCCATCTAAAGGCAGTGCCACAAAATCTTTGAAGCTCACCAGTATTTCACCTTTTTCATTCACAAGGTCTATATCGTAACTCTCTACTTTCTCACCATGGTTTTTACCCGAATCGCTCTTGCGTGCATAACCCCATGTTTCTTTGGCTTGGCTTAAATCGTGATAGAAAATTACTTCACCTAAGTAATAAGGCAACTCCAGCTTATAATTGTGAAGCTTCTCAATATTAACTCCACTAAGTGTATGCAGTAAACTATCAAAAACGCCTGGGCTATACATGAAACCTTTCAGTCCCGCCAAGTCTATCCTCGACAATGAAGTGCCATTGCTCATATATAACTTTTGCACTCCTTGATAAGTATTTCCTAACTGAAGCCCTTCCGTTTTGAAAGTATCATATATAATGCTACCCTGAAGCGTATCAGAAGCCTTAGCCTTTAAGCCCTCTAAATCTATTGGCGCTGGTTCTGTTACTTCATCGGTATAGATAGCGCCACTACTGTGGATCACCTCATCTTCACCTTGCTGGCTATAAACCTCAAAGTCTATAGCATGACCATTAGCATATAAGCCAGTAAAAATTTCTGCTGGTTTTGTCTCAGCTACAATAGGCGCCAACCAACTAACCCCTTTCAGTCGAGTGACCTTTTTCTTAGCCGCTGTAGCTCCTGCTACTCTGGCCAACTCAAGATAAGCTACACCTGGTAAAATTTTCTCGTTACGCACCACATGGTCTTGCAAGAAAATCTCTTCTCCGGTATAAATACTAGCATACTTCTGCTCTTCAAGATCAGAATCATTGGTATGCAACAATGGGTGTATTTTAGATTGAATTTGTATCGCTTTGGCATTTTCAAACTCAGGAACCCAATAGCGCTGTCTTGCAAAAGGATAAGTTGGGATGCTTATTTTTGAAGGTTTTTGGCCTTCATATAGCAAATTCCAATCTAACGAAACTCCTTTAACCCAAAGCTGAGCCAGAGACTTGCTTTCTTTATTTTCGATAGCATAATTGATATAGGCTTTTCCTGCACCGCCTTCTAAAAGCAAGTCGGTTTTATCCTTTTTGATATTACCAAGTAACAACCCGGAAGTATTACCACTTACATATTGTGTCAATTGTTCGATTAAATCATCAACACTGCTCACCACTAAAGCCAATCGTTCTTCCATGGCTTCTCTACCTTGTTGTAGTGTGTAAGCCAGCTGAGCAATATTCACATCATACTTTTGCAAGTATGATTTCAATTGACTTGCCGAAGCTTTAAGACGGTCTTCATTTCGGGCTGACAATGGAATAATCATAGTAGAATTACCAGTGTATTGCGCTTTAGGCTTAGGCTGGTATTCTTCAATAATCACATGGGCATTGGCTCCTCCAAATCCAAAACTACTGATACCTGCTATGCGTGATTTTCCTGTCTCATTGGTCCATGCTGCCGTATCTTGACATAAATAGAATGGCGAACCCTCTAATTGCAAATAATGATTCGACTCATTCAGGTGCACATTGCCAGGCAACGTCTGGTGTTTCATAGCCAATAACACCTTCATAACACCGGCTACACCAGCCGCTGATTCTAAATGACCAATATTTGTTTTTACACTGCCCAAACCAACATGTGGCTGTTGTGGCATGGCTAATTGATGATCTTTATATAGTTCCTTAAACGTCAGCTTGAGCGCTTCGACTTCTATAGGGTCACCCAAAGGTGTTCCTGTTCCGTGCGCTTCTATGTATGAAATGTCTCTAGGATCGATACCCGCAGCACGGTAAGCCTTTAACAGCAATTCTTTTTGTGCTACTGGATTAGGTGATGTCAGGGTGTTAGCTCTACCACCATGATTTTCAGCAGTACCTCTTATTACACCATAAATAACATCGCCATCGGCCTCTGCCTGAGACAATGATTTCAATAACAGCACACCTACACCTTCGCCACGTACATAACCGTTGGCACTTTGGTCAAATGTTTTACATCGGCCATTTTGGCTTAGCATGCCCGCCTGACTAAAACTCAACGTAAGCTCAGGAGATAAAATGGCATTTACACCTCCGGCCAACGCCATGGTGCAATGCCCCGCCTGAATATTTTCTACCGCCCTGTGTATGGCTATCAATGAACTAGAACAAGCAGTATCGATAGGCTCACTTGGACCACGAAGGTCTAATAAGTAAGAAATACGGTTAACCAATACAGAATGAGCCGTTCCGGTCGGGAACTGCGCTTCGTTGATGGTCTCCACCTTATTTTTCATCAGCATGGTGTAGTCTGAGCTAGAAACTCCCATAAACACCCCTGTGCTGGTGCCTTTAATTTTGGTAGCACCAATTCCTGAATCTTCAATAGCCTGATAAACAGCCTCTAAAGCTATGCGCTGCTGTGGATCCATCAGCTCCGCTTCTACGGGTGAAATGCCAAAGAATAATGGATCAAACTTATCGATATCGCTAATAAAGCCTCCCCATTTCGCTTTGGTCTTAAAGCGATCCTTTTGAGGATCACCATCGAACTGTTGCCAGTCCCAACGATCAGCTGGTATTTCAGTGATCAGGTCTTTGTTTTCCTTCAGGTTATTCCAGAATGTATCTAAATCAGGAGAACCAGGAAAACGACCGCTCACCCCTACGATAGCCACAGGCTCGGGTTGTCCTTTTGCCTGAGGTGCCACAGTAGCGGTTTGTGTATGATAATTAATTGTTTTGTTTCTTTTCCTTCTACTCACAGTCTCCACTTCTGCAGATGGAATCACCTCTGCTGCTGTTTCCGCTTCTTCTACTACATTATTCTTGTGATAAGAAGGATGCTTTTTACTCACGATGGCTTCATGGTCTTCCACCAAAAATGCAGCTAACGAGTTTACTGTATTATAATTAAAGAATGCAGTAGGCATCAGGTCAAGATCGTAATGTCCATTGAGCGTCTGCGCAAAGCGAGTGAGGATCATGGAGTCTAATCCTATTTCTCCAAATTCCTTATCAACATCTATTTTCTGAGCATCAATTTTTAGTAGCTTGCTCACCATGTCCAAGACTTTTGCCGCTACTTTTTCCTGTAATTCAGCAGTATCTGTAGCTGCAGCGGCTACCGTTTTTGATACTTTTTTAGTGGTACGTAATCTGTTAGCTAAGCTATCTTTGCCATAAGAAACTATTACCTGTGCTACATTGGCTTTCAAAGCTTGGTCAAATAAACTTAAGCCTGCCTCGGTAGGCATTGGTAAAAGTCCCCATTGCCTTTCTAAATACTGCTCACTTTCAGCAGCCACTTGCATACCACCAGATTGCCATAGCGGCCAGTTGATGCTTATGGTTTTTCCATGGCGTTTATGGTCAGCATTTCTTAACGCAGCAAAATTATCGAGATAGCTATTGGCTGATGCATAATCTGATTGCCCCATATTGCCCATAACAGCAGCAATAGAAGAGAACAGCACCATAAAATCTAGCTTCATGCCGAGTGTAGCTTCATCAAGGTTTTTAATTCCTTGAATTTTAGCACTCATTACAGTATGTACTTCTGCTGCTGTTTTATTGATAATGAGACTATCTTTGATAGTACCGGCACTATGAATAATACCGTCTAATTTTCCGTAGTTAGTCGTAATTTTTTCTATTAAAGCATACACCGCATTAACATCACTGACATCACACTGCTCATAAACTGCATGAGGTAGTGTATACTCCAAGGCAAGCTTTTCTTCTGTTAGTGCACTTCTACCAGTAAGTATCAATTGTACTCCTGCAGTATTACTCAAATGCTCAGCAAACAACTGCCCTAACCCACCGGCTCCACCGGTAATTAGGTAAACGCCATTTTCTTTAATTCTAAGATTATCACTTTCAGTAAGTGACATCTCGTTGAGCTCCTTCACATATCTATTACCGGCAATATATTTTACTTCTGGCTGAGCATCTACTGCTTCCTTCGCTACCACTTCTGCTAATGTTTCAGCGTTCAGATGATCTAAAGAGATGACCTTTCCTTTAATTTTTGGATTCTCCTGAGCAATAGATTTCAACAAACCACTAATGAAGTTGTAATGCTGTCCTTCACTTTGGTGGTGCACTACCATCAATTGAGCGGTTTCCTTCTGAGTCAACAACGACTTGCTATTGTCTAATATCTGATGGAAAAAGGCCTCTTCATCAGTTTCGGTAGTAGTAATAATACTACCTTCTATTTTATCTTTCAGATTATCGGCAAATTGCGCTGCTTTACCAGCTAACACCAAAACTAAATTGTTAGCGGCATTGTCGTTTTCTGCAGGTTTTTCAGTCCAGTTATGTGCATAAGTGTAAGTACTTGCCGAATATCTTTTCTGACTACCATCAAGCGGAAGCGCCACAAAATCTTTAAAACTCACTAATACTTCTCCACGCTCATTCAATAAATCAATATCATAACTTTGAACCTTATCGCCATGATTTTTTGCAGAAGTACTCTTACGTGCATAGCCCCAAGTCTCCTTAGCTTCTTTAAGGTCTTGGTAGAAAGTTACCTCGCCCAAATAGTATGGTAAAGCCAAAACATATTTAAAGCCAGGCGAAAACAGTAGCCCGTAAACCGTGTGCAGCAAACTATCTAAAATACCAGGACTGTAAGTAAAGCCTTGAAGGCCGGTAAGGTCTATTCTTGAAAGAGAGCTTTCATTGCCTACAAACAATTGCTTCACACCACGGTAACTTGTACCCAAATCAAGACCATTGGCAATAAATGAGTCATATATCATTTGCCCATCTAACTGTCGGTCTGCAGTATTTTTTAAATGATGCAGGTCAATGGCTGCTGGAGATTCAATATTTTCAGTGCTTAAAGCTCCGCTACTGTGTACCACTTCAGCTTCTCCTCCACCGCTATATACTTCAAAATTTATCGCTCCTCCATCTTCAAAAACACTTACCGCTATCTCCTCATCATGTCCATTTACGCTTATTGGCGCCAGCCAATTTACATTCCTCAGCTTGGTCACCTGCGCCTTGCTGCTTAACTGCCCAGCCACACGTGCCAACTCCAGGTATGCTACCCCTGGCAATATTTTCACTTCACGCACTTGGTGATCTTGTAAGAAAATTTCCTTACCACTAAATACGGTCTTGTATTTTTGTTCTTCTAAATCTGATTCATTGGTGTGCACTAGAGGGTGCAGCACATTCTTCACTGCCTTTACTTCTAATTCTTCCGCTTCTGGCAACCAATATCTTTCTCTGGCAAATGGATACCCCGGCATACTGATTCGCTGTGGCAATCCATCTTCATAAGCCAATGTCCAGTTAACCTCAGCACCTTGAAGCCATAAGGCTGCTAGCTTTTCTATCTTTTTAGCTGCTAATGCCTCTGAAATTTCTTGCTGTATAGCTTCATGCTCTTTCAACTCATCAGCTGTACCTTCTTCTACATAAGCAGTAGATGATGATAAATCACCATTGATGAATTTTTCTAATTTCTCTACAAGCTCATTCTGTGAAGCAACGGTAAATGCTAAACGCTCTTCCAGTTCATCACGACCGGTTTGTAAGGTGAAGGCAATATCATAAATAGCATGCTCTCCATGCGCTACGAAGGCTACCAGTCCTTCGGCCTGACGAATAAGTGCTTCTTTATCTTTAGCAGATAATACGATAGCCACAGGACGATCACTCGTATAAGCTATCTTTTCCTTTTTATATTCTTCTATTACTATGTGGGAGTTAGCGCCACCGAAACCAAAACTACTGATACCCGCTACCCTTGCACCTGGTCCGCTCACCGGCCATTCACCAGTTTCATTACGCAAGTAGAAAGGACTATTGGCTATTTTCACATAACTGTTAGGATTCTTCAGGTGTACATTCCCCGGCAAGGTCTCGTCTTGTAAAGCAAGAATAACCTTCATTACTCCTGCAATACCAGCAGCAGCTTCTAAATGGCCAATATTGGTTTTTACACTGCCCAACCCACAATAAGGAGCCTCTGGCATGGTCAATTGCTGCTCTTTATACAGTTGTTTAAAAGCAAGCTTCAAGCCTTCCACTTCTATAGGATCACCAAGTGGCGTACCTGTTCCGTGAGCTTCTATATAAGAGATGTTTCTAGGATCAACACCAGCTGAGCGGTATGCCTTCAATAACACATCGCGTTGTGCTAAAGGATTCGGAGAAGTTAGGGTATTGGCCTTTCCTCCATGATTTTCCGCTGTACCTTTCACTACAGCATAAATATGATCTCCATCTGCTTCGGCCTTGCTTAGTGGTTTCAACACTACCATTCCAACACCTTCACCACGCACATAACCGTTAGCACTCTGGTCAAAAGTTTTGCAGCGACCATCAATACTCAACATACCTGCCTGACTAAAACTTAATGTCAACTCAGGAGATAAAATGCTATTAACACCACCGGCTACAGCCATTTCACAATTACCATTTCTGATATTTTCAACGGCACGGTGTATGGCTATTAATGAACTACTGCATGCAGTATCTATTGGTTCACTTGGCCCGTGTAAATCGAACAGGTAAGAAATTCTATTCGGTAGTACCGAATGCACTGAACCTGTAGTAGAATGTATTTGACCTGCCAGCTCACTTTGCTGAGCTATCAATGTAAAATAATCTAATCCACTTACTCCTATGAACATTCCAGTGTCAGAGCCTCTTACTTTAGAAGGTGCAATACCTGCATCTTCGAAGGCACGATACACTGCTTCAATGGCTATGCGTTGTTGCGGATCCATTAATTCGGCTTCCGTAGGCGTAATACCAAAGAAAGTAGGATCGAATTTATCTACATCAGAAATGAAACCGCCCCATTTTGCTCTGGTTTTGTTCCTTTCTTTTTGAGGGTCTCCGTCATACACTTGCCAGTCCCAACGGTCGGCAGGTATTTCAGAAATAAGGTCTTTATTATCTTTTAGGTTTTTCCAGAAGGTTTTCAAATCGGGTGATCCTGGAAATCTTCCGCTGATTCCTACAATGGCAATCGGCTCTTCACTATAAGTACTTTGCTTTGCTTGCTGCTGCGGAGCAGCTTGAGGCTCTTCATTTTGCTTGACAGCAAACCTGCTTCGCCCAGAACGTAAAGGCACTATATCTTGCGCCTTATTTTCAACAACAAAACTTTCTTCCACTTCCGGTGCTGCCTGAACTACCGGAGCCGCATGCACTTTACTCACTTCATCTAGGTGATCTTCTAATAAGAATGCAGTAAGTGTAGCTGCCGTAGGACAATTGAAAAACACAGTTGGCATTAAATCCAAACCATAAGTTTCGTTTAAAGCGTTAGCAAATTTTGACAGCAAGATAGAATCAAGTCCATATTCACCAAACTCTTTATCTTTCTTCATAGTACCGGCTGGCATTCTTAATAAATCAGATGCGATGGCCAATACTTTTGCTTCTACTTTTTTCTCGATATCTGAGGCTTCAACTGTCGCTTTTTGTTGTGGTACAGCTATCGACTTTTGCGCTACTGACTGTTCCTCGTGCTGTGTTGAAATATTCACTTCATTGCCATAAGCCACTACAAGTTGACTATGCTCGGCTGCGAGTGCACTTTCAAATAATTTTATGCCTATTTCAGAAGGCAATGGCAATAATCCCCATTTTTTGAGCATAAACTGCTCTGCAGCTTCATCTACCTGCATACCGCCTTCCTTCCAAAGTGGCCAGTTAATGCTTAAAGTATGTCCATAGCGTTTGCCTTCACTTACTTTCTGATTCCTTTCCTCTGTATAGCTATCCAAGAACATGTTGGCTGCGGCATAATCTGCCTGCCCCATATTGCCCATGATACCTGCAATGGAAGAGAAATACACCATGAAATCTAACTGTTCATTTTGTGTAGCATCGTCCAAAAGCTGTACCCCTGCAATCTTTGGAGATAAAACAGTGGCAATATCTTCATGAGTTTTATTCATCAACAGGCTATCTTTTATAGCTCCTGCGCTGTGGATAACACCATTTATTTTTCCATATTCAGCTTTCACCTCATTGATCAAGGTTGTGACCGCTGATTCATTGCTTACATCACAAACTTTATAAACCGCGTGAGGTAATGTCTTTAAAATTTGCTGACGTGCCTCGTTCAACGCACTACGGCCAGTCAATATTAACTTTACGCCATTGGTTTGCGCTAAGTGCTTGGCGAATAGCAAGCCTAAGCCTCCCATACCACCAGTAATGATGTATACACCATTTTCTTTAATGGTATATTGACCATCAATATCAACAGGAGAAAGCTGTTTAATATATCGCTGACCTGTTTCGTATTTTACTTCAGCATCGCGCGTATCAAATTCGCTAGAAATAACCGCTGATAATTCTTCAGCAGCAGATAACGCCAAGCGCTCTACACCAACTACCTTCCCAGAGAATTTAGGAGCTTCCTGTGCTGCACTTTTCAGTAAACCACTTAAGAAGCTTACATGTTGCTGATCCGCATTTTCAAATATTACCTGAAGGTGTACCGCTTCACGAGAAACCATTAGACCCTTCACTTGAGCATGAAGTTGATGGAACAGCTCTTCTTCGTTAGTAAGAGCTACTGTTGTAACTTCCACTTCCAGCATTTCTTGTAGCTGCTCTGCAAGTTGCACCGTACCTCCGGCCAACAAAACATGCTGCTGTGCATGGCTTGATACGCCTACGGGAGCTGAAGAAGTCCAGCCATTTGTGAAGAGGTGAGTTGAAGCATCATTAGCACTCAATGTGGTTTTAGCTATACCATCAAGCGTGAGTACCACAAAATCCTTAAAGCTCACCAACACTTCTCCGGCAGCATTCAGCAAGAAGAAATCGTAATTACTGATTTTTCCTTTGCTGGAAGCACTTCTTCTTATGTATCCATAAAATTCGTTTAGTCCATCAAGTTGCTGGTAGAAATTCACTTCACCCACGAAATATGGTAGCGCCAATTGATAAGCTTTACCCTCGTGAGTAAGTAAACCATAGAAAGTATGGAGTAAACTATCTAAAATACCAGGGCTGTAGGTAAAGTGTTCCAATCCATTGAGTTGAATTCGAGACAACGCACCATTAGCTCCTGCCTTTATTTCTTTTACACCTTGGTAAGTAACACCAAGATTTAATCCCTGCTTATTGAATGCATGATAAACCTCATTCCCAGGAATTACCATTTCCATGGATGATTTCAATATATTCAGATCAAACCCTTCAGGCTGTTCTAGTTTAGAGGTACCGATACTTCCATTACTATGAACTACCTGCTCTCCTCCACGAGTAGCATACACTTCAAAATTAATCTTATTGCCATCATCAAATACACCAGTGGTCACTTCTGTAGCTTCCACCACACGAATTGGCGCAAGCCAGCTTACATTTTTCAACTGAGTTACTTGTTGCTGCGTGCTGAGTTCTCCTACTACTTTGGCCAACTCCAAGTATGCCACACCAGGCAGTACTTTTTCGCCCTTCACCTGATGGTCATGAAGGAATATTTCTTCTCCGCTAAATACGGTTGTAAATTTTTGTTCTTTTAAGTCAGAACTGTTGATATGCACTAGTGGATGCAACTGACTCATGCCACCGACCAATGCTGTACTTGTTTGCTTGCCTTGTGGCACCCAATAACGCTGACGTGCAAAAGGATAAGTTGGTAAGCTTACTTTCGCAGGCTTAACTTCTCCATACAGCAGACTCCAGTCAATGGCAATGCCCTTCACCCAAAGTTGCGCTAATGAATTAAGCTCTTTCTTTTTCACCGCTATTTCCATGTAAGCCTTGCCCGCCTCACCTTCTAATAAGAAATCGGCCTTGTCATGCTTAATATTACCATAGAAAATACCTGCGTTGTTACCTTGAATGAATGCTGAAAGTTTCTCTTCTAAAGCTTCAGTGCTGTCCGCTACAAAAGCCAACCTTTCTTCATAAGCCTCTCTTCCAGCCTGTAGTGTATACGCTATTTCATGAAGCTCAGCAGTAGCATTGGAAGTTATAAACTGATAAAGGTTAGCTGCTTGTGCTTTTAGCCTTTCATCGTCTTTGGCTGACAATATGATAATTGCCGGCACTTCACTATTGAACTGCGGCTTAGCTTTAGGCACATATTCTTCGATGACAATATGTGAGTTAGCACCTCCAAAACCAAAGCTACTGATACCTGCTACTCTTGGCTGATCAATAATCTGATTCCAATGGCTGGTTTCGTTTCTTAAGTAGAAAGGAGTATTGTCTAATGTTAAATAGCTATTAGGATTTTTGAGGTGCACATTACCAGGTAAAGTTTGGTGGCGCATAGCCATCAATACTTTCATTACGCCAGCTACACCGGCTGCTGCTTCTAAATGACCAATATTAGTTTTAACGCTACCCAACCCTACATACGGTTGCTGAGGCGCCTCTAACTTATGGTCTTTATATAATTCCTTGAAAGCCATTTTTAACCCTTCGATTTCGATAGGGTCACCAAGTGGAGTACCTGTACCATGTGCCTCAATGTAACTAATGGCTCTAGGGTCAACACCTGCTGTGCGATAGGCTTTCAACAATAATTCTTTTTGCGCCACCGGATTAGGCGATGTCATGGTATTCGCTTTACCACCGTGGTTCTCTGCTGTTCCTTTGATTACACCATAAATATGATCGCCATCTGCCTCTGCTTGGCTCAATGGTTTCATCACTATCACTCCAACTCCCTCACCACGCACATAGCCGTTGGCACTCTGATCGAAAGTTTTACATCTTCCATCTTGGCTGAGCATTCCGGCCTGACTAAAGCTTAACGTCAACTCAGGAGAAAGTAATGCATTTACACCACCCGCAATGGCCATATCACAATGTCCACTTTGAATATTTTCTACCGCTCGGTGGATCGCTATTAACGAGCTCGAACAAGCGGTATCTATCGGCTCACTAGGGCCGTGCGCATCCAGCAAGTAGGAAATTCTATTGGCTAATACTGAATGAACTATACCTGTAGCATAATGTCCCTGACCTGCCAATGAGTTTTGTTCATTTAATAAAGCCATGTAATCGAAGGTGGAAACCCCCATGAAAACACCGGTATTAGAACCTTTAACTTTAGCCGCTGCACCAGCATCTTCTAATGCCTGATGTACAGCTTCTAATGCAATTCGCTGTTGCGGATCCATTAACTCAGCCTCTCTTGGTGAAATGCCAAAGAATAACGGATCGAACTTATCGATATCGCTTATAAATCCACCCCATTTGGCCTTTGTTTTATTGCCATCGGTTAGTGGATCACCATAATATTTTTTCCAATCCCATCGGTCTGATGGAATTTCTGTAATTAAATCTTGATTGTCTTTTAGGTTATTCCAGAAAGATTCTAAATCAGGAGAACCTGGGAATCTACCACTAATACCAACGATAGCTACAGGCTCCTTTTGCTGATGCGAAGTGGTGTTAACTACAGCATGCTGAACGTTCAACTTCCTGCGCTTTCTTCTACTTACCGGCTGCTCTACTACAGCATCTACTTCTTCAACATAGCTACTTTCAGCAACAGTAGCTGTCACTGAGCCTCCATGTAACTGACTTATTTTATCATTATACTCTTCAGTGAGGTAAGCCGATAATTCTTGAATAGAAGGATAATTGAAGAATACCGTTGGCATCACCTCAATGCCATAAGCACTACTCAAAGCCTGTGCAAAACGAGTGAAAGAAACGGACTCAAAACCATAATCTCCAAACTCCTTATCGCGCTGCACCATACTGCTACTAAGCTTAAGCAGCTGCATCACTATTTCGCTTACTTTTGCTTCTACCTTCTCGGTCAATCCGCTTGCAGCCACTACCTGCACTTTTGGCGCTTTTATCTCTACTACCTCTTCTGCAAAGTCACCTAGTTTATGCTTTTTACCATAACCTACAATACCTTGAGTCTGGTCTGTAGACAGTAAACTTTCCATACCAGCAATACCTTCCTTGGTAGGTAAAGGAGAAAGTCCCCACTGCTGCTCCATGTATTTTTCGGCAGCAGCATCCACCTGCATACCTCCTTCTTTCCAAAGCGGCCAGTTGATACTTAATATTTTACCAAACCTCTTGCCCTCGGCCACTAAAGCCATTCTATGCGCAGCAAAACTATCTAAGTAAGCATTAGCAGCAGCATAATCGCTCTGCCCCATATTGCCCATAACACTTACTATAGAAGAGCATAATAGGATAAAATCGAGATTTTCAGCCTTGGTAGCTTCATCCAGATTTTTGGTACCTTCTATTTTTGACGAGAATACTGCCTGAACATCTTCGGGCTTTTTATTCATCATCAGGCTATCTCTAAGTATGCCTGCACTATGAATGACCCCGTCAATCTTATGATATTTTGATTTTATTTCATCAATTAAAGCTTCAACCGCTTCCGGCATCGTCACATCACAAACCACATATTCGGCATGATTCAGGTGAGCCATAGCCTCTTTTTTCTCAGCACTCAACTCACTTCTACCAGTCAATATTAGTTGCGTATTGGCCGTTTTATTGATGTAGTTAGCGAAGATGAGCCCTAGGCCTCCTGCACCTCCGGTAATCAGATAAACTCCGCCTTCTTTTATTGCTGAGGTTGATGCAGCAGTGTCTATTTTAGCAATGGACTTAGATTCCCTTACTCCATTGATATACCTTACGGTTACTTCTTGTGTGTAAAGTTCTTTTTCTAGCAACTCAGATAAAGCATCTGATGCCACTAATGAAAGGCTTTCTACGCCTAATACTTTACCCGTAACCTGAGGCGTTTCATGCGTAGCCGTCTTAAATAAGCCTTGTACAAAATCGTATTCTAAGCTATCTGCATTTTGATGAACTACTACAATATGGGTTTTCTGCTTCGTAGCTTGAGCATTTTTCACAGCCTCCAGTACCTGCATAAAATACGTAGCTTCATCCACAAAACTGATGGCTTCAACAGCTACTTCTAATTCTTGCTGCAGCTGGTCTGCCAACTCAGGCGAACCTCCGGCCAATAATACAAGGTGACTAGCCGCTTCATCATAATTATAACTTGCATCGGCTTGAGCTGGCTGCCAGTCATAATTATATAAAATGGTAGAAGCTCCTTTTACCTCTCCATTTGTAGCATTCATTTTATTTAATGGAAGGAATACAAAGTCTTTAAAAGCCACTAAAACCTCACCTCGCTCATTGGCTAAGGTAAAATCATAGTTGGTCACTTTGCCTGAAGAAGTCTTCACTGCATGTGCCCAAAGCTCTTTTGCTTCACTTAAACCTGCATAAAAGTCAACTTCACTAACAAAATAAGGAAGCACCAACTCATAAGGCTGACTTTCATAAGCCATCAGGCCATAAAAAGTATGCAGTATACTATCTAATATGCCCGGACTATACATAAAGCCATCCACCCCTTGAAGCTCAATTTTAGATAAAGCACCGCCTGCACCTACATATATTTGTTTAACACCTTGGTAGCTTTTTCCTAGGTTCAATCCTTTGGCATCAAACGCTTTATAGATTTCTGCTCCTTCAATCCTTTTAGTAGCATTGCGCTGTAACGCCTGAATATCTAGCGATGGTTGAACCGCATGCTTATCTATTTTTAAACTACCCGTGCTGTGAATGAGCTCTTCATTATCAGCATTGTAGATTTCAAATTCTATATTACTTTCATCACCAAATAAGCTCACAGCTATGTTTTTGGGCAGATCGGCAATGGTAATAGGTGATAACCACGTTACATTTTTAAGTTGAGTTACCTGCTCACGTGTACTCAAAGCACCCGCTTTTCTGGCAAGCTCTAGGTATGCCACCCCTGGCAATACTGACTGATGATTTACTCTGTGGTCATCCAGAAATATTTCTTTCCCAGTAAATACACTGGTAAACTTCTGCTCAGTAAAATCAGAATCATTTTGCTGCACCAACGGATGGATGTGACTTACCCCCGATGTAGTGAGCGAGGCATCTACTTCATCAATCCAATAACGGTCTTTTGCAAACGCATAAGCAGGTAAAGATATCCGATTGGGCTGTCCATTTTCATAAAGTACATGCCAATCTATTTTAACACCTTTCACCCAAATTTGGGCTAAGGCATCTAACTCCTTAGATGCCAATACTTGTTTAATGTATGCCTTCCCTGCATCCCCTTTAAGCATAAGTTCCTGCGCCTTTTGCTTACTGTTACCTCTATAAACACTTGTGGTATCACCGGCTATAAATGCAGCAAGTTTTTGATGCAACTCCGCTATAGAAGATGCCATAAAGGCCAATCGCTCCTCCATTGCTTCCCTACCAACCTGAAGTGTAAATGCAACATCGTGCAGATCAAGATCAGTATGAGCCGCAATAAATGCTTGCAGCTTTTCGGCCTGCGCCTTTAATCGTTCTTGGCTAATAGCAGAAAGCACAACCACCGCAGGAGCTGAAGAACTATAACTCTTTTTCTCTGGCTTACGATATTCCTCTACTATAAGATGAGCATTGCTACCTCCAGCACCAAAAGAGCTAAGCATTGCTCGTAATGGTTGCTCTTTGTTATCTACAACAGGTCTTTTCCAGTCTGCCACTTTTTGTGATACAAAGAATGGTGACTCACCAAAATCGATATTTGGATTTAATGTATCAGAATGAATAGAAGGCACCAATGCCTTTCTTTTCATTTGTATTAATATTTTAGTTAATCCTGCTATACCTGCCGAAGCCTCCAAATGTCCGATATTGGACTTAAGTGAGCCTATTGCGCAGAATTGCTTCTCATCGGTATGTGCACTAAATGCCTTATTGAGTCCCGTAATTTCTATCGGGTCACCCAATGAAGTGCCTGTTCCGTGAGCCTCTACATATGAGATGGTTCTGGCATCAATTTTAGTTTTTTCTAAAACTGAATGAATCAGTTCACCCTGCATGTTAGGGTTAGGAACTGTATAACCATTAGTTTTTCCACCATGGTTTACGGCTGTTCCTTTAATTACACCATAAATCTGATCTCCATCAGCAATAGCTTGCGATAATGGTTTTAATAAAACAGCTCCAATACCTTCACCCGGAACGTAACCATCTCCAATACCAAAACTCCTGCACCTACCATCGGTAGACAAGAAGTTATTTTGACTTAAGAATAAATATTTACTTAATGACAGTGAAAGGTTTACTCCTCCGGCAATACAACTATCAGACTCACCACTTCTGATGCTTTCGCAAGCATAGTGAATAGCAGTGAGTGAAGAACTACACGCTGTATCAATGGCCACACTTGGCCCATTCCAATTGAAGAAATAAGAAACGCGATTAGGAATACTGTACAGCAAACCACTTGGCGCAATGGGGTTGCCCATTAATGTTTGCTCCACTCCTGTATTGATGTAAGGCTGCCAAAGTGCCCCTACAAAAACACCTACTTTCTTAGTTTTTGCAGCTATTTCATCTTTTGTTAAGCCTGCATCTTCTAGTGTTTCATATACCACCTGCAGGAATAACCTTTCCTGCGGATCAATTTTTTCAGCCTCTAAAGGTGAAATATTGAAAAATTGCGGATCAAATTTATCTACATCGTCAATAAAACTTCCCCATTTAGAATAAAGCAATCCGCTCATTCTATCTTCATTGAAGTGCGTGGTGTAGTCAAATCTGTCAGCTGGTATTTCAGTAACGCAATCTTGTCCTTCTTCCAGCATTTTCCAGAACTCATCCTGCGTATTGGCCTTAGGATATTTCAAGCCTACACCAACAATAGCAATATCCATTTCTGGTCTTCGCTGCGATGCCGTATCTGTATCAGCTTCAGTAGGAGCTTCGTCCATAAAAATAGCATCATCAAGCGATGATTCCGCTTTTACTTCTACCTCTTCCTGTTGTTCCTCTACCTCTTCCCCTCCGTCAAGTTTCTTTTGCAATGCTGAAGCATGGTTTTTCTGGAAGTACTCCGCTAGTTCAGCTATATTTTGATATTCAAAGAATAATGTTTTTGACAAGTTGCCGAACACATCCGCAAGCCTGTAATTCAGGTCTATGATCATTCGGGAGTTAATCCCAAACTCCTGAAAAGAGGCTTCTGCATCTAACTCTTCTGGCTCTATACCTATTCCATCGCTCAAAAGCTCTTTTAATAGGTTTTCTACTTTTTCAGTGTTAAGGTCAGTAGCACCAGCCTCTCGTTTTTTCTTTGGCTGTGATGTATTTTGGGCTTTACCAGAAATTTCACGGATAGAGAAACCGAATAATTTCACTATCACATTACCTTCCATGTCAGTAACTGTGGCATCAAATTTCTTTATGCCTGTAGTTCTTAGGTTAGACTCATGAATTTCGGTATGTACATAAAACTCATACGGGATAGCTCCCAATACAATAATTTCATCAATAGCTACCGGAATGTATTTTGTTTCATCAATTCCTTGCGGCCTATTGTTGATAAGTGCTGTTTGAAATACACCTGTAAGCAAACTTGGGTGTAATATATATTCATTATAGGTTTCAGAAACGTGATCTGGTAGCCTTAAATGTCCTAACGCTTCCTTTTGCGTGATAGCAATATCGAGCATAGGCATAAATGACGGTCCCACATGCAAACCTTCAGCGATAATGGAAGCATAAACTTCATCTCTCGGCACAGGCTGTGTTAACCTCGACTGTATAGTCTGAATATCAATTTTGCCTAAATCAACGGCCTCATAAGTGAGATCTACTTCACCCATAGCGTGCACCACACGCTGGCCTTTGGTATTTTTACTGCTTATTTCATAATCAAAACCACCATCCTTTTCTACAAGATTGATGTCGGTATCTATAGCCGGTCCAGGGGATGAACATACTTCTGGCCAGTAGTTATTCACCAACCTTTTTGGCTGTATGTCTAGCAAACTAACTGCTTGGCGTGCCATCTCAATATAACACGCACCAGGCACATTAAACATTTCATCCACCACATGGTCTTGCTGATAAAACTCTTCATTGCTAAATCGCTTTCTAAAGTGTAAGCTACCAGCATCAGACCTATCAGCATCTACCAATGAAGTTGGTGGAGTATAATTATTTGACGTCTTCACTGATCCTCCAGAAAGTGTAACACCTTCCTCTTTCAGGTAAGCCGCCAGTTTATCTATTGTATTAAAGTCAAAGAATATAGTAGGGTTGATTTCCTCTCCAGCCATTTCACTTAGCTTTTTAGAGAAAGTGACCATTCCTACAGAATCAAGACCCAAATCTTTAAAAGTAACTTTATTGCTGATTTGAGCATTAGGTGAAATAGAAGCTATCAACGAAGCAATTACGGCCTCAGCAGAAGCATCATTTACTTGAACATTTTCAACTTCAAAATTGATAGGAGTAACATCTCTTTCCGCGTTTAAGAAGTGTTCGATCTTACTTCTTATGCCTTCAATAAGCACTATTTGGTTTACTGAAGTTTCTGCTTGTGTATTGAGAATATACTCGAAACCTTCCAGCGCTTCTTTGTTTTGCATTGGTTTCATCCCAAATACTTCCCAAAGATGCTCTTTCTCATGCTCATCAACAGTAATACCGCCATTTTCCCAAAGTGGCCAGTTGATCGCTAAGCTTACTCCACTACGTTGGCCTTTCGCGCGTAAATTGTTGCGCACTTCCATAAAATGATCTAAGAAGCTATTGGCAGAAGCATAATCGCATTGCCCTTGGTTTGGCATCAGCGAAGCAATAGAAGAGAATACTATAAAGAAATCAAGGTTTTGATTTTTAGTGCACTCATCTAAGTTGATAGCACCAGGCACTTTAGGTGCCACTACTCTCTTGAAAGAGTCTAGTTTTTTATTGATAATGAACGAGTCTTCAATAAGCCCCGCTGCATGTATTATTCCATTAAGTGTTTTGCCTTTATTGGCTAAATCATTAATAACATTAGCCACTGCTAAGTGATCAGATACATCGGCCTGATAGTAGATGGCCTCTCCACCCAAAGCATTTATTTGGCTGATTTTATCGTCTATATCAGCATTTTTAGGTCTTCTCCCGGTTAGAGCAACTGTGGCCTTATATTTTTCAGATAAATAACTGGCGAACACCATCCCCAGTCCTCCTGCCCCTCCGGTAATCAAATAAACACCGTTATTCTTTACTAAAGATTTACCTTCAGCAGGTTGCTCTCCTGGCACGATCACCTTTTCTGCACGGCCAGCTTTGCTGTATAGCACTTCGCGAAGTGGCGCCATAGCATAGCGAGTCACTTCTTCAGTGGTAATATGACCTAAATCAACGGCCGTAAGGTCTTCAATACCTACAGTTACGTATGATAAAGCCGGATTTTCATAATACAAAGTACGAGCATAACCGCCAGGCATACGTTGCATGGCACTCTGGAAAGTATCATTATACTCATGGAAATATAAAAGCTTTACCTTATCCTTATTGTGGCTTGTAATTAATGCCTGAGTTAAGAATAGCAGTGAATATACGTCCGTAAGGTTATCTTCTATCGCTGACTTTTGTTGCAAACTCCAGTTATATACTAAAGTCTCTAACTGAACATTTTCACTGGCCAGTGACTTGAATAATTGTTGATAAGAAGCTTTATCTTGAGGGTTAACGGTATACTGATCCGCAATTACTTTCTCAAAACCTTGCCCCTGTTTTACTAAAATTACTTTTGTAAAAGGCAGTGCAGATTGTACTGCTTGAAATACCGTATCTTGATCATCAAAAATAACTACTGACTTAGGGTTAGTAGCTTTAACTCCAAGGTTGCGCTCAACCCATGCTGAAGTATAATGCAGCATTTCAATTGGCTCTTCTTTAGCCTCCGCAGCCTTTTCATCAGATTCGTAATTACGCTTTACGAACTCTGTAAATTCTAATATAATGGTTCCATTTTCATCACACAAGAACATATCGAAAGCAAACTTATTTCCGTCAGCATATGCAGCGGACTTACGAACATAAGCGTAGCAATTAGCAGGTACAGTACCATAACATTTTACACTTTTTAAGTAAAATGGCAGCAACTGACCTGTGTAATTGACATTACCCCAAATGCATAAGCCTACCACAGTTTGGAAAACACCATCAAGTAAAGATGGCTCCCAAATACCTCCTGAAGCAGGGTTAGTAGGTTGTATTTTTAAACGACAAAAGGCTTCATCAGCATTGAAAAAACCTTCATCTATTATTTGAAATGTATTTAAATATTTGAGCCCTTCCAGTTCAAATTGTTCATAAATAGAGGCCTTATCTTTGCCCTTACTGAACCTGGATTTGATCATTTCCAAGTTTAATTTCCGGCTAGATTTTTCCACAGCTCCTGTTACGGTAATACCGGTGGCATGAGTACCTGCAGAGGACAATATTTCATATTTATGATGCCCATCTTCAGCGTTGAGCTTTACTGATAATGGCACTTCACTATCATGTACCTTAACAGGTTGCATCCAGAAGGCATCTCTAACCTCTACTATTTGCTGTTGACTTTTAGTTCTTGCTACAGCACGAGCCAACTCCATATAGGCCACACCTGGTAGCAAGCTTGTTCCTTGAACGATATGATCTCTTACAAAGTAATCGTCAGGAGTTAAGGTATATTGATAATCATTGGCATTAGAGGCAAATGCTTTTAATACAGCATTTTCACTAGTCTGATCAAATGATGCATTTAAGGCACTTAGCTTATTTTCACCATGGTGCAGTAAATACGATTCTTTTAATGCCGTGCGGCTAATCCAGCACTCTCTTCTCTCAAACGGGTAGCCAGGCAATGCCATTTTATGTGGCACTTCTCCTTGCCACTCCCAGTCATATGCCTCGCCTCTGAGCCACACCTGAAGTGCTGCTGATTGAACACTAGCATGGTTTTCCTTTTTAGAAGAAAAAGCTAATAATTTCTTTGTCAGCTCGTCAATGGTTGCCGCCTCAAATATTGCTCTATGATTTAAAGCATCACGGCCAGTCTGTAATGTATAAGCTAGCTTTCTTAAGCTTACGTTTTGTTCGCTGCTAAGAAAATCAGCAATGTTTTTGATATAAACTTTTAACTGCTTTTCAGTACGAGCAGATATCGGAAACACATAAGATTTATTATCCTCATGCTCAGCCTCCATGTTTTCAAACTCCTGAAGTATCACGTGGCCGTTCACACCTCCCATACCAAAAGAACTTACGCCCGCAGTTAAAGGAATGCCCTGCGGAGCCAATGTTTTCCAGTCTTTTCGCTCATTGGCAATTTTGAATGGAGTATTTTTTAAATCTATATATGGGTTTAGGTTATTGAAATGGAGGATTTCGGGTATCTGCTTATGCTTCATGGCTAGCAATACCTTAATCATACCTGCCATACCTGCCGCACTTTCTAGGTGCCCTATGTTAGTTTTTACAGAACCTACAACTACTGTTCTTTCTCCTGAGGCTTCATTTTTGAATACCCTTTTTAATCCATTAATTTCTATAGGATCACCAAGTGGCGTGGCTGTACCATGGGCCTCTACATAACTGATGTGCTCTGCTGCAACACCTCCATCGTTTAATGCGAGGTTAATTACTTCAGACTGAGCAATGGCACTTGGAGAAGTCAGAGAATTAGACCTTCCGTTATGGTTAACTGCCGTACCTTTTATAACGCCAATAACATTGTCCTTATCTTCCAACGCCTTTTTTAATGGCTTGATAAATATACAGCCAACTCCTTCACCTCTAACATAACCGTCAGATTTCTCATCAAAAGTTTTACATTTTCCTTCTGAAGACAGCATTCCGGATTTGCCATGCGAAAGATACATGGTAGGAGTAATCAGAGCATTAACTCCTCCCACAATGGCACTTTCGCAGTAGCCCATTCTAATATCACGAATAGCATTGTGCAATGCTACCAATGAACTTGAACATGCAGTATCCACCACCTCGCTCTTACCTTTCAGGTTTAGCAAGAAAGAGAGCCTGTTGGCCAGGATACTATGTACAGTACCTGTAGACACAAATGGGCTTATCTCTTGGTGGGTAGACTGTAACATTTCTGCGTAGTCATTTTTAGACACACCCACGTACACACCTACTTTTTTTCCACTTAAGCTTTCGGTGCTATAGCCAGCATCTTCAATCGTATGCCACGCTGCCTCTAAAAATATTCGGTGCTGAGGGTCGATGTAAATCGCCTCTTTAGGTGAAATATTGAAAAATAAAGCATCGAACTTATCAATGTCTTTTATAAAGCCTCCCCATTTGCTATTAGACTTATTAGCCTCTTTCATGGGGTCACCATAGTAATCTTTCCAATCCCACCTATCGGCAGGTATTTCGGTTACACTGAATTTACCATTGGTGAGATTGTTCCAGAATTCAGAATAGTTATTAGCTCCGGGAAAACGACATGACATACCAATAACTGCCATATCATTATCTGAAATAGATAAAGAATCCTTGTATTGCTCTGACATAAGGATATAGGGGTAAAGGTTACTATAAAGAAGTTTAAATGGACGAAAGTCCTAAATCGATTAACTGAAAGGAAACCAGTAGATACAGCGATGACCTTCGCTATAAATAGCGGCTCATGCTATAAAGAAAAGATCATCGCATTTTTACCGATTAATTCTAAACGGATGCCCTATAATAATTCATCGTTGAAGCAATGCTACAATTACTTTGTGGGGACAAAGTTGATATGAATTGCTACAAAACAGCCATTAAAATTCTTTCAGAGATAATACATCATCAGACAAAGACCGACTGATGATAGAAGGAAATAGGGTTAAACTTCCAGAGTGTACCTCTGCGGTTATGTGGGGTATTTACTTGAAGAACCATTGGCGTTTAGGTTTAAGTAATTTTTTAAATTAGTTCTGCAACAAATCAAACTGAAAAAAAACAAAGCTGCATTCACTTTAAAAGTTATAAAGCACATATGTAATATTTTTACTAAAAAACATTTTTAAATTTTTCCATTATAATTTCGAAACTTTTTAGAAACATAAAAATATACACACTTGAAGTATTTTATACTGCATATAATGATAATTCTTAAAATTATATAGCAAGTTTTTAAAAATACTATCAACCAAATAAAAACACGGCAGTAACAATTCATTAACATTACAGATTATTTTCATGTAATATTTTGAGCTTAATTATATAAATTAATACTGTAAAATTAAACTGCAAACGTTTCGAGTGACAGTATGCATAACGAGCAATTGTAATAATCTCTGTACAAAAATCACATCACTAAACCTGTTTGTATAAAAAAACTGATAACAATTTGATTAAAACCGAATTGGTGGAAGGCATTTTTTATAGCAATCTGATTTACAGCACAGTTACATCTATATAATTAAACAAAGAATTATCTATCGATTTTTCATAAAAATAACACAACCCGTTAAGGAAAAATCAATGGATTTCACCAAGAATCCCTAACGATAAGTCGCAAGAAAACACATCATGCCTGAATTTATTTTACTACATCAACCTCATAATATGAATATTATTTCAGCAGGTATCCATTAGGCAAGTAATTCTTAATTTTCGAGGCATAATAAGACAGCTTCGTTGATTTCCATAAAATAAAGTGAAGACTAATGAAGCAGGCACATCAAAAAAATATGTAAAAATAAATTTGAGTAAAAAATCAACAGAATTCACCTATTAAATTACATACCGTAATAGTTTCTCATTCCCTACAAAATATAGGTTTAAATGCGCCAATCGGCATTTTCACTTACTACAAATTATCATTTACAATTTTGTTATATACTACAGAGAATTATACAATCGATTACGCACCCAGCACGTAGAAGATCTACAGATATTCAAGTAAGCTTATCCTAATAGGGTTAATTATCAAAAAAAACATGAAATAAGATAATTACACCCTTTACACTTTGTACAAAATCAATTCATCACCACATACATATAAGCTACCGTCCCCACAAATACAATTGACCTCCATTTATAGTATATAATGACAGGCTTGTCGGAATTAGTTTAGTTATAATGTCAAATATTTAGTTCTTTGCACCATAATAATTTCACTACTACAATCTCTTTATCCCTAAAAGTTCAACCAGTTCCTAATTGTAGCTTGTGAGCTAAAACAATTTTTAACCTTAACCCAAATTAGAATGAGAAAATCAGGACATCTATTGTTACTGTTAGCATTCTTTTTATTCACGAATGCCAATGCGCAAAACCCAGTGAGCCTAGGATCCGGCAGTTATGCTGACGCACCACCCGAAGCCGTATGGGACGAAGGCGCATATTATGGAATGACTTATCGCCAGTTAAGAGACGGCTGGCCATGGCACATTCACGAAAACAAGCAGGCAGATGCTATTCCCACCAACGACTGGTGGACTGCCACGATCTTCGAACAATACACTGGAAATTTAGAAGCATACCCGCATAGAGTGCAAGGCACTTCTAACGGAGTAAAAGTATCTGTTCCTACAAGCTTCAGTATGTTTGATGCACGTGGCCTTTCTGTAACTATGGGAACTAGTATTACAGTAAAAGGGTCGGTTGAACCCGAACAATCAGGGGATACAGAGATTTTCGCAGATTTTGAATCAGCCTCATACCCTACAGGCTGGTCAGTATCGGACAATCCGCCATATCCTGGCCCCGTTTCATTGGCTGATTTTGAGCAGTCACCAACCCCTAACGGGTTCTTAGGAGACCGATTTATCAACACTTTTAACGGTGATGCTCCTCAGGTGACACTTACCTCACCTGACTTTACTATTACCAAAAACTATATCCATTTCTTATTTGGAGGAGGTAGCGACATAGACCTTAATTATATAGGTCTATATATTAATGGCAATAGAGTATTAGCCGAAACTGGTGCAAGCAGCGCTGAAATGGTTTGGAAAAAGTTTGATGTTAGTGATTATATTGGACAAACTGCTCAAATTAGAATTGTTGATGCTTCTTCTGGTGGATGGGGATTCACTTTGTGTGACAACATCGTTTTCAGTAATAAAGAAGAAGTGAGCAGCTCCTTTTCTAACAGCTTCTGGCCACAAGATGCCAAGGCTTACGATTGGTCTGATTTAGGATTAGTATTCCGATTAGAAGATGACCAAGCGCACTACATGGATGTATCATCTTACCATGGTATTCCTTACACTTTTATTGATTTAAAAGAGGTAAATCCATTAATTGAAACAAGTAGTACGCCAGAAGAAATTTACTCAGCTTCCGGTCAGGCTATCAATACTTTCCCTTATAATGGCAATACAATTGTTGTTAATGTAGATGGGAAATTATTTGGTATACATGCTCCAAACGGTACTACATTCGCTAAGTCGCCAGCTGGTAATTTTGTACCACAAATACCGGCATCGGCACCACAGTATCTTGTGATTTCTGTAATACCTAATACATCTTTAATTTCTGATTACGATGCATTAGCAAGAAACAAAGTAACCAAAACTACATTTGGCTGGAATTACAACCAAGAAGCAGGTAAGATAGAGACTTCATTTAAATTAGATGTGTCCAACTACGAAACTGGAGCAGCTGATGGTGAAACTTTATTAGCATTATTACCTCATCATTGGAGAAACACCTCTGGCTACACTACAGTGCCCGGAGCGGAGTACCAAACAATGAACGGTTTAATGAAAACAGCACAAGGAAGCAACATTACCATTAGCTATGACTTTGGCGGCATGCCTCCTTACCTCGCAAAGCCACTAAACCTCAATGCAGCTAAAACACAAAGGTTAAACGACCTTTTATCTGCAAAAATCAATGTTTCTGAAGATTACAATGGCAACACATACGCTAAAGGATTTGGAGAAGAGTCCAACATTATGCTAATGGCTAAGGAACTTGGTCACCCTGGTTTTGAAACCATTAAAAACAATATAAAATCAGAGTTTGAAAATTGGCTAACCTATCAGCCCTCGGAAGCTTCTAAAGGAAGTTACTTCTTCGCTGACTATCCGCAGTTTGGTGCACTTATTGGCTATCCAGTTGGTTTTGGATCACAAGCTTTCAATGATTTGCATTTCCACTTCGGCTACTTTATAGTAGGAGCTGCTCGCCTAATGATGGTTGATGAGCAATTCAAAAATGAATACGGAGAAATGATCAAAAGAATTGCTAAGTCTTACGCCAACTGGAAAAGATACGGTGTAAACGATGATGACAAAGAGCCTTTCTTAAGAAACTTTGACCCATATGCAGGCCATAGCTGGGCCGGTGGTGTTGGTAATGGAGGTGACGGTAACAACCAAGAATCCACTTCAGAAGCTACACACTCGTGGTTTGGAATGTACTTATTAGGTATGGCTTTAGAAGATGACGAGCTTCTAAGCCTTGGAGCCACAGGCTTTATGCTAGAAGGAATTAGCGCTGAAACATATTGGTTCGACAGACATGAAGATATGCCTTCTGCTTACGCTTTCGATTATGTAGGAATATTAAAAGCCAACAATATGGCTATGGCCACTTTCTTTGATGGCGACCCTGCGTGGGCTTTCGGTATTCAGGCCGTACCTTGTGATTTCTTCTACAGCTATTATTTAGGAAAAGATCCAGCATTAGCGAAAAACGATTTCGAATCGATGCTACAAGACAGAGTTGAGTTTGGAGAATTCCCAAGCACTAATTACTACGATAACATTGCTGAAATGGGAGCATATTTAGGTGGCTATCATCTCAACTACATCAACTCATATGACCCTGCATATGTAGCGACTACTTTAGATAACCTTATAGATCAGGAAGGTGGCGATTGGGGAACATCTGTGAACTCAGCTACCAATTACTACATCGCTAATGCTAACCTTACTTATGGCTTACCCGCAGAAGGTTACCACACAAGTTTAGCCACTGGAGGCGTATTTAAAGATGCTAATGGAGAAATATCAGTTTTAATATATAACTACACCAGCTCAAGTCAGGATGTAAATGTATATTATAACGGTGCAGTTATTCAAACAGTAACCATTGGAGCAAAACAGTACTACAATTCTAAGCTAGGAGACAATCCTGTGCAAGCTCCTTCGGTAAATGCAGGAGCTGATCAAACATTAACAGCAGCCACCAGCACTACACTTACAGGAAGTGCTACCGATGATGGCACTATTGTTTCTTACGCCTGGACCCAGGTTTCTGGACCTGCCGCCAACATAGTTTCCGCTGCCAGTGCCACTACTGAAGTTAATGGACTCACAGACGGAACATATGTATTCAGGTTAACTGCTATCGACAATGATCAGCTTTCGGGGTCTGACGAGGTGAAAGTTACCATTTCATCCACCCCTACCACATGTTCAGGTTTAGCGGTGACAGAAGCGACTGCATCTTCACAAGAAGGAGCATTTGCAGCAGCCAATGCCATTGATGGTGACGTAGGCACAAGATGGAGCTCTGAATTCAGTCTTCCTCAATGGATCAAACTTGACTTAGGAGAATCTTATGATATCAATGAAGCTACATTAATATGGGAAAGAGCATCTGCAGAGAGCTATTATTTAATGGTTTCGAACACAAACTCTACTCCTGACCCTAATAGTGCAGATTGGACTATCATCTCCACTCAAACAGGTAAAGCTGATGAAGCAAGAACAGACAACATCACTGGTCTTTCAGGCTGTGGAAGATATGTAGCTATGTATGCAACAAATAAACTTCATGACTATGGCTTTTCTTTATTTGAATTTACCGTATGCGGAATTTCATGTACAAGCAACAATGATGGAGATAGTGATGATGAAGATAGCACCAGCGAAGCCCCAATAGGAAGCCTAATCTGGCTACAAGCAAACAATGGGCTTTATGTGTCTTCTGAAAATGGCGAAAATCCTATGATCGCTAACCGTGCTGCCGCTGCGGGCTGGGAAAACTTCACTGTAGTAGATGCTGGCAATGGCCTAGTAGCACTTCAGGGTAGTAATGGTTTATATGTAACTACTACGTCTCCTATGTACTGTAATGGAACAACCATTAATGCTTCAACAAGCTTCACTTGGGAAACATTAGACAATGGCATCTCCCTAAAAGGAGGTAACAATTTATATGTAAGCTCTGAAAATGGTGAAACTTCTATGAACTGCAGCAGAGCTACTGCAGGCGAATGGGAAATATTCAACTGGGGTGTTGTTGCGCAAGCAGCAAGATTAGCTTCTAACGAAATCAGCACCACAGGTGGCATTTATCCAAACCCAGCAGCGACTAACTTAACCTTCCACTCAGGAGATCTTAAGGAAGGCGACATGATTCAGGTTTATTCAATGAATGGACATAAAGTTCTTTCTGTAAAATCAGATAGCAACAACCAGACATTAATAGATATCAACCATTTAAAACCCGGTCTATATCTACTGAAAATAGTTGGAGATACAGGCACTTATAAATTTTATAAGCACTAAGTCCCCCAACTGATTGATTCAACATAAGAGGGCGCCCCAGTAGGGCACCCTCTTATATATAAATATTTTTATTTAAAATATTGCTAACTGGGCTTTATTCACTATTATTACATTAATTATAATTGGTGAAAGCGTATGGAAAAGAGTAACCAGGATAGGAAGCATGACCTAGTAAATAATAACCACCATCCTATGCAAATGACAGCAGGGGAACATGACCGGTTATCAAGAACCACACTCATGGGAGGTGATGCGACCAACAATAAACCTACAAGAGCTAACCCTATACCGCCTACAATGCGAAGTGCCCCCGCACAATTCAAAGAAGCTACTAACAGCACAAACTCCGCAGGTAATTCCAATAATTCTTCCATACTTCCTAAAGCCTTTTTGCAAAATGCACAACAGGTACTAGGTAAAGATGTGTCATCAGTAAATGTACACACCAATTCTAAGAAAGCCCCAGATTTAGGAGCCTTAGCATTTACACAAGGTAAAGACATACATTTTGCTCCAGGTCAATTTAACCCTGAAACTAAAAGTGGACAAGAACTCATAGGTCATGAATTGACACATGTAGCTCAGCAAAGTGAAGGAAGAGTAAACACCACTACACAAAAGAAAGGTGTTAATGTAAACAATGAAGATCATCTAGAAAAAGAAGCAGATGAAAAGGGATTAGCCATAGCTGAAGGCAAGACCTATGAAAAATCATCAGCAACAGCTCTTAACACCGTTCAAAATAAAGTTATACAACGGCAAAACGACCAAGAAGAATTAGATAAAATAGCTCCGCAGCAATCTATCTACGAATTTGCAGCCCATCATTTGGTGTATAAACCAGAGGGTAGTGATTTGACTCCTCAAGAGGCTGACGCCCTAAAAAACAACGGATACTCTGCAAAAATCAAATGGTACGGAGCCTCTCAAGGAGCCAAACAAGGCTTCCAAGCCTTATTGATCCACCCTACCGCTAACTCCAACAAAAATCCTATAGTGGCTATTCGAGGCACACTCCCTGACAGCACCCCTGAAGCCTTATGGACATTTTATTCCGATATGGAAGGCCAATCGGTAGGATGGAATCAAATTCAATTAAATAGAGACCTAATCAAAACCATTTTTAATGATGCAAAAGGAAAAGTAGACCTTACTGGTCACAGCTTAGGAGCAGCGGTAGCACAACAAATTGCGGTATACTACGCCCCTAATGTCGCCAATATAGCCACTTTCCAATCTCCTGGTATAGATCAGAAAGCTGTAGATAAGTTCAATAACATTCCTGAAGGTGAAAGGCCAAATGTAACACATCACATTGTTACCGGTGATGTAGTGGACAAAGCAGGAGAAGCCAGCCTACCAGGGCCTATATTTGAACATGATTATGGCAAACATTTAAACGTAATTACTTTATTAACAGAATTAGGTACGTACACCAATGAGCTATTAAATAATATATCAAAAGGACAATTAACATCTCATAGATTGCAAGTTAATGCGATCAAATCTGTTACTTCATGGAATATTTTCAAAAACTATAGTGATATACAAAAAGATCTAAAAACCCTAGAAAAACACATCAATAATATTAAGCAAAGCATGGGCAATATAAGTAATACAACTACCAAAGCATTAGAAAGCTTTAGTGATGCTCATAGCTCGCTAGCCTTTATGTCGGAGCACTATGAATGTCTCAGGGAAGATAATGGCATGGCTGAAGTCGATTACAAAGACGTAAAAATTAACAGACCTGCAACAGTAAAAAAATATGACAGCTACCCATACCAAGATCAACGCAAAGTAGCTGAACCGATTAGGTGGATTCTCGGTAAATCTTTACAAACCCCACTAAAGGCAGTGATTATAACAATAGAAGTATACCAAGAAACATCGAAATTGTATTCAAAAATAAGTGAGACTGCAGAAAGAGAATGGCTCGAGCTTGGTGAAAAATCAAATCAAAAATTTATAGAAGCCCAAAAGATAGTAGAGCAAAATTGGATTAATCTACAAAGACAATTTAAATCCTCAAAATGAAAACATTTTCAATACTATTATTAATAACCATATTAACATCCTGCTCCATGCCCAAACTCAGTGATAAAGATATCGAAAAACAGCTTTTTGAGAGATACAATGAAGAGTTTGATGTAACCATTAACCATTTCGTATTTGCTTTAAACTATCATCAATATAGGGCTGAATTAAAAAAGAATAGAGAAATTTTTATAGATGGAACTTACTCTAAAGATGGAAGTAATTTGGATGACAATTATCCTCAAAAGATTAACTCTTTTCAATTGAATAATAAAATTCAAAAGGTGTTAAAACAACATTATTCAAATGTCAATTCATCAACAACTATATACTCTTATTTTCATAGCCACCACCCAAATCAGGTAGTTGATTATGAACAATTAATGAACAACACCACAGAAAAGACATCTGTTGATATTTCCATTTACATTTTTGAAAACACTACATCGAACAAATTGATCGATTTAAGTGGAGTTATTTATTTATGCGAGCAATTAGCAAAATGGAAGAATAAATCATTCGATATTGATATAACCTTTTGGAAACCAGAAGTCCTACATAAAAATGATATTGAAAACATACATTTTGGATTTGACCCACTTCAAAAAAAGTTTGCTAATCAAATTCTTTTCTTCACTTTTAATTCTGAAAATGTAAAAAAAATCACAGAAGAACAACTTTCAAATGGAATTTTGCCCTTCAATGAAGGTAGCCCCAAAAACACAATAATCTTCTAACTCAACATATAAGTGCATGAAATACTCCATGCACTTTTGATTCCTTATCACATTATAAAGTAAACCAATTTTTTACATGTGATACAATCACATCATCAGTTTGATTGATGCAATCAAACTCATTGGTTGTAGTATTGTAAATATAATCCTTTTGCCAATCCTTAAAGTTATTCGCGATCTGGGCAACGGCATCGCAGATATAATTCAGCTCCGCATTACTAAGCGTTGGATGTAGAGATAATCGAACCCAACCTGGTTTATTAGACAAATTCTTATTTTCTAAGTCGGCCATCAATGCCTTTGAAGCAGCCTTATCTATATTAAACAAATGATGGCCATAAGTACTGGCGCAAGACCATCCTCCACGCACTTGTATACCAAACCTATCATTTAAAAGACGTACCACGAGGTTATAGTGAATCCCTTCAATACCGAACGAAACGCACCCCACACGATCAACATCCTGTGCACCAAGCACAAAAACTCCGTCAATGGCATTAAAGCTTTCAAAACAAACTTCAAGCAACTCCTTTTCACGTGCATGAATATTATCTACGCCCATTTGCTCCTTTAACCGAATACTTAAAGCCGCCCTCATTGCCTGTAAAAACCCAGGAGTACCGCCATCTTCTTTGGTCTCTATATCATCAAAATAACTGTACTCTCCCCAAGGGTTAGTCCACTTCACATTGCCTCCTCCTGGAAAATCAGGACAATCTACGCCATAAAGGGCTCTGTCAAACACTAAAACCCCACAAGACCCAGGCCCCCCTAAAAATTTATGTGGTGAAAAAAGAACAGCATCAAGCTTTTCTTCTTCCTTTTCAGGATGCATATTAATGTTTACATAAGGAGCTGAGGCTGCAAAATCTACAAAACAATAACCGCCATGTTTATGCATAATGGCTGCCATTTCATGGTATGGAGTTACAATACCTGTAACATTAGAACATGCTGTAAAAGCTCCAATTTTTAATTTTCGATTAGCATACTGAGACACATAATCATTAAGAATTTCAGGAGAAACCAACAACCTGTCATCAGGAGGCAAAATCACAACATCAGCAATAGTCTCCATCCAAGAAACTTGATTAGAGTGATGCTCCATGTGGGTAATAAAAACTACTGGCCTTTCTTCCTCTGGCACAATATCTTTTTTATATGACATCCTCAATCCTACAATTCTTTGTAGTTTGACCACGGCAGCGGTCATACCAGAACCTGTAGTCACTAAGACATCATTTTTATTGGCATTAACATGTTGCTTAATAATCTCTCTGGCATGTTTATAGGCATAAGTAGAGGCCTTGCCTGTTTCACTACTGAACGAGTGAGTATTTGCCACCATCGGACCGATGGTATTCATCATTACATCTTCTATAGGTGCGTACAACCTGCCACTGGCAATCCAATCGGCATACAATAATTTCTGATTTCCGTAGACAGTTTTTATGGAGAAATTATCTCCTACCGTTTGCTTTTTAAAGGCCGCAAAGTGTTCTTCCAGAGACTTTTGTAATGACATAGGCTTTAAAAGTAGATATGTGAAGTTTAAAAAATTAATAAATAATCAAACATAATACTTTGCCGTTAGATTAGCTCAATCATTAGTATTTAATTCATCATCAGCACTTAATATAAAACAGAAAAGCGCTCCTGACAGGGAGCGCTTTTCAAGTTAATCACTACTACATTATTAAACCTATGCGAAATTTAATACTGCGCCTTTAATAACTTTCCAGAAACTGAACCATTTGGAGTAATCAGTTTGTAATAATATACTCCATTAGCAAGGTTAGCCCCACGGTGGTCTGTACCATCCCAGGTAACCCTAGCTTCTTCAGACTTCAATGACTCTTTTCCAAAAGTTTTTATTTCTTTTCCTGATGCATTGTAAATACTCAATTTGAAATCACCTTTCATATCAGACAATGCCACAGGTATAATTACCTCATTAGTAAATGGATTAGGATAAGGCTTAGCCACTGCCTCTTCAACGGCAATGGTTTGGGCAGACATTCTAGCAGCGCCCGAAGCCGGTGTTACAGAGAACCAGTTAATGTTAAATCCTCCCGCAACTACTTTGATTCCGAAAGATCTGTTGCCAGCCGTTAAATTCACTTGCTGATAAATGGTAGTCCAATTTTGCCAGCCTCCAGTAGCAGGTACATTTACAGTACCATATACAGTGCCCGTTCCACCAGCTTGCTCAAGCTGTATCACTCCTCCACCTTCTTGGCTTGCCACTCGGTACGCAATAGTGTACACTCCACTTGCAGGTATATTTACAGGGTCATATGACATCCAGTCACCAGCATCAGTATAACCTACATTCTGACCTCCACCATCATCGGTAGTATTTTCGAGTTGTATACCACTCATGAAAGCATAATCTTCAGCCTGGATATATGCGCTACCAGCAGCATTTTCAAATTCAATATAATTGAGGTTAAACCCACCAGATGGAACCGCCAATCCAATTTTTTGCTTACCAGCAGGTAAATCAATTTCATTAGAAATGGTAGTCCAGTTTTGCCAACCACCAGTAGTAGGTACATCAAGAGTTCCATACACTGAACCTGAACCTCCAGCTTGCTCTAACCTTATAGATCCACCACCTGCTTCACTAGCCACCCTGTAATTAACCGTGTAGGTACCAGCTACTGCCACATCTACTGGGAAGGTCATCCAATCACCCGCATCGATATAACCTACACTTTGTCCACAACTACCATCATTAGTGCTTTCCTTTTGAACGCCACTCATTTCGGCATAGCTTGATGCACAGACAGTACCAGGTATAGCCGCATAAGTATTTGAAGGAGGCGTATCTCCACCTGAGCACACATTACCCAAAGTATTATAAATAGCATTGATATCTCCATATGCTGATATTTCCCAGATCATAATACCACCGGCACTAGCCTTAGCTAAGTTGGCCTTTTGCACATGAATTGCGGTAGTATTATCGCTGCTATAAAAAGGCACACCAAGCATTCTTTTTTCTTGAGGCACGCCACGACTTGTCCAATAATTTAAAGACTCTACCGCAGAAGAATAAGGTGAGTTAGTAGGGCAATTACAGTCATAAGCCATAATATTAACCAAATCAAGCATAGAAAGGTCTCCATATCCTTGACCATAATACTGACCTCCGGCTACTGCCGCAGTAACTATTTTACCCATACTATGAAGCCTTGTAGCCAATGGCCTCATAAGGTTGTTCCATCGCGTTTGTGTAGTGGGGTATTCCCAGTCAATATCAATACCATCAAGATTGTATTGATTTACTAGGTTTTGACATGTGTTAACAAAATTATTGATAGAGGAAGCATTTGAAGCAATATTTTCAAAAGGTGTATTGCTTGGCGAAGAACTCAACCAGCCCCCTATCGCCAACAACACTTGAGTATTATTAGCATGAGCCTGATTTACCAAGTCTACCAATTTGCCACTATTGTCAATAGAAGAGACACTTCCGTTAGCATTAGGAATACCAAAAGAATAGTTAATGTGCGTGTATTTACTATAATCAAGGTCTGAGGGAGAACCTGACCATGAAGGAAAGTATCCTACTATCTGGTAACAAGACACTTGCGCCCAAGAGGGAGCTGACATCAACATCAGCGAAAAAAGTGCTACTGCCGACAGCAGCCTTTTAAGTAAAGTTGTTTTCATAACATCATTTTGATTTAGGTAATTATTTAAACCATGAATGATGAGACCATAAAACACCCCATACTTATAAGCATAGTTGGGTAAGGCAAAAGCCGCTTTTAAGTAAATGGGGTGTGGGTTTAGGTTGACTGCATCATTTCATATTGAAGCTAAAGATCAATATAAAACAGTACCACACAAAGCCCCAAAACGACCAGAAAACGTATTTGTACGCAAACACTCTCATTGCGGATGATATTATACAATAGAGCGTTAAGCAGGTTAAAGTACAGTTTTTTTAAGAAGTGAGTGCGTTTTCTTGCTTAAACGCACTAAAGCTCACCCCCACGTTGGTTTTGAAATAATGACTAAAATGAGCAGCATCATCAAACCCGAGAAGGTAAGCTACCTCTTTAGCTGATTTGTCAGTATAGAGCGCATATCTCTTGGCCTCTCGAATCACTCGTTTTTTTATAAGCTTGGAAGGAGATGGATAGTTGCACATAGCAAATATGTTGGCCAGTGTTTTGGGAGATTTATTCATAGCCATTGCATAGAATTTCACTTCCTTTTCTTGCTGATAATGACCTTCTAAAAGCACATTGAAATTTCTAATGATATCCATCTTCTCATTAGAAAATGACTTATAGTTTTCGGATTGCTTTTTGGCCATTCTTGTAATATGAATGATAAGCCGCTTTAGAACAGTACGTAGCATTTCGCCTTGCAGCTCATCTTTATCCCGCATATCATTTAAAAAAAGCTCATGCAACCGAAGTATTATATCTACATCATTTTGCTCTAGCTGAACAAAGAAGGGATGCTCTATACCATAAAACAAAAAGCCTACACACCCTACTTCAGCATCATGATCTACTATGCAATAAAACTCACGATTAAACTGCCAGGCAAACACCTCATGAGGCTTTTCAAAAGTAAAGGTTTCATTAGCGACCAGTGGCAAGATAGCGTTTTTAGGCATTTTATAAGGAATTTCATCTACTTCTACAGTCTGCTCCTCCCCTTTATTAAAAATCAAAGTATTAAAAGGCTCAGTCTTTCCTCTTAGCATGCCTTTACCTATAAGGTCAGGATTATTAAAATGCAACGCTAAGATGCCTCCACTATTTTTGTCTACAAATCGCATGAATATATTCTGATAAGGTCGAAATATAAAATAGGAATCAGAGGGAAAAAGACTTCCCCCTGACAAAACCTAAATTATCTTCAAACAAAGGCCGTTTATTATTCTAAAGTCACTTTTACGATATTATTGGGCAAAGTAGTAAATGCATTGGGGTTTGGCACTTTGCTAATTACTACATCTTCTTCTATTACCTGTCCACCAAGGTTAAGTTGTGCATTACCAGCTCCAGGAAACTGATCTAGTGAGGTCCCATCATTATATAGATTTACTTGAGATGAAAAATCACCTGTTTTCTCAGCAGAAATTCCGTTATCAAAGGCAAAGAACCAATCATTAGAAAACCCATACATAGTGGCAATGGCTATACGGTCTCCACTTTCAAGGTCTAACTCCTGAGACACCATGCCACCCGCAGCGCCAGCTATAGAAGGTAAAAGCACTGTAGTGCTAGGTTCAGCAAGCACATAAACATCTTTAATACCTGCTATTCCATTTAAACTTGCAGCTAACACAGAAGCATCTCCTGATTGTGCTATTTCAGCAAGGCCTTCACCTCTATCTTTCTCTCCTTCCTTAAATAAAGGATTTTCTACACCATTATAAACTACTACTAGTATTGGAGATAAAGGAGTAAACACGCCTGTTTCATTTTCTACTTTTTCATAGATAACAGAATTATCACCAGTCTCAGCTATTTTTGTAAGCCCTTCGTAAGATGGCATTCCTTTTTCATACAGAGGAGTGTCGTTCAATAAGTCTCCACCAGCTATATAAGACACAGCCCATACACCCGGACTTACAGGAGTTTCATTATCAGTACCTCCAGAAATGTTTTTTAACGTAAGTGTAAAATATGAATCTCCATCATATTTTAAGCTTACACTTAAAAGCTTAGATGCTGCAAGGTAAGTATTACCCTGATCGTCTGTAGAAATTACCTCTCTCACATTTTTAGATTCGGCTGTGCCTGGGTGGCTGACCATTGCACCAGGAGCCTGATTTTCTCTGGTTCCGTTATCCCATAATTTTACTTGTGATGAAACATCACCTTCGATAGGATTGCCCTGGTTATCATAAACTGCAATACCAGGGTTTTCAGGCGCAAAGAACAAATCGTTACTCCACCCATACATGGCTGCGAAAGTAATAGTTTGACCTTTAGCTGCTGAAAAGGTAATAGTAGCAGAATCCCCAGGAAACGTAAGGGGGGCATTTTCTCCTGTACCCACAAATTTACCTGACTGCACTAAGGCCTTTCCTTCTAATACGTTTTCCACTTTAATGGTATGTGCAAACTGCATACTATCAGGTGTTGAACTACTATCGTCATCATCATCGCAAGAGAGTATGGCTAGTGGCAATAATGCGCACAGCAGCAGTTTTTGAAATTTATTTGTCATCATTTTCTTGGGTTTTAGTTTTTATTAAGCTTTTAGCAAAGATTACAACTGCTCCCCTTTTCACTGATGATCATTTTTCCCTAAAAATTGCAAATACTTCCCGCATCGTGAAAAATATACAATTATTCTATAGCGTTATCTCCCCTATAATAAGATATGGTACAGCCAACCAATTTTAGCGGTTAGCGTTTCAGTATTATCAGAAGCCTTTACTACAGAAGCAACCATCATGAACGATAGTGCAATAGACCGAAATGATCATAAGATCAAAAAAATTAGTATGGAACCTGATCCCAGGACAGGTAACAGATTGTTTAAAATCAGCAAAAGCCAGTATGACACTACGCAGTTTCGGTCTGACTTCCTCACCCCTCACAGAAAAGATTATTATTTCTTCGCTTATATCTTATCAGGCTCTAGCAAACACTGGATTGACATGACGCCTTACATTTTAAAGAACAATACCATGTATTTTACAGTGCCTACTCAGGTACATTTAAAAGAAGAATCCAAACCCTTGTCGGGCTACATACTCAGTTTTACAAAAGAGTTTTTGGCCTTAGAGGAAAATTCATCTTTTGAAGAATTACCAATAATTCAAAATCCATACAATGGCCATGAACTATCACTTACCGCCAAAGACAGCGAGTATATAGAGGATTTGCTTCAGAAGATACAAAATGAATACCTACACCATGACGACTATCAGCTCAACATGCTTCAGTCTTACACTAAGACATTTCTGATATATTTAAGCCGATTGTATAAAGAGCAAATAACATCAAAACAAAAAGCGAGTACGCATCAGCTCATGCGATCTTTCACCTCTAAAGTAGAGCTATACTACAAAGCCAACCACGAGGTAAGTACATATGCCGAAATGCTCAATATAACAGCCAGCCATTTGGGTGAAACAGTAAAAGATCAAACAGGAAAATCTGCAATACAGCATATACAAGAGCGTATTACACTAGAAGCCAAAAGGTTACTTTTACATACAGACCTTGCCATTAAAGAGGTAGCTTTTGAATTAGGCTTTGATGACCCTGCTTATTTCAATAGGTTTTTCAAAAGAAATACAGAGACCACCCCGATGAGCTACAGAGCGGCAATCCGAAAAATGTACCAGTAATACGCAAAAGAGTCCAGCGAGCGGCAGCCCATTGCACCATAGCTTTGCATTATCATTAAAAAATAAATCACATGAGAACTGCACTAATTACTGGCGCGAATAAAAGTATTGGGTACGAAACTGCAAGAATTTTAGCTTCGAAAGGAATTTTCGTTTACATAGGAAGCAGAAATATCATCAAGGGGGAAACAGCGGTAAAAGCATTAAATAATGAAGGCTTAAGCAATGTAAAAGCGGTAGCCATTGATATTACTCAACCTGAGACCATAAAAAATGCAGCAACCCAGATTCAATCAGAACAAGGGCATTTAGACATTTTAATCAACAATGCTGGGATCAATGGTGGCATGCCTCAAGCTGCCTCCAACACCAATATAGAAACCATCAAAAAAACATTTGAAACTAACTTTTACGGTACTATTTCGGCCACTCAAGCCTTTATATCACAACTTAAAGACTCAGACAATCCCGTAATAGTGAATGTTACTTCGGGTTTAGGGTCTTTAACACTTCAAACAGACCCAAATTGGCAATTTTACAATTATAAATCTGCGGCATATGGCCCTTCAAAAACAGCTCTCAATGCATATACCATAGCTCTTGCATTTGAATTAAAAGATTTTAGAATTAATGCCGTTGATCCAGGTTTCACCGCTACGGACTTCAACAATCATGGTGGCCACTTTTCTGTAGAGGCATCCGCCAAATTTGTATCTCAATATGCCCTAATTGATAAAGATGGCCCTACTGGAAAATATTTTAGCCATGATTATGATAAAAACAACCACGAAAGTCCGTGGTAAAATAGAGATCACTAAAGCCGGAATACTCCGGCTTATTTTATAAAATAAGCAAGCCGTTTTCTTTAAGAGAATCAATGGCAGGAGAATACCAAAATTCTTCAAAATCATGATCAAAAGCCTCTTCGTATAGCTTTTGAAACACCCCGAATGTCATTAATTTATCATTAGCGGGAGACATTGAATACAGCAAGCTCGCCAACCATTCGGCCTCACGTTTCGCCATTTTAACTTCGGCAGTATCTTTATTAGTATGAATGCTAAAAAGCACTAGTTCCTCGCCTCTTTTCTTTTTCCCTGTTAGTACAATTTCAGCTTCACCACCCGTCCATACTACTTTTGCATTGGCCTTTGGCTCAGGAAATTCTTCAAATTCTATACAATTGGTAATATAATCTTCCGCGATGGTAGTATTAGGAATTTTAAAGTCAAACCAATCTTGCAAAGGATAGTCAAAACACATGCCGTGCATATAATTAAACAACGACTTTTTTAGTCCAAAGCTAAATTTACTGTGATCTATACCTGTGCTATCCTTAAACTGCACATCATTATTGGCAAATGTTATTTCTTTTACATCAGGAACCACGCCAAACTCTTCTGGACTTAGGCCTACAGGGCTGTGAGCAGTAAGTGCGAATTGGTGCCAAAAACCAGACTGAATAATACCCAGCATAAATAACTGCCTAACCATCTCTAAGCTATCCACAGTTTCCTGCACCGTTTGGGTAGGGTATCCATACATTAAATAAGCATGCACCATAACCCCGGCATCGGTAAAATTACGGGTTACCCTGGCCACCTGCTCAACACTTACGCCTTTATCTATTAATTTCAAAAGCCGGCCAGAAGCCACCTCCAGCCCACCGGAAACAGCTACACACCCCGAAGCTTTTAACAATTGACACAAATCAAAAGTAAAGCTTTTCTCAAATCGAATGTTTGTCCACCAGGTAACAACTAATTCACGCCTGATAATTTCTAGCGCCACTTCGCGCATCAATGCTGGTGGTGCGGCCTCATCTACAAAATGAAAACCCGTTTCGCCAGTTTGCTCCATCAGCTGCTCCATCCTATCTACCAGCATGCGAGCAGCAACAGGTTCATAAATTTTAATATAGTCTAGAGAGATATCGCAAAATGTACATTTACCCCAATAGCAACCGTGAGCCATGGTCAGTTTATTCCAACGGCCATCGCTCCACAAGCTGTGCATAGGATTAGCTATTTCAATCACAGAAATGTATTCATCGAGAAATAGATCTGAATAATCAGGAGTGCCAACATCCTTTTGCTTATAGTCAGCCCTTGTAGAATAATTATTATAGATAACCTGACCTGCATCACAAATAAAGGTTCGTTTTAAAGCTATGTCAGATGTAGGATTTTTAACATGGTCTACCAAAAGTTCGATAGGCAATTCACCATCATCAAGAGTGATGAAATGGAAGAAATCAAAAACCCGAGCATCATTAACAGAGCGCAGCTCTGTGTTAGCAAACCCACCTCCCATGGCCACTTTTACGTGAGGGTAATATTGTCTTATAAACTGAGCACACTTAAAAGCACTGTATAAATTACCCGGAAAAGGCACTGAAAAACATACCAATAACGGGTTACTAAGCTTTATTTTTTCTTCGAGCAAGTGCAGGGTCAATTCATCAATAAAAGAAGGAGCCTGCTGCAAGGCATTATGCATTTCATCAAACGCATTTGCGCTTCTGCCCAGCCGCTCAGCATAACGACTAAACCCAAAATTATCATCCACACACTCAATAATGAAATCTGAAAGGTCTTCTAGGTATAAAGTAGCCAAGTGCTTAGCATGGTCTTGCATACCCATATTACCAAAAGCCCACTCCATATCATCTAGCTGAGCAAAGCGTGATGCCTGAGGAAGAAAATTAGAAGTACAAATTTGCCTTGCAAGGGTATTATTTTTCCCTTGCAAAAATTTAATTACAGGCTCTACAGTTTGTATATATCGCTTTCTCAAAGAAAAGATACGCATTGCATTATCAGATTGCATGCTAGATTCACCATACTCAAATATTTGAGCTAGTACATTGGCGGAAAAAAGCTCTAGAATAACTTCTATTCCCAAGTCTACCTGATGGCTACTGATACCCTTAGTATTCAAAAATCCTTTGATATACGGAGTAGCCGGATAAGGGGTATTGAGCTGAGTAAATGGCGGGGTGATTAGCAATATATCTTTCTGCACAGCACAAAAATAGTTAAAACTAATGATCTACAAATAAGAGATTAAAAGTGGCTCTTTATTTGCTCAACAAAATGATAGCAATATTTTGATTCAAACATTGATCAAAAAAACTATATTCGTTTTTAGACTAAAAACCAAATCAAACTAAAATGAACAACAAACTACAACTAGTTTTATTGGCTTTATTTTCAACTTTAATTTTTTCGTGCTCTGACGATGACGATCCAAAGGCTAGCTCAGGCAGCATAGAAGCTACTTTAGGCGGAAATGCAACTTCATTTAGCAACATATCGGCTGATTATGCCTTAGGCTATTTGTCATTAAAGGCAGAAAATGATAATGGCGAAGAATTAATTATAAGAATTTTAAAAAAGGCTGAAGTAAAAAGCTACTCCGTTACTGGAGACTTTTCTTCTCAGGCATCAGTTTCTTACACTCCCTCTACTGATGACAATGCTTATAACAACATTTCTACAGCCACTTCGGACAATATTGGCACCGTAACCATTACTGAGCTAGATACTGAAAACAAAACCGTAAGCGGTACATTTAGCAGTAAAGTAAAGCGCTTTGAGCCCACTATTGGCCTTATAGAGATTACTTCAGGTACTTTTAATAAAGTAAGCTACGGAGGTAATATCTCCTTACCTGAACAAAAAAGCACTTTTGAAGCTGACGTAGATGGCAGCACTTATGCCTATAGTACTGTATTAGCTCCTGTAATCAGTGGAAAAATCAATATTAGCTTTATCGATTCTGAAAACAATAAAACGATTGGCATTAAAGTAGCCAAAGACATTACTACTGGCGAGTATGCACTAGCTGATTTCTCTCCTACTTATACCGTAGACACTACTTATTACTCAGGCTCTACAGGTACATTAACCGTTACCAAGCATGACACCGACAATAAGATTATTGAAGGTACATTCACATTTAAGGCTGTTCAAGCAATAGGCACAGCTACAGCAGAAATCACTAATGCTAAATTTTCTGTTTATTATTAAAAACAAATAAAATAAGCTGCTCAGGGCAGCTTATTTTATTTTATGCAATCTTAAGCTCCATTACATAATCATCCATAAAATATCCCTGCCCGATATCTACATTTATAGCATCTGCAGTAACAAATCCCATTTTATGATATGCAGCTATACTTCCTGAGTTGTCTTTATTTACTGTTAGCCTAATGCTTTTGGCCATTTTTTGAGTGGCCAATAATTGAGCATGTTGCATTAGCATTTTACCAATGCCTTTTCCGCGGCTAGTAGACAAAACATAGATTTTACTTAAAAAGAGTATATCTCCTTCCTCTCTAAGCTGCACAGACAAATACCCTTGAATTTGGTCATCTTCATCTACAACCATATAATATTCATAACCTTCGGCTATTTGCTGCTTCATGGCCGCAAAAGATTGATACTTATCTAGCATATACTTCACTTGCCCCTCTCCAATGATAGGTGTATAATGCTCTGTCCAAATGATATTAGCCACACGCTCTACCTCGTGCAACAGTCCATCATTATTAACTGGTAATATTTTCATATCCTCTGATTCAACGCCAATTACTTGGCCTCCTGATTTCTAAAAAATTCAATTTTTGAATGAAACATCTGAGCTAATTTATAAGCTCTGTATTTAGCTTCATGTGCTTTTTCACCAGTAAACTGGTCATCAATATTATCAAAAAATAACTTCAGCCACCTATCAAAGTGTTCCTTACCTATGGGCAGCTCCATATGTGGAGGAAAAGGCCGTCCATTATAAGTATTCTCCCCTAAAAGAATAGACTGCCAAAATCGGTACATTTTATCTAAATGCTCTGGCCATCGATCTTGAATTACTCCATTAAAAATCCCCCCCAATAAATCATCAGTTTTTACTTTATCATAAAAAGTGTTCACTAATAATTTAACATCATCCAGCACAAGAATGTCGTGTTTAGCTAGCTCTTGTTCCATAAACCTCGTTTATTTTATACACACCAAAGTTAAACCAAAATTAGAAGGCAATACCAATACTTCACGGCATTAGCATACCTGAAGCAGGATACTGCCCCAGCACATCTCATAAAAAGATTTGATTTCCTTAACTTTACAAGTATGGCAAGCAAAGTAGAACGCAGTGTATCAGAATTTAACAATGAGCTTAAACTTAAAGGCTTCAAAGTATTTCAAATTGAAAAAGACAGAAATGCTACCAAAATTTATAGCCGTAAAGATTTCTATAAAATTTGCCTAACAACAGGGAAAAGCATTATTCATTATGCCGAAAGAAGCTACGAACATGAAGGCACGGTTTTGTTCTTTGGCAACCCGCATATCCCATATTCTTGGGAAACAATTTCTACCACTTACGTAGGCTACACCGTGTTATTTTCTGAAGAGTTTATCCAAATGAGCGATAGGTCTAACAGCCTACAACAGTCCCCGCTATTTAAGCTGGGAGGCACCCCGATTTTAAAAATATCAGAAGAACAGCGTCTTTTCCTCAATAGCTTATTCAATAAAATGCTGGAAGAAGAGAAGTCTGATTATGCTTTCAAGGATGATTTAATCCGTAATTATATCCACCTCATCATTCATGAGGCAATGAAGATGGAACCTTCAGACAAGTTTGAAGAGCATAAAAATGCAGCATCTCGATTAACATCTGTGTTTTTAGAGCTTTTAGAACGTCAATTCCCAATAGAAACGCCCGATCAGCCTTTAAAAATCCGAACCGCTCAGGAATACGCACAGCAGCTTTCTGTACACGTTAACTACCTCAACCGAGCAGTAAAAGAAATAACAGGAAAATCAACTACTTCGCATATTACAGAGCGGATTCTAAGTGAGGCAAAGGCTCTGCTACAACACACCAACTGGAACATAAGTGAAATAGCCTATTCACTAGGCTTTGAATACCCTACTTATTTTAATAATTTTTTTAAAAAGCAAACAGGCACAACACCCAAAGCCATCCGAACCTCTGAGGTTTGAAATTCTTAATTTTTGATTTGATATTCTTTATCTCCTGAGGCCACCTCATATCTATCTTTGTATCAGTTATTTGCATGAGGTTAAAAGCAAAAATCCATATTGCTATCTAACCTCCTACAAGTTTCTTCAACATATATAAATGAAGATGAGGACAACAACAAAAATCATAATTCTTTTATTATTCACCGCCTGCACCCCACAGGCAAAACGAGATAATAATGAGGCCATATTCCCAATAGGCGAAAAAGGGCCCAAAGAACACTTCACTGGCAATGCCTACAATTATGGGCTAGTATCTATGGACAGTACCTTTACCACATTAGTGGGCAATGTATATTTTGAAGCTGGAGCCAGAAGCAACTGGCACACACACCCGGCAGGTCAAATTTTAATCATCACATCAGGAGAAGGCTACCATCAAATTGAAGGGCAACCGATTCAAAAGCTAAAAAAAGGAGATGTGATAAAATGCCCTCCAAACACAAAGCATTGGCATGGCGCTAGTAATGATACAGGCATGCAACAAATGTACATTGTTCCCAATACTGAAAAAGGTATAATCAACTGGCTTGAGCCAGTAACAAATGAACAGTACGACAACGAATAAGTATAAAATTAAATGTAGATAGACATGGCAGATAATATAAAAGATAAGGTAATAGTAATTACAGGAGCAAGTAGCGGATTAGGTGAAGCGGCAGCCAGACTGCTAGCCGAACAAGGAGGAAAAATAGTGCTTGCAGCGCGCAGAACTGAAAAGATAGAAAAAATTACTAAAGAAATTGTAGAAAAAGGAGGAGAAGCTATCTCTATAACAACTGATGTAACCGATGTTAATCAGGTACAAAGTTTAGTAAATAAAGCAGTTGAAAAATATGGCAAAGTAGACGTATTCATCAACAATGCAGGCCTGATGCAGCAGTCTCCGTTAGAAAGCCAAAAAACGGATGAGTGGGATAATATGATCGATATCAATATCAAAGGAGTACTATATGGTATTTCAGCAATACTCCCACAAATGAAAAAACAAAAATCAGGTCACATTATAAATGTGGCATCAGTGGCAGGGCACACTGTTACCCCATCCGGAGCTGTATACTGCGCTACTAAGCATGCTGTAAGGGCCATTTCGGAAGGATTAAGAAAAGAAGTTAAACCCTACAACTTAAGAACCACCATTGTTTCTCCAGGAGCTGTAGACACAGAACTGCCGGCACATATCACTCATGAAGAATCCGCAAAAGGCATTCAGGGCTTCTATGCAGACCATGCAATTTCAGCTGATTCTTTTGCAAGAACCGTAGCCTTTGCCATCAGCCAGCCAGATGATGTAGACATCAACGAAATATTATTCAGACCTACATCTCAGGAAATATAAAATCACAAGGCAGGAGGTTCATCTCCTGCCTTTTTTAGTTAAACTCAGAAATTAAATAAATATGGAAATTATAAAAAATGGACAGCAGGAGTCTGCTAAAGGCCCCAAAGATTGGTTCAGTGGTGAAGTAAGAATAGATCCATTATTTACCCAGCAAGAGACCACCAAAGCGGCTGACGCTCTAGTTACTTTTGAACCAGGAGCAAGAACTGCATGGCACACTCACCCTGCAGGCCAAACCTTAATTATACAAACAGGTGTAGGACTTGTGCAAAGAGAAGGGGGCTCTATCGAAGAAGTGCTACCTGGAGACATAGTATGGTTTCCTGCCAATGAAAAACACTGGCACGGGGCAGCTCCTAACAAGGCCATGAGTCATATAGCTATTCAAGAAGAAGTTGATGGAGAAGTGGTGACATGGATGGAAAAAGTTTCGGACGAGCAATATTCAAAATAACAATTAAGCCGCTGGTTATTAGTAAATAACACTAAAACCAGCGGCTTAAACTATGAAAATTGATTTTCTCATAATTTCAACATCATTATTTATATTAAAATAATTATAGTAATTTACCCATGTGTAAACTACTGAAAATGAGAACTTATACCTTAACCTTACTTTTCGGCATTATTAGTGCGCAAACCTCAATAGCACAATCTAATGAACTTTCACTCAACCTCAACTCAGGATTATTTTCATTTTCAGGAAGCTCAAGCACCAAAAGTTCATTTCTAAATTATAACCGCCCTAACCAGACCGGATACATAAACAATCCTTATGGAGCTAAAAATGAAACCTGCTTAGGCATTAGTGCAGGCTTCAAACATGTTTCTAAACAAGGCATGCTTACTGGCTTCGATTTTGGATATGAGGTATTAAGAAGTAAAAAAGACATCACGGAAATAGCTGTGTATGATAACCCTGTAAATTATACCCTGCACACTAAAGGAAAAATACTATTTAACTTCAAGTACATCAATGCTTTCCCATACATAGGAAAAAGGATTATCGACAGCAAACTTAAAATTGATGTTATCACTGGGGCAGATATCGCCTTCAACACTAATTCTATACAACATATTTACGTTGATTCAGAGCAGTTACGCTACAAAAAACATATAGAGCAGGACACCAAAGACATCGTCATCAGGGTAAGACTTCAGATGAATATGAGTATAGACAGGTATGGCATCTATACTGGCTACAGCAAAGGCTTTAGCAATTACCTAAGTGAGAACACAGGCAACAGCGAAGCTCATAGCCGTTTAATTAGGTTCGGAGCTACATATCTTATTATAAATTAACCTAACAGAACATAACCATGAAAAAAAACATTATCATCATCGCATTGATAGTAACCAACATTGCAGCAATATCTTATGCGGCCATTCAACATAAGAAAGCAGAAAGATTCCAACAAGTAGTGGAGCTAAAAGAGCAAGCAGAAGAGAAAACCCATCAGGTTGCAACCAAACTAGAAGCAGAAGCAAAACAACTTCAAGCTTTAGCTGAAAAAAAACTTGCAACTGAAGCTAAAGAGGAAGCCACAAGCACTCAATAGTAATAATAAAGCATTAACAAAAGAGGCATAACGATATGCCTCTTTTGTCTATTTTCAGTGCTTTATCAGCTTAAATTGGCGAGAAGTTTCATGGGTATCTACTTTTAAAAAGAATACACCCTTATTTAATGATTTTAATACATTACCTAAATCTAGCTTATGCTCTCCTCCATTCAAATCATAAGAAATAGATTTAATCTCATGACCAGAGTAATCTGTAACAATAACACTTACAGCATTGGCTTCTTTTAACTTCACCGGCACCACTAAATCCTCCGCAAAAGGATTAGGATAAGGAGATTTAATTACCGATTCTGCCTCTAACTCACCCGTTATTCTAGAGACTACCCCATTAGTTGGCGTACCATATACTTCTAATTCAAATATAGAATACCCCCACATTGTAGCGGCTCTAGTACCAATAATACGAACATAGCGCCCACTCGCAGACAACCCCCGATGATCATTAGTCTCATTAGTATTGTCAGCAATTGTACGCACGGTAGTCCACATAACAGCATCATTAGAAACCTGCACTTGGTAGTTACTTGCCTTTGCTAATTCCCAAATAACCTTTACCCGAGAAATATTATACCTACGACCAAGATCTACATATATCCACTGTGGATCGCTATATTGGCTTGCCCAACGTGAACCTGCATTGCCATCTACAGCAAAAACTGGAGGAAAGTAGCCATTTTCTGTAGAAGAAACAGATACCGGCTGATTTAAAGCTAAATTATCTCCATATTCATCACCCTGATGCGCAATATATACAATGCCTACATCGATAAACTGACCACCAAAAGTCTGGTGACAATGCACAGCAATAGTATTATTACTGTTAGACCTTAAAGCATTTAACGCCTGCTGATTAATATCTGCAAATACATAGTCAGTGCTAAAACCTGTTATTCTTGCTGCTTCTACTCCATTGATATAAATCTCACATTCCTCATCATGAAATACACTGAAGACTAACCTCTCTAAAACATCAGCCGAAATATTGCCTACATAAAATTGCTTTCTAAGCCAGATATCTGAAGTATTCCAAGCAGTACCTATTTTAGGAACTCCAGCTCCAAACCCACCAACACCAGTCGCCCAAGTTTGGTCATTAAAACTTTCATTTGGCCATCCAGAAGCCGGCTTACTAGTAGTATATTTCCATGTTTGAGCTACATTACTAGAATTTGGCAATAATGACTCCACTCCTATCACCTCAGTTACCGATTCATTAATCTCACGAATTTGCTCCGCAGGCACTTTCATTAACCTATCGTAAGTCATTAATCCATTTATTTCATTCTCTACATCCGTAATTTCAGTATAAACAGCTGCGCTTAAACCATAATTGATAATGTGGTTTCTTAGCATATCAGCAAAATCAGAATACATATTTACTAAGGCTTGCTGATTTTCTACCACTACATAGGAATCTGCATCCTCCGACCAATAATGCTCATCCACACGCATTCCAATCCCCCCATATTCACCTATAACCTTGGCTACTTCATCCCGATCTTCTAAACCATTAATAATAGGCGCAGGGTAGGGGTGAACATCCACCATATCGCCAGCATCAACCCAACCAGATCCACTAGCAGGGTTAACCACTCTTGAAGGGTCCAAACTTTCAACATAATGTGTTAAGTCAACAGCATCGTGCTGCCCTTGCTGCTCGTTAAACACTACCCACATAATGATAGATGGCACACTGATTAACCCATCAACCATGCGCTGCAGTTCGGATTTAAACTGCAGTCTATCAATAGTAATTTCAGGGTAAAAAGGCCATACATAAGAGTTAACCGATGGCATGTCTTGCCACACCATAAGCCCCAGCTTATCCGCCCAGTAATACCAACGCATAGGCTCTACTTTAATATGCTTACGCACCATATTAAACCCCATAGCTTTAATTTTCTGCAAATCATTTTTCATGGCCTCTTCAGTAGGAGCAGTGTAAATACCATCAGGCCAGTAACCTTGATCCAGAGGACCAAACTGAAATACAAACTCATTATTTAGCATGAGTTTTTTAACACCATCAACTTCTTCAAGAGATATTTTTCGCATTCCGAAATAGCTAGTTACCTCATCAACGACCGTCCCTCCTTGCCTTAGGTAAACCTTTAGGTCATATAACATAGGAGAATCCGGAGACCATAAAATTGGGTTGGGTATAGGCATTTGCAATTTAGTATTGGCATTACCCGTAATTCTGGCTACTTCTACGCCATTATCATATGCTACAGCCTCAATAGTAGTGTTAGCTGAAGCATTTACTGTAATGTTTAAACGCTGCGCATCTATATCCGGAATTAATTTTAAACTTGAAATACTTTTAGCCGGTAATGGCTCCAACCATACTGTCTGCCAAATACCCGTGGCACTAGCGTACATAATGCCATATGAAGTTTTTGATTGCTTACCTCGTGCATAGCCGCCATCGTTCGTAGGATCATACACTCGCACCGCCACTTCTTGCTGACCACTCACCAAATAATCAGTAACATCATAGCTAAACGGATCGTAACCCCCACGATGCACCCCTACACTTCTTCCATTCACAAATACTTCAGACTCCCAATCTACCGCTCCGAAATGAAGCACTATCCTTTGCCCACTCCAAGCTGAGGGCACATTAAACTTCCTTTTGTACCAGATCTGCTCATGACGCTCCATAATGCCAGAAATGGCTGATTCCACAGGGAAAGGCACCAAAATCTGCCTTGGCAAGTCTCCTACCGGCAAAGGCTCCGTTCTAGAATTTGCAGGTTGAAATTGCCACAATCCATTTAGATTAAGCCATCTGTCCCGAACTAATTGGGGACGAGGATACTCTGGCAAAACATTTTGAGGGTCTACATCGTCAGCATATTGGGTCATTAAATTGGCCCGTTTCATTTGCCACTGAGCATTCACAATGGAGGTTGACACTAACGAAAGCACCAGCATCAATCCACCAATAAGTTGATTTATATTTTTCATTATGATTTCTACTTTGATATTTTATGATATAACCTGAATAGTAATTTAAATTACCCTACACACAGCACCCCTGCAGAAAACTGAGGTCAATACTGAGAGGGTTTAAAAAGGCACATGAATGTGTCATCATGAATAAATTGCCATTTCACCAAAGGGCACAGTAAATCAGTGTTATTTACTAGCTGCAGAACAACACTACTTCACTATTCAATTAAGTAAAATCATCAGGCACCCCCATTAATAAGTAGCTGATCGAATTTGAGGCGATCAATGCCTCATACTTGTTCACATAGAACTCTACTGTGAACGCAATTTTTCCTTTACATCCTTTAGCTTGCGATGCACCGCTACTCACCACTCTGTCAGAAAAAAAATCCTGACAAGCCGAAGTAACACACACACAGAGAGCCAAAAGACGTATCCTTGTCGTCTTCATAATTGTGCTGTTAAAAGAATTATAATTAATAGTTGATTTACAAATTGCCGCTAACTCAGAAGTGACACAACAGGGTAAACACTAACATCAGAGCGGTTCAGAACTCTTTTGGTAGCATTTCTATAGTAATAGATAAATTAAAACAATAGTCGCAATTCACTGAAAAACAAATATTTCAGCCCCAAATCATTTGACATGGCGCAGACTAAAAAAATCACTATTTCCAATTATTGATTTATGCTAATGAGGCTAGGCTATGGCTATTTATAATTTTTTTGATTCTATACTCTTACAAATTCCATTATGTGGGCAATGAAATATTTACGTCTGCAAGGCGTCCAAACAAGAAGCTTGCGACATAAGTCTCTTCTGTAAATGAGACTTAATAGTGATAAATAGTAGGTTCATTGGATTTTAGGTTTAGGTTTATAAAATGCTGATTTTAATAGATCTAATTCATAACATACTTGGTTCTAATATTTGAGGCAATGAAACCTAAAATCTAACCATTTTCAGATCAGTATTTTAGTGAGTTACCTTAAAAGCTCACCTAGTTAACGTATCATACGCCCATCAGCCCTTAACATACCCCACCTATTAATATGTGAAAAAAGCAAATCCACAACAAACCGATAGCTCATATATTTAGAATCAGAAATTTATATTATACTTGTATGCATACAATACATTTTACTTACACATGACTTTTATCCCTCAAAAAAGCAGAGATAAATTGATATTTTCAGTAAAATAGCATCTCCCCAGCAACACATAGGTTTTAATCACTAAAGACACACCACACCCTCTCACTCATAGAGAAATTTAAATATTGTTTGATTTTTACAATTTTCAGATTGATATGCGCAACTATTTATCACACTTATCAAATTACATTTACAAATACTAACAACTCAACTAACCAACAAACATGCATCAGTTAAAAATCAATAATAAAACCTATGCCGTTGATGCTGATCTAGACATGCCTTTATTATGGGTACTTAGAGACATACTCGGGTTAACAGGCACTAAATACGGATGCGGGGTAGCACAATGTGGCGCCTGTACTGTCCACCTCGATGGAGAAGCAGTAAGGTCATGCGTAACCAAACTTGAAAGAGCCATCGATAAAGAAATCACCACCATTGAAGGCTTATCAGATAATAACGAACATATTTTACAAGAGGCCTGGCTCAAGTTTGACGTACCTCAGTGCGGCTACTGCCAATCAGGGCAGCTCATGTCAGCCGCGGTACTACTGAGAGAGAACGCCAACCCCACAGAGCATGACATAGACCTTGCTATGAGCGGCAACATATGCAGATGTGGCACTTATCCTAGAATAAAAAAAGCAATTCTTTGGGCAGCTAAAAACAACAACGGATGAAAGCATCAAAAGTAAACAGAAGGAAGTTTTTAAAAACAGGATCACTCATTGGCGCAGGATTATTCATCCCGTTTACCATTCCACTTAAAGGTAAAAGCAAGAAAGCCACTGAAGATGATGAGTCAACAATAAACGCATTCTTACATATTTCTACTGAAAACAAGATAAAAATCATATCTAGCAAGGTAGAAATGGGACAAGGCATATTCACCACCCTAGCCATATTAATTGGTGAAGAATTAAACTCAAACCCAAAAGACATTGAGGTTATACACAGCCCTGCAGACAAAGCCTACAATCATGCATTTTGGGGCTTTCAAATTACTGCAGGATCCTCTTCAACATACTCTGAATTCGATAGATACCGAAAAGCAGGAGCACAAGCACGATCAGTTTTAATACAAGCTGCTGCCAACAAAGCTGGAGTTAGCACCGATAAATGTATTGCAAAAAATGGCACTATTATGTGCGATGGACAACAGTTCACTTATGGCCAATTAGCTAGTGATGCAGCAAAAATATCTCTCCCTGAAAATGTAACTCTTAAACAACCAGAAGAATGGATTTACATTGGTAAAAGCATTAAGAGAGTAGACATTACCAACAAAGTAAATGGAAAAGCAGAATACGCTATAGATGCCAGAGGCAACAATCAACTTATTGCCGTTGTAGCTCATGCCCCTGTAATTGGAGCTACCTTAAAAAATGCCGACAGCAATAATGCATTAAAAATAAAAGGCGTAAAAGAAGTGTTAAATATACCAACAGGGGTAGCAGTAATTGCAGAGAATTATTGGAGTGCAACTCAAGGAAGAAAGGCCCTGAAATTAGAATGGAACACATCTGCCAACCAAAATCTCTCATCACAAAAAATAGCCGAAGAGTATAAAGCTGCTGCGCGCACTCAAGGAAAACTGGTAGAAGAAAAAGGCAACCCGAAAGCAGCCAACAACAACTCCACAATAGAAGTAGATTACATAATGCCTTACCTATCGCACTCAGCGATGGAGCCAATGAATTGCACTATTGAGCTCAATGGAGAAAAATGCACAGTAACTACCGGAACACAAACTCCACAAGTAGCACAAGGCGTAACCGCGCAAATACTAGGAATCCCCAGCCAAAACATTACAATCAAAACGCCTTACATAGGAGGTGCATTCGGCCGCAGAGCCCAAACAGATTTTATTGAAGAAGCGGCACACATCATCAAAAATGCTAAAAGCACTAGACACATTAAACTAGTATGGAGCAGAGAAGATGACATGAAAGGAATGCACTACCGCTCGCTATTCGTACACCACATTGAAACATCATTGAATAAAAACGGCTACCCTGAAACATGGCAGCATCACATTGTAGGCCAGCCACTCTCTAATGCCGAAATAGATGAAGCCTCAGTCGAAGGCGTACATGGATCCCCGTACTTCAAAAATATACCTAATTACAAAATACAGCTCACCACCACTTCACAGCCTATTCATGTAGCTTATTATAGGTCAGTGGGCCACTCACATAGCGGCTTCGTCATGGAAACTTTCATCGATAAACTGGCATCTCAGGCTAAAATCGATCCTCTTGAATATCGACAAACACTATTACAAGACAATCCCAGACACTTAAGGGTGCTTAATTTAGTGGCCGATAAATACAAATGGAGCGAATCAAAGCCCACCAATCGCCACAAAGGAATTGCCGTACATGAATGCTTTGGCAGTTATGTAGCTATAGCCTTAGAACTAAGTTTTGTTAATAATCAACCAAAAATACACAAAGTAGTTTGCGGTATCGACTGTGGACTAGCCGTGAATCCAGACGGTGTTATAGCACAAATGGAGGGCGGAATAGTTTATGGACTAACCATGGCTTTGCACAGTGAAATATCAATAGAAAGTGGCATAGTCAAACAAAATAATTTTTACGACTATTGCATGCTACGCATGAACGATAGCCCCGAAATAGAAGTCCATATTGTAGCCAGCACAGAAAAGATGGGAGGAGCAGGAGAATGCGCAGTACCTGCAACCGCAGCTGCCCTAGGAAATGCTATTTATGCTGCCACAGGAAAACACATAACCACATTACCATTAATTAGAAACTATGAGTTTATCTAAATTAACTCTACCAATAGGCATAACACTCGCTATAGGCTTAATAATCATTACCTACCAGAAGAGCGTAAGCACAGTAGACAACCATAAAAACAACAAAAAGAAATCAATAGAAGCATTTCAAAAGGTATATACCGTACTGATGCACCCAAGATGCATGAACTGTCACCCCGCGGGAGACTCTCCACTACAAGGGGATGATAGCCACCTCCATACCATGGAAGTTACCCGAGGTACAGACGGGAAAGGTCTATACTCAATGAAATGCGCGAATTGCCACCAAGCCACCAACACGCCCGGAGCACATACACCTCCTGGAAACCCTAACTGGCACCTACCTCCTGCTGATATGAAAATGGTATTTGAAGGAAAAAGTGCGCACGAATTGGCTTTGCAACTATTAGACAAAACCAAAAATGGAGGAAAATCTAAGAAAGAACTCATCACCCATATCACCTCTGACGGCCTCGTTGTTGGCTCATGGAATATGGGAGGTGGACGAACATCTCCTCCACTAACACATGAAGAATTCTCAAACTATTTCGTACAATGGATTGAAACAGGAGCACACATACCACCTAGCGAATAAAAAAAAGCCCTAAATGAGGGCTTTTTTTTATTATCATTATTTCCAATCAATAATCTCCATAATCGATATTCAGCCTATACTTCGACAATAAGCCCGCAAGATTCAACGAAGAGAATTTCGCATCCTTCATTTTATTCTGATCCAAATCCAAATCAAAATTTCTAGCTGTTCTAAAATCAGCCTTTTCTAAATTACTATTGGAAAACACCGTACCAGGTAATTCAGAATTCTTGAAATTAGAAGATGATAAATCAGCGTTAGAAAAATCAGACTCTTTCAAGGTACAGTTGTTAAAAACTGTATTTCTCAACCGCACACCAACAAAAACACAATAATCTAAATGACAATCATCAAAAGAAAATGAAAACATCAACCGATTACAGGTAGTAAAATCTACCCCCAATATTTTACACCCCTTAAAAATACAATCCCTAAATCCGGCTCCTTCCATTATGGTCATGGAAAAATTGCATTGTTCAAAAGTGCAGTTTTCAAAGTCATCATCACGCAATCTTGTTTTCGAAAAATCACACCCCACAAAAACGCATTGCACAAATCCTCGCTCCTTTAATGTCTTATTAGAGAAATTAAGTTTTGTAAACTTCCTTTTAATATGCACTTCCTGATCACTAGCACTACTCATAACACTGGATTATTTTCTAAAATAGGTCCACAAATAAAATAACTATTACCGAAAAACAGCGGAAGTGCTCCAAAATATTGAGCATAAAAAAAGCCAGTCGTTTTACAACAACTGGCTTTGATGGTAGCGGGAGCAGGACTCGAACCTGCGGCCTTCGGGTTATGAGCCCGACGAGCTACCAACTGCTCCATCCCGCGCTATATTTTTAGTATTTTTAATTCTTATTTTCAAATCGAAACGCTTGTCTTTTTTTCGTTTCGTTGACCCCTTTCGTTCAATGGGAATACAAAGGTAAGAAAAGAAAACATAAAGTCAACATTAGAGCAAATGTTTTTTTCAATAAAAATTACATAGCATTGATTATCAGATATTTATCTTTGATGTTTTTTTACAAATCTCTTCTCTTTTGGCTCAGCTTTCCTAAAATTGAACTCTAGCTGGCATTCATTGTCAGGTAATGTCACTTGAAAATAGTTGATGAAATTTTTCTTTTCGAAAAGAACCTTACCATAATATCTCTCATTTGGCAATATGTATTCCTTATTAAATAATTCGTATGGCAGAAAGTCCAACTCTACAGCCGCTCGCTCTCCACTTCTAATGACGTTATCAGCACTAATCCATAGGGCCGACAAACCTATATTTACAAAATCATCTCTCCTTTCTGCCTTGTAAACGTCTCGTTCAGTCCACTCCTCATCTTCTGCATCTTTCACATCATTGACAGCATCGTATACTATTAAGCCTGCTGCCAGAACTCCTATTACCGCTAAAGCACCATTAGCTTTACGAACTCGCTCATTATATATGTTATATATTTCATAATCGTTTAGCGCGTACAATGCATACTGATCATAAACAGAAGCCCCATCAAAAATCGGATAATAGCTGGCCACACATTTAATTTTCTTTTTATTAATCCACAAAGTATCAAATGAGCTATTGGTCACCTCTAAGCTGAAAATGAAAAATGACTTGTCTTCATCTATATACTCTAGCCTATATTGAGCATTATCATTTATTTGAATTTCATCCAAATCTCTCTTTTCAGGCGAGTAGCTTAATGGAACAAATTCGCGAGAGCTACAAGAAAACATAGCAACCCCAATTAGAAATAGTAAAATTCTACTCATAGATGTTAATTTTAAAGGCTTCGATTGATTTTAAATACCGGATCAAGCACCATGCCAAATGACTAAAACACAATATTATTTTCACATCTTCGGTACTTTCAAGCATCAATTAAATATTTCAACTACCTTTGCAGAAAAATTCTAATGAGTACCACTCCTCACAAAGCTGGCTTTGTAAGTATTATAGGAAAACCCAATGTTGGGAAATCGACATTAATGAATCAGATGGTTGGTGAGCGTCTTTCCATTATTACTTCTAAAGCACAAACCACCCGTCACAGAATAATGGGTATTATTAGTGGAGAAAATTTTCAGGTAATTTATAGTGACACTCCCGGAATTATAAAACCTGAATATGAACTACACAGCTCAATGATGAAGTTTGTTAAAAGCTCATTAGAAGACTCAGATGTAGTTTTATTTGTAACAGATATATATGAGAAATTTGATGAGGAGATAGAAAACCAATTAAAGCAAATTCACCTCCCTATCATTTTTATCCTTAATAAGGTAGATCAGGCGAAAGGCACACAAGCTAGCGATAAGTTAGACTATTGGAAAGGCTTGGTGAAAGCAGAGGAATACTTAATGGTATCAGCTTTGGAAGGTGTAAATATAGATCAGGTATTTAACAGCATTGTTGACAAATTACCTGAGCACCCTGCTTATTTCCCAAAAGATGAACTCACTGACAAACCAGAAAAATTTTTCGTAGAAGAGATTATACGCGAAAAAATTTTCTTGAACTATAAAAAAGAAGTTCCTTATAGCACAGAAGTGGTGGTTACGGAATTTAAGGAAGATGACACCATCATACGCATGCGTGCCGAAATTTATGTAGAAAGAAAAAGTCAAAAAGGAATCATCATAGGCAAAGGTGGCGAAGCCCTAAAAAAGGTGGGAATAGCTGCCCGTGCAGATCTAGAGAAATTTTTCGACAAACAAATACATTTAGAAACCTTTGTAAAGATTTCTGAAAACTGGCGTAAACATGACGCCAGCCTAAGGCGATTTGGCTATCGTTCTTAATCAATTAATAAAGAATAGAAGTAAATTATTACTATAAAGTAATGGCAAATATTGTAGCAATAGTAGGAAGACCCAATGTAGGCAAATCAACTCTTTTTAACAGACTTGTTGAACAGAGAAAAGCCATCATGGATGATGAAAGTGGAGTTACGCGTGACAGGCATTATGGATATGCTGAGTGGATCGGTAAGCATTTTACCGTTATAGATACAGGAGGTTATGTAACAGGTTCTGAAGACAAATTTGAAAGTCAGATCAGACACCAAGTGGAGTTAGCATTAGATGAAGCTACAGTAATCCTTTTTATGGTAGATAGTTTTGCGGGCTTAACAGACCTGGACAAAGACTTTGCTAATGTGCTGCGCTCATCAAAGAAGCCCATTTTCTTAGTGGCCAACAAAGCAGACAACACCGAACGCTTGCACATGGCCAATGAATTTTACGCATTGGGTATGGGTGACATTCATCCGGTTTCATCTGTAAGTGGCTCAGGAACGGGCGAACTGCTTGACGAAGTGGTGAAGCACTTTGATGAAGGCACCGAAAATCCAGAAGAGGGTATTCCTAGAATATCTATATTAGGAAGACCTAACGTGGGAAAATCATCTTTTCTGAACGCATTATTAGGAAAAGAGAGGTCTATAGTTACTGATGAGGCTGGCACCACCAGAGATGCCATTAATACTCGTTACAAATTATTTAATAAAGATTTTATACTTACAGACACTGCAGGAATACGCAAAAAAGCAAAAGTAAAAGAGGATATTGAGTTTTACTCAGTATTAAGATCTATCCAAGCTTTACAAGATAGTGATGTTTGTATTGTACTTATAGATGCGGAAAGAGGTCTTGAAGCACAAGACATGAGCATAATAAACTTGGCCGTTCGTTACAACAAAGGCATTATGCTTATGGTTAATAAGTGGGATTTAATTGAAAAAGATACCAAAACAGCTGATGCTTACAGAAAAAGCATTGAAGCTAAACTAGGCTCTTTGACTTACATTCCTATTATATTCACATCGGTATTAAAAAAACAAAGAATTTTTCAGGCTATAGAAAAAGCAATTAATATTTACGACAGTAAAAACGAGAAAATTGCTACTTCTCAGTTAAATGATGTAATTCTTCCTGAAATAGAAAGGTATCCGCCTCCTGCATTAAAAGGGAAATATATTAAAATTAAATATGTGACTCAAATACCTTCTCAGGTTCCTACATTCGCATTTTTCTGCAATTTACCACAATACATAAAAGCGCCTTACGAACGTTTTTTAGAGAATAAGTTAAGGCAAAATTTTGACCTCGAAGGGGTACCTGTTCGCTTATTTTTTAGAAAAAAATGATAAGTATTTGACCGGTATTATCTTTGTATCTATATTTAGGTCTCGAATCAAAACCTGAAAAAAAATGAGAAAACTATTAACATTTTTATTTGCACTTACTTTTACATTAGGATTTGTAGCTTGTAACAATGCTGCAAAAGAAGAGTCTGCTTCTGAGCAAGTTGAAGAAACTGTAGAAGAAGCTGGCGACCACATGGAAGAAGCTGCTGAAGACGTAGAAGAATCAGTAGAAGATGCTGCAGAAGAAGTGGAAGAAGAAGTTGATTCAGTTTCTGCTGAATAATTATAACTAACACTTTTAAAAAGAGCCTCTGGTTAGACCTTAGGCTCTTTTTTTTGCCTTTCAGGCTATGAATTTCATTTCTAATACTATTTTTGTGGGGTATGGACAACCGGGAAGATCGCTTTAAAAAAGCCCTAAAAAAACATTTACCTGAAAATGCTTTACATTACTGCTATGAGTTATGGGAGGTACATAACTTTTCGCTTAAGGTAAAGAAACGCAGAATGACTAAACTGGGCGATTATAGGTATGATTCGAGAAGCAAACAACATACTATTTCTGTCAACAATGACCTTAATCCATTCTCTTTCCTAATAACCTATGTACATGAAGTAGCGCATTTGGTTACATACAATCAATTTAAAAACAGAGTAAAACCTCATGGCGAAGAATGGAAAAATAATTTCAAACAGCTAATGCTTCCTTTATTAACTACGGACACATTTCCTCCGGCCGTACTTTCTCCATTAAAAAAATACATGCACAATCCTAAGGCATCCTCATGCAATGATCATACATTAATGAAAGCCTTAAAAACTCAAGATAAAGACAGCAGTATTATTCACCTAAGTGATATACCCACAGGCACTTTATTCAGACTAAACAATAGAGTATTTAAAAAAGAAACACTACGAAGAACACGCTATGTGTGTAGCGAGGTAAGTTCTCAAAAAAAATACCTGATCTCAAAAATTGCCGAGGTTGAGGTTATATCTTAGGGTAAAGACAACCTCCTTTGAATAAGCTGATCGATAAAAACGTAGAATTTTTGAGGGGTCATAGTGCGCCATTTATCTACCTGCAAATTTCCCCCCATATTTAAATAGTAATCTATGTTAAAATTCTTCATTTCATCTTGCACAAAATCAGGAAAATTAACCATGGCTATCCATCCCTCTTCTACATCTTCAAACCATTCTTCGTAATAACAATCATCAGACCCGTGAAAATTAAATACATTCTCGCCTATTAATATAAATTTATTTACGCCTTGATGAATGAAATTATCAATGATGTTACGCTTGAGGTGCATTATATCATTATTAATAGTATCGTTCCACTCACCTATAAATTCAATAATAGTATACCCCTCATCATAATCAACATACAACACTTTTAAATAAAGCGTTTCTGAGCCCATAAAATCCCAGGCGGGATCTATATAATACCCATAAATATTTTCAGAGTAAAGGTCATGATTATACTGCTTACCAAAAAAGGGAGAAGAATCATCTTCCGCAGGATTATAAAGATGTAACCACCTATAATAAGGTTCTATTTCATGCATTTTTTTCAGCGTTTTCTATTGCCCTCCTCACCGAACCATATTTTTCTAATAAATGTTCGGCTTCCTCCCTACTAACTGAAATTTCTTCCATTATCATTCTGGCACCCCTATCTATCAGCTTCTTATTGCTCAATTGCATATCCACCATTTTATTACCCTTCACCCTGCCAAGCTGAATCATGACACTGGTAGAAATCATATTTAAAACAAGCTTTTGAGCAGTACCGGCCTTCATTCTAGTGCTACCTGTAACAAACTCAGGGCCTACAACCACCTCGATAGGATATTGCACATTAGCGGCCAATTCAGAGCCAGAGTTACATGCAATACAACCAGTAACCAAACCTTTGGATTTAGCCATTTTTACACCTCCAATAACATATGGCGTTCGGCCAGAGGCTGCAATGCCTATAACAACGTCATTCTCTTTAATATCATATGCACTTAAATCTTTCCAAGCCTGATCCGCATCATCTTCTGCAAACTCTACGGCTTTCCTTATAGCGGTATCTCCGCCTGCAATCAGACCTATAACCACACCATGAGGCATTCCAAATGTAGGGGGTATTTCAGAAGCATCCACCACGCCAAGCCTTCCACTAGTACCCGCTCCAATATAAAACAACCTCCCTCCTTGTTGCATTTGTGCTACCGTAGCGGTCACCAAAGCTTCTATTTCAGGGATTACCTTATTGATGGCTAGAGGTACGGACTGATCTTCTTTATTAATATTAGTCAGCAATTCATTTACTGACATTTTATCTAAGTCATTAAAGTTAGAAGTTGATTCAGTGGTACTCATGTGGTAATAATGCTATTTTGATGATACAATGTTAAGCCAGCAATGGGTGTTTCCACCACATTTTTAAGAATAATGCCTTTATCAGCGGCTACTTGCCTTAGTATATTACCATAATAAAAGGCTACAGATCCTGTAAAATGAACCGGCAACTTACTATAGTTTTCATATTTCATCACATTCTTTTCCATAAACAGCGAAAAGCCTTCATATACTAATTGGTATAAGTAGGGGTCTTTAATATTCTGAAATATAAAACGACTAAACTTTGCCAAGTAACGGTTAGGCATTGGTTGCTTATAAACATTATCTAGCACTTCATCTTTTGTTACTTCATACCTTTTAGCCAACCTTTCGGCCACAATAGGGGGTAATTCATTTCGAAAATATCGTTCTAGTAAAGTTTTACCTAACCAGGCGCCACTGCCCTCATCTCCTAGCACATATCCTAGCGAAGGCACATTTTCAACAACATCATGTCCGTTATAAAAACAAGAATTAGCTCCAGTACCTAAAATGCATGCAATGCCTGCCTCAGCACCACATAATGAACGAGCAGCCCCAAGAAGGTCATGATCTACACTTAGTACCGCATTAGGAAAAGCACTTGAAAAAACCCTTTTTAAAATATCTTTATTGTTATCTGAAGAGCAACCAGCTCCATAGAAAAACACTTGATGAACTTCGCCTTGCACTTGTGGCACAAGTGCTTCCATTACCTCTGCCTTAATATTTTCCTCCTTTTGCTGATAAGGGTTAATACCAGCAGTTTTATACTGAGCTACCACCCCGTTAACATCAATTAATCTCCAATCCGTTTTGGTAGCTCCGCTATCTGCAATTAATATCATATTTTGACTAGACTCTCTGACAAAAAATTAAAGTTAAAAATAATCACCGGTTATATAATGAGCATCCTTAATACTTTTTAAATCATCATATCATACAAATGGTTTTGTTTTTGTCTTATTAATTATAAAAAACACCTCAAACCATGAAAAAAACACATTTACATACCATCGCCTTATTTTCTTATCTATTCGCAGGGTTAATATTATTCTCAAGTTGTGGAGAAGACGAGAATGATATTCCCCAGATTCCCCAAGTCAATGATAGGGCTGTGGGTGCCTCTAGCGAAGAATTTTTTACAGATAAAGAATATGACAAATTAGTAGTTGAAATTCAATACACTAGTGGTGATGAACCTGATGAGAGAGCTATTCAGGAAATTAAAAATTTCTTAACCAATGAATTAGTTAAACCAGAAGGCATTGAAATCTACACTACTAGAATTGCCACCCCGGGCAAACCAACGTATTCAATTAGCGATATAAAAACCACTGAATTATACAACCGTACGCAATTTACCCATGACAGAACATTGTCTGCCTACATCTTATTATTAGACGGAAAGTATGATGAAGACTCCGTTGAAAACGGAAATGTAATAGGCCTACCTTACAGGAATACATCTATGGTGATTTTTCAAAAAACAATTCAAAACAACTCTGGCAGCCTCAACCAACCCTCTACTTGGAAAATGACCGCTGCCGCCATAGCGCATGTTTTAGGGCACAACCTAGGTAGCACAGATGAAAAAGGACATATCACTACTAAATTCTCTTCTCATTGTTCTCTTAGCAAAATTACTGGCGAAAGTTTATGAGAAACATGCTGCTTTACTTCCTTTATGGTGCAATAAAATTTAGAATTCCTATCAGGAAACTAACTTTCCTATTGCTTGAAATTTATCGAAAACATTAGCATTGTGTGGGGCATCTTCTAACTCGGGGGTTAAATCCTGCCCTGCCCAATGTTCATAATGTTTTCCATTGCGCCACATGCGCGATTTTGTAACATCATAAATAATACCCTTATAGGCCACCCATATTTCTTCTTTATCCTGCCCATTTCTCAAAGCCAGTTGACCTTTTGAATAAGCAGGGAGTTCGTTTTGCTGCACTTATTTCCTTTTAGATTAAAAACCTTTCTTTACACCCCGTAAATTATGACTTTTATAATTAATCATAAAGGTTAGATATTTGCATGGTATGAAAAAAAATTACAACTATTTATTAACACTATTTAGCTTAGGGTTAATACTAATTAGTTGCAGTCGCTCCACTAAAACAGCAGAGACTGATAGCAACGAAGAGCAACTTAAAATAAGAGCGCAAGAACTGGCTCATAAATTCATTATTACTGACGGGCACATTGACCTACCTTACAGACTAAAACATCAAAATTTCGATATTAACAGAAATGCCAGCGTCATTCTAAAAACTGATGAAGGTGATTTCGACTTCGAAAGAGCTAAAGCAGGAGGCCTTGACGCCCCGTTTATGTCCATTTACATTCCTGCATCGTACCAAGAAACGGGCGGAGCCAAAGAAGTGGCAGACTCATTAATAGATATGGTCAATGCTATTGCGGTTAAATTTCCCGACAAATTTGCCCTGGCTTCTACACCTGCTGAAGTTGAAAAACTGGTAGCCGAAGGAAAAATAGCCCTACCAATGGGCATGGAAAATGGTGCCCCAATAAATAATGATCTCGAAAATGTAAAGTACTTTAGAAATAGAGGAATTAGCTATATTACTTTAACACACTCAAAAGACAACCTCATTTGTGACTCGTCATATGATTCCACTCGCACATGGAATGGGCTCAGTCCATTTGGCAGGGAAGTAGTTAAATCCATGAATGAAGCGGGCATAATGGTAGATGTTTCTCATATATCTGATAGCGCATTTTATCAAGTAATGAGTTTAAGCACTAGTCCCGTTATTGCTTCTCATTCTTCGTGCAGACATTTTACCCCGGGTTTTGAAAGAAATATGTCTGATGAAATGATTATTAAATTAGCTTCTAAAGGAGGAGTGATACAGGTCAACTTTGGCAGTACATTTATAGATCAAAATTCTATAGACACTCGAAATGCCAACGAAGCATATTTTGCTGAAAACAATTTATCAGAAGACGACTCTTTAGCCAAAGCATACACCAAAGAGCACCCTCTTTATTCAAATATAGGCCAATTGGCAGACCACATCGACCATATTGTAGAAATAGCAGGCATTGATTACGTTGGTTTAGGCTCTGATTTTGATGGAGTAGGAGACTCTTTACCCGAAGGTATCAAAGATGTATCTCAATACCCTAGCTTAATTTATGAACTGCTTGCGAGAGGTTACTCAGAAGATGACATTGAAAAGATTTGTTACAAAAACGTTTTCCGTGTTTGGAATACTGTAATTAGTAATGCTACCAAATAACAAAAAAGGCTCTGAGATCAGAGCCTTTTTTGTTATTTGGTGAATCGTGATTTTTCCAAATTGTAATATCGACCTTACTCTGCCTCCCAGTCCAACTCATCAACCAATGCTCCTACTTCCTTTTCTAAAGCTTTTAATTCAGCAGGTGCGTTATGATAATCTTTCACCTTTTTTGATTTACCGTCATGATTAAAAGTTACATAAGTAGTAGGCATATCCGTAGCCTGTGAAGTATACTCTTCTTTAAAATTAAAGAAATTACTATTTTCAAATGTACTTACCAATTCATCTAACTCTGCTTTACTCAACTTCGCTGTAAATTTCCCTTCAATATCTAAGAATTTTCGAGCATCAATTTTAACTAAACCATTCTCATAAATCTCAATAGTATAGTCAGGGCAAGTACCAAAACATCGCGTTTTCTCCATTGTAATTATCGGGGCACTTTCAGAGCTCTGATCTTGATTAGCCTTACAACTAAACAAAAAGAGGACGGCAAGAAACAAACTTATTCTTATAAATGTCATATTTTAAAGAGGAATTTAGGTAAATAAATCTATATTTATGTCAAAGATATAGAGTAACTCCATAATCAGCACTTGCCCACATGAAATACTTTTTAGTTTTTATACTATCTGCTTTTGCCTTATGTTCATCCACCAAAAGCTATGCCCAGCAAGTAAAAACACTAAGCAAACCGTTCACTATAGTGTGCTATGGTACTCCAAATGGTTCGGGGGTAAATCTACGAACCCCACTTGGAGCCATCAATGCCCGAACGGCCTCCAGTAATTTTGAAGTTACTTACCATGATTTCTCACCCGAAGCACAGGCTGCCTTTCAAAGGGCTGTGGATATATGGTCTTCACTGATAAGCTCTCCTGTAACTATAAAAATAGATGCCTATTGGAGCGAACTAGGAGCTGGAGTTTTAGGTTCAGCCACATGGATAGATGCAAAAGCAAATTTCGAAGGAGCTTTAGTGCCAAATGTATATTACCCCATAGCACTAGCTGAAAAGATGGCCGGCAAAAATCTCAATGAATCATCAGAATACGACATTCTAGCCAATTTCAACAAAGATGCGAATTGGTATTTAGCTACTGATGGCCAACCTGGCAACGGTCAGTACGATCTTGTATCTGTAGTTTTGCATGAAATTGGCCACGGTCTAGGCTTCATTGACTCCTTTTACTACGACAGCGGCAGCGAAACTGCAGGGAAAACCTATACTATCCCTTTCGTTTTTGATAGTTATGTAGCCAATGCTCAAAATAAATTTTTACTTAAAACTTACACTGATGGATCTACCGCTCTGGCAGAACAACTCACCAACAATGGCGTATACTTTAAATCAGAATTTGCGCCTACAAAAAGCGGCAACATAAGGCTGTATGCCCCTACTGCGTGGAGTGACGGATCAAGCATAGCTCACCTTAACGAAAACACATATAATACCACGGTAAATGCGCTAATGACTCCTCAAATAGGAGCTAAAGAAGTGCTACACAACCCTGGTCCCGTAACATTGAATATGTTTGATGATTTGGGCTGGAAATACACTTATATTAACCACGAGTCTATAGCTAATAATGAAAATTATCTTGCCAATAATTACGAGGTATCCGCCTCCATTAGCAGCGATACTAGCTACAATAAAAACAGTGTAAATCTTTATTATTCTTATAATGGATTTCAAACAGACTCTACACGAGTTACTATCGCTGAGTCCTCCACCGCTGATTTGTATAAAGCAAACATTCCTTCTCTAAAAAAAGAAGGACAACAATATAGCTATTTCTTACAAGTTACTGACGCGGACGGGCGCACGTTCAGAAAGCCTTCATTAGAAAGTCGTTATTACACGTTTAAGACTGAAACCGATACCCAAGCTCCTCAAATCACTACCCTAGACAAAGGACACATAAAAGAATCTGATACCACAGTACTAATTCAGGCTTTCATTACAGACTTCCTCGCTATTGAGGAGCTAGAATTTAGCTACTATCTCAATAATGAAACGCCTACAACATCATTGCTAGAGCAAGATCCTGAAATAGATTCTTTATATACGGCAAGCATCGATATAAAAACGTTAAATATAAAAGACGGTGATATTTTCACTTATCGCATCAGCGCTACTGATAATGCTAGCACCCCTCATACCAAAGTTTTAGAACAAACATTACCTGTAGAAGAATATAACAGTCCGGCCAAGTCATTTGAAGCAGACTTTTCTACAGGAGCTGAAAATTTCTTCACCAGTAGTAGCTTTAACATCAGCTCGTATAGTGGTTTTAGTACTCCTGCACTGCACTCTCCTCATCCATACGCCAATGCCTTCCCTTTCTTAGCCGAAGGCCAAGACTTCATGGCTGAATTAAAAACTCCAATAATCCTAGAGGAAGAAAAATCTGCTATTTCCTATGACGAAGTAGTACTAGTTGAGCCAGGTGAATCTGACACAGACTATACCAGCACAAGTTTTTATGATTATGTAATTTTAGAAGCCTCTAATGATGATGGCCAAAATTGGTACCCCTTGATAAATGGATATGATAGCCGATCGAAAGACGAATGGCTAATAGCCTATGCGTCCAATTACAATAGCACAACTGGTAACTCTGCCACAGCAGGAGAAACCCAGTTACTACTCAATAGAAAATTTGATCTATTAAAAGCCAAGAACTTCATAGTAGGAGACACCATAAAAATCAGATTTAGACTACATACAGATGAAAGCGCCTACGGCTGGGGCTGGGCCATCGATAATTTAAAAATCCAAATCGAGACCATTACCTCTACAAACGATGACCTTTCTGCTGATGATATTATTACTTATCCCAACCCGGCTATTAATACTATTAAATTCAAATTCCCTGAAGCATACTTTGGCCAAACAGAAATGCAAATCCTCAATAGCGCTGGAAATCAAATAGGTACCTATTCATTTACCATTAGCGAAAATAGCCTCCCAGAAATTAACTGCAGCCACTGGGCAAGCGGCATCTATTTCATTAGGTTTATTATGAATGAGGAAATAATTGTCAAAAAAATATTAATTCAAAAATAGCCATTACTCCTCTTCAGGCATGATTTGGTTTTGATGTTTTAAATTACTATGAAGGTTAGGCCTTTTCACGTTTTGATTCTAACCATTTTACCATAACTTTGCTCCAATTTATACATAACTAAAAACCACACAAAACATTTTCAATGCCACGAGATAGGAGCATCCGGTCAGTTTTAATAATAGGAAGCGGACCAATTGTTATCGGTCAAGCGTGTGAATTTGATTACTCAGGATCACAAGCATCACGCTCATTAAGAGAAGAAGGAATCGAAGTTATCCTCATTAATTCCAACCCGGCAACAATCATGACAGACAAGGTCACTGCGGACCATGTCTACCTAAAGCCTCTCGACAAAAAGTCAATCAAAGAAATTCTTGAAAAGCATAACATTGACGCGGTACTACCTACCATGGGTGGACAAACTGCGCTCAACCTTGCTATTGACTGTCAAAAAGCAGGCATTTGGGACCATTACGGGGTAAAAATAATTGGGGTAGATATCGATGCCATTGATACTACAGAAGACAGGGAGAAGTTCCGTCTTAAGATGAATGAATTAGGAGTTAACGTCTGTAAAGGAGAAACTGCTACTTCATTTTTACAAGGTAAGGAGATCGCTCAGGAAATAGGTTTTCCTTTAGTAATAAGGCCTTCTTACACCCTTGGAGGTTCTGGTGGTGGTTTTGTAAATACTGCAGACGAATTCGAAGCGGCACTAACTCATGGTTTGCACACCTCTCCTATTCACGAAGTACTCATAGAGCAAAGTATTTTAGGTTGGAAAGAGTACGAATTAGAGCTTCTTCGTGACAATAAAGGTAATATCATCATTATCTGTTCTATTGAGAACTTCGATCCTATGGGAGTTCACACTGGAGATTCGATTACCGTAGCTCCTGCCATGACTCTACCTGATACTGTTTATCAGGAAATGAGAAACTTGGCTATCAGAATGATGAACGGAATTGGAATGTTTGCTGGCGGATGTAATGTTCAGTTCTCAGTAAACCCAGAAGATGACAGCATTATAGGTATTGAGATCAACCCTAGGGTATCTCGTTCATCTGCCTTAGCATCAAAAGCAACAGGCTATCCTATTGCAAAAATTGCTGCTAAACTGGCTATAGGCTACAACTTAGATGAGCTAGATAATGCCATTACCGGTACTACTTCTGCCTACTTCGAGCCTGCGCTTGATTATGTAATCGTAAAAATACCTCGTTGGAATTTTGACAAATTCCCTGGCTCAGATATACGCCTAGGCTTACAAATGAAAGCTGTTGGTGAGGTTATGGGTATTGGCCGTAACTTCCAAGAAGCACTACAGAAAGCTTGTCAGTCTCTTGAAATAAAAAGAAACGGACTTGGTGCTGATGGCAAAGAGTTAACCAACCAGAAGGAAATTCTTTATAGCCTTGAACACCCAAGCTGGGATAGGCTTTTCCACGTTTATGACGCATTCAAATTAGGAATTTCATTCCAAACCATTGAAAAATTATCTAAAATCGACAAATGGTTCCTTAACCAGATCGAAGAGTTAATTTTATTGGAAAATGAAATCGAAAAATATAAACTAGATACTCTTCCTTTTGAATTACTTAAAGAAGCCAAAGAAAAAGGATATGCTGATAGACAAATAGCTCACCTAGTGGGTTGCCTAGAAAGCGAAGTATTTGCTAAAAGAAAAGAAGTAGGATTAAATAGAGTTTACAAACTAGTAGACACATGTGCTGCTGAATTTGAAGCAAAAACTCCATATTATTACTCTACTTTCGATCAAGAAAATGAATCTAAATCCTCAGACAAAAAGAAAATCGTTGTTTTAGGTTCAGGCCCTAACAGAATTGGTCAAGGTATAGAATTTGACTACTCATGTGTACATGGTATTTTGGCAGCCAAAGAATGTGGCTATGAAACCATCATGATTAACTGTAATCCTGAAACAGTATCTACTGATTTTGACGTTGCAGATAAGCTTTATTTCGAACCTGTATTCTGGGAGCACATTTATGAAATAATCCTTCATGAAAAGCCTGTAGGGGTAATAGTTCAGCTTGGAGGTCAAACAGCACTTAAACTTGCTGAAAAACTTGAAAAACACGGCATCAAAATATTAGGAACTAACTTTGAGTCTTTAGACTTAGCTGAAGACAGAGGTAGCTTCTCTAATATCCTTAAAGATAATGACATTCCTTACCCTGAGTTTGGCGTGGCAGAAGATGCTGAAACGGCATTAGAGCTATCTAAAAATATTGGATTCCCGTTATTGGTAAGACCTTCTTACGTGCTTGGAGGACAAAGCATGAAGATTGTTATCAATGAGCAAGAGTTGGAATCGCACATCATTGATATCCTCAAAAATATCCCTGGTAACAAGGTACTTCTAGACCACTTCTTAGATGGAGCGATAGAAGCAGAAGCTGATGCTATTTGTGATGGAGAAAATGTACATATTATCGGAATCATGCAACATATAGAGCCTGCTGGTATTCACTCAGGAGATTCATATGCGGTATTGCCTCCCTACAACTTAGGCGACCTAGTTGTAGCACAGATAGAGACATACACCAAGAAAATTGCATTAGCATTAAACACTGTAGGGTTAATAAACATACAGTTTGCCATTAAGGATGATAAGGTATACATTATCGAAGCCAACCCAAGAGCTTCAAGAACGGTACCTTTCATTTGTAAGGCTTACGATGAACCTTATGTAAACTACGCAGTAAAGGTGATGTTAGGAGAAAATAAAGTTACAGACTTTAAATTCAACCCTAAAAAGCATGGATATGCCATTAAACAGCCAGTATTCTCTTTCGAGAAATTCCCTAAAGTAAATAAGGAATTAGGACCAGAGATGAAATCAACTGGTGAGGCCATCTATTTTATAGAGGACTTAATGGATGATTATTTTCTTAAAATTTATGCAGAACGAAACCTATACCTAAGTAAATAAGTTTATATAGGTAAAAATTGACATATGCTTAAAGCTTTCGTAATAACGTTTTTATTAGGATATCTTCTATATAAAGTTTTAGGACTTTTTGGAATCATAACTAAAAGTGCACAGCAAGGCTATGGTCAAGCATCTTATCAATCAAAAAGTAGTGCTCAGCCACCACGAAGAGATGGAGACATTAACATTGACTATGTGCCCAAAGACGGAAAATCTAACAACCCCGTAGATAACTTCAAAGGGGGAGAATATGTGGATTACGAAGAGATAGAATAGGCCTACCAGCCTACTAAGTAATTATAAATAAAGCCCCGTTTAGATTATCTGACAAGAATCAAACGGGGCTTTTATATTTTAAAACAACACCAATGGCAAACCTCACTTTTTATAAATATCAGGCAACAGGGAATGACTTCATTCTCTTAGACAACCGAGAGCTAGGCTTACAGCTAACCATCCCTCAAATAGAAAAACTATGTGATCGCAAATTTGGAATTGGCTCTGATGGACTGATGCTGATACAAAACCATGCAGATTATGATTTCGAAATGGTATTTTACAATCCTGATGGCAGCCAGAGTTTATGTGGCAATGGCAGCAGGTGCGCAGTAAGCTTTGCCCACTTTTTAGGCATTATAGATAACAACACTACTTTTTTGGCTTACGATGGACCACATGAAGCCGAAATATTAGCCAATAAAGAAGTAAGACTAAAAATGTCTGACGTACAAAATGTCAGGCTTATGGCAGATGGTATATTTGTTGATACTGGATCACCACATTTAATTAAGTACGTTATTAACATTGAAAGCTACAATGTTTACGAACAAGGAAAAACGATCAGAAATGGTGGTTTGTTCAAACAAGCAGGAGTAAATGTTAATTTTGTTCAAGTGAATGGCAGCTCTGAAATATATGTAAGAACATACGAGAGAGGCGTTGAAAATGAAACATTGTCATGTGGTACTGGGGTAACTGCAGCAGCACTAGCCTCTAGCACCAAAGACTTGAAATCTCCTATTGCGGTAAAGACTAATGGAGGCAACTTATCTGTTGAATTTACCAAAAATGAAGATGGCAGCTTTACTGAGGTTTACCTGATTGGACCTGCCAAGCCCGTTTTCACAGGCACCATTGAATTGAATACGGAAGAAAATTAAATTTGGTCAATATTTAATTAAAAACGCCTTAACTTTAGGTCTTGAAAGAATAGAAAATAAGAGCAATTATGTTAAAGTTTATTGCAAAAGTGTTTGGCACTAAGTCTGAAAAAGACATCAAAAAAATAATGCCAATTGTTGATAGTGTCAACAAAGTATATGCTCAACTTCAGAATATAAGTGATGATGATTTACGGGCAAAAACCGAAGAGGTAAAAAGCAAAATCAATTCATCATTAAAATCTATAGATGAAAAAATAGCTGCATTACACGCCAAAATTGCAGAAAACCCTGATTTAGACATTCAGGATAAAGAAAATATCTTCTCAGAAATTGACAACCTAGAAGAAGACAGAAATAAAGACTTGGAAGAGGTGTTAATGGAAGTACTTCCTGATGCCTTTGCTATAGTAAAAGAAACCGCTCGCAGATTAAAAGAAAACGGCAAGTTAGTGGTTACTGCCAATATGCTTGACCGAACGTTTGCTGCAAAAAAATCTAATGTAGAAATAGATGGCGACAAAGCCATCTGGCACAAGAAATGGCTAGCCGCTGGTAGCGAAGTAGAATGGAACATGCTACATTATGATGTTCAGATCATAGGTGGTATAGTTTTACACCAAGGTAAAATAGCAGAGATGGCCACTGGTGAAGGTAAAACTTTAGTAGCTACGCTTCCTGCTTTCTTAAATGCTTTGGCGAAAAGAGGCGTACATGTAGTAACAGTAAACGACTACTTAGCAAAAAGGGATAGCGAGTGGATGGCTCCTATTTTTGAATTCCACGGATTAACTATCGATTGTATCGACAAGCATGAGCCTAACTCAGAAGAGAGACGTAAGGCTTATCAAGCTGATATAACATACGGTACTAATAATGAATTTGGCTTCGACTATCTAAGAGATAACATGTCTCGCGATCCTAAAGAATTAGTACAAAGAAAACACCACTATGCCATGGTGGATGAGGTTGACTCTGTACTAATTGATGAAGCACGTACGCCATTAATTATTTCAGGGCCAGTGCCTAGAGGTGATGAGCACGAGTTTTATGACTTAAAGCCACGTATTGCTAAACTAGTAGAGGCACAAAGAAAATTAACTTCTCAGTTTTTAATAGAAGCGAAAAAACTCATTTCAGAGGGTAACGAAAAAGAAGGTGCTCTACCGCTTTTCAGAGCTTACCGTGGTTTACCTAAGCACAAGCCTTTAATTAAATTCCTTAGTGAAACAGGTATTAGGCAGGTTTTACAAAAAACTGAAAATTACTACCTACAGGACAATCAGAAAATGATGCCTGAGGCCGATGAGCCATTATATTTCACTATTGATGAAAAACATAACAGTATAGAGCTTACTGAAAAAGGTATCGATCTTATTACTGGTGAAGGTGAAGATCCTAACTTCTTTATTTTACCAGACATTGGTACTGAAATAGCTCAGTTAGAAAAAGATGAAGCAATGTCTGACGAGGAAAAACTCGAGAAGAAAGATAGTTTCATCAAAGATTACTCTGTTAAGTCACAAAGAATACACTCTGTTAACCAGCTTTTAAAAGCTTATACACTATTTGAAAAAGACACTGAATACATTATAGTAGATGGAAAAGTGAAAATAGTAGATGAGCAAACAGGTCGTGTTATGGAAGGGCGTAGATATTCTGACGGTCTTCATCAAGCAATAGAAGCAAAAGAAAATGTTAAAGTAGAAGACGCTACCCAAACATACGCGACTATTACCTTACAGAACTACTTCAGAATGTACCACAAACTTGCTGGTATGACTGGTACTGCAGAAACTGAAGCAGGTGAATTCTGGGAGATATACGAACTCGATGTAGTAGTAATTCCTACTAACAGATCTATAGCAAGAGCTGATAAGCAAGATATGGTTTACAAAACCATGCGTGAGAAGTTTAATGCTGTGGTGGATGAAATCGTAACGCTAACTTCAGCAGGAAGACCAGTACTTGTGGGTACTACTTCTGTTGAGATTTCTGAAGTATTAAGCAGAATGCTGAACATGCGTAAGATCAACCATCAGGTATTGAACGCAAAACAGCACCAGAGAGAGGCAGAAATTGTAGCAGAAGCTGGTAAGCCCGGAACAGTAACTATCGCTACCAACATGGCTGGTAGGGGTACGGATATTAAACTTACCGATGAGTCTAAAAACGCAGGTGGTTTAGCCATTATAGGTACCGAAAGACACGAGTCAAGAAGGGTAGATAGACAGCTTAGAGGTCGTTCTGGTAGACAAGGAGACCCAGGTTCTTCTCAGTTCTTCGTGTCATTAGAAGATAACCTAATGAGAATGTTTATGCCTGAGCGTATTGCAAAGGTAATGGACAGACTAGGCCTAGAAGAAGGTGAAGTAATATCTCACTCTATGGTAACTAAGTCTATCGAAAGAGCGCAGAAGAAAGTAGAAGAGAACAACTTCGGCATCAGAAAGCGCCTACTTGAGTACGATGATGTAATGAACTCTCAGAGAGAGGTTATTTATAAGAGACGTAAAAATGCATTGTATGGAGAGCGTTTACAGCTCGACATTATGAACATGCTATATGATACTTGCGAAGATATCATTGTTAATACTAAAGGTGCTGAAAACTACGAAAGCTTCAAGCTTACTGTATTAGGTACTTTGGGTCTGGACTTTGAAATTTCAAAAGAGGATTTTGCTAAAATATCTACCGAAGAGCTAAACTCTAAATTGTATACTCAAGCATATGAGCATTACAAGCATAAGAATAATAGCATAGCGCAAAAGTCATTCCCTATTATTCAAAATATTGAAGAAACCCGCGGAGGTACTATAGAAAATATTATGGTACCGTTTACTGATGGGAAACGTCAGATCCAGGTTTCGGCAAGCTTAAAACGTTGTGTAGCCACTGAAAACAAAGAGTTAATACACTCTATGGAAAAGATAGTTACACTAGCGCTTATAGATCAACTTTGGAAAGATCACCTAAGAGAAATGGATGACTTGAAACAAAGTGTTCAAAATGCGGTGTATGAGCAAAAAGACCCATTATTGATCTACAAATTTGAAGGGTTTGAGCTATTTAAAAGGTTTATTGCTAAGGTAAATGAAGACACTATTTCATTCTTAATGAAAGCAGATTTACCTGTTCAAGAACCTGATGAAGTACGTGAGGCTCGTGAGCAAAAAGCTCAAAAGTTAAAAGAGCAAAAAGATGAATCACGTTCTTTATTAAACCCTGGTCAAAGCAGTCAGCCACAAGCCAATAGACCTCCTGCAGAAAAAACAATGCCTATTAAGGCAGAAAAAACTGCAGGAAGAAATGATAAGGTTACCGTTCAGTATGCCGATGGAAGCATAGTGAAAGATGTAAAATTCAAGAAAGTAGAAGCAGACATAAGAAACAATAAATGTGTAGTAGTGGAAGATTAATCTTCCACTCTTTTATATTTTTAGCATAATGAGAAAGGTTATTTATTTTGTAAGTCTTAGTGTGGTATTAGCTGCGTGTAGTAAAAACACTGCGCCCTCGTCAAGTGATTCTGAAAGGTACAAAGAAGACATTTCGGTGTACAGACCGAGATATACTAAACCTGCTGACACACCTGACACCGTAGCCACTGAAGTTGCACATAACAGCAACGTAAAACCTACAAATGACGTAACTCAAAGCCTCAATGGAATACTGGACAGTATAGATGTGGCTCGCCCTGAGGTTAACTACATCGATGGTTTTACTATTCAGGTATATTCTGGTTCTAACAGCGAATCAGCGCGAATTGCACGAGGAAAGGTTTATTCCGTACTTCCTGGAGCTGAGCCCATATTAAAATTTGAAGAACCAAATTTTAAGGTGAAAGTAGGCAAGTATTACTCTAGAATAGAGGCTCAAAAATCATTTGCTAAGATTAAAAAGAAATTCCCTTCTGCACTTATTATACCTCAACGAATTACTATTCAATAATGGTTTTAAAGCAACAAATTCAGGAATTAGCTAAAAAAAATGCTCAGGAAATTATAGCTGTACGCCAGCATTTACACAGTAATCCTGAGCTCTCATACAAAGAGTATAATACAGCTAAATATGTTGCTGCACAATTAAAGGCCATAGGCCTAAGCCCAAAGGAAGGTATTGCTGATACTGGACTAGCTGTGGTAATAGAAGGTAAAAACCCTTCAAAAAAGGTAATTGCACTTAGAGCAGACATGGATGCCTTACCTATTCATGAGGCCAATGATGTGCCATACAAATCTAAAAACGAAGGAGTTATGCATGCCTGCGGGCACGATGCACACACGGCTTCATTGATAGGTGTGGCCAAAATATTATCTGAATTAAAAGATCAGTTTGAGGGCTCTGTAAAACTTATTTTTCAACCTGGAGAAGAGAAAAACCCAGGTGGCGCCTCTTTAATGATAAAAGATGGTGTTTTGAAAGATCCATCTCCATCTACAATTCTTGGCCAGCATGTAATGCCCCTAATACCTGTGGGTAAAGTGGGCTTTAGAGAGGGCATGTACATGGCTAGTTGCGATGAGATTTACCTTAAAGTAAAAGGTAAGGGTGGTCATGGTGCTGTACCTGAACTAGCTGTAGACCCTGTATTGATTACGTCTCACATTATAGTTGCACTGCAACAAGTGATAAGTAGAAATGCTAGCCCTAAGACACCTACTGTACTCAGTTTTGGTAGAGTAATAGCAGATGGAGCCACTAACGTAATTCCGAATGAGGTGAATGTAGCAGGCACTTTCAGAGCTATGGATGAAGTATGGAGAGCCGATGCACATCAGAAGATCAAAAAGATGGCTGAAGGTATAGCAGAAAGCATGGGAGGAAGCTGTGAAGTAGAAATATCTAAAGGCTACCCCTTCTTAGAAAACAACCCTGAACTAACTGCTAAAATGCGTAATGCTGCCGAAGAGTATATTGGCAAAGAAAACGTGGTAGACTTAGACTTATGGATGGGAGCAGAAGACTTTGCTTATTACACCCATGAGATACCAGCTTGCTTTTATAGATTAGGTACGCGCAATGAAGCTAAAGGCATAACATCATACGTACATACACCCACTTTTGATATAGACGAAGATGCGTTAGAAATTGGGGCCGGAATGATGGCTTGGTTAGCCATAACTCAGTTGAAAGAAAAAGAGGGATAACAAATAATATGTTATCCCTCCTATATAGATTTTAAAGTGCGTTTTCAACGCACTTTTTTTATTTACTCTGCATCATCTTCTTCATCTCGAGCTAGCTCACCAGTGATAGCCTCAGAGATATTGATTACATGATCTCCTACACGCTCTATGATATTGTATAAGTCAGCATAAACCAACCCACTCATCACATCATAATCACCTTTTTCAATATTCTTTAAGTGCTTTTTACGCAACTTATCGCGTTTCTTGTTAATAGCATTTTCTTTTTCAATAGCACTATTTAATGTAACGTTAGCAAACTCTGTATTAAGGTTGTTAATCATCACTACAAAAGCCTCATCTACCAACTTAAGTATATCTGTAAGGTTCTTTATTTGAGAGTCAGTAAACCATGCCTCACTATCACTTTTTCTATCTATCGATAATGACATTTGATAGAATAAGTCTCCCATGCGCTCCATGTCATTAATAATAGAAAGCATCCCCCTTAACCTCAAAGAGGCTTCATTACTTAAATTAGAGGTAGATAATTTCGATAAATATTCAGCTATTTCTAATTCAACACGATCCGTAATCTCCTCGTATTTCTTAATACGCTTCATTATTTTATGACGCGCCTTATTTTTCTTTTGCTTCAATAAGTCTTGAACAAAGCTTGACATACGAGCCGTAAGCTCACCAAACTTCACTATTTCCTTGCGTGCTTCCTCTAGCTGAATTTCAGGAGTTGACATAATAGAGGCATTGATAAACTCCAGCCTAAATTCATCTCCATCACCTTTAGATGGCACCATTTTTTCCACAAGCCTAGCAATTTGCTTAACAAACCCTATCAACAACAATACATTGATAATATTGAACAATGAGTGAAAAATAGAAAGTGAAATTGGAATAGCCGCTGCATTTAAGAAAGGACTTTCGCCTGTTTCATACTGCATATAAGAATCTATAGCATTTAAGAATACAGGGAAGAGGATAATCATCCAAATTACACCAAAAATATTAAATATAAAGTGTGCCCTAGCAGCCCTTTGTGCATGTACATTGGCTACCATGGCTGCAAGATTAGCCGTAATGGTAGTACCTATATTTTCACCTAAAACCATTGCCGCTGCCAAATCAAAAGAAATCCACCCTTGATTAGCCATAACCAAAGTTAAAGCCATAGTAGCACTTGAAGACTGAACAATGATAGTTAATATAGTACCAATCCCTATAAATATTAATATTGACAGTAAACCTGAGTCGGTATAAGCCGCCAAGAATTCTAGCACTTCTGGGTTAGATTTTAAATCTGGCACTGCACTTTTTAAAGCTTCTAGGCCCATAAAAAGTAGCGCAAAACCTATGATTACCTCACCCCAAGATTTGATTTTGTTTTTAGAAGCAAACAATAGAGGAAAGCCTACTGCTATTATAGGTAGTGCTGCCGCTGCTATTTTCACCTTAAATCCTACTACTGAAATAATCCAAGCGGTTACGGTGGTTCCTATATTGGCCCCCATGATGACACCTATGGACTCTACTAATGAAAGTAAGCCTGCATTAACAAAACTCACCACCATTACGGTAGTAGCAGAAGACGACTGCACTAAACTTGTTAAAAGAAACCCAGTTAATACTCCTGTTAACCTGTTAGACGTCATCACTCGAAGTATCTGCCGCATTCTGCTGCCGGCAACTTTCTGGATGCCTTCACTCATTACCTTCATACCGTAGATAAAAAACCCTAAAGACCCAATGAGTGTCAGAACATCAAAAAAACTATATTCCATGCGTTTTCAATAAATTAGAACGGCAAAGTTAAATAACTCAAGGTGTTAAAAACTTATGGTATATTAACTTTATGTTAAGATAAATATCCGCCAAGAAGCCTGATTTACAAATATGTACTAGAAAACCCTCTACAAACTGCGTAATTATAATAAAATCGGAAAATTTGCTCGTCATATTTAACAATACGTTCATATATAAAGCCTGCTTTTTTTTATTCTAACTGATAACTTCGCAGTTTTTAAACTGTACCCGCTTGTCGCCAACGCAAAAGAAAAATATTGTCAAACAATTTTTTGTAATCCTTGGGATTACACTGATTTTTCTTTTCTCTATCAATTTGATGGGTGAGGCCTTCAATCATTTGGGTAAAGAGGTAGCACAATCTATATTATTTGCTACTTCAAATCCATTTATAGGTTTATTCATAGGTTTACTTATCACCGCCATTATTCAAAGCAGCTCCACCAGTACTTCTATGATAATAGCAGTAGTAGCCTCTGGCTCTATCAACATTACAGAAGCTGTGCCTATGATTATGGGAGCGAACATCGGCACTACTATTACCAGTACTATAGTTTCTTTAGGTTTTATTACTAAAAAAACTGAGTTTAGAAGAGCCATTGCTGCAGGTACAGTGCATGACTTTTTTAATATACTAACCGTACTAATTTTATTCCCTTTAGAGTATTATTACGGTTTTATATCTTTCACTTCGCAATACATCGCCAGTCTATTTGTAGACCCCAGCACTCATAGAACGCTCAACGAGTATGGCTACAAGTTAATATCCACAAAGCCTATAACGAGGTTTGTGACCGAGCATATTCAAAATGGCTTTATAATTATCTGTATATCGTTTATTCTACTCTTTGGATCTATCAAACTTTTATCTAAAGTAATATATCAATTGGTAATTGGTCCATCTCAAGATAAATTGAGAAACGTTATATTCAATAATTCTTTTAAATCATTTATTTGGGGCACAGGCCTAACAGCTGCAGTGCAGTCTAGCTCAGTCACTACATCACTAATAGTACCTTTGATAGCCACAGGCAGAGTATCACTAAAAAGAGCCACACCTTTTATTTTTGGTGCTAATATTGGCACCACCATCACGGCATTTATTGCAGTGTTATTTAAATCGCACTTGGTAATTAGTATTGCTATTACACATTTGTTATTAAACTTAATTGGTGTGCTGATATTTTTACCATTTCCTCCATTAAGAAGAATCCCAATAAAACTAGCTGTTTTAACAGGTAAAATGACCAGCAAATACAGAATTACAGGGTTCATCTATATCATAAGCACTTTCTTTTTAATCCCTTTTACACTGATCTACTTCAACAAAAATGCCTCTGTTGTAAATGAGTTAACTTATGAACAAAGAAATTTCATAAAAAAGGAAGAGCAAGACTCCCAAAACACCTCCGTTGACCTCAAAAAAACTGAGTAGATAAGATTTTAAAATACGGCACTAATATGCCTTCATATTTTGTATGGTAGTATCGAGGTAAACTCATTACTTTGCATAAAACTATAATATATTTTTTTAGTTTATAGTAATAACCGAGAGTTCACTAATAAAACATTAATTACGTGGGAGAGAGAAAAGGTTTGTTTAACTTTTTAAAAATAGACAGCTTGATCGAGCACTTAACAGACTTTATAGAGTCGAAAGTAGAAATCTATAAAATAGAGATAAAGGAAGAGATGTCTTCTGTGATGTCAAAATTAATAGTGATGTTAATTTTGGGAGGCATAGCAAGTTTCTTTCTATTATTCTTAAACATTGCGCTGGCATTTTTACTGGCCGATGTATGTAATAGTATGTTTTTGGGTTTTCTAATAATTGCAGTATTCTATCTAATTCTATTTGTGATACTCTATTTATTAAGAGACAAACTGGGACTGAAGGAGTTATTTGAAAAAAAATTAGGCAAATTACTTAAACTAGATCAATAATGGCTATTACAGAAAATAAGAAAAGACAACTCGAGTCACTTTCAGACGAACACAAAGAAGCCTTAGAAAATGAAATTGAAGAGCTTTTAGAAAAAGGCAAGAAAATAGCCAAATCAGCCCTATTGGTTGGAGGTAGCTTTGCTCTAAGCTATTATATGATCAATAAATTAACTAAAAAAGACAAGGTTAAGATCAAAAAGACGAGTTCTCCATTAGGAAATAATGAGCTCATGGTAGAGAAACAACCGTCTCTTTTATCTAATATTGGAGGTGTTATACTCACAGAGTTAACGGTTTTTATTCTGGCTATTGCTAAGGAAAAACTAATTGAGTACATTCAAAATATTGACACGAGCAAAAAGGCTGATGAAAGAGAAAAGGAACATTCTACAAACACTGCAGAAGAGGCGTAGTACAGGACAAAAGTCACTTGCCATACTTATTGATCCTGATAAAATCACGGACTTAACTGCCCTTAACCAATTGTTAAAAATGGCTGAGGAATGTTACGTTGATTATTTCTTTATTGGTGGCAGCCTCATCACTCAAGGTAACTTGGCCACCATCACCAAAAACATTCAACAGGCTACGTCTATCCCCACCGTTCTTTTCCCTGGCAGCAACATGCATATAGATCTTAATGCTGATGCCATCCTATTTTTAAGTCTAATTTCTGGGCGTAATCCAGAGTTTCTGATAGGCCAGCATGTAATAGCTGCACCTATTCTCAAAAACAGCAATATAGAGATTTTACCAACCGGCTACATGCTAATCAATGCAGATAGTACATCAGCGGTTTCTTATATGAGTAACACTGCCCCAATACCACCAGACAAATATTCGGTGGCGGCTTGCACTGCCCTCGCAGGAGAAATGCTAGGCCTAAAACTTATATTTATGGATGCTGGTAGTGGTGCTAAAGTAGCTATAACACCAAAAATGATAAAGCAGGTAAAAAAGACAGTAAGCGTACCGTTGGTGATAGGTGGTGGTATTGATACCAATGAAAAAGCCAAGGCTGCACTAGAGGCCGGTGCCGATATGATTGTGATTGGGAATGCGATAGAAAAAAACCCCAATCTATTGATTGAGGTTTCTGAAACTATTTATGATTTTAACAAGAGCTTAAACATTCATTAAAGTCTCTCTTTTTCTCATTTTTCCTGCAGGGATACCATACATCATCTTAAACCTTCTACAGAAATACGCTGTATCTTTGTAACCACAAGCTTTGCCGATATCGCGAATGCTCATTTTTGTGGTACGCAATAACTTAACAGCATGCTCCATTCTTTGGTATTCGATGTAATCCTGAGGATTAATACCTGTTAACGTTTTAAAGTACTGACCTACGTAATCTTCCGAAACGTCAGCTACCTCTGATAATTTCTTGTTAGTAAGCTCACCAGACAAGTTGTCTTTGATGTACTTAAATAACTTAATTAATCGAGGATCTTTAAAGTAAGTACTGTTAGTAGCCATTTGCTCTACGAACAACCTGTTATCAATGATATGCCTGATAACTTCTACTACTAATAATTCTGTTTTTACTTTAACTACACGCTGGCTACCTTCAAATTGGTTTTCTTGCTCTTTTACAATTTCATAAATGATGTTATTCACTTTAGAATTTTCAAGCGCAAATGGAGGTATATCCAGTGCAGTGAAGAAGTTTACAGTATCAAACACCTTAGTTTCAAAAACAATAGATGTAAAGTCTGCTACTGGTACAGCTGCAGGGTCATCTACTTTAGTTTTGAAATACTCAGTTTGCTTGTAACCGAATTCTTCCAACGATAGCTCTGGGCATCTGTCATCTACGTTACCAAACGATAAAGGCGCTAACCTTTTTGCAGGAACGAATAGTGCATGCCCTTCTTTTAACAATTCATCATCCTTACCATAGCGGATAACTCCCTTTTTAAGGATAATAATTGTGTTCTCTGTATCTTCAAAGTCCTTAATAGTGAAGGGGTGTAATACCTTTATATTATTGGACTTTACAAACTTAATCCCAAGGGATTCAATTATTTTGTTGTAATCTTCCATCAACTTACTGTATTTAAACAACACCAAATTTAAGGAAAAGTAACAAAAAAATCATGCACTTTTCAAAGAAACATATAATTTTTTTTAGAAAAGTTGCCTCTTAACCTTTTAACAGCTCCCGAGATATTACAATTTTCTGAATTTCGGAGGTTCCTTCGTATATCTGAGTGATTTTTGCATCCCTCATTAACCTCTCTACATGGTATTCTTTTACAAATCCATAGCCACCATGTACTTGCACAGCCTCTACGGTTACATCCATAGCCACCTGCGATGCAAACACCTTTGCCATAGCTGCAGCCTTCACAAAGTCTTGCTTCCTGTCTTTCAAATTGGCTGCTTGTAAGCAAAGTAATCTTGCTGCCTCTATCTGGGTGGCCATATCTGATAATTTAAATTGTATGGCCTGATGTTTTGATATTTCTTTACCAAATGCTTTACGCTCCTGAGAGTACTTGAGCGCTAACTCGTACGCTCCACTGGCAATTCCTAATGCCTGAGAGGCTATACCAATTCTTCCTCCATTTAATGTAGACATGGCGAATTTAAACCCAAAACCATCCTCTCCTATTCTATTCTCTTTGGGTACTTTCACATCGGTAAACATTAATGAATGGGTATCTGACCCTCTAATACCTAGTTTATTTTCTTTTTTCCCCACAACAAAACCATCCATTTCCTTCTCTACTATTAATGCATTGATGCCCTTGTGCCCAAGCTCTGGGTGGGTTTGAGCTATAACAATGTAAACACTAGCACTATTTCCATTGGTAATCCAATTTTTAGTACCATTCAATATGTAATGATCTCCTTTGTCTTCAGCAGTAGTTCTTTGACTAGTAGCATCAGAACCTGCTTCTGGTTCAGATAAACAAAAAGCTCCAATAATCTCACCCGTAGCCAAACGTGTCAAATACTTCTGCTTTTGTTCTTCTGTACCGTATTTTTCAAGCCCCCAGCATACTAAAGAATTATTGACGGACATTGCCACAGAGCAAGAGGCATCTATCTTAGAAATCTCCTCCATTGCCAACACATAAGATATGCTATCCATACCTCCGCCATTGTATTTAGGATCTACCATCATGCCCATAAAGCCCAACTCACCCATTTTCTTTATTTGCTCTGCTGGAAACTGCTGCTTCTCATCTCTCTCTATCACTCCTGGCAACAACTCGGTTTGGGCAAAATCTCTTGCAGCATCACGAACAGCAAGCTGCTCTTCTGTAAATTGAAAATCCATCTTTAACGTAGTTTTTATTCATGAAACATTTATTGTTATGCATGCATAACAACATCTCTAATTTACAACTATTTTAAAATATAGTTGACATCCAAATCACTAATTATAGTCTAGCCTATTAGATAATTATGTTAAATGAATAAGACTGTAAATTGTTATACACCAATGAGCTACAAGAAGTCATAAAACAAAAAAGGCCGAACATTACTGCTCGGCCTCTCGATGTATCTAAAATAATTTAATCGCGTCTTCCTAAGAAAATACTCACATAGTACAATAGTGTAACCAAAGAACCTAGTGCTGCTACTACGTAAGTCATAGCCGCCCATTTAAGTGCATCTTTTGCCATACCGTACTCAGAGTCATTTACAATATGCCTCTGCTTTACCCAAGCCAACGCCCTTCTACTGGCATCAAACTCAACGGGTAGAGTAACTAGTGAAAATAAGGTCATCACCCCATATGCACCGATGATCACTAACAACACTAACTCTATAGGGAATGTTCTATATAACATAAAACCACCGAAGAGCATAATCATCATTAGCACATTAAGAATTTTTGCACTAGCATTTTGAATGGGCACCATCGCACTACGAAATTCCAACATGCTGTATGCAGTAGCATGTTGCACAGCATGTCCACATTCATGAGAAGCTACAGCCGCAGCTGCAGCATTTCGACCATGATAAACCTCTTCACTTAAATTTACCGTTTTTGTAGCTGGATTATAATGATCAGACAAATGCCCCGGTACGGAAACTACCTGCACATCATGAATACCATTATCTGCTAGCATTAGCTGAGCCACTTCAGCACCTGTAAGGTTCTTAGTTAGCGGCACTTGAGAATATTTTCTGAACTTGTTTTTAAGTCTGGTACTCACCGCAAAGCTGATGATACCAAACACAATCATAATAACAATAATCATACTTATATATCCTTATTAGTTGTTACGTATTTTATTGATAATGTTAGTTGTAGAATACCCTTCTACCAACTGGATGGTTTTCACCTCTCCTCCTCTATCAATAACAATATCTGCGCCAACAATATTCTCTGCCAAATAGTCATTTCCTTTTACCAATATATCAGGGCTGAGCTGATCTATTACCTGGTAAGGAGTTTCTTCAGAAAAGTAAATCACAGCATCAACAAAACCTAAAGCGGCCAGCAGTCGTGCTCTGGCATACTCATCATTAAGCGGCCTTTCTTCACCTTTCAATTTTTTCACTGATGCATCAGTATTAATTGCTATTACCAATCTATCACCCAAGGCAGCAGATTTCTCAAGATAATCAACATGGCCCAAATGCAGAATATCAAAGCAACCATTGGTAAACACTACTTTCTCTCCATTATTCTGCCAGCTACTTATCCAGGTTTTAAGTGTTTCTACATTCGTTATTTTATCCTTGCTCTCCATCTACGTTCTTTTTAGACATCTGACTGATAAACATACTTAGGGCACCAACTACTATTATTACTAAAGTTTGCCATCCATGAAATATAAATGTGAACGGGATAGCTTTAGCTTCTGGTATTTTATATAAAAGCACCAATCCTAAAGGAACTAAAATGTGAAAACTACCCGCTCCGCCAGGCAATGGCAATGCCATAGCTATACCTCCAATTACAAATATGGTAAGCGCAGCAAAAACACCTAAATGACTAGTTTCAGGAAAAGCTATCATCACGAAATACATCATCAAGTAATAGCAAATCCAGATACCTAATGAATACAGTATAAATAAGAAACGCTGCTCCAATTTGAATATACTAGTAACACCACTCTTCAGGCCTCGCAATAATTGCCTCCCCTTTGAAACATACCTAAGCGTAAAAAATCTTTTACTTCTAAATAAGTACCTAACAATGATAAAAACAGCTAATGCAGCTAATACTAATCCTATTATAATAGTATAAGAAAAGGTGGTTTCTCCAGAACTGAAAAGCTTGTTTATTTCGTCAGATTGAAAGAAATAAATAAGGTTATCTAATTCAATAAAGAAAGAAGCAGTTAGCAGAATAATTAAGAAGATAAGGTCAATTATCCTTTCCATAACCACCGTACCGAAAGAGACATCAGCCGGCACCTTATCCAACCTGTAAAGGTTATAACACCTAGATACCTCGCCACCTCTGGGCACTGCCAAGTTTATAAAGTACCCCACCATTACAGACATAAAGCTATTGCCTAAGCTAGTTTTATAACCTAATGGCTTTAATAAGAGCTTCCATCTTTCTGCCCTTAACATGTGGCTTAAAATAGCAGCAATGGCTGACATAAACAAAAAGGTTTTATTTGCACTATTCCAAGTGTCAACAATAAAATCCCATTTACTAGTACCATCAGCTACTTTCAAGTTTTGAAAAGAAACCCATAATAAAAATGCCGTAATGCAGAGCATAACGACATATTTTAATGCATTTTTCAGTGTTTTATTCATAAAACCTATAATACTTTATTATCTGCATCTGGAAAGATTACATTAGGTTCGAATTTTTTTGCTTCTTCAAAGTCCATGTGAGCGTATGAAATAACAATAATGATATCTCCTACTTGGACTCTACGGGCTGCAGGGCCATTTAGACAAATCATGCCACTTCCGCGCTCGCCCTTAATAATGTAGGTTTCAATTCGCTCACCGTTATTAATATTAACAATTTGCACTTTTTCACCCTCTATCATATTCGCAGCATCCAACAGATCTTCATCTATGGTAATACTACCAACATAGTGTAATTCAGCCTGAGTTACCTTTACGCGGTGAATCTTTGACTTTAAAACTTCAATAGTCATCTATCTTAATAATCAGTGTTCTAAGTTAATAATGATATTATCAATTAGCCTTACCTCCTCTACAAATGCTGCTACGCATATCGCAACGGATTTTACCCCTAAAATGTTCTTTAAACTTTGCAATGTTAGAGGATCAACTATATCGATATATTCCAATTTAATATTTGCGGTTGCAAATATATGCTCACTTTCCTTTTTAACCTCATCTATATCAACTCCCTTTTTTAATAAAGCCTCTGCATTATTTAATACCTGGAACAAGGTCAAAGCTTTTTCTCGCCCTTCATTAGTTAAACGGACGTTTCGGCTAGACATGGCCAACCCGCTAAGCTCTCTCTTAATCGGCACCCTAGTTAATGTAATTGGGAATGATAAATCCTCAACTAACCTATTAATGACAGCATACTGCTGCAAATCCTTTTGACCAAAGTAAGCCGCATCGGGCATAACTATGTTAAACAGTTTGGACACCACTATTCCTACACCATTAAAGTGACCAGGCCTGAAAGCTCCTTCCATCACTCTTTCAAGATCTCCAAAGTCAAAAGTAATGGCGGGCGTATCTTTATAAACTTCGTCTGCAGAAGGGGCAAAAACAATATCACAACAAACATTTTTAAGAAGCTCTAAATCAGCTTCCAACGTTCGTGGATATTTCTCCAAATCTTCTTTGTTATTAAACTGTGTTGGATTTACAAACACACTACACACCGTAATGTCATTTTCTCCTTTTGAAGCATTGATGAGCGATAAATGCCCATCGTGCAGAGCACCCATGGTGGGAACTAAGCCCACTCGCTTACCTTGAGATTTTAACTCTCGAATATACTTTTGTAAAGGAATAATCTCCTCAAAAACTATCATCAGAATCGTTTGAAATGAACCCAAAATTAAGTTTTTACCAATATAATAGATGGTAAAAAGGCAAAAATTTTGTATTTTTGTAGCCTTATTCTACGCAAACAAATCTCATACACATATGTCAAAACTTCGTATTCTTTATGTAGCCAGTGAAATCAATCCTTTCTTACAAACTTCAGAAGTTGCAGAATTTGTAAGAAAATTGCCACAGGCTATGCAAGAAAAAGGGATGGAAATCAGGATTCTCGTTCCGAGATTCGGACTGATAAACGAAAGAAAAAACAGGTTACACGAAGTAGTCAGACTTTCAGGCATCAACATCGCTGTTGGTGATGAAGAGAAACCCTTAATTATTAAGGTGGCATCAATACCAAATGCTAAATTGCAAGTTTACTTTATTGATAATGAAGATTATTTTCACAGAAAATATGTGTTCCATGATAAAGAAAATAATTTTTATGAAGATAATGATGAGCGTGCAATATTTTTCTGTAAAGGCGTTATAGAAACGGTTAAGAAATTGGGTTGGTCACCTGATATCGTTCACTGTAATGATTGGATGACAAGCTTAATTCCACTTTACTTAAAAACTACTTATAAAAACGATCCTTTATTTAAGGATACAAAAACTGTATTCAGTATTTACAATAATAGCTTTAAGCATAAATTCAACAATGATCTTATCGACAAAGTAAAAATGATGGACATTGATGACAGCATGCTTACTACACTACAGTCTGGTGACTATTATGGCTTTATAAAAGTAGCCATGGAGTTTGCTGATACTGTAATACAAACTGAAGAAGACCAAACATTAGAAAATCTTTTCAAAGACATTACTTCAGAGAAAAAGATAGAGAAAATTGAACAAGACGATAATTTCACTGACTCATACTATAATTTATACAATGAACTTGTGGGCTAAAAGAACTGGGCTGATAATCTTATCAGCCCTATCATTTTTTTCGTGTGATGATGACATCAACACCATTGGACTGGACCCCGAAAATAATTTGGGGATTTTTTTCACCAAAATTCCATTACAGGATAACCTCAACCAGGTTTGGCTAGATAGCATCGCTAACCCCAATTTAGTAAATAACTCTTCGGCCACAGTAAGCATATTAGTAGGACAATATGAAGATGAGAAATTCGGGCATATAGAAGCTAAGCATTTCTCAGAACTGGCCCTTACTTCACAAAACCCAGGCTCAAGCTTTGACGAATCAGCCACTTTCGACTCATTGATATTCGAAATGCGTATTGACCATATTTACGGACCAAATAACGGATCTAATTCGTTAGAAGTTTATCAACTTACAGACACCGTTCAGCTGGTAAGCGCTACAGACCTTGTTTACCATTATACTTTTTCATCGCAAGATCTTGGGAATAAAATAGGAGAAAAAACCTTTACTATAGATGCAGACTCTATTGACCTAGACTTTAATGATACCAGTCTGGATGAAGACATACCTGCTGACTCTGCCATCAAAGCTAACTACTATGATAGCAATGATAAGTACATCTACTTCACTAGAATTAGCTTGGATGAAACACTAGGCCAAGATTTGTTTAACAAAGCAAAAAGTGAAAGCACTGAGCTTTCTTCGGGCACTAACTTCTCTAACTATTTCAAAGGTATAGCCTTAACCTCTACAGCAGGAAGTTCTATAATAACCTATTCGCCAACATACACAAGAATGGTTATGTATTATTCTGAAACTGTAGATGGTACTACTACTCAAAAGAGATTGACATTCCCTGTAAACTCAGCTCGTGGATATAACAACATAAGCCCTAACAAAAACAGTGCTTGGTCAGGTTCTGACTTTGATAACATCACCAACAACAATACACCATATCAATTAAGCTCAGATTACGTGTATTTACAGCAAGGAACTGGAATGTTACCCATTATTGATCTTTCAGTTTATGAGAGCTTTGTAGATACTATTAAAACCCCCGTTATTAACAAAGCTGAAATTGTATTAGAAAACATTGAAGGTTTATCAAAAACTACACCTGCCCCATCAACATTAATTCTATACGCCACGAACACGGCTTCACTAGAAAACAATGTGGTATTTGCTGGTGTGATACCTGCATCATTCAATTCTAGCACGCCATTAACTGCAGTTTATGATTCTGACATTAAAGGTTACAGAATAGATCTACCACATTATTTACGTTCTATTGATCACGGCTTTACAAAAAATAACCAAATCGTACTAACCCCTAGTAATCTTTCATTAGATGTTAGTAGGTTTGCTTTACGTAAAGAAGATGTATATCTTAATATATACTATACTACACCTGATAAATAAAATAGATAAATTATGTGCGGAATTGTTGCGTATGTAGGACCAAAAAATGCACACGAAGTAATCCTTAAAGGACTTAAAAGATTAGAATACCGGGGCTATGACAGTGCCGGTATTGCTTTGTTAAATGACGGTCTGAACATTTATAAAAAAAAAGGTAGAGTAGTTGACTTAGAAGAAACGCTACCTATCAAAAAACTTAATAGTAACATTGGTATTGGGCATACCAGATGGGCCACTCACGGTGAGCCTAACGATGAAAATGCTCACCCTCATTATTCACAATCAAAGAACTTAGCTATAATTCACAATGGAATTATAGAGAACTACAGCTCTATAAAAAAAGAGTTGGAGAAAAAAGGACATACTTTTGATAGTGAAACCGACTCAGAAGTACTTATACACTTCATTGAAGACATACAAGTAAATAACGATTGTTCATTAGAAGAAGCTGTAAGGTTAGCACTAACTAAAGTTGTGGGTGCTTATGCTATAGTAATAATGACTAAGGACAATCCTGATCAATTAATAGCTGCCAGAAAAGGGAGTCCTTTAGTTATTGGGTTGGGTAAAAATGAATTTTTCTTAGCTTCTGATGCCACTCCAATTATTGAATATACTAACGAAGTAGTATACCTTAATGATTACGAGATTGCGATCATCGATAACAATGAGCTAAAGTTAAAAAACACTCAAGACGTTCCGTCCACTCCTTATATCCAAACTTTAGATATGGAATTAGAAGCCATTGAAAAAGGCGGGTATGAGCACTTTATGCTCAAAGAGATTTTTGAGCAGTCTAAGTCCATCAGCGATTGTATGAGAGGTAGACTAAATGCGAATGAAGGGCGACTTGTATTAGGAGGTATAAGAGAATATGCCAATAAACTGGAAAATGCAGATAGAATAATCATAGTTGCCTGTGGTACTTCTTGGCATGCAGGTTTAGTGGCAGAGTATTTTATAGAAGAATTCTGTAGAATACCTGTAGAGGTAGAGTATGCCTCTGAGTTCAGGTACCGTAATCCTATCATCAACGAAGGTGATGTTGTTATTGCGATTTCCCAGTCTGGTGAAACTGCGGATACACTTGCTGCTATTGAGTTGGCAAAATCTAAAGGCGCAGTAATTTTCGGAGTATGTAATGTTGTAGGTTCTTCTATCGCGAGAGCATCTCACGAGGGAGCTTATACACATGCTGGCCCTGAAATAGGTGTGGCAAGTACTAAAGCCTTCACTGCACAGTTGACAGTGCTTAACATGATAGCGCTAAGTGTAGCTCATAAAAAAGGCACTATCACTGAAAGAAGATACAGAGAACTGCTAGTAGAGCTTGAAAATATTCCTGCGAAAGTTGAAGAAGCACTTAAATTAGATGACCAGATAAAAGAAATATCTGCTCTTTTTAAAGATGCCAAGAACTTTATTTACTTAGGCAGAGGATTTAACTTCCCTGTTGCCCTTGAAGGCGCATTGAAACTAAAAGAAATTTCTTATATACATGCAGAAGGATACCCGGCAGCAGAAATGAAGCATGGCCCTATTGCACTTATAGATGAAGAAATGCCTGTTGTATTTATTGCCACTAGAGACAGTTCTTATGACAAAGTAGTTTCCAACATTCAGGAGGTAAAAGCCAGAAAAGGAAAAGTTATTGCTGTGGTAACGGAAGGTGATGCTTTAATACCTAAAATGGCTGAATTTGTAATAGAAGTACCTAAAACTGATGAAGCACTAATGCCAATGGTTTCAGTAATTCCATTGCAGTTGCTTTCTTATCATATAGCTGTTATGCGAGGTTGTAATGTGGATCAACCACGAAACTTAGCAAAATCAGTAACTGTAGAGTAAAAAATTAATTACAAAAAAAGCTGCTTATCTTCATAAGCAGCTTTTTTTATGCCTTTACATTACCTTTAACCTCAATAGATAGGCATAAGAGGGCTAAATCAATTATTTTTTTCTATAAATTCACAAGCTTAAAACCAGATATCATTTAAATTATTAATAATGAGCAAAAATATAGTAAACAGCGAAAAAGCACCTGCACCTATTGGACCTTATAGTCAAGCCGTTATGGTAAATGACACTTTGTATGTATCAGGTCAAATTGCACTAGATGCTTCTTCTGGTGATTTAATCAACAGTAACATAGAAGTAGAAACCGAACAGGTGATGAAAAACCTTGGTTTTATTTTAGAAGAAGCAGGCTTAGATTATAGCAATGTAATTAAGTGTAGCATTTTTGTTTCTGACATGAATAACTTCCAACTGATTAATACCGTATATGGAAAGTACTTTTTGTCTTCTCCGCCTGCACGCGAAACAGTAGAAGTAAGTAGATTACCTAAAGATGTTAACGTAGAAATTTCCTGCATTGCAGTAAAATGATACTTGTACCTAGCAAGAATGAAATATTAATTCTACCTCTTGATGCCGAGCTAGCACTATATCGGCTTCAAGAGGTAACTATGCCCACCGCATTAGTCCAAGACAAAAACAATACACACACCATATTTAATGGTGAAATCACCAACAACAATTTCACCCTATCAAAAAGAATTAACTATCCCCAGAATTTTCTACCACTAATAAAAGGACGAATAGAGGCCAGCAGCAGAGGTTGCATTATATTCATCAATTATAGTCTATTCAGAAGCTCCCTTGTATTTTTAATTTTCTGGACGGTAATGATTTTACTTGCGGCCAGTTATTTTGTGTTACACTCTCATCAGTATCTTTACGCAGCCATAGTTTTCCTCTCCTCAATCATCAATTATTCTGTGGCTATCCTTAATTTCAACAAACAAATAAAAACCAGCCGAGAAGCACTAGAAGTGGCTTTAAAGATAACCGCTTAATTATTATCGTTTCACAAGATTTTGTACTTTTGCCTGTCGGAAATTATTCTAAAAAATGGACAAAGAAGTACGCGTAAGGTTTGCTCCTAGCCCTACGGGAGCATTGCATATTGGAGGTGTAAGAACCGCTCTTTATAATTATTTATTTGCAAAAAAACACAATGGCAAAATGATTCTTCGAATAGAGGATACAGACCAAAATAGGTTTGTGCCTGCAGCAGAAGAATACATTAAGGAATCATTAGAATGGTTAGGCATCACCTTAGATGAAAGTCCATATAATGAAGGTCCTTATGGCCCGTATAAGCAATCTGAAAGGAAAGAAATGTACGGCAAATACGCTCAGCAGTTATTAGATGAAGGCAATGCCTATTACGCATTTGATACTCCTGAAGAGCTAGACGCTATGAGGGAGCGCTTGAAGGAAGCCCGAGTAGCTACTCCGCAATATAACGCAATTACCAGAACACAGATGAAAAACTCTTTGACTTTGCCTGAAGAAGAGGTGAAAGCGAGGATAGCTTCTGGAGAGCCCTATGTAATAAGATTAAAAGTACCGTTGAAAGAAGAAATTCGACTCAACGATATGGTAAGAGGCTGGGTAATGGTACACTCCTCTGCTATAGATGACAAAGTTTTGATGAAGTCAGATGGTATGCCTACTTATCATTTAGCAAATGTAGTAGATGACCATTTAATGAAAATCACTCATGTGATCAGGGGAGAAGAATGGCTACCCAGTGCGCCTTTACATGTGCTATTATACAAATTTTTAGGTTGGGAAAGCACCATGCCTCAATTTGCCCACCTCCCGCTATTGCTTAAGCCAGATGGAAATGGTAAATTAAGTAAAAGAGATGGTGATAAGCACGGTTTTCCGGTATTTCCAATTAGTGGTACTTTTCCTGGGAAAGATGGCGAACCAGAGACTTACAAAGGTTTTAGAGAAGTGGGCTATTTGCCAGATGCATTTATAAACTTCTTAGCCTTTTTGGGATGGAATCCTGGCACTGAGCAAGAGATTTTCACTAAAGATGAGTTAATTCAGGCATTTAGTACCGAGCGAATAGGTAAGTCGGGAACTAAATTTGATATTGAAAAAGCAAAATGGTACAACCAGCAATATCTCAAAACTAAATCAAATACTGAATTAGCAGCATACCTGAAAAAGGATTTAGAAGCTAGTGGCATAGAGCTATCAGAATCTAATATTGAAAAAGTATGTAATGCACTTAAAGAACGTGTTACTTTCCCTGGTGAATTTTTTACCGAAGGACAATTTTTCTTTCATTCGCCAGAGTCATACGATGAGAAAGTAGTTAAAAAGAAATGGACCGAAGTAGCTGTAGATGTGCTAAACGGGTATAAAAATGCACTAACTACTTATGAAACGGCTCTTACGGCAGAAAGCGCTAAAGATATTTTAAATAACATATTAGACGAAAAAGGTGTTAAAATAGGGCAGGTAATGCAAGCAGTAAGACTAGCGATTACTGGCAAGGGAGCAGGACCTGACTTAATGGAAATAATGGAAGTTTTAGGTAAAGAAGAAGTAGCCAATAGAATACAAAAGGCTGTAGACACATTGCCTGTAAAAGAATCAAATTAAGGAGGTAGTTATGACTAAGAAAGAATCAAACAAAGGAAAAGGGAAGAAAGGCTCACCAAAAGTCAACCCTGATTTAAAAGGTTTTAATATTGAGATTGATTCTTTCGGTGAAATAAAGTCAAACTATGACATCGATAAGATTAATGAGTTTTTAAATAAAAATGTAGACGATAAAAAACTCATTGACCGAGACGATTTTAAAAAAACAAAAGATAATGAGGAGGAAGAGTAATTAAAAAAACAATTCCTTAATAGCATCTATAGAGGGTACCACAGCAGCTGGTACCCTTTTTTTGTAATCAACATATGCTTTTGGGTAAGCCTTTATTAGCCTTTTTTCTTCTAAACGTATACCTAATGGAATATACAGACACACGCACAATACACTAACCAATGAAGCCCACCTTGGATCGTAAAAAAAGAACCCAATAAATATGAGATAAGTAGCCAAGTATAATGGATGTCTCACCACACTCAAAATACCGTGCTGAGATAATGTACTATCGCCTTGGCCAGTTAAAAACTCACGCTTACTATATACTTTAAAGGTTTTTGAAATTATAATTACTCCTATTCCGGCTATCAGTAAGCTAGCATATTTTAAAACCCCCATTTTAGGCAGCAACCTTTCGCTATGAATTGCTCCATTTACATAAAGCATCATTAACAAGCCAACCGCAGCTAAAATATTATAAGTAACTCGGTAAGTTACCTTGGTTACACCCATATTATAAAACCACTCCTTAACCTTGTTAGTGGCCAATACAGAGTGCATGCCTAAATAAAAGCCCCACCCTACTACTAAATAAATATATGCTAAAGACATCATGCAATCACTTTTAGAATTTACCCCATAAGTAGTAAATTACAGTTGAAATTTGTTATACATAAACAAAGTAAACGCTAAGTTTAATATATAAAGCAGATAACAAGCATTAAAAACTAACAATATGAAAATAGGTATTCTTAAAGAAGGTAAAGTTCCTATAGACAGGCGCGTGCCACTTACCCCTCCACAGGCCAAGGAACTGAACGACAAGTACAGCGATGTATCAGTAATTTGCCAAAAAAGTGATATCAGATGCTTTGAAGACGAAGAATACATTAATAGCCAAATTTCTTTAAAAGATGATGTTACAGACTGTGATGTATTGATGGGAGTGAAAGAGGTGCCTATTGATCAGCTCGTAGAAAATAAAACCTATTTTTTCTTCTCTCACACCATAAAGCAGCAACCTTACAATCGAAATTTGCTCAAAGCGATCTTAGAAAAGAACATTAGGCTAATAGACTACGAAACATTAACGGACACTTCTGGCAAAAGAATAGTGGCTTTTGGCCGATATGCAGGGATTGTAGGTGCTTACAATGGTATCTGGACTTACGGCAAGCGATATAATTTATTTCATATTAGACGTGCTCATGAATGCTACGACCTTGACGACCTAAAGACCGAATTTAAAAAAGTAAACCTTCCTCCTATAAAAATAGTAATTACTGGTGGAGGTAGAGTTGCCAAAGGAGCTATTGAAGTGATGCATGGAATGAAAATAAGACAAGTTTCAGCTCATGAATTATTAAACGAAAGGTTTGAATACCCAGTGTTTGCTCAGCTTAACAGCAGGGATTACAACAAGCCTAAAGATGGCAGCGATTTTAACAGAAATGATTTCTTTATGAATCCTGAAAATTATGAAAGCCATTTTTTAAAGTATGCTGCCGTTAGTGATGTACTCATTGCTGGAGCCTTTTGGGATCCGCGGGCTCCTGTTCTATTTAAAAGAGAAGATGTAATGGACTCTTCATTCAAAATAAAAGTAATTGCTGATATTACTTGTGACATAGAGGGTTCTATTCCTTCAACAAAAAAACCAAGCACTATTGATGATCCCATATATGATTATGAACCTAGCTTAGGTATAATAGAAGCCCCTTTGTCTGATGAAGGTAACATTACCGTTATGGCTGTAGACAATTTGCCCTGCGAGCTACCAAGAAATGCTTCGGAAGATTTTGGAAAAGAATTACTCAACAATGTATTACCTAGCCTTATAAAAGAAGATAAGGACGAGATCATTAAACGCGCAACAATTACCGAAAATGGTAAATTAACAAAAAAATACCAGTACCTTCAGGGGTATGTTGATGGACAGTAATAAATTATCTATCTCACATTTTTTTATCTACATTTATTAATATGAATACGGATAGTAAACTACTGAATAAATCGAAAGAGTATATTACTAACAAGCTCAAGGAACTTCCTAAAGACTATTGCTACCATAACCTGGAACACACCGAAGAGGTAGTAAAAGCCGCTAAAGAAATATCAGCAGCTTGTAATCTTTCTGATAAAGAGACTTTACTAGTATCTATAGCTGCTTGGTTTCATGATTTGGGATATTTAAAAAATGCCTTAAACCATGAGCAAGAAAGCATTAAATTAATGCGGAGCAAGCTTAATGAATGGAATATTGACCATGATGATATTGAAAGAATAGCTAATATCATTGAGGCCACCCAAATGCCACAGTCACCTAAAGACAAGCTTTCAATGGTGCTATGCGATGCTGATCTATACCACCTTTCTACTACTCTGTTTAAAAAGAGAACAGAAGGCTTAAGAAAAGAGTTGGTAAACACTCACGACAAAAGCATTTCACCCACTGATTGGCATAAAATGAGTCTTGAATTTGTGAAATCGCATACCTATTTTACTGATTATGGTAAGCAAGTGTTGGAGCCAAAGAAAAAGAAAAACCTAGAGTGGCTAGCCACTAATTGTACTGCAAACGTGAACGAAGAGATAAAAGAAGAAGATAAGAAATCGGGCAAAAAGGACAAAAAAGCCAAAAAGCCAGAAAGAGGTATTGAAACAATGTTTCGTATTACTTCAAAAAATCATTTAACACTTAGTGGTATGGCCGATAACAAAGCCAACATAATGATTTCCATCAATTCAATTATACTATCCGTATTAGTATCATTGCTATTTAGAAAGCTAGAAGATTACCCCAATTTAATAATACCCGGAATGATCTTGGTAGTGGTTTGTCTCACTACAATTGTTTTTGCAGTACTAGCTACTCGCCCTAATATTTCATCGGGTACATTTACTAGAGAAGATATAGAACAAAGAAAAACAAACCTTCTATTCTTTGGTAACTTCCATAATATGGAGCTAGATAATTACATGTGGGGCATGCAAGAAATGATGAAAGACTCGGAGTTTCTGTATGGTAGTATGATTAAAGACATCTATTTCCTAGGCATTGTACTGGGCAAAAAATACAAAATGCTAAGAAAGTCATATAACGTATTTATGTTCGGTTTTATAATATCAATAATGGCTTTTGTAATAGCCATGGTGTTTTTTCCTGCACCAAGACACTAAAATAAAAGAGGCTTATGCCTCTTTTATTGTTTCTATTTCCTTCGCTTTTAGCCATTGATGAAAATCAATCTGAGCATGTACAGGAGGCAAATCATTAATGACCTTAATATTCTCTAGGTTTTCATTAAGAGTGCACGCTTTTACATTATCTCCCAACTGAAGCTCCAATACTTTCATAATATCCTTTTTCATTAGTGAATCTATAATCGGGAAAACCACCTCTATTCTTCTGTATAGATTCCTTTTCATCCAATCGGCAGACCCTTGATATAATATATCATCTCCCTCATGGTAAAAGTAATATATTCTGGAATGCTCCAAATACCTATCTACTATACGCTTTACCGTGATATTCTCGCTAAGGCCTTCTACACCACCTCTAATACAGCAAATGGCCCTAACTATAAGATCGATCTTCACTCCGGCTTGGCTGGCTTCATAAAGCTTATCAATCATTATATCATCCTGAAGATTATTCAATTTTAATATTATATGCGCTTTCTTACCCTGCTTAGCTTGATTAATTTCAAAGTCTACCAGCGTCTTAAATTCATCGGTAATATTAAATTGAGAGACTAAAAGCTTTTTAAAAGAAGGTATTTCTTCCTGAGTAGATAAGTAATGAAAAACGTTATCTAACTCATTAGTCATACTTTCATTATATGTCAACAAGGCATCATCAGCATAAATGCTGGCGGTTTTTTCATTGAAGTTACCTGTACCGAAAAAACCATACTTTCTGATATTACCATCGGGCATTTTTCTGCTTACCAAAGCCACCTTTGCATGCACCTTGAGGCCAGGAATACTATAAATAATTTTAATGCCAGCAGCTTCCATTTTAGCGGCCCATTTTAAATTGTTTTCTTCATCAAAACGAGCTTTTATTTCAACGAATACGGTCACTTTCTTACCATTGTTGGCGGCACTAATTAATGCATTACTAATAAATGACTCGTGCGCTATTCTATAAAATGTAGCCTTAATTTCTTCTACATCATTATCTAACGCAGCTTCATTGAAAAACCGTAAGACATAATCGTAAGACTGATAAGGAAAATGCAGCATTATATCATGCTTATCAACTGCACTAAACATAGAAGGATTCTCATCCAAACAATGTCTTCTTATAGCAGGCAACGGGCTATTTTCTAATTTAGGTGCCAAAGGGTTGGGTAAATCAAATAAGTCGTGCATATTATGATATTTACCTCCCGCCACTAAATCATCCTCATCTAGCTCATACTTATCTTTAAGGTATTGCAGTAAGTCTTCGGGCATTTCACTATCGTACAAAAACCGTGAAGGCACCCCTAGGTTACGCTTTTCAATCTGTTTCTGAATTTTTTTCACCAAATCACCTGCGTACTCATCTTCTATATTCAGGTCTGCATCTCTATTGAGTTTTATAGCATAAGCACCTTTAACCTTATAACTAGGAAATAGAAAAGACAAGTTTTCCCTAATTATGTCTTCAATAGCTATATAATAATGGTAATTATTCTCTTTGGGTAGCTCTACAAACCTCGGTAAACTATCAGTAGGAATATTTAAATGAGCATATTCTTTTCCTCCCTCTTTATTTTCTAGCTCTATGGCAAAATAAATAGCCCTATTATCTAAGTAAGGAGTTTTGCTTTCTTTGCGAGTAATAATCACTGGCTGTAGGTAAGACAATATTTTACTTTTAAAATAATGCTCTACAAACCACCTGTGCTCATCAATAATAGGCTCATCTCTATACAAAATAATCCCATTTTCCTTTAATTCAGGAATAATTACATCTCTTTTAATATGCCCAAACTCCTCCTGCTGTTCGTGTACAGTATGTAGAATTTCTTCCAGTAGTTTTTTAGGCTTTCTGTTAAATTTTTTATTGATTTTCTTCTTATCTATCCCTACAATACTGCGTAAAGAAGCGACCCTCACTCTAAAAAACTCATCCAGATTAGAAGAGTAAATAGCCATAAACTTAATCCTCTCATACAAAGGCACATCTTTATCCGCAGCTTCCATCAGTACTCTCTTATTAAAAGAAAGCCAACTTAGCTCTCGGTCGTAGTATTTATCTTTTTCTTTCATTACTTAAGTAACAGTAGCGGAAATATAAAGTTGAAAATGAAGTTACAAAAAAAGCCTTTAGATAGATATCTAAAGGCTTTTATATATAGATAGTTTAATCTATTTAATCTATTTAATCTATGGTCTCATATTCGCCATCGCTATTTAAAATCACATGTAGTGATAGTAAACCTCCAGGATAAGAATCATAAGACACTAAATACTTTTGTCCCACTTCACTATTTGGGAAGTTAGTTTTAAGTATATAAGCTATTGACGCTTCAATTGTCTCAGTTGTCCAATTCCCTGCATTTGTATTGAAGTTACCATAACTATCAAGGTTAGCTCTACTAGCTTCAGTTCCTAAATCTTCATTGCTTGCAATTGCGGTATAATCTGCAGGAGAAAGAGTGTATCTAATGGTATTATCAGGCACCCATACTCCTTCTTCCTTACCAAACTGTAATGTTGTAGCCACTTCAGACTCATAAGCATTCCAAACTCCAGACATAAATGTATAAACAACACCTCTTTGCTCTAATTCTCCTTTACTACTAGAGAAATAGTTATATATAACTGTCACTTCATCTTCTTCTTGAGCATAAGGATATGCTGAAGCCAAATATTGAGGAACATAACTTTCCTGTGGAGTTGAACTAGTAAAATATCCCTTTAAGCCCATGCTAGAATAAGTATCTTTTGATAATTCTAACACATCATCAGCTGCAGAAACCCAAGACTCATCTTCAGCTGAATACATATAGTAAGCAAACTCTGTTGATGGTAATACAGGAGTACCAGCAGATATCATTGCGTTATCTACTTCCCATACAGGCGCATAATCAGCTGTAGACTTATATACAAACGCTATATTTACTGTAGCTCCAGCATAATCAGCTAATTCAAATTTAGAATCAACAAAAGAATAAGAATTGCCTTCAGGCCATGTATCTGGCGTTAAATCTGACCACGTTGCGGTCTCTACATTACCAGAGAAATTTGTTGATACCTTTACCATGATATCTTTACCAAAAGCCGCACCACCATTTAGGTAGTTAACAGCATGTCTAACTACTAAACTATAATTTCCAAAGTTTGAAGTTAAAGTCGCTTTAGGTAATACTAACCAGTCTTCGTTAACATAATTTTTTCCTGAGTTTCCACTCATTTTAGCATATGCATCAGTCCCATAACTTGAAGCATCCCAAGCTTCTGCCCCAACTAAGGAAGTAGTATCCGTGGTTTCAAAGAATGAAGAATTATTAAAGTTCTCTACAAATAATACTTCTCCATTAATATCAGCATATTTAGTAGAAGCCGAATCATACTTTACAATAACCACTTGTCCATCATTATCCGACCCTTTGGCAGAATTTAAGATAGTAGCAATGTGATTTTCGGCTAAAGTATCTTGATTAAAATATGCAGCATATTCCGTATTCTTTGTTTCTGCCTCATAATCCGCTTCAGAAACTGTATAACTATCAACAGATCCACCTCTGTATAAATTATAAGTTACACTAATTGAAGATCCATCTTCTAGCTGAGGGTATTTTAAATCTAAAATTTTAGCGATATACTCTTTCGCTTCATCTTCAGAAGAGAAATTATTATTTGACCCTACGCCATCATCTTCTAATAAAGCATAATCATCTTCAGAAAGAGTTAATTCAAAAACTTGAACACCAGAAGGATCTCCTGCTGTCTTATCAAGTTCATCATAAGTGTCATCTAACGAATTACAGCCTGCTAAAACTGCCGATAGAAATAATGTGATATATAATATATTTTTCATCTCAATTTTAGTTATTAAAATTAGAACTTAATCCTTAACCCTGCAGTCCATGTTCTTCCTAAACCATAAAACACTCGTGCTCCAGGAGCATCAGGTCTTCCATCGTTATTCGAGTCCCCATCTCTAGCATCAGAAATGTATTCTTCGTCAAAAATGTTATTTATGTTTCCATAAATACTAGCATCAAGTTCTCCTATTTTAAAATCAAACACTGCATTAATATCTACTAAAGCATAATCAGGAACTTTCCATGCCTGAACACCTAATAAGTCTTCACTTGTTCTGTCAGTAGGGTCATAAGATGCATATAAATCTGCATAATAATTATAAGTAAGACCTAATTTTAAATTTTCAATCACTTTATAGTTTGCACCAATTGATGCAGTAGTTTGTGCTGAATTACCAACTTTTAAATCTTCAATATATAATTCAGAGATTGAACCTACTTGGTTTTGATTTTCATCGAATATATTTACTCCGCTTACATTGCTCTTCCATGTCCAGTCTCCTAAAGACAACATACCGTTAACTGAGAAGTTAGTAGTAGGAGTATATTTAAAATCTACTTCAACTCCTTGATGAAGTGCATCAACACCTAAGATATTAGCAAAATATAACTGAGAGCTTTCATCAACTGATGTATTAGGATCATCTTGTGCATTGAATGATCTAGTGAAAGTTCTATCCATCCAGCTAGTTCTATATAAGTTAATATTAGCATTGAAATCTTTGCTTCTATAACCATAGCCTAATTCAAAACTTAATATCTTTTGATTTTCAGCGTCTTGATTAACGATGTTAGCGTTGTTTTGATAAACAGCATCAAAATCAGGGGCTTTTTCGAAATAACCTAAGTTAGCAAACACATTGTGATGTCTTGTTAAGTTATAATTAGCTCCACCCTTTACTTGATATCCAAAGAAGTTTTCGAAATCAGTCTCTTGCAATGGATCGCTATCTAAATACTGGAAGTAGTCGATTCTCTTGTAAGATGTGTTAGATCCTGATAATGAAACAAATGCATTTAACTTGTCTTTAGAGTACTCAGCTTGAAAAAATGCTCCTTCCCAAAGTACAACACCATCATTATAGTAATCTCTTTTATCTCCAACTCCTAATCTTCTATTTGGATTATTAACATCACTGTTATCTAATACATAGTCAGCTCCTAATAAATTAGTAACTTCTGAGAAGTGGATACCTTTATAATACCTTAAATCAAGTCCTCCTAATAAATTGATATTTGAATTAAGTTCTTTTGTATATGTACTTAAAACTCCATACCATCTATGATCATTTCTTGATGCCCTTAAGTAAGCCAATGCATGACCATCATTAGAATTAACATTTTGATCAACAACAGCATCTAAATCATATGCTGAATATTGGTTTCCTGTTCTGAAATCACCGATAGCAATATCACCATTTTGGTAACCACCGCCACCACCAGTTCCGTAAGAAGCATAAAGTGCAGTAGCTAACTCTGAAGTTTCATCTATTGTCCAGTAATGGTTTAATGAAAATTGTGGTTTATGATAGAAGTTATCTTCAACGTTTACCACTTGTCCATTCAAATATCCCCAGTCAGCATTATATTTTAATCCTTGAGGAGCATTTCTAAAAGTCTCTATAGATTGAGGGTTTTGTCTTTGTCCATGCCACTGAGGAGCTCCAAAACCAGTTAATGACAATGTATGATGATCATTAATAATTTTAGAAATATTAACAAAGTAATTGTAGCCTTTAAACTGAAGTCCATCTGCCCATCCATCGCCTTCAATTTTGGCACCTTGTACAGAAAACGCCCAGTTATTTTCAGTAAGACCTGAAGAAACGGCAAATGAAATCTTGTTATAGCTATTATTTCCTATACCTCCGTAGATATATCCTCCTTTTTCAGCGTCAGTAGATTTTGTAAGGATGTTCATTGTACCACCTATAGAGGGTACAGCCACTTTAGAAGCTCCCAAACCTCTTTGTACCTGCATAGAACGTGTAACATCTGTTAATCCAGCCCAGTTAGACCAATAAACAGTACCATTTTCCATATCATTAACAGGTACACCATTAATTAGTACTGCTACGTTTTCAGAGCTAAATCCTCTAACGTTAATTCTAGCATCACCATAACCACCACCTTGTTTAGTAGCATACACACCTGGAGTAGACTTTACTAATTCAGGGAATTCTTGGTTACTGGCTTTTTCTAAAATGAAATCACTTTTAATAGTTGATACAGCAACAGGCGTTTTTCTATCTTCCGCCACCGAAGCAATAATTTCAACTTCATTCAAACCAATAGCATCTGACGCTAATTTGATTTCGCCTAAGTTAACATCTTGACCAGCTTGCACATTAGCTTTTAGCTCTTTTACCTGATAGCCAATAAAGCGTACTTCAATAGTTTTAGAACCTACAGCCACTTCACCAATTTTGAAGTTACCTTCAAGATCAGTAGTAGACCCTTTAGTAGTTCCTTTAACTACAACGTTAGCCCCAATTAAAGGCTCTCCATTATCTGCATCCAGCACTCGGCCACTAATAGTGCCATTTTGTGCTTGTGCAGCAAAACCTGCCGTCACAATTAAGGTGATAAGGGTAATACCAAATCGTAAAAATTGTTTCATTCCTTGTTTGTTTGGTTTGAAAATAGATTATTTAAATTATCAATAGTCATTTGCGCCCGCAAAGATAATTTTTTAATGTAAGGAGCTGTGAAAGAGTATTTTATTTTAATAAAAAATAACATGCCTCAATGTTAACTTAATGTTAAGAAACCGTTACACAAGAATTTATTATCAGTACAGGCTATCATAGAAATCCATTCATTTGGTGCGGCAAGTTAATATTCAAAAACATGAAATACCATTGTTTTTTCAGGATATTTAAATAAATGGTTAAACAACAAGCGTGAAGCCCAAAGGGCACTCATCAGTAAAATTTATGAACTTAGCAAGGTTATCAGATATAGTAATTTTAAGGAAAGCCTTACATGGAAAGTTGCTAGAATGAAAAGTTTATACTAATTTGAAAATTCTTTAACCAACAGATTGGCATAATTTTGGCCAGATTGAGGGTGTAAATGTCAGCAATAGTATGAAATACATTAAAAGCATAGTGTTTTTATGCACTATAGGTTTATTCAGTGTTGTCTCGTTCAACACATCATTAGCACAGGGGGATATTATTAATGATGTTAAAGAAGCCATTAAAACTGGAAGCTCTAAAGAGATTGCAAAATTTCTAAATCAAAACGTAGATGTAACTTTGGATGGCAACATGCAGAGCTATAGCAAAACTCAAGCGGAGTTTGTGCTTAAAGATTTCTTTAAAAACAATCCTCCATCAAGCTTTACCATAGTGCATCAAGGGGCTTCAAAAGGAGGACTTCCGTATGCAATAGGTCAATATATTTCTAACAAACAGACCTACAGGGTATGGGTGAGAATCAAAGACTCTGGAAATAAATACCTTATACACGAAATATCTTTCATAAAAGAATAATACAGATATAGCATTTCTATGAAGAAGCACTGATATAATCAGTGCTTTTTTTATTTTTGCACGATGGAATTTAGCTATTTAACGGAAGATTCGATTAATGCCTTCATTGTAAGTGCTTTTAAAGAAGACGTGGGAGAAGGAGACCATTCTTCATTATCTTCTATTCCGGCAGACGCGCAAAATAAGGCTCAATTAATCATTAAAGATAATGGCATTTTGGCAGGTGTTGAACTGGCCGAAAAAATCTTTAATCATTTTGATCCATCTCTAAAAGTAAATCTGCTTATAAAAGATGGTGCTGCTGTAAATACCGGAGACATTGGTTTAACAGTAGAGGGATCCGCTAGGTCTATATTGAGCTGTGAACGATTGGTGCTCAACTGCATGCAAAGAATGAGTGGAATAGCGACCTATACCCACCAGCTATGTTCTTTAATAAACGGAACTTCTGCCAAGCTTAAAGATACTCGTAAGACTACACCTAACTTTAGGTTGCCCGAAAAATGGGCTGTAGCCATTGGCGGAGGCACTAACCACAGATACGCATTATATGACATGATAATGCTTAAAGACAATCATATCGATTTTGCGGGTGGAATAGAAAATGCCATTGTTTCGGCACGAAAGTATTTGCAAGACAAGAACAAAGACTTACGCATTGAAATCGAAACCCGCAATATAGAAGAGGTAAAAGAAGTTTTGAAGGTAGGCCAAGTAGACATCATTATGTTAGATAATATGATGCCTTCCACCATGAAAGAAGCCGTGAAACTGATTGATGGAAAATACGAAACAGAAGCGAGTGGTGGTATTACCGAAAAAAGCATAAGAGAAGTAGCTGAATGTGGGGTTGATTTCATTTCTGTTGGAGCGCTTACCCACTCTGTAAAAAGCCTTGATATTAGCCTAAAAGCAATTAAAAATTAATAATAGGATATAACATACATTTATATTTTAATCATTTAAATCATGATCGTAAAAACAAAGAAATACAAACTTGAAAGCGGCACCTACATCAAGCTGGGGTTAGTAAACGTACTAAAACAGCAATGGTGGGTTTTTCTTATAGCATTAGCTCTTTGTGCCGGGTATTTCTTCCTTCCTAACATCTGGTGGTTTATAGGCACTGGAATAGCATTAACACTTTATATTTTATTTTGGGTAATTCAGTTTGCTGGTGTTACTCAGTTAGATCAAACAAAAATGCTATTTGAAAGATTATCGTATGAAATTACCAGCCAACAAATATTAGTGAAACTTAACTCAAAGCAAGGTATGCCCATCAAGTGGGATCAGGTTAAGAGAGCTCAGGTTGGTAAAGATTACATTTTACTCATGATCAATAAAGTACAGCTCATTCATCTCCCTTTTAGAATTTTCAACTCTGACAATGAAAGAAAGTTTGTAGAGAGTATTCTTAAAAGAAAAGGATTTCAAAAATAATACAAGCGCTCATAGGGCGCTTTTTTTATGTACACACCCGACAACAATAAAAATAAAAGAACCTTTACCATGAAAGAAGCCATGCTCAAAGCGGCTGACTTTTGTGCGTATCAAGAAAGAACTCAGCAACAGGTAAGGGATAAACTATACGAATATGGCTTAAGGCAAGATGAGGTCGAAGATGTTTTAACTGATCTCATTACTGAAGGCTTTATAAATGAAGAGAGGTTTGCCATTGCTTTTGTTGGGGGAAAATTTAGGCTCAAAAAATGGGGAAGATTAAAAATTATGCAAGCCTTAAAGCAGCACAATCTATCTGACTACTGTATAAAAAAAGGAATGCAGGAAATAGATGATGAGCAATATTACGATAACCTCTGCACTATTATTGCACGAAAACATCAATCCACTAAGGGAGAAAATCAGTTTATAATTAATAGAAAAGTGGCCAATCATGCTATTCAAAAAGGGTACGAGGCCGAATTAGTTTGGGATATTATCAGGTCCGACTATACCAGCTAACTACCTTTGCAAGTCGATACTAACTCCTGGTATATCATCAGTAAGAATAACTGTTTTGCCACTTATACCTTCTAGCATAGGCCTTAAAATCAACTGAGCATTAGCTTTTGTTTGTTCCAATATACCTGAGTTTAGGGCAGCCTTTTCTATTTCTCTTTCCGCAGTTTTATAAGCCTTCTGAATAAACTTACTTTCATCCTTCAACGGATTAGTTTGTAAATGAAATATGCGGGTATTCTCCATATCCAGTTTATAATAACAAATTTCAGGCTCCGGAAGTCGTAGGTATACTGTATCTCCAGCTAATGCCAAGTCATTGGTTTTAACTTTCGTAAGATCTATACATCCTACGGCATTTCCCGCACTCACCAATGCTATTTTAGAATCTGGACCTATCTTAAACAACCTAAAGTATTCTTTACTTAACTCAGTTACTTCCGTAACTTCTTTAAAATTATACCTCACCAGTTCCATTTTACCAATAGCTTCAACCTTTTGCAATATTGTAGTTTGAGTTACTTCTTCTACCACTTCCGTTTTGCGCCCTGTAAACGAGATGTAGAGAGATAAACCAAGAACAATTACTAAAAGCCATGGCAATATGAAAAGTGCTTTCCGCATAAAATCTTTTGTTAGTACATACAGATAGTAAATGTAACAGCCTCAATAATTGTTTATTAATTATGCGGCAAACTTTTTATTGTAACGCATTGATTATCCACCATAAACAAAACTTCTCTTCCTTCTACAATAGCTAAATTGTAATTTTCATGACCTACAGGCACATTAAACGCAACAGGAATATCTAAGCATTTAAAATGATGAAAGATAAGTTCATTAACACCCATTCCAAATGGAATTTGGGTATCTTTTATTAAGGAAAAATCTCCAATAATTACGCCTCTAAGCTCAGCAAACTTACCTGAACGCTGCAGTTGTGTAAGCATCCTATCTATTTTATATAGGTATTCATCTATTTCTTCAATGAATAAAATCTTACCATTAGTATCAATCTCATTATCAGTACCTATACTATCTGCTAGTAAAGACAAATTACCGCCTATTAACTCACCTTTTGTATTACCTAAAATATTGTGGTTACAAGCCTTTATTTCATAGTGAAACTCACCATTGAATAGCACATTATATAATGACTCTTTAGATAATTCAGTGCCTTCCTTCTCAAACTGAACAGGCATCAATCCGTGTATAGATTCAACACCGATGTTATTTAATTTTAAATGAAATGCTGTAATATCACTAAACCCGATCAACCATTTAGGGTTTTCCTTAAACTTCTCAAAGGATAGCGCATCTACAATTCTAGTAGCCCCATAGCCACCCCTTGCACAAAATATGGCCTTAATCTCTCTATCATCCAACATCTGTTGCATTTCGTACGCTCTTTCCTCATCAGTACCTGCAAAATAGCCCGCGCTATTATACAAATGCTCCCCTAGCGTAACCTCTAGTCCCCACAACTGCAATGTTTTTATAGCCATTGACACCTGGTCTTCAGTTATCATTCTCGAAGGAGAAACTATCCCTACCTTGTCACCTTTTTTTAATAGCTCTGGTATAATCATAATTATAAGTATATAAAAAAAGCCCCTTGAAGGGGCTTTTTAATATAAATTATTATTCTATTCTTAGTTAGAAGAAGGTGTAACACCCATTTTTTTCAATACTAAGTCACTAATATCAAATTTAGAATCAGCATATAATACTACATCAACTCCAGCAATCTGACCATTAAGCACGTAAGCATAGCCATTCTCCTTTGCTACAGATTCAATATTGTTGCCCACTTTTTCATATAAAGGCTGCATTAATTCCGTAGACTTCTTTTGAATTGAAGACTGAGCATCTTGTTGGAATTTTTGAATTCTTTGCTCCAATTGCTGCAATTCAGTTTCCTTGTCTTGTCTAATAGCTGCATCCATAGTAGCTGCACCTTGCTGGTAAGCCTGTAATTTAGTTTGATACTCTTGGTACTTAGCTTGTAACTGATTTTGTAATTGGGTATTGTGAGCTTTCAAATCAGCTTCAACTTGCTTTGCCTCAGGCATTTGACTTAAAATGTAATCAACATCAGCATAAGCGATTTTCATTGCTGATTGTGCCTGTACTGATGCAAGCCCAAAAAGTGTAAAAGCTATTACAGTTAAAAATAATTTGTTTCTCATGGTATATTAAAATTTAACATTCTACTTAATTGTGTCATTAGGATCACCTAACCCTAATTGCTCGAGCACATAATCTGTATAATCATGTCGTGGGTCTGTGTATATCATTACCATCTCCCCCGACTTATCAAACATGATTGCTAATCTTTCTTCTTTGCAAACTTTCTCTATTGCTTCAAATATTTTATCCTGAACGGGCTTTACCAACTCCTTCTTTTTAAGAAAGAACATGCCCTCAAAACCAAATACCTTCTTCTGATATTCTTTTAATTCCTCTTCCTTCGTTTCAATTTCCGCCCTTCTATCCTTCTTCATCTCTGCAGTAAGCAATACCTCTTCAGCCTGTAATTCATCATACATGCCTTCTATTCCTTTTGCCATCTGCTTAATTTCTTCTTCCCACCCAGAGGATAACTTATCTATTTCCTGCTGAGCTTCTTTATATTCAGGCATTTTACTCAAAATGTAATTGGTGTCTACATAACCAAATTTTTGAGCATATATATTTACAAACGAAAATAATGCCAGAACTAAAATAAATACCTTTTTCATGTTTTATTATCAATGTTTTTAACTACTACTATAAATAGTAGAATGCCAATTTACAGACACCAACGATAAAAACCTCTTACTATTATCTAATCTGCTGCCCAATTGTAAAGTGGAAATGAGCCCCGCTATTATCAAGTGCTCCTGGTAATGTATCAAAACCATACCCCCAGTTAACACCTATCAATCCGAATGCAGGCATAAATATTCTAGCTCCAAATCCAGCAGATCTATAATTTTCAAATGGATTAAATTCTTCATAGCTACCAAAGTTATTACCTGCCTCGAGAAATACTAATCCGTATATAGTGGCGGCTTGGCCTGTTGTTACAGGGTACCTAAGCTCTAATCCAAATTTGTCATATACTATACCACCAGAAACCGCATCTGTATCAACATTTGAATAAGGAGGTGTAATAGCATTATTATCATAACCTCTTAAGCCAATCACATCTGTACCCAAAACAAAGTTTTGTCCTGCCAAACCATCACCTCCTAAGTTAAACCTTTCGAATGGACCAATACCCGCTTTCTTAGAGTAAGAACCAATGAACCCAAAATGAGCCTTAGCTTCCAACACCAATTTACCAACTACGGCCTGATAATATTTAGCATCAAACATCCACTTATGATACTCCAACCATCTGTACTTTTCTTTATCGGTAGCATTGTCATAATCCAAATCTCTCCATAGAGAATACGGAGGAGTAAAACTCGCACTTAATGATATTTGAGAACCAGAAGTTGGATACATTGGATTGTCAATACTATTTCTAGCCAAAGTAGTATTGAAAGTAATACTTGTAGCATTACCATTTTCAAAGCCCTGAATACCTCCGAACGAATAATTATCAAGGCCATATACCAAATAAGATACAGAGTTGGTTAATGTAAAATAGTTATCTGGCCATTCTAAGTTACGGCCAAGGCCTACAGTTACACCTTTTAAAGATAAGCTTGCATTATAATGCCCATAACTAGGGTATGATCCATCATCTTCTAAAACACGAGCTCTCTGGATAGAGTAATTTAGACTAACCGTTAACGAATTTCTCTTTTTACCCCCTAACCAAGGTTCAGTGAAAGAGAACGAGTAACTCTGATACTGTCTACCACTAGCTTGGGCTCTTAAAGATAATTTCTGACCATCACCTACAGGTATTGGAGTAAACTTACCCTTCATCATATTTCTTAAAGAGAAGTTATTAAGTGTTAAACCAAGTGTTCCTACAAATCCTAGTTGACCTCCCCAGCCACCAGATAGTTCTATCTGATCACTTGATCTTTCAACCAACTGCCAATCAATATCAACAGTACCGTCAGCAGGATTAGGTCTTACATCAGGGTTGATCTGTTCAGGGTCAAAATACCCTAAAGATGCCAACTGCTGCTGTGTTCTAATTAAGTCAGATCTACTAAATTTCTGACCTGGTATAGTTCTTAGCTCTCTTCTTATTACATGATCTCGAGTTCTGTCATTTCCAGAAATAAGAATATTTTTAATAGTAGCTTGTTCCCCCTCATAAATTCTCATCTCAATATCAATAGAGTCTCCTTCAACCGCTACCTCTACCGGATGCACCTGGAAGAATAAATATCCATCATCCATATACAAACCACTGATATCAGGCCCTTTAGGGTTAAAGCTTAATTTTTGATCTATTAATTCTTTATTATAAACATCTCCTTTTTCTATACCCAATATCTTATCAAGTGTAGCATCAGAGTGAACAAAGTTTCCTGTCCATATTATATTACGGAAATAGTATTTTCTGCCTTCGCTAATTTCCATTTCTATATCTACAGTATTATCATCATGTGCATACACCGTATCTCTCACAATAGCAGCATCACGATATCCTTTTGAATTATAGAAAGCGATAATTTTGTCTTTATCATCTTCGTAATCACTACGTATAAATTTAGCAGACTTGAAAAAGTTAAGCTTAACGTTATCATTTAAAAAAGCCTTTACCTCATCACCAGAAACCTCGTAGGTAGAGTCAATAAAGCCTTTAACGTTATCAGGGTTGGTGGCTCCCACCACAACTTCTGCGGCACGCCTAAACAAAGAAAGTCTAACATGCTCGTTGGTAGACTTCATTTTCTTTTTCAACCTATTATCATCAAATACATCATTACCTGTAATAGCAATGTAGTTAACCTTCACCTTTGCTTTGGGGTTTACAGCAATTTTAAGCTTAACACCATCATTATTAATAGTATCAGCCTGCTGAATAACATTTACCTCTGCATTGAGGTATCCCTTCTTTACATAATAATTTCTTACTGTGATTTCAGTATTTCTGATGATGGCATCACTTAATATTCTACCACGGATAAGGTTAAGATCTTCTCTCAATTCACTTTCCTTAGATTTTTTCACTCCTTCGAAAGTAAACCCGGTAAGTCTTGGCCTTTCTGCTAACTCAATATTAAGAAAGATTTTATCACCTTCAATCTTATCGATTTTAATGGTAACATCACCAACAAGGCCATGCTTCCACAGCTTACGGATAGCTCCGCTAATTTCGTCACCAGGAACCTTCACTTTATCACCAACCTTAAGACCGGTTAGGGAGATTAAAGCGTTCTTATCAAGAACATTAAGGCCAGTAACTTCAATGTCGGCAATAGTATATTCTTGAGGGTTTGAGTAATTTAGGTCGCTATCGTCAGATGAGGAATTTCCTCTTTTTCGAAATTGAGCGTCTGCCTGATTGACAATAATAAAACCTAAAGCTAAAAAAAATAGTATTCTCTTCATTAATCAAGTGTTCACCTGTTCACTAATTCGACCAAACCTTCGTTCTCTTTTTTGATATGCTATTATGGCCTCATGTAAATCAGCTTTTCTGAAATCGGGCCAAAATTTTTCTGTTATGTAAATCTCTGTGTATGCCAACTGCCAGAGTAAAAAGTTACTAATCCTCATTTCACCACTGGTTCTAATCAGTAGTTCGGGATCAGGCATGTTAGCGGTATTTAAATAACTGGAAAACAATTCATTATTAATGTTGTCAATCTCCAGTTTTCCATCCTTTGCATCATGAGCAAGCTGCTTCACAGCTTCTATGATTTCCCACCTTCCGCTATAACTTAAAGCTAATGCTAAGGTTAACCCATCATTATCTTTAGTGGCATCCATCGCTTCATTAAGTTCTTTAATACAATTTTTAGGTAAAGACTTTAAATCCCCGATAGCGGTTAAACGTACTTTATTCTTCTGTAGTGTTTTTAACTCTTTTTTTATTGTGGTAACGAGCAGTTGCATTAATCCTGAAACTTCAGCAGCTGGCCGCCCCCAATTTTCGGTAGAAAAGGCATATAAAGTTAAATACTCTACTCCAAGTTCCGCACATCCTTCAGTAACATCTCTTACTGCAGTTATAGCGTTTTTATGCCCGAATATACGGGCTGCTCCTTTGCTTTTAGCCCATCTACCGTTACCATCCATGATAACAGCAATGTGCTTAGGAAGCTCTTCTTTTACAATATTTTCTTTAGGCATAGACACAGGAGCGCAAAATTAACCGTAATTATATAAAAAAGCCTACTTTAAATGCTCTTTTTAATTCCTGCGATAATTTTTCTTATACGGACTAGAAGGACATGGTATTGAATAAAATGAGTATGTGAGCGTTAAACCCATAAAATAGTACATATCATTATCATATTGATTACCATACTGGTAGTCTTTAATGTCTCCATCACCTTCCCCTACATTATCGAGATAATCAAAAAAAGTTTTTCTTGCACCAAACTCAAGCCCTAAATACCACTTAGGGTTCAATATATATTTAAAACCAACTCCAAATGGTATGGCTGGTTGAATATTGCTATACTCTGCAGGCTTCTCACTTTCTCCTGATATTCCAAACATGGCCAAACCTCCAAAAAAATAAGGTGTCCACCTTATCATAGTTGATCTGTCTCTCCATTTCAAAAAGTGATATTCAAATACAGTAGAAGCTTCGAATAAAAACACATCAAACTCAGCTTGTCTTTGATCTGCAAAAACATCTATAGGAGTCGCCTCATCACTACCTTTGACTTGCCCTGCAGTAGCCGCAATTCTAAAACTAACAGCATCGCTAATATTAGACCTATAAAACAATGTGCCTCCTGGGCCAATTGATTTTAGGTTTATCCCTCTGGCCAAATCCCCTGAATATTTAAATCCCCCAATGCCAAAGCCCACTTCACTGTTTTGAGCCTGAGCTCCAAAAGCTATTAATAATAAAAACACAAAAAAGGGGAACCTCTTTAGAAGTTTCCCTGATATAGTATAAAAACGTTGGTTCATTTTATCTGAATTTCGCTCGCCTAAACGAGCCTCCTAATATTACGGCTACTTTAATACTCGTAACGATGTAAAGGTCATTTTCATTACTATTACCTCGTAAATTTTTTTCTTGTTCGTAACCATAACCCATAATTTTCTCCTCGCCATCTACAACTGTTCTTCTATTATAAAGCTCAGCAATGTTAGGGTTAGAGAGGTCTCTCGCATCTCCAGAAACAGGATCTATTGCTATACCCGACAAATCGGACATATATCTTGCCAAAGCGGCATCGTCTCCTGTAAACAGGCTAGGGTCAATGTAATTCTGACTTACATCATCTAAATAATCGGTAAACAAGTACCTAAAACCAGTTTCAATTGATATATCTACTACTTGGTTAACCCTATATCTCATACCTATTCCAAATGGCAAGGCTAACTGAATTCTACTATAGGGATCTATACCATAGTTAGCATCTGTTTCTCTTAAGTTAGAGTGTTGTCCTTCGGTCCCTAAAGGCTGCAAGTCTACCCAAGTACCTGCTTCTGGCAAACCGCTATCTTCAGCCACATAGGCCTGTGGATTATGGTAAAACCCTGCCACACCACCATATACATAAGGAGTCCATTGAACTCTACTCAAGTAAGAGGCTTCATTCTCAAACAAGTCAAAAATGGCCACTACACTCAACTCATGTATTCTATTTCTAAAGTGAAGGTTTCTCACATATCTATATTTGGCTCCTTCATCGTTAGGATCAGCCGAATCAAAATCACTACCGCTAACAGTACCATAAGTATAGGTAGCTCTTAAGGAGTATCTTGGGCCAAACCTACGTCCAAAGAAAACTCCAATGCCGGGTTTAGTATAGGAAATATCTGTACTAGACCACTTATCTAACGGAGCCAAATCACCAAAATAATTAAATGCATTGGCAGAAATACCAATATAATTATATCTTTTCTCTTTGTTAAAGCCCTGCTTTCTCCCCCTGAAACTTGTAATACGTTTATTATTTCGCTTAACTTTTCGACTTCTAATTTGAGCATCAACCTCATTTATAGAGGTCATGATTATTAAGAAGCAAATTATAAAACCAAGGACTCTTTTCATTTTAAATCATTTACAACTAGCACTTTACCTTTATTCTAAACCAGCAAATAAGTCAAAAGTAATCATTAATTGTTGCTAAAAAAACTAATTTCTTACATCCAGCCCCCAATTGAGCTTTTGTCTTAAGGTTTTAAAATAGCTATTATCTTTCAACTTTACTAATCTCGCTTTAAAATCTTCTTTTCTTACTTTAAGTTCCACAGTATTATCCACTGTTTCAAAACGAGAATCCAATGCTATAAGAAAGTTATTACTTCTACCTTCTATAGTAAAAGAAAGCTCTGCATTATCTGGCACAACAATAGGCCTAACTGTAAGATTATGAGGACTTACCGGTGTTAAAATGAAGTTATCAGAATGTGGTATCACTACTGGTCCCCCACAACTGATGGAATAGCCGGTGGAGCCCGTTGGTGTTGATAATATCAAGCCATCAGCCCAGTATGAGTTTAGAAATTCTCCATTTATGTATGTGTGTACCACAATCATTGATGAAGTATCCTTTTTTAAAATGGCAAAATCATTTAAAGCAAAATTCAATCCATCAAAAAGGCCTGAAGGTGATTCTAACCTCAAAAGGGTTCTGTCATCAAAATCATAGTTAGAGGCGAATAAGCTATCAATGGCACTTGCCACATCAGATTTAGCAGTGGTAGCTAAAAAACCCAGTCTACCAGTATTTATGCCTAAAATAGGCACTTTTTTATCACGTATATGCGTAAGAGCTTCTAGCAGCGTACCGTCTCCACCAAGGGTGAGCATAAAGTTTAAAGCACTGAGATCATCTCCCCTATGATAAAGGTTAACTTCTCCTGAGCTAATATCATTGAGTTTTAATTGCTCATTGAACTGCTCAGAAACGATTATTTCGGTTTTCCTTTTTTTTAGTTCATCGAAAACAAGCTGAATTACATCCTGAGTTTCCTGACTAAAATCTTTACCGTGAATGCCAATTTTCATTATTAAAAAATAATTAAATATTCAGGTTTAGCTGAAATATAATAGTTGATTTAAAAATGAGATTTTGAATGAAATGTTTAGATATCGAGAAATCTCAAAAGCATATCGATTTTCTCTTTTTCATCGTCATGCACTTTAGTTTCTTGAAAGCGAGCGATGATTTTATAACCAAACCTCTCTAAAGTGGCCACTGCATGGCTAAGGTCTAGTCTATTTAATTTTAAGGTAAGCTTAATTTTAGACGGATCGAGTTCGTCTTCTTTCACGCTGCTACTTAAAATCTTAACATTATTCTCTTCAACCAGGCGGCTAATTTCTGAAAGGGAATAATCTATTTGATTGATAGATAGCACCAGAATTCCACCAGGGATTTGCACCGCAGCCGATTGGGCAAACGAAGTAATAGTATCTTGTACGGTAATAACCCCGGCATACTTATTATCTTCATTTAACACCACAACCATTTGCACATCGTTGTCTGATGCTATTTTTATAACTTCATAAAAGTGCGATTTACTATTTACCACACATTCGTGTCCTACTAGTTCAAACTCTGATATTTCTTTATTGGCGTCATTAGCCTCTAAAATCATATCTTCTGTTAACAGGCCTAAGAACAATTCGTTTTCGACAACCGGAAGTTGATTACACCGTAATTCTTCCATCCATAAAATAGCCTTGTGAGCAGCGTCACTAGATTTTAATGGCGGAATCATATGGTTTATCAGTTCTTCAGCTATCATTTTGTCTTGCGTGTAAAAATTCACTCAGTATTTCATTAAACTTTTTAGGGTGTTCCATCATTGGGGCGTGGCAGCATTTATCAATAAAATGCAACTCAGAGTTTGGTATTAATTTATTAAACTCATGCCCTACTAATGGAGGGGTTATAGTGTCATTAAGCCCCCATACTAATAATGTAGGTTGCTTAATTTTTGGTATTTCTTTGGCCATATTATGTCTTTGTGCTGATTTAGCAATAGCCACAATACGCAAACACTTAGGAATACTTTTTGTTGTCTCAAACACCTCGTCTACCAGCTCCTTAGTAGCAGTAGCAGGATCATAAAAAGTATAGGCTACACGTTCTTTTATATATTCATAACTCCCTCTTTTAGGGAATGAACCTCCCATAGAATTCTCGAATAATCCGCTGCTTCCTGTAAGCACTAGGTTAGTTACTTTATCAGGATTAGCTAGTGTATAAATTAACCCTACATGGCCTCCTAGCGAATTACCTATCAAAGTCATTTTCTCAAGTCCTTTCAATTCAATAAAGCCCTCGAGAAAACTGTTTAAACCTTCTAGCCCTGCCTTTTTTAGTGGCATTTCATAAATAGGCAACAAAGGTATTATTACTCTATAATTTTCTTTAAAATGATTAACTACAGCTTCCCAGTTGCTAAGTGCACCGAATAACCCGTGTAACAATAGGAGCACATCTCCTGCACCCTCATCAATATATTTGTAATCTTTTTCTTCTTTAATAGTTAGCATCATTCTTTATAGTGCCTGTTACTAATGTAAACAAAAATGGGCAATTAAAAAGCTATGTTATTATATCTCACCCAATTTTTAACCATATCAATTCCGTTTTGAGTAAGCGCAGCTTCAGGATGAAATTGTACACCCCAAATATTGTATTTTAAATGACTAACTGCCATTACCTCACCATCAGTAGTAACCCCAATGGTTTTTAACGGATTTCTAATATTATCAATAACCAATGAATTGTACCTTACTACATTTATTTCATTAGGTATATTATTAAACAACGGATTGGCGGTATCTAATGTTACTTTACTGACTTTACCGTGCATCGGCTTTATGCCTTTTTTCAAGTCAGCACCAAAAAATTCTCCAATGGCCTGATGCCCTAAGCAAATACCAAATACTGGAAGTTTATTATAGTAATAAGCTAATACTTCCATAAGGTTGCCTGCCTTCTGAGGTGTTTCAGGACCTGGCGACAATACTACACCTTTATATTGATATTTTGTTATTTCACTGAGCGGCACATCATTTCTAAAAACTTTACTTTTTGTGCCTGCCTGTTCTAAATAATCAACCAAATTAAAAGTGAACGAATCAAAATTATCAAGTAGCAGTATCACCTTGCAGCATCAGTTTGATGGTATCAAATAAATCTTGTGCAAAGGGCACTATTACTGAAAAATAATCCACCACATTAGGTGCAAATACTAGTATATATGGATATATCAAAGAATTTACGGTCCATTCAGTAGGTAATTCTAATCCAAAAGAACTTGTAAGCCATAGTATTATACTCAACCCAAATGCCCATTTTAACATTGACAATATAGCCCCGACTAAATTATCAAGCGATCCGAGCAATGTTAAATCTATCACTTTTTTAAGAAGTTTACCTAAAAGGTTTACCAATAAAATGATAATTACAAATATTAATACAAAGGATATATAAGGAAGTAACTCACCTTTAACGTCAAAGTGCGTCTCAAGAAAGTCCATACCGGTATGCATTAGCTTAAAACCCCCTATAATGGCGAGTATGAAAGAAATGATAGCAATGATTTCTAACAGGAATCCCTTTCTATATCCTTTGTAAGCTCCGAAAAGCAAAAGGGCTAATAGTACAATATCTATTATGCTCAATTATTATTTGTTCAATGTGCTTTTTACAATATCAGCCACAAGTTTACCTTCAGCCTTTCCTGCAAGTTGTTTAGTAGCTACTCCCATCACTTTACCCATATCTTGAGGGCCAGAAGCGCCAGTTTCTGCTACAATTTTATTTACAGCTTCTTGAATTTCTTCTTCGGTAAGCTGCTGAGGAAGATACCTGCTTATAACTTCAAATTCAAGTTTTTCTTTATCTGCTAAGTCAGCTCTACCTTCTTTTTCATAAAGTTCCATAGAGTCTTTTCTTTGCTTAGCTGCTTTTGTCAATAGCTTTACTTCGGCATCTTCAGTAAGGCCATCTTGCCCTCCTTTTTCAGTTTCGGCAAGTAATATAGCTGATTTTATAGAACGCAATGCTGTTAATTCATCTTTGCGTTTTTCCAGCATTGCCTTTTTTATATCCTGATCAATCTGTTGTTTAAGACTCATTTATGTATAAGTTTATTGTTCTTGTTGTTACTTTGTAGACATTAAGTGATGCAAAGTTATAAATATTAAAAAAAGGAATGACCCGGTTAAGCGTAAATATCAACAAAATTGCTACTCTTAGAAATGCACGAGGTGGCAATAACCCTGATGTAATAAAAACTGCGTTAGATTGTGAAAGATTTGGAGCGCAAGGTATTACGGTACATCCTAGGCCTGATGAAAGGCACATAACACATAATGATGTAATTGAGCTAAAGAAAGTTATACAAACAGAATTTAATATTGAAGGCTATCCTGACCAAAGGTATATAGACCTTGTAAAACAGGTAAAACCTGCTCAAGCCACCTTAGTACCCGATGCTCCAGATGCGATTACTTCTAATGCGGGATGGGACACCATAAAGCATAAAGACTTACTAGCTGAAATAGTAAGCGAGTTTAAAAAAGAAAGTATTAGAGTTTCAATATTTGTGGACCCTGACGAAAAAATAATAAACGGAGCAGCTGATTTAGGTGCTGATAGAATAGAGTTGTATACTGAACCATATGCCAGCCATTACCCCAACAACTCCGCCAAGGCAGTGGAGAGCTATATTAAAGCATCGGAAGTGGCTCACAGTTTAAAATTAGGCATTAATGCCGGTCACGATTTAGACTTAAACAACCTAGCATACCTAAAACAGCAATTACCGTATTTAGATGAAGTATCTATTGGCCATGCGCTAATATGCGATGCTATTTACTTAGGATTAGAAAATACAATTCAAATGTATTTGAAGCAGTTAAAATAAAAAAGGGCAGTAATTACTGCCCTTTTCCTTAATCTCCTTTTTTTGATACCGAGCCAAGCCCCGAGATATCAGATTTAACCTTACCAGGATTACCCGAATACTCCACGCCCCCAACGCCACTAACATCTGCTTTCAATTCTTCTGTCACGTTCACTTTGGCACCTCCAACACCACTAATGCTTACTTCACACTTTTGGCTCACCAAATCATGAGCATCATAACTACCTGCACCACTTAAGTCTACCTGTTGTTCCGTGGTCTGCCCAGAGATGGTAACAGCCCCAGCCCCAGAAGAAGATACTTTTAGTGCAGAAAGCTCTACGTTCAATGCTATAGCTCCTGCGCCTGACATTTCTATATCCAGATAATCTCCTTTGATTTTATTTTCTGAAGTAAGACTAACGGCTCCACTAATTTCAATACCTGACAATTCTTTATAAAAGACTTCAACTTTTATAGGCTGATCAGAAACCAGTCTTCTATCTGATTTTATATGCAGCTTTTCGCCACTGACCTTCTGTGTTATGTACTGTAATAGATTATCATCAGCATAAACATTTACTTTAGGTTCAGCATTCATATCATTAATAAGTACAATCTCATAGTTGCCAGAAAGCTCAAGCTCGTTAAACTCATCTACATTTCTAATTTCATTTGTATAGTTTCCATTACCTTCAGCACTTTTTTTCATATCACAACTAATCAGTAATACGAAAGGAAGAATTAAAAGCAGCAATAATATTCTTTTCATTTCAAGTCAATTTGATGATTTAATTTAATTTTTAAGTTACAAGCATGAATCGCAGTACCCCAATATTGGTAATATGTTGTTCTTCTAGTATTTTTGGGGCTCCTATTCACATCCTATAAAATTATGCAAAAAGATACAACCATTTTCGATTTAATAGAAAAGGAAAAACACAGACAAGAATCAGGCATAGAACTGATTGCTTCAGAGAACTTCACCTCACCTCAGGTAATGCAAGCCATGGGTAGCGTATTAACCAACAAATACGCTGAAGGTTTACCAGGAAAGAGGTATTACGGAGGATGTGAAGTAGTAGATGAAATAGAAGAACTTGCTATTGAAAGAGCTAAAGAACTTTTCGGAGCTACATGGGCTAACGTACAGCCTCACTCTGGAGCTCAGGCCAATGCAGCAGTAATGCTTGCAGTACTTGAAGCTGGCGATAAAATATTAGGTTTCGACCTTTCTCATGGTGGCCACCTTACCCATGGTTCACCTGTAAACTTCTCAGGTAAACTTTACAACCCTACATTTTATGGAGTAGAAGAAGAAAGTGGTTTAATTGATTGGGATAAAGTAGCCGAGACTGCTCGTAAAGAAAAACCAAAATTAATAATTTGTGGTGCTTCTGCTTACAGTAGAGACTGGGATTATGAAAGCCTAAGAAATACTGCTGATGAAGTAGGTGCATTATTATTAGCTGATATCTCTCACCCATCAGGGTTAATAGCACGTGGTTTACTAAACGATCCATTAGAGTTTTGTCATATTGTGACTACTACTACACACAAAACTTTAAGAGGCCCTAGAGGTGGTATGATCATGGTAGGTGAAAACTTCGACAACCCATGGGGATTAAAAACTCCAAAAGGAGAAATCAAAAAAATATCTCAATTACTAGACTCTGGCGTATTCCCAGGAACTCAAGGGGGACCTTTAGAGCATGTAATTGCAGCTAAAGCAGTAGCCTACCAAGAAGCTTTAAGTGATGACTACCTCAACTATGTAGTACAGGTAGCTAAAAACGCTAAAGCTATGGCCAAAGCATTTATAGATAAAGGTTATAAAATCATTTCTGATGGTACTGATAACCACATGATGTTAATTGACCTTAGATCAAAAGATTTAACTGGTAAGTTAGCCGAAAACACCTTGATAAAAGCTGATATTACAATCAACAAAAACATGGTTCCTTTCGATACGCAGTCTCCTTTTGTTACTTCAGGCATGAGAGTGGGTACAGCTGCTGTTACTACCCGCGGCATGAAAGAAGATGACATGACAAAAATTGTTGATTTTATAGACAGAGTACTTACCAATAACGACAACGATGACGAGATAAATAGCGTTAAAGGTGAAATTAACCAATGGATGAATCAATTTCCGCTATATAAATAGTGACTAAGCAATTACAACCTTTTGAAGAAGAGAAAGAGATGTCTTTTATAGACCATCTCGAAGAGCTACGTTGGCATTTAATCAGGTCTCTGATAGGGATCATGGCCTTTTCTATTGTAGCTTTTATAATGAAGGACTTTGTATTTAATACAATTATCTTCGCGCCTGCGCGTGGCGATTTCTGGACCTTTAAAGCCCTGTGTAAATTGGGTGAATTATTACACTCTTCTTCATTATGCTTAGAAAACGCCCCGTTTAAAATTCAAAGTAGACAAATGACGGGGCAGTTTACTATGCACATAACTACCTCTTTTGTAGTGGGTATTATCGTTACCTTCCCTTACATATTTTGGGAATTTTGGCGATTTATCAAGCCAGGATTATACTCTACCGAAAGACAAAACACCAGAGGAGCTGTATTCTTTGTTTCAGTATTATTTTCACTAGGTGTATTATTTGGGTATTATATTATGGTGCCTTTGTCTGTAAACTTCTTAGCAAGTTATCAGGTAAGTGAAATTGTTTATAACGAATTTGACATTACTTCTTATGTAAGCACTATTACTACTTTAGTTCTTGGAAGCGGCATATTGTTTCAATTACCAATAGTAGTTTTTGTTCTTTCCAAAATAGGAGTGGTAACACCAGCTTTAATGCGTGTGTATAGAAAGCATGCTATAGTGGTAATATTGATTTTAGGAGCCATACTTACTCCTCCAGATCCATTAAGCCAAGTACTTATAGCCATGCCATTACTCGGCCTTTATGAGGCCAGTATATTTATTTCTGCTTATGTGTTTAGAAAAAACCAAAAGAGAGAAATAGCCTTAAGAGAAAAATATAACGATTAAAATAATGAAAACTATTGCTATTGGCGGTGATCACGCTGGCTTTGAATATAAAGCTCAAGTGATTAGCTGGCTCGAAGATCAAGGATACAAAGTACAAGATTATGGCACACACAGTGCTGAGTCTACTGATTACCCAGATTTTGCTCACCCTGTAGCAGAGGCTGTAGAAAACAAGGAGTTTGATGCGGGCATACTAATTTGTGGAAGCGCCAATGGTGTAGCCATGGCTGCAAACAAGCATGCAGGTATAAGGGCTGCCATTTGTTGGAATGAAGAACTTGCGGCACTGGCTCGTCAGCATAATGACGCTAATATTGTGTGTATTGGCGCCCGATTTGTGGAGTTTGATTTAGCCATTAAAATTATCGACACATTCCTTACTCAAGAATTTGAAGGAGGAAGACACCAACGAAGAGTAGATAAAATCAGCTGTTAGTTTTCTTATAATATAGATTACCTTCTTTTCTATACTGAAGATTTAGTTTAGGTAATTTTTGAAACACAGCTGGCATCACTCCATGTGTGTCAACTATTATATCAGGGGCATCGTTAGTAAGTCCCTGATATAATATAGATAAATTATCATAATAATCAGGTTTTCTAAAAAGCTCTTCTGATAAATACCAGTTCATAAAAGGTGTGGCAGGCTTGGCATTAACATAAGGCTTTATGTCATCATCTAAAATCAAAACTTTTTTTCCCTCCCACTCTGGCTTCCCATCTTCTACTACATACTCTGTATAATCTATATACTTACCTACAAAGAAGAAGTTATAATAAATACCCAGATTAAACATTACTACACATACTACAAAAAGGGCAAATACAATTTCAGCCACCCATCTCTTCTGAATTAATAAAAAGTAATGGGTAATAAAAAAGGCCAATGTAGGCACAAATATCATAAAAGTATTAGGTGCAATGTCTCCACTGAGAACTACAAAAACAATAGAAAACACCAGCCACACAAACATTAACTGAGTTAACCTTGCCTGATAATTGGTAAACCTAGCTCGCTGCCCTATTCTTACAAATGCGAATAATAGCAATAATAACGGTACGCTAAGAATTATAGCAACATCCACTACAGACATATAGCTGATAAAGTGAAAATCGAATAGCGCATTGAGGAAGTTATAAACGAATATACCCAGCCTACCTACTAGCAAGAAATAACATGCCGTTAAAATAAGAGGAAGAATAAATCCGAATAACATCAGTAAATATCTTCTTAAAACTGTTCCGGTAAAAAACGAAAAAATAAGCAATGTGGCCAATCCGTAAATAATATTAGGAAGATAAAACAGGTAACTGACACCTAAGAGAAGCCCAATATTTAAAATCTTTTCATCTTCTTTAGCCCTATATTCTACATGATTAAAAATATGGTCTAATGCGAATAGCAAAAAAGTGATAGACAACAATACGGGAGGCAAAGTAAAAAAATCAAAGAAATAAGACATTAATAGCCCGTAAATAAGCCCCGGCACATATGTATTTTCATTATAAGCCTTGCCATCTAACAATAGCTTATTAAAAATCAAACATTGAAATGTTACTAAAAATAAAGATATAAGCTGATAAGCGAGTTGAGACCTACCGAAACAAAAATCAATAGCCGCATATACTAGTGCAGAAAAAGGAGCTATATTCTCCCACAAGCCTTCATATAATGCCGCACCTGAATTGAGCTTTTCTCCTATCAGCATATAATTTAACTCAGGCATTACCAAAGCACCATCGCCTATCATAAAAGGTAAGCGAATGCCTAAAAGCAATAAAAAAATAATTATTAGCCTGTACGGATCGTTGAGTCTGAAATATCTTAGCAAAAACTTTATCTTTTTAATTTACTAAAAGGCAAATAACGTGATTATTTTTTAATGCACTGAACAAACCAATACTAATTTGGTATAATAACAATTGGTTAAATCCTGTATTTAAAATTAAAAAAAGTAAATTAAATCAGATATTTGCAATTATGAACGAGAGCAAGAGACAACAGAAATTCTCAAGACTTATTTTGCGTGATATGAGCGATATCATTCAAAAAGATAAGCCAGGCATCTTTAGCAATAACTTTGTTACTGTTGCCGATGTAAAAATAAGTCCTGATTTGAGCGTGGCAAAGATATATTTATCCATGATGTTAGTGAAAGATAAAGATGCTTTGATGGATAAAATCAATGAACACAAAAGTGAAATACGTAGAGAGCTCGGTCTTAAAATTGGCAAACAGGTTCGTATTGTCCCTGAACTTATTTTCTACAAAGATGAAATAGAAGAAAAAGCATCTAGAATTGATAAGTTAATCGATGATCTCAACCTACCATCAAAAGACGATAACTCTCAAAAAGACTAACCTTTGAATCTTACTTTCTTTATAGCCCGTAAATACTTTTTCTCTACAAGGAAAAGAAATTTCATTAACATTATTTCTATTATGGCCATGGCTATGGTGGCACTCTGCACTGCTGCCTTAATAATAGTTTTATCTGTTTTTAACGGGCTAGAAGATTTATTAAGATCATTATACACCGCCTTTGACCCTGAAATAAAAATAACGGCTGTTGAAGGCAAGTCTTTTGAGTATACTGAAGAGCTATCCAATAAAATTAACCAGACTGATGGTGTAGCCATTGTTACTCAGGTAATAGAAGACTATGCATACGTTAGGTACCGCGATGCCGACATGGTAGTGACTATTAAAGGCGTAAGCAATAACTTTTTAGATCAAAAAAGAATAGATTCTGCCATAGTTACTGGCGAATTGAAGCTGAAAGAAAACGGGATTAACTACGCTATCATTGGCAGAGGTGTACAGTACGCCCTTTCTATTATGCCAGGCAGCGATGTATACCCTCTTCAGGTCCATTACATTAAAGATATAAAAGCCGGAAGTATAGATTACAGCAAGCTTTATAGCAAGAAAAATATTCTTCCTGGAAGTGTCTTCGCCATTGAAAAAACCTATGACGAGAATTACATTTTTGTTCCGCTAGGTTTTGCCCAAGACCTACTAGACTATGGCAACAAAAGAACTAGCCTTGAAATAAAAACAAATGAGGGCTACAACATAGACAAGGTTAAAAAAGAACTCATCAGCTTACTTGGAGATGAGTTTAATGTGCTAAACAATGAAGAACAGCATGCTGATCTCTACAAGCTACTTAACCTGGAAAAGCTCTTTGTATTCATAGCTTTCTCATTCATATTGGCAGTTGGCTCTATCAATATATTCTTTGCGCTTACCATGCTAGCCATTGACAAGAAGAAAGATATATCGGTACTTTTTGCTTTAGGGGCTGACAACAAATTAGTAAGGAGCATCTTCATTGCTGAGGGAGCCATTATTAGTTTAGGAGGAGCAGCTATAGGCCTATTACTTGGTGGGGCATTCTGTTGGCTACAGCAAAACTTGGGGTTAATCTCTATGGGCATGCAAACATCAGTATTAGAAAACTACCCTGTAAAAGTTCAGGCCTCTGATTTCATTTACACCTCTTTAAGTCTGATAATTATTACAATAGCCATCTCTTATAGACCGGCTGTTATAGCTACACGTTATAATTCATCAGAAAATCTTTAGTGCAAGTTTTTGCAAAAAATAACAACAAAAAAGCTTACATTTAAGTTAAAAACCCTTAAAAAAGGTAAAGAAAGTAGGCGCGTGACAAGTGATTAATTGTGATTTCTTTCAACAAATCACATATAAATATACCCCTTAAAACCTTACTTTTTCTTTAATTTGCGAGTTAGTTCAAGTCAAATTATGAAGGTATCTGCAGCACAACCGTTTCAAATAATATATTCATTATATCAGCACGAATATCTAGGTTATTTATTCGAATCATTTGTTGTACATCTTGATGATAAGGGAAAACTTACCTTACAACATCAGAATATATCTGCAGCTAACGCTGCCGAATTTGCTAACGGTCTTGACGAAACCGACTATGAGCTCATTGACCTAATGGACTCCATGCAACAAGGGGCAGTAATAAAGCATTTCAACAAGAAAAATGTAAAACCTGAAGATTTCTTTCCTAAAGTATATGACAAAGAAAAAGGCAATGAGCCTTTGCAAGCAGAAATATACAACTATATGGAAAGGCGAAGGTCTAAAGTTTTAGCCAAACTGATAGGCAAGTGGGTGTTTGAAATGGGCAATGATGGAGAGCCTGCATGGAAGCAAATAGAAGTGCTGGAAAATAAAGCTTCTGTATTATTTCATTTTAGAAGAAATGAAGAAAATACGCACTATTTCCCTACCATAAAATACAACGATGAAAAAGTAGACTTTCAGTACCAAGGAGCTTATATCATATGCAAAAACCCTGCATGGATGGTGCTTGATGGAAAACTCTATTCATTTGAAAAAGATGTGGACGGCAAAAAGCTGGCTCCTTTCTTAAACAAGAAATTTATAGTAATCCCTAAAAATGTTGAAGAAACCTATTATACAAAATTTGTAGCTCCTTTAATTGCTTCTTTTGATGTATATGCCAAAGGTTTCACCATTAATAGTGAGCAATATGACCCCAAGCCAATACTTGTAATCTCCGAATTAGCAGGAAACAGCTCTAGCCTTTCGCTATTTGACAATGGCAATAAGGAAAATGATACAGATGCTGAAAAAATATTATTTGAATTATCATTTCAATACGGACCTTATAAATTCAAGGCGAGCAATATTGGCCCCATAACCGTTACTGTAGAAAAGAAAGGTGATGACTATACATTTCACAGGGTAAAAAGGAAACTCGATGCTGAAAAAGACATTCTTCAGTTTATCATAAACTCAGGCCTGCCTTTAAGAAACTCCAAAGCTGCCATAGGTAAAACTGCAGCCTTTGCTTGGCTCGATGAGAATAGAAATGAACTTCTCAACAGAAACTTTGAGATTAATCAAAAGATAAAATCTGACAAGAAATACTTTATTGGAGAATATCGAATAAAGGTTGAAGTCAATGAAAACATAGACTGGTTCGATATAGAAGCCATTATTCAATTTGGCGAATATGAAATTAGCTTCAAAGAGCTTAGAAAGCTAATTATAAAGAAAAAAATGGAAGTAACACTTCCTAATGGTGAGATAGCTGTTATTCCTGAGTCTTGGTTGACAGAATATTCAGAACTATTTGCGTTTGCTGAAGAAGATGAAAACGGTGATCCAAAACTTAAAAAGCACCACTTAGCACTAGTTCAAGATTTAGATAATGGCAACTTGGCCAAAGTCACCATGAGCAGAAAATTAGAAGCCCTAAAAGAGTTTCAGGAAATTGAAGATTATTCGGTGCCCAGTAACTTCAAAGGAGAGCTGCGCCCTTATCAAAAAGCGGGTTACAACTGGCTCACCTTCCTTAACCAATACAAGTTTGGTGGCTGCCTGGCAGACGATATGGGTCTTGGTAAAACTGTGCAGACCCTAACTTTATTACTATCCCAAAAAGAAGCGGGTATGGAGGGGGCTTCACTCTTAATTATGCCCACTTCCCTGATTTATAACTGGGAAATGGAAGCCAAAAAATTTACTCCAGACCTTAACGTTTTTGTATATACGGGCACAAATAGAGATAAGGATCCGTCTAAATTTTCAAAATATGATGTCATCATCACATCATATGGTATTGTTAGACTAGACATTGACTTACTTACTGAATATTATTTCAACTATGTAATACTGGATGAATCTCAAGCCATAAAAAACCCTACATCCAACATTGCTAAAGCAGTGAGAGACCTAAATGCCAGACACAGACTTATCTTAACAGGTACGCCTTTAGAAAACAGTACTATGGATTTATGGTCTCAAATGAACTTCATCAACCCAGGGCTTTTGGGCACTCAAAGCTTCTTTAAAAATGAGTTTTTGAACCCCATTGAAAAGAAACAAGATGAAGATAAAAGCAAAAAGCTCAATGCCATCATTAAGCCATTTATATTGCGCAGGCACAAGTCTCAGGTAGCAACAGAACTACCAGAGAAAGTAGAAAACATTCAATATAGTGGTCTTACGTACGATCAGGACAAAGAATACGAAAAGGTAAAATCTTTCTACAGAAATAAGATTTTAGAAAATATTGAGTCTCAAGGCCTCAACAAATCACAGCTTCTATTATTACAAGGGCTTACCAAACTACGCCAAATTGCCAACCACCCTAAAATGGTAGATGCAGAATACGATGGTGACTCAGGTAAAATGGAAGACGTAGTTTTAATGTTGGACAACGCCATTAGAGATGATCATAAAATATTAATTTTCAGCCAATTTGTAAAACATCTATCCATTCTGGCTGACCACTTGAAGGAAAAGAAAATAGACTTTGCATATTTAGACGGTTCTACAAAAGACCGTCAGGGCCAAGTTGAGCGCTTTCAAAACACTCCTGAGCTCAAAGTTTTTTTAATATCCCTAAAAGCTGGAGGACTAGGGCTTAACTTAACTAAAGCTGATTATGTATTCATACTTGACCCATGGTGGAACCCAGCTATTGAAGCACAAGCAGTAGATAGGGCACACAGAATTGGGCAAGAAAACAAAGTGTTTACCTATAAATTTATCACAAAAAACACTGTGGAAGAGAAGATATTGGCACTACAAAACCATAAGAGAAAGCTTGCAAGTGATTTAATATCTACAGAGGAGAGTTTCGTAAAGAGCTTGTCTAAAGAAGATATAGAATCACTACTTACATAAAATCACAATCCCCTTTTCAGGGGATTTTTTATTGATTTTAACTTTCCTTTTTAAGCTTCCATCTTTTATGAGACCACAGATAACCTGCAGGGTCTTCTTTTATTAATGCTTCCGTAGCCTTTGCGTAGGCCTCTATAATTAAATGATTGTCGTTTTTCTGATAAGGCGGCTCAGCCAGTGGCACCAAATCAACATTATAATGCCCTCTTCTGCTCTGTGTAACTTTAAAAAAGTAAACAGGAAATTTAGCCACTTTGGCAATTTGCTCAGGCCCCAAATAAAAAGCAGTATCCTGATTTAAAAATGTAGTCCAGTGCTTATGAGACTTCTTCCTAGGCGACTGGTCTGCCACCATGCCAATGGCTCTCAGCCTATCAGGATTTTTAACAATTTCTCTAATGATATAATTTTTCTCAATGGGCCTACCTCCAAACTTACCCCTAGTATTTACCATAAGCTTATCAAACCCTTTATTGTTAAGCCTTTGATAAACAGCATCAACAGGAAAGGGCAGTACTACACAGCCAGCCAATAACGCCCACTCCCAGTTAAATTGATGCGATGCCACCACCAAGATAGATTGGCCATTCTCAGCATGTTTCTTTACGTCATTTCCAAATCGGAAATCAACACGTTTTAATAATTCCTTTTCCGAAATGGTAAATGCCTTGAGGGTTTCTACTGCAAAGTCCATGAAACGCTTATAAAACGCCTTAGTCACGGCATTCACCTCAGCGGAAGACTTTTCAGGAAAAGAGTTTTGAATATTAGTCTTCACCACTTTCTTTCTATACCCAGCTACATGAAATACAATGAAATACATTACCGTAGAAATACCATACAGTATTGGCATCGGAAGCCTAGACAATATTTTAAGCATAAACATATGTTCAAAAATAGCCATTTATTAAAAAGATGTGACAATAGTATTTCTAATCTCTTATTTTAGCGTTTTAATTTTAATCATAATGAAAGACAAAGTAGTAATTATTACAGGCGGTTCATCAGGTATAGGTAAAGCTATGGCTGAAGTTTTTGGTAGTCATGGCGCTAATATCATGATTACGGGCAGAAAAAAAGATGCCCTTGATGAAGCTGTAAAAGAATTACAAACTAAAGGCATTAATACTATCGGCTTCCAATCTGATGTAAGTAAAGAAGAAGACAATGAAAAGATGGTAAATGCTGCTATTGATCATTATGGAAGAATAGATGTTCTTATCAACAATGCTGGTATAAGCATGCGTGCATTGTTTGAAGAATTAGATTTAGATATAGTAAAAAGAGTCATGGACATTAATTTCTATGGCGCTTTGTATGCCACAAAATATGCACTACCGCATATTATAAAAAGTAAAGGTTCCGTTATCGGCATCTCCTCTATAGCAGGCTACAGAGGGTTACCTGGGCGCACAGGATATTCGGCAAGTAAATTTGCTTTACAAGGATTTTTGGAAGTATTGCGTACCGAAATGCTTAAAAAAGACGTGCATGTATTAACCGCTTGCCCTGGATTTACCGCATCCAACATCCGTAAAACATCGCTAACGGCAGACGGCAGCCACCAAGGAGAATCTCCTCGCCAAGAAGAGAAAATGATGAGTGCTGAAGAGTGTGCAAAACACATATACAAAGCCACTATAAAGCGCAAAAAGCATTTGATACTTACTAGCCAAGGAAAGTTAACTGTGTTTTTAAACAAGTGGTTCCCTGGTATGATGGATAAAATGGTATACAATGTAATGGCCAAAGAGGAAAATTCACCCTTTAAATAAGTCTTAATGTAAGCTTTGAGGCATTTTTACCATAATAATTAAAAAAGAACCTTTATATTTGCAGGATATTATTGCTAGAAAATAATGATTCAGAAATACTTTAAGTTAGACAAGAACTACATTTTAGAAAAGGCTCAGCTCGATAGCGAAGAAGAGCTAATTGTTTATCTTATCGATTTTGCTAAAAAGTTCTACTTAGAGCAATACAACCCTCTTGGCATTACTGATGATCCTATAAGATCAATACAGGGACATAAAACCAGCTACACTAATAGGCTAGAAGAGTTTTACAGAAACCTTGCCGGGGTTTATCGTTACATCCATGGCGACAACCAACTAGAGCTTTTGTTTGATGGTTCTGATCATTATTTAAAATACAAAGAAGACTGGGCTGCTTCTTATAAAAAGTGGTTAGTAAACTTCTGCTTTAAGCCCAACTTCTTAAAAGCAGTGCTGGAGCTTACCGTTTTTTACCCTGAAGGAAGAAAAGCTGAATTAGCTGAAAACAGAATGAAAAACTTCATTAATCAGCATTTTGACCTTAAAATTTACAAGCATAAGGGCATTGTAAAAATGAAAATTGCCTAATCTCACGCAGCTTTAAATTCCTCACCATCTCGTAAGAGCACAAAAAAGAAAAGCTCCCTTATAGGAAGCTTTTCCAACGTTACAACTTAATTGTTAAAGCCAATAGACAATTCTTTTTAGTGAATTATCACTATATTTTCTTTAAACGAAGCAGCTTCGGTTGTAATACTTAACACATACATACCGGGCTTAATATTTTCAAAAAGGAGTCTATTACCCTTGCGAGCTACATTAACCTCTACTCCGGTTACACTATTAAACACTTTGTAATCAAACTCAATATCAGGCGTTTTCACAATCACAAATTCATTTGCCGGGTTAGGATAAACCTCTACTAAATTCTGCAATTGATTAGACACCACCTTTACAGGGCTATACTCAAAAGCACCATCATAATCCACCTGCTTCAATCTATAGTAGTATTTACCATAAGCATGTGCATCTTCAAATGAGTAACTATGTACTTCATTTGAATTTCCATTACCTTCAACCCATCCAATAGTTTCATAGGTCACGGCATCTCTACTTCTTTCTACCTGAAAACCTGCATTATTTATTTCCGACACGGTTACCCAATTCAATTCATTTACATCACCAACTGCCTCCACATCAAAGCTGCTCAACTCTACTGGTAGCGGACAAGTATTAGTTTGAGTGTAAGAAAATGTCACCCTATTTCCGCCTCCATTCTCATAATACTCAAGCACTAAGTCATAGCTTCCATCCAAAGAGACATCAGCCGAAGTAGTGGTAATATACCCATGATCATAATATAGGTTGTTGATTAAAAAAGTGGCTCCACCATCAATACTTAACCTTACCCCATCATCAGCACCAATAGTAAATTGATAATCACCACAATCAAACGTTTTTCTCATTCTAAACCTTGCTGAGTATGTCTCAGTATACACATCACAACCTGAAGTAGAAAAATTAACTCCATCACCCCCAAAGTTCTCATCAAAGATCTCAGGCTCTGTTATACTACCTCTGTAGTTATTAGTGAAATCATCTCGGTTATCATACAAATAGCCTATCCACTCTTGATCACCATACGCTGTTTGGTCCTCTGCAGCAACAGATTCTACTTCTACTGTAAGGGTATTAGAATAAGCATAAGCACTTCCTCCATCAAAAGCCCTTCTTCTATAGTATACTATTCCGCTATTTAAAGATGGAGCATCGTAAGTAGCCGCAGTAGCACCACTTATATCAGCCCAACTGGCATTATCCGTAGATACTTGCCACTGATACTGAGGAGTACCACCAGAAACAAATGCAGCTCTTTCCTGATTGGTAAATGCAGCAGGATCAACCGGCCCAGCTTGGCAATAATATTGACTAGTACCAACTAAACCACCCCAAGCAGCTCCTAGGTTAGTGATATTCATACGAACTCGGTTCTGAGCCCCATTCTCGAAATAGTCAAAAACCATATTAGTAGCTCCATTAAGAACAATTAGATCTTGGTATTCAGTGTAGCTATGCAAAGCCCATGAGCCCAATACATAAGTAGAGCCACCATCTAAACTTAATCTTACACCATCATCTCCACCTACGGTAATTCTATATACAGATGCTGCACCATAATCTTTTTGCATTTTATAGCGCACAGTAAAGGTTTCAGTCTGCACATCACAACCGTTAGTAGCAAAATTACAATCATCACCACAAAAGCTGTTATCAAAACTTTCAGCCTGAATTATAAATCCTTGGTAATCAGCATTATTAAAAGATTCTCTCTCACTGTAAACGTATCCCAACCATTGATCGACTCCATAAGTAACCTGATCTCCTTGCGCACCAGGACATTGAGCATAGCCATTAAAAACTACTATACTTGATAATATGTTTAGCAGTACGCAAATCTTTAATTTCTGAAAACCTTTCATTTATATACTTATTAGCACGTTAACAAACCTATCCCTTCTCAAATTTTCTTTTGCAATTTATTGCATATTACATTAATATATTACATGTAAAAAGAAAAAGTAAACACAAAATTACCACTTTTAACATTGACATTACATATTAATATAATAAATTGCTGATTATCAAATCATTAACTACACCATTAAAACATCAATTAAATTGAAAATCGTTCGCCAAACGGTAAATTTTAGATATAATATAAATACTTAAAGTACATGAGTAATCTATTACCAACTATCATTTCAAAAATGCAGTTTTCTTAATTTCAATAAAGCTGATACTGTCATTAATAGCGCACATCAAAAGACTTAAACCCTTCTAATGCGGCACTATCTTGCACCTTGACCTCCACTACCTCTGCCATGGGTGGCCCTTGATGACACCACTGCACCAATAAATCCAATGCTTCTGAAGCTCCCTCGGCTTCTAAATAAACTGAACCATCGTCCATATTTTTTACCCAGCCATTCACCCCCAGCTCCACAGCTTTAGTTTTGGTAGAAGCTCGATAATAAACCCCTTGAACCTTACCCTTAACACTAACTTTTATATGCTTTTTCATAATTGTTTAATGATGTCAACACCTGAAGATGTACCTAAACGATCAGCCCCAGCATTGATTAAAGCTAAAGCCTGTTCATATGTTTTTATGCCACCAGAAGCTTTTAGACCTACATTTGACGGTAACACGTCACGCATCAGTTGAATGTCTTCAACCTGAGCTCCACTATTAGCAAAACCTGTGGATGTTTTCACATAATCAACACCAGCATCGGCACACATTTTACTCGCTATCACAATCTCTTCCTTACTCAAATAATCAGTTTCGATGATTACCTTTATCAGCTTAGACTCTTGATGTACGGCATTAGTACATTTTGCAATGTCAATTTTCGCCCATGGCAGGTTTGATTTAAATGCTGATATATTCAAAACCATATCAATTTCATCAGCACCATCTTTCATGGCTAGTTCTATTTCAGTCAATTTAACCTCTGTCATATTATATCCCAAAGGAAACCCCACTACCGTTACCAATTGAATATCCTCCTCTTCTAATTCTCTGGCAGCTCTTTTCACCCAAAAAGGAGGGACGCATATACCCACAAACTGGTGTTCTTTAGCCTGTTTTACTAAAATATCTATATCGTCAGCGACCAAAGTAGGCCTTAAGTTGGTTTGTTCTATAAATCGATTTAAATTCTTCATAATCATAAAATAACGCAACCCATCCCTTAATAACTACCTTCCTAGAAATTAGTTAATAAAAAAGCCCTGTAATTAAATTACAGGGCTTTTTTATTAATGTACTATGCCGCATTCTTTACAGAACTTGCGTTTACCACGTTTCCTTTTCTTGGGTTTCTTTTTGTGCCCAAAATACATTGGATCTGAGTATTGTGGTTTTTTCATTTTCCGGGCTATTTTTTTATCTCGCTTGGCGTTAGCCTCTAAACGATTATAAAACTCTTGCTTTTTATCCTCCATTCTTTTGTTAAAAAGCGAACGAAAACTTTTTGTCTTAGTTTTCTTTCTCCTTTTACTCACCTTCTTATTAGTTTCCTGCATTTTTTCAGCAGAAAAAGGTTCAAAAGAATTACTTCTATTTACATTTTCAGTTTTATTTTTTTGTTTATTCTTCTTTTTAGATTGTGCGTTCGATGTAAAAACCAGCCCAACTACCATTAAACTCAAAAGCAATATAAATCTCATATCAACACATTAATTCTTTCATATTTATAACTACTAATATAAAAGAATTATTGTACTACATGCCTTTTGGTCTCAACATGGTTTGCTTTCTGCGATACACCCATGGTGCCTCGGGGTTTTGTTCTACCCACAATCCTTTTTTGCCACTTTGAGCTTCAGCCTGCATATGAGCCATCCGCTCTGAAGTATTTAAATTAGCCCAAGCTAATCCTGCTTTTATAAGCTCATGGTTTAAATTAGTACCATTTTTCAAAAGCACTACGGCCAACTTATTACCCCATCTATCTTTGCCCACCAGCTCTACATGAATCTTCTTTTTTAAAATAAGGCTTTCTGTAAGTTTTTTTGCTTCCTCAGCAAAGTTCTGTCCTATTTCAGGACAATCTACTTCACTTAGCAAAATTTGAATTATACCATCATCAACAGTCTCTACTTCAATAGTATTACCATCAATAACATTTACCACTTTTGCGGTAATAATATTACCCCATAATTGTACGGGGATAATAAATAATAATAAGCTGAAAATTTTAGTCATTATGGAATCCTCCTTCCACTTATTAATACCTTTACTCGCAATAAAGTAAGTGTTAATAGACTAAAATTTCACGAAAAATTATCTCAATTTTCCTGCTTAATCACAATATTGAGAAACGAAATAAGCAGCCTTCTTATCTCCCATTTCTACAGCTTTTTTCCAGCTGATACATGCCTCTTCCTCTTCATCTATCTGATATAAAATATTACCTTTTACTTTGTAATAATTGGCATTATCAGGTGATAGTTCAATTGCCTTATTTACAGCTTCTAACGCACCTCCTACATTGCCAGAAGACACTTTAGCATTAGCCAAGTTAAAGTGTGCTGCAGCATCATCGGGGTTGAGTTCTATAACTTTATTATAATCAGAAACAGCACCATCATAATCTTCTGCATCTTCTTTTAAAAATGCCCTGTTATAATAAGCATCTGCATTTTCTGGTTGAGCTTCTAGTACTGCATTTAAATCTGCTAGTGCTGCTCTATTTTCACCCAAATAAATATAAGCCCTTGATCTATCCATTAACACCTCAGGGCCTTTTTCCCCTGCTCTCACGGCTTGTTCTAAATCCTCTAGTGCATCGTCATACAACTCTAATTCCAGCAAGCATCTACCTCTATGATGAAATAATTCACCACTTTTACTACCTGCTTCTATTAAACCATTATAATAACTTAATGCCTCTCTGTAGTTACCCATCATATAGATAGACTCGGCAAGCATTAAGGCTACATCTCCATCCACACCTTCAGAAAGCTCTTCGAACTTATAAAAGTCCTGCATGGCTTTTTCATGGTTTTTCATTTTAAAATACAGCTTACCTCTGTTCTCGTAAGCCCTTCCGTAGTTCATGTTTTCCGATATAGCCTCAGAATAACTATCTACAGCGTCCTGCTCTTTGCCTTGCAACTCCAAAGCTTTACCTTTATTATTAAACAGGATAGCATCTTTATAACCTGATTGAATGGCTTTATTATAATCTGCTACAGCTGCATCATAATTTTTTAACCTAAATTGAGAGTTGCCTCTATAAAAATATGCTTTACCATCGTTAGGCGAACTGGCCAGAGCTTTATTGAGCGCTTCAATAGCTCCGCTAAAATTGTTGGTTTCATAATAGGCATTCCCTAATTTTTGATTAAGATCTGTACTGGTACTCCCCATAGCCATGGCTTTCTCTAAATCCTTAACAGCCAAGTCATAACTCCCTAATTCATAATAGGTATTACCTCTATTTTCAATAGTCTGCAAATCGGCCATTCCTTGGTCTATAGCCTGAGTGAGCGGGGTTACGGCATTTGCATATTGCTTTTGATAATAAAATGCATTTCCTAAACCATAGTAAAGCTCTTTATCCTTAGAACCAATTAATTGAGCCTGCTCAAGGTCATTGATAGCACCTTCATAATCCTTTTGCTTAAACTTGGATAAACCCAAGTATAAATATTCCTCTTTCTCAGCCTCCCCTGCTGCTGCAATTACATTTAAATCTTTAATAGCAGCATTATAATTTTCGGCTTTATATTCTGCCACACCCCTATTTTTAAGAGCCACATTATAGTCTGGCTTTATATCTAAGGCCTTGCTATAATCAGCTATAGCATCACTATTTTCACCTAACAGAAATTTGGCTTTCCCTCTATTGTTATATACCAACTCATCAACTGCCCCAAAAGTAATAGCCTGATTATAGCTATTAATGGCTTCACTATATTTCTCCTGTCTGAATTGGGCATTACCTAATACATAAAATACCTCTTTATTTTTTGATCCTAATGAAGCAGCCTTACCTAAAGCTAGTACCGCCTTGTCATAATCTTTCTTTTGATAATAAGCATCTCCGAGCATTTCATAAGTAAAAACAGATTTGCTACCCGCAGCACTTGCTTTCTCTAAGTCTGTAATGGCTTTACTCATATTATCTGACTTATAATAAGCCTGACCTCTTTTGTCGTAAATATCATTTGAAGTTTGCCCTAAAGATTCGGCTTTATCTAAATATGTAGCAGCACGTTTATAGTCTTGGTCTTCAAAAGAGACAAAACCACTATACAAATAAACCTCACCATTATTAGAGCCTCCATTCACCGCCTTCACCAAATACTTTTTAGCCTCTTCTTTATTTCCTTGATTATAATTAGCAATGGCAAGCATTTCTACGGCATCATTATCTGAAGAGCCCAGTTGTTCCGCTTTTTGTAAATCACTAACCGCTTCAGCATATTTTTTCAACTGATATTTGGACATACCTCTGTTTAAAAATGCTTTACCATAATCTGCCTTAAGGCTGATGGCTTTATCAAAATCTGGTATGGCTGCCTGATATTGCTTTTGTAAAAACTTTGCTTTCCCTCTATTATTAAACACTACAGCATCTTCAGCATTAATCCCTAATGCTTTGTCATACATAGCAACTGCATTGGTATAGTCAGCTTTGGTAAAATAAATATCTCCCAATATTCTATAGCCTTCGTAACCTATAGCACCCGCTGTCATGGCTTTTTTCAAATCTTCAAGAGCAGCATCTGTCTTACTTGCATTATATCTTATTTCACCTCTGTAAGCCAGCAGTTTATTATTCTTACTTCCTGCATCTATAGCTTTAGAAAGGTATAATTCAGCCTTAGTTTTATTCCCTGAATTATAGTAAGCCTCACCTAAAATTTCATACACCTGCACATCGCCTTTACCAGACTCATCTGCACGTGTTAAATAGATGATAGCATTATTCACATCACCAGCTTTGTAATACGAGATCCCCAAAGGCAGGCTTAGTTCATCAGAAGCTGCCCCCCTCTGTATAGCCGATTTTAAATCTTCAGCAGCTCCAGAATATTCTCCTAAGTTATATTCTGCAAGACCAAGGTTTTGATAAAGTGCTGCATCTTTAGCGCCATTATTTTTTAACCAAGTGTAATCTGCGGTGGCATTCTTCCAGTTTTTTAACTCATAATAAACAGCAGCCCTATTCTCAATTGCTTTTTCATAATCTGCTTTTAGTGCTACAGCTTTATTATAATCCGCTAATGCCTCATTGAATTTAGACAAGTTAAACCTTGCCTTTCCCCTGTTATTAAAAACAACAGCATCATCGGCATTTAGACCTAAAGCCTTGGTATAGTTAGTCTCGGCCAATTGGTACTCTTGTTTTTTAAATTGCAGATTAGCCAAGTCATAAAATGCATCATAATTTGTAGCCCCTTTCTCTATTGCCAATTGCAAGTCAGATAAGGCCTCGTCTTCCTTCTTCATTTCGTACCTAGACAAGCCCCTGTACAGGTAATTTTCTGGCTGATTACTTCCTTTATTAATCGCGTCAGTTAATGCAGTAATAGCTCCAGAGTAGTTTTTAGTGAAAAAATATGCCTGCCCAAGTTTAGGAGCTATCCCTTTGTTAGCATTATCTGCTATTTGAGCCTGATCTAAATAAATAGCGGCTTTTTTATATTCTTCATCGTCAAAGTATGTAAGACCTAAATAATAAGGAACTATCGGCAGCTTACTTCCCCTTTGCAAAGCACTTTCAAGAGCTCCTTGTGCTTCTTTCTTGTTACCAGTTTCATACAGTGCCACACCTTTTCTTGCATAGTTTTCAGCGTCTACCTTCCCTGCCTTTATCAGGGCATCATAATCGGCCGCAACCTGCTTCCAGTCCTTAAGCTCATAAGCGGCTTCAGCCCTATTTTCTAAGGCTTTTTCATAACTGGCATCTGCCGACAACGCTTTAGAATAATCAGCCATAGCAGCCTTATAATCTTTCAACATTGACCTGGCCTTACCTCTATTATTAAACATCACCGCCTCTTTATAACCTGCCGCTTCGGCTTGCTCATAATATTTTATAGCATCTTGGTAGCTATCAATTCTAAACTTAGCATTACCCAAGCTGTAGAGTCCTTCTGCATCTTTATAACCTAAAGAAACTGCCTTCTCCAAATCTCCGGCACTGCTCTGATAATCTTTCAATTCATATTTTGCTAGTCCTCGGTAACTATATAATTCGGCTGTATTTACTCTGGCCTTCACCGCATCATCAAAGTCAGCTAAGGCTTTATCATACTCCTTTTGGTTAAAATAGGCTACACCTCTTTTAACGTACACCTCATTATTACTAAACTTGGAGTTTATCAGTTGAGAATAATCCAATATAGCACCTCGATAATCCTGCTGAGCCAACTTTGCATTGGCCTTTTGATAAACATCATCTAAAGATGGCTGCTCTTGAGCCAGCCCTACCCTGAAAAGGAGAATAGAAAAAACTAAAAATAAATAGATTGTTTGCTTCATCGATAAAAAAATTGCCTTCAGGTAAATATATTAAAATTTATAACCATAGTGGAATATATGTAAGATATGAATAAAGCCTTTAGTATTAACTGACAAAAATGAAAGAATAATAAATCCTATACATTCACCTGACAGATAAACAGTTACAAACCACTTCTATCAAAGCCTTTATTAATACGCTATATGAATAGGGCTACGATTTCCCTTTCCAATAATTTTTGTGGTAGATTTTATTTTATCCCATTAAGTTTGCGGTTTATTTCGGCCTTTGAAGCAAGCAGCTACCATATTTTTAATCAGTATATATTTCTCCATTTTTATGGGATATGGAATTGGTACGCTCGTGCACGATATTTCACACCACATGCCAAATTTTTGGCATCACCATGAAGTACATGCACACCATCATCACCATATAGAAGATCATGCATCAGCCTTTGAAACGTTAAAAGAAGTTGAAGATAAAGAAACGAATAACCCACACACTAATCCGTTTAAGGTTACTTGCCTAATAGAGTTCATTAGTAATAAAAGTATATCCATTCTATTTAGAAAAACTATAGAATCGATGATTCCAATTCGTAACATGGATCTAGCATTTTATCGCTGGCCAGAACCACCTACTCCTCCTCCCATCCGGTTTCTCATTACCACCATATAAATGAAATTATTTTTTTAATAGCGTAATACCACGCTTAATGGCTTATTACGCGTCAAATTTTAATCAATGAGAAATTTTCAAATATTCCTTTCATTGATCATGGCTTTGCTATGCCAAAACTTAATGGCACAAGCAAACTATACCATTCGTGGCCATGTATATGAAAAGAGCGGCTCCCCTTTGCCTGGAGCTAACATCACTATTAGCTCTACTAAAGGAGCTGCCACTGATGTATTGGGCAATTATTCTATAGCTATAACTGGCGGCACCTATACGGTTGAAGCATCTTTTATCGGCTATGAAAAAGTTAGCAAAACCATTACAGTAGATCAGGATATAAAAAACCTCAACTTTTACCTTACCCCTAGTAGCGTAGAATTATCGGATGTGGTCATATCCACCGAAGAAGCTAAGAGCATTAACAGCATTTCTTCAGTAGATATTAAACTAAGGCCTACAGAAAACAGTCAGGATATCTTACGAATTATACCTGGGCTGTTTATTGCGCAGCATGCTGGAGGTGGTAAAGCAGAGCAAATTTTTCTTCGTGGTTTCGATATAGACCATGGTACTGACATAGACATAAGCGTAGACGGAATACCTGTAAATATGGTAAGTCATGCACATGGACAGGGTTACTCTGACCTACATTATGTAATACCAGAAACTTTAGAAAAAGTAGATTTTAATAAAGGACCATACTACAGCGACCATGGAGATTTTAGCACAGCAGGTTATGCAGCATTTCATACTAAAAACTCATTAAGCAATAATTTAATTAAGCTTGAAGGAGGTCAGTATGGCACCAAGCGTGGTGTAGCCATGCTTAACTTACTCAACAATGAGGAAAACAAGAATAAAGAAAGCATGTATTTGGCTTCAGAATTTTACCTAACAGACGGTTATTTTAAAAGCAGCCAAAATTTCTCAAGGTTCAATGTGATGGGGAAATACAGCAAATACCTCAATGATGATGCTTTATTTAGAATCACGTTCTCTAACTTCAATAGCAAATGGGATGCTTCGGGGCAAATACCAGAGCGAGCTGTAGAAAGTGGAATGATTTCTAGGTTTGGAGCTATTGATGATACTGAAGGTGGTGAAACCAGCAGAACAAATGTCAATATTGAATACTTAAAACAGCTAGATGAGCATACTACTTTTAAGCATCAGGCATTTTTCTCTAAATATGATTTCAACCTCGTATCTAACTTTACCTTTTTCCTCAACGACCCAGTGAATGGCGACCAAATAACACAAGGAGAAAACAGGTCTATATACGGATATAAGGCCACGTTTAATAACGATGGAAAACTTGGCAATAAACCACTATTTACAGAAGTAGGCGGTGGTTTCAGGTATGATGATGTTAATGATATTCATTTATCTCACACAAAAAACAGAAAAACCATTATCAATGATTTATCTCGAGGGGATATTGACCAAACAAATATGTATGGTTACATACGTGAGAAATTGAATATTAGCAAAAAGCTAAATGTTAACCTAGGTCTACGGTACGATTACTTCATATTTAATTATGTAGATGCACTAGACTCTTTATACTCTAGACAAGCAGAAACCAAAGGAGCCCTATCTCCTAAGGCAGGATTGAACTATCAACTTACTAAAAACACCAGTTTATTTATTAAGGCTGGTATGGGCTTCCACTCTAACGATACCAGAGTAGTAGTAGCTGAAAAAGGTAATGATATTTTGCCTAGAGCATACGGCACTGATATTGGTGCGGTATTCAAACCCACGCCTAACATGCTTGTAAATGCTGCCGTGTGGATTCTAGATTTAGATCAAGAATTTGTGTATGTGGGAGATGAAGCCATTGTAGAGCCTAGCGGAAAAACTCAAAGAAAAGGAGTAGATCTATCAGTGAGGTATCAGCTTTTAAAGTGGCTTTATGCTGACATAGATGTGAATTTAACAGACCCCAAGTCTAAAGAAGCAGAAGATGGAGAGGACCACATACCATTAGCGCCTACTTTTACCAGCATTGGCGGCTTATCTTTTAACTTCAAAAATGGCATTAACGGTAGCTTAAGATACCGCTTTTTAGATGACCGACCTGCCAATGAAGACAACAGTGTAACAGCAGATGGGTATTTTATACTTGATGCAGTGCTTAATTACACTCAACCCAAGTATGAGATAGGATTATCTGTGGTCAACTTGCTAGATACCGAATGGAAAGAAGCGCAATTTGAGACAGAAAGCAGACTTTACAACGAAGCTGCTCCCGTTTCAGAAATTCACTTCACCCCAGGTAGCCCATTTTTACTCAAGGCTAGCCTGAGTTATAAATTTTAGCATTAATTAAATATACACCTGCCAAGGCAGGTGTATATTTACACCATGACGATCTACGCTATCCCTGGACTGGGCGCTGACGATTCAGTCGTTGAAAATCTCTCATTAAAATGTTCCATTAATGTATTAGATTGGATATCTCCCTTGCATAAAGAAGGCCTACGCCAATATGCAATTAGAATGGCCAAACAGATAGATAGCTCTAAGCCATTCATTTTAATGGGTGTTTCATTTGGAGGAATGTTAGCAACCGAAATAAGCAAAATTATCAGGCCTAAAAAGCTAATATTAATATCTTCTACCTACACTTCTAAAAACCTCCCTTATCTAATCAGAAACCATGCATTCAAAGCTATTTTCCAATTGCTACCTTCACCACTACTGATCTTACCAAAACAAATTTCATTTTGGGCATTTGGAGTTACCGCACCTCATCATCAAAAACAGCTCATTTCGATTATTGATAATACCGATAAAAAATTCATAAAATGGGCTGTTTTAGCCATTTCTCAATGGCAAAATGACAGGCAACCTAACAACCTACTCCAACTCCATGGCAGCAAAGACAGAATTATTGCAGCTCCTCGCACCTATTTCCAAGTTATAACTAATGCAGGGCATTTCGCTATTGTAAGCCAGGCAGAAAAAATAAGCAGCAAAATCAACCAAGCAATAAAATAAAAGCCTCGGCAACCACCCCGAGGCTTAAAACCATAACGTACAATAATTACCTTCCCTCCAACCATTCAATCAACTTCACCTAGGTCTGGTAATCATTCTCCTTTTATGCAATGTAACTAGCATATGTACGTATAGATAAAGGCGGTTAGATTTTAAGACTTAATATTTTCACAAAAAGAATACCCATCGGGTTAATTAATTGTTAAGCTTTCAATAGTGGCATACAATACCTATTCTATTTTGTTAATTAGCCACAAATATTAACGTACTGACAATAGTGGAACAGATTTATCTCATATTAATTATATTACTTTTTGCACTCGCTATCACCGACTTAGTAGTAGGTGTAAGTAACGATGCAGTAAACTTTTTAAATTCAGCCATCGGCTCTAAGGTGGCTCCACGAAAAGTGATCATGCTAGTAGCGAGTGCGGGAATATTACTAGGTGCTACATTTTCATCCGGCATTATGGAAGTAGCTCGTAGTGGCATTTTCTTCCCAGATAACTTTTTGTTTGCTGATGTAATGGTCATATTTCTGGCAGTAATGCTCACCGACATCATTTTACTAGACCTCTTCAACACCTTGGCTCTGCCTACTTCTACCACTGTGTCTATTGTGTTTGAGTTACTAGGAGCAGCCTTTGCCGTGGCTTTACTCAAAACTTTAAAAGAAGACACTGGCATGAGTGTATTGAGTCATTACATCAACTCAGAAAATGCCCTTACGATAGTAAGCAGTATTTTTTTGTCGGTAGCCATAGCATTTACAGTAGGTATTATAGTACAGTACATCAGCCGTGTGCTGTTCACCTTCCAATATTTAAAAAGGATGAAATCAGTAGGAGTAATCTGGGCAGGTCTGGCACTGACTGCACTCAGTTACTTTCTTATTATAAAAGGAGTTAAGGGCAGCTCTTTCATGTCTGACGCAAGTGTAGTATGGTTTGAAAACCATAGCTTATTGCTAGCATTATGCGCTTTCATAGCCTGGTCGGTAATATTCTACTTGCTTTATGAAATATTCAAAATCAATATTTTAAAAATTGTAGTGCTATTTGGAACATTTGCGCTGGCCATGGCCTTTGCAGGAAATGACCTCGTAAACTTTATTGGTGTACCTATAGCCAGTTTAGAATCATTTAAAGAATGGACCGCTTCTGGCTTAGCTCCCGATCAGCTTTATATGACTTCGCTAAGCAAGCCAGTAAAAACAGAAACCTACCTATTATTATTAGCCGGCACCGTAATGGTTTTAACCTTATGGTTCTCAAAAAAAGCAAAATCAGTAACAGAAACAGAAGTAAACTTAGGCAGACAAGATGCGGGTTTAGAAAGATTTAAAGCCAACGCAGTTTCGAGAGGTTTAGTGCAAGGAGCAAGAGGCATAGGCAGGGGTTTGTTAGCTGTTGTACCTAAAAGAATGTTGGTACAACTAGAGCAAAACTTTAAAAATGATGTAACACTTAGCGAAGATGATGCTCCCGCCTTTGATCTTGTTAGAGCCTCTGTTAACCTTACCGTAGCCAGTATTTTAATAGCCTTTGCTACTTCTTTAAAACTCCCCCTTTCTACCACTTATGTTTCGTTTATGGTGGCCATGGGCTCGTCACTCTCAGATAGAGCATGGGGACGAGACAGTGCTGTTTATCGCGTTTCAGGGGTTATCAATGTTATTTTAGGCTGGTTCAGTACAGCCATTATTGCGTTCATCATTTCCAGCATTTTTGCGGCTATTATCTTCCAATTTGGGTTATCTATGGTAGCCATTATAGTGGTGATTGCCGGTATTACCATTTACAGAAGCTTCACCTACCACAGAGCCAAGGAAAGGAAAAAAACACTTGCCGAAAAATTGATGGCTCAGGCCACATTAATACCTGTAGACAAAGCATTAATAGAAATCAACAACCGAACAAGGGAGAATCTTAACCTGATTAAAAATGCTTATATCAACTCGCTCAATGGGCTATTAAAAGAAAAGAAAAAACCATTAAAGCATTCGTTAAAAGACCTAGAAGAGCTTAAGGAAAAGAGTGAAAAATTTAAGTCAAACCTCATTAAATTCATTAACCGCATGGATGAAGATGAAGGCACCGCTAGTAAAATTTACTTAAGCATTTATGACTTAGAGCAAGACCTGAACGATACAATCTACAGCATTATTGACCAAAGCTTAGACCATGTCAAAAACATGCACACTTCTTTTAAAAAGAAGCAAGTAAAGGGATTGGAAAGTCTCATTGAAGACTTTGAGCTATTTGTAAACAAAGCCTTGACAGTGCTACAGCACAGTGATAGTCAAAAAATGAGTGAACTGATTACTGTAAAAAGAAACTTATTAGATAACATTTTAAACCTTATGGAGCTACAAATTAAAGAAGTGCGCAAAAAAGGGGACAGCAAACGCACCAGCACACTTTTCTTTAACATTTTGCTAGAAACCAAAAATACGGTAAATATCATTAGCCGGTTTGTTAAAGTTTTTAACAAAAGCCAAAACGGAAAATTAAATAAACTTTAGATTATAAGACTTTAATTAACTCTTCTCTACGTTACCCACCACTTGCATGGTTTCGAGAGAAGGGTTAACACTTCCTCCTTTAGGCTCTATGGTAACTGCAAAAGCAGCTGCATTTCCAATGTTTTTCATTTTGATGAGCTGCTGTTTACCTGAAGCATCAAAGACTCCGGCATCTACAGGAGCGCCATCAATAATAGCCCAAAGCTGATATTGCTTTTCTTGACTAAGTGCTTTTAAACTTTGAATACTCAGATATACATCTTCACTACTGGCATTCCAATAGATATATGCTAAGCCTCTTGGGTTATTATCTGTACCATTCATAGCCACTCGCGTAAAACTGGCATCATTCAAAACGTTAAAATCTTGTTCTATAGATTCTAATTTCTGATTTACCTGATTATAATCCTGAGCTACTCTTTCATTTTGAGCAATAAGAGTCACAAGCTCTCCTTCAGTCTCCTTCCACTTACTATAATAATTGAAAGCCAAGTAAGATGCACCAAGTGCTATCACCACTGAAGCTGCAGCTACATATTTATAAAAACCTGAATTGCCCGACTGAATAGGTCTAATTGTATCATCAGCAAGTGCTGACGGTGGCATATCCACTACCTTAGTTTCCTCCTCCTCTTCTAAGGCCTCGATTCTTTCTAAAAAAGAAGCTTTTAATGTTGATGGAGGTGCAATAGCTGTTTCAAAAGCTACGGCTTCTAAGGTGAGTTCTATTTTCTCAATCTCCTCTTGAATTTCCGAATACTGCTTAGCATATGCCTCTACCTCATTCTTCTGGTCCAATGGCAAATCACCAAGCACATAAGCCTCTAACACACCTGACGATATATATTCCTGAATATTCACGCTACCCCCAACTCCTTTCTTAAATTAATTAACGCCATTCGCAAACGTGTTTTTACAGTACCCAAAGGTATATCAGCCTCTGCTGCCACTTCAGATTGCGTATATCCCTTAAAGTAAATGTATTCAACAATAAGCCTTTCTTCATCTCTCAATTTAGATAAAACGGCAGCTATACCTATACCATCTATACTTTGATAAATCAGGTTATCATTCTCGATGTTATATACGTTGCGATCCAGCTCATCAGTTTTCTGAGTTCTTTTAATTTCCTTCGAGCGAAGCTTATCTATAGCCAGATTTCGACTTATGTTAAGCATCCAAGTAAATAGCCTGCCTTTGGTTTCATCATAAGACTTTATCTTCTCCCAGAATTTCATAAATGCATCTTGTGTAACCTCTTCAGCTATTTTCTCATCATTTACTACGCGAAATACAATACCGTAAATAGCAGAAGAATAATGATCATAAAGATAACTTAAAGCATTTTTATCTCTCTTTTTTAAGAGCAACGCTAATTCCTTTTGATCAATATGGCCGTGCCGTAGTGGAGACATTCAGTCTAATTTATGATTAAATAACAACATAAAAAATAAATATGTCAAAGACATGAATATCAATGAATTGAGTTGGGGAAAAATCCCAAACCTTATTGGTAACAATCAAATTAACCAACTCATTAACAGGAAAATTATCTCACTCCACGCTGCATATGCATCTCGGGTTGAAGTTTAGATAATATAATAGCCCAGCAAGGGCGCAGGCTACAACTCGACACTAGTCCAAGATGCTTTATTAAAGGAGTTTATCATCAGACCTTACAAAAAAAGCACTGCTAAATTAGGCAGTGCTTTTTTCTATTTTTCCCTGTACAAACTAAAACGCTTATTCAGGATAAGTCATTTGCTTACTTAGATATGGATAACCTCATCATAAGCAGCAGCAGCAGCTTCCATCACAGCCTCTGACATAGTAGGGTGTGGGTGAACCGCTTTTATAATTTCATGACCTGTAGTCTCTAGCTTTCTTGCAGTCACTATTTCGGCAATCATTTCAGTTACGTTAGCGCCAATCATATGAGCACCTAATAACTCACCATATTTAGCATCAAAGATCAATTTTACAAATCCATCTTTAGCACCTGCCGCACTAGCTTTACCTGAAGCTGAGAATGGGAATTTACCCACTTTAATATCATAACCTGCTTCTTTAGCCTTAGCTTCTGTGTAACCTACAGAAGCCACTTCTGGACTACAGTAAGTACAACCTGGTATGTTACCATAATCTAATGGCTGAGGATTCTCGCCTGCGATTTTCTCTACACAGATAATTCCTTCTGCTGAAGCTACGTGAGCTAATGCTGGTCCATGAACGATGTCACCTATAGCATAAACACCAGGGATATTAGTTTTGTAGTAATCATCCACTAAGATTTTACCTTTATCAGTTGCTACACCGATATCTTCTAAGCCAATACCCTCTAAGTTAGTGCTAATACCTACTGCAGAAAGTACTACATCACATTCTAAAGTCTCTTCGCCCTTCTTAGTTTTAACTGTGGCCTTACAACCTTTACCTTTAGTATCTACATTAGTTACTTCAGCGTTAGTCATAATTTTAATACCTGCCTTTTTGAAGTTTCTTTCTAATGCTTTAGAAATTTCTTCATCTTCTACAGGTACAATACGAGGCATGAACTCAACAATAGTTACATCTACCCCAATAGAGTTATAGAAATAGGCAAACTCAACCCCTATAGCACCAGACCCAACAACTACCATTTTCTCAGGAGTTTTATCTAATACTAATGCTTTTCTATAACCAATGATTTTTTCATTATCAATTGGCAAATTCGGCAGCTCTCTTGATCTACCTCCTGTAGCTACTATAATATGGTCAGCAGAATAAGTTTCTACCTTGCCATCTTCAGCAGTTACATCTATCTTTTTACCTGGCTTCAGTTTACCAAAGCCCATGATAGCATCAATTTTATTCTTCTTAAATAAGAACTGAATACCTTTGCTCATGCCTTCAGCTACACCACGGCTTCTTTTTACCATTGCAGGTAAATCAGCCTTAGCATCCTTCACTGTAATTCCGTAATCTTCAGAATGAGAAATATATTCAAATACGTTAGCGCTTTTTAACAAAGCCTTAGTAGGTATACATCCCCAATTAAGACAAATTCCACCTAACGCCTCTTTTTCTATCACACCCACTTTTAATCCTAACTGAGATGCTCTGATCGCAGCTACATAACCACCGGGACCACTCCCTAGTACTAAAAGATCATATTTTTTTGACATAAGCTATATGTTTATATTCATCGTTGTATTGCAGGACTGCAAATTTAATCGAAAAGGCCTTAGAAAAAAATTTGGCCGGTTATCTCCCTGAAATAGTACGTACTTAGATATAACCAGGTTTGTATTTTACACAACAAACTGTTGGATAAAACAACAGCAACCCGCCACCCCACACCGCAAAATCAGCCTCTAAACCCCTTAAACACACTTTTTATTATCTCCTTAGTTCTGGCATAGTTATCTCATTATACTATGCAAAAGAAGATTAAGATAATAACCCATAAATAAGAATTGACTATGAAACTTAATAGAATATTAGCCGGAGCATTTGCATTATTATTAACCGTAGGTGTATCAGTACAATCAAATGCGACCGATATCAATAAATCAAATGAAGAGATAACAGTAAAAGTTGACCCTAAGAAAACGGAAATCAGCGCCTCTGACCTTCCTGCTGCAGTAAAACAAGCCATTGTAAATGGAGACTACGCTAAATGGAGCATAGCTAAGGCATATAAAGTAATGCCTGATGAAGCTATGAATTCAGATAAAGAAGCAGAGGTACAATACGAAGTTCACTTTCAAAATGCTAACCAAGACCAAGAGGTAGCGGTATATGACGAGAGTGGAAAATCGATGAATTAATAATTATAGCACTATCAATTTCTAGTAAATAGATTCTTTAACTGGATAAAGCCCTGCCAAATTTGGCGGGGCTTTTTCTTTTACAAAAGAGGCGAGATGCAAAATCCTCAACAACCTGTTGGATAAGTTCTCGATTGCTACCATTACAATCAGAACATAAGCCCTTTCTGGCAATCTGCGATTTTGGCACAGTTATCTCCCCTAGAAATTATAAATGAATTGGTAATTGTAAATAAAAATTGACTATGAAATTTGTAAATAAAATATTGGCAGGAGCATTAGCAGTTTTGTTAACTGCCGGCATATCAGTAAGCTCTCAGGCATCTGAAAAAGCACCTATAACCACTAGTGAAATAACCATAAATATAGAACCTACTAAAACAGAGATAAGTACTACAGATTTACCTTCTGCAGTAAAATCAGCCATAAGCTCAGGTGACTACACTGAATTTACTGTAGAGTCGGCATATGAAATAAATGCTGATGAAGATGAAACTCAATATGAAGTACATTTTGTAAACGAATATCAGCAACAGGCCGATATTGTAATATTTGATAAAGAAGGCAGAGAATTATAGCTAATCTAAGCATAATTCAACCCTACTAAAGCTCCTCTCTCCAGTGGAGCTTTTTTTATAACTCTGGCATATATGACTAATTCTTCAACACCAACCTGTAGTACATTGCTACAAAAAATGCATCATTCCAAGTTAAAAACCCTCAATTAACGCCATAAAACAAAATATTATACCTTGGCACAGTTATCTCAATATACTTATCAAAATAAGAAATACTTTAAGAAGATTTAAAACTGATTTAGATATGAAACTTAATAGAATATTAGCCGGAGCATTTGCATTATTATTAACTGCAGGAGTAGCTGTACAATCTAACGCAACTACACTTACTAATTCGGAAAGAGAAATTACCGTAACGGTAGACCCTACTAAAACAGAAATTAGCGCCACTGATTTACCTGCTGCAGTAAAAAAGGCAGTAACAAGTGGTGACTATGCTCAGTACAAAGTACAAAAAGCATTTAAAGTAACTACTGCTGATGGTAATGAAACTTATGAAATACATTTCACTAATGACCAACAGCAAGAGGGAGTAGTCACCTTCGACAAGATGGGTAAGGAAGTATAAAAATAACAAACACTAGATGATAAGCTTAGCTTAATAGATGTCTGGGCCCTGCTGTAATGGCGGGGCCTTTTTTTGTGCCCAATCACAGATTCTATATGCCTAAAATTTTCATCACCAACCTGTTGCACAATCCTACAAAAAACAGCCAATCGGCAAAAAAAATCATGCATTAAAAGCAATTAAAGCACATTTAATGTTCTGGCACAGTTATCTCAATATACTTATCAGAAATACTTTAACAAGAACTAAAAAATTGAATTACATATGAAACTTAATAAAATATTAGCCGGAGCATTTGCATTATTATTAACTGCAGGAGTAGCTGTACAATCTAATGCTACCACACTTACCGATTCTGAAAGAGAAACTACAGTAAAAGTAGACCCTTCTAAAACTGAAGTTAGTGCATCTGACCTTCCTGCTGCAGTTAAAAAAGCAATCACTAGTGGCGACTATGCTCAATTTAAAGTATCAAAAGCCTATAAAGTGACTGCCGAAGATGGGCAGGAAACTTACGAAATTCATTTTATGAATGACCAACAACAAGAAGCAGTAGCCACTTATGACAAAATGGGCAAAGAACAATAATCGAATTAATTTATTCATTCGTAGTTAAATTAAATTCTTTAACTGGGAAAGCTCTGCCGAAAGGCAGGGCTTTTTTTGTTGGTTATAAATACTACGATATCCGTAGTATGTGACATTTACACAACACCTTGTTGTATAATCCTACAACGCTAGGTATTCTCCGCGCAAACAATGAATCCAAACAACTGATTTACAGTAACTTACATAAATACACGAGTTATTGGCATAGTTCTTCCACTATATGTAATACGAATAAATTACTAAGCAATAAGCTTATAACCATAAATAAGAATTGACTATGAAACTTAATAAAATATTAGCCGGAGCATTTGCATTATTATTAACTGTAGGCGTATCAGTACAGTCAAATGCCACCGATATCAATAAAATATCAAATGAAGAGATCACCGTAAAAGTTGATCCTAAGAAGAAAGAAATAAGCCAATCTGAGTTACCAGCTGCAGTAAAACAAGCCATCACTAGTGGTGAGTTTTCTAAGTGGAATGTAGCTAAAGCTTACAAAATAACCTATTCTGACGGTGAAATGACTAATACCCAAACCGCTCAGATAGAGTACGAAGTACACTTCCAAAATTCAGATCAAGAAAAAGAAATTGAAGTTTACGATCAGAATGGAAAAACAATAGAAGATTAAAAATTCATTCATAGTAAATAGAATTTCTTTAACTTCACAGAGGCCCGTTTTATCAAACGGGTCTTTATTTTTTTATAATTATGCGGGAAATTTAAGCTCTTATTTGTTAGAGACATATATACCGATAGAAAATCAGAATGGCGAAAATATTAATAGTTGAAGATGACTCCTCTTTCGCGTCTATGTTAGAGGGGTTTTTGGTGAAAAAGGAATATGAATGTGATAAGGTGGGGGATGCACTATCTGCATTAAAAAAAATAAATGCTAACGAATATGATATAGTCCTGTCTGACTTAAAAATGCCAGATATGGACGGGTTAGAGCTCCTAAGAGAAATCAAAAAATATGATTTTAAAGGAGCTGTAATTATCATGACTAGCTACGCCCAAATCAAAACTGCTGTTAAAGCCATCAAAATGGGGGCATTTGAATACATAGCAAAACCCATTAACCCTGATGAGCTTTTAAATATAATTAGCAAGGCGCTAACAAAGCCAAAGGAAAACAGCAATGAAAAAAGCGGCTCTGCCAGTAGGTCAGAATTTGAATTTGTTTCTGGTCAAAGTGAAGTATTTAATCAAATACTTCAACACGTTGACTTAGTGGCTGCTACAGATATGTCGGTATTAATATTGGGTGAAAGTGGTACTGGTAAAGAATATATTGCCAAACTGATACACCAAAAAAGTAAACGGCACGACAAACCTTTTGTATCTATAGACTGTGGTGCCCTATCGGAGAACTTAGCTGCCAGCGAGCTTTTTGGTCACGTTAAAGGAGCCTTTACTGGTGCCGTTAATGATAAAGATGGTCAGTTTAAAATAGCCAACGGAGGCACATTGTTTTTAGATGAAATAGGCAACCTTTCTTATGAGGTACAAATAAAGCTATTGCGCGTACTCCAAGAAAGAAAAGTAAGAAAGCTAGGAGGCACTAAAGATATAGATGTAGACGTAAGACTAATAGCTGCCACCAACGAAGAGTTAGCTCAGGCCGCAAGCGAAAATAAATTCAGAGAGGATTTGTACCATCGAATCAACGAATTTAAAATACAGCTACCACCACTAAGAGAGCGTAAATCAGATATAATGGTTTATGCGAATTATTTCTTACAAACTGCTAATCAGGAGCTAGAAAGAAATATAGAAGGCTTTTCTAAAGAAGCTGAAGATATGTTTTTATACTATAGCTGGCCAGGTAATTTAAGAGAGCTAAAAAATGTAATTAGAAGATCTGTATTATTAGAAACCACCAACTTACTGAGTACTGCTAATTTACCAGAAGTTATGGCAGATCCTGCACCGGCAGTTACCCAAGAGAAAATAGAAGAAGAAGCTAAAGACTTAAAACAATTAGCTTACGAAAGTGAAAAAAGGCTTATAGAACAGACTCTGATAGAGGTAAAATATAATAAGTCAAAAGCGGCCCGGATATTAAAAATCGATCGTTCTACTTTATACAATAAAATGAGAAAGTATCATCTGGAAGGTTAACCTTTTCCAGTTGATACTTTAGCTTTTAAAGTACTTATAAAATCTTGAGATGCTGTATTCAATTGAGCTACTTGCTGTTTTACAGTAGCCACATCACTATCTGCGGCATTAATCTCGAGTGAAGCCAAGGTGCTTACCACAGGGTTGTATTTATAATAATGGGTAGAAGAAAGCATCTTGTGTGCTTTATCTGCAATAGCTTTTAAGTTTTCTTCTAACATCAACTGATTAAGCTTGTGCAGTTCTACTTCGTAGTTTTCAACAAACTCTATCACATACGTTTTCAACAGACCTTCATCGCCACAGGCAAAATTTTCCACTTGGCTAATGTCTACCTCCACTTCCCCAGAAAGCAGGTTAAGCAATTTATTGATCTTCTGCTGGTTTAGCGGCTTGGTAAGATACAAGTCAGCAACTCCACCATCAACTACTGACTGACTAAGCACCACCACCGGCAATCCTGCATTTTCCTTTATGCGGCTAAAGGCAGGAGTTACATCTACTCCATCTATGTTTAAATCTGTTAATAGTATATCAAAAGTATCATAATCAGCCTGCTCAAGTGCCTGCAAATCACCAATAGGTGTTACCTCCAGCTTGGCTTTATTAAGTTGAGCTGTAACTATATTACGAGTAAACTCATCGTCTTCTAAAAACAGTACTTTTTTTATAATGTCATTCATACCCATATACGTGCAAAAACTAAACCGAAAATAGAGATATATGTTTAATATACCCTATTTTAAGGTATTTTCCCATTACAATATTTATTTTGGAGTCACACACTCAGTCTCTGATTTAAGTAAAAAAGATCAGAGAATACCATGTATATCATTAGTTTTGCACTTATTCTAAAAAATCAATTAAATAAACAATATATCAAATGAAATTATTAGAAGGGAAAACCGCTTTAGTAACGGGAGCTTCTAAAGGTATTGGCAGATCTATTGCTTTAAAATTTGCTGAGCAAGGAGCTAACATTGCTTTTACTTACCTTTCGAGTGTTGAAAAAGGTGAAGCTTTAGAAAAAGAGTTATCTGAAAAAGGTATAAAAGCTAAAGGTTACAGGTCTGATGCTTCTGATTTTGCAGCTGCAGAACAGTTAATTAATGACGTAGTGGCGGAATTTGGTTCTTTAGATGTATTAGTAAATAACGCAGGTATTACTAAAGACAATCTCTTACTAAGAATTAACGAATCTGACTGGGATTCTGTAATCAATATTAACCTTAAGTCTTGCTTTAACACGGTAAAAGCAGCTACTAAAACCATGATGAAGCAAAGAAGTGGTTCTATCATCAACATGACTTCTGTAGTGGGCCTAAAAGGTAATGCTGGTCAAACTAATTACTCTGCATCAAAAGCAGGTATTATTGGTTTCACTAAGTCTGTAGCTTTAGAGTTAGGCTCTAGAGGTGTTAGATCTAATGCTATTGCCCCAGGGTTTATAGAAACAGAAATGACAGATAAGCTTGACGAGAAAACCGTTCAAAGCTGGAGAGATGCCATTCCTTTAAAAAGAGGTGGCAGCCCTGATGACGTAGCAGATGCTTGTATCTTCTTAGCATCAGACATGTCTGCGTACATCACAGGCCAAGTTATTCAGGTTGATGGTGGTATGCTTACCTAAAAAAATATTAAGGCTTGGGCACACCAAGCCTTTTTTTATGCGCTTTATTTTAATACTCACCGTTGTAATTATTATTGCCGCAGGTTGCAAAACCACAAGGCAATCTACGCAACAAAAAGCCACCTCACACACGGCTACCTCCTCAATTAATCATTTTGTTGTTGAAGTAATAGGGTACGACCTTTCTGAGGACATGAGCCCATTTTCTACTCATAACGATGAGTTGCTTTTGGCCATTTTCTGCAAACAAAAAAATGGAACGCTAAAGTTAATCGCACATTCTAACTTCACTATAGACACAGAGCATAGAGGCACTACCTTATCTTATTCATTTCCTTTCATAAGCACATCTCAACCACTCTATTTCTTTTTATTGGAACTAGACTCCGACAATGCTACCGACAAATTATTAAAAACCATTCAAGCTAACTACAAAGAGATAATAGCTAATTCTTCAGATTATAATCAGCTTAATAACTATTTAGGTGATGATGATTTGATTGGCTACTACCTTACTCCTGCTGGACCACCCATTACAATTACCTTTAAAGGCCGAGAAAAAATGGATAAGTTCCATTATGAGCTTAAAGTAATTTCTGATTCTAACTAAAGTCGAAACTAAGCATTATAACAGACCAATTAAAACTTTTGCGAAGAAATCAGCTTAGAGCAACTAAAATTATATTATCATCAATATTGAAAGTTTTTTCATAGTGGTGTGATTTTTTTAAATGCTCTGCGAATAATAGGTAAAGACTATTAACTGAATACATTGGCAAAAGAGGAATTTTTATTGGTACTAGAAAAGCATAAAGCAATTATATATAAAATATGTAATGCCTATTGCCCCGCTCCTGAACACCGAGATGACCTGGTGCAGGAAGTAATTATGCAGCTATGGAAAGCTTACCCTAAGTACAACCCCGAATACAAACTATCTACATGGATTTACCGCATTACCCTTAATGTAGCTATCAGTCATTATAGAAAAGAAAAAACTCGAACCCGACATGTAGCACCACTTGATCATGATTCTGTCTACCTACCTGCACCAGAAGAAAATGAGGACATTAAAGTACTGAACAAGTTTATAAGTGAGTTAGACGAACTGAACAAAGCACTGATATTGCTCTACTTAGATGGTAATAGCCACAAGGAAATCGCTCTTATACTTAACATTTCTGAAAGCAATGTGGGCACAAAAATTAGCAGAATAAAAAAACTTCTCAAAAGAAAATTTGACACCTTAAACTAAGCACTATGGCACTCAATAATATCGAAAACATTTGGAAATCGTACGATCAGACACTCAAACTCAACCTACAGCTCAATCAAAAATTAGTAAAAGACAAAGCACTACAATCATCAAAAAACCAATTACACAAATTATTGATAGCGAGAATTCTCGAATTCTTAATTTATATCGCAATAGCAACATCCCTATGCCTATTCATTAAAAACCACTTAGATTTCACTGCACCTACTATTGCTGCTGGTATATTATTCATATTTAATATTATTGGCTTATCAGGAAGTATAGGACAATTAATTTTAATCAATGACATAGATTATGCGCAACCAGTCATCATTATCCAAGGCAAAATTCAAACATTAAAAAGCCACGCCCTAGCTATTTTTAAGCTCATTATTTTATCAATTCCTTTTTACATGTGCTATATCATTTTAGGGTTTAAACTATTAACTGGTTATAATTTCATGAGGTATGCCCACCAGAATTGGTTAATTGCACAATTTATTTTTAGTGCAATACTCATGGTACCAGTTATTTTTCTCTATGTTCAATTGAGCTCTAAGCACATGCACAAAAAGTGGGTTCGTAAAACAGTTGAACTAGTTTTAGGTTCACACACTTTAAAAGCCGAACAGAGCTTACTTGAAATTGAAAAATTTAAAAATGAAGCATAACCATTAGTTTCATACCTTTGGTCATGCGCTTGATTTCACATCCGGTACTGTGCAATTATTATGTCACCTATAGGTGCAACGCAAAATGTAGCTTTTGTGACATATGGGAGAAACCCTCGCCTTATGTAACCTTACAAAGCGCAAAAGAAAACTTTACCGCTTTAAAAAAAATGGGGGTGAAGGTTATAGATTTCACCGGAGGAGAACCCCTCCTCCACCGCGAAATAGATAAATTATTAGCCTTAGCAAAAGACATGGGTTTTATCACCACCCTCACCACCAATTGTCTTTTATACCCAAAATGGGCGCAAAAAATAAAAGGCTTGGTAGATATGCTTCACTTTTCGCTAGACTCACCTATAAAGGAAGAGCACGACCATTCGAGGGGTGTAGCCTGTTTTGACTTTTTCAAAGAATCTCTAAAAATTGCATCTCAGATAGGTGAGCGTCCCGATGTTCTATTCACTGTATTTGAACATAACATTGACCAGATTGAAGAAGTATACCATCAATTTTGCTTACCCAATAATTTAATACTGATATTAAACCCTGTATTTGAATACAATGACGTAGCCCAAGGGGCTGATTTATCACCTGCAGCTCTAAAGAAATTATCTACTTGGGGTAAGAAAAAAAATGTGTACCTCAACCAAGCCTTTATACAATTGAGAAAAGATGGGGGCAACCATACTACAGCACCTGTGTGCAAGGCTGCCAGTTCTACTATTGTTATCTCTCCTGAAAATAAACTTATATTACCTTGCTATCATCTAGGACAAGAAGAGTTTGAAATAGACCGCCCGCTAGATGTTATCTATAAAAGTGAAGCGGTACAAAAAGTAGTGCAACAAGAGGGGCGCTTACCAGAGTGTGAGGGCTGCACCATTAACTGCTACATGCAACCATCCTTTGCAGTAGAGCTCAACAAGTATTGGTTAAAGTCCTTACCTAGCACTATAAAGTACAATCTAATAAAAGGCACGTGGAAGCAAATGCTCTGAAAATCAAGACTACTCAACTTGGTAACCGCTACTCATCGCCATATAATACAATTCATAGCTTTTTAACCTCATATTATAGAAACGTAAAAATAATTGCGGCATCGATTGCGTTTATATAGTAATGCACAAAAACTAACCATAACTAAAACATCAAGCACATGAATATACAGCAAAAAGAAATTAAATTGAAGAGAGCTTTAATCCTCGGCAATTTTTATCATAAAAAAGTGAAAATTGTAAAAGCTATCAATGAAGGTTATGAAACCATCATCGATACCATTATAGGGCTCAAAAAAGATTTAGTGCTTACAGAGGACGGAGGTTTCATTCCTCGCTCTGCGATCAAGACTATTTATCAGCTTTAATCTGGCTGATTGATAATCTCGGTAGGACTCCACCAACCACCTACCGAGATTATTAAATACAATATCAAAATAAAAAACCTAACCGGGCATATAACATAGTATCTTCTTCAGAGTGCCCTACTTCTACGGAAACCACAGCCATATTAAATGGGCTTAACCATACTCCTCCTCCATAACCATGATGCCACTGCGATGAGTTTTCGCCATCTACCCAAACTCTACCTACATCATTAAATCCTAAAACTCCAATTGTAGCAGGGAAAATATAGGTTCTGAAAGAGGCCAGTGGCAACCGTAGCTCTATGTTATTAAACACCTTACTTTCACCATAGAACCTAGTTTTGCGATATCCCCTTAACTCTTGTTTTCCGCCTATAATTTGTGATTGATAAATTTCATAGTCCCCAGTATTTATTCCTGCTCCGGCTCTCATGGCCAATACTGCGCCTTTTCGCTTACCAAAAGCTTGATAAATACTCAAGGCAGTATTTAACCTGCCATAGGTGTTATTAGTATTATGAACGCCCAACATGCCAGCAAGTTGGTTATCAAAATAAAAGCCTTCTTTAGGCATCATTTTATTATCTCGCCTATCCACCGTAAGGCCTAATCCTACACCAGTATAATTACGAAACTCTCCCCTTACATTATCTCCTGTAAGCTGATCATAGTCTTCAATAAATCTAGGCTTACCTGTTTCATCCTCTATTTTAACACTTTGAAATAAGTGATTAACTGAAAAGGTTGTTGATTTAGAAATAGCTTTTGACAAGCCTATACTTGTAGAGATTTCTTCAAACCTTAACCTATAGTAATCAATCTCACGCTTTAACCCCAATTCATCATTTTTATTTTTATCGTACTGAGAGTTATTACCTAGACCAAAAAAGTTATTCACAAAGTTAGGTTTCTTCACTTCTAGAGTGGTATTTAAATTCCACCCGCCTACCACAGCAGTGTAGTCCCCAGCATATTTAAAATTATAAGAAGAAGTATTTACTGCATAGCTACCTAAGATCATATGCCTACTTTTAAACGGCTCTTTTCTAAAACCATGATTGGTATAAATAAAACCTCCTCCTACATAAAGTCCGTCATCCACATTATAATTACCCGTAACCAAAGGCATTAAAACATTATACTTAAACGCTTTTCGGTCATACACATTTACATCCGAGCTATTCTTAAGCTTGCTTTTACTCTCCTTATTTAATTTCAGCTTATTACCATCTTTGGTATCATAGAATACGTTCTGTTTACCCCAGCCCCTCACACTAGAGTCATCATCAAGCTCATCCTTTCCCTCACCGCCAATTACCCTAATTAAAATTCCTTTTGCACCCTCACCTTCTATCTCAAATTCATCTTCACCACCTAACCCAAACAGACGAATTTCCTTAGTTTCCTCTTTTTTGAACAGCCTTTCATACATTATATGTTTATTTTCACCTTCACTGTTCATCTTTTTTACCGTAACATGCACGTCACCATTGGGTAGGCGCTTAGCTTTAAAATGTTCGCGTTTATCCGAGCCAACAATGTCTACCGCTTGAGCCAAAAACAAATAATGAGCAACAGCATACTGTTCTATGCGATCTCTTCGTGCTTTTAAGTTGTAAATAATCTCTTCGCCATGAAGTTGAAAAATAGAATCTGGCCACTGATGAATAGCCTGTTCAATGCCTTCATCAGTCATACTTGCCTTTAACTCGTTTGCCACCGCTATCCAATCTTCTTTAGACAGTGCCGTTACAAAAGAACGATCAAAATAGCGCGCGTTAAACATTAAGCCAGAAGGCCACCTTACTTCATCGCTAAAACCTTCTAATTTTGGCAAGGCCCATTTTCTGCTGGCTATACCTGGCAAAAGACCTTCATTTATAAAAAAGGCCTGATCTCTATCTCTCGGTATTGGCCTATAAACTTTACCCTTACCATCCGGATCTTTAAAAGAGGCCCAGCGCCACTGATCATCATGTCTATCCCAATCACCAATTATCATATCAAACAATCTGGACTTGAGCACAAACTTTTGATCTATCTGATCATCATTATCTTCTTGTAGTTTCTCTAACACTTTGCTAGTACTCACAATTTTTTTTGAATTACCGAAGAATTCAGCATCAGACCAATTACCAGCTGGCCGCTCTTCATAAAGTGCTAAAGTATTAGCAAATGTCTTTTGATGGACTCCAAAACGTGGATCATTAGGCAAATAAACCAACTTAGGATTGGTATGGTAAATGCCTGCCATGTCGGCTAAGTAAGGAACTACAAAAGCACCATAAGGATGTGCGGCTGAAATTTGATCTTGTACAATGTCCTGAGCAAAGGTTTTTCTCAAAAATTGAGGAATGGCACTTTCAGGATATTTTTCTATTGAGCGCAATACATACTGCTTTCCGTTTTCAGCCTCTAACCTAAGCGACTTAGTTTGCATTCCGCCCCCACGCTGCACTATTTTCAACCCTCCATGTTCAGTGCCTATATCAAAAACAGGAATTTCTATTGGCTGCCTCCATTCCTTTCTATAGTTCTGCCCCAGAAAAAATACTTTGGTTTTACTTTCTGTTTTATACTGATCACTGGCGTGCGCCACTACAGATTGATCATTAATTAGTAGCTCCTCTTCATCGCCTTCGGTAGCACCTCTTTGGTGCGCCCAATTTTTATCATATACTACTTCCAGGCCATCCTCCGCTTTATCCATGCCATAAAATGTTAATTTCACTTGGCCGTCAGGCATAAAATCTAGTCGTGAAAAACCATATTTCCCTGCAGCAAATTCCGCAGGGTCAGCATTAACCACCTTACTTGTTTTGCTTCCTGCCCCACTTACTACATAATGAATATTCCGTTTCTCTATGTATTCTAAAACATGATCGTGACCAGAAATATGGATCAGGTGCGGATAATCGTTCAACAGCTTTACCATTGTATTTCTAAACTCTTTATAGTTAGCGGCCGCTAAGTCTTCCGGTCGAGCAAACATTCTCCGCAGCCAGGAAGTCAACGATCCTATACCGGGCATTGGTACATAAAGTGGTTTAGATAATTGAGTGAGTGGAAAAAGATGATCTTTAAAAGTATCGAAACTGCCATGATCACCATAAGTATACATGGGGTGATGCATAGCAACAATTAACTGACTATCCTTATTTGCATCTAAAATTTCTTTGGTAAGCTGCAGTACCGCTACGGGATCTGAGGCTTTGCAGTAGTCTAAAGTATCTCCCTCATCAAACGCCCCTTGCAAAAACCATTGCGAATCTAAAATGAGCAATTTCACACCCGGAGCCAGAGATTTCAACTCTGGGCCACCACACCCTGCAGAGGGATAAAACACCTGTTCTTCGAAATAATTATTAACAAAGTCTTCCTGATTTTTGAGGTACTCAAAGCCATTTACTTTGCCATTTTCCCAATCGTGATTACCAGGTATAAAAAACTTATCTCCGGAGTAACCATTCAAAGCAAAAGCTTGAGATTTCAACTTACTCTCTATCTCATCATACTTGGGGTCATCTTTATTTACCAAGCCATTAGGGTAAACATTATCACCTAAAAAAATAACTCCACTACGTTTACCCGCAGCAATTATTTGCTCGTGCAACTCTACTAATACTTTCTTTTGCTCAGCACTTTCCTCCCCGGCATCCCCCACCATAAAAAGTGAATAAACAGGCGCTTCTTGTGCATATGCTGCAATAGAAAATACCGACTCAAAAAAAATTATAACTATTGATAGGTACCACTTCATATCCATGTAAATAAACTTGCATGGGAAGTTAAAACGACTTGGCTATAAAAACAAAATACTATTTATTATACCTAATTTTTAAAAGTAGTGCTGGGCCACCTTTACTCTCACTAGAAATGTATAGCGTACCATCAGGAGCAAAACAAATCCCCTCTGGTTGTGGGTATAATTCCGAGTCTAAGGGCACTACTTCTTTTATTTCACCCTCATCAAAAACTACTAATACGTCATCAGCACTAAGTAAATAAATATCAGAAGTTATAGGGTGTACAGCTACGCCCGAAGGGTCATAATCGCTAACATTATTAAAATACTCTCTTTCCTTTATAAAATCATCAATGTCATCCTCTTCTACATCAATAATTTCTTTTCCGTGCACTTTCTGCTCTTCTATATTATAACGATACACTGCTTTCCCCTTTACATTATTACCATCAATGTCACCACTTCCCTTACAAGCAATTAATAGATCTTTTCCATCATAGCCCAGCCCTTCTACATTGTTTTTATTGCCAAAAGTGGTGTCATCCTTTTCAGCATCCACCTCATCTTTATCTCCTAAATTAAAACTATAAAGATCCCCTCCACTTTCTATTACAAAAACCTTGTCATCAACCACTTCAACCCCTTCATAATCCTGATCTTTGGCAAATTTAACTTTACGCTGAATACTACCATCAGCGGTGCTTATAAAATAGATATACCCATTCTCATCTTCTACTGTTACTAGTAAGTCATCAGAATAATAACTTAATGCTGATGTTTCATCCAAATCTTTATCCAAGTCTAACACCACATCAGGGTTATAAAACTCATATCCCAAAGCTGCTGCGCCATAGTCCAAGTACGTGCTATCCATTTCATCCTCTCTGTATGGTGAAGCACAATTTGAACTCATCCCAATGCCTATTACACCTGCCATTATGGCTAAAATCATCTTTTGCATATTCTGGTATTTGATTACTAAATCAACAAATGAACGACCTTTCAGTTATAAAAAATAATATTTGATTTCAAATACTCATATCTTTGCACTATGTCTTTAAAGAATGATTTAATTCTCCGCACCATTAGAGGAGAAAAAACAGAACGCACCCCTGTTTGGCTTATGCGCCAAGCAGGAAGAATATTGCCTGAATACAGAGCCGTACGAAGCTCATTAAGTGGCTTTAAAGAATTAGTAGAAACCCCTGAGCGTGCTGCCGAGGTTACCATTCAGCCCGTAGACATACTCGGTGTGGATGCTGCCATTATATTTTCAGATATATTAGTTATACCTGAGGCCATGGGACTTACTTATGAAATGATTGAAAAGAAAGGCCCCAGATTCCCAGAAACAGTACAATCAAAAAGTGACATTGATAAATTAAAAGTGGCTGATGCAGGAGACTTGCATTACACTATTGATGCCATCAAAATCACTAAAAAGGAATTAGATGGAAGAGTGCCTCTTATTGGCTTTGCAGGAGCACCTTGGACAATTTTTGCTTACATGGTTGAGGGTGGAGGCAGCAAAACCTTCTCTAAAGCACGTGCCATGCTGTACAAAGAACCCGAATTAGCTCATGCTTTGCTGCAAAAAATCACTGATAGCACCATTAACTATTTAAAAGGGCAAATTGAGGCTGGCGCTGATTTTATTCAAATATTTGACTCATGGGCAGGTATTTTAGCTCCTGAGCACTATAACATATTTAGCTTACCTTATATTTCTCAAATCTGTGATGCCATCACAAGTGTACCAAAAACGGTATTTGCTAAGGATGCTTACTTTGCCAGAGAGGCTTTAGGCAAAATTAACTGCAACACCGTAGGGCTAGACTGGTGCATGGATATTAAAGAATCAAGAACCCTTATTGGAGAAGACAAGGTATTACAAGGAAACCTCGATCCTTGCGTACTTTATGGTACTGAAGCTGACATAGAAAAAGCAGTGAAGAATATGCTTACGGCATTTGGACCTTATAAGCACATTGCCAACCTAGGCCATGGTGTGTACCCTGATACCGACCATATGAAAGTGAAATTCTTTGTGGAAACAGTAAAAAGACTTAGCGCTGAAATGCGATAAATAAAAAAAGCCGCTATAAAGCGGCTTTTTTTATTATATATCAATTGATGTTTTTATTGTAACATCTTAATAAGCGTAGTCAATTTTGCTTTTAGGTTTCTTCTATCAACAATAAAGTCTAAAAAACCATGGTCTAGTACAAACTCAGCACTTTGGAAACCTTTAGGCAAATCTTTACCGATAGTTTCTCTAATCACTCTAGGACCTGCAAAACCAATAAGAGCGCCTGGCTCAGAAATGTTAAAATCTCCTAACATGGCATAAGAAGCCGTAACACCACCAGTAGTAGGGTCAGTAAGTAAAGAGATATAAGGCAATTTGGCTTCGCTCAATAAGGCCAACTTAGCAGATGTTTTTGCCATTTGCATTAATGAAAGGCCTGCTTCCATCATTCTTGCCCCTCCTGATTTAGAAATCATTAAGAAAGGAGTCTTATTTTGTAATGCATGATCTATAGCCCTGGCGATTTTTTCGCCTACAACAGATCCCATAGAACCACCAATAAAGGCAAAGTCCATACAAGCTATTGTTATATCTAAGCCATTAATTTTTCCGTAAGCCGATCTTACTGCATCTTTTAACCCTGTTTTTTTCTGCGAAGCCTTAATTCTATCAGGGTAAGGCTTGCTGTCTTTAAATTTTAAAGGGTCGTCAGACTCTAAATTTTCATCTAATTCAGTAAATACATTATCGTCAAAAAGTATTTCGAAATACTCTTTAGAACCAATCCTCACATGATAGCCATCTTCGGGGCTCACATAAGCATTACTTTTTAACTCTCTGGTGTGGATGATTTTACCACTAGGCGTTTTAAACCATAAACCGTCAGGAGCTTCTTTTTTAGCTTCTGTAGGGGTTTGAATACCTTTATCTTTTCTTTTAAACCAGCTCATGTTTTCCATTGTATTAATGTTTTATGACTATCATTAGTCAAAACAATTCACGCAAATATCTACAGTATAGTCCATCTTTCAAAAATTAGCTCCAAGAATATGACCTACCTAAATTATTTAGTTTATTTGTAACGCTTTACAGCAATGATTATTAAACTATAAAATTAATAAAATGTCAGCTTCAGATTTTAAAGCCGGTGTACTAACCGGAGATGATGTACAAAAGCTCTTTAAATACGCTAAGGAGAAGAAATTTGCTCTACCAGCAGTAAATGTTGTAGGTAGTAACACTGTTAACGCAGTGATGGAAACTGCCGCAGCTATTAAATCACCTGTTATCATTCAGTTTTCTAACGGTGGTGCAAGCTTCTACGCAGGTAAAGGTCTTTCTAACGAAGATCAAAAAGCAGCTATTGCCGGTGCTGTTGCAGGTGCGAAGCACGTACATCAGTTGGCTGAATTATACGGAGCTACTGTTATACTTCATACAGACCACGCTGCTAAAAAATTATTGCCTTGGATCGATGGATTGTTAGATGCAGGTGAAGAATTTTACAAGGAGCACGGAAAACCTCTTTTCAGTTCTCACATGATTGACCTTTCTGAAGAGTCTTTAGAAGAGAACATCGCTATTTCTAAAAAGTACTTAGAGAGAATGAGCAAATTAGATATGACGCTCGAAATCGAACTAGGGGTTACTGGTGGAGAAGAAGACGGAGTTGATAACACCGATATTGACAGCTCTAAATTATACACTCAGCCAGAAGAAGTAGCTTATGCTTATGAAGAGCTTAAGCAAATAAGCCACAGATTTACAGTGGCAGCTGCTTTTGGTAACGTACACGGTGTTTACAAGCCAGGTAATGTAAAACTTACTCCTGTAATTCTTAAAAATTCTCAGGATTATATCAAAGAAAAATTCAACACTGAAGAAGATCACCCAGTTGATTTCGTATTCCACGGTGGTTCTGGTTCTACTGTTGAAGAAATCAGAGAAGGTATTTCTTATGGTGTAATTAAAATGAACATCGATACAGATCAGCAATGGGCTTTCTGGGAAGGTGTTAAAGATTACTACAAAGAAAACGAAGGATATTTACAAGCACAGATCGGAAACCCTGAGGGAGACGATGTGCCTAACAAAAAATTCTATGACCCTCGCGTGTGGTTAAGAAAAGGTGAAATCACTTTCAACGACAGATTGAAAAAGGCCTTTGAAGACCTTAATAACATTGGTACTTTAGCTTAATAGCTTTAAAGCCTTAGTTTAAAGCACTGGATGTGATCCAGTGCTTTTTTTATTTCGCAACCTCTGTATTACAATGAACTTGTTATACCTATTTATAATTTAACGGAATAACACATCGTTCTTAAAATCAACCCCATAATTAACCTTAAAAATTAATTAGAATAAGATAATTCATTATCTTCAAGGCCACGTTTAGAATTATGATAAGTAGAAAAGCTGTTATAAGGTTAAGTACGCTACTGAGCATTATTACTTGGGTAATAATGGCTTTCTCTGATCTATCTATTATCATAAGCACCAACAACAATTTTAAGCCAGGCTTCAACTATGAAATGCCAAGAATAGGACTGAGCTTATTTATCCTTACCCTTTTCGTTTTTTTTAAATTTAGAATCGAAAAGGCCGAAAGCATAAATTTCGTTGACCTGCTATGGAAAGTTTTTGTTACAGGTCTTATAACCACTATAGTCTCACTTGTGCTTCGGCTTTTTGTGGTAATACTTGGCACCACTAAACTGGCGTCAAATGTCATTTTTCAAGATTTCATTTACCTCACTAACCTAGGGCTAATTTGTGGCTTTCTAATTTCCACTTTTGTAGTTTGGAAAAGGCTTATCTTATATCAAAAATCTAAGTTTCTACTCACTGTATGGCAAATTTTTGAATACGCCTTATTGCTGAGTTTAATATATAACGTACTCCCATTTCCTCAACTTAGAGAGCTGCAAAATATTTACCTCTCTATACTTATTCTTTTAGGTATATTCCTATCGGCTAACATGAAATGGGTAGCCTACCTCAACTTCAAACAGAAGTGGAAAAGTATACTTTTGATATTATTAGCAATGTTTTATTTAGGGTATTTTGCCTATACCGTATTCAGCATGGCTAATGAAATATACCCTGCCGCGCCACAGTTTCTCGATTTTAGAGGCAATGTTTTCATTGTTTCTATTATGGCTTTCATATTTATATATGCCCTCTTTTCGCTGCTGGTATTGCTATTTAACTTACCTACCTCATCAGTGTTTGAGCAAAAGCTTGAAGAGGTGGTGAATTTCCAGCGCTTAAGCCAATCTATACAGACAGAGCAGAACGAAGAGCGCGTGTACGATATTTTGCTTGAAAGTGCTGTGAGCACTGTATTTGCCGATGCTGCTTGGATTGAAATATTCAACGATGACGATAAAAGCAAATATTATACTTATGAAATATCAGTAAAAGAAGCACAAAACATTAAAGAGCATATACGCTCCAACAAGCACCTGTATGCCGTTTATCAGCAAAAAAATGATGCTAGCAAAACAAAATATCTGGCCACATTAAAAGCCTCAAGGTTTAGGTCCATAATGGCATTTCCTATCCATGTTAAAAATAACAGAGTAGGCATGCTGGCACTATTAAAAGATGTTAGTGATGGTTTTAACAAGGAAATGTCTAAAATCATAGACACTTTCATTAACCAAGCAGGCATTTCAATAGAAAACTTTAGGCTACTATCAGAAGCATTAGAAAATGAACGGTACAAGGAAGAACTAAAGATTGCAAAAAGAGTACAGAACAGTTTATTGCCAGAGGTACTTGACCATGACAATGATTATGATTTAGTGGCTTTTTCAGAAGCTGCAGACGAAGTAGGGGGTGATTATTATGACACCTACAGGATCAACAAGCATAAAGTGGCCTTAATAATAAGTGATGTTTCTGGTAAAGGAACTTCAGCCGCCTTCCACATGTCTCAAATGAAAGGTATTTTTCATAGTTTTTCACAACTAGACTTAGGCCCTAAAGATTTTCTAACTAGAGCAAACACGGCCCTCAGCAGGTGCCTAGATAAAGCTTCGTTTATTACTACCTCTTATTTTGTATTAGATAGTGAAAGCAAAAGCGTAGAATTTGCCCGAGCAGGCCACTGCCCTACATTATACTTTTGCAGTGAAAATAACACAGCCACCTACTTTCAAAATAAAGGATTAGGGTTAGGCATATTAAGGAATAATGAATTTGGAAACTACATACAAACCAATCGTTTTCATTACAAAACAGGAGACATTTTAGTGTTGTATACGGATGGAATTACCGAAGCAAAAAATGCTAAAGGTGAAGAATTTGGATATACCAGACTTCAAAATTTCATACAACAAGTGAAAGATAAAAGTGCAATAGAAATACAAGAGGAACTAATTAATGCACTTTATAAGTTTAGTGGCTCCAAGGCCATAGACGATGATTATACAACCTTAATAATTAAATTTAACTAAACGCCAAACTAACAACATAAAGGCTTAGTAATACGTAAAACAAATATGGTGGAGATACAAAGGACACAGGAAGAAGATTATAACTTAGTTAAAGTAATGGGAGAAGTAGACGCCAGCTCATCCATTGAATTAGATAGTGCCATTTCAGAAGCTGTAGCTACTGGAAACAAAAAGCTATTGGTAGACTGTACTTCTTTAGACTACATTTCTTCTGCAGGTCTTGGTGTTTTTATGTCATACATTGAAGAGTTCAAAAAAGATGGCATACATCTTATTATATATGGGCTGAACGATAAAGTAGCCAATGTATTTTCAATTTTAGGTTTAGACCAGTTACTGGCTATAGAAAAAACAAAGGAGGAGGCGAAAGCTAAGTTGGGATGAAGTACTGTTATAAAGTGCCGTGCAAAAAAGAAATGCTGAAGGATATACGCACCTTCGTGAAGGATGTATTACACCAGCATGAATTACCCGAAGTAGATGTAAGTACGCTAGTGCTTGCTATAGACGAGGTCTGTGCTAATCTTATTATACACTCACACCAATGCAACCCTAGCGAAAGCATAGAACTTGAAATTAAATTCAACAAAAACAACAAAGAAATTATTTTCAGCATTATAGACAAAGCTGAAATGTTTAATATCAACAATTACGAAGAACCTTCCCTTGATGATATTATAAAAGCAAAACGCAAAGGAGGCGTGGGTCTCATCCTAGTAAAACGCATCATGGATGATATTCAGATAATCTCTAAGCCCAAAAAACATGTTTGCCGACTCTCTAAAAAATTCGACTCAGAGAAGTAGGGAATAACATATTCCAATATCGCATCATATTTTCCCCTTATTTTCGTTAAAATTGCAAGGTTTGTAAAATCTATTATTATAGCCTTGTATCTAGTTAAATTAATTAATAAAAATTGCGATAATCAAAACCTAAACCAATGAAATGGCCATTATTAATCCTATTGACAATATGCATCAGCTGTAATGTCAATAAGAATTCTTCAAAATCCGACAAAGTAGAAAAACTCACTCTTTTCACCGTAGCGGATGACACCACGTATAGTGACGAATTCGTTTACGTTTACAAAAAAAATAATGTCAATAACGATACGGCATTTACCAGAAAAGACATTAAGGATTACCTGGATTTATACGTAAACTTTAAACTGAAAATAAAGGAAGCCAAAAGCAGAGGTATGGATACCACTGGCGCCTTTAAAAGAGAATTTAACACCTACAAAGAGCAACTTAAAAAGCCTTACCTTACAGAAAACAAAGTAACCGAAAAGCTTATTAAGGAAGGTTACGACCGTTACAAGCAAGAAATCAATGCCTCTCACATTTTAGTTACAGTAGCAGAAAATGCCCCACCTGCAGATACACTAAAAGCATATAACAAAATTATGGAAGTGAGAGAAAAGGCCGTTAGCGGTGGAGACTTCTCTCAATTGGCAAAAGAATACTCTGATGATCCATCAGCCAAAAATAATGGTGGTAACTTAGGTTACTTTACCTCTTTCCAGATGGTTTACCCATTTGAATCTGCGGCTTACAGTACACCTGAGGGTGAAATTTCTAAACCCGTAAGAACGAGATTTGGATACCACATTATCAATGTAATAGATAAAAGACCTACAAATGGCAATGTGGAGGTTTCTCACATTATGATAAGAATGAAGCCTGATTTATCAGACTCATCAGAAGCTAGAAACAAAATATTCGAAATTTACGACCAAGCTACAGGTGGAGTAAACTGGGATGACTTAGCTAAGCAGTTTTCAGAAGATGTTAACTCTAAAAATGCAGGTGGTAAACTAAGGCCTTTTTCTGTAGGTCAGCTACCAGTAGCATTTCAAGAAGCTGCTTTTGCATTACAAAACCCAGGAGACATTTCTGACCCTGTAATGACTCCTTACGGCTGGCATATTATTAAAATGGAAGGAAAAACTCCACTTCAAAGTTTTGAAGAGATGGAACCTACTATCAAATCACGAATTAATCGTGATTCAAGAGCACAGCTAAGCAAAAAAGTATTTATCGAAAGACTTAAGAAAGAAGATCAGTTTGAGGAAACTGAGGCAGTTAACACCATTTATGACTATGCTGACAGCACGCTTAAAAGAGGTAAATGGTCTTACAACGAGCAACTAGAGGTATTGAATAAAAAGTTATTCTCTATAGCTAAAAAAGAATTCACTATTAAAGACTTCTTTAGTTACCTAAAAAATAACCAAAAGCCTAACTCATATGAGCCTAAAAACTATATGAAAGAAGTGTATGACAAATACACTGACGAAGAGCTTATCAGCTATGAAGAAAATCATTTAGAGGATAAGTATGAAGACTATAGAATGCTGGTTAAAGAATACAAGGAAGGCATTCTTTTATTCCAACTTATGGAAGAAGAAGTATGGAATAAGGCGGTGGAAGATAGTGTAGGTCTAAAAGCATACTACGAAGCCCACAAAGACAAATATGCTCATGGAGAGCAGTTAGATGTCACTATCTATAATGCTAAGTCAGAAGATATCATTAACAGCATAGAGTCTTCTATAAAAGCTAATGATAGCGCTGCATTAGAAAAAGAGGCTTTAAAGAAAAAATATAACCAAAAAGAAGCTTTAGCTTTGCAGGTTGAAGAAGGAGCATTTGAAAAAGGAGAAAAAGACGTAATAGATGCTATTGCGTGGGAGAAAGGTATTTATAAGCAAGAGCTTAACGGCCGATATAACCTTGTAGTGGTAAAAGATAAAATAGCTCCGGGACCTAAACCTTTGAATAATATCAAGGGATTAGTAATTTCAGACTACCAAAACTACCTTGAAAAAGAGTGGGTTAAGGCGCTAAAAGAAAAATACCCTGTCAATATAAAAGACAAAGGGCTTAGCTATGTGTATGAGAAACTGGAAAAGAAATAGTTTAATAATATTATCTATAGGATTGCTCGCTGGGTGCGACTTCATTCAAATGAAGGGTGACAATAGCACCGAAGACTCTGAGAGTAGCCCTATAGCTAGAGTTAAAGATCAATACTTATACCCTGAAGACCTAGATGGAATTACACCTTCAGGCATGAGCAAAGAAGATAGTACGGATCGTACTGGGCGCTTTATAAATAATTGGATTAGAAAGCAGCTTCTTATTAAAGAAGCTGCTACTAAAATAGAATTTGATGAAGCTGATATAGAGCGTAAAATGCTAGACTACAAGTATAGTCTCATGGGCTATGAGTATCAGAGCTACTACATCAATCAAAATTTAAACACCGACATTTCTGACGAAGAGATTTCCAATTACTATGATGAGCATATCGACAACTTCATTCTGAAGCAAAACATCATAAGGGGAAAATACATTAAACTTCCGGCCGCAGCGCCAAAAATTAAAAAAGTAAAGAATTTAATTACTTCAAGTAAAGAAAAAGACATTAGCGAGCTAAACTCTTATTGTTTAAGCTATGCTACAAAATATCAATTAGATAATTCCGTTTGGATGATATTTGATGAAGTGATTCAAGACTCACCGCTAGCCGAAATACCCAACAAGGTGCAGTATTTGAAAAATCACAGTTATACCGAAACCTCTGACGATAATTATAAATATTTTTTACAGATAGAAGAATATAGAATATCTGACAATATTTCTCCACTCGAATTTGTAAAAGATGACATTAAAAATATTCTTATAAACAAACGCAAGGTTGAACTGGCCAAAAGACTTGAAGAGGAAGTTTATGAACGCGCAACACAAAACAATGAATTTGAAATCTATAATTAAAATCAGCTGCCTATCTTTTTTATTCGCAGCCATGGCATTTTCATCTGCTAAAGCGCAGGAAGAGGAAGAAGACAGCAATAGCAATCAGTTGGTAGTAGATAAAATTATTGCCAAAGTAGATAATTATATAGTGCTTAAATCTGAGCTAGAGAGTTATTATCTCAATTATTTATCTAATGGTAACATGGCATCTTCTCGTGCCAAATGTGGCATATTAGCTCAGCTAATAAGTCAAAAGTTAATGGTAGCAAAGGCTGAAATAGATTCAGTAATTGTAACTGAAGACCAAGTAGACAATAACCTTAACAACAGGATGCAAATGATCCTTTCTCAATATGGTGGATCTGAAGAGCAGCTGGAGGAGTATTACGGCAAATCACTTGAAGAAATTCAAAACGATATTCGTGATCAAATCAAAGAGCAGCTTGTGGTAGGAGAAATGAGAAAAGAAATAACGAAAGACATAGAGGTGACACCCGCAGAAGTGAAAAAGTTCTTCACTAAAATGCCTAAAGACAGCTTACCTTATTTCTCTACTGAGGTGGAAGTATCACAAATAGTAAACATACCTAAAATAGGAAAGACTCAAATTAATGCGGCTAAGCAAAAGCTATCTAATATCAGAAGAAGAATACTTGAAGGGGAAAGCTTTGAAGCCTTAGCAAAAGAATTTTCTCAAGACCCGGGTAGCGCGAAATATGGAGGTAATCTTGGCTTTGCCAAAAGAGGAGTAATGGCTCCTGAATTTGAAGCCTCTGCGTTAAAACTAAAAGCAAACGAGATTTCTCAGCCTTTCGAAACTGAGTTTGGCGTACACATAGTACAACTTATAGAAAGAAGGGGTAACGAATATAATAGCCGTCATATATTAATTACTGCTGAGCCTTCTGCCGAAGATATAGAAAGAGGAGTGCAATATTTAGACAGCTTACGTTCTCAAATATTGGCCGACAGCATTACTTTTGAGAAAGCCGCTAAAGAATACTCTGATGATAAATACACTGCGGGTAATGGAGGTTTCTTCACTGACAATGCCTCTGGCACACGTGTATCTGTAGAGGACTTAGACCCCGTAATTTTCTTCACGGTAGACACCATGACTATTGGTGATATTTCTAAACCGATGAGATTCAGAACTGAAAGAGGTAAAGAAGCACTTCGCATACTTTACTTTAAATCTAAAATAAAACCACACGAAGCTAACCTTAAAGACGATTGGCAAAAAATATACACTGCAGCCCTGGAAGAGAAAAAAGACAAGGCAGTGCAAAAGTGGTTTGAAAAAGCTAAAAATGATGTTTTTATTAACATCGATCCTGCCTACAATAATTGCGGCATAGTCAATTAGCGAGAGTTATATATAATTTTTCAATCGTAATTTCATACTTTAGTTAACATGAAGTCATTTAATTCTGATGTAGAAGCAGCTGATGCACTACATGAATCATACAAGGAGCTAACTAGTGAAATATCTAAAGTGGTAATAGGCCAAGAAGAAGTAGTAAAGCTTTTGCTTACTTCTATATTCTGCCAAGGCCACTGTTTATTAGTAGGTGTGCCGGGTTTAGCCAAAACTTTGCTCATTCACACCATGGCTTCTGCTCTTGATTTGAAATTTAACAGAATACAGTTTACACCTGACTTGATGCCTTCTGACATACTAGGTGCCGAAACATTGGATAAAGACAGGAATTTTAAATTCATAAAAGGCCCAGTGTTCTCTAATATTATTTTAGCTGATGAAATTAACAGAACACCACCAAAAACTCAGGCAGCATTGCTTGAGTCTATGCAAGAGTATTCTGTAACCGTAGCTGGTCAAAAATACAGTCTTGATAAGCCATTTTTTGTACTAGCTACTCAAAACCCAATTGAGCAAGAAGGTACTTACCCTCTACCAGAAGCTCAATTAGACAGGTTTATGTTTAATGTATTATTAGACTACCCAGCTTATGAGCATGAAGTAAACATTGTAAAAAATACTACTTCTACTAAGGTGGCTGATGTTAAGCATATACTCAATGCTGAAGAGATTACTTTTTATCAAGAATTAGTAAGGAAAGTGCCCGTAACTGACAATGTGATTGAATACGCAGTAAGTTTAGTGCACAAAACGCGCCCTAATAGCGCCAAATCCACCAAAATCACCAATGAATACTTAGAGTGGGGAGCAGGTCCAAGAGCCTCTCAAAACTTGGTATTAGGCGCTAAATGCAATGCCTTACTGAATGGAAAATATAGCCCAGACATAGAAGACGTAAAAGCAATAGCTAAGCCTACACTAAGACACCGTGTAGTACGAAACTTTAAAGCTGAAGCAGAAGGTATGTCTGTAGATAAAATTATTGAAGAATTGCTATAAGCCAATTCTTCAATACACCTCCTCATCTGTAATTGTCAACTTCCTGTCTATATAGGTTACTTCGTATTGCCTTAAAGGAAATTGACTAGGCCCGCCAGTAGGGTATCCATTTTCAAAACTATAAGAGCTTTTACAGCAAGGGCACTGCATATATAACCCTGAACTGTGTACACTAATTGTAGCACATGCTTCATTAGGATGATATGCACAAACTCTCTCAAACGCCTTATATTCCATAGGGCTCAATCTGTAAAGTATTATGCCTCTTACCCCTTGACTCAATCCATCATAATAACCACCATCGATGCTTAAATCTTTATATTGAGGTAAGTTTAAATTGATATAAATATCATTGAAAGGAACGTAGGGAATATCAATTTGCCTAACATTTTCGTCACAAGCAAAGCATGCAAATAAGGCAAAAAATAAAAATATTTTTTTCATGATAACTAAACGGGTATTAGCCTCTTAAATTTCAAAACATCAACAAAAAAGCAGAAGATAATCGGGCTTTTCATTTCACCTTATCTTCTGCTTTTATTTATTCTAATATGTTTTTAAAGATTAATGTAGGGTCTGAAATTGCTTTAAAAAGCGTACATCATTTTCTGTATATAACCTTAAATCATTCACTCTGAATTTTAATTGAGATATACGCTCCACTCCCATTCCGAAAGCAAAACCAGTATACTCCTCAGGATCGATGTCGCTACTTTTTAGCACGTTAGGATCAACCATACCAGCACCACCTATTTCTACCCAGCCAGTGTATTTACAAAGCTGACACCCATCGCCTTTACATATCTGACATGAAATATCAATTTCTGCACTAGGCTCTGTAAAAGGAAAATAAGATGGCCTGAACCTGATTTTAGTTTCCGGGCCGAACATTTCCTTAGCAAAGTGATATAGCGTTTGCTTAAGGTCTACAAAGCTTACGTTCTTGTCAATGTATAGACCTTCAACTTGGTGAAAAACACAATGAGCACGCGCAGAGATAGCTTCATTTCTATAAACACGCCCAGGCATAATAGACCTTAAAGGCGGCTTTTGTCTTTCCATCAACCTTACCTGAACTCCAGATGTATGAGTTCTTAATAAAATATCAGGGTTCTTCTCAATAAAGAAGGTATCCTGCATCTCTCTTGCAGGGTGATTTTCGGGGAAATTTAAGGCCGTGAAATTATGGAAATCATCTTCAATTTCAGGCCCATCAGCTACACTGAAGCCAATTCTTTCGAAAATCTCAATAATTTTATTTCTAATATAAGTAAGAGGGTGCATGCCACCAAGCTCATGACCAGCCGGAGGTAAAGTTAAATCTGGATGATCTCCAGCATCTTCACTTTGTTTATCTTCAAGTTTATCGATCAGGCTCTTAAATTTATCCTGAGCGGCTTGTTTCACCTCATTTACCTGTTGCCCAAATGCCTTTTTTTCTTCATTTGGAACATTCCTCATTTCAGCAAAGAGCTCTCCTATAACACTCTTTTTACTGATATATCTTAAGCGAAATTGCTCAAGCTGATCCTGATTTTCAGCATCCGCTTGAGCAATTTCATTAAGTAACTCCTTTACTTTTTCTTGCATATTTATATGATCATTCCTGCAGCTACAGTTTCGTTAGTAGCTTCATCAATTAAAATCACACTTCCAGTTATTCTGTTTCTGGTATATCTGTCATAGAATAAAGGCTTGGTAGTTCTTACCGTTACCCTTGCTATGTCATTCATTTTTATGTCTTTGTCATCCTCAATTCTATGCAAAGTATTAATATCTACTTTGTATTGAATAGTCTTCACCATACAACGCGCATCATTGGTAGTATGCTTTATACCGTATTTACCGCTTGGCACCAATGGCTTGTCATTCATCCAGCATAACATCATTTCGATATCCTGACCTACATTTGGCTTATTGTTTTCTCTAACAATCATATCACCACGGCTGATATCTATGTCATCTTCAAGCTGTAAAGTTACTGACATTGGAGCAAAAGCTTCGCTTAATTCTCCATCATAACTATCAATACTTTTTACTTTTGAACTAAACCCTGAAGGTAACACTGTTACGGCATCGCCAGGCTTAAATACTCCTCCTGCAATTCTACCGCCATACCCTCTGTAATCATGGTATTTATCAGACTGAGGTCTAATAACATACTGTACAGGGAAACGACAGTCGATATGGTTATGATCGCTACCGATATGGATATTTTCTAATAAGTATAATAACGTACCACCCTTATACCAAGGAGTGTTTTCAGAATCGTTAACTACGTTATCACCTTTTAATGCACTAATAGGAATAAAACGGATATCTTTTACCTGTAATTTAGAAGCAAATGACTCCACTTCGCTTTTTATTCTGTTATAAACATCTTCATCATAGTCCACCAAGTCCATTTTGTTAATACAAAATACAACGTGAGGAATACCTAATAAAGAAGCAATAAATGTATGTCTGTGTGTTTGCTCTACTACACCGTTTCTTGCATCTACTAATATTAATGCAAGGTTAGCTGTAGATGCACCAGTTACCATATTTCTTGTGTACTGAATATGTCCTGGAGTATCAGCAATAATAAATTTTCTTTTAGGAGTAGCAAAATATCTATAAGCTACATCAATAGTAATTCCTTGCTCTCTTTCAGCTCTAAGACCATCTGTAAGAAGTGCTAGGTTTACATTTTCGTCACCTTTTCTTCTACTAGACTCTTCAATAGCCTCGTACTGATCTTCGAATATTGATTTAGAATCGTATAATAACCTACCGATAAGTGTACTTTTACCATCATCAACACTACCAGCTGTAGTGAAGCGTAGTAATTCCATATCTAAATAACCCTTGGCTTCTGTGTTATTGTCGCTCATTGTTTCTCTATTATGAATAACAAATATGACGCACAGTCATATTTGTTTAGATTTTAGTTTGATGAATAATTTAAAGTAAGATGATTTTAGAAGTATCCTTGCTTCTTTCTGTCTTCCATAGCAGCTTCAGAGCGCTTATCATCAGAACGTGTACCACGCTCGGTAGATCTTGCAGCTGCTACTTCATCAATAATATCTTCTAAAGTAGAGGCATTAGACTCTACAGCACCAGTACAGGTCATATCTCCGATAGTTCTGAAACGTACAATTCTCTTCTCTGTAGTTTCAGTCTCTCTCTGTTGAATGAAATCGCATGTAGCCATGATTACGTTATCTCTCATGAATACTTCTCTTTCATGTGCGAAATAGATAGGAGGCAATTCAATACCTTCCATTAAAATGTATTGCCATACATCCATTTCTGTCCAGTTACTGATAGGGAATACTCTAAAGTTTTCACCAAAATGCTTTTTGCCATTGAAAATATTCCATAGCTCAGGTCTTTGGTTTTTAGGGTCCCATTGGCCAAACTCATCTCTATGAGAGAAAAATCTTTCTTTAGCTCTGGCTTTCTCCTCGTCTCTACGAGCTCCACCTAAACACGCATCAAACTTATGTTTTTCAATAGTATCAAGAAGTGTAACGGTTTGCAAACCGTTTCTACTGGCGTTATAGCCTTTCTCTTCTACTACTTTTCCTTCATCAATTGATTGTTGCACTGAACCAACGATTAATTCAGCACCTAGTTCTTCAACAAATTTATCCCTAAAGGCAATAGTCTCAGGGAAGTTATGCCCAGTATCGATATGCACTAATGGAAAAGGAACTTTTCCTGGGAAGAAGGCTTTTTTAGCCAAGTGTGCAACAGTAATGGAGTCTTTACCTCCTGAAAACAATATTGCAGGATTTTCGAATTGAGCTGCTACTTCACGAATTACATAAATCGCTTCGGCTTCCAGCTCCTTTAAGTGAGTTAAATTGTAAGCTTTCATTTACTTCTTACTTGGTTTTTATTTTGGGCAAAATATATTCTAATAATTCATTTAAGTTATCCTCCACAGAACCTTCTGCTGTTTTTAATCTAACATTCGGGTTTTGTGGTGCTTCAAACGGAGAGTCTATTCCTGTGAAACTTTTTATCTCTCCTCTTCTGGCTTTTGCATATAGGCCTTTTACATCTCTCTTTTCACACTCTTCTATAGGGCAATCTATATAAACTTCACAGTATTTGTCTCCTATAATTCCTTTGGCCATTTCCCTAATCTCTTCAGTAGGGCTTATTAGTGAGCAAATTGTAATAACACCATTACTGGCTAAAAGTTTAGAAGCCTCTGCTGCTCGTCTAATATTCTCCTTCCTATCGTCATCACTAAAGCCCAGGTTATTATTTATACCGGTTCTTAAGTTATCGCCATCTAGCAACGCAGTCAAAAAACCTTCTTCATGCAGCTGATTTTCGAGCGCTTTTGCTATTGTGCTCTTGCCTGATCCTGACAACCCCACCATCCAAATTACTAAAGAACGTTGTTCTAGTAACTCCTCTTTTTGCTGAGTTGTTAAAATTTTATCAAATATGGGGTGTATATTCTCTGACATGTCTTCAAATTTAAAGGCCAAAAATACGATTAATTAACTTATTTTATAAACATAAACGTATTTGTGTAGTTTTGTTACCATGATTAAAGAAATAAAGACCCAAGAATTGATCGATTTGTCCCTCCAGGCAGGCCAAGCGATTTTAAATATATACAATGATCCTAATCTTTCAACTGATGTTGACTATAAAAGTGATAATTCACCGTTGACATTAGCAGACAAGGCCTCTCATAAAGTTATCATGCATGGTCTTAGCATGATGTACCCAGACATACCTGTGATCTCCGAAGAAGGTGAGCAAGTAGAGTATATGAAGAGAATAAGCTATAGTGCATTCTGGCTCGTAGATCCTTTAGATGGAACTAAAGAATTTATTAACAGGAATGGGGAGTTCACTGTAAATATTGCTTTAATCAACCATAACAAGCCCGTATTCGGTGTGGTATTCGCCCCTGTGTTAGACACAGTATATGTAGGCACAGGAGAAAAGGCTTACAAAGTAGTAGACGGAAAGGAAGTGCCTCTAAAGGTTAACAACTCTGAAGGAAATAGAATTGCAGTTAGAAGCAAATCTCACGCTTCTCCAGAAGAAGAAGTAGTATTAAGAGAGTATGATGTAAAAGATAGCATTTCGGTAGGCAGTTCTTTGAAATTCTGCATGGTAGCAGAGGGTAAAGCTGACTTGTATTATAGACATGGTCCTACCATGGAATGGGACACTGCAGCAGGCCAAGCCGTTTTAGAGAGTGCTGGAGGAAAGGTGTTAAAAGAAACAGGCCCCGAACCCTTCACGTATAACAAAGAGAGTTTACTCAATACTGGATTTTTAGGCCTTGGATTTTAAGAAGGCCTATTTAGCTTTCTAATTATTAGGAAGTCTAGTGTTAAAGATAACAATACTGAAAAAATCAATAATAGTGGCAGTAATAACGCATCAGAAAAGTGAATGCAAGCTACTGCCATTGCTATGTATATAGCATTCAATATGCCAAGTGCAATAGCTGTTTGTGAATGTTTCAACCCTAGCCTCATCAATGCATGATGCACGTGATTCTTATCTGGAGTAAATGGAGACTGCTTTTTTGAAAGTCTCAATATGAAAATTCTAAGGGTATCAAACAAAGGAATAATTACTACGCAAATTGCTGTTGTTATAGAAGCTCTGAATTTAAAAGGATTACCTACAGGCAAATTATAGTTGTAATCTATAAAACTAATAGCCAACACAGAAAACAAAAATCCAATAACCAATGCTCCTGTATCACCCATAAATATCTTTGAGGGCTCCCAGTTAAATGTCAGAAAAGCTAATACTGACCCTACCATGCTCAAAGCTAAAAGGGCTATCCATGGCTGGCCTATAAGGTAAAACCAAACACCGAAACTTGATAATGCTATCAAAGCAATAGTTCCTGCTAAGCCATCCAAGCCATCTATTAAGTTAAATGAATTGGTAATTACAATGATAGTAAATACGCTAATGAGGTAGCTAATAATCTCCGGCAATTCATAAATACCGAAGAGGCCATATAAAGATTCTAACCTGATACCTGATAGCATCACTACCAATGTAGCGGCAATCAGCTGACCGATTAGCTTATATAATGGCCTTAAAGGAACCATGTCGTCTCTAATGCCCACCAAAAATATGATAGTAACACCAGCCAGAATAAACTTAAAATCCTGAAATCCATCCATTGGCAGCCACACTACAAGAGCCACCAAAAAGCCTAAGAATATACCGACTCCACCTAAAGATGGAGTTATTTTCTTGTGAATCTTTCTTCGTCCAGGAGTATCCATCAACTTCGCTCTTCTACGAGAAAGCTTAATGATTACTGGTATTACCAAAAATGTTATTATAAAAGAAGTAGCTATCGCTAACGCTATTGCAGTCATCCAATAAAATTAATTAGCTGGGCAAAGGTATGGAAAATCATTAGTGAAATGCCAAATTGTTAATTCTTTCTCGAATTTAAATACCATTCCACCATTTTCTCTAAACCTTCCTTCGTTGAATATTTTGGTACAAAGCCTTTACTAAACAGTTTTTCACCTGAGTGATAAGTTTCAGTTGCTAATTTTTTGACTCTTGCACTTGAAATCGGCAAATTTTTTCCTGTTGCTTTAATAATTAAGTCAAAAGGTAACCCCATCATAATTCCCAAATATTTTGGAATTGTTATCCTGACCTTTTTCTTTAACTTTTTTGATATTGTGTTTGCTATCTCCCTACTGGTCAAATGAGGTTCATCAGCATAATTATAAATGGAAACACCTGTCTGTAAGTCTTTCAATAGCCAACATGTAGCAGCTACAATATTCTCCACATACCCTATTGATTTTATGTTGTTTGCTCTTCCAACATGAAAATATATTCCAAGATTTATTTGATGAATCAACTTATACATATTTGCGGTATTATTAATACCAAAAACTAAAGCAGGTCTAATTATTAAAACACGTCTAGAAGGATCCTCTTCAGCCCAAGAATATAAAACCTTTTCACCTGCCAATTTAGATGCTCCATATGGCATATTAGGATTTGGAGCCATCTCCTCCGTAGATTTACTCTCGTTGGCTCCGTAAACAGCAACTGAACTATAAAAAACAATAGTTTTTACATTGTTTTTTGATGCCGCATCACATAAAACCTTGGTGCCATATTCATTTGTTTCGAAATATTCCTCATCAGAAATACCAAAATCATGATGCATAGCTGCTAACGAAATTATCGTATCAACACCGTGTTCAAGTGCTCGATTCACATCATTCAACTTTCTTATATCACCTAAAACAAATTTAGAGCGGTAGTTAAAAGTAGGTTCTTGTAAATCTAAATTAATAAGACTTTCATTTTTTAGTTTACTATGAAAATGACTTCCTATGAAGCCAGAACCTCCTGTTATCAGAACTGCCATTATAACTTATATTATTTTTAATCATTAATGCATTGCATATAAAAAAAGGGAAAACACCCAAATATCGCTCAAATGCAGATTCAAACATACAGAACACCATAAATGATATCAAAATTAGTATATAAAAGATATCATCTTTAGCGAAGTACAATGAGCATACAAATATAGATATCAATAGAATACCACCTACCGCACCGAACTTTGCAAAAGTATGCAAATATTGATTATGAGGATTTAAGTTTTCGTCTAAACTTAATTGATAATTTAAGCGAAGATATTCATTGTTTAATTTTTCTTGAAATTCATTTTCACCCACTCCAAAAATGGGACTTTTTTCAATTAATTCTGTAGTAGCTGTCCATTGTTCTACCTTATATTTATAACTTATACTCTCTTCATTCTTGAATCGATAATTTAATTGTTTATCATTAATTCCAAGAAAGACTAATAATAAACTAGCACAAAATAAAAACAGTATATACCTTATATTAAACTTTATCAAAATTAAAAACCTAACACATTGAATGATAGAGGTTATTAATAATATTAACAAACATATTTTTGATGCTAGTATTAACAAATTGACACAAAAGAAAAGGATTACGACAACTAAAAAATATCGATTCTTACCTCTAACGTATGAGCAACACAAGTCTATTAAAAAATTAATACTTATTATCAATAATATAGACAAGTACCCGGGGTGTGGACTCCCCCATAAACTAGTATATTGGATGCGCGAAAATTCATTAGAGTAGTAAAATTCAGTTCCATCTTGAATTGGATATAAATAACCACTTTTATAAACGGCAAAAATATATGATGACATACAAACCGTAAAAAGGAAACCACTTAAAGCATAAAAAACAAACCTTAATTTATTTCTATCCAAAGAAATCCTAGAAAAGAGAAACGGTATTGAAAGTATAATAGGAAGCTTTTTTTCTATATCTTTCCATACGGCAGGTGAATAATCACAAAAATCCCTAATAACCATATATATAAAATATGTAATTATTAAACCGGAATAAACATATACCTTTTTACTTTGTTTAATCTGAAAACCAGACACAAATAAACTTATAAAAAATAATCCAAAAATAACAGATGATATTTTTTGAAAAATACACAAAGTAAATGATAATGTAAGTAAAAATAGAGTCAAACCACCCTCACAATATGTCTTTTTCATCACTAACATAACTTATTATATCTTTGGATACTCTTTTATAGTTATAGCTTTCTATTTTTTTATTAAATGCCGGAACATCAGCAATCAATGCTTCTTTTAAACTCTCGGAGATAGCCTTAACCTGATATGGATTAGTCAAATAAAAATGATTTGAAAAAAAGTGAGAAAAATCCAAATGTCCACCTGACATAGGGCAGACTATTTTACAGTTAGTATATAACGCCTCTAAATAAGTTATACCAAATGGCTCATGAGGATTCATAGAAATAAAGATTTCAGACTCTATATAATACTTAACAATTTCTTCCTGACTTTTGGCTCCAAGAAAGTTTATTCTTGAACCATTATAATTGTACTTTTCTATTAATTCGTCTAAATCATTTCCCCCACCTATAACAATAAAATTAAAGCTAATATCAGTCAAAGATCTTAAGCCTTCAATCGCCTTTAATATACTATATATATTTTTTTCAGAAGCTATTCGACCTGCATATAAAATTTGTCCTCTTTTCTTTAAGTCTAAAAAATTAGTTGCCCCCTTTTGCATCATTTTTTCAACTCTCCCCATAAATTCATAACCAAGCCCTATTGGTATAACGTTATCAGATTTGATGCCAAAAATCTCTTTATTAACAACGCTAGTTAAAGAACTGTTAGAAATCATAAAATCGACCTTATGTGATATCAATTTCATTGCTCTATTTAGCCCTTTAGTTTTAAAATAACCTGCCATAGTTTTGGCAGGAAAAGCATGCAAATAATGTATTTTAACAGCCAAATTTGGCTTAATAAAAATTAATGATAATCCATATTCCAATGAAGATATTATTAAGTCACTTTTTCTTTTATCTATCTCCCTTGCTAACCTCTTGAAGATCAATGGATTTCTCCTTTTTGGAGCTTTATAAATTGAGGAAATCCTGCAACCTAAGTAAGTAAAGTTTTTAATAGAATAATCAGTTATAATTTCAACCTGATGATCCAACTGAATAAATCCATCTGCTAATGACTCCGTAAATGTCGCTACACCTCCAAAATATTTATCCGATTGAACCGGACCTATTATCAATACATTCATTTTTTTCCATTTTTTAATTCATTCAAACAGAATGCTAATATTAAAAAAGACAATCTAAAAGTTTGTAAATCTAAAATTGCATATGGTATTATAAAAAAAATTAAAATATAATATTTATACCAAAACTTTAAAATTGAATAAAATATGGCGATATAAATACCTAATCCAATCAACCCTAAATCTAATAATAACGACAGGAAAGTATTATGAGGAGGCATATAGTAAAATGATCTCCAGAAATATATTCCATTACCAAATAACCATGCTTCTTTAATATGTAAAAGCGCTAATAACCATGCATGAACTCTACTATCATCCGACAAAGAAGCTGAATACCTCAAACTATCTTCTCTTCCAACTAAAACGGTAATTTGATGTACAAAAACATCATAATAATCAATTAATAAAGGCAGCGTTGTTATAGCTAATACAACTAAGACAATGGTAGACAAATTAATTATAGGCTTCCACCTATTAATAATAATAGCTTCAACAAACTTATAGCCCAGATACAAAAATACTGATATTAGTGCAATCCTAGACAAAGATGAAATTAAACCAACCAAACAAATGATAGGCAAAAAATAATTGGACTTAACATGAGCTTTGCACATTTCATAAATAAGTAGAATAAATGCAAAAAACAGATAGTACTTATTAGGATCAGAGAAAAATCCAGCTAAACGTGCCTCTTCTAAAGGGGAGTATAAATCAATACTATATATTGTTTGTTTGTAATTGCATTGAATTAAACCCTCTTTAATGAAAAAAAATATTAAAATCCCATTAATAAAGTTCGATACACATATCCAGCCTAAAGTTTTTATAAAACGGTTATAGTTAATAAGCTTAATATGCTTAAAAAAATATAAGACCCACAAACAAAATATATATCTTATAGATTCTAAGAGAGACTCGCTAAACTCAATTAATATATTGAATTTACTAAATAAAATAATTGCTAGATATATAATTAATATTATTGAATATATAATCGAAGCAGGGAAAGACTTTATGTTCAATTTTTTTATTTTTTTCTCCCTTAAGAGAAAAAAAAACACAATCAATAAAAATGATAAATCATAGAGCTTAATACCAAATAAATTTACCCCATAAAATTGAAAAGAAAAAAAATAAACTATAAAAGGCATTTCTTCTTCACTCCTAGTGAGAGTAATGTAAATTAAAACCTCTGCCAAAATAATCCAAACCAAAAAATCTGGAATATAAATAAGTACAGCGGGATTTATTATAGATGATACAACTAGAAATAATCGACAAAAATGATTGCCCTCCTTTATATTTTGCAAATTAGTACAGTTCAGATCGCCTAAAATATGTCAAATAACGAGAAGAAGATATTTCCCAAGAAAACTCTCTTAAAGGGGCTAATGTAGGCTTTAAGTTTAATTCTCCTTTTCTAAATAGCTCAAGATTCTTTAGAATAGCTTCTATATCCTTTACAGGAGCTAAATACCCATTATCATACTGCTTAACAACTTCATTAAGACCACCAACATTAAACGCAAAAACCGGCCTTCCTGAAAGTAGAGCCTCACAAACAGCTATTGATAAATTTTCGAAATATGAAGTGGACAAATACAAATCATATTTATGATATTCTATTATTGACTGAAAACCTACAATTTTAACAAAATCAAAAATTTCTAGTTTTTTTGCCAATTTTTGATCCTTGATATTGCCATATATAGTAATATCATAAAAATCAGACAATCTTTTGTGGTTTATTTGTTCAAAAATTCTAACCGCACTTTTATACTTCCTTACATCCACATTCCCAACCATTAATATCTTGACTTTTTTACTTAAAATAAATTGTGAAGAATTAAATTCAATATTCTGTCCAACTCCATTTCTTATTAAGGCTGTATTTTTATTAAATATGCGACAAAATTTTTCCATAAAAAAAGACACATTAAACACTAAAAACGCTTTTCTTATAGTAAATATATAAATAGGTAAAAAAAACAAGCCTTTAATGAAGAAGGATAAATCAAGGAACATTGCATTTGGCCAATTACCATGATATATATGATAATATTTTTTTCGAGCCAAGCTTAAAATAAAACCATAGTGATCATCAGACAAGAATACAGCATCATTTGGCATATCCCTTAATAGACTCACCCCATTAAACAAGTTAGAGTATTGTTGAATTATCAGATTTGGTTGTTCAGTAAAGCAACCAACATTTTGACATAGAACTATGACCTCTTTAAAATCTTTAACAAAATAATTTAAAAGATTGCATGTTGCTATAGTCGCTCCTGAAAAATCTACACCAAAATTCTTAGTAAAAACAACCAATGTCCTATTTATATTTTCCTTTTGCTCCAATTCAAAAATTATGTTTAAAATAAAAAAAACATTTGTAAAGAGGTTTTATAATTACTCTAGGTGAGTAATAAAACACCTTCCAAATTATACCGAAATCATTCTCATCAATTTCAGAAAGACATTTTTTGACATATTGTATATATTGACCATTTAAATGATATGTCTTCAGTTTTTGTAATCTAAATAAGTTAAAATACCTTTTAGCTGATTGACTTTTAAGCTCTAGATTTTTGAATGCATCTAAATGAAATATGATATCAGTTTCAAAATCAAAAACCTTATCACAAGCCCTCTCTTGCCCATCAAAGTTATAATATACCATTACTTCATTTATAAAAATATAATTTGTTCGCATTAACAAACGAAACCATAAATCTAAATCTTCTCCATATTTCAATTTTTCATTAAACCCCTTAACCTCATCAAGCAAGTACTTTGATATAATAACACTTGAAGCCGTGATTGTTGAAAAAGAACTTCTCAGCATTAGTTCAAAATAATCTTCAATCAAATTAAATCGACTCGCATTATTTAATCCAAAATCCAATTTTTCTATTCTCCCATTTTTAACTATGCTATAGGCAGACGAAAATAATTGAACATTTGAATTTTCATAAATGGCTTGCTTGGCTACTTCCAAATAATTTATATCCCAATAATCATCCCCATCTAACAAAGCTATATATGGAAATTTTGCTTTACTTATTCCATAATTCCTAGCAGCTGAGACACCTGAATTCTTTATTGTATAAACATCCAACCGTGGGTCCTCATACTGAGATACTATTTTCAAACTATTATCTGTTGACCCATCATTAATAACTACTAACTGAAAATTGGTATAAGATTGACATAACACTGAATCAATAGTCTTTCGAATATTTGATTCTTTATTATAAAGAGGAATGACAACAGTAAACATATTATAAATATTCAGTAAACTCCGTGAAATTTAGTAAAGCTCTATTCTTGCAGTCATTGATTTTTGTGACAGATGGAATACGATCTCCTAGAAGCAACCCTTCAAGCAAAGACGCAACATGATTCACTCCACTTTCAAAATCTCCAATTAAATAATCAGATTCATAACCGACTTCATTGAGGAAATCAGTACATTTTTTATGATATTCAATTTGTATAAAAGGAACCCCCGCAAAACATGCAAAAATCCCTGCATGTAAACGAGTAGAGATCATAGCATTGCACTGAGATACATGTCTCCACATTTTCTCAGTATTCCTTTCATATCCTACTTTCTCGACTTCAACTTTATTATCAAAATGATCAGCTATAACATCAGCTATTTCATTATCACCATAGGTTTCATGCGCATTAAAAACAAAAATTTTCAATTTTAAGTTAGGAATACGCTTAATTAAAAGTTCAAGTGTGTTTATCATTTTATGCAATCTAACATAATCTTTATTTTCATCTCCACCTATATACCGTTCGTAATAACAAGGACTTATGCCTAACACTAAATCCCTTTTAGTTCCAATTTCAGCATTGTATATCATAGGTAAAAGAGCTGCCAAGTCAAAAGCATGAGCAACCGGTATATCTAAATCCATATCAATTACTTCATTATAAGATCTCTCATCTCTAAGTGATATAAACGAAAATTTAGACAAGTAATTTTTCAAACTTTCTTTAGCCTTTTTACTATTAAAAGGGCCTACAGAAACCCCTATAGCAGCCAAGCTTAAGAAACCTAAATCATTATAATTCTGAAAAATTGATTCACGGGAAAACACTTTTATTTCTTTGTGAAATATAGATCCTCCAGCATAAATTAAATTTCGTGAAAATACTGGTTGAACTAAACTCTCAATATAATGTTGCCCTCTAAAATATTTTTTATTAAAAACAGTATTACTTAAGACCTCTCCATTTATACTATAAGGCAACTTTCCTCCAATAAATTTAACATCTTTCGCATGCCAGAATTTTTTTGCTCCCCAATCTGATACCACACAAAAAGAATCATCTCCAGTATTTAATTGTCCGTAATATCCAGAAAATGTAACATTCATATATAAAGCTATTTATTTAAAAAAGAAGTGGCTATTGTCAAAAAATACTTCTTATCCTTTTTACTGACAAAAAGAATGCAAGCCATTCCCACACTAACAATACCAACTAAAAGCATAGATGCAATTAACCCCTCCCAATCTGTTGGCACAATAATACACTTCATTAAATAGGCCAATAAGCCAGAAATAATCAATGAAAAAATACCATAGAGCATATATTTCAAAAAATACAACTTACTTAGACCTAAAAAAGATGCTGTATATGGTGCTGCAAATACTATATTTTTAATAGAAAGTACTATCATACCTGCTAATGCAACCCCATATAAGCCTAAATTAGTTTCTTTTAAGAAATAATATCCTAATAACACATTAGCACCTCCTAACAGAAGAGTAATAATACCTGGAAGTTTCACTTTTTTATATGCATTTGAAATGGCAAAAAGGGGAATTACTGAAAGGTTAATTCCTAAGTGAATTATTAACAAAACAAACAATATATTATATTTTGTATAATCATCACCAACCCATAATTTTATTAGCACCTCACCATATACGGAAAGAATTGCAACAATAGTAGATATTAATATACCTAGATATTTTATTGAAGACGTAGCAGCATTCAATATCCCCTCTAAATTATTATCTGTATAATATTTTAATATTATCGGGGCGACAACACCTGCAATCACTGCTGTAAAAGTTCGTATCAACATATTCCATGGCAATAATAGGCCATAAGTACCTGATGCATCAGGCCCTTTCAATAAATTGATCAAGAAAAGATCTACTTGGAGAAACAATAATGCTCCGATTTGACTAACTAACAGCCATCCCCCCATTGATAAAACTTCCTTTAAAACCTCAAAATCAATTTTAAAAAAATTAACCTTTAAGTAGGGCGTTTGCCTTTTAAAAATCAAAACGCTTACGACTAGAGTAATTATTCCCGCAACAATATAAGAAAAGCCAAAATTTTTAAGAGATACATCGAATATGTAAAAGAGAATAAGAATAACGATCAACCTTACTATTACATTTACAAGATTAGTTAAATTTATTAAATCCAACCTATTATTTACATATGTAGAAGTATTAAATAGGGATGTATAAGTTCCTAAAACGAAATACATGAGTACACTGCCAAATAAGAATTTAGAGTCGTCTAAAAATGCTAAAGGTATATTAAGCAGGTATCCTATGTTATAAACAAATAGAAATAAAAAAGGAATAATAAATAGTATTAATAAATTTAGTCCTCCTAAACAGGTATTAAAAGTCCTGTTTGCGGAAGTATAATTCTTAGATGACAAATCTAACATTAAGTATCTGGCAATAGAACCATTTATTACAATTGCAACTATAAGTGCATAGTTACTAACCGAATTTGCTAATGGGATTAAACCATATGCACCTACCCCCAATTTTTGAGTAATAAAGGGAGGAAGCCAAAGCCCAATAAAAATATTAACTAAAAACAATAATAGGTTGCTCGTTAGGTTTCTTAAAAATGACATTAATTGATATAAAACCTCCTTTTAAATAATTCCTTATTAAATTCCACAAATTCACTTAACTTAGGGTTTGTTAATTCCTTAAACTTATTTAAGTATTTAAAATCAGAATAAATAAGAATATTGTAATTACAAACGGGTATCGCCCCCAACTGAATAGCTTCAAAAAAGCGATATGTCCATATAAAATCTCCTTTAGGACAAAAAACATACTTATATTTGCTCATTTCCTCATAATACTCGTGATCCAAATATTTAGATCCTGCCTTTCTACCCCTGTCAGTATACACAAAACAAATATGTTTAGTATTTATTTTATAAGATTTACCCTTAAAAATTAAACTGAAAATTGCTACCATCAATGCCCTAATATCTCCTATTTTAATAAAAAATGTCAATGACTCCACAAGCCTGCTTTTGGTCAACAAACCTCTGAAGTAAATTTGATTATGTTTCTTATTTAAATCACTACAATATTTCTTGGCTATCATCCTAGGGAATATTAAATCATAATTTCCTACCCCATCAATTTCCGTTTTAGGTAGTTTATGATTAATCGTAATTATATTCTCTTCATATTCCCCTTTATAATTAACCTTATAGGAAGTCTTAAACTTAAAAAAACGTTGACATTCTTTTATTAATGACTCATTTTTATCATCAATAAGAAAAACGTTTGACAAATGTTTTTCAACATATGAAAGCAAGGCAAAAAAAACCTGAAGGTTTTTAACTTGAAATATCATATATACCACTTTTCCTCTCTGCATATTAAAATTTATTGCTGTACTAACCACAAAAATTATAGACACCTTCTCGGTCAGATGTATCTAGTAACTGAAACTGTCTGTGTCCAACTAAAAACATCAACAAATCAGCTTTACTTAATGCCTCTTCTATCGAAAAGATCTTAAAATACTCAGAAGAGTCAACATGAGGTTCAACTGGCATAATATCTAAACCGTCATTTATCAGGGTTTGAGTAATCTTTAAAGCAGGGCTTTCTCTCAAATCATCAATATTCGGCTTAAAAGCCAACCCCATACATGCAATTTTCGGTTTTCTCTTATTGGTCAATTCAAACTTGAGTGCTGCATTTTTTATTTTCTCCATCACCCAATCGGTTTTATAGTTATTTACCTCTCGAGCCGTTCTTATTATTTTCGCCAGCTTAGGAAAATTAGAAACAATAAACCAAGGATCCACAGCTATACAATGTCCGCCTACGCCTGTCCCTGGCTGTAAGATGTTCACCCTTGGATGCTTATTCGCCAACTCTATCAATTCCCAAACGTCTATTTCAGCTTCATCACATATCATGGATAATTCATTCGCAAATGCAATATTCACATCCCTGTATGAATTTTCAACCAGTTTACACATTTCGGCCGTTCTACAATTCGTTGCAATTAGCTCTCCTTTAACAAAATACCTGTAAAACTCTATCGCCCTCTTGGTAGACTCTGCATTCACGCCACCGATTGACCGGTCATTATGCTCTAATTCATAAATAATATTTCCTGGCAATACCCTTTCTGGGCAGTAAGCCAAAAAATAATCGCCCGCTAAATCAGTACGATTTTCATCTATTATTTCTTTTATTCTTTCTGTGGTTCCAACAGGTGAAGTAGATTCTAAAATGATTAAGTCACCAGTTTTTAAATATGGAGCTATACTTTTTGCAGCATCTTCCACATAAGATATATCTGGAAGGTGTCCTTCTTTAAATGGGGTAGGGACCGCAATTAAAAACACATCTGCTTGAACCGGCTTCAGATCCGCCTTAAGATAACCTTCTTTCACTACATGATGTACTAAGCCTTCTAAGTCTGGCTCCACTATATGTATATGACCATCATTTATAGTATTTATGGTTTTTTGGTTAATATCAACCCCATGAACATGTATACCTTTACTTGCCATCAAAGCAGCTGTGGGTAAACCAATGTATCCCATACCTACCATAACTGCATTCACTCCTAAAGCTCTTTTAACCATGATTATTCAATAAAACATCTAGAATTTTTTCACTTGTAGTACCATCTCCGTAAGGGTTGATAGCATTAGCTACATTTTTATAATGCGCTTCATCAATAATAAGCTTTGTTGACTCCTCAATGATCTTCGCCTTATCTGTACCAACTAAAATCGCTGTACCTGCCTCAACCCCTTCTTGCCTTTCTGTAACCTCCCTCATCACCAATACTGGCTTACCTAAACTTGGCGCTTCCTCCTGTATACCTCCAGAGTCCGTAAGCACAAAATAGCTCATATTCATTAACCATATCAAATAGGGATAAGATAGAGGCTCTATTAGTTTCACATTCGGTATATCTGATAATATATCCTTTACCACTTGCCTTACATTTGGATTTAAGTGCACTGGGTAAACCACCTCTACATCATTATTTTGGGCTATGTTTTTTATTGCTTCACACATTTGGATGAATGGCTCCCCAAAACTTTCCCTTCTGTGCCCCGTCACCAAAATCACCTTTTTACTAAAGTCAATGAATTTAAAATACTCTTGATATGCAGATTCACCTGCAGTCTTTATGATATTTAAACCTAGAAGAAGAGCATCAATTACAGTATTTCCAACAACATGTATATTAGATTTTACACCTTCACCTACCAAATTTTCTTTGGCTCTCTTTGTAGGAGCAAAATGAAAATCAGTGATAGTACTCACCAGCTTCCTATTCCCCTCTTCAGGAAAAGGAGAATATAAATTATTACTTCTTAAGCCAGCTTCAATATGCGAAACTTTTACTTTGTGATAGTAACCTGCCAAAGCTCCGACAAAAGCTGTAGTAGTGTCTCCCTGAACAATTATATTATCTGGCTTACAATCGGCAATTACTTCATTGATACCAGTTAATGATTTTGACGTAATATCAAATAATGTCTGATCCTTAGACATTAGATTCAGGTCGTAATCTGGTTCTATTTCAAAAAAGTTTAAAACCTGATCAAGCATTTCACGATGCTGACCAGTAACACAAACCTTTACGTCAAAGCTTTCTTCCTTTTTGAATAGTTTGATAAGAGGAGCCATTTTAATAGCCTCTGGTCGGGTGCCAAAAACAAATAGGTGTTTCAAAAGCAAATTGTTTAAAATACTCGTTTAACGAATATAACGTCAACCATACTAGATGAAATATAGCAGAGTTGATTTATAATTTTTCTCAAAGATAGACAATACTATAGACTCTAACCCCTATTCATCGTTAGAGAAAAAAGTCAAATCTCATCCTCGAGACTCAAAGCCTTTATTACTTTGATGATTCCTCTTTTCAAATCAACCTCTGGCTTCCAGCCATATTCTGTTATAAGTGTATGATCCATTAATTTTCTAGGTGTGCCATTGGGCATATCTTCATCCCATAATATCTTACAGTCCATATTCATTAACTCCCTGATCAATAATGCTAACTCTTTAATACTTATTTCTTTTCCACTACCTACATTAACCAAAGTATGCTTAAAGTCTGAATTCATTAAAAGCAAACAAGCTTCCGTTAAATCATCTACATGCAAGAAGTCGCGTAATGCTTGCCCATTGCCCCATAGTTTCACCTCCCTTTCCCCTGTCCTTTTTGCCTCAAGAAATTTGGAAATAATACCTGGAATAACATGTGAAGTTTCTTTATCAAAATTATCGTTAACACCATACAAATTAGTAGGCATCACTGATATAAAATTACAACCATATTGGTTTCTGTAAGCTTCACACATCTTCACTCCTGCTATTTTGGCAATAGCATAACTTTCATTGGTAGGTTCAAGTAAACCTGTTAACAAATCAGATTCTTTAATTGGCTGAGGTGCATATTTTGGGTAGATACAAGAGGACCCTAGGAATAACAGTTTGTGAGCTTTATGAATGTAACTACTATGAATAATATTAGATTGAATCATTATATTATCATAAATAAACTCAGCAGGGTAAGTTGAGTTAGCCTTTATCCCTCCTACTTTTGCCGCAGCAACAAAAACATATTTGGGCTTATATCTAGAAAAAAAAGCATCTACACTTAACTGACTACGCAAATCTAATTCACTTGATGATTTAAGTATTAAGTTACTATATCCATCCGCCTTTAACTTATTCAAAATAGAACTGCCAACCAACCCAGTATGTCCCGCTATATATATCGAATCGCTCTTTTTCATTCAAAGTTTAGTGTTGTTGATGAAACTTCAAATCAGCTTCTACCATCTCTGCTATTAGCTTATCTATATTATATTCAGGCTCCCAACCCAACTCTATTCGAGCTTTAGAAGAATCACCCTTCAAAGAATTAACTTCAGTTGGTCTTTCATATTTAGGGTTCACCTCTAAGATTATATCACCCTCTGAAAGGTGAGTATTATCAACGTTCAACTTTTTCACTACCCCTTTTTCCTTCAATTGGGTGCCAACAAATTCAATTTCTACACCTAGATATAAAAAAACCTTATATAGGAAATCTCTAATAGAGAAGGCTTGACCAGTAGCAATCACATAATCCTGAGGCGATTTTTGCTGAAGCATTAACCACATCGCCCTAACATAATCTTTTGCATGCCCCCAATCCCTTACAGAATCCAGATTACCTAAGTAGACCTTATCTTGCAAACCTAAAAAGATAGCTGTTGCAGCCCTAGTTATTTTCCTAGTTAAAAACGTCTCGCCTCTTTTGGGAGATTCATGATTAAATAAAATTCCATTTACCGCATACATTTGATACGCCTCTCTATAATTAATCACACTCCAATGAGCAAATAATTTTGAAACTCCATAAGGAGACCTTGGGTAGAATCTAGTTGCTTCATTTTGCGGTGAAACGTTGCAATTACCAAACAATTCCGAAGTAGATGCCTGATATATTTTTACTTCTTTACTGAGATTTAAAATACGCACAGACTCCAATATATTTAATACGCCTAAACCATTCACTTCTGCAGTATGATAAGGCATTTCGAAACTTACCTTCACGTGCGACATCGCAGCCAAATTGTAAATTTCATCGGGCTCAATCTCTTTGATAAGTCGCATTATGGATGAGAAATCAGTTACATCTCCAAAATGCAATTTAAATTTAACATTTACGTCCCAAGGATTCTGATATAAATGATCAATCCTTTCGGTATTAAATAAGGAAGTTCTTCGCTTAATCCCGTGAACAGTATAACCTCTATTTAATAAAAATTCAGCCAAATATGCTCCGTCTTGGCCTGTAACACCTGTAATTAATGCAGTTTTCATAACATTATTTATGTAGCCCAAAGCTAATAAACTAGTGCTTTTAATCTCAGAGTAAAACAAAAAGCCCCGAGATAAATAATACCTCAGGGCTTTTTGTAACTTATTAATTTATTATGCAGTAGCCTCTGCGTATTTTTTCAAATACCAATCTACTGTTCTTTTAATTCCAGTTTCGAAATTTTCATCAGCCTTCCAACCTAATTTATCTTCTAGCTTGGTGGCATCAATAGCATACCGTCTATCATGCCCTGCCCTATCTTTTACAAATGTAATTTGATCTTTATAAGAAGCTCCACCTGACTTTGGTTTAACTTCATCTAAAATCTCACAAATGGTAGATACTACTTCATTGTTGTTTCTTTCGTTTCTACCTCCAATATTATAGGTTTCACCTACATTACCAGTATGGTAAACAATATCAATCCCTTTACAATGGTCTAATACATATAACCAATCCCTTATATTTTTACCATCTCCATAAATAGGGATGTTCTCTCCTCCTAATGCCTTCCTGATAATTACAGGAATCAACTTCTCATCGTGCTGCTTAGGGCCATAGTTATTAGAGCAGTTGGTAGTAACTACATTCATTCCATAAGTATGAAAATAACTTCTCACCAACATATCGCTAGAAGCCTTTGAAGCTGAATAAGGACTATTAGGCGCATAAGGAGTCTCTTCTGTAAAAAGACCTGTTTCACCTAAAGTTCCATAAACTTCATCTGTAGAGATATGGTGGAATCTTGCATCTTCAAACCCAGCCTTTTTCTCAAAGGGGGATGACATCCAAGTATTTCTGGCTACATCGATTAATGTGAATGTTCCATTAATATTGGTGTTAATAAATGCTTCTGGCCCTGAAATGGAATTATCAACATGTGATTCTGCTGCAAAGTGTATTACACCTTGAAATTGATATTTATCAAACAATTCTTCTATTAGAACTCTATCGCAAATATCACCTTGTACAAAGGTATATCTATCAGCTCCTTCTACTTCACTTAAATTTGAAAGATCTCCGGCATAGGTCAACTTATCTAAATTCACCAAATGGTAATCAGAGTACTTCTCAAGAAAGTAAGGGACAAAATTAGAGCCTATAAAACCAGCTCCTCCAGTTATTAATATATTTTTAGACATTATTCTCCTGCTATTTTCATTAAATATTGACCATACTGATTTTTAAGTAGCGGCTTGGCTGCTTCTATCAATTGCTCCTTACCTATATATCCTTTTCTATAAGCTATCTCTTCAAGACAAGCAATTTTTAATCCCTGCCTTTCTTCTATTGATTCCACAAAGTTGCCTGCTTGAATTAAACTCTGGTGTGTACCAGTATCAAGCCATGCCATGCCTCTACCTAAAAGCTCTACCCTTAAACTTCCCTCTTCCAAATACATGTTATTGAGGTCAGTAATTTCAAGCTCCCCTCGAGGTGAAGGCTTTATTTGTTTTGCTTTTTCACTTACAGTATTGTCATAAAAATAAAGCCCCGTTACCGCATAGTTGGATTTTGGATCTTTCGGCTTCTCTACCAAAGACACTACTTTATTATCATCAGTAAATTCAACCACACCATATCTTTCTGGGTCTTTTACATAATAACCAAAAACTGTAGCCCCTGAATCCATGCTAGATGCCTGAACCAAAGTCTTTGAAAAATTATACCCGTAAAAAATATTGTCTCCAAGAATTAAACAGCACGAATCCCCACCAATAAATTCTTCTCCAATAATAAAAGCTTGAGCCAAACCATCAGGTGATGGTTGTATGGCGTATTCTATTTTAATACCAAACTGACTACCATCTGATAGTAAGTTTTTAAATGCAGCCGAATCTTCAGGAGTAGTTATAATTAAAACTTCCTTGATATTAGCCAACATTAAAACCGATAGAGGGTAATAAATCATCGGTTTATCATAAATGGGCATTAATTGTTTAGATACGCTCTTCGTTAATGGATAGAGTCTAGTGCCAGAACCTCCGGCCAGAATAATTCCTTTCATAGTGTTTCTCGGTTTGTTGGTCTTATTATAATTGGTCTATGGTTTATTTTACTTCCAAAGATTTTTGCCAATTCCATGAATCCTTCAAAGATTCAGCTAAAGACAACTCCGCTTTCCAGTTTAGTCCTTTATTAACTTTACTGGCATCAGCATATACTTTTTCAACGTCTCCACTTCTCCTCGGTCCTACTTCATAGTTTAACGCTACGCCTGTCACTTCCATAAAAGTATCTACCACCTCTTGCACCGAGTTGCCATTACCTGTGCCTACGTTGAAGGTTTCTAGTATGGCTCCATCTTGTAACAAGAGCATTTCTAACGCTGCAATATGAGCCTTAGCTAAATCCACTACATGTATATAATCTCTGATACAAGTGCCATCCACTGTGTCATAATCATTACCAAAAATGGTGAGTTTTTCTCTTATACCCGCTGCTGTTTGTGTTATGAATGGCACCAAGTTATTTGGAGTACCTAATGGTAATTCACCAATTAATGACGTAGGATGTGCCCCAATAGGGTTAAAATATCTTAAGAAAACACCCTTAAATCCATCCGAAACCTTAGAAAAATCTCTAATGATATCTTCACACATCTGCTTAGTTCTTCCATAAGGAGACTCAGCAGGTTTGGTAGGAGTATCTTCAGTCACGGGCAATTGATCTGGTTGACCATAGACAGTACATGAAGATGAAAATACAAAATTGGTAACCTTTTGCTCTTCCATTACTTTTAGCATGTTAATGGTAGACATCAAATTGTTAGAGTAATATTTCAATGGAAATGCAGATGATTCACCTACAGCCTTAAAAGCAGCAAAATGAATCACCCCTGAAATATCAGAGTATTTTTTAAATACATTAGTAACAAAATCATAGTCTCCACAATCGCCCTCTTCAACCGTAATTTTTGTTTTCGTGAGTTCTTCCAGTCTATCAATTATAAATTTTTCTGAATTAGAAAAATCATCTATAATAATAGGTTCAAAACCGGAGTTGATTAATTCCACACAAGTGTGAGAGCCGATATATCCGGCCCCACCAGTTACTAATATTTTACCTTTCACTTTATTTATAATCTAGCAGTTATTAATTCCTTATCCCAAAACCCTTTAATGTCGTAGATAGCGGTTTTGTTATCACTTATTTCATTTATTTTTAAAGACAAAAATTCATCATGCCCTACAGCCAGTACAATTGCACTATAAACCTTATTGGGCTCATCAATTAAATCTATTCCATACTCATGCTTAACCTCAGCCTTATCTGCCAACGGATCATACACCTCCACATTTGCACCAAAGTCATCAAGCTCTTTTACAACATCAATCACCCTACTGTTTCTGATATCTGGGCAATTTTCCTTAAACGTGACCCCTAGCACCAAAACATTGCTATTACTAATAGGATGACCATTTTTCGTCATAAGTTTAATCACCTTATTAGCCACATAAACCCCCATATTATCATTAATTCTTCTACCCGATAAGATAACTTGAGGATTATACCCAAGCCCCTCGGCTTTATAAGTCAAATAATATGGATCAACACCAATGCAATGTCCTCCTACTAATCCAGGTTTAAATGGCAAGAAATTCCATTTAGTCCCAGCAGCTTCTAATACTTCGTGAGTATCGATTCCTACTTTATCAAAAATTAAAGCAAGCTCGTTTACAAAAGCAATATTTAAATCTCTTTGAGAATTTTCTATAACTTTTGCAGCCTCAGCTACTTTTATAGAACTGGCTTTATGAGTACCAGCAGTAATAATCTCAAGATACAGTTCATCAACTTCTTGAGCGATAGCATCCGTACTTCCACTAGTCACTTTTTTTATTGAAGGCAACCTATGCACTTTATCTCCAGGGTTTATTCTTTCTGGAGAATACCCACAATAAAACCCTTGATTATACTTCAAGTTACTATATTTTTCCAAAATTGGAACACAAATTTCTTCTGTACATCCTGGAAACACCGTAGACTCGTATATTACTATGTTTCCTTCAGAAAGCACCTTCCCTACTGTTTCACTAGCCTTTTCTAAGGGAGTCAAGTCTGGTTTTTTATATTCATTAATTGGAGTAGGTACAGTAACTATATAAATATCAGCCTTCTGCAGCTCTTCCAACGTAGAACTATAAGTTAATTTTTTTGCTTGTTGCAATTCCTCAGAATCAACTTCTAGTGTCCTATCATAGAATTTTTTCAACTCATCTATTCTAGAAGTATTAATATCAAAGCCAATAACATCGAATTTCTTCCCGAATTCTACCGCCAACGGTAAGCCAACATAACCTAAGCCTATAACAGCTATTTTCTTATTCATATTTTTACTTTGTAATAATCAATATACCAATCAACAAATTTTTGTATACCATGTTTTAACGATGTTGAAGGTTTAAAGTCAACCGCATCAACTAAATCTTGAACATCGGCATAAGTAGCCGGCACATCTCCAGCTTGCATAGGCAAAAAGTTTTTCTCAGCCTTCTTTCCAAGAGCTTCTTCAATAGTTTCGATAAACTCCATAAGTTCTACAGGCTTGTTATTCCCAATATTAAAAATTTTATAAGGGGCCCAACTTGAACTTGAATCGGGTTGAGATTTATCCCATTGAGGATTTCCTTCAGGAATTTTCCTCATTACTCTCACTATTCCATTGACAATATCATCAATATAAGTGAAATCACGTTTCATCTTTCCTTCATTATATATATCTATAGCTTTTCCTTCTACAATGGCTTTTGTAAACAGAAAAAGAGCCATATCAGGTCTTCCATACGGCCCATATACCGTAAAAAAGCGTAATCCTGTAGTAGGAATATTATATAGATGAGAATAAGTATGCGCCATTAATTCGTTAGACTTTTTCGTAGCCGCATACAAAGAAATAGGATGATCTACATTATGATGCACAGAAAATGGCATGGTTTCGTTTCCACCATACACTGAACTTGAAGATGCATATACAAGGTGTTTAATTTCATGATGTCGACACCCTTCCAGAATATTCAAAAATGCATCTATATTACTTGAAATATAAGCGTGAGGATTAGTTATAGAATAACGTACGCCTGCTTGAGCCGCTAAATGAATTACATATTCAAATTTTTCATTTCTAAAAAGTTCTTCAACATTAAGCCTATCACTTAAATCAAGCTGAAAAAATTTAAAATTAGTATTCTTGAGTAACTCTTGCTTTCTAGATATTTTTAAATCTATGTCATAATATTTGTTTAGGCTGTCTATTCCTATTACTTCACACCCCTCTTTTAGTAACTCTGCTGACACATGATATCCAATAAATCCCGCTGCACCAGTAACAAGTACTTTTTTTGATACCATTATTATTTATTTAATAAAAAAGTAAATATAAGAAAGTGCGTAAAGCTAACTATTTATTTAAGCTGTTATTAATTCTTTAAATATATTTGTAAATCATTTAAACCGTAATCAGAGTGAAAGAAACAAATCAGGATGAAATTGATCTAGGGGAATTAATTGTCAAAATCAAAAATTCTCTATTTAAAAATAAATTAATTTTAATTATTGCTCCAATTATAGGTATCACTTTAGGGGTTTCAAGGTTCAAAAATACTCCTCAAGTATTTGAAAGTGAAATGATAATCTATTCAAAAATCATTAAAGAGCCTTTAATAGAGGCAATAGGTGAGAGTCTAAACAAAATAGTAAGTGAAAAAAATTACGAAAACCTATCAAAGAAGTTAAATATAACTCCAGGCGTAGCTAGCTCTATTACATCAATTGAACTATCTCTCAAGAAAGAGGAGAAAAAAAGTAATGATGATGAAGAAACAGGAGCATTTTTCACAATACTGATAAATGCAGAAAGTAATGAGAACTGGGAGGATATTAATTCAGGCATCATAAATTACCTTGTTTCTAATAAATTCGTTGAGAAAAGGAAAAATGCTCAGCTAAAAACCTATCAAAACTTATCTAAAGAAATTAACACTCAACTAAATCAAATTGACAGTTTAAAATTCAACTTACTTGGAGTTAGTAACAGTAACAAAGGTGAATTTTACATCGGCACTCCATCATCAACATATGAGACCTTAATTAATCTATACAAATTAAAGCTCACCACAGATGAAAACATAGAATTGACAGATGCGATTGAAGTGATTGATAGCGTTTCTTACGAAAAACCAGTTAGTGCCGGAGTTGTAAAATCAGCAGTAATAGGTTTTGCAATTGGCTTTGTAATATCACTAGGTATTGTATTTATGATAGAACTAGGCGCATACATCAAAAACTACGAAAAAACTCACACGGTTTGATACTAGAATTCATTAAAAAGGAATTAACCATTGAATGGCGTCAGCGCTACGCCATCAATGGTATTTTACTTTATCTAGTGAGTACTATTTTCATCTGCTACTTAAGCTTTAATGTAAAAAGTGATCAACTGAATCCACTCACTTGGAATACGCTTTTCTGGATAATTATCCTGTTTACTTCTATCAATGCTATTGCTAAAAGCTTTATCCAAGAAAAGCAAGAACGTTACCTATATTACTATTGGCTAATTAAACCTCAAACCTTAATTGTAGCCAGAATGATTTATAATAGCATTTTAATGATCATTCTAGCGCTAGCTGGTTTTGCAATATATGCTTTAATATTGGGCAACCCTGTCCAAAACCCTACACTATTTATTATTAATATAATTTTAGCCTCCATATCTTTCTCCTCATCACTCACCATGATTTCAGCCATTACTTCCAAGGCCAATAACAATCAAACTTTAATGGCTATACTCGGATTCCCTGTTATATTACCAATGCTGTTAATGGTTATTAAAATATCAAAAAATGCATTAGATGGCTTGGATGTAAGTATGAGCTATGATGAAATGATAACATTAGGAGCAATTAATCTAATAGTGGGCGCAGTATCTTACCTGTTATTCCCCTATCTTTGGCGCAGCTAAATTGATGACAGCATGGGCAAAAACTGGTGGAAAATTTTAACCGTAATTTTATTAACTTTTACAGTAGCTGGCGGACTACTTTTTGATGTACCGAGACTAAACATTCTTAACGAAACCATTAGGGCTTTATATTTTCATGTTCCTATGTGGTTTGGAATGATTATTATGCTTACCGTATCTGTAGTTTATAGCATTAAATACTTAAACTCGGGAAAAGCTGCACATGATATTATAGCCGTAGAATTTAGCAATGTAGGCATTCTATTCGGAATTTTAGGAATCACGACAGGTATGGTTTGGGCTCAATTTACTTGGGGCGACTGGTGGAGTGGGGACCCAAAGCAAAATGGCGCTGCCATAGGCCTTTTTATATATTTTGCCTATTTCATTCTTAGAGGCTCATTCGAAAATGAAGACCAAAGAGCCAGAATAAGCGCTGTATACAACATTTTTGCTTTTGCAGCTCTAATCCCCTTATTATTTATATTACCAAGACTTACAGATTCTCTTCATCCAGGTAATGGGGGCAACCCAGGTTTTAATGCCTATGACTTAGACAGTAAACTCCGTCTTGTATTTTACCCCGCTGTTATTGGCTGGTCATTACTTGGCGTATGGATTGCTTCATTAAGAATCAGAATTAAAAAACTGACATTAAACTAATCATGAAAAAATTTATAATACTCTCATTGCTTTGTCTTTCTGCATTTTTTAGTCAAGCTCAAGAAAAGAAACAAATTACTCAGGAAGACTACACAAATAGCGAAGTACCCATGGCCGATAACTTCAGGGCTGAAGGGAAAATTTATGTACTAACAGCTGTAATATTAGTAATATTAGGTGGCTTGGTTGGGTATATGGTTACGGTAGACAGAAAGATTGGAAAAATAGAGAAACAATTACCAAATAATAACGGTTAGAAACCTTTTTGAGCCTAAATTTGTAGCATAACAGATCAAAAAAAATCTTATGAAGGCTTCACATATTATAGGCATTGTAATTATTGCTGTTGCCATCGGTATAATAATTACTACCGCAGGAGACGCCAGTTCATACGTAACTTTCGATGAAGCTTACGCAATGGCATCTAATGGCAATGACAACAGTATACACGTGGTTGGCGAATTATTGAAAGATTCTCATGGAGAAATAGTAGGTATTGAGCCATCAGGAGACAAGCTATCATTTTCTTTCGTAATGGTAGATGACAACCAAAAGAAACAAACAGTATTTTATAATGAGCCTATGCCGCCTGATTTCACAAGATCAGAAAAGGTAGTGGTTATTGGATCTTACAACCAAGACATGTTTGTAGCCGATAAAATACTTATGAAATGTCCTTCAAAATATCAGGAAACTACGGTAAAGGCCAGCATGTAATTTCCTAAAATGTATATTACTTTATGATACATACTTTAATTGGTGACTTGGGTCACCTTTTTGTTATTATAGCTTTTATAGCTGCACTTTTTGCAGCTGGTTGTTTTTTCATCTCTACTACCAAAGATCAGCTTTCTTCTATTGAATCTTGGAAAACCACAGGGAGAATATTTTTTTACATTCATTCTCTTGCAGTTATAGGCATTGTAGCTAGTCTATTTACTATTATCTACAATCATTATTTTGAATATCATTATGCATGGAGTCATTCGTCTAGAAGACTCCCAGGTCATTATATGATTTCATGTTTTTGGGAAGGTCAAGAAGGAAGCTTTCTACTTTGGTTATTCTGGCATGCTCTACTAGGGGTAATTATTATGCTTACCAATAAATTCTGGGAATCTCCTGTAATGACCGTTTTCTCATTAGTGCAGGCATTTTTGGCTTCAATGATTATGGGAGTAGTAATTCCTGCCATAAACATAAAAATAGGTAGTTCTCCTTTTATATTGTTAAGAGACGCCATTAATGCTCCAATCTTTGTAGATCAGCCCAACTTTGTACCTAAAGATGGCACTGGCCTCAACCCATTATTACAGAACTATTGGATGGTCATTCACCCTCCTACATTATTCTTAGGCTTTGCTCTATGCACCGTACCTTTTGCTTATTGTATTGCAGGGCTATGGATGAAAAAATATAGAGAATGGGTGCGTCCTGCACTACCTTGGTCATTGGTAGCAGGAGCAGTTTTAGGATTAGGTATTTTAATGGGAGGCTACTGGGCATATGAAACGCTAAACTTTGGAGGTTACTGGAACTGGGACCCTGTTGAAAACGCAGTATACGTACCATGGTTATTTTTAGTAGCTGCCATTCACACCATGATTACTTTCAGAAATAGTGAAACAGCTTTAAAAGCTAGTGTAGTACTTAATATTACCACCTTTATTCTAATTCTTTATTCTACATTCCTAACCAGAAGTGGAATACTAGGAGAATCATCAGTTCACTCTTTTACAGATTTAGGTCTTTCTGGTCAGCTCTTAATCTACTTACTATTTTTCACGATCATTTCCATTATACTTGCTGCTATCAGATGGAAACAAATGCCATCAACTGAAAAAGAAGCCTCAACTTATTCGCGTGAGTTTTGGATTTTTATAGGAGCATTAGTACTGTGCTTAATGGGATTTCAGGTATTGATCCCAACATCTATCCCTGTTTGGAACAAAATAGTAGAGCTATTTGGTGGCGTTTCAAATCTAGCACCTCCAGCAGACCAAGTAGTTTTCTACTCCAAATTTCAAATATGGTTTGCGGCAGGAGTGGCGTTACTTTCTGGTATAGGCCAATTCTTCTGGTGGAAAAAAATGGATAAAGAAAAGCTAAAAAACAGCTTAGTTATCCCTTTAATTATCACTTTAGCTTTAACTACAATTGCCGTATTAGTTAAAAACGTTGCTGAACCAAAATACATAGTTTTACTCATTTCAGGAATATTTACTATTGTAGCCAATGGTAAAATTTTGATAGGAGTATTCTTCAAAAACCCAAGCCTCTCGGGTGGTGCTATTACTCATATTGGAGTGGGTTTAATGCTAATTGGAATTATGTTCTCTTCTGGATATTCAAACGTGGTATCCTTAAACACCACGGGCATGTTAATTTCGAAAGAATCATCTAGCGAGTTCAATAATGAGAACCTTCTATTATTTATTAATGAGCCAAAAAAAATGGCTGATTACGAGCTTAAATACAAAGGTGAAAGAATAGAAACAGTAAGTCATTCAGAATATATTCAAAAAAACGATGTTAAGGAAACTGCTACAGACTATTTAGTAGTGGCTAAGCGAGACATAGAAGTTGATAATGAAATTATATTTCATAAGAATGACACCATTGAGATATACCCTGAAAACACTTACTACGAAATAGAATACACTGATAACGATGGTAATAAATTCACTTTGTACCCTCGTGCGCAAGTAAATGAATCCATGGGAGGCTTACTTGCTTCACCAGATATCAAGAGAAGTTTATCAAGAGATTTATACACCCATGTGTCATCGATCAGAAATCCTACTGACGATGTGCAATGGAGCGAGATGGAAGAACTAAGTATAGAGCCTGATCAAAATTTCTTTGCCAACGACTATGTTAGCAGAATAGATAAGGTAGACAGATTGCCGGGTGTTGATGGCCTTGATTTAGGCCCAGAAGATGTAGCTGTTCAAATTGATATACTTGTACAAGGAGAAGAAAAAGATTACCTGGCTCAACCTATTTTTGTAATTAAAGGGGGAATGGTAGGCCGCATCCCTGATGAAATCAGTGAATTAGGCGTACAATTTACCGTGCTAAACATTCACCCTGAAGAAAATAAATTCTCTATTGGTGTAAAGACCCGCCAGAAAGATTGGGTAGTACTTAAAGCCATGGAAAAGCCTCTTATTAATCTTTTATGGATTGGCACTCTACTATTACTTACAGGGTTTGGTATAGCTATTAACAGGCGTTATTCAGAATTTAAAAAAATGAGAGAGAAAGGTATGGAATAATCCATACCTTTTTTTTTATCTTTTCAGCATGTCGTTTTCTACCAATGTCTCTATTATAGGCTCAGGAAATATTGCCTGGCACTTAGCTCCAGCTTTAGATAATGCTGGTTATGTAGTAAAAGAAGTTTATAGCAGAAACCCTAAAAATGCAGAGGCTCTAATAAAAAAGCTTTACCAAGCAGAGTTAAAGTCCGATTTAGATTTCTCTACCAGTAACTCGGAAATTTTCATAGTAGCAGTTTCTGATGATGCCATTTCTGAAGTTGCTCAAGAAATAGTATTACCAGAAAATGCTATAATAGTGCATACCTCTGGGGCCAAGCCAATGAGTACATTGGCGTATAGTGCCACCGAAAATTTTGGAGTTTTTTACCCGTTACAAACATTCAGTAAGGCTTCCAAAATTCATTGGGAAGAAATCCCAATTTGCATTGAAGCTGAAAACAAAACAACACGAAGCGCCTTAAAAGAAATGGGCTTTGCCATTAGTAACAGAGTAGTAAAAATGTCGAGCAACGATAGAAAAGCTCTGCATGTGGCTGCTGTTTTTGCCTGCAACTTCACCAACCATTTTCTTAAAATAGCCGGCAACATACTGAATAAAGAAAAGCTTAACTTTGACCTATTGCACCCGCTAATTTTAGAAACCATCAATAAAGCAATAGCCATTGGCCCTGAAAAATCACAAACCGGCCCTGCTAAAAGACATGACTTTGAAACACTAGACCACCACATGGATTACTTAGCTCAACAAGAAGAGCTGGCAGAACTTTATAAAACAATATCACAAAACATTATAGACTCATACCCACAAGATTAAATGTCTTCACATCATATAGTAAAAGACGATCAGGAACCAGCAGTATTAATTAACTCTGCCATTGAAAACACTGAGCACTTGTTTCAATTATTAGAATGGAGCCCTACCATTATTGCTGGCACTAATTGTATTGACTGGCTAATAGACTTAGGCATTAAAATAGATCTAGCAATATGTTTAAGCAGTGAATCAGTACAGGTAATGAAAGATTTACAGTTTCAAGCGCCAGTTAAAATATTATCCTTTGAAAGTTTACAACATGGAATTCTCTTAGAAGGGATTAATTTTTTAACTAATGCTAACTATCCAGCTGTCCATATTGTAGGCGAAATTCAACCCGAATTATTCACCATTTTACCAGAGCAAACTAACATGGATTTAATTTGGTCAAACGGCTCTTGGCAATGGGTATTTTGCAAAAAGAAGGAGTTTAAAAAATGGGTTACAAAGGGAAGTGTTTTTAAACTCATGTCAAAAGAAGTAGGGATTAGTGGAAACTATCGAGAAATAGCAGACAAGAATATTCAATTAGAAGAAGATGGAACTGTCACATTCACCTCTAAAGAACAATTCTGGTTAGGAGAATATATTGGGTGAGTTTCCGGCTCTTACCATTCTATCTTTACCATTTAAATCTTGAAAAAGCTTAACATCAGAATAGCCTAACTCCACCAACATATTAACAACATCCTGACCATAATTTTCATTTATTTCGAAGTATAATACCCCATCTTCCTTTAAGCTTGTATGTGCTAACTCGGCTATTCTAATATAAAATATTAACGGTTCTGAATCTTTCACAAACAATGCTCGGTGTGGCTCATAATCCAAAACATTAGCCTTCATTTGCCACTTTTCACTTTCACCTATATATGGAGGATTACTAACTATTACATCTAACCCTGTTAAAGGTATGGGCTCTTCCAAAATATCAATAAGCATAAAGTCCACAGCCACATTATGAAAATCAGCATTTCTCCGCGCCATTTTTATTACCCTCGGGTCAAAGTCAATAGCCGTAGCCTTGGCACCATTAATCTCCTTCATCAACGAAATAGGAATACAACCACTTCCTGTACCTATATCTAATAGCTTTATTTTCTTCTTCTTATTTTCTGCAATAATAAGGTGTACCAACTCTTCCGTTTCATGCCTTGGAATTAAAACTTCGGGGCCTACAAAAAACTTCCTTCCATAAAACTCCGTTTCTCCTAAAATATACTGAATGGGTTCATTGTCATTAATACGTGCAATCAACTTGTTTAATTCTTTACCTTTGGAGCTAGAAACATTTACCGAACGATCAACGATAATATCTGTTTGGTTAATGCCCATAATGTTTTCCATAATAATATGAGCAAGGCTTAAGATTTCATTATCAGATTCCTTTAGTTGAATAGCACTAATGATATACTGCAGAAGCTTTTTAGACGAATCTGGAAAACTAGAGGACATATAAGGTAAAGGTTAGAGTATTACAGAAAAACAAAGCTAATGAATAAAGATGAACTATATATCAGGCGTACTTTTGATTTAGCCAAATTAGGAATAGGCCAGGTAAGTCCTAATCCTATGGTAGGGTGCGTAGTTGTTCATAATGACAAAGTAATAGGTGAAGGATGGCACAAGAAGTATGGTGAAGCTCATGCAGAAGTTAATGCTATTAATTCTGTAAAGAATAAGACATTGCTTAGCGAGGCTACGGTATACGTAAACCTTGAACCATGCGCTCATTTTGGAAAAACTCCACCATGCGCAAACCTCTTAGTTGATCATAAGGTTAAAAAAGTGGTTATATCTACAATAGACCCCAACCCACTAGTAGGCGGTAAAGGTATAAGTATACTTGAGAAGGCCGGCATAGAAGTGGTTACTGGTGTTTTAGAGCATGAAGGGCAGGAGCTCAACAAAAGATTCTTTACTCAATTAAAACATAAGAGGCCATACATCATCTTAAAATGGGCTGAGACTAAAGACGGTTTTGTTGCCAGAAAAAACTTTGATTCAAAATGGATCAGCAATGAACATAGTCGTAAACTAGTTCATAAATGGAGAGCTGAGGAAGATGCCATAATGGTGGGCACTAACACGGCTAGGCATGACAACCCTACACTAAATGTAAGGTCATGGACAGGAAAAGACCCTGTGCGTGTAGTAATTGACAAAAAACTAAAGCTAGACAAGGAACTAAATTTATTTGACGGATCTATACCAACGCTATGCTATAACATATTAAGAGAAGGCTCGTCCAATAACTTAGAATACATCTTACTGCCAGAAAATAATTTCTTAAAGGCTTTATTCACTGATTTATACAAGCGTAATTTGCACTCCATATTTATTGAAGGAGGCAGCAGCCTACTGCATAGTATTATAGAATTGGAGCTTTGGGATGAAGCAAGAGTTTTTCGTTCTCCTCAAGTGTTTGAAGAAGGTATTATTGCCCCTAAAATTTCTGGCTTGTCAGCCCAACAAAATCTGGAGGATGACGAGTTGTTAATTTATAAAAATTTAAAAAATGGCTGAAGAATTACACATCAATAAAGAAGCATCAAAGGATGAAATTTACTTAGGTTTAATACCTCAAATAGAAGGTTTAATAACCGGAGAAGATGATCTAGTAGCGAACTTAGCAAACATTGCTGCAGCACTAAAAGAAGGATTAAATTTCTTTTGGGTAGGTTTTTATATTGTAAAACATGAAGAACTTGTTCTGGGGCCATTTCAAGGACCTATAGCGTGTACCAGAATTAAAAAAGGAAAAGGTGTATGTGGAAGTGCTTGGGAGCAAGCAGAGACCATTATAGTACCTAATGTAGATGAGTTCCCTGGACACATAGCTTGTAGCTCTGCCTCTAAGTCTGAAATAGTGTTACCAGCCATTAAAAACAATGAGGTACAGCTAATTCTTGATGTTGACAGTGACCAACTCAATGCTTTTGATGAAAGGGACAAAAAACATCTAGAACATTTAATGACCATTATAGAAAAGACACTATAACAAAAAAGCCCAATTTTCATTGGGCTTTTTTGTTATATATCATTTAGTTAAATCTCTGCCAAAACCGTTCTCCCGCCTTTGGTTTTCTCTCCAATATTAACTTTTACTTTTGCATCTAAAGGGAGGAAAACATCTACTCTTGATCCAAATTTGATAAATCCAAACTCTTCACCTTGCTCAAATTCCTGACCTTCTTTAACGTACCATTTAATTCTACGGGCTAAAGCACCAGCAATCTGCCTCATTAAAACCGAAACTCCTTTATCTGTTTTTATCACTACTGTAGTGCGTTCGTTTTCAGTACTCGACTTAGGGTGCCAAGCTACCAAATATTTACCTGCATGGTATTTAAAAAACTCCACCATTCCTTTTACAGGCATTCTATTAACGTGCACATTTACAGGTGACATAAAAATAGAAATCTGAATTCTTTTATCCTTCAGATACTCAGTTTCTGTGGTTTCTTCAATTACTACCACCTTACCATCTGCAGGTGCTACTACGTGTTTATCGTTTATAGGCGTAACTATTTTCGGGTTTCTGAAGAATTGTAAAATCAACAAAAACAAAACTACGCTTCCTGCCAACACGATATTAAATACAATTGGCTTTTCAGGTAGGCCGATATACACGGCTATATTAACTACAGCTAAAAGTACTAATAGTACAACAAGTAAAACACGTCCTTCTTTATGTATTGTCAATGGTCCTAAATTTGGTTATTACTAAAATGCAAATTTCGTCATTTAAAATTTAATATCCACCACGATATTTGTATGTTTTAGCAACTTTATCGATAGCCACTATGTAGGCCGCTATTCTCATTGACACATTGTATTCTTTTGAAGTGCGATAAACATTATCAAACGCATCTTTCATAATCCTATCAGACCTACGATTTACACGCTCGCCAGTCCACTTATACCCTAACCTATTTTGTACCCACTCAAAATAAGATACCGTAACACCTCCCGCATTAGCCAAAATATCAGGAGCCACCATAATACCTTTTTCAGCTATCACAGCATCTGCTTTTGCTGAAGTAGGCCCATTAGCACCTTCAACTATAAGCTTAGCATTGATTTTATCCACATTTTGAGAAGTGATAACGTCTTCAGTAGCCGCAGGCACTAAAACATCAACTTCTAAGGTCAATATTTCATCTCCAGATATTTTTTCGGCACCGCCATATCCTTCTAATGATCCGTTATTAGAGTTTCTATACTCTATAGCTTCTTGTATGTTTATCCCATTGGCATTATAATATGCACCAGAAAGGTCACTTACCGCTACCACTTTAACGCCACGCTCATCAAGTAACAAGGCAGCATGAGAACCCACGTTACCAAAACCTTGTACTGCACAAGTAGCCTTATAAGGATTAATTTTCAGTTTTTCCATGGCTGCAAGGGCAGAAACCATCACACCACGTCCTGTGGCTTCCGTTCTACCTAAAGATCCTCCTAATACTAAAGGCTTACCTGTAACTACAGAGTTGACAGTCATACCTTGAGTTCTAGAATATTCATCCATTAGCCAAGCCATTTCCCTTGGCCCAGTACCCATATCAGGCGCAGGAATATCTCTATCAGGACCAAATATTTCAATCATAGATAAAGTATAAGCACGCATTAACCTTTCTATCTCCCCTGATGACATTTCTCTAGGATTACAGGTGATACCACCCTTTGCACCTCCATAGGGAATATCCACTACAGCACATTTCCAAGTCATCCAAGCAGCTAAAGCTTTAACTTCATCTATATTCACACCTGGATCAAATCGAATTCCACCTTTTGAGGGACCCAATATGTTTGAGTGAATAACACGAAAACCTTCAAATACCCTAATTGACCCATCATCCATTGTTATTGGTAATGATACAGTCACTTGTTTAGCCGGAGATTTCAATACATTATATATTTCATCATCCAAACCTAAAATTTGAGAAGCGATGTGAAATCGAGACATCATCGCCTCAAAGGGATTTTTCTCATCCTTAATCGGAGCAGGTTCTATATAACCCATATTTGTGGCTTTTTAAATTATTAAATCGATTGCAAAGTTAAATAAATTAATAATGATTATATTAATTTAAAATATTTTTAAAAAAGTAGTGATAAATGGTGCACTTAAGAGTAATCCATCAAAACGATCCATAAAACCTCCGTGCCCCGGTATGAGACGACCTGAGTCTTTTATTTCTATACTTCGTTTAAATAGCGATTCTACTAAATCTCCATAAGTACCACCAATTACTATAATAAATCCGATCCCCATCCACTGCCATAAGGCCAGCACATCATTAGTAGTATAATGTATAACATATGCCATACATAAGGCTAAAATTAAACCTCCAATACTACCTTCCCATGATTTCTTAGGAGATACACGTTCAAAAAGTTTTCTGCGTCCATACCGTACACCTGCAAAATAAGCTCCGGTATCATTGGCCCAAAGTATGAGCAATGACCCTAAAATCAGTTCAAAGGTATAACCTCCAGGCTGAAAAGCTATTACATTAAGTAATGAAAAAGGGATAGCTACATAAAGTATTCCCAAAAACGTAAATGCAATACCCCTGAAAGGCTTCACTTCTCGTCTGCGATAGAGATATATTAAATAAACGCACGTTAACACAGGAAAAATGGCGTAATAGTATTTTGCATCTATTCGGCCACTTTCAATCATAAATGAAAGCATGAATAAACTACTACCGCAAATAGTTCCGAAGGTTTTCAACGGCAACATACCATCGAGCCCTACCAGTTTATAAAACTCCAACTGAGTAATAGTGCATATAAGAAAAAAGATGATGAAGTAGCTCCATTGACTGAAACACAAACCAGAAATGATAATGATAGCACCTATTGAAGCTGCTATTATTCGTTGGGTAAGATTGCTATATTTATTTAAAATCGATGTCATTTTTTATTAAATGTAGTGCGCGCATCACATCATCGTAAATCACGTGCACTTCGAACAGTCCAAAATTATTATAAGATGAGTCGCGTTTATTTATAATCACCGGCTTAAAGTCATGCTCTTCAAGATAGTTTTTAATTAGTTCAGCATTATAATATTGCTCAGTACTATAAATTTTTTGCCAGCCACTCATTATTGTACTATGACTTTTGTTTAAGAAAAATATTTCTAAAATAATAAATAAGTACTGTGGTAATAATAGCGAATATTAACACAGTAGGCAAAGGAACAGAGTTTGTATTTTCCAAAACTTCGGCATTTGTCTGCCCTTGCTTAAATAAGACTAACACCAATGTAAATCCATTGTTAGCCAAATGCGCTATTATAGGCACCCACAGGTTGCCAGACCAATAATAGAGATACCCGAACAGTGCACCTAATAACAAGCGTGGAATGAACCCAAAAAACTGCAAGTGAAACGTGCTAAAAATTAAAGCAGTAACCCAAATAGCTACGTGTACATTTCTTGATGAAAGAAACAAATAGTTTTGTAAACAGCCCCTAAATAATAGCTCCTCTCCAATTGGTGCTATGATTGCAATGACCAAAAACGCGACAGCAAACTCATAAGGATGATCAAACTGAGTTAGAAACTCTGTTAATAACGCCAGGCTATCTTCCTTTTCTCTGGCCCAATTTTCAAACCCACTCAAAAACTCAGGAAAATGTATGTGGGCGTTCCAATCAATAAACAAAGCATTAACTGGCATAAAGGCGAGTACAATAAAAAAGGTCAAAACTAACGGCAAAACAGAAACCGAGCGATCAAAAAATATTTTCAACGCACGTTCTTCTCTTATTTTAACATATAAATAAGGGAAGAATATCATTCCTAGTCCCGTAGCTACGCCTTGGCTCAAAAACAAAGGCAGTTTAACTTCAGGGTGCTGAAGCGGAGTTTGTATAGCTTGTGAAAGTTCAGTAAAAGAGCCAGGATAAAACGGTATGGCTAAAAGCAACCCGAGGAATGAACCGACAAATGAACCAAATAAAGCAAAAAATAAAACCAGCAAAGCTGACCCCGCTCCACTTCTATTTTCTGGCAAGTCAATTTTATTATTGTATATATCCATAATGCCCTGCTAAATTACAGTTTAGATGAATATTTGCCCTGAGTTTTATTATCACTTATTATATAATTTTAAATATGACTCATCAAATGCCACTATAGAGCACATGCATTTTGAATAATTTTTATATTCAATTGCAAAAGTAAGGATATTTTAACACATAATTTAATTGATATCAGTCGATTATAACAGATATGCCTCTAGTGTTAATTAAACACTTATTGTATACATTATTTTTTCATTAGCCAAAATCATTTCACCACTCCAATAGACCAGAATAAACAATAGAAATATTGAACTTTATTCGTAAGGATAGCATTTTAGAGGTATTTTTGTAGTTAAACTACTGAATTAATGCACATAGCATAAAGAGTAAGCTTATACCTTTATAACAATGAAGTAGTTAGCAAATTTAAATCTTTAATACGATGGTTAAGATAGGAAATGTAGAGATTGGAGAGTTCCCTTTATTATTAGCCCCCATGGAAGACGTAAGTGATCCTCCATTTAGAGCTGTCTGCAAAGCAAATGGCGCAGACCTTATGTATACGGAATTCATTTCATCTGAAGGTTTAATTAGAAACGCTGACAAAAGCGTAGAAAAGCTAGATATCTATGATTACGAACGACCTATAGGCATCCAGATATTTGGTGACAAGATAGAATCTATGCGTGAGGCCGCTACCATTGCTGAGGAAGCAGGCCCCGAAATGATTGACATTAATTACGGATGCCCAGTAAAAAAGGTAGCATGCAAAGGAGCCGGAGCTGGCATATTGCTAGACATCCCTAAGATGCAGAAAATGACTGAAGAGATAGTGAAGCAAGTCAATTTACCTGTAACAGTTAAAACTCGCTTGGGGTGGGATGACAGCACTATTAAAATTGTAGAAGTAGCCAAAAGACTTCAGGATGTAGGCATTCAGGCATTGACCATACACGGACGTACCCGCAAGCAAATGTATAAGGGAGTTGCTGACTGGACCAAAATAGCAGAGGTTAAAAATCACCCCGATATACATATACCTATTTTTGGAAATGGCGATATTGATTCGCCAGAAAAAGCTTTAGAATATAAAAACAAGTATGGTGTAGATGGCATCATGATTGGAAGGGCGGCCATAGGCTACCCTTGGATTTTCAATGAGATAAAACATTTTTTTGAAACAGGCGAACACTTGCCACCACCTACATTACAAGATAGAGTAGATGTAACAAAAAGACATTTAAACTTTTCTGTAGAATGGAAGGGAGAGAAAAAGGGGATTTTTGAAATGAGAAGACACTACACTAACTATTTCAGAGGTTTACCACATTTCAAACCCTTTAGAACAAGACTAGTTGAATCCGTATCGCACGAAGAATTAATAAGCATACTGGATGAAGTACAGGAGCAATTTGCCTCTGCAAAACCTATAGCATAAAAAAGAGGAGTCGAAACTCCTCTTTTTTTATGCTTTTATTTTTTTGTAGCCATTAGCTTACTACAGACAGCGACCCCGAACACTTCGTGTTCATCATTATAAATAGGTTCGTAACGGCTATGGAAAACACCTCCCTCCACTTCATATCTCGTGTCTACACTTTCCCCTGCCAGCACCCTATCGTACTGCGCTCGCACAGAAGCTCTCTGATCTTCCCCTATTGAATCTAACACCTTAGATCCGGCCTGCAAATTAGACCCATATATTTGATGAATGGACTCTCGGTATTTTTCATTGATTTCAACTATAGTATAGTTACTATCAATAGCCATAAGCATATCATCAGCATTGTTTAGAAGCGTTCTTACAATATGGTTTTTCTCAGACCGCTCAATTTCTAACTTCATTCTGTTGGTTACATCGCGTGAGAAAACTGATACAGCACTAATCTCATTAGAGGCATCCCTTACCGGATTAACATAATATTCTCTCCAAGAATCTTCGCCATGCACCGTACTCTTTATGGTAAAATTCAATCTTTCTCCTCCAAATGCACGGTCGTAATAAGATTTCCACTCTTCTCGTATATCACCAGTCATATTACCCAAAAGATCTGAACCTTCTTTAATACTTTCGTATTGGGTTCCCTTATACCTTGCTTTAATTACCTCATTCATTATGAGAATTCTGTAATTTTTATCTATGGTAACAATAGAATCGCTCGTGTTATTAATTAAGGCATTAAAGTCCGACTCCTTAGCAGCAAGCTCTCGCTGTGTTCTTCCCATTTCTTCTTGGGTCGCCTGCATCTCCTCCATATTCTGACGCATTTCTTCTTCTTGCGCCCTCATCTCTTCACTCATTTGAGTTGACTCTTCTAGCAGCTCTTTAGTAGCTTGGTTTGTTTTTGCCGAAATAATAGTAGAAGCTATACTCTCACCTACTTTTTCTAAAAATTCTATTTCCGTTTCACTAAACTCCTCAAATGCCGCCATTTCAATAACTCCAACTAATTCTTCATTAGACTGTAATGGCACTATTAATAATGCTTTAGGTACAGAGAGTCCCAAACCAGAAGTAATATTGATATAATTGCTCGGCAGCTTAGTCATGTAAATAGACTTCTTTTCCAAAGCAGCCTGACCTATCAATCCCTCGCCAATTTCTATGCGTTTATTCAAATATTTTTTACGCTCATAAGCCCGACTGGACATCAACTGCAAATACTTCTCTTCATGCTCCTCACCTTGAATAATAAATACACCTCCTTGGTTGGCGCTCATATAATTCACCAACTTTTCAATCACCTTATCACACAAAACATCAAGATCGTCACTATACCTTCTTAATATTTCACCTATAGAGGCCAAGCCCACATTCACAAATTTCTCCTTTGCCTCCCTTTCTGAAGCCTCCACCAAACTTTCGCGCATATTCATTAATTCACGCCCCAACCTATCTGGCTCCTCGGCATCATAATTAGCTCCCAATTGCCCTTGACTAATGTTGTTAGCAAAACTTATATTAACATCCATCAAAGAAAGCTGACTTTCCATTTCTATATACCTCAGTCCATTCTTCTCAGTTTGCTTAAATTGTATATTAGCCCACAGCACACATAAAGCGCCATAACCGAGCACCACTATCAAATGAAGAAATGCATTATCATCAGCCAACGGAGGAAGTTTATCCAAATATTTCAATAAATCGTCATCATTAGTTTGACTATGATAGATGAATATAAATGTTAGCAAAGCGTAAACTGCAGCAGGCATTAGCACCTCCCACTCTTCGTAGAAAAGCAGCACAGTTAATGACACGAAATAAAAGAAATACATTTCATATCCACCGTGTAATTGCAATATGAATTGAAGAGGAAAATTCCACATCAAAGCACTTGTAACGAGTCTTGATGTGTAAGTACCTTTCATTAAGGCTTGAAACAGGTAATAAATTCCTAAGGAGACACTTCCCATCACCACTCCCAGCTCCCATGAAGAATAAAAAAAGGATATTAGAATACCAAAAACATAGTAACCCAGAATAAAATACTTTACTATGCCATCTGCTTCTTGTTGTACTTGCTCGTGAAAAGCCTTGAGCTTTTCTTTTTGAGCCTTGTCTTTATTAAGCATATATCAAAAAAAGTTTACCAGAAATGATTCACCAATTTAATAGATTTTATCTTCTTAAGATATATACTAATCTAATTAATTACAATCAGACAAAGTTCAGATATTACATTTACCTGTAAGTAAAGATTTTAACTAAGTATTAAAAATCAAAATCTTATAAATAAAAAAGCCACTACAATGTAGTGGCTTTTAATATTATCTATAATCCTAAGATTATAATTTCTCTTTAATTCTAGCAGCTTTACCTTGTCTGCCTCTTAAGTAATAAAGTCTAGCTCTTCTCACTTTACCTTTTCTTAACACATCAATTTTTTCGATGCTAGGAGAAAGGAGAGGGAAGATTCTTTCAATACCTACTCCGTTAGAAACTTTTCTTACCGTAAAAGTCTCACCGTTGCTATTAGGGTGCTTTCTCTGAATTACGGTACCCTGAAACTGCTGGATTCTTTCTTTATTTCCCTCAGTAATTTTCACGTGCACGTTCACCGTATCTCCAGCTTTGAAGGAAGGAAATGAATTTCTTCTTTCTTTATTTTCTTCCTCTAGTGATTTGATAATATCGTTCATGATTTATATCGCTAAAAAGTCTCAATTCCAAAACGGACTGCAAATATAAATAATATTTTCCAATATTATATAGTCCGATTGAAAATAATTGTTAACAAGTTTTACTTCTCCCTTAAAGGGAACTTTTACAAATACTGTCAGCTCATAGTTAAGCTGAAAATGAATCTGGTCTACGTTTTTTAGTCCTCTCTACTGACTGGTTAAATCGCCATTCATCAATAAGCTTCTCGTTACCACTAAGCAAGACATCCGGAACTTTCAATCCTTCATACTCTGCAGGTCTGGTATACACCGGTGGCGCCACTAATCCATCCTGAAATGAATCTGTTAGCGCAGAAGTCTCATCTGACAAAACGCCAGGCAAAAGACGAATAATAGCATCTGAAACTACCGCTGCAGCAAGCTCACCTCCTGACAACACATAATCTCCAATACTAATCTCTCTGGTTATAAAATGCTCTCTTATCCTTTCATCCACACCTTTATAGTGTCCACATAAAATAATAAGATTTTTCTTTAAGGATAGCTCATTGGCTATCGCCTGAGAAAAACGTTCGCCATCAGGGCTCATGTAAATTACTTCATCATATTCCCTTTCTGACTGCAACTTCCGGATACAATTAAGAATAGGCTCAATCATCATTACCATGCCAGCGCCTCCACCATATGCGTAGTCATCTACACGCTTATGTTTATCAGTGCTATATTCCCTAAGATCGTGCACCTCAACAGTAACAAGCCCTTTATTTTGTGCTCTCTTTAAAATAGAATCACCAAAAGGACTATCTAACAATCTTGGGAGGCATGTAATAATATCTATTCGCATATTACTCTAGATAAATATCCAGTAAACCATCAGGTAAATTAACGTAAAGAACCTCTTCTTCTCGGTCCAATTTTACTATGATGTCATCATTAATTGGCATTAGCACTTCTTTTCCATCACTATCAATGGCAAGCAAATCTTGCTGTGGCGATGCATACACATCTTTTACCTCACCTATTTTACCTTTATGCTCATCGACTACATTAAACCCCATTATTTCATGGTAGTAAAATTGGTCGTCTTGCAGATCGGGCAACACAGTTAGCGGCAAAAATAACCCACATCCTTTAATAGTATCGGCTTGTTCCGCATCATCAACATCCTCAAACTTAACAAGCGCTTTATTGCCTTTAAGACTTATGGTTTCAATAAAAAAAGGAACCAGTTTCTTATTGATTTCAATAAAAACTGATTCCAAATCTCTATAAAAGTCAGGCTCATCTACATCAAACAGTAAATTAACCTCACCTTTTAAGCCATGTCTTTTGATGACGTAACCAAGTTGGAAACACTCATCAGCATTCATAGCTTAATTTTATTTTTCTTCGCCCTCAGCTGTTTCTTCAGCACTTTCAGCTGATGCTTCTTCAGAAGCTTCTTCTGCCTCAGCGCTAGCTGTAGCTTCTTCGTTTCTCTTTTTCAATGCTTCCGCTCTAGCTTCTTTAACTTTAGTTTCAGCATCTTTTCTAGCTTTAGCGCTATCTTGAGCTTCTTTAGAAAGCTTATCAAGTTTAGCAGTAATTTTACCTTCTTTATCTGCTAACCAAGCTTCAAATTTCTTATCAGCATCTTCTTGAGTGATAGCTCCCTTGTTAACACCTATTTGAAGGTGCTTTTTCAACATAATACCTCTGTAAGACAACATTGCTCTTACTGTATCTGTTGGTTGCGCTCCTTTCATCACCCAGTCAAATGCTTTTTCTTCATTCAACTCGATAGTTGCAGGGTCTGTGTTTGGATTGTATCTTCCAATCTTCTCAATATAGCGACCATCACGTGGTGCTCTAGCATCTGCTACGACTACATCGTACATTGCTCTTTTTTTGCGGCCTCTGCGCGCTAATCTAATTTTTACTGCCATTTTTGTTTATTATTTTAAAATTTCGGAACGCGTCCGTTATTTAAAAGAGGGCAAATATAACTCTTTTTTTAATAACCCATTCATTTAGCTATGATTTTCTTATCTTTTAGCTATAAATAACGTTAACCTATGAGAAGAATCGTAAAAACCATGCAGCACAACATCCTAATTTGCTGAAAATCAAGTTTATTTGTTAATGCGGTTTTACGGTTTTTGATTTGTATATATGTTATATACATTTGTTAAAAATAAGAACAGATTAACCCATGGATAAATACTCCTACATCTCCAATGCTCACGGGCATTATCTGGACGAGCTTTATGAAGCATATCAGCAAGATCCAGCCTCCGTTGACGAATCCTGGCAAAAATTCTTTGAAGGATTTGAATTTTCACAAACTAAATTTGGAGAGAACGGCACTTCAACTGGTGACAACATTTCTTCTAAAGAAATGCAAGTTCGAAACCTAATACATGCGTATAGGTCTCGTGCGCACCTTAAATCAGATACTAACCCTGTTCGAAAAAGAAGGGATCACCACGTACCATTAAATATTGAAGACTTCAACCTTACAAAAGCTGACTTAGATAAGGAGTTTGCTGTAGGGGAAATCATTGGTATTGGCAAAGCTACTCTTAGAAAGATTGTAGATACACTAAATAAAATATATCTGGGACACATCGGATTTGAATATATGCATATCCGTGACTCAGAAACTTTAGATTGGTTTAAGAAAAAATGTGAAAAGGAAGCTTTAAACATGTCTCCTTCACAAGACACTAAAGATAGAGTCTTAACCAAACTTACCGAGGCAGTTGTTTTCGAAAACTTCTTGCACACAAAATTTTTAGGTCAGAAAAGATTCTCACTAGAAGGTGGAGAAAATACTATCCCTGCCCTTGATACTATAATAAATACTGCTGCTGATTTTGACATTAAAGAAGTAGTGATAGGTATGGCACACCGTGGTAGGCTAAACGTTTTGGCCAATATCATGGGTAAAACATATGAAGAAATTTTCAGTGAATTTGAAGGCACCACCGACCCAGATTTAACCATGGGTGACGGTGACGTTAAATATCACTTAGGATACTCTAGTCACCTGACCACACCTTCTAAAAAGCAGGTATACGTGAAGTTGACCCCGAACCCATCTCACTTAGAAGCTGTAGATCCTGTAGTATTAGGATACACCAGAGGTCAAATAGACGATGAGTATGGTGGAGATTTGAAAAAATCAATGTCTATACTAATACATGGAGATGCAGCTATTGCTGGCCAAGGTATTGTATATGAGATCACTCAAATGTCACAATTGCCAGGTTATAGAACAGGAGGAACCATTCACTTTGTTATCAATAACCAAGTTGGTTTCACCACTGATTATGACGATGCGAGATCAAGTATTTACTGTACTGATATTGCAAAAATCATAGATGCTCCTGTTTTACATATTAATGGTGATGATCCTGAAGCAGTAGTATTTGCATCTAACTTAGCGGTAGAGTATAACCAAAAATTCGGTAAGGATATTTTCATTGACTTATTATGCTACAGAAGACATGGACACAACGAGAGTGACGAACCAAAATTTACTCAGCCTAAATTATATAACCTCATTGCAAAGCACTCTAACCCAAGAGAGCTTTATGTGAAAACATTAGTAGAAAGAGGCGATATTGATGCAACTAAAGCTGAAAAATTAGATAAAGAATTTAGAAACTTACTACAAGACAGACTTAATGAAGTGAAACAAAAGCCACTTCCTTATAAGCCTCAAAAAGTAGAAGAAGAGTGGAAACTACTCACTAGGTCTAAACCTGAAGATTTTGATCAATCTCCTGAAACAGGAGTTTCAAAAGAAACTGTAGATAAAGTAGCGAAGGCATTAACTACCATCCCAGATGGGTTTAAGCCATTGAAGCAGATTGAAAAGCTTCTTAAAGACAGAAAAGCTAATTTCTTCGAAAAACAAGAAGTAAACTGGGCCGATGCAGAATTATTAGCTTATGGCTCTTTACTTACAGAAGGAAAACAAGTGAGAATGTCTGGACAGGATGTGAAAAGAGGCACATTCTCGCACCGCCATTCTTATATATTTGATGCCAACACAAACGAACCATACTGTAACTTAGACCACATCGAAGATGGCCAGAAAAGTTTCAAAATTTATAACTCACTTTTATCAGAGTTTGCAGTTTTAGGTTTTGAATATGGCTATGCCATGGCTACTCCTAATGCATTAGTAGTTTGGGAAGCTCAATTTGGTGACTTTGCTAACGGTGCACAGGTAATGATTGACCAATTTATAGTAAGTGCCGAATCTAAATGGCAGCGAATGAATGGTCTTGTTATGTTGTTACCTCATGGCTATGAAGGACAAGGACCAGAGCACTCTAATGCGCGTCCTGAAAGGTTTTTACAATTGGCCGCTGAAGAAAATTTAATAGCTGCAAACATCACTACGCCTGCAAACTTCTTCCACTTACTTAGAAGACAAGTAACTTGGAATTTCAGAAAGCCATGTGTTGTATTCTCTCCTAAATCATTATTGAGGCATCCAAAAGTGGTTTCTCCATTAAGTGAGTTAACCAGCGGAAGATTTCAGGAAGTAATTGGAGATGATTATGTAGATGCAAAAGCTGTTAAAAAAGTATTGTTATGCTCAGGTAAAATCTATTATGATTTACAAGAATATCAAGAGCAAAATAAAATTAAAGATGTAGCTATCGTTAGACTAGAACAGCTTTATCCTTTCCCTAAAAAGCAAGTAGAAAAAATACTTGCCTCTTATAAAAATGCATCTGTTGCATGGGTACAGGAAGAGCCTGCTAACATGGGATACTACAGCTTTGTATTAAGATTTATGACAGAGCATAAACTTGAGATCGTATCTCGTAAGCCAAGTGCATCACCTGCTACCGGTTATGCTAAAGTTCATAAAGATGAACAAAACAGAATTGTAGAAACTGCCTTCAAAAAATAAAAAAGAAATAAACGTATATTCCAATGAGTTTAGAAGTAAAAATTCCTGCAGTAGGAGAGTCTATCACAGAAGTGACCATCGGCTCATGGTTAAAAAGCGATGGAGATTTTGTTAACCAGGATGAAATAATAGCTGAAATAGAAACCGACAAAGCTACTCAGGAGTTTCCTGCTGAAGCTTCAGGTATTTTAAAAATAAAAGCAGAAGAAGGCGATACTGTAGAGGTAGGTGCCGTAATAGCTACAATAGAAACAGATGCTAAAGCTGAAGCCAGTAGCCCAAGCGCTCCTGAAGCTCAAGCACCTGCAGCTGAAGCCAAAAGCTCAGAAGGGCCAAAAGCAACAGGTGAAACTAAAGAAATGCACGTAACTGAACTAGGTGAGTCTATCACAGAAGTAGTACTTGCAACTTGGTTTAAAGAAGATGGCGATTATGTAGAAATAGATGAAACCATTGCTGAAATAGAATCTGATAAAGCCACATTTGAATTACCAGCTGAAGCTAACGGTATTTTAAGACTAGTAGCAAGTGAAGGTGATACCCTTGAAATTGGCGCACTAATCTGCAAAATTGAAGTAATGGAAGGTGGCGCTCCTGCAAAAGCAGCAAGTACTCCTACTAGTGAAGCTACTGCTAGTAACAGTACTTCTGCCAATGAGACCTATGCAACAGGTCATGCTTCTCCTGCAGCAGCAAAAATCTTAAGCGAAAAAGGTATCGATCCCAAAGATGTTAAGGGTACGGGAGTAGACGGCCGCATTACTAAAGAGGATGCAGAAAAGGCTCAAAAAACAGCTAAGAAAGAAGCTCCTAAAGCGACAGAATCAAGTGCAGCTTCTGCAGCTCCAGTTCCTGGATCTAGAAATGACAGAAGAGAAAAGATGTCTAACCTTAGAAAAACAATTGCTAAGAGGTTAGTATCTGTAAAAAATGAAACGGCAATGCTTACTACATTTAATGAAGTAGACATGAAGCCGATCATGGACCTAAGAAAAAAATATAAAGACCAGTTTAAGGAGAAGTACGGTGTAGGGTTAGGCTTTATGTCATTCTTCACCAAAGCTTGTTGCCAAGCATTGCAAGAGTGGCCTGCTGTAAACGCTCTTATTGATGGTAACGAAATGGTATTCCATGATTACTGTGACGTTTCTATTGCGGTATCTACTCCAAAAGGGTTAGTTGTACCTGTAGTGAGAAATGCCGAAGCCATGAACTTCCAGCAAATTGAAAGTGAAATCATCAGACTTGCTAAAAGAGCGCGCGATGGTAAACTTTCAATAGATGAAATGAGTGGAGGAACATTTACTATTACAAATGGTGGTGTGTTCGGATCTATGTTATCAACTCCTATCATCAACGCTCCACAATCAGCAATTTTAGGCATGCACAACATTGTGGAAAGAGCTGTAGTAATAAACGGTCAAATAGAAGTAAGACCTATGATGTACGTAGCCTTATCTTATGACCATAGAATAATTGATGGAAGAGAATCAGTTAGCTTCTTAGTAAGAGTTAAAGAATTATTAGAAGACCCTGCAAGATTAATGTTGGGAATATAAATAAATGGTTTTCACTAGTGGGTCACTCACTATAAAATATTAATACAATGGATTACGATGTAACCGTAATTGGCTCAGGACCTGGAGGCTATGTAGCAGCTATTAGATGCGCACAGTTAGGTTTAAAAACAGCCATAATAGAAAAATATAATACACTCGGAGGAACATGTTTAAATGTAGGCTGTATTCCTTCAAAAGCCATGTTAGATTCTACTGAGCATTTTTATAATGCTCAGAATACCTTTAAAGAACATGGTATTGAAATAAATGAACCCAAGGCAGATTTAGCACAGATGATTAAAAGAAAATCAGATGTGGTAAAGCAAACTTGTGATGGTATCGATTTTTTAATGAACAAAAACAAAATTGATGTTCATCATGGAGTAGGTTCTTTTATAGATAAAAATACTATTAAGATTACACCTTCTGAAGGAGATGCTAAGCAAATCACTACAGGCAAAGTAATCATTGCTACAGGTTCTAAGCCTGCAGATCTTCCTTTTGCCAAAATAGACAAAAAAAGAATTATCAGTAGCACTGAAGCTCTTGAGTTAAAAGAGATTCCTAAGCACTTAATCGTAATGGGTGGTGGTGTTATAGGTATGGAATTAGGCTCTGTTTATGCAAGAATAGGAGCCAAAGTAACTGTAGTAGAGTACCTAGACAGGATTATCCCTACTATGGATGGTACGATGAGTAAAGAACTTACCAGAACCAGCAAAAAACACCTTAAAATAGACTTTAAGACTAGTCACAAAGTTACTTCAGTAGAAAACACTGGAAATGAAGTGATTGTAAAAGCTGAAGATAAGAAAGGTCAGGAAGTAGAGATTAAAGGCGATTACTGTTTGGTAGCTATCGGAAGAAAGCCTTATACTGCTGGTTTAGGCCTTGAAAATGTAGGAGTTAAAGTTGATGAAAGAGGTAGAATTGAAGTAGATGAACACCTGAAAACTTCTGTAGACAATATTTATGCTATTGGTGATGTGGTTAAAGGTGCAATGTTAGCTCACAAGGCCGAAGAAGAAGGCACCATGGTAGCAGAGCAATTTGCTGGACAAAAGCCTCACATCAATTATAAATTGATTCCAGGAGTAGTTTACACATGGCCAGAAGTAGCTAGTGTAGGTTACACTGAAGAAGAATTAAAGGACTCTGGAAAAGAGTTTAAAGTAGGCTCGTTCCCTTTTAAAGCATTAGGTAGAGCGAGAGCAAGTATGGACACTGATGGTGTAGTAAAGGTATTAGCAGACAAAACCACTGATGAAATACTTGGTATACACATTACGGGTCCAAGGGCCGCAGATATGATTGCTGCAGGTGTAACAGCTATGGAATTCAGAGCTGCAGCGGAAGATGTATCACGCATGTCACATGCTCACCCTACTTACATGGAAGCAGTAAAAGAAGCTTGTCTTGCTGCTACGGACAACAGAGCCATACATGTATAAAGGATTATAATTTTCAACACATTTAAACAATGGCCACTGAATTAATATTTAATACAGTGGCCATTATCATTTTCATATGTCATTAACTGTAATATTTATAATAATCAATGTAGCTGCCAGTTTTTATGCCTGGCAAAAGCCAGACATTATGAACAAATGGATATTTAATCCATATAGTGTAAATAAATATAGGCAATACTATCGCTTCATTACCTCCGGTTTTATCCATAATGATTATCTACATCTCTTTTTCAATATGTTTGTTTTATGGATGTTTGGAAGGCATATAGAAAATATCTTTCTACAAATGAGCAGCGGTGCGCCAACGGGGTACATTCTATATACGGCTTTATATCTGCTAGCTATAATTGCCGCTGACATACCATCATATGCCAAGCACAAAGATCATATATATTATAATGCATTAGGCGCCTCTGGTGGGGTATCTGCTATTCTATTCAGTTATGTATTATTCGACCCTACTAATAAAATATACCTTTACGGACTTATCGGTTTACCGGGAGTAGTATGGGCTGTAATCTATGTTTTATACTCCATTTACATGGGTAAAAAAGGTGGCGACAATGTAAATCACGATGCTCACCTCTGGGGTGGCCTATTTGGAATAGCCTTCACATTATTCGCATATCCAGAAGTAATTAGTCATTTTATAAATGAACTCAAGTATTTAAGGTTGTTTTAGGCCTTGAATACTTTTTCTTAGTCCTTCCACCAACTAGGTTTAACATTTATAGGTTTACCAGGATAAGCAAGGCAACTTAGACAGGTCGCACCGTATGGTCCATTATCCTTATAGTAAATGCAATTATACCTGAGATCATCCTCTACGTAATAAGATAATTCGCTCTTATCAAAATACCAGCGATATGCACTTTCTCCTACAACGGAAAAGTACCCATTAACTGGTTTATTGGCGGTGAAGTTAGTTGGCACATTAAAAGGTTGGGCCGAAATAACACCATCGTTATTGGCAGATTTTTGCATCTCATCCCAAAAGTTATAAGCAGCTTTATTTAGGTGCTCTTTTAAAAACAATACTGAGTACTTGTAATAGATCTTCTCATTCATCTTTGTTTCTATAAAAAATAAATCCTGAGTAAAATTCTTACCATCAACCACACTCATTACATAAGAACTTAAATAGCTTTGATTTGTAACCCAACACACTTTGTTTGGATCTCCTTCTTCAGCAATAGCCGCTTTAAAAATCCATGTAGGGATAAATCTCCACCGGTAATACTCTTTATTATCACTATTAGCCTTAATTTCAGTATTAGCGGTGATACCATCCAAGTCAATTATATGCTGATCTAATGAGTTAGCAGGTATAACTTTCCGAACCTCTTCTCTAAAAGTTACAGTATCTATGTCATCCTTATCTAAATTAAGAGGTAAATACTCCCAAGATGATACGTATTCCGTCTCCTCAAAATATACCTTTAACCGGTAGCCCATGCCACTTACAGCTTTAAACGCTTCCCTTTTCAGATAAAAAATTCCATCATCATTTCCCGAAGCATCGTAATAGATACGAGAACTGTCCGATAGTTCTAAAAATACTGAAGCATCGTTGACAAATTGTGCTTTTGTATTTTCAACATTACCTGTTAAAGATAACTTCACTTGGAAAAATCTACCGTCAGATGGATAAGCTTTTGTGTCATTAAAAGATTTATTCGATATAGTCCCTTCAATTACAAGATTACTTTCCTGATTCTCAACAGTAAATTGATACGGTTCTACACAACTCAAGATAAAGCCTACCGATATTAAAAGAATTAAAATAATACACCTCATTTTATTTAGTTATGCTTCCACCAGCTAGGTGGGTTAAGTGATGGAATACCTTTAGGATATTTTAAACAATCATAACAAGAGACACCAGGATCCATATCATTTCTGCAAGCTTCACCACCCAAATCAGGTAAATAGTAAGACAATTGACTTCTATCGAAATACCAACGCTTTGCGTCTTCTAAGGCAACTGTAAAATAACCAAAAACAGGAGTTCCATCACTTGATGCGAAATTCGAATTTATATTGTAAGGGGTAAAATCTATTATGTCGTTGGCACTTCTTTTTTGAATATCATTTAAAAACTCAAAATATCCCCTTTCAACCAAAAATTGCTTTATCAATAAAGAGTATTTATGAACAATGTGGTCATCCGCTTCTATAAACACCAACTTCTCATTATATCCACCTGAATTATCTTCATGCAAAGTATATTTATTCAAATATGTCGTCTTAATATTATTCTTAATCCAGCACCGTTTGTTTATTATGGGAGGTAATACAGCTTCATATATCCAGATTGGTTCAAATTTCCACACGTAATATTTACGCATCTGAGTTTTTGGCAAATCGATTAACAAATCAAGCCCCTTAATATCTTTTAAACTTTCCTCTCCTGCCACCACTACCATTTGCTGTTGAATGTTCTCTTTGTACGTAATATCTCCAAGTGACATATTACATTCTTCGTTCCTTAATGGCAATGAACACCAGGCACTTTCTATATGAGTCCCATCCATTAAGTCTAGTCGTAATTGATACTGGACTCCACAAATACTCTTAAATTCCACATCTCGAATTTCATAAACACCATCTCCAATTTCATTATAATAAACTGAATCGTTATCACTTGTTACCAAGTAAACATTTGCCCCCAAGATAGGATCATTTAATACATTGCTAACTTCACTAGTTCTAGAAATTTTCACATTAAAATATCTACCATCAGAAGGGTAGTTTCTAGTGTCGTTATAACTTTGATTAGTTAAAATTCCTTCTATTACTATACCATTGGTATCATCCTCAATTACAAAATCATAAGGCTCCACACAGCTAACAACTGATAAAAGAAGCATAATAAAACGAATCTTTCCACTCATATGTTAATGCCACCAACTAGGCGGGTTAAGTGATGGAATACCTTTAGGGTATTCTAAACAATCATAACATGATACAGAAGGAAATTCGTCCATACGGCATGCAGCAGCACCATAATCATCTAAGAAATAAGAAAGTTGAGACCTATCAAAATACCTACGATTTGCACTTTCATTGGCTACAGAAAAATACCCATAGACCGAAATATCAGTATTAGACACATAGTTAGATTTCAAGTTATATGGTGTTGTACCAATAAGATCATTGGAATTTCGCTGTTGTATATCATTTAAGAAACCATAATAGTTCTCATCTACCGAATATTGAGTAGTCATAATAGAATATTCATGTACAAACATATCATTCAATTCTAAGAACAAAAGCTTATAATCATAACCTCCATTTAAATCCTTATGTAAAACGTAATTTCCTAAATAAGCTGAATTAAGATTATTCCTCACCCAACATCGTTTATTTACTATTGGATTCAGAATAGATTCATATACCCACATCGATTCAAAATTCCAAACATAGTATTTAGGACTTGAAATTACAGGCAAATCTATTACCACACTCAAGCCTTTTACCTCTTTTAATTTCTCTTCACCAGAGATAACCACCATTCTCTTCTGCACATCCTCTTCTAAGGAAACATTCCCAAGTTGTATACCACACTGCTCAACTTCCGTAGGCAACTTACTCCAAGAACTCTCAATATTGGTTTCGTCTGCTAATTCCACATGCAATTGATACATAATTCCACATCTAGCTTTAAATTCAGCATCTCGAATTTCATAAACACCATCTCCAACTTCATTATAATAAACTGAATCATTCTCACTTGTTAGCAAGTAAACATTTGCCCCCAAAATAGGATCATTTAATACATTGTTAACCTCACTAGTCCTTGAAATTTTGACTTTAAAATACCTGCCATCAGAAGGGTAGTTTTTTGTATCGTTATAGCTTTTGTCTGTCAAAATACTCTCTATAACTACCCCATTGGTATCATCCTCAATTACAAAATCATAGGGTTCAATACAGCCTAAAAGTAGAAGTGAAATAATAATTATATATACGTATTTCCCCCTCATGTTTATATCTTAAAGTTGTATGAAATAGAAGGAAAGGCACTTCCTAACACAGATAATTTACTAGCCTTGCCATATTTATCAAACGTTATTGAATAGGCATTCTTTCTTCCATAGACATTATAGAGAGAGAAGACCCACTCACCGGTAACCTTTCTCCCTTTATACCTTCTATCTTTCAATGTATAAGATATATCTAACCTATGATAATCAGGTATTCGGTATGCATTTCGATTAGAGTAATTTAACACTGCCAAATAGCCCTCATATGAAAATTTTGAAACTGGGATGGTAATTGGTCTCCCCGTACTATAATTAAAATTGGCAGATAATACTCCTCTCAATCCTGTTCTATAATTAAGAACTAATGAAGCATTGTGAGGTTGGTCATATGCCGCTGCATAATAATTACCATTATTGACAACATATTGATCCCCACGACTATTATCAGAAAACTTCCTTTTGCTCCTCGAATAAGTATAAGATAACCAGCCATACAATTTACCTGTATTTTTCTTTAGCATTAATTCCACTCCATATGCTTTTCCCTTTCCCCTTGCTAACCCGGCTTCTAAAGAAGGGTTCAAAGTAAGATCCGCACCATCAATATAATCTATAGCGTTATCTGTGTTTCTATAATACACCTCCATAGAAAGCTCATATCGGTTATCCTTTAAATTTTTAAATACACCTGCAGAGTATTGATCTCCTATCTCTGGTTTCAAATAGGGTCCACTATTAACCCAATAATCTTGAGGCGTTGTGGTTGCTGTATTGGATATTAAATGTAAATATTGATAAGTACGATAATAACTGGCCTTAAAAGAAGTTGAACTATTGAGTAAATACCTAAGAGAAATTCGAGGTTCCCACCCATGGTAAGTTGTAATCTTCTCCCCTTTCTTATAAGTAACCGAATCAGAAATCACCGGATAACGAGACTCTATATTAGAATAATCAAATTGATAAATTACGTCATTTCCTAATCTTGCGAAGTGAGAATAACGCAACCCAGCAGCCAAAGATAATTTTTCATTTATGTCCCAATCCGTTTGTAAAAATAAAGCAGACTCTAACGCATGTTGATCATGCATGTCTGCAGGACGGTTATTCTCAACATTAGGACTTACATTCTGCTTCCCGGGCTCAATATTGTTATATAAAATATCTACTCCTGATTTCACAGTGAAATCGTCAGAATAAAGCCATTCAACACTGAAGTCTGTTTTTATGTCTTCAATGCTGTTAAAGTAATTGAAACCATCAATGGGATGCGGATTGTCCACCTCAGATTTATAATAACTATAAGATGAAGTAAAATTAGACGAAAGCTTGTCATTAAACACATGATCCCAGCTTAAAGCAAGATTATCCGACTCCCAAATAAATGTAGAGTCACTCGCCAATTGAAAATCGTCATAACTACGATAGCCTGTTAAAGTGACAATATCTCTATCACTGACATTGTATAAAAATTTAGCAGTAACATCATTAAAATTAGCCGAACTCTGTTGAAGCTGCCTATCATCATTAGCATGCAATAACCAATTGCTATATGACAACCTGCCCCCGACTAAAAAAGACATCTTAGAATTTAATGGTCCCTCTACACTTAATCTACTTGATATTAAACCTACTCCACCGCTTACAACGTAATCATCTAATACGCCATTTCTAAGTTTTACATCTAGCACCGAGGATAATCTACCTCCCAAATTTGCAGGTCCCCCCCCTTTATAAAGCGCAATATCACTTACCATATCTGGGTTGAAACCTGAAAAGAAACCAAACATATGAGAAGGATTGTACATTATAGCCTGATCTTGTAAGATTAGATTTTGTCCTGTCTCCCCTCCTCTAACATTAAAACCAGAAGAAACCTCTCCAACAGAGCTTACACCAGGTAGCGTAGTAATACCACGAATAGGGTCAACCTCACCCAAAAAAGAAGGTAAGTTTTTAATAGTCTCTATCCCCATAGTTTCCACTCCGGTTATCTTACTTTCTACATTTACATCCTCTCTCTTAGCTGATATTACTACACCATCAAGCTCTTTTGATTCTGGAAAAATTTCTAGATGGATATTCTCATTAGTACCAAATTTCTGACTTTGAACCACTAGTACAGACAAACTTTCATAGCCCACATAATTCACCATAATCATGTTATAATTTTCTGATAAATTACTAATTGTAAACTTTCCTTGAGCGTCACTCAAGGTGCCATTACTACTTCGGTCATTGAGAAATACTTGGGCCCCCATTACAGCTTGTTCGTTGCTACCGTCTATTAACTGTCCTTGAATCAAGTTGCTATTAATAACAAATAAATTCACGTGTTCTTTAATAAACGATGGAGCCTGATTTCTAGGCACTATTACAATAACGTGATCTTCAAATTCAATTATCCTATACTGAACTAAGTAATATTCCAAATAATCAATTAATCGAATCTTACTCGTAATTCCTTGTACTGTATAAGTTTCCATAGCATTCTTATCAAATACAATATCAAGCTTATGCAGACTTTCTAATTCATAAAGAAGATCACTGAGGACTTTGCCATTGTCATTAGAATCAATAACAACGCTTTTTAAGTTTTGTCCATATGATACTACACTAATAAATAGCGTAAGAGATAAGTATAAAATTTTCACAGGAAGGAGGCTTGGTTAAGTAACTAAAGTTATAAAATAAACACAGAAATTACTATTGCTTATAATCATTTATTAGAATATAATCAAAAAAAAACCCCTCTATAAAATAGAGGGGTTTCAATTATTTTAATAGTTAATTAATTAACCGTAAAATCGCTTGTAGCTACATTACTAACATTACCAGCCATATCTTGAGCAATGTAATATATAGTATAATCTCCAGCAGGAATAGTAACAACATCATTAATTGAGTTATTACCAGATCCACTAGCTACTCCACCTCCAAAATCTGCGATATTAGAAATTGCAGGAGAACCTTCTTCCAATATAGAATAATATATAGTAGCTCCATTAGTATCTGTTACAGTATTAGATATAGAAACAACTGTACCATTTACAGACGGCTTACTTGCACTTATTACAGGATTAGTATTATCCAATATTAATGGACTAACTGTAATTTGAGTTTCAAGTTCGTTACCTGCGATATCAGCAACATTTAAGAGTTCTGCTTCTATCTCACCATCATTTAGCTCTGTATCATAAAATAATAAACTGGCCTCATATGTAGTAACGGTTCCGCCTTGCCACAATGTGTCTGTTCTATAAACATCACCATCAGAACTTAAGTTAAACAAAATATATTGGTGATCTTCCTCCTCACCGTCTTCGTTAATAACAGTTTTAGTCCATGATCTGATTTCTTCGCTTAATGTAGCAGTCAATGTAGCTACTACGCTATCACCATCTGAAATATAAGAAGGATCAAATGATAGTCTAGCAACTGGGTCTATATTATCAACTCTATATCCTCTTACATAAACAGTATCTACTCTATCTCCACCATACGCTTCAGTATTGATTATCTTTTCAATTCTGATTTCAGGAGTACCATTACCTGATCCGGCAGTAAATAATCCACGGTATAATGTAGTAGATCCTTCTACACGTTCTACATCTCCTAAAGTAGCATTTATAAATGGTTTGCCTTCGTTGAAGTCTGTAGTATCAGTAGTATTTAATGTAAACATTACCGAATCTTCATTAATAGGTGCTGAGAATTGGAAATAGATAGAATCTTTTTCTCCACTCTTTAATGCACTATAATCTCCAAAAACAACTTCAACCCCAGGGTCAACTGCTTCCACTTCAACAGCATATTTACCAGTTTCAACCCCATTAGTAACGGTCAAAATTACAGTTCCTACCTCTCTGAAGAATACACTAATTGAACCTCCAGTTGCAGAACCTTCAATTTCAGCTGGACCACTAACTTCCCAGTTAAAATCACCAGCATTAGCAATTTCACCAAGGGTATAAGACGCACTTTCATTTGGTGCTATACTTGGTGGGCCATCTATATTAACCCTATATGGACCATTAAAATCATCGTCATCATTACATGCTACCACAAAAGCAACAAGTAGTGATAAAATCAAAAATTGTGTTAATTTTCTCATATTAATCTTATTAATCTTTTGTGCTTAGTTTACGTCCCAGAATATATGAGTAGAAACTTCATCTTTTCCTAGCTTATCTTGTGCAGCCTTCAAATTAGCTCCATTCAATTGAGCCTCTTTTAAAGGATAAATGAATCTAACAGGAATATCAGATAATTCCTTACCAGGAGGTGCATTAAATGCAGCAAAATCTAACCTTTTCCATGTGTTCCATGCTTCAAATCCTTGTACATATAAAGCTATCCACATTTGGATACCAATTTTCTGCTTGTAATCACCAGATGCACTTCCATAAGCCACACTAGATTGCGCGATGTAGTTATCATAGCCTTCCACTCCCCATTGGTCAAAAGAAGCTTTTATACCTGCATTATAATGTTCTTCAACACTTCCTGTTACATTATATCCACCTCTTACTGCAGCTTCTGCTTGTAAAAATTCTACTTCTGCTAAGTTTAGGATTGTACCTTCTAAATCTGCAGTATAAAAAAGATCTCCAATATGACTAAATGAAGTAAAACCATTTGAAGTACCGTAAACACCGCCTTTATATGTATCAGCTCCTAAGTTGTCTGCAAAGTATACAGATCTTCTTGGATCTTTTAGACCGTTTAATATATCTACGAAAGTATTAGAGGCCACAAAATCATTTCTTCCACTTAATACTAAATCCTCATACAATGGATTAGTATTTGGAGCACTTCCATAATAAGTAATCGAAGCATTATCTGCATTACTTGTGAAAACTCCCTTAATAGCAGAATTAAAAATTGATACAGATGTTGTTTTATCCTCATCTGCCAATCTCATAGCTACACGTAACTTCAATGAGTTAGCAAATTTCACCCATGCCTCTACGTCTCCTCCATATACAGGGTCTTGAGAAGCAGAAAATGCACCTGCAGTTTTATCAATAGAAGCAATAGCTGCATCAATTGAGTCAACAGATGCCAAGTATATAGTTTTTGCATCATCATAAACAGGAGCCAAATTATCTGGATTAAGCGCCTCAGTATATGGCACATCTCCAAACACATCTACTAACGTTAGGTATACATACGACATCATTATGTTAGTAACAGCTAACTGGTTAGTCAATACATCTTCTTGAGTAGATTCGCCAGTTGCCAATTCAGCTTTGATTATATCCTTAGCTGTTTTGTAATCAATTAGCGCATCTCTATATGAATTTACCCAAAATGCATTTGGCAAACTACGGCTCGTTAAGTCAAACTGACTTTCAGAAGGGTAAGTAGTCTGTGACCAATACTGAGCATATAACTTGAACACATTCTCGTTCACGCTCGTATTCACCATATTATCATAAGTCTCACGCAATGCTTGCGTAAATAAACTTTCTGCTCCTACGGTTGCAGGGTTTCTTTTATCCGTATTTAGATCATCAAGTCTATCATCACACCCCATAAAAAAGAGTGCGATCATTGATATATATAATATTTTTTTCATGTGTCTCTAGTTCAAAAATTAAAATTTAATATCTGCTTTGAAACCTAAAGTTCTAACTGTTGGATAAGATCCTACAAGGTAACCTTGAGCAGGTCCTGCACCTAAACCTGATTCTGGATCAGCATAAGGTACATTTTTATGTATTATCCATAAGTTTCTACCAACAATTGATAAATCCACACTTTGTGCAAAAGAATCAGTCCACTTAGTAGGTAAGCGATAGCTTATTGACAATTCTCTTAATTTCACATAAGAAGCATCATATACAGTTCTTGCCCCAGGGTTGTAATCACTATTTCCCCAATAAAAGGCTCCACCATAGTAACTAGCATCAGCATAAGTCGTATTCACTGATCCATCTTCATTAACTCCAGGATTTAAAACACCACCACCGGCAGCAACAGGGTCTCTTACTGGGTTTCCTTTATCATTCAACCCTACTGTATTTTCATATAATCCAGTTCCTTGACCATAATGCATATCTAAAGAGTAAACATCTCCTCCTTTTTGTACATCCACTAAGAAACTTAAAGAAACACCTTTGTATGAGAAAGTATTAGTTACACCACCATTCCAATCTGGGTTAGGATCTCCTATTATTTGGTTAGGATTAGAAATGTAATATCCGTCTTCATTTACAACCTTCTCACCATTTAAATATGTGTAACCAGTTCCCTTAAGAACACCAAATGGCTCTCCTACAGTAGCATTAGAAGTTACACTACCTGGGAAACTTTGGATCACGAAGTTATCTGTACCTCCTAATAATTCTAATACTTCACTTTTGTTCTTCGTGAAATTGATGGCCATGTTATATTTGAAATCATTACTTCTAACAATATCACCTGAAAGTACTATCTCCACCCCTTTATTTTGGATTTCACCAGCATTAACAAACTTTTTAGTATAACCTGTAGCTCCAGAAACATCAACATCTAACAACTGATCAGAAGTTTTTCTATTATAGTAAGCAAAATCCAAGTTTACTCTTCTATCTAAACCAGTTACTTGAAGACCAAACTCATATTCTTTAGTTTGCTCTGGCTCAAGCACATCATTGTTTTTAGTGCTAGGTAACGTAGTTAAGATTGAGTTACCAAAATTATTTTCTCTTAAATAATAATCTTTTACTCTTAAAGCTCTTGTATCATTACCAACAGTACCATAACTAGCTCTTAACTTACCAAAGTTTAACCAATCAATATCAACTAATTCTGTAAACACAAAACCTAGACCCAATGAGTAATAATCGTACTGATTGTTGTCAAGAGGAAGTGTTGAAGAAACATCTACTCTATAGTTACCATCAAAATACAAGAAGTTTCTATAACCTAAGTTTACGTTAGCAAAATATCCATATACCTCTTTCTCCCATAAAAATTCGTAAGGGAAAGGGTTAGAGTTAACAGAATTACTTAGCGCATATAAACCAGGAACAGCTAATCCACCACTAGTAGATTTTTGGCTATAGTCATAACTTTCTTTTCTTAAGTTAAAACCTACTAAACCAGCTAATGAGAAGTCAGTATTTAATTCCTTGTTAAAACTTAAAATACCATTATAGTTATATTCTGTATTTACTATATTAGTTCTTTGATAACCTGACCCCACGTCATTCAAAGTAACACCAAAAGAACTTGGAATACTTCCTACAGCTCTTCTTTCTTCTCTTACTTCAGTATAGTGGTCAATTGATGCTCTACCTGAGAATGTCAACCAATCATTAAACTTATATGACAACCCTACTTTTGATAAAGTACGGTCACGAGTTGAACTACTATAGTTTTCATATCTTGTCCAATAAGGATTATCCCAGAATATTGGTGAAGTAGGATCATCATAGTTTCCGGCATTCCAAGTATAATTTTTACCTGTTTTCTTATACCAATACTCTAAATCTTTAATATCAGTATTTACCTGCCACCACTGACGGAACTGAGTCATGATGTTATCAGAGTAACCTGTAGAGAATAACCCTGTTATATCTTGCTTATTATATTGGAATAACACATCAGCAGATAATTTATCTGTTAATTGTGATGATCCCGTAAAATTTAACGTATGTTTCTTCATTGATGAGTTTGGCAAGATATCATCAACATCCATATTAGTATAACCTAATCTAAAAGTACTCTTATCTGTACTTCCAGATAAAGCAATACTGTTATTTATAGTAACCTGAGTTTCGAAGAAATCATTAGGAGTATTCTCACCAGCCACCCAAGGTTGCTTTTGCATGTAGTTATCAGATTCAGGAATAAAAGAATCCCACTGATAAACCATTAAATTAGGGTTAAAAGCTGCTCCGTATGAACCATCATCATTAGTAGGAACAACCCAGTCTAATGTTCCATCACCATCAATATCGGCTTGTTTGAAATAGCTATCTCCATTTTCACCATAAGAAGGCACATAACCAGCTCCATATTGTTTTTGGTATTCTGGTAATGTCTTTTTATTTACTTTACCTACAGTTACACCAGTAGAGAAATCAACACCGATACCTTTTTTCTTTGTACCTTTTTTTGTTGTTATTAAAATAACACCATTTTGACCCCTTGAACCGTAAAGTGCCGTAGCAGCAGCACCCTTAAGTACTGACATAGAAGCTATATCTTCAGGGTTAATATCCGCTGCAGGATTACCATAATCGTAACCTGAACCCCCTGATTGCTGATTAGCTGTATTATTTGTTTGGTTACTTACAGGCACACCGTCTATTACAAATAGAGGTTGGTTGTTACTAAAAGAAGAGTTACCACGAATAGTAATATTAGTAGAACCTCCCATTGTATTATTAGTTCTCACCTGCACACCAGAAACTTTACCAGAAAGTGAATTGATAAAGTTACTTTCTTTTGCTTTTCCAACAGCATCAGAATCTAATGTTTGTTGTGAATAACCTAATGAAGCTTTCTCTCTAGAAATGTTCATCGCAGTTACTACTACTTCAGAAAGCTGCTTTACATCTGAAGACATTTGTACGTTCACGACTGATCTCGTACCAACTTTAATTTCCTGAGTTGTTAAACCTACAAAAGAAAATACTAATGTACTTTCATCACTAGGTACAGAAACAGTGAAATTACCTTCCACATCAGTTACGGTACCTGTGGACGTACCTTTTAAAATAACATTTACTCCTGGTAGTGTACTTCCGTCTTCCACAGAAGTAACTTTACCAGTTACAGTTCTTTCTTGTGCCCATGTAACAAATGAGAACATGAAAAAACCCATAAATAGTAATAGTTTCCTCATAATTAGTTGTTTTAGGTTATTTTGTTGTAACTAACATATCCAACAAAGGACTTGAATCCGCCAATTTAAGATACCCATGTCTAAAAACAAAATTCTATTTGCTTTTAAACGACAGATAGTTCATAAAATTTCGAATAAATTACTCTTGGCTATAATTTAAAGCACAATCAGTAATTGTAATAATATTTTATTTCCTGTTCATATTCTACGGAATCAATAAGTTTTTCTCATTATTCCTAATAAAATATCAATAGCATGAAAATAAAAGTTATTTTTTTCGATAAGTCTTACACATGGGTGATTTGAGTGAAAAAGCGATTGGCCAATGTTAAAATATTATTCACACCATGAAATATAATAAAAAAAGCACAGACTTTCGTCTGTGCTTCTCAAAATATTTTAAAAAAAGTTAAAACCTTAAGCCTGAGCTTCTACTGAAACGTAAGATCTATTGTTTCTTCCTTTTTTGAATGTAACAACACCATCTGTTAAAGCAAATAATGTATGATCTTTTCCGATTCCTACATTAGCTCCTGGGTGATGCTTAGTTCCTCTTTGTCTTACAAGTATGTTACCAGCAATAGCTTTCTGGCCTCCATATATCTTAATTCCTAATCGTTTACTTTCCGATTCTCTACCGTTCTTGGAACTACCTACTCCTTTTTTATGTGCCATTTCTTTAGTTAATTAATAGTACTAAATAATTTTTTATTGATTGAAAACCCTACTGAACTTATCCAGCTACGATGTCTTCAATTTGAATTTTCGTGAAATCTTGACGGTGACCATTTTTCTTTTTGTAACCTTTTCTTCTTTTCTTTTTGAAGACGATTACTTTATCACCTTTAACATGTCCCAGGATTTTACCTGATACTTTTGCACCTTTCACTAATGGTGCACCAACTTCGACTGTATTATCATCACCATATAATAATACGTTGCCGAATTCTACGGAAGCGCCTTCTTCGCCCTCCATCTTTGGAGCATAAACGAATTGGTCTTTTGTTACTTTGAACTGCTTTCCGGCTATCTCAACTATTGCGTACATGTAACTAATTATTTTTAAAAATTGGACTGCAAATTTAACTCTTTTAAATTAATTATCAAATAATAGTTTTTATATATACACATTTTTTATAAGCACCTCTATCACAAATGAATTTAAATAAAATAATTGCTGTTATTGCTGCAATTGCTTGCTTATATTGCTTGACATGCTTGATATTCGCAAACTCTATTAATTTAAGCTAAAAACCGACAAATGAAGGTCAACATCCCAGAAAAGTATGCTGATTTATATGTTAAAGCATTAAGCGAGAAAAAGCGAATGCTCGAAGCTAAAATTGCTGAATTTCAAAAGGAAATTGATGAAATCGACAACCACATGAAATCATTAACAAGCATGCCTATTTTTGGGGAAACACAATATGCCAGTCAGTTAAAAAGTGATAAGGGTTATAGGCCAGAATGGCCCTGGACAAGAAAAATCACCTATTACGAACAAGTAACTAAACAACTAATGACTTCAGCTGAGGTGGTAACTTATATACTAGAAAAAGAGTCGGAATTGGATAAAAATAAAGTCAGAAGTAGCGTTTCTGCAGCATTATCTAACAAACATCGGTCAGGCGATTACATCAAATTCGTAGACCCAGTTACCAATACAGCTTATTATGGCCCACCAGAATGGTTTTTAAACCCACAAGAGCCCCATCTAACATATGTTCCAAACGATTTAAAGAAGCGCTTATTAAGTAATAAGTAGATGTAAGAAATCTGCTGTCCATTCATAATACAATTTCACAACTTTGCTTATTCATGTGGAAAACTTTTTCAAAATAAACTCAACTTCATTTCCAGCGTTTTTAAGGTTAATTTCAAATTGAAGAAATAGTCATAAAATACTGATTATCAATTATTTAAATGGATAAATTGTATTCTTCTATGACATAGTCTCGGCACTTTGTTTTTATAAATCTATTGCTAATTTTGTGGTGCCTATTGATTTAAACTCAATCAATTGTCCAGAACAGGTTTCCCTGTAATTTTTTAACAAAATTTCAACAATTCAAAAAAGGTTTGCTATATTATTATGCGTAAACATTTTTTGATTCTAGAAGTTTCATAATTATTAAACTCGAATACAAAGATGAGTGACAACGCACAAATGCCTTTAGAACCCATTTTAAAAGAAAATAAGAATCGCTTTGTCTTATTCCCTATCCAGCACGATGATATTTGGGAATTTTACAAAAAATCGGAAGCCAGTTTTTGGACGGCTGAAGAGATCGATCTAGGTCAGGATTTAAAGGATTGGGCTAGCCTAAATGATGGAGAAAGACATTTCATATCTCATGTATTAGCCTTTTTTGCTGCAAGTGATGGTATCGTAAACGAAAACTTAGCAGAAAACTTCGTTGCTGAAGTACAATATACAGAGGCAAAATTTTTCTATGGATTTCAGATTGCCGTAGAAAATATTCACTCAGAAACATATTCTTTACTTATAGATACTTATATAAAAGACAATCAAGAGAAAGATAAGCTTTTCAACGCCATCGATACCATGGACTGCGTAAAGAAAAAAGCAGAGTGGGCCTTAAGGTGGATTGACAAAGGTTCTTTTCAAGAGAGACTTATTGCATTTGCCGCAGTAGAAGGCATATTCTTCTCTGGTAGTTTTTGCTCTATTTTCTGGTTAAAGAAAAGAGGATTAATGCCTGGCTTAAGCTTTTCTAATGAATTAATATCTAGAGATGAAGGATTACACTGTGATTTTGCTTGTTTAATTTATAACAATCACATAGAAAATAAATTACCTAAAGAAACAGTTATTGATATAATAAAAGATGCTGTTGCTATAGAAAAAGAATTTGTAACCGATGCGCTACCGGTAAGTCTTATAGGAATGAATGCCGAGCTAATGTGTCAGTATATTGAATTCGTGGCAGATAGATTGCTTGTGGAACTAGTGGGAGAGAAAGTATACGGAGCCACTAACCCGTTCGATTTCATGGAAATGATTTCTCTTCAAGGAAAAACAAACTTCTTCGAAAAAAGAGTAGGCGACTACCAAAAAGCCGGAGTTATGAAGAAAAATGACGATTCTTCATCTCCTAAGTTCTCATTAGACGAAGACTTTTAATTTATTCTTTAATTTCATTTTAACCCCTAATTTATAACCCAGAGTATGCTAGTAATAAAAAGAGACGGTAGACGCGAATCTGTTAAGTTTGACAAAATTACATCTAGAATAGAGAAATTGTGCTATGGACTTGATATGAACTATATTGAGCCTGTAGATATTGCAAAGAAGGTTATCAATGGTATATATGATGGTGTAACTACAGTAGAGCTAGATAACTTAGCTGCAGAAACAGCTGCATCTATGACTACAATGCATCCTGATTTTGCTCTCCTAGCCGCTAGAATGGCAATTTCTAACCTACATAAAGTAACTAGCAAGTCATTTTCAAATACCATGAAAAGGCTATACACTTATGTAGATCCTAAAACAGGAGAAAATGCACCACTAATATCAAAAGAAGCATATGGGGTTATAAAGAAAAATGCTGCTTTATTAGATTCATCTATCATTTACGACAGAGATTTTAGCTACGATTACTTTGGGTTCAAAACACTAGAAAGATCTTACCTCATGAAAATTGATGGTAAAATAGTGGAAAGACCACAGCATATGTTGATGCGTGTGGCTGTCGGCATCCATATGGATGATATAGAATCTGTAATTGAAACTTATAATCTACTTAGTGAAAAGTGGTTTACGCATGCGACTCCTACGTTATTTAACGCTGGTACTCCTAAGCCACAACTTTCGTCTTGCTTTTTACTAGCAATGCAAGATGATAGCATTGATGGTATATATGACACATTAAAACAATGTGCTAAAATTTCACAGTCTGCTGGAGGTATTGGACTAAGCATACACAATATCAGAGCTACAGGATCATACATTAAAGGAACTGGGGGTGTTTCTAACGGTATAGTTCCTATGTTGCGTAACTTCGACATGACAGCCCGTTATGTGGACCAAGGTGGAGGTAAACGAAAAGGAAGTTTTGCAATATATTTAGAGCCTTGGCATGCTGATATATTCGATTTTCTCGACCTAAGAAAAAATCATGGTAAGGAAGAGCTAAGAGCTAGAGATTTATTCTATGCTTTATGGATATCTGACTTATTTATGAAAAGGGTAGAAAACAATGAAATGTGGTCATTATTCTGCCCTAATGAAGCTCCTGGCTTAGAAAATGTATATGGTGAAGAGTTTGAAAAACTATATACCAAATACGAAAACGAAGGAAAATACAGAAGACAAATAAAAGCACAAGATTTATGGTTTGAAATTCTTGAAGCACAAATTGAAACTGGTACTCCTTATATGCTTTATAAAGATGCCGCTAATAAAAAGTCAAACCAAAAGAATTTAGGTGTTATTAAGTCTAGTAACTTATGTACTGAAATTATGGAATACACTGCTCCTGACGAAGTAGCTGTGTGTAACTTAGCTTCTATAGCATTACCTAAATTTGTTTCTGAAGACGGCAAGTTTGACCACCAAAAGCTATACGAAATAACTAAGGTAATCACCAGAAACCTAAACAAAGTTATTGATGTAAACTACTACCCAGTAAAAGAAGCTGAGTATTCTAATAGAAGACATAGACCTATTGGAATTGGAGTTCAAGGTTTAGCCGACACATTCTTAATGTTAAAAATGCCATTCGATTCAGAAGAGGCAAAAGGATTAAACAAAGATATCCATGAAACTATCTACTTCGCAGCTATGACTGCTTCTATGGAAATAGCAAAAGTAGACGGAGCATATGAAACATTTAAAGGATCACCTGTATCAAAAGGTATCTTCCAATTTGATATGTGGGGAGTAACTCCAGAATCTAACAGATGGGATTGGGATAACCTGAAAAAAGAAGTTAAGAAAAACGGAGTGAGAAACTCTTTGTTAGTAGCTCCTATGCCTACAGCTTCAACTTCTCAAATATTAGGTAATAACGAATGTTTCGAACCATACACTTCTAACATTTATACTAGAAGAACTTTATCAGGGGAATTCATTGTAGTGAATAAGCACCTGATGAAAGACCTAATTGAGCTAGGTATTTGGGATGACGCTATGAAAAACAGACTTATTGAAGCTAATGGATCTGTTCAAAACATCCCTGAAATTCCTCAAAACATAAAAGATAGATATAAAACTGTTTGGGAAATTTCCCAAAAAGTAATTATAGACATGGCCGCAGACAGAGGGGCATACATCTGTCAAAGTCAGAGTATGAACGTACATATTCAAGAGCCTAACTTTGGTAAGTTAACTTCTATGCATTTCCATGCTTGGAAAAAAGGCTTAAAAACAGGTATGTACTACTTAAGAACTAAAGCCGCAGCTTCTGCAATTCAATTTACAGTTGATAAGTCTGCCAAAACTGAAACTGTACAAAGAAGTGCTGAAATTAACGATGAGCAAAACCGCTCTGATATGGCTTGTTCTTTAGATAACCCTGATGCTTGCGAGGCATGTGGTAGCTAAATTTTAGTTCTGGTTGGTTTTAGTCAAAGCCTTGATCAAAATTTTGATCAAGGCTTTTTTATTTAAGCAAAATAATATTCTACACATCAGCAACTTAACCAATATTTTATATCTACATTAAATCATTCAAGCTATATAAAATTTCATTTCTTTCTTGCGTTTTTAAATTTAAGCCTTACCTTTGGTTCACATTAGTAATAATACAAGTAAACAAGTGGATTTAAATATCACATTTTCTTCTCTTTTCACTTTCGGCCCTACCCAAGGGACGACTACTTCTATTATTACAATTATTACCCCTTAATGGGGTTGTAATTTACATATCGCTTTCCGGAGCAGGGCTCCATTTCTAATCAAATCAGAATCAAAAAATTCATCGATAACATAACCTTATCTGTTTATGCAGGTCTTAAAATTTGGAGGTACTTCTGTAGCCTCTGCTAAAAACATCACTCTTGTTAAGGACATTGTTCTTGAAAAATCTAAACAGCAAAATGTAATAGCAGTAGTTTCTGCACTTGGAGGTGTTACATCACAATTAATAGAAGCCAGTGAAATGGCCTCTAATGGAGATGAAAACTATTTAAAAATCTTAAATCAAATAGAGCAAAAACACATAAAAACCATTCAAGAGCTTATATCAGTTAAAAACCAAGGCAAAACGCAGGGTAAAATAAAAATACTTCTAAATGACCTTGAAGATATATGCAGGGGAGTATTTTTAATACACGAGTTAACCACCAAAACCAGTGATAAAATCTCCAGCTTTGGCGAAAGATTATCTTCTACCATAATTACGGACTTCTTAACAGATTGTGGCCATAAAACCGATTTGGTTGACCCTCAAACTTTCATCATTACTGATGATTTATACAGCAGGGCTAATGTAGATTTTGAAATAACCATACCAAAAACTAAGGCATACTTCGAAAACAGAACTAATATTCAAATATGTCCTGGTTTTATAGCGTCTTCTAAGCAAAAAGAAACTACTACCTTAGGAAGAGGTGGCTCTGATTATACGGCAGCCATTATTGCATCAGCTTTGGAGGCTCCAGAACTTGAAATTTGGACAGACGTAAGTGGTATGATGACAGCAGATCCACGTTTAGTGTCATCTGCATATGTTATTAATGAAATCTCGTATGATGAAGCCATGGAGCTTTCTCACTTTGGCGCCAAGGTGATATATCCTCCTACTATTCAACCTGCGTTAGAAAAAAACATTCCAATACGCATAAAAAACACCTTTAAAAAAGCTGATCCCGGAACTTTAATTTCTGGCACTTCTTCCAAAAATGGTAAATTAATAAAGGGACTATCGTGCATACAAAATATAGCCTTGCTCAACCTTTCTGGAAGTGGAATGGTAGGTATACCCAATTTTTCACACAGGCTGTTCCGAGCTTTAGCCTCTGCTCGCGTTAATGTAGTGCTTATCACTCAGGCCTCATCTGAACACACTATATGTGTTGGTATAGATGCTTCTGATGTTGGAAAATCCTTAGCTGCCATAGAAGTAGAATTTTCATTTGAGCTTACTACAAGGAAAATCAACCCTGTAGAAGTAGAAAAAAAACTAGCGGTAATTGCATTGGTTGGCTCTAATATGAAAGAACAAATTGGTGTTAGCGGAAAAATGTTTAGCGTGCTTGGCCAAAATGGAGTGAATATAAAAGCTATTGCTCAAGGGTCTTCAGAGAAAAATATTTCAGTGGTTATCTATGAAAGAGAGATAAAAAAGGCATTGAACAGCTTACACGAAAGCTTTTTCCTCTCAGAGAAAAAGGTGATTAATGTATTTATGATAGGTGTAGGCAACGTAGGAGCCGCACTAGTAGAGCAGTTGAAAAAGCAAAAAAGCTACTTAGCACACCATCATCATATAGACTTACGTGTAGTGGCACTTGCTAATAGCAGAAAAATGTATTTTCAGGAGAGAGGCATAGACCTAAAAGAGTGGAAAGCTAAACTTGACACCGAGGCTGAGGTAATGGAAACTTCTAAGTTTCTTGCAAAAATGGAAGAGCTAAACTTAAGAAATAGCATCTTCATTGACAATACAGCTAATGCTGACATAGCCTCATTATATAAAGGAATACTACGAAGAAGTATATCTGTAGTAACTCCTAATAAAATTGCTTGTACCAATTCATTTCAGGAGTATCTTGACCTTAAACAAACAGCACTACAGTATAAGGCCAAATTCTTATTTGAAACCAATGTAGGTGCTGGGCTACCAGTAATCAACACGCTAAATGATTTAATAAAAAGTGGTGATGAAGTACTTAAAATACAAGCGGTGCTATCAGGAAGTCTTAACTTCATTTTCAACAATTTCAGTGAAGAAACCACATTTGCTGATATAGTAAAACAAGCCCAAGTGGAAGGCTACACTGAACCTGACCCAAGAATAGACCTGAGCGGTGTTGATGTAAAAAGAAAGATATTGATATTACTGCGAGAAAGTGGCCTCAACATGGAAATAGATGACATAGTATCAAAGCCATTTATTCCACAAGAGTGTATGGATGCCCCTGACATCGACACTTTCTTTGAAAGACTAAAAGAGCATGAGGCTACCTTCCAAAAAATGATAGCAGATGCCAAAAAAGTAAATAAAAAAATAAAATACGTAGCTACTTTCAATAAAGGAAAAGCAGAAACTGGAGTACAATTAATAGAAAGTTCACATCCGCTTTACAACCTTGAAGGAAAGGATAACATAGTATTATTTACCACGAAACGATACCCAGAACAGCCTCTAGTAATCAAAGGTGCTGGAGCGGGTGCTGAGGTAACAGCCTCTGGAATTTTCGCTGATATTATGAGAATAGCTAACGCAAACTAAAGGGCCATGGACAATATTAAAGTATTTGCACCAGCTACAGTAGCTAATGTTGGCCCTGGCTTTGATGTTTTAGGACTAGCATTAGACGGAATCGGAGATGAGCTAGAGGTGAAAAAAAACGATACTGGAAACATCACCATTCACCCAATAGAAGGATTTGAAGATCTTCCCACGGACCCTAAAAAGAATGTGATTGGAGTTGCGATTGAAGCTTTACTAAAAGATGCCGGTATGCAACAAGGATTTGAAATCACTGTTCTCAAAAGAGTAATGCCTGGTAGCGGTTTAGGCTCCAGTGCATCTAGTTCAGCCGCTGCAGTATTTGCGGCCAATGAATTAATAGGCAAGCCATTTAGCAAGGCTCAATTGGTAAAATATGCTATGGAAGGAGAACGCTGTGCATCAGGTAAAGCTCATGCCGACAACGTAACCCCTGCATTATTAGGCGGGTTTACCATAGTAAGAAGTTACTCTCCTTTAGATGTGGTAAATGTTCCTTTTCCTAAAGATTTATTTGTAGCTGTGGTACATCCACAAATAGAAGTAAAAACTTCAGACTCAAAGAAAATACTAAAAAAGGATGTGAGCCTAGAAACTGCCGTAGCCCAATGGGGAAATGTTGCGGGTCTAATCACCGGCCTTGCAACCAACGATTATGGATTGATCGGTAGGTCTTTGGATGACTACATTGTAGAACCTATCCGCTCGGTATTAATACCAGGCTATGCAGAAGCAAAAGCATTAGCGATAGAAAACGGGGCATTAGGCTGCAGCATCTCTGGCTCTGGTCCATCCATATTTGCATTAACTGAAGGCAAAGCTGCAGCAGAAAACATAGGTAGCATTTTTTCAGAGTATTACTCAAAAATAGATATAGATCATAAAGTATACGTTTCTGCCATAAATGCAGAGGGCGCAAAAGTTTTATAAACCATGAAATATTACAGTACCAATGGCAAAACTAATCCGGTAAGCTTCAAAGAAGCAGTTGTTAAAGGGCTTCCTGATGACAACGGACTATTTATGCCCGAAACAATACCTGCACTTCCTAAAGCATTTATTGAAAACCTTACCAACTACTCATTAGCAGAAATAGGCACACAAGTAGCCTTACCTTTTGTTAAAGATGACATTGCTGAAGATAAATTATCAGCACTCATTGCCGATACGTTAAGTTTTGAAATACCCGCAGTAAAAGTAGAGGACAATATCTATTCATTGGAGTTATTTCATGGCCCTACTTTAGCATTTAAAGATATCGGAGCTCGATTTTTAGCAAGGTGCTTAAGTCATTTCTCTACCAAGAGTGACAAGAAAGTTACCGTGATAGTAGCCACCTCTGGAGACACTGGAGGAGCTGTAGCCCATGGTTTTTTAGGCGTGGACAATGTGGATGTAGTCATTCTATATCCTAAAAACAAAGTGAGCTTATTACAAGAAAAGCAGTTGACCACTTTAGGTCAGAACATTACTGCACTAGAGGTTGATGGTAATTTTGATGATTGTCAGCGGCTAGTAAAATCAGCCTTCTTAGATGAAGAGTTAAATAAAAAAATGCAGTTGACATCGGCCAATTCTATAAATATAGCAAGGCTAATTCCTCAGTCATTTTATTATTTCTGGACTAAAGCGCAACTCCCTGAGCAAGACCTTGTATTTTCTATACCTAGTGGCAACTATGGCAACCTAACAGCAGGCTTATTAGCCTATAAAATGGGACTACCAGTATCGGGATTTGTCGCTTCATCTAATATCAACGACATAGTTCCTAACTATTTAACTACAGGTAAATACACACCTGCAGACTCCAAGGCTACAATATCCAACGCGATGGATGTAGGAAACCCAAGTAATTTTTACAGAATGTTTGAATTATTTGATAAAAACTGGGAGAGCATGAAAGCTTTTATTGAAGGATACAGCTTTAGCGATGAGGAAACCAAAAAGGTAATGGCCAAAGTACATGGAGAATCTGGCTATGTGCTTGACCCTCATGGTGCTGTTGGTTATTTAGGTTTACAAAAATCTCTCAGTAAAGCCTCAGGAAAAACCGGTGTATTTTTTGAAACAGCACACCCCTCTAAGTTTAAGGATACGGTTGAAGAGGTAATTGGCAAGATAGAAATACCTGAAAGACTAGCTAAATATGCCGAATTAGAGAAGAAAAGCATAGAAATGGACAATGAATTTGATTCATTTAAGACCTATTTATTATCCAGATAAATATTGAAGAGCGTGTTTAATTAAACACGCTTTTTTCTATTTTCAATCACCTCGTCTGGTACATCAAGCAACACTTTTGTATTGGGCTCTATATAAGAAGAGCTCTCAAAAAACAAGGAATCGTTGTTGTATTGGGATTTTATTAAATAATTGCCTCCTTGAAAATAGGGTTGATCAACAACCACCTCTATACCTGCTTTCTCATTAGTAATAAAGAATTCATGCGGATATATCAATACTGTTCCTGCTTCTCCTGCCCTCAAATCTTTTAAAGGAATTTGGTTAACCTCTCCGAATAAGTTAGCCACATACTTATTTTTAGGACTTTGATAAATTTCAATGGGCGTGCCTTTATCAACCACTTCACCGTCTTTCATCACCACAGCATAATCAGAAAAAGAGAGGGCTTCAGTTTTGTCATGTGTGGCTACTATACAGGTAATGCCTTTTTTCTTTAGGTAACTAAATAACTCTCGCCTAAGGTCATTTTTTCTAAAATGATCTATATGACTAAAAGGCTCATCTAACAATAACACCTCAGGCTCATTGGCCAAAGCGCGAATAAGTGCTACTCGTTGCTTTTGACCACCACTTAAAAACTTACCTTTAACATCAGCATAATCTAACATTTCTACCATTTGCAGTAGTTCATAAATACGCTCTTCCTTATCTTCATAAGTAAGATTTGGCGGCAAATGCTTAGCAACATTATCAGTAACAGAATGGAAAGGAAACAGGTCAAAGTCCTGTGATACGTATTTCATGAAAGGTTCACCTGGTATCAGTCTGTCTTCAGGGCCTTTTAACTCCTGCCCCTTCCAAAATACCTGCCCCTTATTTACAGCAAACAACCCATAAATAATTTTTAATAAAGTTGTTTTCCCACATCCACTAGCTCCTAAAAGGGTCATATGTCCTCCTTCTTTTAAGGAGAAATTAACATCTCGTACTGTTGATTCTTCATCTTCTAGGTAAGAAAATGATACGCCTTTAACCTCTAACATTCATTATTATTTTGTGGTCTGTAAAGCTAAAGGCTCTTGTATTAAAATTCTAACTAATCTTAAATATTCGAAATTATCTAACGTATACCTTTTCAACTTTCACCTCTACATCAAAAGTCATTTGTAAGTAGTAGTAGCCGGGAGCCACATCTCTTCCTACATTAACCTCTGTAGTAGCTCCAACCTGGTTATAATCAACCGTAACGTGCTGACCATTTATATTGATAAGAGAAACATTTTGCAGTCCCTGTGTAGACTCTATATACACTTTGTTATCAACTATTGGATTAGGGTATACATTATAGTTTAATGATGCTGACTCATACTCAACTCTAATTACTCCATGATACTCTGTAAACCCATCATAGTCCGTAGCCTTCAATCTGTAATATGCTACACCCGCTTCTGGAGAGTAATCAGCCCACTGATACTCTATTCTTGTTGTGGTATTTCCGTTACCTGCTACAGTGCCTATCTCTTCAAAAATTTGTCCGTCAATTGAACGTTCTATAGAAAAGTAATCAAAGTTCAATTCTGTTAAAGTTGCCCATGAAATAAATACCGCTCCATTTTCAACTACAGCCTGGAAATTTTCCACCTCTACAGGCAATACCCCTCCATTTGTAGCGAATTCATATAGCTGTCGGTCATTATTATAAAGGTCGCTTTCTGTAGAAGTATATTGAGTAGGATCACAACCTCCCCAAGTATAACATGAGTTACCATCTCTGTCTCCTACATAACCGTTATTATTATTTAAATCTCCGAAAATATAAAACTCATCGTCTGTACTTACTGTTGTTCCTGAGTTGATGTTTACATCACCTAGCACCACTGCCCTACCATCATTATTAGTTCTAAAACCACCGCTCGATGTATAGTTTCCTGTAACTACTAACACTCCTTGACCATAAATATTAATTTGAGCTCCAGAACCTACATTCATATCTCCGTCAACCCATAGCGTATCATACACATTTATTACAGGGTTAGCATTGTTAACATTAAGTGTACTATTCACCCTTATGTAGCCATATATGTTAATACCATTAGCATTAGAATTAGTAGGGTTTCCAGGTGATTGAGGCGCTGATGACCAGCCACCTACAGAAGACCAAGTGCTTACAGCCTCCCAATTTCCAGTAAAATTATCATTACTCGTATAAGTGATCTGAGCGAACGAAAACTTACATGAAACAACAAACAAAAAAACAACCAACAGATTAAAATAAACAACTTTCATAACATATGTAATTTAACAGACAATTTTACACATGAAAATCTAATGCCAAAACACAAACGCGGCTTAAATGATCAAAAAACAGAGAGATATCAAAAAAAAAGTCCCTATTCGGGACTCTTTTCTATCTATTGAACAGTAAACTTACGTAAGTTTATTGATATATTTTAACCTTTTTATTATTCAACTACATTTTCTTTTATAATACCCACAACCTCAGGGTTTAACAAAGTACTGGTATCTCCCAGATTACTTGCATCTCCGCTAGCGATCTTTCTCAGTATTCTACGCATAATTTTTCCAGATCTTGTTTTAGGCAAACCTGGTACAATTTGAATCTTATCTGGCTTAGCTATTGGCCCAATAATTTTATTAACGGTCTGCCTAATTTCTTCCTTCAGGTTATCTTCAGATCTACCTTCCATATCACAAATTACATAGGCATATATTCCTTGCCCTTTAATTTCGTGCGGATAACCAACCACTGCTGACTCTACCACTTTAGGATGCTCATTGATTGCATTTTCAACTTCGGCAGTTCCCATTCTATGACCAGAAACATTGATTACATCATCAACTCTACCTAAAATTCTATAGTATCCGTCCTCATCCCTCTTTACACCATCACCCGTAAAGTAATATCCTTCAAAACTACTGAAGTAGGTCTGCTTACACCTTTCATGATCTCCATAGGTAGTCCTTAAAATAGAAGGCCAAGGAAACTTAACACAAAGATTTCCTTCCACACTGTTTCCTTTCAACTCATTGCCATCATTATCAAGTATAGCTAATTGAATACCTGGCAAAGGCAGAGTGGCATACCCAGGCTTAGTAGGCGTAACACCTGCTATTGGCGAAACCATAATGCCTCCGGTCTCTGTTTGCCACCAAGTATCCACAATGGGGCATTTACCTCGCCCTACGTGGTCACGATACCAGTGCCACGCCTCTTCATTTATTGGCTCACCCACTGAGCCTAGTACGCGTAATGAATCTAACTTATAAGGCTCTATCGGATCAGTGCCATATGCCTGTAATGCTCTAATGGCTGTTGGAGCAGTATAAAATTGGTTTACTTTATATTTATCACATATTTCCCAAAACCTTCCTGCATCAGGAAATGTAGGCACGCCTTCGTACATCACACTAGTAGCCCCAGCCAGTAATGGACCGTATACAATGTAAGAATGACCTGTAATCCAACCTATATCTGCAGTACACCAGTAGACATCTCCAATATTATATTGAAAAACATTTTTAAAAGAATAATTGGTATAAACCATATAGCCCCCACAAGTATGCACTACACCTTTGGGTTTTCCTGTTGAGCCTGAAGTGTACAGAATAAACAACATATCTTCAGAGTCTACCACTTCCGCTTTATTATCAAGAGAAACACCGCTAATAGCATCATGCCACCAAAGGTCTCTGCCCGCCATCATCTCCACATCCTGATGTGTACGTTGATAAACAATCACTCTTTCAACAGAAGGGCTTGTTTGTAATGCTTCATCCACCACTGCCTTTACCGGTATAGTTTTACTCCCTCTAAAGTTTCCATCAGAAGTAAGTACCATTTTAGCTTCACAATCGCTGATCCTGTCTGTAAGCGATTGTGCTGAAAAACCTGCAAAAACAACAGAGTGAACAGCACCTACACGAGCACATGCCAACATAGCTACTGCAGCCTCTGGCACCATAGGCATATAAATAACTACCCTATCTCCTTTTTGAATGCCGTTTTGCTTTAGTGTATTAGCAAACTGACAAACCATCTCATACAGTTCTTTATAAGTAATTATTCTATTGTCTTCTTGAGGATCATTAGGTTCCCAGATGATAGCCGGCTTATCTCCCAATAAGAAAAGGTGTCTTTCTAATATATTCTCAGTGATATTAAGTTTACCATTAGTAAACCATTTAAATTCTGGCTTTTTAAAGTCATACTCAACGACCTTATCCCAGCGCTGATGCCAGTAAAAAGAATCAGCCACACGGTCCCAGAAATGTTCGGGATCTTGCACACTTTTTTGATACTCGTATATATAGCCGCTAAGAGTTTGGAGTTTGTTCATCATAGTTTAGAGTTGATAGGGGTTAACAAATATGTAGATTTTATGGCGTAGTGACTAAATTGCAAAAAAATCACTTATTATAAAACACACTTTGCAAACGTTTACAATAAATAAATGTTGTCAACTCCAAAGAATCTTTGGCTCTAAAATAAATATTGGGCCGCCAAAGCAACGGAAGCTCCCAAAATAGCCACCCCTAACTTTTTAGCATTAAAATGATGGTCAACACTACCTTCAAAAACTATTGTAGTAGAAATATGGAGAAAATTTCCACTTACTAGAGCAAATAAGATTTCGAAGGCTTTCGTAGAAAGTAGGTTATTACTTACATAATAATGACCGGTTAGCAACCCTACGGGAGATGCAAGAGCAAAACAGCTCAAAAACAACAAAGCTTTTTGTTTGCTTTTCAACTGACAAGTAAGTATTGAAACCAATGCAAAAGCGGCAGGTGCCTTATGCAATAAAATACCGACCAGCAAAGAGGAATTTTCATGATGAACATGGCCATGTCCACCTGTAGGGTGCGCCACCATTGCACCTTCTAACAATGCATGCAATGATAGTGCTATTAAAACCGATAAAGATGCTGTAGCACCATGACTATGGTTATGGCTGTGCTTATGCACATGGCCATGCTCCACGCCTGCTGTAAAATATTCCAAAATCATTTGCAAAAAGAAGCCCAGCAACACAAAAAGCCCCACGTTATACACATCTTCAGCCTGAGAAAATAACTCTGGTAAAATGTGAACAATTGTTACTGCGAATAAATAAGATCCAGCAAAAACTAATGTTAGTTTATATCGGCTTTCTTTAATGGTAGGAAACCATAAAGCCATTGTGCCCGCCCCCATTGCTGCCAAAAAAAGCAGAATTGCATTAATTATCATTTCTCTCGATTGGATAAAAGACAAATATACAACTCTGTTGCATTTATATCATCTACTTACGAATTTCTGGCAATAAAAATCATACGATCAGAAGTCTCAGGATCATATGGACGTAAATCATAATCGCCAAAAATAGCTATAGTCTGCAGATTCGCTTTCTTAAAATATGATTCAAATTCTTGTTGTGTAACCAATTTGACCCTTTCATAAAAATTGTGCTCTTGCCCATTGTCTTCAAATGCAATATTCTTTTTAATGTATCCGTCTGAAGTCAGCTCTTTAGTAATATGAAAGTGAATACCATCCACCTCTTTATTAAGCACTGGCACAAAATCACGCTTTATTTTATAAGAATTGAGAAAATCAATGAGAAAAACACCCCCAGGCTTAAGAGCTTTAGCTACTGCACAAATGGCCTGTTCGTGCTCTTGGTCAGTTTCAAAATAGCCAAAACTTGTGAAAAGGTTAAGAATGAAATCAAATTCCTCCTCCACAAAAACCTTTCGCATGTCATGAATAAAAAAGTGAAGTTTATCATTCTCATATTGGCGAGCATAATTTATACTCTGCTCAGAAAGATCTACCCCTACTACATCAAAGCCTTTTTTATTGAGAAATATACTGTGTCTTCCTTTGCCACAAGCCAAGTCGAGCACCTTATGGTCAGTCTCTATTTTAAAATGACTAATTAGGTTATTAATAAAAACACTAGCTTCGTTTTTATCTCGATTTTTATAAAGTACGTGATAATAAGGTGAATCAAACCACTCTCCAAACCATTCCTTCTTCAACTTCTCCATCACTCTTTATCTAATATTTTAATTCTTTCCTTAATCCCTTTAGTGGCATAAGCATCCAATGTACCATCCTTTTTACTATAAATGAAAAATGCATCAACACCATCATTACTCTCCACTAGTGACTTAGCCTGATCATACCCAAGCACCATACATGCTGTTGCTAACGCGTCAGCCCTACCACAATCTTTTGTAAACACAGAAACACTTAATAGTGAATGCTCAATCGGAAATCCCGTTTTTGGATTAATAGTATGTCCGTACTTCACATTATCAATAATGTGATAATTAAAATAATTACCTGAAGTAGCCATTCCCACATCTTCCAAACCTACTACAGCATAATAATATTGATTGATTTCATCAGAATTAGGATCCAATATCCCAACTGTCCATGGTTTATCTGTTTGTAGATTTTCACCTCGGGTCACTACCTCTCCTCCTATTTCAATAAGCATATTATGAATGCCCTGATCTTCTAAAAACTTAGCAACCACATCTACTCCATAACCCTTTGCCAAAGCACTAAAATCCAACTGCACTCTGGCATCTTTCTTCCATACGCTGTCAGAGTTAAATGATATTTTATGAAAACCAACAAAGCTCATTAGTGAGTCTATTCTGGAGCTGTCATTATGAATGCCCTCTTCAGGACCAAACCCCCATGCATTTATTACCGGCATCACCGTAGGGTCATATGCACCCTTTGTCATTTCCGAAATTTCAGTACTCTCTTGTAATGCAGGTAAAAAGTACGGGCTCTTAAATGTAAAACTTGCTTCAGTATTGAAAGTGGATATATCTGAACTAGGGATGTAAGTACTTAAAGCATTATTAAAATCTACAAGTATAGAATCTACTTGTTTCTTAAAATCTCTACCCTCATCATCAAAATAGGTAACATTATATTTAATGGGCCCCATGGTTTTTCCAGAGAAGTGAACCGGAGGGTTTTTCTTGCCCTGACGGTATTTCCAAACACCAAAAACAGCTGCCAGCAGTACCACTGTGTAAATAATATTTCTGTACCTATTACTCATTTTTATTAAAATTTGGCCCAAAAGTAATCAAATTGACCTTCTTAAAACGGATAACAGAAATTATAATTCAGCGATAATTACTAACTTCACACTTTAACAAAGAAATTTCTTTATCTTTTAATTTATATATGAGAGAAGATTATTTAAGTGGAGAAGGAGAGGGCATGAGCTCTGCAGAAAGAGAAATAGAAAAGGCATTACGCCCACTTAGTTTCGATGATTTTTCTGGCCAAGGAAAGGTGGTTGAAAACATAAAAATCTTTGTTAGCGCTGCAAAAAAACGAGGAGAGCCTTTGGACCATGTTTTACTTCACGGACCTCCCGGACTAGGAAAGACCACACTTTCACATATTATCTCCAACGAATTAGAAAGTAATATAAAGATCACTTCTGGGCCCATATTAGATAAGCCAAGCGACTTGGCCGGCTTATTAACCAACCTTGAAGATCACGATGTTTTATTTATAGATGAAATCCATCGTTTAAACCCTATTGTGGAAGAGTACCTATACTCTGCCATGGAGGATTTTAAGATTGATATTATGCTTGACTCAGGGCCCAGTGCCAGAACAGTGCAAATAACACTTGCACCGTTTACGCTTATTGGAGCCACCACCCGAGCAGGACTATTAACATCTCCTCTTCGCGCACGCTTTGGCATCAATGCTCGCCTAGAATACTACGATGCAGAATTACTTTCTAAAATCATTAAGAGATCTTGTCACATTTTGCGTTGCCCAATTGATGAAGACGCTTCTTATGAAATAGCACGAAGGAGCAGAGGTACTCCACGTATCGCCAACAATTTACTTCGTAGAACCAGAGATTTTGCAGAAATAAAAGGCAACGGAACCATCACCAAAGAAATAGCCCAAATAGCACTAGATGCACTAGATGTAGATGAGCACGGCCTTGACGAAATGGACAACCGCATACTCACTACCATCATTGAAAAATTTAAAGGTGGACCTGTGGGCATAAGCACCATAGCTACTGCCTGTGGTGATGAAGCCGAAACCATAGAAGAAGTTTATGAACCCTTTTTAATACAGGAAGGCTATATAAAAAGAACTTCAAGAGGAAGGGAAGCTACAGAACTAGCCTATAAACACTTGAATATTGTGCCTCCTAATAAGGCTAGAGGCTTATTTGATTAATAGTTTTCAGCGTGCAATCGGCAGCAGATAGAAGTATAATAATTAAGAAAATTGCGCAAGAGCTGGGCTTCATGCACTGCGGCATTGCCAAGGCAGAGTTTTTAGAAGATGAGGCTCCCAAGCTCGAAAAATGGCTAAACAAAGGCTTGAATGGAAAAATGGCTTATATGGAAAACCATTTTGACAAACGCCTTGACCCAACCCTGTTAGTGCCAGGCGCCAAATCTGTAGTTTCACTAATTTACAACTATTACCCAGAGCAACAGCAATCAAATGACACTTACAAAATAGCCAAATACGCATATGGGAAAGACTACCATTTTATAATAAAAGATCGTCTTAACCAGTTTATGGAAAGAATAAAAGAGGAAATTGGTGATGTTGATGGTCGCGTATTTGTAGATTCAGCACCGGTAATGGAAAGGTCTTGGGCTCAAAAAAGTGGCCTTGGCTGGATAGGCAAAAACAGCTTATTACTGAACAAAACAGCAGGCAGTTTCTTTTTTCTGGCAGAACTAATCATTGACTTAGAATTATTGGCCGATGGTCCAGTGAAAGATTATTGTGGCACATGCACAGCCTGTATTGACAACTGCCCTACAGATGCCATTACCCAACCATATGTAATTGATTCTAACAAATGCATATCCTATTTAACCATAGAGTTAAAGGAAGAAATACCCGAAGAATTCAACAATAAAATGAAAGATTGGATTTTTGGTTGTGACATTTGTCAAGATGTATGCCCTTGGAATAGATTTTCAAAAGCCCACAATGAGCCAGCTTTTCAACCTCATCAAAACCTGTTAGAATACAGCAAACGCGATTGGGAAGAAATAACCCATGAAGTTTTTAATGAAGTTTTTCGGAAGTCCGCTGTAAAAAGAGCTAAATATGACGGTTTTAAAAAAAATATAATAACCGCTACAAAAAACAAAAAAGGGTAAGATCACTTACCCTTTTTTGTTACTTATAATTTTTTATATACCAGCCCAGGGCCGTCACACATTTGCCAAGTTCCTGCAATATGTTCCTCATCTTGCACCCTAAACATTTCTTTTAAATCACCAGTACAGTTACCTATCAACTCACTTTTTTGTTCATATTCAAACTCAAGATACTCACCATCAGACAAGGTTTTGAGAGTATAACTTCCACTTGCTTTTTTCTCTTCACCTGCCGTTTTTCTGGTTTTAACAAAGTTACCTTCGGGGTACAATCTGATCACCTCCTGATAAGGCAAGTTGGCACCTTCCAGCTGGGAGCCTCTCATACGCCCCATAAATTTTGTTAATTGATATACCTCCACAGTTTTGCTAATTGATACATTATCAGTGGCTTGACTGGCACTTTTCTTAGAACACGACACTAGCCCCAACAATGCAATACTTAAATAAAGTAGGTTTTTCATAAGTTAATTTGGTTTATCACTAAACAACCACAGTACCCTAAAGTTGATTAAAAAACTAGTGAGTTTACAAATTAATTATCTGCTTTATTTTGGGCATAAAAAAAACCCTGACAAAATAATCAGGGTTAATATCGTTAAATCCAACTAATGGAAATGCTTAATTAACTACAAAGCAGCGACTGAGCACATAAGGGTACTCTTCATTAAACTTGGTGTAACACCAGCTTTTCAATTCATGAACCTCATCATCTATTAAGGTGTGGATAGCTTTTTTTAACTCTTTTTCAAAAAGTTTAGCATCAAAACTCACCTTCATGAGTATGGTTTTAACATATTCTAACATAAGGGTTCGTAGTTTAAAAATTAATATAATAAACCATCTTTATGGTTTAAGCGGCTTTTTTAATATACAAAATAATTACAGTTTATTAAAGTATTGCCCTAGATTTGTACGTTATAGAAGGCATAAGGTTCTAAAAAAATTATGGGTATGATATATCGCAGGCTATACATGCTGGCACTAATTGCAGTTTCAGCGATGTTTTTTAACCAAGCATTCGCGCAAGAAATAAGCATAGAATTAGGGCCAGATCAAATCGGAGAAAATCAAGTATGGACAATTACCGTCACAGCATCTAACGAGAGGCTCAAAGGTTATGGTGATTTTCCTGATATTGATGGTTTTCAAAAAAGAGGAACCTCGTCCTCTTCATCCACTCAAATAATTAATGGGCAAATTTCCTCAAAACAGAGCGTAACCATGTCCTACTCTCCCTCCAGAAAAGGCAGCTTTACGCTTAAAGCATTTCAAATGGAAATTAATGGCAAAATGGTCAGCTCTCCGGGCAAAACCATTACGGTTGGCGATGCAGTAACTCGCCAACAACGCAACGACCCTTTCAAAAACTTTTTTGACAGAAGTGACCCATTTGATAATTTCTTTGGTGAAGAAAAAGAAACCGAATTTGTGGATGTAAAAGATGAAGCATTTTTAGCACTTACCACCGACAAGCAAAGCGTATATGTGGGTGAAGGGCTAACAACTACTTTAGCTTTTTATGTAGCTGAAAGCAATAGAGCACCTCTTCAATTTAGTGATTTAGGCAAGCAGCTGTCAGACATACTTAAAAAATTAAGACCCCAAAACGCCTGGGAAGAAAATTTCAATATAGAAAACATTAATGCTGAAAGGATTCAAATCAATGGAAAGTCATACTCTCAGTATAAAATATATCAGGGAGTATTCTACCCATTAAATGCTGAGCCTATTACATTTCCTAGTGTAGGGTTAAAGATGATTAAATATAAAGTAGCCAAAAACCCATCTTTCTTTGGGCGCAATCGTCAGGAAGATTTCAAAACTTTTTACAGCAAGGCAAAGACTATAGACGTTAAGAAATTACCCCCTCACCCATTAAAAGACCAAGTGGCAGTAGGAGATTATAAACTTGATGAAAGAGTAAATAAAACGGATTTAAAAACTGGAGAAAGCTTCTCTTACGAGTTTAATATCTATGGTGAAGGTAACATTTCAGCCATTACCGAACCAACTGTGGACGGAGGCGAAAACTTCGACTTTTATGATCCTAATGTCACTCAAAACATCAACAGAAAGAATAATCGTGTAACCGGAGCTAAATCTTTCCATTATTATGGAATACCTAAAGAACCCGGCAATTACGATTTCAAAAATTATTTTGAGTGGATTTTCTTCAACCCTAAGACTAAAAAATACGATACCTTATCATCTCAAAAGCATGTAGTAGTAACAGGGGAGAGCAAAAAGAATGAATCTATACAAGCTAATGACTTGGGCTCATTCTATGATGCTATAAGTTTAGAAGATAACACCTTGCACAGCACAACTAGCTTTGAATGGACTAAAATCTTTGTCAACATTTTTATTTTGGCTATGTTAGCGGTATCAGCTGTAATCATATTCAAAAAATAACCTACCAACTTTTTTTACTGTGGGAAACTCTTTCGGTACATTATTTAAAATCACAACTTTTGGCGAATCTCATGGCAAGGCCTTGGGCGTAACTATTGATGGTTGCCCTGCTGGGCTTGAGATAGATGAGGCGTTCATCCAGAGTGAATTAACCAGGCGTAAACCTGGACAATCAAAAATCACCACTCAACGAAAAGAAGACGATAGTTTTGAAATTCTATCTGGTGTTTTTGAAGGTAAATCTACCGGCACTCCTATCAGTATTGTCATTAGGAATACAGACCAAAAGAGTAAAGATTACTCCCACATTGCAGACAAATATCGTCCTAGCCATGCAGACTATACTTATGATGCTAAATATGGCATAAGAGACTACCGTGGTGGAGGACGTAGCAGTGCCAGAGAAACCGCTGCTCGTGTAGCTGCTGGCGCTGTTGCCAAAATGTTATTAAAACATATTGGAGTAGAAATCAATGCGTATGTATCGCAAGTTGGTGAAATTAAAGCTCCGCATTATACCGAATTAGATTTTGCTAAAACGGAAGATAATATAGTAAGATGCCCAGATGCCGCAACTGCTGAAAAAATGATCTCATTAATAGATGAGGTAAGAAAAGACCGAGATACTATTGGTGGATTAGTAACAGGGGTAATTACCAAAGCACCGGTTGGTTTGGGCGAGCCTGTTTTCGACAAACTGCATGCTGAGCTAGGGAAAGCTATGCTAAGTATTAACGCGGTAAAAGGCTTTGAGTATGGAAGCGGCTTTGAGGGAATCAAAATGAGGGGATCTGAACATAACGATCATTTCGAAGCAGATGCTGACAAAGTATCAACAAAAACAAATTATTCGGGCGGAATCCAAGGTGGTATTTCTAACGGAGAAGATATATATTTCAATGTAGCCTTTAAACCTGTGGCTACTATTATGCAAGACCAGCCTTCAATAAATCAGTCAGGTGAGGCCACCACAGTAAGTGGTAAGGGGCGGCACGATCCGTGCGTTGTTCCCAGAGCAGTACCGATTGTGGAAGCTATGGCCGCGTTGGTAATAGCTGATTTTTATTTAATTAACCAAACGGTTAAATTAGGGGCTTAAATTTTTTTACCTTTTATGAAAAAACTCCCACTGCACGTAAAAATTATTCTCGGACTTGTCGCTGGTATTATTTGGGCCTTCATCTCGAGCTCATTGGGCTGGAACCAGTTCACCATTGACTGGATCGATCCTTTTGGAGCCATCTTTATCAGACTATTGAAGTTCATTGCAGTACCACTAGTTTTGTTCTCTATTATTGGAGGAGTTTCTGGACTTAGCGATGTTTCGAAACTTGGCAGGTTGGGTGCTAAAACTTTAGGCATATATTTACTTACTACAATTATAGCCGTGGGTATAGGACTAGCGTTGGTCAACTTAGTTAAGCCTGGCACCTTCTTAGATGACACTCAAAGGTTAAAGAATAGAATAGAATACGAAAAATGGGTACATGCTACTGATGATGTAGAAAGTGTAAAAGATAATAAAAGTGTACTAACAGACCCTAAATATAAAGACAAGGTTGAGGCAATAGCTAGTGAGGAAACTATAGAAAGCGCCAAAAACAATCAACCAAACGTTAATGTAGAAGATAAATTAAAGTCTGCTGAAGCCAGCAAAAATGCTCCTCCGTTACAATTTATAGTTGAAATGGTCCCTGAAAACATTTTTCAGGCCTTAGGCGATAATGGCCTTATGCTGCAAGTTATATTCTTCGCCATATTCTTTGGCATTTGTATAGCTATGGTACCTGCTGAAATAGGCCAACCCATTATAACATTGGTTAATAGCGTTAATGAAGTGTTTTTAAAAATGGTAGATATTGTAATGAAAGGAGCTCCTTTCTTTGTATTTGCCTTACTCTCTGGCGTGATAGCAAAAATGGCCGATACACCGGCTGAAGTGATACAAATATTTAAGGGGCTAGGTTCTTACTCTATCACATTGATTGTGGGCCTAGGCTTTATGATCTTTGTATTCTACCCTGCTCTGGTATTAATTTTCGTTAAGAAACTGAGTTATAAGGAATTCTTTTCTAATATAAGCCCTGCGCAATTTTTAGCATTTTCTACAAGCTCAAGTGCAGCTACACTACCTGTAACCATGGAGTGTGTGGAAGAAAACATGGGCGTATCGAAAAACATAAGTAGTTTTGTACTACCAATTGGTGCTACTGTAAATATGGACGGCACTAGTTTATACCAAGCAGTAGCCGTTATCTTTTTAGCTCAGCTACACATGGTAGATCTTACCCTAGGACAGCAACTTACCATTGTACTTACAGCCACATTAGCCTCTATCGGCTCTGCCGCAGTGCCTAGTGCAGGCTTGGTAATGATGATTATCGTTTTACAGTCTGTAGGGTTAAACCCAGCTTGGATAGCAATTATTTTCCCGGTAGACCGAATCCTTGACATGTGCCGTACCGTAGTAAATGTTACAGGCGATGTTGCTGTTTCAACATTAATTGCTAAGTCAGAAGGTGAACTTCCTAAATATTCTTAAACGTTATAGGAAGAAATTACGTAACAGTTATTAGCCTTAAAATAAAGAATATGGAAGCAGAAAAAGTAAATAAGGAAAACAGGTTAGTGCATGTATACATGGAGGCTAACCCTAACCCCAACTCTTTAAAATTTGTAGTAGACTTCATGTTACTACCAACTGGTGTTAGTCATGATTTTCCTAGTGTAGAGAGCGCTGAAGAAGCTCCATTAGCTAAGGAGTTATTCCAGTATGATTTTGTGGATAGAGTGTTTTATATGGCGAATTTCATAACTGTAACCAAAAAAGAAGGTACAGAATGGGAGGAGATTAAAGGAACACTTAAAGAACATATAAAAAACCACTTAGAGGCTGCAAAGCCTATCCTAAATGAAATTAAGGAGGAAGAGTTATTTGATGAAAATGATTCTGAAACCGTTAAAAAAATCAAGGGTATTCTTGATGAATATATAAAACCTGCGGTTGAGCAAGATGGAGGAGCAATCTCTTTCCATTCGTACCACGATGGCGTAGTGAAAGTATTGCTACAAGGTTCATGTAGTGGCTGCCCGTCAAGTACAGTAACATTAAAAGCCGGTATTGAAAACTTGCTAAAAAGAATGTTACCTAATGAAATACAAACCGTAGAAGCCGAAGGAGTATAATATTAACTTGCCATTTTATTATAATCTAAAAAGCCTGCTTGCTTCCAAAGCAGGCTTTTTAATTTTATCAATTTGAGACTATAAAGTTATAGTGACTCGTAACACCTCCTGTAATTGACAAAATATAATTGCCCGCTCCTAACTTTTGATTAAAGTTAAGTTCCAATTCATTTTTACCTGCCTGTACTTCATGGTGCTGAAGTAGCAGCTGCCTACCATACACATCTATAACCTTAAGTGTAACTTCACCGCTAGAGATACCTGGCAATGTAAACTGAACTCTAATGTTTTCACCATTACTAGGCACAGGAAATATTGTTACATCTTCTGCACTAGGAATATAATTAACGCGCTGTACCTGAGAATAAGTAAATGTACCATCGTAATCTGTTTGCTTAAGCCTATAATAAGACACCCCCGCTAATGGATTCTGATCCTCCCAAACGTAGTTATTTACTTCGGTAGTGGTGCCTTTGCCTTGAATAGTTTTGAGTGCCTCAAAAGCTTTTAAATCAGCTCCACTTCTTTCTACGGTAAAGAAATCATTATTCAACTCAGAGTCTGTAATCCACTTTAACTGTACCGCATCCTGTTCAGTAATCTTCGCCTCAAAAGATCTTAATTCCACTGGTAGTGGCCCATCATCATATTGAATTCCAAAAGGAGAAAAATCTTGAACGCCCATAGCCCCTGCATTATAAGGCCCATTACCCGCTGCGGATGTTTTTGCTATTGCCTCCCATAGCTTACCATTATAGTGCATCACATTAATAGCTGAACGTTCAAAGCCTTGAAGCTCTCTATTTTTATTCCATTGAAAGTTTAAATTGGCATTAGATCCACCTTTAGTTCCTTCATCGATATACCAAGTAAGGTCTACAACTTTTTCAAAAATATTTTCTCCTATACATGCACCTAACAAGCTAATACCATTACACATTCTTACAGAAAAAACATCCTTTACACCTGTACTATTATTAATAGAAAGGGGTGCATAATCTGATAGACCAACAGGAAACTTAACATTGCCCGTACGACCACCACTCCCTAAGCCTTCTTGCTCCAATGCTCCTTCATAAGAGACCTTAACATAGCTATTATTATCACCTCCTATTATATTTCCAGACTCGGCAATAGTCACATTATTATCTATAACCTCCAACAACCCTTGGTCCAACCGGAATTGGTTAGTTACCCGCACGTCCTGACCTAGGATTAAATTAGCATTGTCTTTGTCTAATCTTAAATTATAAAAAGTCTGTGCTTTATCTCCCTCAATATATTGAGTTTGATTACCGTTAATGATCACAGTCCTATTGCCCTCAACAAAAGCATCAGCCTCATCACTGGTATTCTTCCAGTCTCCTCCCAAATTAATATCATCCCTATTTCTATTAACATCCAGAATGGCACTAGCAGCAATCATCAAATCCCGCTCTACATTAAGATCATTAGTAGTATATTTAATACCATTTCCCGACAAACGAATGTTACTGTAGGTTACCGGTATAATATTTTGATTTCCATTACTACTGTACTCGAACAAATTATCCCCCTCATTAGTAGTTAATATTCGCCTTACATCAGCATCAATATTTGTAGAAGCAAAAGACCAATTCCACACTGCTTGGTCATTATTATTAAGAGCCCCACTATTTGGGATATTCAGAAAATCACCAGTTTGATTTAATACACCATTGTTATTAAGGTTAAACCTCCTGTTATTGAGGTCTAAAGCATTGAATGTTAAAATACCGTTATTATCTAGTTGAGAATCATTACCATTAACCAATAGGCTATTAGTTGCTGTTATTTCAGCGTTATTGATAAATAAATTATTCGCATCATTTAAGTATAGATAATCAGTATTAAAAACTCCTGTGGCATTGTGAGTATATTGGGCATCCCCCTCATACAAAGTCATCAAATTATCGATAATGAATTCTCCCGTACCTGCATCAACAACACTAACACCTTCTCGTAAAACCATATTGGTTAACCGAATACTCCCATCATTAGATAAGGCATACAAAACATTAGGGTTAGTAAACCATAATTGGGATGTATTCCCTGACGAATAAATTTCACCCCCATCTCTTACCTTTAAAATCCCACGCGCTATAGAAAGGTTATTATCATTTCCCCATGTTAAGTTTCCGGTATTGTAAACATCTACTATACCTGCCTCGGCATTAGAGGTAATAGAGACTGTATTGTTATTACCAATTACTGCTGCCTCTGAAGCTGTAGGCGTACAGTTACACGGTGGCTGCGCCTCAGAAAAATCATTAGCTGACCAGGTGGTACCATCGTTCCACCTCCCATTTTTCCTAGAATAGAGCGAAACCACTTCATTAACACTAATATTTTCGATTTCAACGTATTCTTCTAAAGTAAAGAATATGATTCTAAAATAGTCTACTTGAATTTTAACAATGATTTGAAGTGAAGTACCTGAAAAAACTTGCTCCAATTGCTCTGATGTTTCATCTGCATCAATAAATTCACTCTCACGTTCAAAGAAAGAAGTCTCTGGTCCCCCGTCTAGTTTATAATAGAATTGAACATAATCACGGTTTCTAAACGTACTCCAAAACCAGCTTAACTGCGCGTTTACTTCTACATAATTATAATTAGAAATATCTATTACTTCAGATGTCCAAATGGCCTCAGTTTCAGAATTTCTAACTAAGAACCTATTACCGGAGGCAAATACATCACCATTACCATTATAAGTAATTTCCCAATCTGGGGCAGGGTTTGCTGTATTCTTGTTTCGCCCTACAGTGGCATTGTTATATCCTGAAAAGTTTTCATTCCATATAACTGACTGAGCAATAGTATGCTGATATGAGTACATCAGCAATAGGATGGTTATTAGATACTTTGACATTAGGGTTGAGTTAAGTTAGGATTCAAATCCGCCACAACACAAACCTTGCCGATTAACGACAGAAAATGTCATTCATCGATAAAACCCTACGGCTTATCGATTATAATATATAAAAAAATTAAAACTGGAACGAGGCTACACCCGCACTCGTCCCAATTTGGTACTTATCGGCTATAATTGGGAGCTTCCCTTGTAATGAATATATCGTGAGGGTGACTCTCTTGCACACCAGCAGCAGTGATCTTCACAAACTTAGCATCGTTAAGCCCTTCTATGGTGCTTGCACCACAGTAACCCATGCCCGCTTTAAGGCCTCCTACCAATTGATATAGCACTTCAGAAACCAGTCCTTTGTAAGGAACTCTACCCACAATACCTTCAGGCACTAATTTCTTTATATCATCTTCAGCATCTTGGAAATATCTATCTTTAGAACCATCTTCCATAGCTTCTACAGATCCCATACCTCTATATGACTTGAACTTTCTTCCTTCGTATATGATCACTTCACCAGGAGCTTCTTCAGTACCAGCTAAAAGCGAACCAATCATTACACTACTTGCACCACCGGCAATGGCTTTAACCACATCTCCTGAAAAACGAATTCCTCCATCGGCAATCACTGGCACGCCCATTCCTTTTACAGCTTTGGCACACTCATAAACGGCTGATAATTGAGGAACACCTACACCTGCAATAATCCTTGTAGTACAAATACTACCTGGTCCTACACCCACTTTTATACCATCAGCACCTGCCTCAGCTAATGCTTTTGCAGCCTCTGCAGTGGCTACATTACCTACTATTATGTCAAGATCAGGAAACTTAGCCTTCACTTGCTTACAAGCATCTATAACACCTTTAGAGTGGCCATGTGCAGTGTCTATACTAATCACATCAACACCGGCTGCTTTTAAGCCTTCTACTCTATCTAATAAATCTGGAGTAACACCCACTGCAGCACCAACTCTTAGTCTACCATACTCGTCTTTACAAGCATTGGGCTTATTTCTATTCTTAAGAATATCTTTATAAGTAATTAACCCTGTAAGAATACCATCTTTATTTACAATAGGTAATTTTTCAATTTTGTGCTCTTGAAGAATATCTTCTGCCTTATCAAGACCAATGTTTTCCTCTGCCGTGATCAGGTCATTCTTGGTCATGATTTTATCTATAGGCGTAGACATATCTTTGTGAAACCTCAAATCTCGGTTGGTAATGATACCAATGAGCTTACGGTCTTCATCTACCACAGGAATACCACCTATCTTATACTCTCTCATGATTGACTCCGCATCTGCCACATTAGAATTAATGTTGAGCGTAATAGGGTCAAGAATCATCCCACTTTGTGATCTTTTTACTTTACGCACCTGCTGTGCTTGTGCTTCCTTAGTCATATTCTTATGAATAAAACCAAGTCCGCCTTCTAAGGCCATAGAAATAGCCAAATCAGCTTCGGAAACAGTATCCATAGCTGCTGAAACAAATGGAATATTTAACTCTATATTTTTAGTTAATTGAGTCTTGGTTTGTGTGTCTCTGGGAAGAACTTCAGAGTAACCGGGTTGAAGCAGTACATCATCATATGTTAAAGCCTCAAAAAGAAATTTGGATTGGTCTAAAGACATAGCAAATAAGCGTTAGTGTTATTTGCCGGACAAAACTAAAGAGATTCGATAATATAAAAAACGAATCGTAGTTAATTAATTTTAACTTAGATGATCAAATTGTTATTTACCCCATTATTTCATTCATGAGAATATTTTCACTTGTTATTTTTTTACTTTTTGCAGGCACAGCAATAGCACAAACACAATCAGGAAAAGCATCATATTATGCAAATAAGTTTCAAGGAAGACCTACAGCCAGCGGCACTCCTTATGATGCCCGTAAATTTACCGCAGCCCATAGGTCTCTGCCCTTTGGTACTCATGTAAAAGTTACAAATCTTAAAAACGAAAAATCGATAGTAGTAGAAGTTAATGATCGCGGCCCCTTTGTTAAGAACAGAATAATTGACCTTTCTTATGCAGCAGCAAAATCTACAGGCATTATTAAAGCTGGCGTAGCCGATGTAAGCATAGAAGTGGTAACTATTAATGACAATGTAGGCGACCAAGATGAACCCTCGTTTTACCAGATTGAAGTAACCAAACTGCGCCCAACAGGCTTTGGAGTTCAGATCATGAGCTTTGCTCAAATGGACAATTATGTTGCTTTCGTAGAAGACTTACAAGAAACCTACAAAAAAGAAGATATACTACTACAGTCTAAAACCGTAAAAGGACAAAAAGTACATGCCATCATATTGGGGCAGTATAAAACAAGAGAAGGGGCCGTTAAACTCCAAGAAAGCTTACTCAAATCTTACCCTGATTGCTATGTGATAGATTTTTCTAAATTTAAATAATCTGCGATTATTATATTAATAACGGTAAAGGAGTAATTATTATCTAATAACTTTACAGCCTCAAAATGACTCAAGTAATAGATTACATCCTCACCATCAACCCCTATGAAGCTGCGGGTTTAATATTTGGCTTACTTTCAGTAATATTTCTGATAAAGGAAAATATATGGACATGGCCAGCAGGCATAGCTTATGTACTAGTTTCGTTTGTAATCTTTTGGCAAGAAAAACTTTATGGAGACTTTATTCTTCATATAGTGTTTTTGGTACTCAATATTTATGGCTGGTGGTTTTGGGTAGCAGGAAGCAAAAAGAGTGAAGAGGAAGTACCCATTACTCATAGCTCTACCAAATATTTAGTAATAACATCATTATTATCTATTCTGGGTATTATAGTATTTGGCTACATCATGGAGAGATGGACAGATAACTTAATGCCTTATTGGGATGCTTCTACTACCGTATTAAGTTTATTTGGTATGTGGTTAACTGCTCGTAAGAAAATAGACAATTGGTACTTTTGGTTCATTGTAGATGTACTGGCCACTGGCATCTATTTTTATAAAGGAATACAGTTCTACGGATTATTATACTTAATCTATATAGGGCTTGCTATTTCAGGTTACCTTACCTGGAGAAAAACCATGCTTGCACAATGAAAAAAGTAGTGGTAATAGGCCCAGAATCTACCGGAAAAAGTACCTTATCACAATTGCTATCTGAGCACTACAAAACTAAATGGGTGCCAGAATATGCCAGAGAGTATATCGACCAATTGGATAGAGAGTATGAAGAAAATGATTTATTAAACATTGCTAAAGGTCAACTAGCCTCAGAAGATAATTTAGCAGCAGAGGCTTCTAAATTATTAATTTGCGACACAGACCTTATAGTAATTAAAATTTGGGCTGAGCACAAATACGGCAAGTGTTCGGAAGAAATACTAGAGATCATTAAAGAACGTAATTACGATCTATACCTTCTTACCTACATTGACATACCGTGGGAGGAAGATCCTCAAAGAGAAAACCCAGAATTAAGAGAATATTTCTATAACTTATTTAAGCAAGAGATATTAAAAACAGGGACTCCTTTTGTGGAGATAAAAGGAGATTTTGAAGAAAGAAAAACAACAGCGATCAAAGCTATTGATGCACTGTTGTTTTCCTGAATATTAAGATATTATTTTTTCGTTTTCTGCTAGCTGCCCTTCGCCCTGCTCACCCATGATAACCTCAGAATTATCTTTATTCTTTAAATATCTTTTTTGGAATAATAGAATTATCACTACCCCAATAAAAATACACGAATCAGCAATGTTAAACACTGGACTAAAGAATAGGAAATAATCACCACCTACACGAGGCACCCAGTCAGGGTAGTACCCATCAAACAAAGGGAAAAACAACATATCTATCACCTGACCATTGAACCAAGGCGTAGGAGCTCCATCAGGGGCATTACCTAAAAACACCCCATAAAAAGTACTATCCACTACATTGCCTACAGCACCTCCCAAAATAAGCCCTAGGCACCAAAGTAATCCAGGCTTAGCTCCTTTCTGATACAAGTAATAAAGGTAATAACCAATACCTCCTGTAGCGAGTAACCTAAAACCTGTCAATGCCAACTTACCATAAATGTGGTTGGACTTGATACCAAAGGCCATGCCCGGGTTTAACAAATAATGTAATTTAAACCAGTCTCCAATAACAGAAATCTCACCAGCGGTACCCATTTCCATATTGTAATAAACCAAAAGTTTAACCAGTTGGTCTAATAAAATTACACCCAGCGCGAGTAGATAATACCTGTATAATTTCATTTAAGCTTCAATTTTAACCTTTAACTTGTGCTCATCCATCTCTAGCTCATTACCATCAGCTACGCTATCGATAATATCTAAAGATAAAGCTTGAGTTTCATTACAGATATATTCTCTGTTGGCTTCTAACGCAGCATTAACCAAGTCAGTATTCTTTTCTATATTAATCTTGATCTTATCCTGCACTTCTAAGCCCATGTCTTTTCTCAAATTTTGCACACGGTTAACCAAGTCTCTAGCAATACCTTCCTTCTTCAAATCATCAGAAATAGTAATATCCAGTGCTACAGTTAATCGACCTTCAGAAGCCACAGACCAGCCAGGAATATCCTGATAGTTGATCTCCACATCCTCCATAGTCAAGGTAATTTCACCATCTGCTATTTGAATAGCAAGTTTATTTTCGGCCTCTAGCTGAGCAATATCTTCAGGTGAAAATTGATTAATCTTCGCTGCTATATCTTTCATTTTAGGACCATATTCCTGTCCTAATTTTCTAAAGTTAGGCTTTATGTTTTTTACCAAAACACCAGACTCATCATCTACAAATTCTATTTCTTTGATGTTCACCTCAGAAAGAATGAGCTCCTCCACGGCACTTACCTGACGCTTAAACTGATCGTTTAGCACGGGTAATAAAATTTTAGATAATGGCTGACGAACCTTAACCTTGTGTTTCTTACGCAATGAATGCACCAATGAAGATACATTTTGCGCTAAGGCCATTCTCTGCTCCAAATCAGTATCCACTACGCTATCATCTTTAACAGGGAAGCTGGTTAAATGTACAGATTCCTGAGCGTCTTGCTTGGTTACTGCATTTAAATCTTGATACAACTGATCCATGTAGAATGGTGCAATTGGTGAACCAAGTTTAGCAATAGTCATCAAGCAAGTGTATAATGTCTGGTATGCAGCCTTTTTATCTTCATTATATTCACCTCTCCAGAAACGCTTTCTGTTAAGACGAACATACCAGTTACTTAAATCATCTATAGTAAAATCTTGAATTAAACGTGCAGCTCTGGTTGGCTCATAATCATTATATGCAGCATCCACCTTTTCAATTAAGCTATTTAATTTAGACAATACCCAGCGATCACTTTCTGTTCTTGCAGCAGCGGCATCACCATCTTGGTAATTAAAGCCATCGAGATTAGCATAAAGTGCAAAGAATGAATAAGTGTTTTGTAGTGTACCTAAGAATCTTCTTTGTACCTCAATAACACCATCAATATTGAATTTTAAGTTATCCCAAGGGTTAGCATTGGAGATCATGTACCAGCGCGTAGCATCTGGCCCGTGCTCTGACAGTGTTTTAAATGGATCTACAGCATTGCCTAAACGTTTAGACATTTTGTTTCCATTTTTATCTAACACCAATCCGTTAGCAATAACGTTTTTGAACGCCACCTTATCGAATAACATACCTGCTATAGCATGCAAAGTAAAGAACCAACCACGTGTTTGGTCTACCCCTTCAGCTATGAAGTCAGCAGGATAGTTAGCTTTAAAGATGTCCTCATTTTCAAATGGGTAGTGCCATTGCGCGTAAGGCATAGCTCCTGAGTCAAACCAAACATCTATTAGGTCTGGTTCACGGAACATTTTTTTACCGCTCTCACTCACCAATACTACATCGTCTACATAAGGTCTATGAAGATCGAAATCTTCACCAATAGACTCAGTCATAAAACCTGCAGCTATTGATTTTTCTACCTCTTCTTTCAGCTCAGCAATAGAGCCAATACACTTCTGCTCAGTTTTATCTTCTGACACCCAAATAGGTAATGGTGTGCCCCAGAACCTTGATCTTGAAAGGTTCCAATCTACCAGATTCTCCAACCAGTTTCCAAACCTTCCAACTCCTGTTGATTCTGGCTTCCAGTTAATGGTTTTATTAAGCTCTACCAGCTTATCTTTCATAGCAGTAGTCTTAATAAACCAAGAATCTAATGGGTAATAAAGAATTGGCTTATCAGTTCTCCAACAGTGAGGGTAAGAGTGTTCATACTTCTCTACTCTGAAGGCTCTGTTTTCTTCTTTTAATTTTATAGCTATAAGTACATCGAGCGACTTTTCAGGCTCTTCACCATCTGCATAGTATTCATTTTTAACATATAGACCAGCAAATTCTGTAATCTCCTTCACGTACCTTCCTTGCTTATCTACAATAGGCGATGGCTGCCCTTCGGCATCTTTCACTAAAATAGCTCCTATACCGGCTTGCTTCGCCACCCTCTGGTCATCAGCACCAAAGGTGGGTGATATATGCACTATACCAGTACCATCTTCGGTACTTACATAGTCACCAGGAATAACTTTAAAAGCAGGGCCATCTGGGGCAATGTATGGCATCAATTGCTCATACTCCATACCCACTAAATCTTTTCCTTTGTACTCTTCCACTACTTCAAAAGGGATAAGCTTATCACCTTCCTTGTAGTCTTCAATGTTTATTGCTTTCGCTTTGTCATTGAAATAAGTTGACAAACGATCTTTTGCAAGAATCACCTGAATAGGCTCAAAAGTATAGGCATTAAAAGTCTTTACTTTTACATAGGTAATATTCTCACCTACGGCCAAGGCAGTGTTAGCTGGCAATGTCCATGGCGTAGTAGTCCATGCTAGGAAAAATGTATTTTCTTCATTTACTACTTTGAACTGAGCAGTGATTGTAGTGTCCTTTACATCACGGTAAGTTCCTGGCTGATTGAGTTCGTGAGAGCTTAATCCCGTTCCAGCAGCAGGAGAGTATGGCTGAATGGTGTATCCTTTATAAAGCAATCCTTTATCATAAAGTTGCTTTAATAAGTACCATAAGCTTTCCATGTAATCCTTATTAAATGTTACATAAGGATCATCAAGGTCAACCCAATATCCCATTCTACGGGTGAGGTCATCCCACTGGTCTTTAAAACGCATTACCGTTTCACGACACTTCTTATTGTATTCTTCAACGGAGATTGTTTTGCCAATATCTTCTTTGGTAATACCTAGCTCTTTTTCTACCTGTAACTCTACAGGAAGACCATGTGTATCCCAGCCGCCTTTACGCTTTACCTGATATCCTTTTAAGGTTTTGTACCTACAAAAAATATCTTTTACCGCACGCGCCATCACATGGTGAATACCAGGGGTACCATTAGCAGATGGAGGTCCTTCAAAAAATGTGAATGTTTCGTTACCTTCTCTACTGCTTACAGACTTTTCAAATATTTGATTTTTCTTCCAAAAATCAAATATATTATCAGCTACTTCGGCATAATTGAGCCCTTTATACTCTTTGTATTTCACCGTTGCTCCTTTTAAAATGTGTAATTAATCAATCTTATTAGAAATGTTGTCTGAACCAATAACTTTTATCTGATCAAGATCAATTTCCTCATCTTCATCTTCTTGATAAAAACCATCGTCATACTGCTCAATAAGTGGATGAGCATTTTTATCCCTCTTGCCATCGTCAAATGTTAACAATAAGCTTGGAAGCAAAATTAAGTTAGTGAACATGGCTATCAACAACGTGGTAGATGTTAGGATACCTAATGCTATAGTACCACCAAACTCAGAACCTGCAAACACTCCAAATCCAGCAAAAAGGATAATAGAAGTATACATCATACTGGCTCCGGTCTCACGCAAACTTTTGCTTACCGCTAAAGGAACAAAGAATTTATTAGCAAATAACTCTTGTCTATACTTTGCTAAAAAGTGAATAGAGTCATCTACTGAAATACCAAATACAATACTAAAGATAAGCGCTGTACTTGGCTTTAATGGTATACCAGCATACCCCATAATTCCGGCTGTAATCATAAGCGGTATTAGGTTGGGTATAAGTGATATCAATATCATTCTTACATTAGCAAATAGCGCTGCCATGATGATAGCAATAATTACAAATGCCAATATAAGACTCATTCTCAAGTTATGAATTAAGAAATTATTCCCTTTGATAAACAATGGTGTAGTACCAGTGATGTCCACAGTAATATCAGTACCTGCAAATACGGAGTCTATCTCTGGCTTAATCACATTGTTAATTAATGAATCCATCTTATGTGAACCAATATCCGCCACTTGCATAGAAACTCTCATTTTTTGAAATGTACTATCTACAAATGAATTGAACAACCCACTATTATCAGACTGCCCCTTCATATAAGCAAGAATAAACTTTCTCTCCCTTCTATCTGGCAATGAATACTTAGCAGGGTTATTTTTATAAAAACCTTGTTTAGACGCTTTAACAAAACTCACTAATGAAATCGGATTTGAGATATCACGGTTTGAGGCCAAGAACTGCTCAAACTCATCAATCTTCTTCAAATTCCTAGGGTTATTAATAACTCCCTTTCTTTTGTGAGTATCTACCACTATCTCCAATGGCATGATACCACTAAAGTTCCTTTCAAAAAAGGCCAAATCTTTTCTTACATCACTTTCTTCAGGTATGTCATCTACCATATAAGAAACCGCTCTTATTTTCATCAACCCTATGGCCGATAACACTACAATAATAGCCGTAACAATGTATATATAACTTCTGTACCTATGAATCATTAGGTCCATCTTGGTAAGCACTTTATCCAACATTTGGAATTTCAAATGCTTTAGCTGCTTACCCTTTGGCGCTGGTAGCCATGAAAAAACAGCTGGTATAAGAATGATACTTACCAAGAAGGTAGCCATAATATTTAAACCGGCTACAATACCAAACTCTTTGAGTATTACAATATCAGTAGAGGCCAACACCAAAAATCCGATAGCAGTAGTAAAATTGGTTATTAAAGTAACTAAACCAATTTTTCGAATTACACGGCTAACCGCCATGATTTTATTACCATGTGTTTTGAACTCTTGATGGTATTTATTTAATAGATAAACACTATTAGGTATGCCTATAACTACAATCACAGGCGGTATTAGCCCTGTTAATAAAGTAATTTTATATCCGAAAAGCACTAGTGAGCCTAAGACCCAGATAACAACCACTGCAATAATGGTCATAGGGAAAACCACTGCATCCCACGTACGGAAGAAAAGAAATAGTATCAAAGCTGTAACTAATACTGATAAAAGTAAGAAGAGCTTCATTTCTCTACTTACTTTACCTGCTACTACGGCCCTTACAAATGGTAGCCCGGCATAATGTACTTTGATGTCCGTTTTTTCCTGAAATTTAGATCCCGCTTCTACTAGCTGATTCGTTAGCCCTTGTCTTTTTGGAGAATTGAGCACTTCCTTTTCGATAGAAACCAAAAGTAGTGTAGCTCCATTATCAGGATTCAACACCCTTCCGGTATAAAACTTTTGATCTAAGGCCAACCCTAACAAGCTATCAAGGTCATGTTGATTTCTAACCGACTTTTCAAAAATCGGCTCCATATCAAACTTTTTATTGACAGTATCTTTTTTGAGTCTTTGAATAAAAGGAAGTGAAATAACATTTTTCACCCCTTCAAAATGAGAAATCTCCTCGCTTAACTTTCTAAGCTCTTCGAACTTTTCTGTTGTATAAACCGAGCTGTCTCTTATCCCCAGCGCAATGATGTTTCCATCTTCTCCAAATTGCTTTTTGAAGTTTTGAAACACCACCATATCCGGATCATCGGTAGGAACCGTTTTGGCAAAGTCATAGCTCATCTCTACATCACGAGCGAAGAAAGCCATGACAGCAGTTATTATCGCGAGTACTGCCACTAGCAATAGGCGATATTTAATTATAATATGGGCGAGTTTAGTCCACATGTCAAAATAAGGTCACAAAGGTAATGATTTTAGATGTAAAGAATAATTATATTATTGCAAACCTAAATCATTACGTTATACTAAGAATTTGGTAATGAAATGCCTTTAATTTTTCTATAAAGAGAAATAGCATGAGTATCTGTCATGCCTGAGATAAAATCTATACAACTCATAAGCATGTCATACACATCTATATGGTCTTTAATTTCATCTTGAATCTCGATAGGTAACAGCCTCAAGATAGATTTGTTCCTTTTTGAGGGTATCCCTTCAAAGTAATATCCACAGGTGGCTGTTGTAAATATCTCCAGAAGCCCTGGTAACACTTCAAATCCTGCAGCTTCTGTTTCAGTTACAGTACGAGAGCGGTATATTTGCTTCACTGAAATATCGCATATATCGCCCAACACTTCAGCAGATGGAATAACATCGGCCAGAGCAGTATCAAAATCACCACTTAGCAATTCTTTCTCAGCATCTAAAAACAGTGCCGTGCACTCATCTATCAATTTACCTATAGCCATAGCCCTTAAAGTGCCTATGCGCTCATCAATGCTTTTAATCTGCTCTAGTTTCTCGGGCTGAAAACGTTCTCCAATTATTCTGGCAAATAAATCTACCGTATCATCATAGCTGACCAAGCCGAGCCTGCAGCCATCTTCTAAATCAATTAATTGATAGCAGATATCATCAGCAGCTTCTACTAAAAATGCCAGCGGATGTCTACTCCACACCGTATCCCCTCTATCTATCAAGCCTACATTAGTAGCTATAGCACTGAATATTTCATGCTCTGACTGAAAAAAACCGTATTTCTTCTGGCTCCTCAATTCCGCATTAGCATCGGGCAGTAAGGATTTCCTAGGATACTTACTGAATGCTGCCAAAGTAGCATAGGTGAGTTTTAGTCCTTGGTATCTTTCTTTATTTAATATCCTGAAGCCCTGGGCATTGCCTTCAAATGTGGTTAAATCTTTCCATTGCCAATCAGAAACGTGCTCTTTAAAGCGTGTACCTGCCTCATTATACCTAAAAAACTCTGAAATAGCGTCTTCTCCCGAATGCCCAAATGGTGGATTACCAATATCATGAGCAAGTGCAGCAGTAGCTACAATAGAGCCAAAATCATGGATAGAAAACTTGTCTTGGAGTGCTTTATTCCTCTGTATTATTACCTCTCCGGCACGCTTACCTAAAGACCTTCCCACACTGCTAACTTCCAGGCTGTGCGTTAATCGGGTATGTACAAAATCATACTCTGGCAATGGGTGCACTTGCGTTTTATCCTGAAGTCGCCTAAATGGGTGCGAAAAGATAATACGATCATAGTCCTGCTCAAAGGCACTGCGACTAATCTCATGCTGGTAAGACTTTTTCCCTAACCGTTGATTTGAAAGTAACTGTTCCCAGTTCATCTCTGTTTATTCAATATTGAAACTATAAACAGCTAAGGTAGCCCAATTTGCTTGATTGATAAACTTATTATGCCAGAGAATGCTAAAGACTATAAAATAATTATGTATGCTGTACTTTATCCTTGTAAAAGTCCTCTATTTTCAGGGTCTTGATTTAAAAGTGCAACCAATGTATTGTATAAATCAGGCAACTGAGCTTTAAATTTTGATGGGCTGGCGAAAAAGCATTCTAACGCAACTGCGAAAAATTCATACTCATCAGCACCAGCATATGAACGGAATAAATGCGGCTCCCCTCTATTGAGCTTCCCCATTTCTATTTGAGTGTACAAATCTAATTTAGCCAATGCTCTCTTATCCAGAAAATCAAACTCCTCGTTTCTTATCCGATTTTCCAAGTGAATAGCATGAGCCATTTCATGAATGCCAACATTATAATCATCATTAGATTCGTGACTTTCAATGAATGCTCGCCACGACAAAACAATTACACCCATTTTAGGATTTACTTCCCCTACGTGATATTTTCTCGTAATCTGAGAATAGTAAGAATCTGGGTATATTAAAATCCTTTTAAAATGTGCTAAGTAAATAGGAGAAAGGCCAAAGGTAAGCTGAGTAGCCGAAGCAGAAATTAAAACCTTCATTTCATCCGTTACCTTTTTAAAACCTCTGGGCACAAATTGCTTAGAGCATATAAAACGTTGCACTCGTTTCTGAAAGCGCAACTGATCTTTAGAAGATAAAGAAAGGTAGTAAGCACAATGTGTCTGGAGTATTTGCTTGTGCTTAGCAGGTAAAGGCATCTGCATTTTAACCAAGCGTTCGGCCTCTCCATAAATAGAAAAGCCAAACCTTCGGTTAAACAGTAAGTATATGATTCCTAAAAGGAGAAAAACAACTCCTGCTTCAGGAACATTATTTTCATTCAAGTTTTATTTCAATTGCTTTAGCAAACCTGTTAAAGACACTAAGCCTTCCACTCTGTTTCTTAGTTCGCTGATAGCTATTCTTTCTTGCTGAGCGGTGTCTCTATCTCTTAAAGTCACGGTATTATCTTCAAGCGTTTGGTGATCTACCGTCACACAGTATGGAGTACCTACAGCATCTTGCCTTCTATATCTTCTACCAATGGCATCTTTTTCATCATACTGACAAGTAAAATCAAACTTCAATTCATCAATGATTTCTCTTGCCTTTTCAGGTAGACCATCTTTTTTCAACAACGGCAATACAGCCACTTTGCTAGGTGCTAAAGCAGCAGGAATTTTCAACACTACTCTTTCACTACCATCTTCTAAAGTTTCCTCAGTATAGGCGGCAGAAAGCACTGCTAAGAACATTCTATCTAATCCTATAGAAGTTTCAATTACATAAGGAACATAACTTTTGTTCTCTTGCGGATCGAAGAATTGCAGCTTCTTACCAGAGTATTCTTCATGCGCTTTAAGGTCAAAATCAGTTCTACTGTGAATACCTTCTAACTCTTTAAAGCCCATTGGGAAATTAAACTCTATATCACAAGCAGCATTAGCATAATGCGCCAAATTCAAGTGATCGTGAAAACGATAATGCTCTTCCCCTAAATTTAAAGTCTTATGCCATTTGATACGCTTCTGCTTCCAGTCTTCGTACCAAGCCAACTCGTCACCAGGTTTCACAAAAAATTGCATTTCCATCTGCTCAAATTCACGCATACGGAAGATGAACTGGCGGGCAATAATTTCGTTTCTAAATGCTTTTCCTATCTGAGCTATACCGAAAGGTATTTTCATTCTACCTGTTTTCTGCACATTAAGGAAATTCACAAAAATACCTTGAGCGGTTTCTGGCCTTAAGTAAATTTTGTTAGCGCCTTCAGCCAAAGATCCTAACTCAGTAGAAAACATGAGGTTAAACTGCCTTACGTCTGTCCAGTTTTTAGAACCAGAAACAGGATCAGCTATACCTAATTCTTCTATTAATGCCTTTAATCCTGATAACTCACCGCTATCAATGGCAGATTTCATTTTATTATTGATATCATCAATCTGCTCATTATATTTTTTAACACGATCATTAGTAGCTATAAATTGATCTTTATCAAAAGCATCGCCAAAACGCTTAGCCGCTTTAGTTACTTCTTTATCAATTTTAGCTTCTATTTTCGCAATATATTCCTCTATTAAAACATCAGCACGATATCTCTTCTTAGAGTCTTTGTTATCGATCATGGGATCATTAAATGCATCCACGTGACCGGAAGCTTTCCAAGTGGTAGGGTGCATAAATATAGAAGCATCAAGGCCTACTATATTCTCGTGCATTTGCACCATTGATTTCCACCAGTAGTTTTTAATATTATTTTTTAGCTCTACTCCATTCTGACCGTAATCATATGCAGCACCTAAGCCATCATATATTTCACTAGAAGGGAATACAAACCCATACTCCTTAGCATGAGCTACTATTTTTTTCAAAAGGTTGTCATCTTGCTGTGCCATGGGCGCAAAGATAATAAAATGATTTTTATGAAAAATTGATTATAAAACGAATACGAAAGAAGATCTTGCGCTAAACAACAGCAAGCAAATAACAATTAAAGCTTTTTAGCTTCTTCCCAGTATTTATCCATTTCAGCCAAACTCATATCCGCTATATTTTTACCCTCTTTAGCAGACTGACTTTCAAGATATTGAAATCTTTTAATGAATTTCTTATTGGTTCTTTCGAGAGCCTCTTCTGGGTTAACATCTATAAACCTGGCGTAGTTAATTAATGAAAATAACATATCACCAAACTCTTGCTGTGCTTTCTCTTTGTCTATTTCTTTACCATCTTCTGGGTTAAACTCCGCCCTAAATTCACCTATTTCCTCTTCTACCTTTTCCCACACTTGCTCTGGGTGTTCCCAGTCAAACCCTACTCCTCTGGCCTTTTCCTGGATGCGCATGGCCTTCACCAAGGCTGGCAAAGATTTAGGCACTCCTCCCAAAACAGACTTGGGCTTATCTCCTCCACCTTCTTTTAGCTTTATCTTCTCCCAGTTTTCTTTTACTGTTTTTTCATCGGTAGCATCTACATCTCCATAAATATGAGGGTGACGGTTCACCAACTTATCGCACACCGAATTCAAAACATCTGCCACATCAAATTCCTTTTTCTCAGAAGCTATTCGTGCGTAAAACACATTATGCAACATCAGATCTCCCAGTTCCTTTTTCACCTCCTCCAAATCTCCTTCTATAATAGCATCACTAAGCTCGTAGGTCTCTTCAATGGTCAAGTGTCTCAGGCTTTCAAGCGTTTGCTTTTTATCCCATGGGCAGTTTTCTCGAAGCTCATCCATAATGGTAAGCAGGCGATCAAAAGCTTTGAGCTTTTCTTCTCTGTTAAGGTCAGGGGTAGTCTTAATTTCAGGCATGAATAAAATGAGTTTAAGAAACTTTAGATAAAGTAACTACGTTTCTAAAGTGATTACCTAGATTTGTACAAAAATAAATAATCATGACCACTTTATTATTGGGAATCGGATTAATAGCAGTGTTTTTCGTCCTTATGTCAGTAAGGCTAATCTTTGTGAAAAACGGTGAATTTAAAGGAACTTGTGCCTCTCAAAGCCCATACTTAAATAAAGAAGGTACCACTTGTGGCTTCTGTGGAAAAAAGGTAGGAGAAGGAGAATGTGGAAACGCTGATTCGGAGGTTAACAAAGTAATGTCTAAGTTCCAATAGGAACAAGCACCATCACCCCATAATTCATTCTATTCTTTAATATCAATGTATATTAAGGCACTATCTTATGTGCCTCATACAAAAAATATCAAGCGACTTGATACCAAGAAGCTATGTTTTTTGTTATTCAAATAAAGGTGTAAAACGTCACCTTTTATTCGGTGTATTTATTTTTCTTTAAAGGAACTTTTTATAGTTTTATTTATAACATCTCAATATAAATCACCAATATTGACCAGAGCTAATGAATACTATCAAGCTTTGAATTTTCTTAATTTAGCATCATTGAAAAACTTAACCATACAGTGACTTTAATAAAATCAATTTCAGGAATCCGAGGAACTATAGGAGGACGTTCAGGAGAAGGATTAAGCCCATTAGATATTGTAAAATATGCTGCCGCTTTCGGAACCTGGGCACAGACAAAAGGAGAAAGCAATAAAATCGTTATCGGTAGAGACGCAAGAATAAGCGGGGAAATGGTAAGTGGTTTAGTGAGCAATACATTAATTAGCCTTGGGCTTGATGTAATAGATCTTGGCCTATCTACAACACCTACTGTAGAAATAGCCGTACCTGAAGAGGGTGCTATTGGAGGTATTATACTAACGGCCAGTCATAACCCTGCGCAGTGGAATGCCCTAAAACTATTAAACAGTAAGGGTGAATTTATATCTGCAGCTGATGGAGCAGAGGTACTCGAAATAGCTGAGCATAGCAAATACGAATTTGCCGATGTGCATGCTTTAGGCTCGTACACCACTGATGATACTTACATAGATAAGCACATAGAGAAAATATTAGCGCTACCATTAGTAGATGTAGAAGCCATCAAAGCCAAAGATTTTAAAGTGGCCATTGATTGTGTTAACTCTACAGGTGGTATAGCTGTACCTAAATTATTAAAAGCTTTGGGTGTAGAAACCGTAAAGGAATTTTACTGTGAACCTACGGGGCATTTTCCGCATAACCCAGAACCTTTGCCTGAAAACCTCACTCAAATTTGTGGTGAGATTTCAAAAGGCAGATTTGACTTGGGCATAGTGGTAGATCCTGATGTAGACAGGCTTGCATTAATCCAAGAAGACGGAACGCCATTTGGTGAAGAATACACTCTGGTAGCCATAGCTGATTATGTATTGTCACAACAGCAAGGCAACACGGTTTCTAACCTTTCTTCTACCATGGCACTACGAAAAGTGACCGAAAAAAGAGGAGGAAGCTACACCGCTTCGGCTGTGGGTGAAGTAAATGTAGTAGAAGCCATGAAAGCTACCAATGCAGTAATTGGTGGGGAAGGAAATGGTGGGATCATCTATCCTGAATTACATTATGGAAGAGATGCTTTGGTAGGAATAGCATTATTCTTAACCTACATGGCCAAATCAGATTACCGTGTATCAAGGCTAAGAAGCACTTTCCCTAACTTCCACATCTCTAAAAATAAAATTGAGCTTACCCCTCAAATAGATGTAGACGAGGTCTTGGTTCAAATTCAAAAGAAATATGCCAATCAAAAAATAAATACTATTGATGGTGTTAAAATAGAGTTTGAAGATGAGTGGGTACACTTGCGTAAATCTAACACCGAGCCTATCATTCGGATATATTCTGAATCTAACTCTGAGGCTACTGCCGATTATTTAGCTAATAAATTGATTTCGGACATTAGAGAAGTTATTACCACAAAAAAATAAATAACATCAATGGAGGTTTATTTAGATAATGCAGCAACTACTCCGCTAGACCCGGAAGTATTTGATGCAATGAAACCTTTCTATTTTGAAAATTATGGCAACCCTTCTTCCACGCACGCTCATGGAAGAAGGGCTAAAACAGCCATAGAAATGGCTCGTAAAAAAGTGGCAGAGCTTTTACATGTCACACCGGCCGAAATTTTCTTCACTTCAGGAGGTACAGAAGCTGACAACACCTTTTTAGTAAGCAGTATTAATACCTATAACATTAAGCATGTTATCAGCTCTACTATAGAACACCATGCGGTGCTACATACACTAGAGCAACTGCGAGATTCTGGAAAAATAGCTCTCAGCTTTGTTGACTTACAGGAGGACGGCAGCATAGATTATAAGCACTTAGAAACGCTATTAGACAAAACCCCTGAGTCATTAGTATCATTAATGCATGGAAATAATGAAATAGGGAATATTACAGATATAGAGCACATTTCTTATTTGACAAAACAAGCAAAAGCCTTGTTTCACTCAGATACCGTGCAGACTGTAGGTCATTATGAGCATCATCTAAATGAGTTGAATATTAATTCCATTTCTGCCGCTGGGCATAAATTTCATGGACCAAAAGGCACTGGTATTATTTATATCAATAAAAACACGCCTATAAAACCGTTTATTCATGGTGGAGCTCAAGAGCGTAATTTAAGAGCTGGCACTGAAAACGTTGCAGGTATTGTTGGTTTTGCAAAAGCATTAGAAATTGCCTACCGCGATATGGAAGCTCATTCATCACATATCTCAGGGTTAAAAGCCAGAATGATTAATAAGCTCAACAACACCATACCTGGTGTTTCATACCACGGCACTTCATCTGACCTTGACAATAGCTTATATACAGTACTAAATGTCTGTTTGCCGGAGTCGGCCCAGAATGACATGCTATTATTCACCTTAGATATTAATGGTATTTCAGCCTCAGGAGGCAGTGCTTGCAGCAGCGGAGCTTCTACAGGGTCGCATGTATTAACTAACATTAACGCTGATCCAAATAAAGGTGCTATCAGATTTTCTTTCAGCAAGTATAATACTGAAGAAGAGATAGATTATACCATAGAAAAGCTAGCAGAGTTTTATAATGAAAAGGAATAAATGAAGCTGTTTTATATTACTACTATCCTTTGCGTATGCGCAAATGTTTGCATGGCACAAAAGCAAATGGTTATTACCATCGATGACCTCACCCATATGTCTGTGGGAAATGATATATCACTGATTTTAGAAGTAAACAAAAATGTAGTTGATGCCTGTGTAAAACATAAAGCTCCAGCTATTGGCTTCGTAAATGAGGTAAATCTATACACAGACAATGCACCTGATAGCACTAAATTAAAAGCACTAAGCTACTGGGTTGATCATCACCTTGAACTAGGCAACCATACCTTCGGGCATACAGATTACAACACGGTAAGTCCTAAAACTTTCTTTGAGGAGATTGAAAAGGGAGAAATCATATGTAACCAGATATTGCCAAGTACCAAACGGGTAAAATACTTCAGACACCCATACCTCCACAGGGGTGATACCAAAGAAAAGGTAGAGGCATTGGAACAATATTTAAAGAAAAATAAATACGTAGAAGCACCTGTAACTATTGACAATGCTGAATGGATCTACGCTGCTGCATACAAAAAAGCATTTGACCTAAATGACCAAATAATGCTCGACAGCATAGGCAATAGCTACCTTACTTATATGCTGGACAAAATACATGATAGTGAAAGAGCTTCTAAACAGCTATTTTCCAGACAGATACCTCAAGTATTGTTAGTGCATGACAACCTACTGAACAGCAAGTGGTTAGATAAGCTATTGCAAAAGATCAAAGAAGATGGATATACATTTATATCTTTAAAAACAGCTCTAAAAGACAAAGCCTATAAACATAAAGATACTGTTTACGAACCGTGGGGTATTTGCTGGATGGATCGATGGGCAATTACTGATAAAAAATCACCTGACTATCTTAAAGACAAGCGTAAGTGCCCTAGTTTCATAAGACAATACTCGGGCATTCAATAATAAAAAAGGTTCAGCAAATAATTACTGAACCTTTTTTACTATTAGTTAATTACTAAGTCTTTAAGGCAATCTACCCATAATGGGTGATCATTCAAGCTTTCTACCAGTTGAACCTTTTCACCACCATGCTCTTCAAAAATCTCCTGATATTCATCTCCTATTTCAATTATAGTTTCTAAGCAATCGGCCGTAAATGCAGGAGAAAAAACCAACAGCTTTTTAGCTCCCTCTTTTCCTTTTTGCTCTACCACTTTATCAGAAAACGGCTCCAGCCAGTTTTTATCTAACCTGGATTGGAAACAAACGGTATATCTACTTTCTGGTAAGTTTAATTTTTCTGCCAATATCCTTGTAGTAGCAAAACAAGTGGCTTTATAGCAATACTGGTTTTCATCAGTAATGGTCTCTTCACAATCTCTTTCTTCACACAGCCCGTTATTATAAACTTTGTCTACTTGGCGGGTAGGCAGTCCATGGTATGAAAATAATATATGATCGTAATCATCAAAATTATACTTTGCAGCTCTCTCAACAATGGCATCGATGAATTTGGGATGATCGTAATACTGACTGATCATTTTTATTTCTGGAATAACCCACCACTTTCTCATGTGCTTCATAACCTCATCTAAAGCAGAGCCAGTAGAAGCACTTGCATACTGAGGGAACATGGGCAATACCACAATTTTTTTGTAGTTCTCTTTGCGCATTTCATCCAAAACAGAGGGAATAGATGGGTTTTTATAGCGCATAGCTAAGTGCACTTTAAAATCATCTCCCAAAGACTGCTCTAGCAGGCCTCTTACCTTTTCGCTATAGTGAAGTAATGGAGACCCATCTTCTGTCCACAACTCCTTATACACCTTTGCTGACTTTGGCGCCCTAAAAGGAACAATGATTAAATTAACCAGCATTTTTCTGGCTAACCACGGGATATCAATCACTCGTGGATCATTTAAAAATTGAGACAAGTAAGACCTCACGTGCGATACTGATGGACTATCTGGGGTTCCCAGATTTATTAATAAAACTCCTGTTTTTCCTTTTACTGAATTCATAAGTGTATTAATCGGCTGCAAAGGTAATTAATAAATGAAAGTGAATACAATCATAACACCCAAAAAGCACCATACATCAATACATTACAATGCAAAAAACATTTAAACCACATCCTTATCAGCAACTTTGCTAAGTATTTGCTAATGTTTAAAAAAAATACTGAAACCATCAGACAAGCAAATTAACCTGAAGGTGACTTATAAATAAATGGCATAACCTTAAATAAATACAGGCTCAAGCAGCATCATTAATTAAGTGAAAATTACGCTTATAATATTCAGTTCTTAAATCTCTCATCTACAATAATATATGACCTAATTAATTTAAAAATCATCAGATCACACAATAAAATAACATTTTTAATTAACTTAATCTTATATTAGACATAAATAGTCTCATGTATGGATGCTATAGTGCAATTTAAACCAACCGATATGAAAAGAATGGCATTGATTATATTTCTGACGATTGCAACCCATTCAACTAAAGCTCAAACTTGCGAGGAGTATATGAAGTTTGTAAAATCCAAAAGTAATGGAACAACATATACAAGTTATAATAGTGACGCCATTTCAAAAGTTACTTTCTACAATGTGAGTATTAATTACAAGACCTATTATTTCGCCATTGTTTGTTTTAAAAAGGAATACTCTTATGGTTGTTCTGAATACATTTACCAAGTTGCCTCTAATACGAAAATGTATTACTCAATGAATTACCTAAATAGTGCAGGTAAGGCATTTTGGGAATATATTCAGCCTCATAGCAAAAACCTTGGATGCGGTGGTTCAAACTTTAATTAAAAACTTTACAGTATACATAGCAAAAAACTCTATTTTCATCAATAATAGTACTGTTTCTTATTGGCACGCCTACCCAAATTATGGCAGATTTCACTTCGCTTGGACGAATGAAAAAACTTCACACAATTGAGTAGACGACTCTGATTCCAAATGGGCCAGAGTGCCCCCTCACCCAAAACCACTTTGCAACTTCCTAATGCTTCGGGAAACGACTCGTGCTCATAAGGGACACTCACCCTTTGGGGTAATTTGGTATACTTCATAACTGATACCTATGCTGGGCACACACAAATGCTTTAAGAGCGTATTTTGAAACCCACTACACGAAACACTAAATGCTTTGGTAAGGCTGTTTGGGTTCGTATTTCACATCTACTTTTCATCTCTCAATTTTTGGCTATTTGTATTGACGGGGTGTCTTAAGCTGCTTGTATTGCGACCGCCTATTCATTCTGGCAGGCTTGGTTCTAAACTCAAATTATGATATTTTTATAACCTGTAAAATAAGTAAACAAACGCGCCTTACGGGGGCTTTGTAAATAATATGAGAAAAATATTTAGTCTACTTTTAATGTTGATTTCAAATCTAACTTATGGACAAACAGAATTTTATATTCACCTGAAATCAGATATAGATATTGATAAGGTTTCAGTAAGTAGTTATAATTTATCAAAGAAGTTCACATCTGAATTTGAAAATGGAATTGCGATTGTTAAAATACCTTCTCAATCGTCTGATCAATATTCAATTCTAATAGAGAATAAAATAGTTAACGGCTGGTTCAACACTGGAAAGATTGACATTTATCTTGACTTTAAAGACAACAATCTTACCGTTTTAAAGACAATAAACACACCCGTTTTCGAACATCAAATAGAATACTTCAATGATTATAAGAAGTTTTTAAAAGACAAGTCAATTGGTACAGGTTTTATAAAAAGTGCTATCATACAAAATGACCAAGATGCATTTATTTTAGTCCCTATAAATGATTATTTAAAACTTAATCAAAACAATAAAAAAGAACTAAAATTTATTGAACAAGTTTTAGACAAGCAACCGAAGTCAACTAAAGAACATAGCATCTATGAAATGATAGAAAGTAGGCTTGAGAAATTAAGAGAAATAAGCCAAATTAAATTAACTGATTACTCCTTAATAGACACAAAAGGGGAAATTTCAAAAATAAGGAATCAATCAAATAAAAAGTATACTGTTTTAGATTTTTGGTTTACAAGTTGTCCTCCCTGTATTAAAGAACATAAGGAGATTTTAGCAAGTCCTAATATCTTCAATAATTTAAATGCAGTACTAATTGGAATATCGACTGACACAAATCAAGAAAAATGGGTTAATTATTTAGTGGAAAAGAATATTAATTGGGACAACTACCGATTAGACAAAGGTAACTTGGATACAGATTTAGGGATTTGGTCATTCCCAACTTACATAATTCTTGATAACAAGAATAATATTTTAGGTAATTATTCAAACATAGCAGATACCATTAAAGCATTAAAAAAATAATTGTTTACAGTAGAGTAACCCGACCTGAGTTAAAATGTGACTCAGGATGAGGTTCTCGCACCAAGTAGTATACGGCTCTCGTACTACACGGCTCATTGAATCTAGAATGAAGTTTTGGCAGTATTTCATAACCTTTCTGCCTCACCCAAAACCACTTTGCGATTTGCTAATACTTCGAGACACGCATCCTTTGGGGTAATTTGGTATATTTCATAACTGATACCTATGCTGGGCGCACCCCAATAGCTATAATTCATTGCGACTGAATTTCTGATCGGAATTCACCGCAATTTTGCTATCTTTCTATCACGGCAGAAAGAATCCTGCAGATTTTTCTGCAACGAAATAATAGCCGAGACGGTTAGGCTCAATCAAACACTTCATATTTAGATTTCATTATCATCAATCTGATTTTCTCCAATATTGCACAACATATAGACCTTCAGAATAAGGAAAAGGAGTACGTATCGAGTTTATTAGAAGAAAAAACGTTGAAGAAAAAAGAATTTGTTCTTCAACAGGGAGAAGCATGCCATCACATTAGTTTTGTTAATGAAGGAACACTCAGGGCATTCTACGTAGATCCCAATGGGAAAGAGTCTACCATGATGTTTGCTGTCAAAAATTGGTGGATTACGGATATGTATTGCTTTCTAAACGAATTACCTGCTATGGTTAATATCCAAGCGGTGGAAGAAAGCCGTGTAATTCAATTGACGAAAAATAATATGGATAAACTTTATGATAAAATCCCTGCCTTCAATAAATTTTTTAGAATACTCATGCAAAATGCCTACTGCAGAGAACAGCTAAGAACAATTCATAACCTATCCCTTCCCGCATTGGACCGATATGAAATCTTTTTAAACAAATATCCACAAATTGCGCGTCAGGTTCCTCTTAAACAGATTGCATCCTATCTGGGAATCACTCCTGAGTTTTTAAGCGCCATAAGATCTAACAAGCATTAATTTTCACTCCTCTTATTTCTTAATATATCTTATTTTTTTCATCCTAAAGAATTAACTTCTTTATAAAAAAAGATATGTTTATTTTGATAGCTGGCCCCTACAGAGGAGGCACCAATGATGACCCCAAATTAATCAAGAAAAACCTTGATAACCTTGAAGCTATGGCACTCCCAATTTTCAAAAAAGGACATATTCCTTTGATTGGTGAATGGGTGGCACTGCCGTTATTGAAATTAGCAGGATCAAAAAAGCCGGGGGATGATATTTGGAATGAAATTCAATACCCGGTGGCGCATAAATTATTAGAAAAATGTGATGCCATCTTGAGAATTCCTGGTGAATCAAAAGGTGCAGATCAAGATGTAGAAATTGCTAAGCAAAAAGGGCTCAAAATTTTCTATAACCTCGATGAAATTCCAAATGCAGAATAACAGAATTAAGAATCTTCGTAGAGAATTGTTATCCGATAATTGGTATAGGCTTGACAAGGTTACTTATGATTTCCAATTAAACAGTGGTGATTGGCAATCTCAAACAAGAGAAGCCTACGACAGAGGGAATGGCGCTACCTTTCTACTATACAACTTATCAAAGAAAACAGTAATACTGACAAAGCAATTCCGTCTTCCAACCTACATCAATGGTAACGAATCCGGTTTTCTAATTGAGGCTTGCGCAGGTCTATTGGACAAGGATAACCCCGAAGACTGCATCAAAAGAGAAGCTGAAGAAGAGACAGGGTATCGTCTAGATAATGTCGAAAAAGTGTTTGAATCATACATGTCTCCAGGATCAGTAACTGAAATCCTTTATTTCTTCATTGCAGAATATTCGGACGACATGAAAGTAAGCAAAGGAGGTGGGCTGGAAGAGGAACAGGAAAACATTGAAGTGATTGAATTACATTTTGAAAAATCGCTTGAAATGATTCGGACAGGTGAAATCAAAGACGGTAAAACCATCATGCTTCTTCAACACCTAAAAATCGAGAATATTCTTAAGTAAATGGGCCTAGTTGAGTAGGCAAAGGAGAGTCCCACCCCTTTGCCTCTCACAGAACCGTAGGTGAATCTCGGGTTGAACCTTTCGGTAATAATTCAGCATGCTTTCATAACCTTACTGCCATAGCCCTCAGTTTAGTCACTGCTGCACTTATTTTACAAGATGTTCATCATATGCTTGGCTTGAGGCTGTTTGCAGAAACCGCGATATGCACTCTCGCGTCCTTCAGTGCATGCCTCACATCAAACCATCTTGCTAATGCTTCAGCTACACAACTCCCGCACATAAGGAGCGCTAAGCTTTACTCCGATGGAAATAGGAACATTCTTATGAGTCATAGCTTAAAACGAGTGGATAATCTTTCAATTAAATGTTTATTACTATTTATTCACAGTAATAATTAAATTTACTATAATTATAGAGTTATACTGTACCTTTATAAAAGGTCATTTTTTTAATATATGCGATTAAAATTATTTATTTTTTTTCTGTTTATAAGCTACGGGCTATCTGCTCAGCAGCTAAAAATCGGTGATATTGCCCCTGACTTTAGCATAACAAATACTCAAGGCAAAACAGCAAAGCTATCATCATTAAAAGGGCAAGTGGTATTGATCGATTTTTGGGCCTCATGGTGCAAACCTTGTAGGTATGAAAACCCCTATTTAGTGGCTGCTTACAATGAGTTTAAAAACGAGCGCTTTAAAAAAGGAAATGGTTTTACCGTAATGAGTATTTCGCTAGACAAAAGCAAACCAGCATGGCTAAATGCTATCAAAAAAGATGGCTTGGTTTGGAGTAACCACGTAAGCGACCTACAAGGCTGGAAAAACAAAGTAGCGCTACTGTATGGTGTTAAAAGTATACCACAAAGCTATCTAATAGATGGAGAGGGAAAAATTATAAGCATTAACCCCAGAGGAGATAAATTAGAAAAGGAGCTCAAAAAATTCCGCAAAAAGCGATAACTCTTAAGCTCCTTTTTTAAAATTATTTATTAGTAGCACTACGTGCTTTTAACATCAAGTTTTTTAACTGCTCTTTTACACCTTCATTCGCAGAGCTGACACGACCAGTATTATCACCAGATTGCCCATTGCTACACCCTAAGTCAACAGCCAGTTGGTCTAATTGATCTTCAGAGTATTCCTTGTCATTAAACTGATACACACATGTGTTAGTAGCTCCATCACAGCAAGCAGTTACACTTTCAGCATCACATATTTCAGCCTGCTCACAAGTTTGTAATGACTCATCATCATCATCACAAGAAGCAAAAAAACATACTACCGCAGCTAAAGAGAAAAACAATCCGATAAGCTTATTTCTTTTCATAATCTGTTTTCAAATTAAAGATTTAGTCAATTAAAAGGGTAACGCAAAATACACCTTAGTATACATGCGCAAAATAGATAAAATTTAATCAGTGCGAAACTCATTTGGCACACCAGTTTCAAAACTCACCAAATGAGGGTGAAAAATCAAGTCTAACAATTTATTCTGAGTCTTAACGGTCACTTCCATCAAACTCCTGTCTTTCTTATTATCTAAGCCCGACTTTTCTTTACCATCTAAGCTATAAGACTTTACAAAAACTGATCTTCGATCATTTTCGCCTACTTCTTCACCGGCTTTAGCTTGTTTTTTCAATCTCTTTTTTGATTTCCCCAGCAATATTTCACCTAAGTGTACTTGTAGGTGATATTCATAATCATCTCCAAAACTCTGCATCCCTACTGCCGAGATATCAAATGCATTACTCACAACATAGGTTTTGGGTACATAAATAGCATTTTTTAATATAAACACATTACTACTTATGGTTTTGAAAACCAAAGTATCTAGGCTTTTGACTCCTGGTATGGAAGGCGCTAAATCCTGAACAGGTGCATACATAAAAATACCACCTTTCTGTAAGGTGAAGTCTCCAGCCATTCTAAGCTCTGGTAGTAAAAGAGAGTCTCCATTCATGACTATCCTAGAAAAAAACGAATCTGTAGACAAAATGCCACTGATATTTTTATAAGTCATTTCATTCTGACCAAAGTTATCCATATCAGCAAGGAGCTTTCGCATGTTAACATGATCAATCTGGTTTTTCATGTCTATCTCTATTTTATCTCCATCCAATGCTATGTTGAGAGAGGAATTCAATTCTCCTTCAAAGGCTTTAAATTTCAATTCATCGATCACAAAATTATTCGGTTTTATGCTAACCAATGTCGAGATATCTTCAATTTCAGCTTTTCCATACTTCACCCCAGCAATAAACACCTTCCCTTTAATGTCAATATCACCATCCCATTTCGTCTTACCGCTTCCCTGAGGCTTTTCATCAGGTAAATCAGCAGAACTTTCACCTTCTAAAGCAGTATATGCGGCCAACATTTTATAATCTAAATGGCTCACCCTCCACACCCCTTTTACTTTTAACTTGCCCGGCTGATCGTTTACCAAAGTCTGAATTAAATTTTCGATGGAGGTGGTATCTACTCTAAAATCAATACCTGCGTATTTCCCTCTTATCTGATCAAATAAAATTGTGTCTTGCGCAGCATGCACATGCCCTGATAAACTCTGTATGTTAAGTAAAGTATCTGGCATGCTTAAATCCACATGGTCTAACACCAGATCAAGCTCACTTTGGTTATAAATTATAGGTGGTAATTGATTGGCAATAGAGTCATAATTTAACTTACCCTGCACACTAAACTTAGCCCTAACTACACCTGAAACATCATTAACAAGGCTATCAGGAATAAATCTTTTCGCTTGAGTAAGGTCTATATCTAACTCCGAATTAGATATAGTGAAGTTCGGGTGTTTTAAATTTTTAATTTTAGCATTCCCAGTATAGCCAATACCATCGGTATATAGATTTTTGATATCAACATTCAACAATAAAGAATCTAACTGATTGAGTTTACCTTCCCAGCCAACAACAATACTGGTTTCTTTAAGGTCTAAATTATAATCAGGTAAAGTAATATCAAGGCTATCTACATTCACCTGATGATTTCTATAAGATATGCTGCCATGCAAGTGCTGTAAGTTGACAATAGAATCGGCTTCAAACTGTACATCGTTAAGCATCAGGTTCATCTCTGAACCATTGAGTAGATTATCAACAAAAGTAATGTCATAGCACTCGGGCAATGTTCCTTTACTGATCAAATTAACTTTTACTCCACCTGTAAGGGCTTGTATACCCTCATACTGCACATATGACCTCCAATCTTTTAGGTCTGCATTAACACTGGCCTTAACATCATATACCATACGATCTAGGTTGTGCAACGCCCCTGTTATACTTAAGTAATTTTGGCCAGTAGTGAAGTTTAGCTTTTTAACATTAATAGAAGTAGTAGCATTAGTATGCTGAGTACCGTTGTTAATAGAGCCAACTAATTCAATACGCTGCACTTTGGGATAATTACTGTACATAACGGCACCATTAGTTAAAGAAACCTCAGCCGCATAATAGGGTAATTGACCATCATTTATATTACCCTCAATTTCTCCATTCAATTGAACTACTCCCGCCACATCACTAATCTGAAAATCATTTAACCATCGTTTTGGCAAGTGATTAGTTACCCTTACAAGGTCTAAATTGGAAGCTTCCAACTTAGCTTTGATATTAGTATTATCTTTAAAGCACATTTGGCCACTAGTGGCTATTTTCACACCTTCTGTTAACAAAGAAAGTTGATCTACAAGCAAGGTATCCGTTCTCCATTGAGCATGGAATTTCAGATCAGAATTGTCTAACTCATAAAAATCTCCTGCATAAACATCAAAATGTTGCACTTGTAAATCAGCATCGGCATCAATCAAAGTCTGTAGGCTATCTAAGGTTAAATCTCCTTCTAAATTATTAATTATCCCTTTTACGTTAATTTGATGGGCCTCATCTGCATAATAAGCCGCGAGACCATTTATAGTAAGTTTTTGTAACTCAAAAAATGTAGAGGATTGATCTAAGGTATCAGCGTTTAATGAATCCGTGGACAGAAGAAAATCTATATTAGACATACCCAAAGAGTCTACTTGATATTTAACAAATCCGCCTTCAGACTCCACCTCTTTTACCTGAAAAATATTATTCCACAAAAGCTTAGCGTCTGCAGAAAGGTAGAGATGATCAAACCGGGCAATGGTATCAATTTCACTATCACCAACAGGCATGCCCAACCACACATTGGTAAATTTTACGGTAGCAAGAGGAAACTCTTTCAGCAAAGTGAAATTTACCTTTTCAGTACTAAAAGGCACCTCTAGGTAATCACTCATTTCTTCCAACGCCAATTTTGTTATTTTCTCCTCCATACTCCAAGCAATTACTATCAATGAAATAAGAAGTATTACAAAACTGATAACTGAAATTTTTAATAAACGCAGTAGCTTGTTCATGAAAGGTATTCGCTAGCTTAAACAGTTTAAAATTATGTTTTACAAATAAATCTTAAAAATGAATATCTGATTTTAAGATTTAAAATATACCCAAGACATTTTGTGGCAAGAAAGCATTTTTTATAAATGTGCCTGATAAATAATGTAGCCATTTATTGCAAACCGTAGAAAACGGGAAGAAGCGATAAGCAAAAATCTTGAGAACTTATAGTTAGTGGCACCTACCAACATGCAAATACCTGAAAAGGGGATAGGAGTAACAGCTCCGACCAGAATGAGAAAGCCTCCAAACCTATTAAGCATATTATTATATTTACTTACGTACCTAGTAAATATTTTATCTACAAATGGCAATTTTCTCCCTCGCTGCCCTATGAAATAACCTACTACACCTGCCAAATAGGAAATACAGGTCAAAAAGAATACATCTAATATATAGTTACCAAATATGCCATTTTTAATGGACCATATCATGAATAGCTCTGGTGGAATAATACCGAAAAGCAACTCACTAATAACATATACAGAATAAACAAGCACCGGCCACTGACCGATGCTATCAATAAAACCTTCTAGGTTCGTATATTTTTGCAATAAAATATAGGCTATAACTATTACTGCTAGTGCAGCAAAGCCTCTTGACAAATTCTTGATCAGAAACTTAGTTTTATAACTGAGCATCATAGACCAAGTATTTTAGCATTACTGCATAGGACATCTTTTGAATGGCTTGGTTTCATCGAACAATTTTCTGTAGGTAACATGGGTTTTTACGATTTCCCCACCTACTTGTTCCACCACTCTTATCATTTTTGGGTTAAAATCTCCTATCCAGTTCATTTCCAAGTAAGGATATCGGTGGTATTCGTCTTGTACCATTTTAGCAGTAGCCAACACTAACGCACCTTCTAGCCCTTTTCCTTGATGCTCTGGGGTAATACCAAACACTAAGCCAAGCATTTTATTACAGCTCTTGGTCCACTTATGGTATAAGAATTTTAACTTACCTATCAAATCCATTTTACCATTTACGTGCTTAAATATCTGGTTTACTTCTGGTAAGTTAATGTAGAAAGCTACAGGCTCCTCTTCATAGTAACCAAACCACACGATTTTCTCATCCATAATGGGTTTCATTTGTTTCATTATGGTTTTGGCCTGTAATGAAGACATCTGAGCCACCCCTTTATGGCGTGCCCATGCTTTATTATACACCGTTCTGAAATCTTCGGTGTACTTATCCATATTTTTCATATCCATGTGCCTGAAAGAATAACCAGGCGCATTCAACATTTTCTCGCCTTTCTCCATAAGTTTAGGAGAAAATGGATCTCTTACCTTTCTACCAAATGTATATTGATTGAAGTATAGTTGAAATCCATAGGCTTCAAAAAGCTCTTTGTAATAAGGGAAGTTGTAATTACAGTTATAATTGGGATCTAGCTCAAAACCATCTACCAATAATCCCCACCACTTGTCTCTCTCTCCAAAGTTTACTGGTCCATCCATGGCCTCCATTCCTCGTGCCTCGAGCCATTCTTTACCGGCATCAAATAATTTAAATGCGGCATCTTTATCGTTAATACATTCAAAAAAACCGACCCCACCAGTAGGTTGTTCATTGCCTTTATTAACTGTTTTTTTTTTGATAAAAGCTGCTATTCTTCCAATAGTTTCACCGGAATCATTTTGCAAAACCCACCTGATACATTCACCATTTCTGAAAGCTTTATTTTTTTTAGTATCAAAAACAGCGTTGATATCTTCGTCTAAAGGCCTAATCCAATGGGCCTCTTTTTTATAGAGTTTTACAGGGAATTTAATAAACTCTTTTTCCAGGTTTTTTGAATTAACTTCTAACAACTTCATCATTCCGCAATAATAAAGCGTTTCTGTATTTTTTACCCTGTTTTAGTCAATCTTCTTTTTATTGGGAAGTATTATTTCAAAGAGAGTTCCTCTATTCGGCTCGCTTTCTACAGATATTTTTCCTCCTAGTTTTTCGATAGCATTTTTCACAATATAAAGCCCAATACCAGACCCTTGTGAGTATTCTGTAGCTCTATAAAACATTTCAAAAATTCTATCTTGAGATGCTGCTTCAATACCAATACCATTATCTTCTATCCGCATAATGGCATTTTCATCATTTACATATACTAAAACTTTAATATACGGATTGTCCAAATGGGGATTATAGTACTTGATAGCATTTGAAATAAGGTTTCTAAATACCTCTTTTACCCGCCACAGGTCACTATAAAAATCTTCTCCAGAGATTCTTACCTCTTTATTTATAATACCGGCTTTGGTTAAATAACCGAGATCAGCGAATGTGTCATTAATAATTTTCTTCAGGTCTATCAGTTCAGAAGTTACATCAAGTTTGAGATTTTTAGAATGACTTAAAACATCGCTAATAAAATTATCGAGCTGCTTAACACTTCCCTCAATTAGCTTAAGATAATCCCGAACGTCATCTTCGTTTTGCTCTAGCTTAGCGAGGTTAATTAAACCCAATACAGATGAAAGCGGAGCCCTCAGGTCATGAGACACTTTATACACAAAGTTATCTAGCTCACTATTTCTTATTTGCAGCTCTCCTTCAATTCGGTTACGCTCAGTGATATCAACATAAATACCGTATATCCCAAGGGTCTTATTACCAAAGTTAACAGGTACTCCATAGATAATTACAGGAATCAGGTCTCCATTTTTATGCCTTCGAAATGATTCTGTCCTATTTACTTTCCCCTTAGTGCTGAGCAAATTTAACTTTAAGCCTTCTTCCTTAAGTTCATCAGGCACCAATATATCATTTAGCTGGTTGCCTATAATCTCGTCTTCCAAATAACCGAAGATGTTGCCAAAGCCCTGATTCATTTGCACTACCCTATGCTTATCATCAAGCAGCACTATCCCTAAAGGAGAGTTATCAAATAGCTGAGTAAACAGTAGTTCGTTTCGTTGTATCAGTAATTGATTACTTTTCTTTCCATTAATGTCCAAATAAGTGCCAGCCATTTTTACTACTGCACCACTCTCAGACCTGCTGGTTGCTTTTGCTCTATCGAGTATCCATCTATAAACTCCTGTTTTGGTCCTCAGCCTGTACTCAGCTTCAAAATATGAGGGTTTTCCATGCATGTAATCTGCCAGCAACATTTTCACTTTTGCTACATCCTCAGGGTGAATCAGTTCCAGCCATTCGTCTAGCCGGAGTTCAAGGTCTTGGCTATCATAGCCCCACTTGGTTGCCCAAGTTTTATTAAACAGCACTTTCTTTCCATCAAGCTCCCATTCCCAAAGTCCAATTTCTGCCCCTTGAAGCGCCATTTGCAACCTTTCTTCTGAGCGTTTATACCGCTCTTCTACTTCTTTCGAGTCAGAGACATCTATCAACAAACCATAACGAATGACAGAATTTTCCGTTCTACGGGCAATATTAGATTTACCCTTTATCCATTTTTCTTTGCCATCTATTATCACTCTCCCCTTCCAGTGCCAATCACGTTCTGCATTATTATAACTTGGCGCTATAAAAGCTTTATAATCTTCGCTATGAACAATATTTTTAAATAAGCTCGGGTCTTCTACAAGCTGTGACTCTGTGTATCCAAATAGCTCTTCGCACCCCTGACTGATATACTTAAATTTGGCTTGGCCATTTTCTCTTTGTTCCAATTCATAAATTACGCCAGGCAAGCCTGAAGTAAGCATATGAAACTTGAAGTGGTTGTTAGTTAAGTATTCTTCCGCCTCCTTTTGTATGGTAATATCAAACAGCATCAAAACTATTTCTTTAATATTACCATCATCATTATTTAAAGGGTAAACATATCCCTTTAAATGCATTCCTGCCTTTTGTCTCTCCCTCTTAAAGTCAGAAATATTGCCCGGTAAATAAAACACTGGAGGCAACTCATGACTCTGGCCATTAAAGGCATCATGCACATATGATATTAAGCCAGAATCTATTATCTGATCATCTGAAAATATATTATAGTAATCCATAAAAGCATCAATACCCCGTTGCAGGCAGAATAAGTTTTTAAAAGCTTTATTCGCATATTGGGCATTGCCGCTTGCTTTAAATATTGCAGTAGCTACAGGAGAATGATCAATGGATAAATTTAATTTATGATGGACCGAAGAAATATCCGTGGGCCGAATAGTAAGCATACAGCCTACCATTTCTTCCGAAATGGCTATGCAAGAAAAGCCAATTTGCACAAAAACAACAGCATTACTTACATTCAATAAATATGGTGATTTCGGTAAAGTAGCTTTACCGCTAATAGCTCGTTGAATATAATCTAAGAATTCTTCACGCCTACTCCCTGGAAATAAACTTATAAAATCTGTACTTAACGCAGCATTTCGGTCTATCCCCGAAATGTTAGACATTCTTTTATTCCAACAGATTATATTAAGGTGAGAATCCAAAATAACAATTGCATCTGCATTCTCCTCAAACAACTTCTCTATATCTATTACGCCAGACGTTATATTTTTCATAGTTAACCTAACCCCTCAAACAACCGCAATTTACACATTTTCAATAAATTAAACACTTATATCTTAGCGCAAAAATAGCTCATCAACTTCCGTTATCAACCCGCTCCATGCATTTGAAGTACTCAAATAATTAAACTACTTTTTTTGAAAAAATGTTCGCTTACTAAAAACTTTACTCTGTATTAAATTATAATAGTAACGCCTCTCGTGCAACAAAGAGAAATGAGCCTGATTCAAGAACAAATCCAAATCAAGTAATTTTGTGGACTGAAGTTTTGAAAAAATCTTAAAGAAAAGGTACATGCACCCTGTCAAACACCTGTGCCAAAATAATGTAGTAGGGTAAAAATCGGTAACAAGCCAAAGTCCATCATCTTTTAGATGGGCATCTAGCTCCTTTATTACCAAAGGCAATGTTATATCGGTAAACAAATCCAAGAAGAAAAATGTAAGAATAACATCAAACTTCTCTCCCGTATTTACATCTGAATGCAACCCAACCTTAAAAGTAACTTTGATATTTTTAAAGGGAGCCCTTTTCTTCGCCAGCGCTACCATGTTTTTTGCTGCGTCTACATAGTAAATTTCCAGAGGTATGCCTAGTGAATCTAAATAGCTCAACACTTTGCCACTACCGCCACCTACGAATAGCACCTTAGCATTAGGTTTTATAGAGCTCAGAAATGCAATCTGCGCACGATACAGCGCTCCTCCATAAACAAGGGTAGCCAAGGTATCATAAACACGAGCTACGCTATTAAAATCATTTTCAGAAAGCTTAGCTTTCATCACTAGCTAAATAATAAAGGTATTAGAGGAAAAAGAAAAACAGCATCACCAAGAAACCGGTAATACTCACGCTGAGCAAATAATGATTTGCGCCATACTAGAGCAGTAAAAATAATTAACATGCTTAGTAAAGTATATTCAAACCAAGCCATGTCTAATTTTAATAAAACTATCAGAACTATAGCTAATTGAATTATTATTAATGACTTAGCTAGCCTTTCAACCCCGTTGTAGCCCCATATTCTTACAATAGAAGGAAAGTTGTCCTGCTTATCAATATTCCATTCATACAAAGAAAAAATAATAAGATTAGAAAAAGCAAGCAAGCAAAGCTGTAAATAGGCTACTAACACTACACTAATGTTATCTCCTTGATAGATACTTACCGGCCCTATCATCACTCCACATGCATATAGTAGTGCTATCAGAATCTCTTTATGATATGATGACTTCAGCTTTAAAATGTATAATAACACAAAATACACCAAGACTAAAGAAGCCAAAGATGCGCCCCACTCTAAAGTGAGTACAGGCAACTGAGACACAAGGAAGGCAATAACGAGCAGAATAATTATTACTAAGGTAGCGAGCATCTTATAATGTTTCTGATGGAATCGATGCCGCTCTGATGATGCCGCATGAGACACATTGCGAGCATCCATAATATGATCATAAGTATATATTACCCACACCGTTAAACCTAATGATAAAAGCGAAGGCCAGCCTTGCTGAACATGCAGTAGTTTCTGCACAAAAACCGAGCATACACATGCTCCGACAACTACATCAAGGCTTAATATATTGAGATATTTATATAGCTTCCAGATCATACCAACGTTACAATACCTGCTAAAATAAGTTACAATATGTTACAACGAAAAAGGCGAATCGATTGATTCGCCTTTTTAATGATTTATAGCATAACTTACTTGTTATTAACCTAAAGCCTCAGCACCCGCTACAATCTCTAAGATTTCAGTAGTGATGGCTGCCTGACGCGTTCTGTTGTAAGTTAATTTAAGCTCTTTAAGCAACTCTCCGGCATTATCAGTAGCCTGATCCATAGCTGTCATACGAGCACCATGCTCTGACGCATTAGATTCCAAAATTGCTTTGTATATCTGTATATGTAAAGATTTAGGTATCAAATCTTTTACAATCTCTTCCCTTGAAGGTTGGAATATATAATCGATATCCGTGGTATTTTCCTCAGTACCCTCTGCCGGCAATACTGGTAAAAACTGCTCTTCTCTCAAAATTTGAGTAGCCACGTTTTTAAATTCGTTATATATTAACTCAACTTTATCGTAAGTACCTTCTAAAAAGCCATTCATTGCATATTCAGCAGCTTCAGTAGCTTTTTCAAAAGATACAGGGGTAAACATACTCCAGTAATCAGTAATCACATTGTAATTTCTTTTTGTGTAGTAATCCAATGCTTTTTTACCAATAGCCAGAATAGTAACATTTCCCTTATCAAACTGAGACTGGTATTTTTCCTTGATAATTCTTGTAGTAGCTTTAAATATGTTAGTATTAAAAGCTCCACATAAACCTTTATCAGAAGTAACTACTATAATTAGAATATTATTCTCAGGCCTTACTTCAGAAAAGCTTAAACTATCGTCTTCAGATGATATAGATGACAAGTTCTGTAAAATACCATTTAGCTTCTCAGCGTAAGGACGCATCTGGATAATATTATCCTGAGCTCTTCTTAGCTTAGCTGCCGCCACCATTTTCATAGCTTTGGTTATTTGCTGCGTGGAAGTTACAGACTGTATTCTTGCTTTTACTTCTTTTAAATTCGCCATATTGTCGAATATGTTAAGCAGCCAAAAGGCTGCCTAATTGCTTATTTTTAGTTAGCGTATTCTTTCGTTAAATCTTTCGCTACAGAAGCTAAAGTTGCTGTAACGTTATCATCTAATTTCCCAGCTCTTAAAGCATCTAACACATCTTGGTGCTTAGACTTTAATATATCTAAGAAGTTAGCTTCAAAGTGTCTTACTTTATTAACAGGTACATCATCAATCATACCTTTTGTAGACACAAATATAATAGCTACTTGCTCTTCAACAGACACAGGTGAATACTGTGCTTGCTTCAAGATTTCAAGGTTACGCTTACCTCTTTCAATAGTTAACTTAGTAGCTGCATCAAGGTCAGATCCAAACTTAGCAAACGCTTCTAGCTCTCTAAATTGTGCTTGATCTAATTTTAATGTACCAGCAACCTTTTTCATTGATTTAATCTGAGCAGAACCTCCCACACGTGATACAGATATACCAACGTTAATTGCAGGACGAATACCAGAGTTAAACAAGTTAGTTTCTAAGAATATCTGTCCGTCAGTAATTGAAATTACATTGGTAGGAATATATGCAGAAACGTCACCAGCCTGAGTCTCGATAATAGGAAGTGCAGTTAATGAACCACCACCTTTAACTTTACCTTTTAATGACTCAGGTAAGTCATTCATATTTTCAGCGATATCATCATTTTTAGTGATTTTCGCAGCTCTTTCTAATAATCTAGAGTGTAAGTAGAATACATCTCCAGGGTATGCCTCACGACCAGGAGGTCTTCTTAATAATAAAGATACTTCTCTATAAGCTACTGCTTGCTTAGATAAATCATCATATATTACTAAGGCAGGTCTTCCTGTATCACGGAAATACTCACCAATAGCAGCACCTGTAAATGGAGCGAAGAACTGCATAGGAGCAGGGTCTGCAGCAGATGCAGATACAACTACACTATAGTCCATAGCACCAGCCTTTTCTAAAGCTGCTACCACACCAGCAACTGTAGAGGCCTTTTGACCTACAGCTACATAAATACAGAATACAGGCTCGCCCTTGTCGTAAAATTCTTTTTGGTTTATGATAGTATCAATAGCTACGGCAGTCTTACCAGTCTGACGGTCACCAATGATTAACTCACGCTGTCCTCTTCCAATAGGAATCATTGAGTCAATTGCTTTGATACCTGTTTGTAAAGGTTCATTTACAGGTTGTCTGTAAATTACCCCAGGAGCTTTTCTTTCTAAAGGCATTTCGAAAGTTTCACCTTCGATAGGTCCTTTACCATCTATTGGGTTACCAAGAGTATCTACTACTCTACCAACCAATCCTTCTCCTGCGTTTATAGAGGCGATTCTACCAGTTCTTTTAACTGTATCACCTTCTTTAATTCCTTTTGACTCACCTAATATAACAGCACCAACATTGTCTTCTTCAAGGTTAAGAACCAATGCTCTCAAACCATTCTCAAATTCAAGAAGTTCACCTGATTGTGCTTTAGACAAACCATAAATACGAGCAACACCGTCACCTACCTCAAGTACGGTACCTACTTCTTCGAGCTCGGCCTCGGTTTTCGCCCCCGATAGTTGTTCCCTAAGTATAGCTGAAACTTCGTCTGGTCTTACATCTGCCATTGTATATGTGATCTAATTTAAAATTCTTTGATATATGGATTTTGACTGAACTTATGTTCTAGTGCTTTAATTTTACTTCTTATTGAATCGTCAATCTGTTGGTCTCCCACTTTTAAGATATAACCACCAATAATATCGGCATCTACCTTTTCTACTAAATCAACGTTCTGTTTTGATGAAATCTTTTTTACCAGTGCTTCCATCTCTGCTCTCAACTCCGCAGTCAAAGGCACAGCAGTAGTAACCTTTGCCATTTCAACTCCTTTATGAGCATTATACTGGATATGAAACTCTTTAGAAATAGCAGGTAGTAAACCTTCTCTATTTTTGCGAGATAATATTTCAAAAATTGAAAGTGTTAGCTCATTTGCTTTTCCTTCAAATATAGCCTTTAAAATATTTCTCTTTTTGTCGTTTCTAATAATCGGATTTCTAAGCATAAGCACGAAATCATGATTACTGTGACAAATAGAGTCGAAAACTTTCATATCTGCATGTACTTCCTCCAAAACACCTCTTTCTTCAGAGAGTTCTAGCAAAGACTTAGCATAACGGGTAGCGGCTCTATATTCAGACATTTTTATTAATTAAGCTTAGCGTCTTTAACAAACTTTTCTATCAACTCTTTTTGAGATGCCTCATTACTAAGGTTCTGTCTCATTAACTTCTCAGCTACTTGTAACGACAATGTAGCCACTTGAGTTTTTACTTCAGCAAGAGCTGCTTTCTTCTCAATGTTGATAGCAACACGTGCATCCTCAATCATTTTTGTAGCTTGCTTTTGCGCATCAGCTGTAGCTTCATCTTTTATTGATGTTGCAATCTGTCTTGCATCTTTCAATATTTCATCGCGCTCCTGACGAGCCTCTTGCAATAACTTCTCATTCTCAGCTTTTAATTGAGCCATCTCTTTTTTGGCGTTCTCAGCAGAGTCCAATGCATTTTGAATAGACTCCTCTCTGATTCTTAACGATTGAATGATGGGTTTCCATGCAAACTTCGCTAACAATAAAAGAAGGATTAAGAAAATCAAAGCTTGCATTATAAACAAGCCGGGTGAAAAGTCATTTAACAACTGATCCATTATATATTATTTTGTCGTTTTATCTAGTCAATTTAAATGAAACACATCTTGCGCCTACCGCAACAAGATGTGTTTTCAATTTTTTACATTATTTTCCTAAGATTAAAGCACCGAATGCTAATCCTTCTAATAATGCTCCAATGATAATCATGGCAGTTTGGATTTTTCCAGCTGCTTCAGGCTGACGAGCAATACTTTCCATTGCTTTTCCACCGATTTGGCCAAGTCCAATACCTCCACCAATTACGATTAATCCTGCTCCAAGTAAATTGTACATGTGAATTGATTTAAATAATTAAACAAAAACTCTTTATTAATGATGGTCGTGCTCTTCTACTGCCATACCTATAAACAACGCTGAAAGCATTGTAAAAATATATGCTTGTAGAAATGCTACTAATACTTCTATGATTGATATGAATAATGACAGCGCTAAGGAAATACCCGTTGCTGCATATACTCCAAACTGAGCCTTCATTATTATCGTTAATGCTATTAAGCTCATTACTACAAAGTGACCTGCTGTAATGTTTGCAAACAAACGAATTAATAAAGCGAAAGGCTTAGTAAACATACCTAATACTTCAATAGGTGCTAAGATTATTTTCATTGGAATTGGCACACCTGGCATCCAGAAAATATGTTTCCAATAATCTTTGTTACCACTAAACTGCACTATAATGAATGTGAATAGTGCTAAACATACCGTAACTGCTATGTTACCTGTTACGTTAAATCCTAGTGGCGTAAGACCTAATAAGTTTAAGATCCAGATATAAAAGAAAGCCGTTAAAAGGTAAGGCATATACCTTTCATATTTCTTCTCTCCGATATTTGGTCTGGCCATCTCATCTCTCACATAAATTACTAATGGCTCTAAAACTCGACCTACACCAGTAGGAATTGCTTTAGTTTTATAGTTACGAGCCAAAGCAGTAAATAAGAAAAAGATTAATGCAGAGGCAAACAACATACCTACCACGTTCTTAGTGATTGATAAATCTAAAGGACGAGTATTAGTAGGGTGGTGGTGTTCATCAAATTCGAAATCACCCTCTGCGTTAGTTTTATATATTTTTCCGTGGAAAATCTTATAATAATTGCCATCAGATTCTGCAACTGTTGTTCCATGATGAAACCTTGACGACATAAATACGTGTAAGCCATTATCCCATAATATTACGGGAAGAGGGAAGCCTACATGAGTACCGGATTCTCCCAGAGAGAAAAAGGTATAGTCGTGCGCATCTCTTAAATGGTGCTGGATATACTCATTTATTTCTTCTTTAGTATCTACAGCTCCCCCATGGTTAGGCTCTTTTTCGCCATGCTCCGATGAGGCGAAAGTGAACTGTGATAGAAATAAAAACGCAATTAATGATAAAAAGCTTACAGTTTTTTTGGACATTCCCATACTTAAACGAATATGCTATGAATTTGGGTGCAAAGCTAAGCATTTCTGAATAAGATCAACATTTTTAATGTGGTTTTTTATCAAATTTCAGATCATTAGTATTTTGTGACTACTGATTATTCATTAATCGGCCACAATATACCGCTTCAATGGCCAAAAAAATAAACATAGGGACTACAATACTCAACCTAATAGGCATGTCATAATTTTCCAGATTGGAGATAACTTCTTTATATATAAGCACAAATACCCCTACCTTGATAAAAATAGAAGCTAAATATCCATACCCTACTTGGTTAGGCAAAATAGTATTGAGAAGTTCTATAGATACAATTACCACAAGAAACGCTACCAAATGAAAAGCATACATTCCAAGTAAAGAAAATGGAATTACTGCATCTGGTGAAATTAATGTAGTATTTAAAAAATAGGCTATTGCTCCGCCAAGTAGTGCTATAGCTAAAAAAAGTAATATTCTCTTGATCATTCTTCGTTGCTGGATTTTATCACTTGGCGAATCACCATAAAAATAGAAAGAAATATAAATATGAGCGTAACTAACTTTGAGTACAGCTCTGAGTCATTGCCAGTTTTTTCATCAATATAAGTACCTAACAAATGCCCTAAATAAATAGTAACAGCCATTTGTATGGCCAAGCCAGAGTACCTTATGTAGGAATTATAAGGCTTCTGCTTCTTCTCGTTGTTGCTGGATGGGTGCTGACTCTGCTCCATTTTTATTAAATTCCTCTATCTTGATTTCTTTTGTACTCATCCCCATTTTACAGCCACCGTCAAAGGTTGCTCCAGCTTCTACAATAAGTTTATTAGTTCTTATGTTACCATGAACTACTGCAGAGGGCTTAAGAATAAGTATATCAGTAACCTCAATATCTCCAATAAGTTCACCCTCAATCTCGGCATTTTGAGCAAGCACGTTACCTTGAACACGAGCCGAATGGCCTATAGCCACCTTAGACTTAGTTCTTACATTGCCAATTACTTCTCCTTCAACTCTTATATTTCCAAAGGTTTCTATATCGCCCTTTAGTACAGTACCTTCACTTATTATATTACTGGAATTACTAATAATATCCGCCTCTTTCTTATGCTCTTTTGAATTAAACATGTTCTTCTGTACTATTTAAAAAGTTACAAATTCTTCAGGATTAACAGAGTTTCCGTTATTCCATAGTTCAAAATGAAGGTGTGGCCCATCGGTTAATTCACCTGTATTGCCTATGATGGCAATAATTTCTCCTGCATTTACAAAACTACCTACTTTCTTAAGAATTTCAGCATTGTGTTTATACACTGAAATAAGGTTGCCTCTATGCTGGACTGCTATTACGTTACCAGAATCCTGAGTCCAAGATGACATAATAACGGTACCATCTGCAATGCATTTTACGGGTTCATTCTTTTTTGATACGATATCAACACCATAATGACCTTCTTGAACATTATACGGTGAAGACACAAAACCGCTAATTGGGGAAAAGAAAAATATTTCTTGGAGCTCGTTACCATAACCTACCGAAGAAAAATTCACTAAAGACAAGTCAGTTTGCTCAAATTCTTGCCTAAACTGTGAGTCTACTGGTGAGAGCTTGCTCACATCAATATTTTCAGTTACTACTTCGTCTCCTGAAGATACGTTTTGATACTCCTCAAAAACATCAGTAGTATCGCCACTAAGTAAATGCTGAAAGTTTTTTATAAACCTATCTTTTTGATCTACCTCTAATGACAAGGAGTCCACTTTAAGGGTAAGTTCATAAAGTTTTTTGTTAGCTTCTATTTGTGCGTGTCTTGGATCAAACCATTGTGCCAACAAGGTCTTTACAAGGAATAAACTCAGCACCATTAAGATTATAAATACTGTTACGGCTAACAGTATTATCTTTGCATAGGTAAAACTGAATGTGGATTTCTCAGCAAAGTTTTCCTCATTTCTTATTATCAGCAGATAACGATTCACCAACCAACTCGAAAGTGTCTTTCTAGCCTTCAATTTTGCTGTAGGTTAAATTTGGGGAACAAAAATAGATATTATAAACTATTATTGTATTAATTATCATAATTTTTACGTTTTAATCGTGCTGCGTATTTTTTTAAGCTTTATAAGCTTACTATACACTAAAAAATAAGCAATTTTGAAGTTTATTGCAGCACCTTAACTGTAAAACGAATTTATTTAGCTTTGTTACAATTGAAACACTTTTCATTTTCATTAACGATCCTTTCATTGGCCTTGCTGGCATCATGTTCTGCCGACCGCAAAAACATTATCAGTAAAACCTTTCATAACACCACTGCGAGGTATAACGCTTATTTCTATGCTAAAAATGACATAGAAGAAATAAAAGAAATACTGAATGATAGCTACGTTAATGACTACAATAAAGTTTTAAAGATATACCCGAAAGTAGATTCTACACTGGCCGATAGCTATAAAGAACAAATTGAAGATTGCTTAAAAAAAGCTTCACTTGCCATTCAAAACCACAAAAACAGTAAATGGGTAGATGATAGCTATGTATTGGTAGGGTTGGCTAGATTTTATAGTCTCGATTATGTAAATGCCATAGAAACATTCAAATTTGTTAATACCAAAAGTGAAGATGATCAGACTCGTTTCAGAGCACTTGCACACCTATTCAGAACATTTACCGATTATCAAGAATACAATAATGCGATTTCAGTTTCGGACTTTCTTAAAAAAGAGAAGCTAAATAAAGACAATGAAAAACTTTTAGCACTGAACAAGGCACATTACTATCAAATACAAGGTGATGACGCCAATATGTTGAAAAGCCTTGTGATAGCCGCACCTCTGTTAAAGAAAAAAGACAACAACAGCAGGTATTTTTTCATCATTGGCCAGCTTTTTCAAAAACTTGGAGATGATGAAGAGGCGTACGAGTATTATAAAAAGTGTATAAAAACTAATCCTCCTTATGAGCTTGATTTCTATGCTCGACTCTACATGGCTCAAGTTACACACTTAAACAAGAGTAGTGATATCAAAGCTGCTCGTAGACTATTCGAAAAACTGCTGAGGGATAAAAAGAACAAAGAATATAAAGACAAAATTTATTATGAAATGGCTCTTTTTGAGCTACGTCAAAACAATATTGACAAGTCCTTAGAGTACCTTGAAGAATCCATTCGAGCAAGCATCGATAACAATAGGCAGAAAGGGCAATCATATTTAACAGTGGGTCAATTACAATACGATAGTCTAAGAAATTATGAACTAGCAAAAGTGTATTATGATAGCGCTGTTAGCACCTTACCTCAAGACTATGATAACTATGATGAAATTAAAAAGAGACAAGAAGTACTCTCGAATTTCGTTGAGCAACTTAACACCATTGAAGAGCAAGACAGCCTTTTGGCGCTATCAGAACTAGACTCTTCGGTAGTTATAGCCAAAATTACTGCGCAGCTGGAATTAGAAGCAGAAAAGAAAAGAAAAGAAGAAGAAAAGCAAAAAAGAGAACAAAGAAGGCAACAGTTCAGCATGCTAAACAGCTCACAAGGAGGCATTGGGGGTGTTAGCTGGTATTTTGGCAACCCTGCATCTGTAGCAATGGGACAAAACGAATTTAAGCGTGTTTGGGGCGATAGACCTCTGGAAGATAACTGGCGTGTTTCTAGTTTGGCCGCAGGTGACATAGGCAATAATAATCAAGCCGCTGACAGTACAGCCATGGCAGGTCAAAATGCACCCAATCTTCCGAATGCACCTGGAGGAAATCAGGCGCAGCAACAAGCCAATTCGGCTGACAATATTGCTAGCCGAGCAGCTCAATTATACTCACAGCTTCCGTTTTCTGCCGAAGCAAAACAAAGTGCATTAGATTTAATTGAAGGTGCTTATTTTAAGCTGGGCAACATCTATTATTTCGACCTAAAAGAGTTAGAAAATGCCTCTGAAACCTTTGAAACTTTATTGAGTAGATTTCCCGAAACAGAAAATGAACCGGAAGCTCTTTACCAACTTTATCTGATTAATAAGGCCTTAGGCAAAGACACTAGTAAGTATAAAGACACGCTATTAAGCAAGTATCCTAACAGTACTTATGCCAAATTAATCCTTAACCCTAACTATACTGAAGAAAGCCAAGCGGCTACAGAACAATTAAAAATTGTATATCAAAAAGCCTACAAGCTTTATAAACAAGAAGATTTTCAATATGCCAACTATGTGCTTGATTCAGGTTTAAATAAATATGACGAAACCTTGTTCTCTGCCCGCTTAGAGTTATTGAAAATAATGATAATTGGTAAAACAGAAAACATCAATGTATATCAGTTTGAACTCAATAATTTTATAAGCAAAAAACCTGATAATGAAATAACTCCATATGCTAAAGAGCTATTAGAGGCATCGAAGAAATTTCAGAAGAAGCAACAACGTTTATTGGGTACTAAGTTTAGTAATTACTTTGAACAGCCACACTATTTTGTACTAATTTTTGATGCCAAGCAAGGCCTTACAGATAAGTACCTAAAACTGTTGAAGGAATATAATACCAGTCATTTTAATGAGCTAAATTTAAACGTTAGTAGCCTTTCTTTAGACAAAGAGCATCACCTCGTAATGGTAAGCCCATTAAACGAAAAACCAGAGGCTAATAAATATTATAAAGCTATTATTAGCTCTGATGTATTAAAAAGTAATGAGAGTAACTTTAAATTATATAAATTTGTAATCACAAAAGATAATTTTAATATACTTTACGAAAGCAAAGACATTGAAGCTTATTTAAGCTTTTTTAATAAACACTATTAATTGAATGGACGCTAAGAAAAGCAACTTTACATTTAAAGACATCATTAGCAAGAAGAGCAAAGTGCTGAAAGTAATGTCAATTTTTTTATGGATATGCTTCTTCCTGTTTGTGATAGGTATACCTACATATATTGCAACTGTAAGTGCTGATATGTTTGGGCTTTATGGAGGCATGCCTAGCCTAAAAACACTAGAAAATCCGGAAAATGATTTAAGCTCAGAGCTACTCTCAAGTGATGGAGTTTCATTAGGTAAATATTTTAGAAACAACAGAAGTAATGTTACTTACGAAGAGTTATCTCCACAGTTAGTTAATACTTTATTATCTAGCGAAGACCACCGTTTTTACCTTCACCCAGGTATAGACTTTACAGGGCTTATTCGTGCTATTGTAGGCAAATTAACATTTAACTACGCTGGTGGTGGTAGTACCATTACTATGCAGTTAGCTGAAAACTTATTTAATACCATGACCGAAAATGAAGGTAAGCTATATAAAGTTGGAGGTGTAAGAGATATAATTATCAAAACCAAAGAGTGGATGATAGCCGTTCATTTAGAACGTAACTTCACTAAAGAAGAAATTATAGCCATGTATTTCAATACAGTTTCTTTTGGTAGTAATGCCTTTGGAATAAAAACAGCTGCAGAAACTTTCTTTGGGAAATTGCCTAGTGAATTGAATTATGATGAATCAGCCGTATTAGTGGGGCTATTACAAGGAACTACTGCCTTTAGTCCTGTTTACCATTACGATAGAAGTGTAAAGAAACGTAATCAAGTATTAGGAAAAGTATATCGTCATGGTCACTTGTCTAACACGGAATACGACTCTTTAATAGAAACACGAATCAATCTTGATAATTACAATGTTGCTAACCAAAACAAAGGTTTAGCGCCATATTTCAGAACAGTAATAGGAAATTATCTTCGAACTTGGTGTAAAAACCATGGCTACGATTTATATGAAGATGGTTTAAAAATATATACTACCATTGATAGCCGTATGCAACGCTACGCTGAAGAAGCGGTGAATGAGCACATGAGTGAACTACAGGAAGTATTCAATAGACACTGGGAGGGCAGAAACCCATGGCGCAGCGTTGACGGAAGGGAAAAACCAAACTATATCGAAAACAGTTTTAAGAGATTGCCATACTATAGAGAACTGGTAAAAAAATATGGTAAAGGAAATGACTCCATCAATATTATAATGAATACCCCGAAGAAAATGACGGTATTCTCATATAAAGGAGAAGTAGATACCACCATGAGCCCGCTAGACTCATTGAGTTATTACAAACATTTTCTACATACAGGTTTAATGGCCATGGATCCACATACCGGCCACATTAAAGCTTGGGTAGGAGGTATAAATAAAAAATATTTCAAATTTGACCACGTAAAGCAAGGAAAAAGACAACCTGGTTCTACATTTAAACCATTTGTTTACGGTACAGCTATTGAGCAAGGTTACCCTCCATGTTATAAAGTCAGAGATGTAATGGTAACATTCCAAGTGCCGGGAGATCCTCCAACTTGGTCTCCACCAAATGCTGACGGTACTTATGGTTCTGGCGAAGAGATGACCATTAGGCAAGGGATGGCTAGGTCTGTAAATACCATCACAGCTTACTTAATGAAAGAGGTTAAGCCAAAAAACGTGGTAGACTTTGCTCACCGTGTTGGTATTCAAAGTGCCCTTGACCCTGTACCCTCGTTATGTTTAGGAGTAAGTGACGTTAATATTTATGAATTGGTTGGTGCATATAGCACATTTGCCAATTTAGGAATATATACTCAACCCTATTATATAACCAGAATTGAAGATAAGAATGGTAATGTAATAGAAAACTTTGTTCCTAAGACAAGGCAAGCCATCAGTCAACAAACAGCATATAAAATGTTATATATGCTAAAAGGTGGAGTTGAAGAAAGGGGAGGTACCTCAGCAGGTATTAATATGGAACTCAAACTTAATAATGAAGTAGGAGGTAAGACTGGTACTACTAACAGTGCCTCAGATGGTTGGTACATGGGAGTTACGAAAGATTTGGTTACCGGAGTATGGGTAGGCGGAGAAGAGAGTGGCATCCATTTTAGAAACTGGACATTGGGGCAAGGCGCTAAAACAGCCCGACCAATTTGGGAGAAATTTATGCTAAAAGTTTATCGAGATAAAGAAATAGGTATCAAGAAAGGAAATTTTGATCGTCCAACAGGAGGTATAGATGTTAATCTAGACTGTAGTCGATATAACACACCCGATCCCAATGAAGAAGAAGGCGATGATACTAAAGAAGAACAGTGGAACGATGATAATTTTCAGTAATACTTAATGCAAGAACCTAAGTTATTAGTTCAAGACAGAAACTTATTACCTAACTCTCCTGGAGTGTATAAATTTTACAACACCCAGGATGAGTTAATTTACGTAGGAAAAGCCAAGAGTCTAAAAAAAAGGGTCAGCAGTTATTTCACAAAATCCCATCAGCTGAACAGAAAAACTCGAAAACTAATCTCAGAAATTAAGGAAATAGCATATGCTGTGGCCAACACCGAGTTTGATGCTTTACTGCTGGAAAACAACCTCATAAAGCAAAATCAGCCCAAGTATAATATTCTTCTTAAAGACGATAAGACATACCCATATGTTTGTGTTGTTAATGAAAGGTTTCCTCGGATAATTTCAACAAGGAATTTTGACCCTACATATGGTCAATATTTCGGGCCATTTTCTAGCGTAATAGCGATGAAAAACATACTGGACTTGATAAGGAAACTTTATACCATTCGCACATGTAAACTGAATTTATCTCCATTAAATATACAGCAAGCCAAGTTTAAAGTTTGTCTCGAATATCACATTGGTAATTGTAAGGGCCCATGTGAAGGTTTACAAGAAGAGGATAATTATCAAAACGAAATCGAACAAGCAAAACAAATACTAAGAGGTAATTTATCTGTAGCGAAGACATACTTTAAAGAGCACATGATGCAGGCCGCGGAGAAATTAGAGTTCGAAAAAGCTCAGTTATTTAAAGATAAACTACTGTTATTGGATAAGTTCCAGTCCAAATCCACCATCGTTAATCCTAAGCTTAGTCAGTTAGATGTTTTTTCAATAGTAAGCGAAAAGCAAAAGGCCTTCGTTAATTACATGCAGGTAAAAAACGGATCCATAATATTGGCTAAAACAGTAGAGATAAAAAAGAAATTAGAAGAAAGCAATGAAACTGTATTAGAGCAAGCCGCGGTACACCTAAGAGAGGAACATCAAAGCTTGAACAGAGAAATCATTTCTAATTATGAAATTGAACTAGGAGAACAGGTTACTATCACCATTCCTCAGATAGGAGATAAGAAAAAGTTGCTGGACCTATCCCTTAAAAATGCACTAGAATATAAAAGAGATAAAATCAGTAAATCTGGTAAACAAAGGTCGAATGAGACTTTAGAACAGCTTCAAAAAGACCTACGTCTACCTGACTTGCCAGACCACATTGAATGTTTTGATAACAGTAACTTGCAAGGAACAAACCCAGTAGCTTCTATGGTTTACTTTAAAGATGGTAAACCATCAAAGAAGGACTATAGGCACTTCAATATTAAGACGGTAGTTGGACCCGATGATTTTGCCTCTATGAAGGAGATTGTCCACAGACGCTATAGTAGGCTTTTAAAAGAAGATCTCCCTCTACCTAAGCTCATCGTAATAGATGGAGGAAAAGGACAGCTTAGCAGCGCTTGTGAAGCCCTAAAAGGAATTGGATTATATGGCTCTATTCCGATAGTAGGTATAGCCAAGAGGTTAGAAGAAATCTACTTTCCTGAAGACTCCATTCCAATACACATCAATAAAAAATCACAATCCCTATTTCTACTACAACGAATAAGAGATGAGGCTCATAGGTTCGCTATTACATTTCATAGGAATCAGAGAAGCAAAAACTCTTTTGGAACAGAGTTAGAAACTATACCTGGGATAGGAAAATCTACCGCGGATAAATTACTGTCAGAATATAAATCAGTAAAAAAAATAAAAGAATTAGACTTAGCACAATTAGAACAGGATGTAGGAAAAGCTAAAGCCAAAATAATTCTTGATTATTTTAATAACGCAAAAAAGCCTTAAAGTAAACTTTAAGGCTTTTTTTATCAGTAAAACTGACCTTCATTAATTAGATCTTAAAATTCCCAAAGGTTATGTTCCTTTTCCATTAATTGCATTTCCCACCATTCAGCAGCCATTACAGCCTCCATACGTGAGTCATACATATCAACTATTGGGTCATCATCAGGGTTTTCAAATTTAAATAATGATGCTCTGAATAATCTTAACTGAAATGCTTCAGCGAAATTTTTGTTCTCAGCACTATTATATCTGTTTACCCAACGTGCCTTATCAGGATGCTCCTTACAAATTTGGAACAGATCCTTATATTTTAGTACAACCAATGGTAATTCAACTCCATCCAAAGTCTCAGACCCAGGAATAATCAACTGAATAGATTGTGGCTTAAAATATAATCTTGATCTTCTTTTATCAAAAATCACATCCTCTTTCCATCTGATCAAACTGATTTGTCTTGGTAAGAATAAGATTGCATCCCCAACACCGGGAGTTTCTTCCCAATCATCAGGAGATTCAGAAGGTACTGAAATAACCTCATCGAAAATTGCAGAGTAAACCACTCCATTATATTTAACTTGGTCACCTTCATAATACTCTATACCAGATTCCCATGCAGGAACCTCCAATCCCTCTTGATAAACCAATCTCTGCATGAATTCATCCTTGCTAATTTTCTTTGTCAAAGAATCATTCGCATAAAGATCCGCTAATTCTCCAGATTTAATGGCATCTAAAATAAATGCTGTTAACTCACCCCCTCTTGAAAAGAAACCTTTGTTTTGTTTCTCCTTCAAATCAATAGTTCTCCACACAGTTCTTTTAAACAAATGCTCATAGCGCGGAATCGGCTCTATTGAATTAGGGTTATACTGTTCTAGTTCATCCACCTGCGCATACATAGGAGTAGCCAACAACCCCAATAAGACAACCAGTATAATTTTGTTTAAACTCTTCATTTAATCTCCTTATTAAAATTAATCTATAGGAACACTATATATAGCTGTAGCAGGTTTCACTCTCTCGTTTTCTCCTTGATAAGTTCTTCTTACTACATTCTCTACTTTTATAATCAAATTGTCCCCTTTTCTGAATTCACTTCTCCAAGCTCTTAAGTCAATATTCTCAGATGTGAAATCTCCAGCTTTTACTTGTCTACCAGACCTAGCTAACTTAACATTAATTTTAGTCACTCTATATCTAGCATCTTTAGGTACTTCTCTAGCAAAGTTTTCATCAGGCTCTGCACTTACCTTAAGAGTTGTAAGAGCTGCAGCACTAACACCTTTTTCAAAATCAACTGGTCTGTTTCTTGAAGTGATTTCAATTGATGGAGGCGGAACCTTCTTAACATCAAACGTTTCAGTTCCCAATACGTTTCCACCGTTGCTAACAGTTAACTTAACTTTACTTCTACCTTTAGGAATAACTGTTACTAAACCTGTACGACTACCTTTAACCACTGTTGCTTCACTAGAAGAGAATGAAGGACTATAACTAGTACCTAAAGCAGGAACTTGAATATCCAACTCATTTCCACAGTTCATATATAATGCTTGTAAAGCAGCTGATCTAACCTGAATAACAGGCTTTACAACATAATAAGTGTGGTTAATGGTGTAAGTAGTGTCATTTATACTAATTTGAGCTTTAAAACTCTGCTCAGACATATTAGTTTTGGAATCATAATTTGTTGCTTTAGCTGCAAACGAAACTTTACCAAATTTGATTCCTTGTTCATTGGTTTCAGTAGGAACAGACTTTCCATTATACATGAAAGTCGGGTTCATTCCACTAGCCGCTGCAGTAATGAATAAATCTGCCTCAAAGTCAGCTCCTGATGCAACCACATTTGAAGAAGGTCTAATCAAAGGAACAACTTTGTCAAATGTAATGTCTTTTGCTCCAACTTTCTCTGCCAAAAGTTCCAGTGCTTTAGTTTCATATGATAACAATTCGTTTTCTAATTGACTAATTGTTGCCATACCAGCAGCGGTCGGAGATTCGCCAAAATAATACTCAGAGAAATCCTTTTTCGCTTGATTAGGATCTTTTGCAGCTAAAGGTATATCCTTAGCATCCCTTGCCAATGGAGTAAATTCTGTACCAGTTATAGAACTAAGTTTAGAAGAATACTCATTTAACTTTTCCTTTAGTTTTTCACCTTCCTTCTGACGAATCATAAGGTTAGCAACACCTTCAGTATCCTTAGCACCCTTAAGTGTACCTTGTTCATCTTTACCGCCAGTGATTTCTACCATCTGCTCTCTAAGGCCATTCATATATGACAATAGATCGCTAGTCATTTTATTGACTTCCTTAGCTCTAGTTAAAACCTTAACATCGTCCCCTCTGTTTCCCTTCTTTGCTATTTCAGCAGTAATACTTCCTAAGGTTTGGCTATTTTTCTCTACCATAGCCTCACCTGCTTGTTTCAAAGTTTCATCTATAAATACAAACTTCTCCAGAACGGCACTACTTACGTTTAATGCTAGCATAGCTAACAATACTAAGTACATCATACCGATCATCTTCTGTCTTGGGGTTTCCTTTCCTCCAGCCATATTACAATCGTATTTTTAATGAATAATTCATTTCCATATCAATATTTACTTATCCTTTTTTAGGACTATCACCTCTCATAGCTGTAAGCATGTTTCCATATACAGTATTAAGAGAAGTTAAATTAGTAGTAAGCTTATCAAGTTCATTTGCAAAAGTTTTGGTTTTTTCACCAGCTTTTGTCATTCCCTCTAAAGCTCCTGCCATATTGGTATAGAACTTACTCATTGCTTTCACGTGGCTATCAGCATCTTTCAATTCCATTTCATACACTGTATTAAGAGCAGTTAAATTCTTAGTAGCTGCCTGAACTTGTGCATGATATTCTTTAGAATCTTTAGTAGCGCTTGCCATAGAAGTTAGAGCTTGTGCAGTAGTTGCATAAGACTTATTCATTTCTCCTAAAGCTTGAGAAGCAGTTTTTACATTTTTTGCATAATCATTAGTAGCAACAGCTGCATCAGATAAGTTGGACATTTTTGATGCAGAATCAGCCAAGTTTTTCATGCCTTTTCCTAGGCTATCTATTAAATCTTGACCGATTTTAGACTTCTCTAACATGTTATCTAATTGTTGAGTAGCACTTGGTCCTGATGCTTTTGCTGGAACTTTAGCTCTTGGAGCAGCACTTCCTTCAAAATCATCTGCTAATTCAGGGTAAACTTTAGACCAATCTGGATCAGCGTGAGGAGGCTCGAATGCACTTAAAAAGAAAATCAGTGCTTCAGTTGTTAAACCAACAATCAACATAATATCAGCACCTTTTAAGTGCAAAATTTTAAACAAAGCACCAACGATAACTACTGCACCACCAATACCATATACTTTTGGCATAATGGTTCTATATAATAGCTCTGCAAATCCGCCTTTCTTTTTACTCATTGTCTTAAGGTTTTAATTAATGAAGTTAATTTTAATGGGTTTGAAATATTAAAAAATAATTTTAAAACTCTGCACCAGATGATCTCCCCAGATGAGTCATTGCATTTCGGAATCCGATATATGCTCTTACAGAATCTTTAAATTCGAAAGTTCTAGTTCCAGTCTCTAAATAGTAAGCAACATCTTTCCAAGAGCCTCCTCTAATAACCTTCTTAGGAAGAATCTCTGGATTGTACTGTACACTTTTAGGGTCTGTTCTCTTATCAATAAACTGAGGGTTAAGATCCCACACAGTAGGAACTGAAACAGGACTAAAGTCATCTAAACACCATTCAGATACGTTTCCTGCCATATCATATAAACCATAGTCATTAGGGAAATACTGAGCCACAGGCGCTGAATAAGAGAACCCATCATCATAATAATTTCCACGACCAGGCTTAAAGTTAGCAAGCATACAACCTTTAGCGTTACGGATGTAAGGGTTACCCCAAGGATACTTTGCCATATCACGTCCGCCACGAGCAGCGTATTCCCACTCAGCTTCGTTAGGCAATCTGAAAGAAGGCATTGGAACATCACCAACACTTATTCTATAATCAGCCCAATATCTGGTTCTCCACTTACTAAAATAAACAGCAGCCTCCCAGTTTATCCCTACTACAGGATAATCATCATAACCAGGGTGCCAATAATAGTAATCCTGAACAGGATCACCCATATGATGAGCGAAGTCACGCACCCATACTGTTGTATCGGGATAGTAATCACTCATTATCTTGTCCTCTCCTAATACACTTACAGAATCATCAAATAAGTGATTAACGAACTGACGATATTCATTGTTAGTGATTTCTGTATCATCCATGTAGAATGACCCAATAGTAATTTGCTTATTGAAATTTATTTGGGTCGAGGCAGGGTCTTCATCAGCTTGTCCCATGTGAAAGGTACCAGCAGGAATTGGAACCATACCGTAAGGGAGCGTCATCACCCAACCTTCCCGACCAGGCACACCGACCAGCTCTCCTTGGTCTCCTCCTCCGCCTCCCAGGCCTAAGAGTCCACAACCTCCTAATATTGCTGGTGCCAACAACAACAATGAGTAGAGGAATCTTCTTGTAACTTTACGCATAACACTTTTCTTTAAAACTCTTTAACTTAAATACTAAGTTAAAGCCAACCATTTTGTTTGTTTTTAATTTTTGAAGTGGAAATATATAAAAAAAAATCAATTTAAAATCTTCGATGAAAGTTTTTAGCCTGCTTCTTTTAAAAAATATTGTCTCACAAATTGTATAAATTATCTTTAAAAGCAAAATATTTTAGCTCTTAATGTCTAAACCTAGGTGTTCGAATTATTTTCTTTCCACTACCAGGGTTAACGGGCAATCTATAACTAGCCATTATTTCGTGTGTAGTGGCCTTTTTCGCATCTTGGTCTTTCACTACATAACCAAATGAATAGCCAAAGCTTAACGATTTATCCTTTAAAAAATTATAACCCAATAGTAAATTTACATCATCAGACTGTCGAAACGAAGTTCCGAACCATAACTGGTCTTTATAATAGACCAAACCACCTAATATGAAGCTATATTCATTAAAGTCAGTTTGCACCATTAATGATGGTGAAATCTTAACATCGAAATTCACTTCATGAATATACCCCATAGAGAAATAGGCGTGGTTTTCCAATGCATTCTTAACAGCATCCTGACCAAAGTTAAATTCAGACTTTAAAATATGGTTAAAGCTTAAACTTGCATAATATTTCTCTGACCGCAAGTATACCCCTAAAGCCATATCAGGTCTAATTTGAGACTCATCAGCATTTACAATTAGATCATCACCCTGATCTATGTACCTATATTGTCCTTTATCTATTGATTGGGAAAATAACCCGGCTCTAACACCGAAGCTTAACTTAGCATTTTTAAGTCCTAAATGGTACGCATAGGATAGTTGTACCTCGAGGTTATTCAAAGGACCTAAATTATCGTTTACCACGTGAGCACCGAATCCACTTCTTATTCTATATATAGGAGTGTTCATACTAAAAACTTGTGTAGTAGGAGCTCCTCCATCATCGAAAGTACTTTGATACCCTGCCCATTGAGTACGGTGAAGCAAAGTAATTTCTGTCACACCCTCCGCTCCTGCATAGGCAGGGTTATAGAAGAGCATGTTCTTCATATAGTAAGAAAACTGTGCATCTTGCTGGGCACTTACAGTAGTTGCACAAAAAATAAGTACCCCTATTGATATGTAAAAAATGTATCTACGCATATCTATTGTCAAAAGCAGTCTTAAATATAAGATAATTTTGACAATAGATTCAAGCGTTTCCTATTAAAAAGGTGTAATATAATCTCGATTTCACAATTATTTAATGTCAAATCTCGTTATTTAAGTCCGTTTGCCTTTTTAATATACACCTCAATAGCTCCAGTCATTGAGGGTGCATTAGGCAGAGGTGCCTCAATGTCAAGGAATAAACCTGCCTCTCTTACAGCTTTAGCTGTAGTAGGGCCAAAGGCTGCTATTCTGGTGTTGTTTTGTTTGAAATCAGGGAAATTAACTAACAATGAGTTAATACCTGACGGACTGAAAAATGCTAATATATCATAATAGACATCTTCCAAGTCTGATAAATCACTTGCTACTGTTCTATAAATTACAGCTTCTGAGAAATTGAATCCATTTTCGGTTAAGAAATCTGGAATATCGTTTTTCCTAATGTCAGAACATGGGAAAAGATATTTTTCGTTCTTATGTTTTTTAAGGATTTCAATAAGATCCATAGCTGTTCTATGGCCAGTAAAAATTTTCCTTTTTCTAATTACGATATACTTCTGTAAGTAATTAGAAGTTTGTTCAGAAATACAAAAGTATTTCATATCCGCTGGCATCTCAATTTTAAGTTGCTCACAGATGTTAAAAAAGTGGTCCACAGCATTGCGGCTGGTAAAAATCACCGCTGTATGATTGAGTATATCAATTTTCTGTTGCCTAAATTCTTTAATTGACACAGGGTCAACCTGAATAAAAGGTCGAAAATCTACCTTAAGGTTATACTTTTCTGCCAGCTTGAAATATGGGGAATTTTCATCACCGGGCTTTGGCTGAGAAACCAGGATACTCGCTACTGGCTGCATCCTTTCTTTCGCTTGATCAGTCATATATTCACTCAACTATTACTTCTTAAATAATCAGAATGGTTGATTTAGTCCTAAATAAAGAAGCACAACCAAGGGTATTACTTCTGTGCCGCAAAGGTAGGAAAATAAATGCAAAGATTTATAGGCCCCTGTATTCAATAATCTAAAAAACAATATTAATACTCTTAGAATCATCATAATTAGCAGAAAATGAAACAAGTAAGTATAATATGATGGGTTTATGGCATGAAAACCAAAAAATGAAATTATTACTAGTATTAAAGAAATACTGAAAATTAAAAAAGAAAGCCTTGTATAGGTATAAAAATGCGAATTTTGAAAAAAAGATATTTTAAACAACGCACTTAAATTTGCTATTAGCAGGTATTTAACCAGATACCAAACGAAAACTACAAGTCCTATTTTCAGCCAACTCAATATGGCTGAGGAAAAACCTATGGGATAGAATATGGCCGCATCTTGATGTATTTCTGAGAACCGAACAAACAGCATGATAGTAAGGCTGATCAGTAAGCTTAAAAATGCATATACTAATAAGTGGATTTGATTTAGTGGTCTTGTTTTAAAAAGATTCTCATCAATATCTCTTGTACTTAATACTCTTCTTAGCCTAAAGAAATCTGCTAAAGTACGTGGAAAGAAGTTTCTCAAACTTGCTAATATCATTAAAAGCAATATGCTGGCTACGATTATAAAGTTGTTGTATTCCTTTTGGGTGTTTCTACTTTTTATTAAAACGGGGTTTTGTATTAATGGCTTTTTCTCTGCAGTTGGTTCGAGGCGAATAATCTTAGCAGTAATATTATATGGGTTTATCAATGGTCGATACAGTGTAACGTGTAAATCATTATTAAAACTCCGCCTTAAACTATCAATATTCCATAGGATTTTACCCTTCATCCCTGCCGCCAGCATTCCATTTATAAAAATGTTTATTTTATCACTGCTTGATATAGACAAAATACTCTCTGAATAATCTCCTGAACCTATATCAAAATGGATAGTATTCTCTGTAAAAACAGACTTATCTACTAATGGTAAAAAGCCATCGTCTTCATCGTAAAAAAACCAATCGTAATTAAGATTTCTAATTTCTACTGTGTCAGCCAGCATAGACCAGGCATGATTTGCCTGAAGAATCAATACAAGTAGTAATACCCTTTTCAATATTTCGATTATTTAATTCTTTGCAAGTTATCAGAATTTAGCCACATAACCGAAGTGAAACTTGGAGAGTCTTGTGCTAAAATCCTGATTGTTGGATTTACCAACGGCATACGCCAAAGTTAATAAGCCTGCATTGGTTTTTAAAGTTAGTCCAAGTCCAACTCCTAAAGGATAATCTGTATGATTCACTGAGGCTACAGCTTGCTCTAAGTATCCTTGATCATAAAACACAAACACATATGATTCCGCAGCATATAGTAATTGAAGTTCTAAATTTGAATAGGCATAGGTGGATGCAAAAAACTCATTTTCATTAAATCCCCTGATTGTACTTAGCCCTCCTAACCGAAAAAGGTCATTAGTAAAAAGATAGTCATTAAATAATTTTGCTAGAGAAAACTTATTACTCAACACTAAATGCTTGGACAGCTTAATATAATACCGTAGATCTGCCATAGTTTTGTATTGCCGTGTTTTGCTGGGCAAATTATTATAGCCAGCCTCTAACAAGGCGGTATTTTCTGTAATCTTTTTATCTCCAACAGCAACAGACAGATTATACCCCCACCCAAATGATTTTAACCTTGACGAAGTATAATTACGATAGCCATTACTAACCCCATAATAGGTTAATCTAAAATCTGCTAACGTAGCTGAATCCTGAACATTATTATTTAACACACTTGAGCGCTGAAATTCACTAAATATTGAAAAAGAGGCCTTATTTTTCTGGTATCCGAAATTAATATTGGTATTACGATTCAAAAAAGTAGTGTCTTCTTTTAGCAGGTAAAGCCCCGCTTCTATGTTTAAGGGCGAATTGAGTACATTTCTCTGATTGTAATTTAAATCTAAAACCTGAGATAATGGCTTTAGCCTTTGCCAGTGTGCATTAAACTCTTTGCCACTACGAAATAGGTTATCGATAGAAAGATCAAACTCACCGGTCACCAGTAATTTGTTATCATTTTGCGCATTCGGCAAAAAGCCAATGACACCATTAACAGAGCTGGAAGACCTACTTTTTAAGGTGATAGTAATTATAGCTTGGCTGTTTTGAAAAGTCACTTCCACAGGCTTAGCAAGTTCTGCAAACTCTAACTGTGTTATTTTACTGGGTATATTAGAAATATTTTGCTGGTTAAATGGGGTTCCCATGGCCAATTGTAAATAGCTTGCCAGCCACTTTCTTTTCACCTTTACGTTGCCTTCTATTTTTATTAAATCTAGGGTTATCTCCGGCCCTGAACTATAGTTTAAAACACCGTAAACCCCACTTTGATTTAACTTAAGGGAATCTAAAAATACAGATGCGAATGGGTATCCATTATTCTCACTTATTTTAATGATTTTATTAAACAGCTTAGATACTTCAGTGTAACTAAAGGGTTTATCTTGAAAAAACCTTTCTCTATATCCCGACCGTGATAGCAAATATTCAGGGAGTGACCCTTTATTTAAATTTGCCCATTTAAACTCAAAACCTTTATGTATGGTATAATAATAACTTGAATCACGCAAATCGGCTTTAACTACATTAGCCGCCAAAAAACCCTCTTGATAATATGTATTTAAAAGTTTGTTGATGTATAACCTCAACTGTAATGAATCAGCAACCTTACTATCATATACTTCGTTTTTTTCACCAATAACTTCTACATGTACTCCCGCAACTTGAGCATCAACTTTTTGAACGAATAGCAAAAAGGCACATATTATATATAGGTATATACTTCTCAAATAATTTTAAGTTTGTAAACAAAACTAACAACTTGGCTGGCATTTATATACATATTCCGTTTTGCAAACAGGCTTGTCATTACTGTGACTTTCATTTTAGCACTAATCAATCTTATATTAAAGATATGACTTCGGCTATTTGCAAAGAAATAGACTTACAACAAAGCTTTTTACATAATGAACCGATAGACACTATTTACTTTGGTGGAGGTACACCTTCTATATTAAGTGTTAATCAGTTGGATGCCATTTTAAATACCATAAAACTAGTACACAAAGTAAATGCGAATGCGGAAATTACACTGGAGGCTAACCCAGATGATCTAAATTATCATAAGTTAAAAGGGTTATATACCGCGGGTGTCAATCGATTAAGTATTGGCATTCAATCTTTTGATGAAAAAACATTAGACTTTCTCAACAGAGCTCATAACAGGTCCCAAGCTTTGGCCTCTATATCACAGGCAAGAGAAGTGGGGTTTAAAAATATAAGCATAGATTTAATTTATGCTATACCGCATACAGACCATAACATGTGGAGAAATAACCTAAAAGAAATTATAGCTTTAAAGCCTGAGCATATTTCATCTTACTGCCTTACTATAGAACCAAATACAGTTTTTGGACATCAACAAAAGAAAAAGTTATTGCCTGAAATAGATGAAGAGTTTGCAGCAGAACAGTTTGAAATACTGACTGAAGAGTTAAAAAAAGCAGGATATGTACATTATGAGGTCTCCAATTTTTCACTTCCAGAAAAGTATTCAAGGCACAACTCAAGTTACTGGAAACAAAAAAAATATTTAGGAGTAGGCCCTGCTGCCCATTCTTACAATGGAGTATACCGCCAGTTCAACATTAGCAATAACCATAAATACATTAAATCCATCAATAACGGTGAAATACCTGCAGAAATAGATCGTTTAAACATAACGGATCAGGTCAACGAATTTCTATTAATATCACTAAGAACTAACTGGGGTGTTGATTTACTTTATTTGAAAAAGAAGTATGATATAGATCTTATTCAGCTTCATAAATTGTATATAGATAATTTAATAGAAAAAGGATACGCAATAATTAGCACCGATCACTTAATACTAACAGCATCAGGGCTTTTGCTCGCTGACCAGATAAGTGCAGATCTATTTTTAGATGAAGACTAATTTTTTTTATTGCTGGATTTTATCCGTTAATTTATCCGAATAAATAATTACCAAATATTGAACGCAAAATCAGTTTTATTCAAATAATTTACTTTTTTTGTAAGTCAACGCACAAAAAATGAGTAGTGAAGAAAAAAAGGCATACCTACTTCTAAAATCTGTGATTTTCCATTATCATGGATTAGATGAAGGGGAAAGGCTTAACCTTGAAGAAACCGCAGAAGAATTAGATGGTCATTCGGAATTAGAATGGGCCAATAGTTTTATTGCAGAAGATTACTTCAACTCGTTTGAAAGAGCTAGAGACTACTTAAACCAAGTTATAGGCAACTACCCTGAAGAAAAGAAAATTTTCTATATAGATATGGTATGGAAAGCCAATAACCTAAAGGGGTATGTAACTGAACTAGAAGCAACTGCCATGTTAAAACTAGCACGAGACTGGCATGTAGAAGCAGACCTTATTTCTATTATAAGAGGGGGAACTGGTTCTTAATACATTACAGGCTCATCATTTCTTTAAACTTAGCAGCTTGGCGTCTGCTCACCTCTACCTTATCTCCTCCTTTGAGTTTCACCATCAGTCCTCCATTGAACCAAGGCTCTATACTCTCTACCCAGCTTAAGTTCACAATGTGTTTTCTACTGGCCCTAAAAAAGCTTCTACTATCTAATTTTTCATCAAGCGCATTTAATGACTTATGAATCATAGGTCTATTATTATCAAAGTAAACCTTAATATAATTGCCATCAGATTCAAAAAGCCTAATATTAGATAAACTTACAAACCAACATTTATCTCCATCTTTTACAAACACCTGATCTTCTAGGCTTAGCTTTTTATCTCCTTTTTGAGGTTGAGGGTTAGCTGTAAACTTTGCAAGAAGTTTATTAATACTTTCATTCAGCCTTTCGGTCTGTATTGGCTTTAGCAAATAATCTAATGCATTAACCTCAAATGCCTTTAAAGCAAACTCATCATAAGCAGTAGTAAATACCACATTAGGTACATTATCAAGCATCTCCAACAGCTCAAACCCTGTTTTACCTGGCATTTGTATATCCAGAAATAACAAATCAGGATGAAGATTATTGATTAATTCATACGCCTCATCTGCATTGGCAGCTTCTCCTACTACCTCTACCTGACTATAGCTTTTTAATAAATTCATCAACTCTTTACGAGCTAATCTTTCATCATCAATTATTAATGCTTTCATTCCTTTGGTATAACTAACTCTGTTAATACAGTATTTTCATTTTCATTGGAGACATTTAAATACGCTCTATCTCCATACAGTAAGGCCAACCTTTTTCGGGTATTTTTCAAACCTAACCCCACTTTTTCTTCTTGTAATGAATTATGTTCACTACCATCTTCAAACTGACCACTGTTTCTAATTTCGACCTTCAGTTCGTATTCAGAGACATAAGTCTTTAGTTGCACAAAACCACCTTCTTTAAGTTTAGAAATGCCATGCTTAATCCCATTTTCAACTAAAGTTTGTAGCATTAGTGGCGGCACCAGAAATTTAAAAGAATCTTGCGCAATATCAAAAGTTGTTCTTAACCTCTCTTCAAACCTAATACTCTCAAGACCAAGATAATCCTTTACAGTATTAAGCTCATCTTCAAATTTTGTTAGCCTCTTTTTATCCGATATTAATGAATTTCTAAGAATATTAGACAACTGTGTAATGGCATTTTTCGATTTCATCGGATTTTCATCTACCAGTGCCCTAATGCTATTTAATGCATTAAAAATAAAATGCGGATTTAATTGAGATTTTAAGTTATTCAGTTCTATCTCATGCACTGCAGCTTCATGCTGCAGAGACAAATTATATTTTTCAAAGTAGTGATAAATAAAATACAATACCACCCACAAAAAGAATATCAAGGAATAAACTAGTGATAGGCCTATTACATTAGACCATTTCCAAGCCACTTGGGGGTCATACATATGCAATGGCACACTAATGAGCATACGCGCACAATATACCAAAAGAGGAAGTATCACCACCGATAAAATCACTCGTGGTATAAGCCGTTTCATGCTTAACGCCAACCAACCCCTATTTACAATAAGATTTCTGTAAAGATGTGTAAACAGTAAAAATACACTGGCTTCTAAAAGCCAGAATAAAACCTGTATTCCTGTAAGGTTCTTTCTTAAAAAGATAAATGCAATTATCTGCACACTAGCAAATAATAGCCAGCCTCCAACCTGTAAAGTCCAGTATAACTTAGTTTTATTCAAATTATATTAAAGTATTAAAGCAACACAACGCACGTATGTAAAACTAATAATTACTATGCTGATTAACAGTCAAATTTTACCAGTGGGTATTTTACTTTCTTAATGGCCAGCCACCATTTGATCAGTGCGTACAAGATAAAGAAAGATAAGGCCAGTAATAATTATTAATGTCCAAGAAAGGATGTCTAAGACTTTAGAATAGCGCGGGAAACGTTTCTCCCGCACTAAAGCCATTACAATGAAAGAAAGCCCGGCTGAAAAATACAAACTACACTCCCAAAAGTCTTGCTTATATACCTGAAAACCTCCTACCAACAGTAATAGCGAGCCTAAGAAGTATTGTAATTTCGGACCTTTCATTGTTTATTCTTTGATTTTATTTTTTGGTATAAATTTTCTGATGATCAATCGGGTGCCTTTATCATATGTAAAGTAGTTCCACACCCAATTACTAAATACTATGAGTCTGTTTCTAAAACCAATAATTGATATTAGGTGAACAAACATCCACATCATCCATGCAAAGAAACCACCAAATCTAAGTTTTCCAACATCTACAACGGCTTTGTTTCTACCGATGGTGGCCATAGATCCTTTGTCTTTATATTTAAAGGGCTTTGGAGCTTTGCCATTAAACTTTCTTTTTAGGTTTTCTGCTAATAAATCACCTTGCTGAATCGCTACAGGTGCAAGCATTGGATGTCCTTTAGGGTACCCAGGATCTCCCTCCATAACAGCAATATCTCCTATAGCATATAAATTCTCATACCCTAATATTTGCTGATATTGATCCACTTTTAAACGACCTCTGTCTATAGAAGCGTCATCGATGCCATCTGGGTAGTTTCCTTGAACTCCTGCTGCCCAGATAAGCGTGGCCGTTTTTATTTCTTCTCCATTATTAAGCTTGGCCACTCTTCCGTCATAAGATGTAACTAATGTGCCGAGCTTAACCTCTACATCAAACTTTTTCAAGTATTTCAAAGCCCTGTTAGAGGCAAAGTCAGACATGGCACCAAGCAACGAAGGAGTACCTTCTAGCAAGGTAATTTTCATCTTAGAAAAATCTAGCTCAGGATAGTCATTGGGTAGAATGTTAGACTTCAGTTCTCCCAGTGCTCCTGCTACTTCCACTCCTGTAGGCCCACCACCAACAATCACAATGTTCATCATAGAAAGCAGCTTCTCTTCATTAGTGGTAATGGTAGCTGCCTCAAAGTTTTGAAGAATATGACTTCTTAAGTCTAACGCCTGCGAAATTTGTTTAAGCGGAAAAGCATGCTCCATAATGGACTGATTACCAAAATAATTGGTTTTGGAGCCTGTGGCTATAATCAGGTGATCATAAGACATTTTCCCTATTTCCGTTTTTATTATTTTTTCTTCAGGATGGACCGAATACACTTCTGCCATTCTGAAAAAGAAATTTTTTACGGGCTCTAGCTGTTTCCTCAGCGGATCAGCTATGGAATCAGGCTCTAGGCCTGCAGTAGCCACCTGATATAACAGTGGCTGGAACGTATGATAGTTGTTTCTATCAAAAAGTACAATTTGAACCGGAGCTTTACTTAATTTTTTGATCAGTTTTACTCCTGCAAAACCTCCTCCTATAACTACTACACGGGGGAATTTAGACTCCGGTATGGGGACGAAATTATTAATTTCTTTAGGCATGACCGTGTGATTTGATTTGACACTGCAATATTACACCCCAAGTAACGAAATAAAGAATCAGAACCTTAAATTTTAATAAGAGTAAAGGAACTCTTTTCGGACAATAATCATTGTATGAATAAGCAATAATTCATAGTTGATAATTTTCAAGGTTTTGGTTGAATGAAAATGCCGCTCTTGAGCGGCATTTTCTATTCTTCCTTATTATATTTTTACTTAAAAATTAAGCCTCTAGCTCCATTTTCAAAAACTTAGCGGTATAGCTCTTTTTATTTTTTGCCACTTTTTCCGGCACTCCACTACACACTATTTCACCTCCTCCACGGCCGCCTTCAGGTCCAAGGTCAACGATATAATCTGCTACTTTAATTACATCAAGGTTATGCTCTATAATTAAAACAGTATTTCCTTTATCTACCAACCTATTTATTACATCTAAAAGGTGCTGTATGTCTTTAAAATGTAGCCCTGTAGTTGGCTCATCAAGAATATAGAATGTTTTTCCGGTATCTTTCTTAGAAAGCTCTGTTGCTAATTTAACTCGCTGAGCCTCACCTCCTGATAATGTAGTAGCATGTTGTCCTAATGAGATATACCCCAAACCTACTTCATTTAGCGTCTGTATCTTTCTCACTATTTTTGGTTGATGCTCAAAAAATTCAACAGCTTCTTCCACAGTCATATCTAAAACATCAGAAATAGACTTTCCTTTAAACCTTACCTCTAGCGTTTCTCTATTATAACGTTTTCCCTTGCAGGTTTCGCAAGGCACATACACATCAGGTAAAAAGTCCATTTCTATCAACCTTAGGCCAGCGCCCTCGCAAGTATCACATCTGCCGCCCTTCACATTAAACGAAAACCTTCCGGGCTTATACCCTCGAATTTTCGCTTCTGGAAGTTCTGCAAAAAGTGACCTAATATCTGTAAATACTCCCGTGTAAGTAGCTGGGTTAGATCGTGGTGTGCGTCCTATTGGTGATTGATCAACCTCTATAACCTTATCCAAATGCTCTAAACCTTCCACTTTGGCATACTCCAAGGGCTCTTTTCTAGATCTGTAAAATTTCTGATTCAGTATCGGAAACAAGGTATCATGGATTAATGTAGACTTACCACTACCAGAGACACCCGTTATTAAAGACAAAGTGCCTAATGGTATTTCTAAATTTACATTTTTGAGGTTATTCCCTTTAGCTCCCGTCAGCTTCAAGCTTTCTCCATTTCCGCTTCTACGCTCAGCGGGTATCTCTATTTGCTTTTTGTTTTTTAAATAATCAGCCGTAGAGCTAGATTGCTGCAAAAACTTCTCTGGAGGTCCTTGAGCCACTACTTGCCCTCCGTGCCTTCCAGCTCCAGGGCCTATATCAATGATATAATCAGAAGCCAGCATCATATCCTTATCGTGCTCTACCACAATAACAGAATTACCTAAATCTCTTAAGTCCTTTAATGCATTGATGAGTTTCACATTATCTCTCTGGTGCAGTCCAATACTGGGCTCATCAAGAATATATAGCACTCCAACAAGCTGGGTTCCTATCTGGGTAGCCAACCTTATTCGCTGTGCCTCTCCACCAGAAAGTGTCTTTAATGGCCTATTGAGATGTAAATAATCTAAACCTACATCTAATAAAAAACCTATCCTTTTACGTATCTCTTTCAGCACTTCGGCAGCTATTACATTCTGCTTTTCACTGAGCCTACTTTCTAAATTTTCAAACCAGTTTCCTAAATTTTGAATGTCAAACCCAGCAAGCTGCGATATATTATGCCCATCTATTAAAAAGTGAAGTGCTTCCTTTTTAAGCCTTGCTCCTTTACAGCTGGGGCAGGTGTTTATGACAGTAAAATCATTTACCCACTGTTGTATTTTTTCCGATCCTCCTTCTTTCTGCTTTTCAAGAAACTTGATTATCCCTTCAAACTTGGTATTCCAGTCTGTGCCAGGGTATTTTACTGACTCCACAGCTACCGGCACATCATCTCCATATAATAATACTTTAAGAACCTCTTTAGGTATATCATTGATAGGGGTAGATAATCCTACTTTGTAGCGTTTAAGAATAGCCTCTATTTTCTTAAAAATCCAAATATCTCTGAACTCACCCAGTGGTAATATTCCCCCTCGGCTAATACTGATTGTTCTATCCGGTATAATAGAGTCTTCTGTAATTTCTTCAATTACGCCCAAACCATTACACTTAGGGCAAGCACCATAGGGTGAATTAAAAGAAAACGTATTAGGGGCGGGTTCATCATATGACAAACCAGAGACAGGATCCATCAAGTATTTAGAGAAATGATGAATATTATCATCTTGATCTAAAAGCATGATAATACCTTCGCCCTGCTTCATGGCAGAATTTATAGATTGGCCTATTCGATAGCGATCTTTTTCCACTGCTACAATACGGTCAACCACCACCTCAATATCATGAGTTTTATAACGGTCTACCTGCATTTTAGGAACAAGTTCCTGTAGCTGACCATCAACCCTTACTTTAGTATATCCGCTTTTTCTTATCTGTTGAAAAAGCTCTCTGTAATGTCCTTTTCTACCCTTTACCACAGGAGCAAGAATAGTAAGCTTTTGGTTATCGAAAGCCTGAATAATATGATCTAATATTTGATCTTCAGACTGCCTAACCATTTTCTCACCAGTTTTGTATGAGTATGCCTCACCAGCTCTTGCGTATAACAGCCTCATAAAATCGTAAATCTCTGTTACTGTACCTACAGTGGATCTGGGATTTCTAGAAGTTGTTTTTTGCTCAATAGAAATTACAGGACTAAGTCCGTTTATCTTATCTACATCTGGTCTTTCAAGGTTTCCAATAAAAGATCGGGCATAGGCACTAAAGCTTTCCATGTACCTGCGCTGCCCTTCAGCATAAATAGTATCGAAAGCTAATGAGGATTTACCACTACCACTTATCCCGGTAATAACGATAAGTTTATTACGAGGAAAAGTAAGGTTAACATTCTTCAGGTTATGCTCACGAGCACCTAAAATCTCAATACTATCATAGCCTGTAATATCGTATCCTTCACTATCTTTCATTACTTCCTCTTCTGCTATCATAGGCTATTGGTTTGATTTTTATAAAACACAAAATTGAGGCTTACTTTGTTTAAATGCAATAGATCAAAAAAAAGAGGCCTCTTTTTAGAGGCCTTTATATTAAAGCATGCTATTTACTTATCTACAGCTAATTCAGGCTCAAAATCTAACGATATTGAGTTCATACAAAATCTTTTATAAGTAGGAGGGGGACCATCGTCAAAAATATGTCCAAGGTGTGAATCGCACCTTCCGCAAAGCACCTCAACTCTGTGCATTCCAAAAGAGTGATCCTCTTTATAAATTACACTATTATCTCTTACCGACTCATAAAAACTTGGCCAACCACAACTGCTGGAAAACTTAGCTGTGGAATAAAATAATTTATTACCACATACTGCACAATAATAGACTCCTTTTATATCTGTATCCCAATATTTACCAGTAAAGGCACGCTCAGTAGCGGCCTCTCTTGCCACAGCATATAAATCAGAAGATAATATTTTTTTCCACTCCACATTAGACACCTCCAGTTTTGAAGTATCAGTTTTGGAGTAATAAGGGTTGGCAACATTTCTGTGCTCATTTTGAGCATTAGAGTGTGTGCACATAATGAATATTGTTATTATTAAACTAAATACTACTTTTAACCTCATAACTCATATACGAAAATAAAACCCATAAGTATTTAATATTTCCATATTAATTAACAACAACCACCGCCATCATAAAAATAAGTGGATGGTGAAATAAAGATATCCTCACGGTTGAGGGTACTTAAGGCTGATGCTGTCTTATCACATATAGCAAGTGGCTGATTCGGCATTAGCACATGTCCTTTGTCATCATCAAAATACTCATCATCTCCAAAGTAAATGGCTGTTTTACCAGTAAATACACATGGCCCATCTTCAGGCATGGGATCTTTAATGGCACATACTTCTACACTTTCGATAAAGATCTCGGTGTCTGTATCGTATTTATTGGGTGACAGAATGCGGTAAGGCCTTTTAGCTCTGATCTCCACTGTGCCAAAACCTGCATCAGTAATAAGTTGAACATATTCCTTTAGGGGAAGTGCTCCACTTAAGCACAGTGCCCTAAGTTTATCATTATCTTTTAGGTTTTGAGGCATTTCTGTTTCACAGACAGGGTCTGACAATACTAATCGTCCATGAGGTTTCAACACCCTAAACATTTCAGATAGCGCCAGCTTCAAGTCATCTGTGGTGAAAATATTAAACAAACAATTTTGTGCTGCCACATCAATCGATTCATCAGCTACGGGTAAATCTAGCGCATTACCTTTTCTCAGGTCTACAAAATCTTTTTTAAACCAACCATTTAATCTTTCCGCTTCTCCGAAATTTTTGCGGCTGGCTTCCAGCATTTCATCAACTACGTCTATACCAATTACTCCTCCTTCTTTTCGGCTAAAGTATGCGAATTGTAAAAGCTCCATTCCTCCACCTACTCCAACATATAATATTGATGGGTTATTAACAAGGTCGCGAGGATGCACAGTGCTGCCACAGCCATAATTCATTTCCTGCATAACTTTAGGCATATCCAAGCCAGGCAGTTGCCAAATGGGTGTAGTGGTACAGCATAGCCCTATGTCTGGTGACTCTGCCGCACGTTTATATACATCATGAGTTGTTTGATGATAGCTACTCATATCCATTATAATTTCTCAATAAGCGAAATGTACAATTCCGTTAACTTCACTTCGGCTTTACTGGCTATAGCTATTATTTCTTCTAAACTAACGGGTTGAAGGTTATCGGGATCGCACTCATCAGTTAACACAGAAATAGCACAACATGGCAAATCCATATGTTTGGCTACAATAACTTCTGGCACAGTTGACATCCCTACCACATCAGCTCCTATTTTTCTTAAATATCTATACTCTGCCTTAGTTTCAAGGTTAGGTCCTGTAACAGCCACATAAACTCCCCGATGTAATGTAATGCCCTTATCATAAGCCAAGTCAGAAAGAGTATGCCTTAAAGTAACATCATAAGGCTCTGTCATATCCGGAAAACGAGGCCCTAGCTCATCAATATTCGGCCCCACTAATGGGTTTTCTGGCTGTAAATTAATATGATCTTCAATTAGCATTAGATCGCCTTTTTTCCAAGCTAAGTTCATATTGCCTCCAGCATTAGAAATCAATAGATGCTTGATCCCTAACATTTTCATCACCCTTACAGGAAATGTTACTTGCTGCATGGTATAACCTTCGTAATAGTGAAAGCGGCCACTCATAGCCATTACCTTTTTACCATGAACAGTACCGTATATTAATTTACCACTGTGAAACTCCACTGTAGCAATAGGGAAGTGAGGAATATCGGCATAAGCCAATTCTTTTTCTATTTCTATTTCAGATACAAAACCTTTACCAAGTCCTGTACCCAAAATAACTCCTACTTGAGGAGCTTCAAAACCTTCATTTTTTAAAAAATTAGCGGTTTCTTGTATTTGCTCTATCGTCATTTTAAATAAGTCTTAAACATCAGTGCCCTTAAAATTAGATAAAATATAGCACTACGCCACAGTACCTTGGCAGCTCGAACCAGCCCCAGCAGTACAGCCATAGCAATGCTGACTCACCACAATATTTCTCTTTGAAATGCTCTCCAACGAAAACTCACTAATGTGCTGGCCTGCAGTTTTTGCTATTTTCAGCCCTAGCATTTGGTTAAAATCACAATCATACATATAGCCATCATAATCAATAGAAATTGTATTTCTACACATAATACCATCCACTGCTGCAGGGTTAAAAGCTCCAATTAATTTATCCATGTATTCATCGTAATTTTCACTTCTTATGAGAAACTCTAAAAAACGACTGATAGGAAGGTTGGTAATAGTGAATAAGCTATTGAATGAAATACCAAAATTAGCATCAAGCTCCTTTTTAAAGTCTCTTTCTAAAGCTGCTTGATCAGAAGGCAAAAAGGCACCGCCAGGGTTATAAACCAGATCGAGAATAAGCCCACTATTTTGCACTCCGTAACCAACTTCATTTAGCAGCTTCAATGCTTCTATAGATTTATCAAATACCCCAGAGCCCCTTTGCCGATCAGTTTTACCGGCTTGGTAAAACGGCAAAGAAGAAACTACTCGAACATTATTCTCTTTAAAGAATGAGGGCAAGTCATGATATTTAGGGTTAGCCAAAATAATAGTTAGGTTAGACCTTACTATTATTTCTTTTACTCCAACTTTATTCGCTTCCTGCACAAACCACCTGAAATCAGGGTTCATTTCAGGAGCACCTCCGGTTAGATCCAAAGTATGGATGTTATTATTTTTCAACACATGCAAGCACTGCCGCATGGTATCTTTGGTCATAATCTCTTTTCTATCGGGCCCCGCATCTACATGGCAATGCTTACATACCTGATTACACATGTACCCGAGATTAACCTGAAAAATTTCTATCTGATGAGGTTTTAATGGAAATTGTTCCAGATGGGATAATTGATCTTTAAAGCTAGGCCACTCACCGGTTTCAAACCTACCAGATGATAAGACTTGCAACTGATATTTTGTATCAGATAGATTATGACGAGTAGCCTTTAGTGATTTTAACATAGATTGAAACTTCTTTACATTGAAAGCTTCTTAGCCTTGTTCATCATTTGTACACTATGCACTAATGAAGCTCCTCCTCTAATGGCAGTAGTTACATGCACCGCTTCCATCATTTGTTCTTCAGTTACTCCTTTCTCCATAGAGTCAGAAGTGTAAGCATCAATACAATAAGGACATTGTATGGCATGTGCTACCGCCAAGGCAATCAGTGATTTTTCTCTAGCTGTTAATGCGCCTTCTTTAAAAACGTCTCCGTAGTAATCAAAAAATTTTTTAGCGAGCTCGGGGCCAAATTCAGCCACATCTCCAAACTTTTTCAAATCTGCCGGATCATAATATGTCTTTTCCATAATGCTTTTAATTAGTAAGTATAGTTACGTTAAAAATTGTTCGAAAGGGTGTTAATATCTTTACAAATCAAAGCAATGTCATACAACTGACAATAGATCAGTCTTGTTTATTGGGCAATACCGGAATAGCTATTTGATAAGTTTTGTTCCTTCTTACATCAAGGTGGTCATCTCTCAACCACGGGTTATGCCTCTTTAGCAATTTATAATTGATGCCCTGTTCTTTAGAAAAATCCACCAAATCTTTAATATCATCTTCAACCTTTACATACCTTAATTCTTCTTGTCCATAAAGGTGTTTCTTCTCTACATTGAAGCCGTACTTTTTAGGGTTCTCAATTATTTCTTTAATAGCTAAAATTCTAAATACGTACCTCGAAGTTTCATCATTGAGCAATAAATCATAATAATTATCAACTTTTTGATTATTTAAAGCTCGCTGCAGGCCCGCCATACCTCTGTTGTAAGAGGCTGCTACGTTGGTCCAGTTTCCAAATTTGTTGTATGATTGCTTCAAGTATTTGCATGCAGCCAATGTTGACTTCAAAGGATCATACCTTTCATCTACCTCCTTATTTATTTCAAGGCCATTTTCCTCGCCAGAGGATTCCAATATTTGCCAAAAGCCCACTGCATCGCGTGGTGAAACTGCATTTACAAAACCTCCTTCTACGGCTGGTATATATTTGAAGTCATCAGGAATGCCATTTTCTTTTAAGATTTTTTCTATTTGAGGCAGCCACCTATTGGCTCTTTTTATTAAAAAGATGGTACTACTATGCCAGTAAGTATTTATTAAAAGCTCTCTGTCCAACCTCTCTTTTACGTCAGGGATTTCCAATGGTACTCTTTCTCCTGCAAAAGTTAACGATTGTGGTATATCTAACGATACCGCATTTAAGTATTCTTTGTACTCTCCTCCGGGTGCGTGTCCTTGCTCATATGCTGGTGGAACCGTAGCAGTAGCTGCTGAAGGTGCATTTACCTGTGAGCGCCCGTTATCAAACTTTATATAAACACAGATGATGATAAGTGCCAAAACAGAAATTACATGAGGGAAATACTTCATAGGGGGAGTTAAAAAATTATTAGTTATTTATTACTAATGAGCTATATATAAAAATAGTTCAGCATAAATATGCTGAACAAAGATAGGGTCGCCCAAGTCACAAAAACTATGGGCGAATGTACAAAACGAGTTGTAGCTTAAAAATTTGGTGAGAGTAAATACTTGTTGTAGAAATCATCGATTACGGCTACAGCCTCTTCTTCTGTTTCTACTATTTTGAATAAGTTGAGATCATCTTTACTTACATTATTGGCCGCATTTAGCATAGTATTTTCTATCCAATCAAGTAAGCCGCCCCAGTATTCTTTACCTACCAATACAATCGGAAATTTGCCAATTTTTTTAGTTTGTATAAGTGTTAAGGCTTCAAATAATTCATCGAGCGTACCAAAACCTCCAGGCATCACGATAAAACCTTGAGAGTATTTTGTAAACATTACTTTTCTCACGAAGAAGTAATCAAAGGTTATTAATTTATCAGGATCGATATAATCGTTACCTTTTTGCTCAAAAGGAAGTATAATATTAAGCCCTACAGATTTACCACCTTCTGCTTTGGCTCCTTTATTAGCTGCCTCCATAATACCTGGTCCGCCACCTGAAATTACACCATAACCGTGCCTTACCAACTTAGAAGCTATGGCTTCGGCCATTTTATAATATTTATGGTCATTTCTAGTACGTGCTGAACCAAAGATAGTAACACACGGGCCTATTTTGGCTAATTTCTCAAAGCCTTCAACAAACTCTGACATCACTTTAAAGATGACCCAAGAGTCATAACTCTTTATTTCATTCCAATCTTTTTCTTCAAAAGCTCTAATAATTCTTTTTTCGTCTTCTGACAGGGTGTCTACCCCCTCAATATTATCTAACTTTCTCTTTTTTCCCTTCATATTAAAAAATTTAATCAACTAATAAACTTAAAGAATCTTAATTATTTTGCAAACGTTTCAGTTTTTTACTTTTTCAGTAAATCTTGAAATGCAGGGGTCAATTCTCTAAATTGATAGATAAAATCTGTTTGTTCTATTTTTTTTGAGGAGCATCTGTTTCCTCCTATTAACATATTGGCCATCTCACCTAAAACTAACTTTAAGGCAAATGCAGGCACATTGGGTAAAAATGCTGGTCTATTAACTGCAGTAGAAATTTGCTTAGTAAACTCCTTATTAGTCACAGGGTTAGGGGCTACTCCATTAAATGGTCCGGAAAGATTATTTTTTATGATATGAATAAACATTCTACATAAATCATTAATATGTATCCAACTCATATACTGTTTACCGTTACCTAGAGGAGCATTTACTCCTAATTTGGCAGGTATTAATAGCTTCTTCATTGCTCCTCCTTCCTTAGCCAGCACTAATCCTACTCGAATTTGCGCACAATTAACTCCAAGTCCCTCAATTAAGCTAATCTCATTTTCCCAAGCTTTGGTAACATCGGCTAAAAAATCGTTGCCAGGCTGATCCTCTTCTTTCATCCAAACATTACCCGTGTCAAAACCATAATAACCGATAGCGGATGCACTAACCACTTGCTTAACATTATGAGCCTGACTCCTTAGCGCTTCTCTTAAGAGCGCTGTTGATTGCGTTCTACTTTCTAAAATTATGCCTTTTCTCTCCTTGGTCCATCGCTCATCTGCCACACCAGCACCGGCCAAATGAATAATATAATCAGCACTAACCAAAGCCTCAGGGTCTATCTCCTGCCTTTTTATGTCCCATTTAAAGGCCTTAATACCTTTAACTCCTTTTGGATTTCTCGATAAATATTGAACGTCATAGCCCTCTTCACTCAACAATTGTGTCAAATGTTTACCAATCAACCCCGTGCCACCTGTGATTAAAACCGTGCCTTTCATTTCTTTTATAATTAGTGCAAAATAGAAACGATTCAAATAAATAAAAGGTTATTCTATTTATTTGATTAACCTAAACAAAGTATACTAAAAACTATTGACCAAAAAAAAGCCATGACTGAAACACAGCCATGGCCAATGCAAATAATTCAAAGTAGTTTAACTGTTATTGTGTGCCTCAGTGGCTCTTCGCAACTCATCTTCTCTTCTTCTCATATCTTCTTGCGTGGCCTGCATCTCTTCCATGTTTTGTCTTAGCTCTTCTTCCTGAGCCCTTAATATTTCAGCCTGCTCTCTGGACTGCTCTAATAACAAACTTGTTTTTTCGTTAATTTTGGTAGAGTAAATGGCAGAAGCTAATACCTCTCCGGCCTTCTCTAAAAACTCAATTTCATGCGTTTCAAAATCTTCAAACCTTGCTAACTCAAGTACAGCCTCTACCTGCTCATTATACTTCATTGGTACAATGATTACACACTCAGGTGTAGCGTCTCCTAAACCAGAAGTAATATTAATATACCCTTGTGGCAGCTCTGTCAACATTACTGTTCCCCCCTCTAGGTAAGCTTGTCCCACCAATCCACTTCCAATATCTATTCTTCTCTCTACATATTTTTTCTTATCAAAAGCATAGCAAGCCATTAATTTCAAATGAAGGTCTTCACTATCCTCATCTTGCAGCACAAACAGAGATCCTTGCTGAGCATCTAAATAGTTAGCTAAAAACTTAACCACTTCGTTCGTCAATTGCTCATTATTGCTTTGGTTATTTCTCGCCACATCAGAGAATTGAGCTAACCCATCCGTACTCCACAACCTTTGGTCGCTCTCGGCTTTTACCTCCTTCATCTGATCTCTCATCTTCACCAAGTCACCCACAAGGTTGCCCTGATTTAGATCCGCATTTTTCTCTGTAAGCCCACTCCAGGTAATAGCGTAATTGCCTTTGGTAATTTCCTTTATAAAAGCAGAGGCTTTCTTTAAGTTTTCAACTGAATTAGCAATAATACTCTCTTGATTCTTTTCATCCTCATCATCTCCAGAGTTATAGACATACCGCTTATTATGTTTTGAAAATTCTTCCAGCAAGTTAGACCTCATCTTAGAGTCTTTTCTTAAACGATAAATCACTGAGGCTATAGTAGGAATACTAAAAAGTATTAAAACTATCTGAATGGTAATATTTCTATTTAAGGCCCTCTGATAATTATTTCGAGCCTGCTCTATTAGCATATTTTGATGATCTGAGGCCGCAAAGAATATAGGAGACCATGCTTCCCATAAGTCAAAGCCACGGTCTTCAGCCAAAAGCCCCTTAAAACTTTCTAAGTCTCCCTGATCTGCATATTCCTTAAGCTGCTTGGTTACTCCTATGTACTCATCAAGATTCACTTTAAATCTATTGAATGCTTCGGCAAGTGTATCTAGCTTCTGAACTTGAAATGCACTATCTATATTATGTATAGTCCATTTGATCTCATTCATACCATCCTTGTATGGATTTAATACTTGCTCATTTTGAGTAATAGCATAGCCCCTAAGTCCAAGATCCATTCTTCTTAGGTCGCTGTCAAAAATGTTACCAAGGTTTTCTTTGGTCCACTCAGTTTGCTTTTGCAAAAAGGTGTTTTCTACCATTACTTTTCTGTTGTAAATTGTAAACGCAGCACCAACTAATATTAAAGCCATTAGGGTGGACAAAGCAACAGTGATGTAGTTTCGCTTGATAAAATCAATAATACCTACTTTCACATTATTAATTTTTTGATGAAAATAATCTTAATTATACAACAATAAGCCTACAAAGTCAGCTATTCAAACAAAAAATTCTTGCCTCGCAAGACTTTAAAAAAATAGAATTATATAACTTCTTCTCTGTCAGAGAATAACAAAAAAGTATAAACTAAAGATATCCAATCAGTCATAATCCATTGTAAACATTGTTCGTATAGATAACAAAGATGTTTTTATTGTAACCACAATAAAGCAAATAAAAAAGCCTTTTCGAAATGAAAAGGCTTTTAATATTTTATTATTAATTTCTTCCTTAGAAAGTATAAGAGAATCTTAATTTAAAGCTTCTACCTACTAAAGCAATCCTCTTCTTTACTAAAAATAATTTTATAAAATGGTCATACTACAGCGTGTTTAAGTGCCCGTAATTTTTCTCTTTTCAATATATTTACATAGCAAAATATAAGAAAATGAGACACTTACTATTAGGCATAATAATTTGTATATATGCCACTTCTTGCCAAGAAAGCAATACTACTGAAAAACCTCCTTGCGAAAGTTTTGACGATGCAGATAAAGAGCTGTTAGAACTAATTGAGCAAATCAAAAGAAAATCTTCTGACCAAGACTTTTTACGTAGGTTTGAAATGGCTCAAGTATATTGGGTGCAATACAGAGACAGGCATCTAAGAGCACTCTACCCACATGACTGGGACATCTACTATCGTAAGGAATTTAACCCCGAAACATTTAATACCTGTAAATGTAAAGAGCTAAAGAGAATGACAGATTTAAGAATTAAAGAACTGTCATCATGGTTAAAAAATGATATTGTGAATCAAGAAGAGTGCCCTAGCACAAGAAGTGAATTAAGCAAGTAAGAGCGGAAGCTCCTACTTGCTTTTTTATTTTTAAAATGAATATCCAACGCCTACTCCAAAGGTAGTACCAGGTGATTTTTTGGTAAAGTACTGATCAGCGGCATGATAACCGTGATAAAACTCTTCCCTATCATCATTTAATATATTTTCAACACTTAAGTTAAGTGATAGCTTATCTTCCTTACCAAACTTTTTGTTTACATTAAAATTAAGGCTATTAAAAGGCTCTGAATAAACATCAGGAAACAAACCACCACCTACAGCAACTAAAGTTTCTCCTTGCACATTATAGTAAAGGCCTGCCTCAAATGCTTTTTCGATATTTTCATAGGCTATACCTGCATTAACCACATATGGAGCCTGACCTGCCATGTCTCGCTGATCATCTATATTTTCACCTGTTTTTTCGTAAGCCTTTCTTGCGTTATATTCCATCTCAGTCATATCTAATAAAGACTTGGTATAGGTTATATTACCATTAAATTTAAACTTTGATAAAGCCGGAGATATAAAGTCTAATGATTTTCTAAACTCTAACTCCAATCCATACACTTTAGCACTACCCACGTTTCTTGGCTGAAATTCACTACTTGTATATACCGTAGATATTCTTACCAACTCAATAGGAGCATCAAAACTTTTATAAAATCCACTTAATGAAATTAGTTGCCCTTTAGGAAGGAACATCTCCCACCTTAAATCAAAGTTATCTATTAAAGTAGAATGTAAATTACCATCCCAGTTTGAATACTTAAAAAAACCTCCATTAAATATTCTATTCGAAATTGGGTCAATTATTTGAGCATAAGACAACTCTTTGAAAGATGGTCTTGCGATAGTACGGGCATAACTGAACCTTAAATTTTGCTCTTCTGTTAAAGAGTAAATTAAGTTAGCCGAAGGAAATAACTTAAGTTCGTCTAACACCTTTGTATTATCCAAATTATTACCATTTACCCCAGACTGCGCATACTCTAAATCTCTACCGGTATGTCGTTGTACATAATTCTCAGCTCTCAAACCCCAAACGGTTTTAAGTTTAGGAAAAAGGGAGAATTCCGCAGACACATACCCTGCAATATTATTCACATTTGAATTATATTCATTAGGGTTAGGTTTTTGGTTTCCTGACTGATAATAAACATTACCTGCGTTAGGATATATATTTTCATCGTATAGCAATTCATTCGGATCCCCAGACAACTCTGGCTGAGAACCAAAGAATGCCAACTGATAATTTAATATTTCATAATCACGCTCTTTATATACATAGTTTAATCCGGCCTTAAATTTAGCATCAGCACCAAACAATGTTAAATTTCTTGTAACATCAATTCTATTAGATACATTTACTTCATCCAAATATCTCCAAGTACGAGAAGGCATACCTCCTTGTCCTGCTGCAATTCCTGGCTGACCTTGGCTATAAGAGAAAGGTGAAACTCTAATATCCGGATCTTTCAATGAAGAGAATGTAGGCGATATTTTCCAGCCAATTACCCAATCATCATTATTTATATGATGCTCACCATTTAAAAGCAAGTTAGTCATACCTCTTTGGTAATAAGCAAGATTATCAGAATAAGCGGTATACCCCGACTTTCCATATGCTTTATCATCAGGATCATCCAAAATATTTAAACGTGCAGCAGTGCTTTCTCCATTTTGCAAATGCATCACTGTAAGTCTGTACTTTGAATTTTGAGTTTTATAGGCTAATCCTCCTAAACCTCCTAATAATACGTTTTCAGAGCCCTGGCTACCTTGTCTGATAGTAGCAGTGATTAGCTCAGTATCTTCAGCTCCTTGAGGCTTTTGATACTCGCCATAAATAATGTTATCGTAGAACTCAGTTTTCCTCTTATAAGTAGCAGAAAAAATATACCCTAAGCTATTTCCATTTTTAAGCTCTTTTTGGTTTCCAAAGGTTAAACCAAGGCTATAGTTCATTGGACTTGTTTTATTCTCTGCTCCCAAATCAGGGCTCATTTGCTTAGTGAAATTATAAACATCTTGATCTGAATCTATACCTGGTGCAGGAACATAATTCTTTGCTCCATTAGGCAAATCTCTAGCGCCATCATCAAAGCCTAGCCAATCAGTATTGCCCCCTTCATAGGTAACATAATCTTTATTAAAATGCATAGATGGGTTATACTCCATACCAAATGAAACGTCCAAAATCTTTTCTTCAGGAAAATCCTTTGTTTCTATATCTACAACACCACCGGTAAAATCTGCAGGCATTTCAGCTAAACCAGATTTAAGCACAACCATGTTATCTATTAGGTTGGTTGGGAAAATATCTATTTGCAAACTATTTCTATCCGGATCTAAACCGGGTATATCCATAGAATTCAACATAGTTTTTGTATACCTGTCTCCCAAACCTCTTACATATACATATTTACCTCCTTCAACAGAAACTCCCGTAACACGCTTCACTGCCCCAGCAGCATCGGAATCTCCTATTTTTCTAAAGTTAGCAGCAGAAATACCATCCATAAGGTTGGCAGATTTTTTCTTTACAGTAAGCAGTGCCGCTTCATTAGTTTTTAATACTTCCGCAGTTATAACAACCTCTTGTAGCTCTGATACAGCTTCTCTCATACGAATCTGGTCTAAAACATTCGCTTCTCCCTCCTTAACCTCAATACCGGTGATAGTTACAGTTTCATAAGACACAAAAGATGCTTGTACATCATATGCACCTGGAGCAACTTGAATTTGAAATTTTCCATCAAAATCACTCACTCCCCCTATGGTAGTTCCCTTTATTACTACTGAAACACCTATCATCGGCTCTCCTGTAGCATCTTCGAATACGGTTCCTCTAATTGTACCTTTTTGCGCGAAAGTTGTAAATGCCAAGCCCACGAAAGCTAACAGCACTGCTATTCTTTTCATAATGACGTACCTTAAATTTTTTGCAAAATTAATATTTAGGGAAATAGAGATTTGAATAGATTTAATTACTAAAATATTAACATTTAACAGCCACAACCTCACTTATTAATATTGAATTAACATTAAGATATTTAATGATTAACATCCTATAACAAAAGAAGGAGACGCTAATGCTAGTGTCTCCTTCTTTTAAATATGAGGATCATTTTATTTCTTATAATCCGATGTTACTTAATGCTCCGCTTTGTGATGCAAATGTCCACTCAAAACCAGTTTCAGATTGAACACCTACTGAATTTTGGTTAGCCTCAACACTTTTTAAGATTTCAGAAGGAACCTGATAGAAAATATCAGATGCTTCTCTTGATCCTTCAAGCAAAGTATACTCCCAGTTAGAAGAAGTACCGCTTTCGTCACCTCCAAAAGACTCAATAGGAGAGAACTCTTGATTACCTTCAGTTTCAGGATCTTCATCTTCGATGTATCCATATGTAGTTGATATACCGTAGAAATATATGTTTGTCAATTGAGCGTTAGTAGAAGGATCCCAATCTACAAGACGATCAATCTTGTCTCCTGCATAAACAGTTCCTTTATCAAATTTATGAGGTACACCTCTTTTTCTTTCACCTTCAGGACCGTCTAATTCAAAAGCACTTCCATCAGGAGCAACTATAATAAAATTAGAACATGTACCTACCCAGTCTTGGTCAGTATCCAACCCATCATCTCCAGCATTCCAAACTACTACATTTGAAACACTTACATTACCACCAAACCACTCGATACCATCATCTTGGTTACCAACGATTTCAATGTTACTGATAGAAGTACCAGAACCAACACCAGCTAAAGTGATACCGTTAATTTCATTTCCTGAACCTATATTAGCTCCACCATGACGAATAGAAACATAGCTTAATACACCTGAGTTATCTTCAGCCTCAGTTCCTCCGTAAAGACTACCCTCAGAAGATGAAGGAATACCTTCTACGTTAGTTTCTGATAAGTTATCTACATTATCGTCTGTAGTACTAGCAGCAGTAATAGGAGCATCTCCTAATATCAATAAACCACCCCATAAACCACTTACATCAGGCTGTAAGTTAGGACTCTCAAAGTCACCAGCAGCTACATCTTCTTTAGTAAGCTGATCTGAAATAGAGGTAAAGATGATAGGCTTAGAAGCAGTTCCTTCAGCCATAATTTTTGCTCCTCTTGCTATAAGAAGTGCCTTAGCATTTGATCCTGTTCCTTGTTGTCCTTTTATTACTGTACCAGGCTCGATTGTTAATGTATTTCCTTCTGTTACAACGATACGACCAGCCAACACATAAGTTGATGATGCTGTCCATGTTGTATTTGAAGTTATATTTTGTGTTACAACCACTTCTTCAGGGTTCTCTGGTTCGGGATTACTCGGAGTAGAAGAATCATCATCATCACTACATGATGATAAATAAAACATCATTCCGAAAGCAGCCGCAAGCGATAAGATTTTTTTCATTGCTCTAATAATTAAATAGTAAAAATTACTGTCTTGGTTCAATTTGTGCCTCAAAGGTGAATAATAAATGTTAAGTCAAAGAGGCAAGCGTATTAATCATTTGTTAAACAATGACAACCCTTTTTTAAGTAATTGTTAACAAAAAAGCCACTACATTTCTGCAGTGGCTAATAATACTTTCTGTACGTGAAAGAAGTCTATTTATCGCACATTAATTAATTGTTAATCGGCACTTTATTCAATATCGATTCAATTATTTTATATGTACTTATATTATCAGCTTCAGCTTCATAATTCAATATTATCCTGTGGTTTAGCACATCACCAGCAACTTCTTTTATATCCTCAGGTAGCACATAGTCTCTACCATCAAAATAAGCAATAGCCTTTGCAGCCCTATTCAAATTAATAGTTGCTCTAGGAGAGACTCCAAACTGAATATATTCAGCTTCATCTTTCAGACCGTAAGCCTTGGGATCTCTGGTGGCATACACCAGTTCTACAATATATTTCTCTAAAGATTCTGATATAGTGGTTTTATTAATCTCATCTCTGATTTCAAAAATATCTTCTTTAGAAAGCACAGTATTTACGGTATAATCAAACTGCATATTAGAGATTCTTCTCATCACCTCCAGTTCTTGGTCTTTGGTAGGATAATCTACATGCACCTTCATCATAAATCTATCTACTTGCGCCTCTGGCAAAGGGTAAGTACCTTCCTGATCTACTGGGTTTTGAGTTGCCAAAACTAAGAAAGGCCTGTCAAGCTCAAAGGTAGTTTCTCCAATAGTAACTTGCTTCTCTTGCATGGCCTCTAGCAAAGCTGACTGCACTTTTGCTGGAGAACGATTTATCTCATCGGCCAAAATAATATTTGCAAATATTGGTCCTTGTTTTACCTCAAAGTTTGAAAGCTTTTGATTGTATATCATAGTACCAATCAAATCTGCTGGTAATAAATCCGGGGTAAACTGAATTCTTTGAAAGTCTAAATGCAAAACTTTGGCTAGTGTACTTACGGTTAAGGTTTTGGCTATTCCAGGTACACCTTCTAGTAGTATATGACTTTGGGTAAATAAGCCTATTAATAATCGATTAAGCATGGCCTCCTGACCAACAACCACTTTTCCTACTTCTGAAAATACTGCTTTTATTTTGTCCTGATGCTCTCTCTTCTTTTCTACTGTAGATACTGAATCTTCCATTCCTAAGATTGGTTAAGTTTAATAGTAAAACTGTAAAACTATTACAATAATATATATTTAAAGCGATTTTTTTTATAAAGGGTTACGCCACCTACAAATAAGATTAATTTTTTAACCTTTATTAAGATATTAACTAACTTTTATAACAAACACTCTCCATTTTCATTTTAGATGAAGTTGAATCGTACGTTAAATAATAATATCAAATGAGGCATTTTGTTATAGGAGATATTCATGGAGCCTACAAAGCATTAATTCAATGCCTTGAAAGAGCAAAATTTGATTACACAAAAGATGAGCTCATTTGCCTTGGCGATGTGTGCGATGGATGGCCTCAAACTAATGAAGCCATTAGCGAATTATTAAAAATTAATCACCTCTCTTTTATTCTTGGAAACCATGACTACTGGGCATTAAAATGGGCCAAAACCGGAATCACAAATGAAGAGTGGCTAAAACAAGGAGGCGCAAATACTGTGGCCAGCTATAACGGCTCATTAATGAGCCCAACACACAGACAGTTATTATATAATGCAATACCATACTTAATTCAAAACAATAGACTTTTTGTCCATGGGGGCATACAATTAGATAAGCCTATAGAGCAGCAATCTATTGATACATTTTTGTGGGATAGAAGCTTATTTAAACTAGCATACAACAATTCGATAAATGGCAATGAAGAAAGCCTATCTCAATTTGATGAAATTTATATAGGTCATACCCCTATACATAACTACAATTACAACCAACCTATACAAGCCTGCGAAGTATGGCTTATGGACACAGGTGCCGGCTGGGATGGCGTACTTTCTTTAATGGACATTAATAGCAAAGAAATTTTCACTAGCGACAAAGTAGACACCTTATACCCACCTGGTAGCGGTAGAATTAAGTACTAAACTCAATCACATGAGCATCATTGGTGGCTAGATAGTTTAATATATAATTATCAATTTCAGCTGTAGTCTGATATTTTTTCACCACCGGCTTTACTTCATCAATAGAGGTTAATTGTTCATCTACAGAAAAGTACCCAAATCCTTGATATGTCCCTTTTTCCACCAAAATAATAGAGCACTCTTCACGGTGTCTTCCTGTCCCCAATATCCCAAAAGATCTTCCTGTATTAGTAAACTTTTGAAGCGCCTCATTAACCCGTCCATTATAGCTCCCTGCCATTTCTTGCCCATCACAAGCTCCTAAACATTGCCCCTGAGGAAAATCATAACAAGCCGAAGCACTTTTCTGAATACCTGATAATTTAGGACATAGCTTAAATTCTTTGACCAAGTCCAGTAAAAACTGCCAAGCCTCTGCGTGCGTATGAAACCCTAAAACAGGAGTTATACCTTTTACTTTTTTACCAATATTAAACCGCACATAACCATCCATATCTTCATATCGGTACAAAGCCCAAGCTTCAGTTTTCACTTTCTGAGAACGGTTATATTTTGGCCATAACCTTTTTATTTCTTGAGACTCTAGTAAAAGTGCTATAAGTTCATTTCCTGACAGCTCATAACTTATGTTATGAATTTCATTTCTAATAGCTTGGTTTCTTTTATTCTTACTAGTACCAGAAAAATGACCCGTAATCCTTTTTTTGATATTAATGGCCTTACCAACATAAATTACATTGCCATGATTGTCATGAAAATAATACACCCCAGCCTCCTCTGGCAAAGCCTCATATACATCTTTCGATAAATTGGGTGGGAGAGTCTTCTCTTTTGAATTTCTTTTTAGCGCAGAAGATACAAAATCAGGATTAGACTTTAGTAGCATTTCGAACAGTACTGCGGTGGCTTCAGCATCTCCCATTGCTCTATGCCTATTCTCAATCTGGATGTCTAACTGCTCACACAAATTCCCCAGGCTATAGGACTTATGACCTTTAAATATAGCCCTGCTCAAACGAACCGTGCATAGCCTCTTAGGGTTGAAAGAATAACCTGCTACCTCCAATTCTTTTTTAATAAAAGAATAATCAAAGGAAACATTATGCGCTACAAATATTGAATCTTTTAAATAATCATTGATTTCATCGGCTAGCTCAGAAAATGTGGGTGCATTTTCCACCATTTGCTGAGAGATACCAGTAAGCCCAGTAATATACGGAGGAATATCAGCCTCTGGGTTCACCAAAGACTCAAACCTGTCCACCACTTTTTCTCCATCAAATATTAAAATGGCTATTTCAGTAATTCTTCCACTACCAGAATACCCACCAGTAGTTTCAATATCGACAATTGCGTAATTCATGATCTAGTAAAAATCCAAAAAATTATACTTGATGTGGCAGATGTTCCTCCTAATTCCACCAAACATCTACACTAAAAAACTGTTATAAAATAAAAAACCAGCTTAACTTAATGATATGCCTGACATATCCATTCATAAACAAATTGGGCATGATATTTTAAATAATAAAAGCATGACTACAACTGACACACATAATGATACCGTTAAATCAATGCCCAGAAATGATGAACAAATAAGCCATAAAGAAAATTCAACTTTAGGCGCTGTATTAGAGTCCCGAGCATTTTCATTAGCTATGAGCGTGGCTGAAAAAGTGGCCTATAGTAAAAGTAAAATATTCAGGCTACTTCAGCATGCTTTTGAAAAATTAAAAGAGCAAAGTACGAGGCACTCAGTACGTCACGAGTTTAAGCATAAAACACAGGTACTCATCAGGATGATTAAGGCATATTACAATGGTAAGTATAAAAAAATACCTACCGGAGTTATATTACGAATAGTAGGAGGGTTAGTGTATTTTGTATGGGTATTAGATTTTATACCCGATTTTATACCCGTACTGGGTTTAGCTGATGATATAGCAGTTATCGTTTGGATATACAACGGTGTAAAAGAGCACATAGATGATTTCGAAAGATGGGAATCAATAAGCGCTATTAATATTGAAGATTAACTAAAACTAATAAAATAATGAATGACAACGCAAAATTTCTTGCAGGCCTGGCAGCAGGATTAGGCATAGGCACTGTATTTGGTATATTACTAGCTCCAGAAAAAGGAAGTGAAACTTATAAAAAAGTAGAAGGAGCCATTAAAGATGCGGCCAATGACTTAATAGAATTTGGATCTGAAAAAGCAAAAGCATTAAAAAAAGAAGCTGAAAACACACAGCCTTAAGTTAAAAACACACAATTATGTCATTATTAGGTCGTATAGCGAGAAAACCGGTAGATATTGTAGAACACAAAATCGAAAAACTAAAAGATCAAGTAAAGGAAGAAGCCTCAGAGGCCATTTCTAAACTTGCTTTAGTAGTAGTGATGCTGGTAATGCTATGTTTTGCTGTACTTTTTGGCAGCATAGGTCTCGCTATATACCTTAATAAAAATTTAGATTCAGAAATTTCAGGTTTTTTAATAGTTGCAGCAATTTATGTAGGAATCTTCTTAATCCTCTTTTTTACGCGAAACAAGGACATTATCTTCGAAAAGGCGAAAGAATTTAGCCGCTATTTATTCCCTGGAAATAAGTTTTAGAAAAAAAAATTAAAAAAAAATTGACCAAGCCATTGCATTTTAAAAGCGCCCCATTATATTTGCACTCCATTCAGCGATAAAGCGATGGAAAAACAAGCGAGAATAGCTCAGCTGGTAGAGCACGACCTTGCCAAGGTCGGGGTCGCGGGTTCGAATCCCGTTTCTCGCTCAACTCTGAAAAGCAGAGAAATTGCCTGCAAAAGTAGCAGGCTTTATTTTTAAAGGCTTTCGACTACCTAGTAGTCCAAGCCCGGGTGGTGGAATTGGTAGACACGCAGGACTTAAAATCCTGTGACCATTGTGGTCGTGCGGGTTCAAGTCCCGCCCCGGGTACTTTAAATCCCTAGCAGTATTTACTTCTAGGGATTTTTTGTTTTAAGGCTTTTTTAATTATTCTCCTGCTTAGCCTGAAAACCAGCCTCTATATCCTTTACTTCTTCGGGAGAAATATACAATTCATCAATTCGGGCTTTATACTCTTCCGTTAAATCTCCCTTGTGTAATATATAATTTTTAGTCTTGATGAGGTGATCCGCAAACCCATGACCTATTGCATAAGTATCAGCCCTTCTCTCGGCTGATTTAAGGTAGTTTCTTGAAGTGAAGTACCTAACGCCAAACCCGACCATATTAATTGAACTTCTTTCTTTATAATCTATTATATGGCCTAATTCGTGAGCTAGCCAACCCACAATGATATCATGAGGAAGCTCCTCTATAGACATAACAGAATGATTTAAAAAAAGCATTCTCTGCATCTTCACCTTGTACCGCCTCTTGCCCTTACTCCTCATCAGGCTACGTACACGCGGCTGAGCCTGCATAACAGCATGGTTAATATTATCTTTAAAAATAAAATCAATAGCCACATCATTTAACTCAGGGTAATAGGATAAGGCTTCCTTCACTTCGTACTCCAGCTCCTTAGGGTATCGCTTATTAGCATAAGTCTCATCACCTGAAGGCAAGCCTTGCGAATGAGCAATGAATGAAATAGAGAACAGAACTATTAATAAAACGGCAGTTAAAAAATATTTACTCAAATCAAATACAGTTTTTTAATTTATTAAATCAAGACCTATTTAGTAACCTATTAATATTAAAATTAGTTTGTTTTGCCAAATATTATAACAAAAAAAGACCAGCAAGGGATTCATACTGGTCTTTTTTTGTTATAACATCTATTAATTTAAGCCGATTTCTTCAAATCATCTTCCTTTTCATACTTCAACCTCAACTCCTTAGCGTGCTCCATATTTTTAGAATGTAATATATGCTTAGGCACTCCTTTTAACTCCCAAATTAAACCCGCCCAACTCAACATTTTCAAGCCATAATAAGTAAAATCAATTTCCCACCAGAAGAATCCATTTCTGGCAGACACTTGGTAATAATGATGGTTATTGTGCCAACCTTCTCCCATAGTAAGTAAAGCCAACCACAAGCTATTTTTAGATTCGTCACCAGATTCATAACGCTGCTTACCAAACTTATGCATGATAGAGTTAATACTAAAAGTACCATGATAAAGAATTACCGTACTTAAGAAAAACCCAATAAACAAAGTAGATAGACCATAGTGAGTAAACATTAATAAAGGACTACCGCCATTTACCCAAGCTCCTAGTGCTGTTACTGCCAGCGCCAAGGTAACAGGAGGCACCAAGTGATATTTATTTAACCACACCAACTCTGGGTATTTGGCATAATCACCTATTACCTTAAAGTCTGTTTCTTTGTAATCCGGACCAATAATCCACCCCACATGCGAGTACCAGAAACCATAAAGTTTCATAGAGTGAGGATCTGCAGGTGTATCACTATGCCTATGATGATGCCTATGGTGAGCCGCCCACCAAAGCGCCCCTTTCTGCGCAGATGTTTGAGCCATGAAGGCTATTACAAACTGAAACCATCTTGATGTTTTGTATGACTTATGTGAAAAATACCTGTGATACCCTCCGGTGATCCAGAACATTCTCCCGAAATACAATATGATACATACAATCCAATCGAACAAAGTGGCCCCTGTCCAGATAGCTGCTAAAGGAAGCAAATGCACCACCGCAAAAGCAATTTCCTGCTTAACAACGGGCTTATTTCTTTTTTCTAAAACTACTTCTGACATGTTGTCTTTTGATTATTGACCAAAAATACACAATTCTATTTTATGTATTTTGTTCAATACATTAACTATTTATACTAAATCTGAATAACTACTTTTATTCAACACTCTTTTAAATTATTCGTTCCTTACCAATCACTTTTTTTCCAACTTAGTTTTTATCTCATTAAGTTTTAAAAGTGCCTCTACAGGGGAAATGGTATTTATATCTAAAGATCCTAACATTTCTTCTACCTCTTTAAATCTTGGGTCGGCTTCAAACAAATTCATTTGATAATTAGCTTTCGGCACCTCCTCAAGTCTTGCTTTTGTATCTGCCTTATTCTTATCCTTCTCCAAGAAATGCATGATCTCATTTGCCCTAATCACCACCTGATTAGGCATGCCAGCCAGCTGAGCCACATGTATACCAAAGCTATGCTCGCTACCGCCTTCTTTTAGCTTACGCATAAAAATAATTTTATCCGCAACCTCTTTAACTGATACATTAAAGTTTTTAATTCTAGGAAAATCTTCAGTTAATTGATTCAACTCATGATAGTGAGTAGCAAACAATGTTTTAACCCTACAATCTGTATGATTGTGCAAAAACTCAACAATAGCCCAAGCTATAGAAACACCATCGTAAGTACTGGTTCCGCGCCCAATTTCATCCATTAACACCAAGCTTCTGTCGCTTAAATTATTAAGAATACTTGCGGTCTCAGTCATCTCCACCATAAAAGTTGACTCACCTTTAGACAAGTTATCAGAAGCTCCTACACGTGTAAATACCTTATCTATAATACCAATAGAAGCCTCTTTTGCGGGCACAAAAGATCCCATTTGCGCCATCAAAGTTATCAATGCCACTTGCCTTAATAAAGCAGACTTACCCGCCATGTTGGGCCCAGTGATTATAATTACTTGTTGTTGGTCATTATCAAGATAAACATCATTTGGAATGTAGCTTTCGCCAATAGGCAACTGTTTCTCAATAACAGGGTGACGCCCTTCTTTAATATCAAGTACTGTAGTATCATTAACATCAGGCATAACGTATTTATTGGCCTTAGCCACTGCGGCAAACGAACTCAAACAATCTACCACAGATAGTACTCGTGCATTTTGCTGAATCTGAGTTACGTATTCAGCTGCCTTTAAAACCAATTCATTAAAAATGCGCTGCTCTATAACAAAAAGCTTATCTTCAGCATGCAGAATCTTCTCTTCATAAACTTTTAATTCTTCGGTAATATATCGCTCTGCATTAACCAGAGTTTGCTTACGAATCCACTCTTGTGGCACTTTATCTTTATGAGCATTACTAACTTCCAAGTAATAACCAAAGACTTTATTATATGCGATCTTTAATGAAGAGATGCCAGTTCGCTCACTTTCTCTTTGCTGTATTTGAATTAAATAATCCTTTCCAGAATAGGCTATCTTCCTTAATTCATCTAGCTCCTCATCTATTCCATCTTTTATTAACCCTCCCAAATTAGAAGTTATAGGAACCTCTTCTTTTAGCTCTGTGGAAATTTTCTCTAATAAAAATTCGCATGGGTTAATTTGATCTGCTAAGGTTTTTAACTCATCAAAATCACTATCCTTAAGAATTTGTTTTATAGGTAAGGAATTCTGCATAGCCTTACGCAGCTGATTCATCTCACGAGGGTTTATTCTACCTACCGCCACTTTAGAGATTAACCTTTCTAAATCACCAATCTGTTTTAAGCTAGACTGAACCTCTTCAAGTAATTCAGGGTTTTGATAAAATCCATTTACTGTTTTCAACCTGTGTTGGATAGCCGAAAGCTCCTTTAAGGGCAGTACCATCCACTTTTTCAGCATCCGAGACCCCATTGGAGTAACTGTACAATCCAAAACATCTATAAGAGGCACGCCACCATCGTGCTGCGGGTAGATCAACTCCAAGTTGCGAATAGTAAACTTATCGAGCCACACATATTTATCCTCATCTATACGCGATATAGCTGAAATATGATTAACCTCTTTGTGCTCTGTTTCTTCCAAATAGTGTAAAATTGCTCCCGCAGCAATAATTGCACTATCCATTCCCTCAATACCAAAACCTTTAAGCGATGATGTATGGAAGTGATTTATTAATTTCTCATAACCAAAGTCATAGGCATATATCCATTCATCTAGACTAAATGTGATATACTCGTCTCGTAAAAATTCATGCGCTTGTTGCTTAGCACCCTTACAATAAATAACCTCCGAAGGGGAAAAGCCTTGAAACAATTTAGAGACATAACTTATCGAGCCTTGGGCCGACATAAATTCTCCGGTAGACAAATCAAGAAAAGCGACACCAGCAGTATCTTTATTAAAATGAACTGAAGCCAAAAAGTTATTCGCTTTTTTCTCCAGCACGTTATCATTAAATGAAAGCCCTGGGGTCACCAACTCGGTCACACCACGCTTTACAATACCCTTCACAGACTTGGGGTCTTCAAGCTGATCGCAAATGGCCACTCTATTACCTGCACGAACCAACTTCGGCAAGTATGTATCTAAAGAATGATGAGGAAAACCAGCCAACTCGATATGAGAGGCCGACCCGTTTGCTCGCTTCGTAAGTACAATATCTAACACTTTACTAGCTCTGACCGCATCTTCACCAAACGTTTCATAAAAATCCCCTACTCTAAATAGCAATAAAGCGCCAGGATACTTGGCCTTAATTGCATTATACTGTTTCATTAACGGGGTTTCTTTCGCTTCTTTACTTTTTGCCATCTTAAGGTTGGATTTCAGGCACAAAGATTAATTTTTTTGATAGTATTAGCAACTTAGCATATATCAGGAAATGTTGCATTTTTGCATTTATGAGAAAATTAGCCAACGAGGAATTAGATAGATTATCAGTAGAAGAGTTTAAAGAAGTAGAAAAACTACCTATTGTTATTATGCTTGACAATATCAGAAGCTTAAATAATGTAGGTTCAGCATTTAGAACTTCTGACGCTTTTTTAATAGAAAAGCTTTACCTCGGAGGAATAACAGGCACACCTCCTCATCGCGACATTACCAAAACAGCACTTGGAGCCACCGAATCGGTAGAGTGGGAGCATGCACCTGACACCATTAAAACTTTAGAAGAGCTCAAAGAAAATGGCTACACTATAATAAGTATTGAGCAAGTAGATAAAAGCATTTCACTAGCTGAATTTACCCCTAAAACTGATAAAAAATATTGTCTAGTATTTGGGAATGAAGTTTTTGGAGTAGATGAAAATATAGTTAAAAACTCAGACTATTGCGTAGAGATCCCGCAGCACGGCACCAAGCATAGCCTTAATATTTCTGTAAGTCTTGGGATAGTAGTTTGGGATTTTTATAGCAAGTTAAAAAAGTAGAGGTGACCCCCCTCCAGAGCCACCTCTTAGCTAGCATAACCAAACCAGCCGATCAAATCAAACCAGAGAATGATATTTTAATTCACTGCATCAAGAGCATTTAAAGTCCCCCAACCAAAGTCTTCGTCTCTATTGGGGTACAGCTCAGCTGTAGTAGTAAGTTTTTGTAATACTTGTTCGCGAGTCCAGCTTGGATGTTTGGACCAAACCAATGCCGCAATACCTGCAGCCGTAGCCGTGGCTATAGACGAGCCTCCTGTAGTAGATGGCTGGTCACCACTTAAAGCTAATGTTAAAGGATGCCTATCCGTTTGGTCTCTTTCCATCACTACGGTATAGTCTACCTTACTTCCTGAATGACATATGTTACACCTCTCATATCTACCTTCTTTTGTGCCAGTAACGGCTACCGTTTCATCCATGTTTGCAGGAAAAATAACCCCAAACCAATTCGTAATAGAAGTACTCGTTCCGGCAGCAGCAAAAATTAATTTACCTTTACCATGAGCATATCGTATAGCATCGGCCACCTTTGAGCTACTAAATACATCCCCTAAAGACATACTGATTATTTTTACATCAGCTCTATCTGCAAGAAAAACCAAGGCGTCTGCCACACCAGATTTCTCACGAGGATCTCCAATTACCACATCGCCAGTGCCACGTACTGCAACAAAATTACAGTTATACGCCACGCCTACCATTGAACCAGATGACGACCTTGGAGCCGCAATAGCACTACCCATGGCGGTACCATGACCGCACTGATCGTTAGGCCCATCAGGCGAAGCCCAAGGCCAAATAGAACTTACATAAAAGCCATATTTATCTATAAACCTTCCTGAAGAGTAGCCAGAATTGAATCCATCGCTATATTTTGATTGGTCTGCAGAAACACCTGTATCGATCAAACCAACTGTAATACCTTGCCCAGTACTATACTGCCATGCCTCAGGAATATGCATGTAACTATAATTCCAAGACAATTTTGCATTGGGCTCAATAATGGTATAGTCTGAAGTAGGCAAACTATTATCTGGGTCATTCCAACAACCCAAATCACTTTGTTGGCGGTTATTAGAGTATCGGTAAACATTAACGACATAGCTCTTTGGCTCAACATATCTTACCAAAGCACTTTTTCTGATATTTTGTAAAACAGATAAATCCGTTACTTTAATATCTATAAATGGAAGATGTGCACCTTCTGTATTTAATATATCCTCGGTAGTATAGTCTGTATGATTCAGCTTATTGGTTTGCTCTCTTATATTTTCTACCAGCTGACCTTTGGCATTAATCCATACCCTCGAGTTAATATCAATAGAAGCTAACTTAGATGAAGCATTGTCAACATCTTCTGGTTGATAGCCAACGGTAAGAATACTATCGCTATGCATTAACGCACTCCAAACAGCCTCATCAGACATGTTATTCCAATAAAACTCATCATTAGCCTTTAAAGAATTGATCACCATGTCATCAAGCTTATCTCTTGGGATCAAACTCATACTATCGGATACTTCGGGCTTCACTTCTTCCTGTATCTCATCTGCACAACTTATGAACAGCCCAAAGGCTGACAATAAAATTAAATAATAAGATTTCATGGGTGGGGTTTAGGTTAGTTTTTAAAATTTAAATCGTTTCCATAATTTAATATGGTGAATTTTTGATATAAAATCAACTAACTAATCAGTAATAAATGAGATTTTGATCTACGAAAACGTATTCAATCTAAAAAACAAGAAAAAAACACCACTTACTCTCGGAAAAAGTATAAAATCAAGAATGCAATAATTAAAAATCGAGTAAACTTTTGAGAGAGTTGTATCCCGATCTACTAACAGGCACCTTTTCTCCACTCCTCAAAATAGCTACGTAAGAGTCTTTAGAATAGGGCTCTAGCCTATCAATATTATTAACAGCTACAATATGTGAACGATGGACTCTAATAAACTCATCTTTAGATAAGCCGGCCTCCAGTCTCTTCATAGTCATTTGCTTTAGGTGTTTTTTACCTTTACTATAAAAAGCCACATAATCGTCTTGAGCTTCTATATGATCGATATCACTTGTAGGTATAATTACAATCTTATTACCTGACTTTACCACCACTCTATCCATCAGTTCGCCACTAGCCTCTCTCACCTGCGCCAAATCATCCAGTATCTTATCTTCACTTTTATCCTGCCCTCCCTTCAATTTGTCTTTTGCTTTTTCGAGGGCAACATCAAACCGTGATTGGTTATACGGCTTTAATAAATAATCAGAAGCATTATTCTCAAAAGCCTGTAAAGCAAACTGATCAAAAGCGGTGCTAAAAATTATCACCGGCTTATGGTCTAGTAACTCAAGCATTTCAAAGCCGGTTAATTTAGGCATTTGGATATCCAGAAAAATTAAATCGGGCTTTAGTTCATTTACTGACTTTATACCTTCAAACCCATTATCACATTGGGCTACAACTTCAACATCAGTATGCTTTTTCAAATAAGCATTAATAACATCTCTGGCTAGTTTTTCATCGTCTACAATTATCGCTCTAATCATAAGGTTTGAGGAATTAATATTTTAACAGTAAAAATTTTACGTTGCTTCTTAATTGTAACTAAACCATTAAGTCCATAAATCAACTCCAGCCGGTTACGCACATTTTTCAGACCAATACCTTTCCCTTTTTGCGGCACACACTCCGAATCATAATCATTAGAAATTGATATACTCAAATTACCATCTTCACAGCTACACTCAGTAGTCACATGCAAATCTCCAAGCCTTTCGTAGATTCCAAATTTAATAGCATTTTCATAAAGAGGCTGCAATATCATATTAGGAAGCTTCATATCCAGACATTTATCTTCCACCTCTCTATTATCTTTAAGCCTTTCTCCAAACCTTATTTTTTCAATATCGAGGTAAAGTGACATCTGATAAAGCTCATCACGCAAAGTGTGGCTTTCAGGAGCATTTTTACCCAAAGATGAACGCAAAAAGTCTGATAGCTTAATCACCATTTCCCTTGCATTTTCAGGATCGGTAATAGTTAATGAGCTAATGGAATTAAGACTATTAAATATAAAATGGGGGTTAATCTGAAACTTTAACATTTCCAATTCCGATTGCTTCAGCAAATGCTGCATTTGCAGCTCATGCTCTTCCTTTTCTTTAAGGTCAGAGTTGTAATCGAGCAAGTAATACACCAACAATACTAAAGACAGGTAAAGCGTACCTATTACTATTCTCCCAATTATGGTTCCATTCAAAAAAAGAATATAAGAAGACTGCGAGGAAAATATTTGAGTAAGAAGAGTAACGCTTCCTACATTAATGGCAGAGATAGTAATTAATACTGCTAGTGCATGACTAATTATACTCCCTGTCATTCCTTGATTAGAAGGAGAAACAAATTGAGTTACATACCAGTAACTTAGCCCAATACTTGCCATAAGCACATTGGCTAGTATGGCATCTGCACCAGATATTAATAATGGTATCTTATAATGAAAATGCAGAATAGAAGTATGTGCCAGAATAATAACCAGCCACACCAATGCATATATAAATAATGCTTTGCCTATTAGAGGATGTTTCATAAGGCCAAGTGTTATTTAGTAAGCTTCACATCTCCTCCACCAAACAACACAAAACCTTTAATCACTAAAACTTTACTTGAATCGGGCACTACCCTCAAAGCCCTATTTCTCCTATCGCTAAAACCACCCAGCACTGCAGACACCTCAACAATTACTGTCCAATCGGGAGGTACCACAATAGAAGCACCTCCAAACATGGCAAAAACATCTATTACATTGCTACCTTCGGCTAGTTCTGCATTTCTACAATCAATATTAGAACCTCCAAAGACAGCCGTAATTCTACCTCCTCTAAATTGCTGACTATCGATAACTATATCATGTCCACCAAAAATCGCAAAATCATCCAGGTAGTTTAAGTCGTTTTTTTTTTCATCGGAATAATCTGTGTGAGATGAGCCTCCTGATAATGTTTTCCGCATTACCAACGAGATACCCACCGCCAAAATGACTACCGGCCAGAAGATGTGCCATATGTTGCTAATATCGAATAAGTCATAATCACTTGCCCAAAAAACTGCTCCAATTAAAAATACCACTAAACCAGACTCCACTTTTTTCTTAGCCAACATCAGGTATAACCCAATGCCCATTAAAAGGGTCTTCCAGTTAATAACCATGTGCTTAATATAGTATGGCACAATATCTAAATTAGACAAAAGCAAAGTACCTCCTACAATTATTAATATGATACCTAGCCAAAATCTGCGATCTCTTACGGGTTCACTCATAGTATTAGTGTTTTAAATTCTTATTCAATTTTACCCATAAAATAGTTAATAAGTTGGAGCCAATCGGCTAACAACGGAGAGATACCGGTAAACATCGAACTTTTTAGAGTAAATCAGTTATATAAAAGCGATTCTAAATCATAGGTAGGAATAATTTCATATTTTTGCCGCAGATTAAAACAGAACCCTATCAATCATGGAATATCGCATAGAAAAAGACACTATGGGGGAAGTAAAAGTACCCAGTGATAAATATTGGGGAGCACAAACTGAGCGCTCCAGAAATAACTTTAAAATAGGAGAAGCGGCAAGTATGCCATTGGAAGTAGTGTATGGTTTTGCTTATCTTAAAAAAGCAGCAGCACATACTAACCATGCTTTAGGTGTACTTAGTGAGGAGAAAAGGGATCTTATTTCTAAAGCTTGTGATGAAATATTAGAAGGGAAACATGATGACCAGTTTCCGTTAGTAATTTGGCAAACTGGATCTGGCACACAGTCTAACATGAACACCAACGAGGTAATTGCTAACCGAGCTCATGTTATAAACGGTGGAGACCTTAATGATGATAAAAAAATCATTCACCCGAATGATGATGTAAATAAGTCTCAATCATCTAACGACACATTTCCTACTGGAATGCACATTGCGTGTTATAAAATGGTGATTGAAACAACTATACCTGGTGTTGAAACTTTAAGAGACACTTTAAAGCAAAAATCAGAAGAATTTAAAGATGTAGTTAAGATCGGTAGAACTCACTTGATGGATGCTACTCCTTTAACTCTTGGGCAAGAATTTTCTGGTTATGTATCTCAACTAACACATGGTATTAAAGCATTAAAAAATACTTTAGCGCACTTATCTGAGTTAGCTCTAGGAGGAACAGCTGTAGGTACAGGAATTAACACACCAGAAGGTTATGCTGATTTGGTAGCTGAAAAAATTGCTGAGTTCACTGGGCTACCATTTATCAGTGCAGAAAATAAATTTGAAGCTTTAGCCGCTCACGATGCCATTGTAGAATCTCACGGTGCATTGAAGCAACTGGCAGTTTCTCTTAACAAAATTGCTAATGACATTCGTCTTTTAGCCTCAGGACCAAGAGCTGGCATAGGCGAAATCAACATCCCTGCCAATGAGCCGGGTTCTTCTATCATGCCAGGTAAAGTAAACCCAACACAGTGCGAAGCTTTAACCATGGTTTGTGCTCAGGTTATGGGTAACGATGTAGCTATAACCGTTGGTGGAACTCAAGGCCACTACGAGCTAAATGTTTTCAAACCATTAATGGCTTATAACTTCTTACAGTCTGCCAGACTAATAGGAGAGGCTTGTATTTCATTTAATGAAAACTGTGCTGTAGGCATTGAGCCTAACTACAAAAACATTGAGCAACACCTTAATAATAGCTTAATGTTAGTAACAGCTTTGAACACACACATCGGTTATGAGAAAGCAGCAAAAATAGCAAAGGCAGCGCACCAAAATGGCACTACCTTAAAAGAAGAAGCTGTAAAATCAGGCTATGTGACCGAAGAAGAGTTCGGAAAATGGGTAAAACCCGAAGACATGGTTGGCAGCTTAAAAAAGTAATTTTTTAATATTTTAATTATATTGACTATATTTTCGAGATTTTTGATTCAAACTAAAGTATTCAAAGTCTGAAAATTAAGCCGAAGTTGAATTTTTATTTCACAAAAAGCATAACTAAACTAAGAAAATAACAACTTCAGGAGGCTTTTAAACTAAATTAGATACCAATGAAAAAGTTAACTGTATTGCTCACTTTAGTACTAGCGATAGCTGCTACGGTACAAACCAAAGCGCAGCTTTCTAAAGATGAGGCTAAAGAATGGAAGAATAAAGCGAAAGAGTACAAGAAAAACCCAGAGCAACTAAAGCAAATTGTGGAGAATGGCCAAGCGTTAGAAGCTCAGGTAAACAGCCTAAAAAGTGAAAACAGCAGCTTACAGTCAACTATAAGCGATAAAGATGCTAAAATTAGTGAAATGCAGGATGACCTGTCTAAGCTAAGAAGTGATCTTTCTGCTGCACGTAGCGAGCTAAAATCTTTAAAAGCCAACCCTTCTGCCCCTGCTGATGCTGGTGGTAAAATGGTGAATGGCGTTGTATTTAAAGTACAGGTAGGAGCCTTTAGAAATAAAGACTTATCTAAATACTTTGATAACAACGAGAATTTCAGTGGCGAAAGTGAAGATGGAATGCAGAAAATTACTTTAGGCCAGTTTAGAGATTACTGGGAAGCTGATACTTTCAAGAAATATCTAAGAGAAATGGGTGTAAAAGATGCTTGGATTGTACCCTACAAAGACGGTGTAAGAGTGCCTATTAAAGATGTTTTAGAAGGTGTAATTGCTTCTGACAGCCCTGCAGAATAATAAATAGAAAGCTTTAATTATTGATATCATAAAAAGCAGTACAATTGTGCTGCTTTTTTATTTTTTAAAATTTATATTATTACATGCTAGACAATAGGTGGGAAATAAAACAACAACCAGATGATATTATAACTTCAGAATTGTCCGCCAGCATTAATGTAAGCACACCCATTGCCACTATCCTAGCTCAGCGTGGCATCACCGATTTCGATTCGGCCAAAGACTTTTTTCGCCCTACTAAGGCTATGCTTCATGATCCTTTCTTAATGAAAGACATGGATAAGGCAGTAGCAAGGGTAGAAGCGGCCATAGCTAATGAACAAAATATACTTGTCTATGGAGATTATGACGTAGACGGTACCACCTCTGTGGCTTTGATGTTCCACTTTCTGAATTCATTCTATAACCACTGTGAATTTTATATTCCTGATCGATATAAAGAAGGCTATGGTATTTCAGCTCAATCAATAGAATGGGCCCATGAAAACAACATTGACTTAATCATATGCCTAGATTGCGGAATCAAATCTGTTGATCTCATTGCTAGAGCTAAGTCTTACAATATTGATTTTATAATATGTGATCATCATAACCCAGGAGAAGCTTTGCCTCCGGCAGTGGCCGTGTTAGACCCTAAAAGAGGTGATTGCAATTACCCTTACAAAGAGCTTCCAGGATGTGGCATTGGCTTTAAACTGATGCAAGCTCTGGTAAGCAAAAACCCTACTTGGCACACAGACCCATATAATTTTCTAGATTTAGTAGTAGTTAGTATTGCTTCTGATATAGTGCCCATAACAGGTGAAAACAGAACATTAGCAGCACTAGGTATTAAGTATTTAGAAAAGCACGCTCGACCAGGCATCAAAGCTCTAATGCGCCTGGCTAACATGAAAGACGATATTACTATCACAAGTATAGTTTTTGGTCTAGCCCCCAAAATAAATGCAGCTGGTAGAATTTCACATGCTACCACTGCAGTAGAACTATTGTTGGCAGACTCAGAAGAAGAGGCATTACATTTTGCAGATAAACTTCATTTAAAAAATGAGCTAAGAAAAGATTTTGATTCGTCAATTACTGCAGAGGCATTACAGATGATTGAAGGAAATGATTTACTTAAAACGGCCAAAACCACCGTTCTATTCAAAGATGATTGGCACAAAGGAGTAATAGGCATTGTGGCTTCGCGCTGTATTGAATCATACTATAGGCCAACAATTATCATGACACAATCTAACGGGAAAGCTACGGGCTCAGCCAGGTCAGTGCCAGGCTTTGATGTGTACGAAGCCATCTCTAGCTGCAGTGAATTATTAAACCAGTTTGGGGGTCACAAGTATGCCGCTGGCCTTACTTTAGAGATAGATAAAGTAGCTGATTTCCAAAGAAAGTTCGAAGAGGTGGTTTCAAATACAATACCTGAAGAATTGCTAACACCACTTATAGAAATTGACACCGAACTAAATTTTGATAACATCACCTCAAAGTTTGTTAACATTTTAAAACAAATGGCCCCTTTTGGCCCTGAAAATCATACCCCCGTTTTTCTGGCCAAAGAAGTAAAAGTGGCAAGGTCTTTGAGAATTTTGAAAAGCAAACACCTTAAATTCATAGCCGAGCAGGCGGGTAATAAAAGTACTTTTGATGTAATTGGATTTAACCTTGCTGAACACGAACCCGTTATTAAAAATGGAATTCCCTTTAATATGGCTTTCTCAGTAGAAGAAAATAATTACATGGGACGAAAGTCTATTCAATTAAAATTAAGAGATATAAAGTTTGAATAGTTAATTTTGTATTTATGATATTACGTGCAGATAATCTGATTAAAAAATATAAGAAACGTACTGTTGTTAATAATGTTTCTGTTAAAGTAGAACAAGGAGAGATTGTAGGTTTACTCGGTCCAAATGGAGCAGGAAAAACAACAACTTTCTACATGATTGTGGGGCTCATTAAACCTAATGAGGGCAACATTTACTTAGAAGATGACAACATTACGGAACTCCCTATGTACCGCAGGGCTAAATTAGGGATCGGTTATCTGGCGCAAGAAGCATCGGTATTTAGAAAATTAACTGTTGAAGAAAATATTTTAGCAGTATTAGAAATGCTCAATATTTCTAAAGCCCAGCAGAAAGAAAAATGCGAAGCTTTACTAGAAGAATTCAGCTTAACACATGTGCGCAAAAACTTAGGCATGGTATTATCTGGAGGGGAGAGGCGAAGAACAGAAATCGCTCGTGCATTGGCTGTAGACCCTAAATTTGTGCTGTTAGATGAGCCATTTGCCGGTGTAGACCCTATTGCGGTAGAAGAGATACAGACCATTGTAGCACAGCTAAAAAAGAAAAATATAGGTATTCTCATTACCGACCACAACGTAAATGAAACGTTATCTATCACTGATAGGGCCTACCTTATGTTTGAAGGTAAACTATTAAAAGCAGGTTCTGCAGAAGACTTGGCTGCCGATGAGCAGGTAAGAAGAGTATACCTTGGTCAGCATTTTGAATTAAAAAGAAAGGTTTAATCCATAACTTTTACAGTGCCTAATTTCTTATTTTTAAGGTAATAACCTACTACTAAAACTAACCAGAAATTGGACATACTAAACTCCATATTAACATGGGTGATGAAAAAGCGAATACATGATATAGAGCTTTTCATCAAATACCCTCATGATGTACAGGCCGAGTTATTAAAAAAACTAATTGATCAGGCTAAAAACACAAGCTTTGGCAAAAGCTATCATTTTAATGAAATAAAGAGCTATAGTCAATATAAAGAAAGAGTTCCTACGCACACATACGAAGAGCTATTCCCATATGTAGATAAAGTAATGCGTGGCGAACAAAATGTGCTATGGCCTACAGAAACCACATGGTTTGCAAAATCTTCGGGAACCACCAATGCCCGAAGTAAATTCATCCCTGTTTCGCAAGAAGCATTGGAAGACTGTCACTTTAAAGGAGGTAAAGACCTGATATCCATCTACGTTAATAATTATCCTGAAACTCGAATGTTTACAGGTAAAGGTCTTACGATAGGAGGTAGCCATCAAATCAATAATTATGACCCAAAGGCCAATTCATATTACGGGGATGTTTCTGCCGTAATAATGAAAAATTTACCGCTATGGGCTCAGTTAATAAGAACTCCAAAGCTAGAGGTAGCCTTGATGGACAAGTGGGAAGAAAAGATTGAAAAGATGGCGGCAATTACAGCTGAAGAAAATGTGACCAACTTAGTGGGGGTTCCAACATGGACAATACTTTTAATTCAACGGGTTTTAGAACTGAAGCAAACAGAAAACATACTGGAGGTATGGCCTAACCTAGAAGTCTTTTTTCACGGTGCAGTTTCATTCACTCCATATAGAGAGCTGTTTAAGAAGCTTATCCCGAGTTCAGACATGAACTATTTGGAAACATACAATGCATCAGAAGGGTTCTTTGGAATTCAGGACCAAAAAGATTCTGATGAGCTACTATTAATGTTAGACTATGGCATATTCTATGAGTTTATTCCTTTTGATGAGTATGGACAAGAAAACCCTACTACATTAAGCTTAGACCAAGTAGAGGTAGGAAAGAATTACGCTATGCTTATCACTACTAACGCAGGCCTATGGAGGTATAATATTGGAGACACGGTAAAGTTTACTTCTACATCCCCCTATAGAATTAAAATATCAGGAAGGACAAAGCATTTTATTAATGCTTTTGGAGAAGAGTTAATTATTGAGAATGCCGAGCAGGCCATTGCATATGCCTGTAAGAAAACAAATGCAATCATCGATAATTTCACTGCAGCTCCCATCTACTTCGATGAAGGAAATAAAGGCGGACATGAATGGGTTATAGAATTTAAGACCACACCTAATGATATGGAAGAATTCACCCAATATTTAGATGATAAACTAAGAGAGATTAACTCAGATTATGATGCCAAGAGGTATCAAGATATGGCTCTACTTCGCCCAATAATACATAGCGCAGAAATGGGTACTTTTTATAATTGGATGAAACAAAGAGGAAAGCTAGGAGGCCAAAATAAAGTACCTAGGCTATCTAACCACAGAGAGTACATAGACAGCTTGCTGCAATTGGTAAAAGCATAAAAAAACAGCCAGCACTCTCGCGCTGGCTGTCTTATAAATAGTTAGTTACAACTAACGAGGACCTACATATATTAATGAATCGGTAATATTAACATTCGGATATCCTGATTGTGTCATTACAAATTGAGCATAAACATTATGAGTTGATTCCTCAAAATATGACTCTTTTGTCACTGTTGGATCATCTATTGTAAAATCACGTCCATTAGATGGATTCAACCAATGGTTAGATACGGATATTACCTTATCAGTTTCTAAATCAAAAGCAAATTTAGGTGAGGCAGACCCGTAGGCAGACCACCCACCAGCACTAGTTCTGATTGGATGATAAAACTCTTCATATCCCCAATCATCAAATAAGTCTACTGTATTAGCACCCGTAGTTCTTAATTGAACATCTCCAGGCCACTCCCAAACTTGAGTGGTATCCAACCCAGATCTGGTAGTCTGAAAGTAAAATCTCAGCTTATAGATACCATCATATTTGTTTTTAACATTCACTAGGTAAAGTGATTTATTAAAGTTACCACTTATTGTGCCTTGTGATGCTGATTCAATCACCAAAGGCAACGCGTACGTAACACTAGGATCAAAATTAAATGCATCAACCCAAATAGATATAGATGCCTTTTTCTCACCCTTAGGAATTCTAAAGTTATACCCTCCTGCTGGCAATGCATACAAGCTATCAGGCAATTTCACATAGCTTGTTTCATTATCTCTATTATACTGAGCCAATAAACTATCATCCTCTATTAGAGTTATAGTTAAATCTTCCGGAGCGGAATAAGCCCCTGAATAACTAACTATAATACCTAATGAATCGCCTTCTTCTACGATATCATAAGAATTCAGATAAGCATGAGGCAAACTACTTCCCCCCGGATTAGTCTCAATTTTGCCTATATCAAAAAGCTCAATTATGCCTTCAGTATCGGCAGGATCTACGAAGGGGTCTTCATCTAAACAAGATGTAATAACACTTGTCACCCCTAATAAAACCATTAAATATTTTAATCTTATTTTTTTCATATCCATCAATGCGTTTAGAGGTTAGTTTTTCTGAAAAAATATTGCAGAAGTAAATTGATTAATGCCCGGAGGAACATTAGCTCCATTCAATTGAAATTCCGTATCAGGGTATAAAAACCTTATTGGAAGCTTATCTTCCCTAGTAGAAGTAGATAATATTGAAGCAAATGTTTCCTCTGCATTGGTTGAACCTTCAGAAATAGAAGGATAACCAGTTCTTCTAAACTCAGACCACGCCTCTTGTGCATGAACAAAATTAAGAGCTATATATTTCTGAGTAATTATGGCTTCCAATTTTTGATCTGCAGTAATTGCTGAATCTATATTTACTAATACATTAGATGCATTTGCCGTTAAGTAATCATCATATAATGAATCTATATTGTATCTAGCAGGTACAGAATTTGAAGAGTTTTTATACAAGTATTTGAAAGAAGATTTTATTCCTTCGTTAAACGCATCTTTCACAGATCCACCTATAGCCAATTTATTTTCGAGTATCGCTTCAGCTTCTAAGAATTTTGCCTCTGCAACAAGCATTAAAGGAGAACCAGCGTTAGCACCTTTCAGCACACCTACTCTATCACTCTCGGGAACTTCATCCTCTTTTGTCATAAGCCAAGCTGGATTAGGAGAAGATGGTGCGTTAGGGTTATCTGTCAATTCTCCTAACTGCCCTACAGGCGTGTCATCAAAATCTCTATAAATAACTTGACCTCTTCCTGCATCATCAATTCTAGTCCCATCATAGAAACTAAAAATATAAATACTAGGAATTTGTGATCTTCCAGAGCTTGATGCTGTACCTGATGCATTTTGTACATAAGCTTCCCAGTATGGGTTTTGTTGACCATTTACTGCCCCATAACCCGGATTAACGAGCACATCGTCTTCTATAAAACCTAAAGAAAGATCGAAATTTTGAAATTGCATATCTACAAATGATGACAAGCCAGCTGCATCCGACATCCTCATCAGCATCCTCAATTTAAGTGTATTAGCAAACTGAGCCCACTTTTTAACATTCCCGTTAAAAATCACATCAACTCCATCTATTGAATTAGCACTCTCAGAAGTTGTAAGAATTTCAATAGCCTCATTTAAATTTAAAACCAAGTCTTGATACACTTCCTCTTGTCCTGTATAAGCAGGAGACAAATTATCTACTCCCTGTAGTGCATCGGTATAAGGTACATCACCATAAAAATCCACTAACATTTGATAATCATAAGCCATCATTATCATTGCCACTCCCTGATAGTAAGCTAGTGTTGGCTCTCCTTCTGATTGTGTTAGAATATATTTATAGTTATTAAGATCATCATACACACTGGCCCATTGCCCAGAATGACTACCTGTTGTATAGTTATAATATACAACGTCACCCCAACCACCAAAACCACCAGCATTTACGGTATTACCTATTACCCAACCTGCAGCAGAATTCATTGATCGTACTACTGAAGCTGTACTAGTTAATGCATTAGGTAATACAATATTTGGTGAAGCCTCTGTTGGAGTGTTTGGGTTTTCATTATCCCCAAGAAAATCATCGCAGGAAGTAACTGCCATCAGCAGAACTCCATAAATTATATATTTAAGTTTTTTCATCAGTAAAATCTCATTTAGAATGTTAGTGATAAAGTAGCTCCATAAAATCTTGTAGGCGGAGTTGCAGAAAGCGTAACTATACCTATAGCATTGCCATCACTAAAGTTAAAATCAGGGTCTGTATAAATGTTGGATTTAGGAGTCCACAAAAACAAGTTTCTTCCTTGTAGCGTTAAGCTGGCACTTTCTATAAAATTTGTCTTTTTTAATAATGCAGAAGGGAAAGTATATCTTATAGCCACTTCTCTTAACTTCCAATAATCACCTGATACTACATAGTTCTCAGCTATATTTCTTCTATAGCTACCGCTAGTCCAGAAAGTTGACCCACCATCTTCAACTGTGATATTGGTGTTCTCAATATAAGTTCCTGGGTTTTCTGGGTCTTCGTAAGAAGAGTTAGGAATCACGAATCTTTCTCTATTAAAATAAGCTGTTGTGATTGATGAACCAGAGAAGTCATAACTGCTTCCTCCGTTATACAGAATGTTATAACCACCTCTATATTCAAATAAAACTGAGAATGAGAATTGCTTATATTTTACTTCACCAGTTAAACCTAATCTGTGCTTCGGAGCTGTATTACCTAAATTAACCGGGGTAGAAGAAGCAGACGGATATCCTGTTTCGGCATCTACAATAATTCTTCCCTGATCATCTCTTTCATAAACAGTACCTATCAGCACTGGGAACGATTCTCCCTCCACAGCGTAAACTTGAGCCTGTCCTCCAGAAGATAATTGCAGTCGACTTAAGTCACTACTAATTGATTCTACCTTATTGTTATTATAAGTATAATTACCACTAAAAGAAACCTCTACATTATCTGATCTGTAGGCACCTACAGTTAAACGTGTTTCCACTCCCTGATTACTCACCTCACCTGTATTTTGCAAGTAGCTGCTATATCCAGTAGAAGTACTTACCCCTGTAGGCACTGTTTGGTCAGTAGTATTAGTTTTATAGTAAGTTAAACTACCATCAATTCTTCCATCTAGCAATGTGAAATCAGTACCTACTTCTATGCCTTTTGTAATCTCAGGCTTTAAACTTGGTGAAACAATTCTGTTCCCCACAGTGTACCCAGGCAAACTTCCATATGGAAAGCCATTAGATGGTCCAAATGTAGCCTGTAAAGCGTAAGCTCCGAAGTCTGTTTCACTATCACCTAAGTTAACCTGGCCTACTTTTGACCAGCCAGCTCTTAGCTTTAGTAAATCCAATACATTGCTAGACTGCAATGCTCCTATGGCATCAGTAGCTACGAATGATGCATTAACTGCAGGGTAGAAAAATGATCTATTCTCTGGCGCTAATATAGAAACCCAGTCATTTCGGCCTGTTGCCTCTAAGAATAAATAGTCTCTAAATCCAATTTTGAACTGACCATAAGTTCCCACTTGTCTCGCTTCGTAATTACCTTCTGCTGCCGATGGTTGTCCCAACCTATTACTGATGTTATATAAGCCAGGCGTTGCAATACCAGTTCCACCAATGCTTATAGCTTTAGACTGATTTATTCTTACCTGATTACCTACTAATAGACCGAAGAACCAGTCATCTCCAACAGACTTTTTAAAATGAGCCTGTAAATCGGATAATACCTGAGTAGATGAAAAACTATTGTCATTTACTCCACCAACAATGTCTGTTTTACTAGTCCAATTTTCTTTGGTGTAATCAGAGAATGTAAACTTGCCAAATTCAAACTTAGCAGTTCTTGTACGAGAGGTAACACCAATTCTGTAAGTTAAGTCTAACCACTTTAAAGGGTTGTAATCTAACTGAAGATTTCCTATAAAATAGTTGTCTTGTCTTTTTTCTCTGTTATTATCAATAGTCCAGTATGGGTTATCATAATAAGCATTGTAATATCCATCAGGGTTAGCAAACTCATTATTTTCCCAATCTTCATAGTCTGTTAAGGGAATATGAGCTGGAGTTTGCAACAAGTTATCGTAGATAGAAGATGTTGCAGTTGTTATATCGTATTTGTTTCTGATATAATTTGCATTATAAGTAACCTCAAAATTATCGCCCATTTCTTGAGTACCATTTAACCTAAATGAAGCTCGAGTATACTCATCTTCAGGGGTAGTACCGTTATTTTTTAGATATTGAACCGATAGATATTGTGTTGACTTCTCAGAACCTCCAGAAATAGAGAAATCCGTTTGGTTAGTAACACCTGTCTCCCAGAAGTCTTTTTTAGCATCAGTAGGAGAATAAGGAACCATTTGCACATCTCCATTTTCCAACGGCTTTCCTATTTGCACCATAGAACCATCAAATGCAGGTCCGTATTGTTGGTTTTCATAAGCAACATATTGATGAGGGTAACCACCAGCATAACCAGAACCAAACTGATTTTGCATTTCAGGGTAGAAACTAACCTTTTCTAGGTTAACCGTGTGTGATAAGGTTACTTTAGGTTTTCCTGAAGAACCTTTCTTAGTAGTAATAATTAAAGCTCCATTGGTAGCAGCAGAACCATATATTGCCGCTGCACTTGACCCGTTAAGTACTGTCATCTCTTCAATATCTTGAGGATTTAAAGTACCTAGCACATCATTAGGAACAATTACATTATCAATAACAATTAAAGCTTCGTTATTACCCGTTAAAGAGCGGTTTCCTCTTAAAACAACCCTTACGTTAGGGTTTACACCACTTGTAGTAGTGTTTATTTGCAGTCCCGCTACTTTTCCTGTAAGTCCTTGAGCGGCATTCACAGGTTTCGCTACTGTCAACTCATCCGTTTTTAAGGTCATGGAATTATAGCCCATTTCCTTTTTACGAGCTTCTTGGCCACCAGCAGTAATTACTACTTCGCCCAATTGCTGCACATCAGCAGACATCTGTACATCAATAACAGATCTGCTGCCTACCTGAACTTCTTCAGTGGCTAGTCCAATAAAGGAAAAAACCAATGTTTTTTCTCCATCAACACTTAAACTATAGCTACCATTAATATCAGTAACTGTTCCTTTAGAAGTTCCCTTCAAAATAACATTAACCCCAGGCAAAGGTGATCCATCCTCAATGGAGGAAACCTTACCGGAGACTGTTCTAGACTGAGCTTGCAGCTCTGCAGAGCAGAGTGCAAAAATCAGAAATAGATTAACTAGTAAAATCTTTCTCATTTTGCTTTGTTCGGTTAAAATTTAATCTAAGGCAGCAACCAATTTATAAAAAGAAACAGAAATTGATTAAAATTTTAACCTTTATTTTTTTTGCAATCGATTGATAATCAATCGATTGAGTAAAGCATAAGTAGCATTAAATACAATTTAATTGTATTCAAGTAACAATTTTAATAGTATAAATATTAGTTAGATTAAATTTAAACGCAATTTCATTATGTGGAAAATTTTATTTCACACAAAAAGCGTTTAGCAATATATTAAATGCATTTTCAGTAAAAAACCAGCTATTTATTACGCAATATCCTATAGAGACAAATCACTACTAAACAAAAAAGGCTATCCTTAATGGACAGCCTTTCAATATCTTATGATTAGAATGATGTTAATCGTCTCTCTTTTGAGATTTAATCAGATAGGTTTTACTCTCTTCACCTTCCATTATCCTCCTAATGTTTTTGTTGTGAGTCCAAACAATTACTATGAATAAGAAGAATCCGAATATAACCAACAAGGGTTCATTAGTTTTGAACCTAGGTACAAATAGTAATAGTGTAGGAAATGATAGCGCTCCTATAATAGATGACAACGACACGTACTTAGATACGAGTAGAGTGATTAAAAACACCACAATGCAAACTAGTGCTACTTCGTATTGAATGCCAATCATCATTCCTAACAGTGTAGCTACGCCTTTACCTCCTTTAAAATTCAAAAATACGGAGAATATGTGCCCAACTACTGCTACAACTCCAAATACAAGTTTATATGTTACAAGGTTTTGCGCTTCTATAAATTGCAAATTCATCAGAATCACAGCTAATGAAGTTGCAGCCATACCTTTTGCTATGTCTGCAAGCATTACTATAATTCCCGCTCTTTTACCTAAAACTCGAAATGTATTTGTAGCTCCAGGATTACCACTGCCATGCTCTCTTACATCAACCCCATGAATAGCTTTACCAAGCCAAACTGCTGAGGGAACGGATCCAAGGAAATACGACAAAATTAATCCTATAGCTATTGCTGCAATCATATTATAAAGTTTGGTTTAAAATTAAAGCAAGTTCTATAAAACTCACTTTCTAACGTATAAGTTCAAAGATATAAAAAAAATCGAGCTGCCAAAATCTGGTTAAAAACCATCATCGTCATCAGAAGACTCCTCAGGTTCACTTACTCCACCAAATCCATCAGCTGGCAAGTCTACTTCATCTTGCTCTATTTCTGCATCTAAACTGTACACATCATCGATGCCATAATACTGCAACCTAAAGCGGTTTATAAAATTCAAAGTTTCAGTTTCATCAGCAGGAGCAAATACTAATTCGCCTATTTTGGCTTTAGCACCATTACTTTTCTTGTTTATGACCTCATTGATAGTGTTATTAGAACTGTAAACTAGCAACTGGTTATCTTCATAACTAAAAAAGAACCAAGATGCAGGGGAGGCTTTGACAAATAAATTAAATAACGGAAATCCATCAATGGTTTTTCCTACTTCCATAAATCCTTCTAGAGATGCATTAATATTTGTTCGTAAAATATTAGAAAGCCCCAAGTTCCCTTCACTGTAAAAGCAGGTATATTCTGGCGACCACTTCATATCAATATTAGAAAACATCATTTGAGTACTAGTCTCCTTAGCAAATCCACCCAAATTCACATGTTCTTCCTTTGACAGTTTTTCATACTCTCTGGTAGCTCGCTCTCCTATAATTTCGGCTAATTTATACAGCAACTCTGTCTGATCTCCAAGGCCTTCGGGCGCACCTAAATTTGTAATAACATCGGTAATATCCGCAGCCATAATTTCAAATGCCTGGTTAGGAACGGGAGCAAAGTTGATAGTCATTAAAGCATTAAGATCAAATTTCTCTTCATCCATATTACCAGAACCCAGCACAGCACTATTCAACACAAAATCCTCTGTTGGCTTAATGAATGTTGCAGGGCCTTCGAACCTTACATCTTTAGTATCCTGATTATATGCATATACACGACCAGCCAAAGTGTTTCCAGAAACTTTGCTAGTATCAGCTATTTCGTACTCGTTCTTCTCCTTATTATAAAAAAGCAAACCTGATGGCTTGAAAAAGTATTCGTCATCTTCAATACGTTTGTCCTCAATAAATATATTGTACAGACTATTATCTTCTATTGAAGAAATGATACCAGCATCAAGTATATGCCCTTCCTCGGTAATTCCATTAGAGAAGTCAATCATTACTTCTTTTTGCTCTCCAGTACTAGTGTGCTCTATCCAAGTATTGTATCCTGCCTCGTGAATATCCAATTTAATGTATCCACTAAGCTCCATACCAGGTCGGTGAGCATATAGAATCATATCACCTTTATAAAACATTCCTGGTGAGATAATGATATTTTGCTCTTCACCTACCGAACCATTGGCCACGGTATGTTTTTCTAAAACTTCTTTTCTTCTACCAGATTTAACGGGAATCTCTTCTAGGTGGAAGTTTTCCATTCTTACTGGCACTGTATCATTCAATGCATTTACGAAACTATATGTGGCATAGCCGGTAAACTCATTTCTAGAAATAATATCAATTACCCCATCCGTAAGGGTGTGGTAACCATTTAAGGTATCCAAAACTATTGTTGTATTAGTAAGGGTGCCTATTTTAGAATTTTCTAAGATCAACACTTCGTTATTATCTGGTGTGATTTTAGCATCTGCCACCACAATATAAGGTATACCACTCACCTTTAGGTCAGATGTTTTAATATCATAGACGGCCTCCGTAGCATTAAACCTTAAAGAGTCTAGTTCTTTTCTGGTGGTATAAAAGTAAGAACTCTCCAAAGGCACATCATCAGGCTTCTTCATGGTAATTTTTTCTTCATTTAAATCCCACCTTGCTTCTGTTATTGATGTTTTAAACTGAGCATAAGGAAATTCTAATGCCGCCTCTCCTTCAACCTCTGGTCTTATAACAGCATAGTTCTCGGCCAAATTAAACCTAATGAGCACATCATTAGCCGCCATTGCAGGTTTTTCTGGGTTATCAGATTTTAGTTTAAAATCTGCATGACGAGCTGAAAAACGATCATGTTGAAAGTTAATATTATCTGATTTTGCCTCAGAATGCCTAGTATCCAAAAGTCCTTTACCATAAACACCGGTTCCTGTAACTGTGGCTGTCCCATCTAATGAAGCGGTTTCATTATAAAAATCAAGCGGTGCATCGTTATTACTAATGTGCATACTATCCTGAAGTGGCAGCCACTTCATTTTATAATTCTTAGCAGAAAACTGCGGGTATATAACACCATTATGCTCCATTTCTTTGGTGTCCATATAATCACCATTTTGAGTCACCACAGAATCAGGGTAAAAGATAAATTCCTCAGCTACTAAATCACTAGTATAATGCTCTACTTTACCGTTACCCTGCAATCCCTTTTTATCAAGCTTCAGGTGGTTATAAAATTTTGCATCCTGATGATAAAGCTGGTACCCTTCCGAAGGAACATTATGCTCAAAACCCATGGAGTTATCTTTCATGATCCCGAGCCGCTCTTCAAATTCAGGAAATATACCTCCTGACTGAAACTTACCTTCAAACTCAATAGAAGAAGGGTCTTCACCTCCCAAACTATCAATATCAAAGGGTGGAACTTCAAATTTCAATGCTCTATTATAGGCACCTCCTAGTACATCTTGCTTGTCAAAATATACTACAGCACCTTGCCCAGCATTAAACTTAGGGTAATTAGTATCTCTTATTTTGCTAGATTTATTATTAGGTCTATTAATATATAATGTACCCAATGTAGCACCCGAGTCATCTCCTAATGAATCTTCAGGAACGGCCACCATATTATTATCTACCTTCTTTCTGAGTTTTACTCCACGGCTGTTCTCTTCCTGAACGTAAAACTGGATAGAGTTAATCTTATCCATATTAATAAGAAAGCTATCATACTTAAATCGGAAATCCGTACCGGTGTATTCAAAATTACCGGCAGTAATTTTTCCATTAAATAAAATTCCTCTGTCCTTTTGAATAGTAATCTCACTGCTATCAGGTTCAATAACCACATTTAAAGAATCACTTACTTTAAAAAACTCTACTCCTCTAACTTTCATATAGTTATCAGCAAAGTTGATAGTACTGTTAGGCTCATTATGTATTACTGAAGTAATTATTATGTTATCATAATCTTTTCGTCCAAACCTAGAGTTATATAAGTGCCTCGCTTTGCTTTTCATGGTTACGTAGCCCTTCTTAGCATCATAACCAATCAATCCTTTCTGGGCCAAAAACATCATAGCACCGTTGAGCACCTTGGTGTCCCTTTTAGTATATCTGGCTAGTTCATCGATATAAAACTCCTGAACATGTTTTTTCTGAGAATAAGAAACTACAATTGCTAAGGGGTTAAATGGGTAAATGTCATCTCCTAACCCACGGTAATCTTCATAATTATAATGGTCCGTAGACTCAAAATAGGCAGGTACAATTCTACGAGCATCCATTATTGAAGCATTTAAACTATCTGAGTTTAAGTCCCACCTGATTATATCTGCAGTAAAATCTATATTAAAATATGTAGCTGTAAAAGCGGTATTTCTAAAACCGCCCTTATCTTTTTGTAGTACAAGGTTCTTATTCTTATAATCATACCTAAAGCGTACTGCCGGGTGATGAATAGAGTCCATACCTTGGTATATGACTATTGCAGCTCGCTTAGCTGTTACCACAGAATCTTCAAAATTAAAGAGGTGTGAACGCGCTTTAAATCTACGCTCATCATTATGATTGGCATATATAATAGCCTCCCCGTCCATAATGGAGGCGCTATTTATTTTGCTTCCATTCATAGAAAAACCACCCATATAACTCATGTCTGGCCCCCAGCTATTGAGAATAATATTATTATAATAAGATATAAACTTAGGGTAATGAGCGTCAGTAGTGGTATCGTGCTTTGAACTTCTATATTCAAAAACTCCTTCTACAGGTTCTTTAAGTTTACCTTTATAATTAAGCTTGGCACCCTCCACCTTCAGTATAGGCTTGCGTACATCTAAAGCATATTGGTTAAATTCTGCATAAACAGAATCTGCACTTAGCCCAGCCATGCTCCAATCAAAACGCCCCCCATCCCCGATAAACTGTCCGGGTATTAGCGCAAATGTACCTGCAGTAGACTGAACAAAAACAGAATCATAAGGAGTTACAAAGTTGAGTTCAATATCAGTAAATTTTATTACAGGCCCCTCTATTATTGGCATATCTACCTCACCTCTAATGGCATCCACCATTTGTTCATCTTCCAGATAATCATCTTCAGGTTCATCTTCCCATTCGGTATTCCAATCATCATCTGTAGGCTCATCATCCCAATCATCAAAATAATCGTCAGATTCTTCCTCTTCTACTTCAGGCTCTGTATAAATGATGTCTGGCTCAGGTTCTGCCAGCTCTACGTATTCAAGGGTATAATTACCACCAACCACCCGTAGTTTGTTAGAGTTGGCATAAAAAAGACTACGCTCTTTGAAAAAAACATTCATTTTTTCAAAATAACTGAGGATTTGGGCCGGAGAGTAGTGTTCCAAAACTTTATTGGTAACCTCTATATAGTTTGACATATGCGTCAAACCTTCTTGAGATGCATTAGCTCCTTGTGCCACAGCATCAAAATAAGCAGTTCGTGTTTGCTTATTAATGGTAGGGGTATTTAAAATGAGAGCTACCTGTTTAATGATTTTATCTTGCTGATCAGCAGGAAGTTTCACCCAAGCCATTTGAAACTCATTACTTATTCCAAGTACTTGTTTGGCATTTGCATCGTTCAACAAATTTCTCAAAGTATCCTGACTTACTTCTTCAGTTTGATTTTGAGAAAAAACATTGAAACTGATAAATAAAGCCACAAACAACAGGTAACGCACTCTTATCCACATATTTGATTATATCTACTCAGAACTGTAATATACTGAAAGCAATACATTTATGAATGATATTAGTAACACGAACTGATTTAAAAAAATTAACGATTATTGAGTTTTTTGAAATTTGATAGCCATCCAGTTATTTCTTTCTTTTCGGCCCATCTCTTTCAATCCACTTTGCACTGCAACGTTTAATATATCATCGCTATCGTGTTCATAAAACCCACTCAACACTAAATACCCTTCAGGTTTAAGGTATTTCACATATTCACTTACCTCTTCAAGAAGAACATTTTTATTAATATTTGCCAATATAATATCATATTCTCCCTCGATATCTATAGTGGATATGATTCCCTCCTGAATGGTAATATTTGTACAGCCATTAAGCTCTACATTTTCAGGAGCATTATCAGTACTCCAAGAATTATTATCGTATCCAAGTATCTCCTCTGCACCTAATTTTGCAGCCATCACGGCCAAAATTGCTGTACCACAACCCGCATCTAAAACTCGCTTGCCTTTGTGGTCTATTTCCATCTGCGTTTTAAGCATTAGGTAAGTAGTGGCATGGTGGCCTGTTCCAAAAGACATTCTGGGGTTTATAATAATTTCATAAGGAAAAGAAGGATCTGGTTGATGAAAGGTTGCTCTTACTAAACATTGACCATCCACATTTATAGGATCGTAATTCTTCTCCCACTCTTCATTCCAATTTCGACTTACTACTTGTTCCCAAGAGTAGGTAATATTGGCCACGGACTGATAACGCTCTAGTAACTCTTTAACATCGTTTTCAATGAAATCATCCTTATCAATATAACCTTCTATTCCATCTTCAGTCTCCATCATGGAATTATAGCCGAGCTCACCGAGCTCAGCTACTAATATTTCAGTAAAGGGTTCTTCACAAACAAATCTAACCCCTATAAAGTCTGCTCCTCTTCCCATCTACGCTTAAAACGACTTAATAATATCTAAGAAATCGCGAGACTTTAATGATGCACCACCAATAAGTCCTCCGTCTACATCTTTACAAGCAAATAATTCAGGAGCATTACCTGGCTTACAGCTACCTCCGTATAAAATAGAAATGCTCTCTGCCACATCAGCACCATATCTTTCTGCCAATAATTCACGAATTACAGCATGCATTTCTTGAGCTTGATCTGTAGATGCTGTTTTTCCTGTTCCTATAGCCCAGATGGGTTCGTAAGCTATTACTACTTTCTTCAACTCATCTTCGTGCAAATGAAAAAGGCTCTCTTCTATTTGATTGCTAACAAACTCCTTGAATAAACCATTTTCTCTAACTTCAAGAGATTCTCCACAGCAAAAAATTGGCTTAAGACCATTTTTCAGTACGATATCTACTTTTTTGGCTAACTGCTCATTGGTCTCAGCAAAATATTCTCTTCTTTCGCTATGCCCCAAAATAACATATTCAGCTCCTACTGAAGCAATCATAGGCGCGGCAATTTCACCAGTATATGCACCGCTTTCATTTTCGTTACAGTTTTGTGCTGCTACAGAAATTTTCTCTGCATCTTTCACCAAACCTTCTACTTTTGTCAAATAAGGAAACGGAGGTGCTAAAATCACTTTCACATCACCACTTACCTCATCATTGACCATATTTACTATTTCTGAAGTCAACTTTAAACCTTCGCCTAAAGTATTATTCATTTTCCAGTTTCCTGCTACTATTTTTTGTCGCATTTAGTTGATCTTTTTATATTGAAATACAAAGATAATATTTATAATCTATTTAGAATATTAGCTAATTCTACTCCAGTTGATAGCCATTTTTTTCATGGAATCAACCTGCCTTTTAATATTTCTATTTTCTGGTTTTGAAAGTTCAGGGTCAGCATTTAGCAATGCTGAAGCCGCGTCTCTAGCAGCCTGCAAGATAGCTCCATCTTTGCCTAAGTCTGCTATTAAGAGATCGAGCACCCCACTTTGCTGTGTCCCCATTAAATCTCCTGGCCCTCTCAATTTCAAATCCATGTCTGCTATTTCAAAACCATTATTAGTTCTTACCATAGTATCAATTCTCACTCGCCCGTCTTTACTGAGCTTATAATCAGTCATTAAGATACAATAAGATTGTTCGGCTCCTCGGCCTACCCGCCCACGCAACTGGTGTAGCTGAGCTAAACCAAATCGCTCGGCATTTTCAATAACCATTACCGAGGCATTTGGCACATTTACCCCCACTTCAATTACTGTGGTAGCCACCATAATTTTTGTCTCTTTATTTAAGAAACGCTGCATCTCAAAATCCTTAGCATCCGGCTTCATTTTACCATGCACCACACTAATTTGCACCCCCGGAAAAGCACGCTCAATGCTCTCGTAGCCATCCATCAGGTGTTTTAAGTCAAGCTTTTCAGACTCCTCAATTAAAGGATAAACAACATAGACTTGCCGGCCGAGGTCCAGTTGCTCTTTCATAAAACCATTAACACGCAGTCGATTGGCATCATAACGATGTACGGTTTTAATCGGTTTTCTACCAGCGGGTAACTCATCAATTACCGAAACATCCAAATCTCCATACAGAGTCATGGCTAATGTTCTGGGAATTGGCGTTGCAGTCATTACCAATACATGTGGGTAAAATGACTTATTTTTTTGCCATAATTTAGAGCGCTGAGCCACACCAAAACGATGCTGCTCATCTACCACAGCTAATCCTAAAGATTTAAACTGAACTACATCTTCAAGAAGAGCATGCGTACCTACTAAAATATGGAGTTCACCGCTGAGCAGTGCCTCATGTATAACTTTTCGTTCTTTCTTTTTAGTTGAGCCTGTTAGTAGTGCTATGGTAATGCCCATCTTCTCAGCAAAATCTTTTAGTCCCTGATAATGCTGAGTGGCCAAAATTTCGGTAGGAGCCATCATAGCACACTGGCTACCAGAACCTACCACCAGCAACATACAAATAAAAGCCACTATGGTCTTACCACTTCCCACATCGCCCTGTAGCAACCTGTTCATCTGCTGACCAGATTTCATGTCTCCATATATCTCTTTAATCACTCGCTTTTGAGCTCCAGTTAAAGGAAAGGGGAGGTAGTCATTATAAAACTGTGTGAGCAGTTCTGTATTGTGAAAAACAGCGCCTTTAAATTTATCAAAGCGAGCTATTTTCAGCTTTAACAACCTCAGCTGCACATAAAATAGCTCTTCAAATTTTAACCTAAATAATGACTTTTGTAAACCATTATGGTCTTTAGGAAAATGTATGCTTATTAAAGCGTGTTTCTTCGATACTAATTTGTAATCAGACCGAATATTATCAGGCAATGTTTCATGAATTTTATCCTGAGCCTGTAATAATAATGTTCTTTGAAGTTTACTTATGGCCTTGGAGTCAAGGTATTTTTTCTTTAGTAACTCCGTAGTGGCATAAACAGGGTGCAGGTAACTTTCCCCTTCTTTCTGCTGAGCCAGCAATTCTATTTCTGGGTGAGCAATACTTACTTTCGATCCAAACGTATTTGGCTTACCAAAAACTAAGTATTCTACTCCCGGCTGTAGCTTTTTTAAAATCCAGTCAATACCCTTAAACCAGACTAACTCTATCTCTCCAGTATCGTCCTTAAAATGAACTACCAGCCTTTTTTTACGAGCCGCACCAATAGTTTCAATGTGCCTGATTCGTCCTTTTATCTGAACATTGGGCATATTCCCATTCAGGTCACGAATATCATAAAACTGGGTTCTATCTTCGTACCGGAAAGGGTAATGTTGCACCAAGTCTCCATAGGTAAATATATTTAGCTCTTTATTCAAAAGGGTTGCCTTTTGCGGACCAACGCCTTTTAAGAACTCTATTTTAGTATCGAAGAAGCTTTGTTGCATGCGAAAAAAGAATATGCTAATGAAAACAAAAACATAGCGGCACAAAAACCACCACTATATTAATGAGCTTATTCTATATTAACCCTATCATTCCATTTTAATGTATTCATCATATGCACAATGTCATACTTTACATATTCAATGGCTGGTCTTAAGGAGTCATTCTGAACTTCTGTATTAAAGTATAATGCTCCTCTAAAGAAGTTTTTAACAGAATCGGTAGTAAAAAACTGAAATTGGCTTGGCACATCACCTTCTAGTTCAGCATAAACTACTGTTTTGCCTAAAGGTGTTTTAGTAATGGTTTCGTTAATAGCCGAAGCCTTAATCTGATGCTTAGCGGTTAAGAAATAAGCATCGTGAAGATAGCCCTTTAAAGAATCAAGGTTATCCACCACTTTGTAAGTAATGTTAACATCTGCCTTATACTCTGGATAATATATTTCAATCCAGAAACGATCAGAAATCCACGAAGTATCTCTTAAAATTTTAGCATGTTTTGAAAACTCAAAAGAGTAGGGTAGTGTATCAGCCAGCGTTTGATATTCATGAGGAGGCAAGTCAAACCTGTTATATCCCTTGGGTTTGGGAATATAGGTATTTTCACATCCTAACAACATTGTAAAGCCAACTAAACATAAACTAGTCAGTAGTTTCGCCCTCTTCTTCATTTGCCTTTATTAAAACACGCACTTTTTTTATTCTCTTATTATCTACAGCTACTACTGTAAATATGTAGCGGTCGAAATATATCTTTTCACCAGCAGAAGGCAATTTATTATTTATTTCTAATAATAGCCCTCCCAGCGATTCACTTTCTCCTTTTACCTTTTCAAAAGTAAGAGGATTTATTTCAAGTATCTTACAAAAATCGTTTAATGTGGTTTTACCTTCAAACACATAAGTGAAATCATCCATTTGGCTATAAACCACATCATCATCATCAAACTCATCATTAATTTCACCTACTATTTCTTCAATAATGTCTTCTAAAGTAATTAACCCAGAAGTGCCTCCGTACTCATCCACTACAATAGCCATGTGCACACGCTTTTCCTGAAAATCTCTCAGCAAAGCATCAATTTTTTTATTTTCGGGCACATAAAACCCTTGTCTTAATAATGTCTTCCATTCGAAGTTTTCATCATTATCCACATAGGGCAGTAGGTCTTTTATATATAGTACACCTTCAATTTTATCAATGGTTTCTGCATAAACAGGTATTCTGGAAAAACCTGATTTATTAATTTTATCCATAAGCTCATGGAAATCCATTTCAATATCAAAAGCAGTAATGTCCATTCTCGATCGCATCACTTGCTTTACTGAAAGCGTACCAAAATTTACAATTCCCTTTAGAATGTCTTTCTCCTCATCAGTGGTTTCCTCATCGGTAGTGGTTAACTCCAATGCATGATGAAGCTCTTCTACTGATATATCATACCCTTTTTTGTGAAACCTCTTTTCTATAACATTAGATATAGACATTAACACAATGGATAAAGGAGAAAAAATAGCTGTAGCTACTCTTAATAAAGATGAGGCTAACCTGGCAAACTGTAGATTATTTGGAGTAGCATATACTTTGGGTAAAATTTCTCCAAAAAAGACAATAACTACCGTAGTTACAAATGTCAATACTACTACAGCCTTACCTTCAGTAGTTTTAGAGCCTACAATTTCCCACATCACAAACGTAGAAAGAGTTACGAAGGCGACATTAACAAAATTGTTAACTATTAAAATGGTAGCTAATAATTGTTGAGGTTTTTTTATAAGCGTTACTATCCGCTTATCAGAAGGGAGGGAGCTTTCTTTGCAATCAGTAATTTCCTTTGCTGACAATGAAAAAAAAGCTACCTCTGAGCCACTTATAATTGCTGAGAGAACAATGAGTATAAACAGCGTTAATCCACTGGCAAGGTATACCCACACCTGTTCGCTAAATAATGCAGTTAATAAAATCTGACTCGGAGGTTCGTCTATGCTTTCCAATTACTTATCTAGATTTAACAAAAAATAAATTAGAATGGAAGATCATCAGTATCATCATCCATAGAAATATCAGCAGAAGACTGGCTTGAAGAAGATCCGCCCATTGCTCCACCTGATGACATTCCACCACCACTGTTTCCTCCTTCCATACCACTGCCTTTAGATCCAAGCATGGTCATATTATCTCCTACAATTTCAGTTGTATACCTAGTTATTCCATCTTTTTCCCAAGATCGTGTACGTAGTTTTCCCTCAATATAGATCATATCTCCCTTATTAAGGTATTTATCAGCTATATCTGCAAGGCCACGCCAGAGCACTACATTATGCCACTCCGTTTGTTCTCTACGCTCACCTGTTTGTCTATCTTTATATGTCTCAGAAGTTGCCACAGGGAAATTGGCTACTGATGCGCCACTTTCTAAATGCCTAACTTCTGGATCTTTTCCTAATCTTCCTACTATTATAACTTTATTTACTCCTGACATATTATTAATTTACACTTTCAGCAAAAGTAAGAATGTTTCTTAAATCTAGCTAAAAATTAGCATCATTCAAATAGCGCGAAACTAAAACTGGCTTAGGCAATTCATCTACTTCTTCGGCACTGTACCACCTCAGCTCATTTTTTTCAATAATATGATATAGTTCTTCAGAAGATTTTAATTTCAGTGCAAAAAATCTGGCAAAAATCTTTCTGTGTGTAAGTACGTGTTTATAACTTTCACTTATTTCCACTGATTCGATAAACGATTTCATCCCCTGAACCAAAGGAAAATCTATAAGTTCAATAGGAGCATCAATAAAGCTCTCCGTTTCTTGCAAAGGATAATCATAAAGTCCTTTCCATATATCATTACCAAAACGTTGTTTCATCAGTACATGACCGGCCTCATTAATAAAGACAAAATAATTAAAGAAACGCTCCTTTACCTTCACCTTTTTTGTTTTCACAGGTAAATCACTTTGTAATTTATTCTGTCTGGCATAGCAGTCTACGTTAAATATACAATTACTACAATCCGGACTTTTGGGTGTACACTGCAGTGCACCAAATTCCATGATTGCCTGATTGTAAATATCAGGGTCTTTTGAAGGCACTAAGTCATTGGCAAATTTTTGAAAAAATCTCTGCCCCCTTCCACTAGCAATATCTTCGTCTATACCGAATACTCTGGACAACACACGATATACATTTCCATCCACCACGGCCACCTTTTCTTTATAAGAAAAAGAAGCAATAGCAGCAGCAGTATACTTACCAATTCCGGGCAATTTCAAGAGGTTTTCATAGTCAGAAGGGAAGTTTTTGTTACAATTTTTTACAATTTCCTTTGCGCACTTATGTAAGTTTCTGGCCCTTGAGTAATATCCCAGCCCCTGCCATAGCCGTAAAATCTCCTGTTCTTCAGCATTTGCCAGCCCCTCAACGCTTTCGAAGGCCTCTATAAATTTTAAATAATAAGGCAAGCCCTGAGCTACTCTGGTTTGTTGCAAAATAATCTCTGAAAGCCATATTTTGAACGGATCTCGAGTATGACGCCAAGGCAAATCTCTTTTATTATTTTTATACCAATCCGTGATTTCTTCTATAAATTCTTTACTATTCACAATACCTATTTTTCCTCTTATTAGGCTAAACATAGGGCGTTAGATTTTTTACATATTTAATTTTTATATCTCCCTATGCACCCTAAATTTGCTGCCAATATACAGTTTAAGTAATTTTTAGTTAACCCAAAAGCATATAAATAAGTGACAAAAGCAGAAGTAATATCAGAAATATCAGACAAGACTGGAATTGACAAGTCAGACGTATCAGTAACCGTAGAAGCATTTTTCAATATTGTAAAAAATGCGATGTCTGAGGGCAATAATATATATGTAAGAGGTTTCGGAAGTTTCGTAAACAAAAAGCGTAAGAAAAAAATCGCTAGAAATATATCCAAAAACACTGCTATAGTTATTGACGAACACTTCATTCCTAGTTTTAAGCCTTCAAAAGTATTTGTTGAAAAAATTAAAACCAGTGATAAAGTAAAAGAGGCTAACAGCTAATAGCCTCTTTTTTTCCTATTTGAATAATATCCTTGTATTTTTGCCTATATTTTTAAACATATAGCAATGCTAAAAACACGGATAATTTTATTTGTAAGCGCTGTTCTGCTAGTGGTTATTATTTTTAGCCTACCTAAAGTTGTTGTAGACAATGAAGATAACAAATTAACTGAGAACAGTGCTACTGAAAACACCCCCCACAGTAACACCCCTTCAGAAGAAAATCTCACAGACGTACACACGCAAAAAACGCCTGCTGAAATACAGAAAAAAATTGATAAATTAAAGATTACTATCAACGATAGTGATGTTAATGAAAAAAATACTATCTTTGCAGACTCTTTGGCAGAGCTGTATCTAAGTATCAATAAATACGATAGCGCAGCTAAGTTCATTGAAATAATTGCTGAGAATATTCCAAACGAAGCCAATTGGCTACGTGCTGGCAACACCTATTATGAGGCTTATGGGTTTGCGATGAACCCGCAAAAAAGAGCCGAAATGGGAGAAAAAGCCAGAGAATATTTAAATAAGGTATTAGATGCATCGCCTGATAATTTAGCTGCTAAAAACAAAGTAGCTATGACTCATCTTTCTACATCAAACCCTATGAAAGGGATTACAATGTTGAGAGAAATACTTCAGGCAGACCCAGAAAATGAAGATGCTATTTTCAATTTGGGTGTATTGTCAATGCAGTCTAACCAATATGGCAAAGCTGTAGAAAGGTTTAGTCAGTTAACAGAAAAATACCCTGAAAATATGCAGGGACAGTTTTTCTTAGGAGTGAGCTACCTTGAAACAGGCAATAGAGAGAAAGCTAAAGAGCAGTTTGAATTAGTAAAATCGCTAAGTAAGGACCCAGAGGTGCAAGCCACCGTTGATTCTTATTTAGAAGAACTTAAATAAAATATTGTTTAACCATTTCAACTTAGGTTGGAAATAAACTTTTAAAGATATGCCTTGCGGTAAGAAAAGAAAGAGACATAAGATTGCTACTCACAAGAGAAAGAAGAGATTAAGAAAAAACAGACATAAGAAAAAATAATCTTACTAGGTTTTTTTAACCGACCCTAAATGGAATTTGGGGTCGGATAATTTTTTTTATACACATCATATTTAGTTATGACTAACTTCAAAATATAAAGTTTTGAGTAATGAATTAATAATAAATTCAACTCAGAATGGATGTCGTATAGCCCTTTTAAAAGACAAAAACCTGGTTGAATTCCATCAAGATGAAGATGGAAATCAATTTAATGTAGGGGATATATACCTCGGCACAGTTAAAAAAGTTGTGCAAGGGCTAAATGCAGCCTTTATAGATATAGGCTACGAAAAAGATGCATTCCTACATTATCTTGATCTTGGTCCTAAATTCAGTTCTCTACATGATTTTACAAAACGTGCGCTTTCCAAAAAGAACACGTCTAGTAAGCTGGAAAAATTCAGCTTAAAGCCTGACATAGACAAGCATGGAAAAATCAGTAGTGTTATTTCCAAAAATCAGCAAATTCTTGTTCAGGTTGTAAAAGAACCCATCTCAACCAAAGGGCCACGGCTATCCTGTGAGTTGTCAATAGCAGGGAGATATTTGGTGCTTGTACCATTTTCTAATACGGTAAATATCTCTAAAAAAATAGCAAGCAGTGAAGAACGCAAAAGACTAGTAAGACTAGTTTCATCCATTAAACCAGATAATTACGGTGTCATTATTAGAACTGTAGCAGAAGGTAAGGATGTAAGGGAGTTAGATTTAGATTTAAGAAATCTTTTAAACATTTGGCACGAAGGGATTAAATCCTTGAAAGCCGCCAAGCCAAGAGAAAAAGTCATTGGCGAAATGAGTAAGGCATCTGCAATACTTCGTGATGTCTTAAATGAATCATTTGACAGTATATACATTGACGATAAAGACATTCTCAATGAAGTGAGGTCTTATATTAAGACTATAGCTCCCGATAAAGAGAAGATCGTTAAACTATATAATGGCAAAGCAAAGATCTTTGAAAACTTTGGTATTGAGCGCCAAATAAAATCTGCATTTGGCCAATCAGTAAGCTTAAGAGGGGGTGGCTATCTTATAGTAGAGCATACAGAAGCTCTGCACGTGATTGACGTTAATAGCGGTAATAAGTCTAATCGCGAAGAAGATCAGGAAGCCACGGCAGTATCTGTAAATATAGAAGCCGCTAAAGAAATTGCCCGGCAGCTAAGGCTTAGGGACATGGGAGGTATAATAGTTGTCGATTTTATCGACATGAAAAAGGCTGAAAACAAAAAACTGATCTACAAAACCATGAAAGAAGAAATGGTGAGTGACAGATCTAAGTTTACAGTTTTACCTCTATCAAAATTTGGGTTGATGCAAATTACCCGCCAAAGGGTAAGACCTGAAATGAACATTACTACACGTGAGTTATGCCCTACATGTCAGGGAACAGGTAAAATAAATGCATCAATTTTAGTGTCTGATCAGATCGAAAGGACTGTAGACCATTTAATGACTAAGCAAAATGACAAGGGAATCACGATAGTTTTACACCCTTTCATTTATGCATATTTCACACAAGGGGCTATTTCAAGAAGAACAAAGTGGTTCTTGAAATACTTTAAGTGGATAAAAATGATTGAAGACTCCTCCCTCGGAGTAACAGAATTCCAATTTTTAAACAAATTTGGAGAAGAAATTGAAATGTAAAGAAGTGATATCATGGCTACTGATGCTATGATATCATTTTTTTTATAATCCTACAGCTTCAAGCGCCTGCCTAATACTGTACTTTTTCAAAACACCGAACTCACCAAATCGATACCCAAAGAACACCTTATAATTACCACTGGCACTTTGTATTGTGGCATCTTGTAAATTCATGCTGCCATTATCATAAATAGCTGCCGCACCAAAAAAGAAGTTATCATGGTCGTAGCCAAGAGAAGCCCTTAGGTTTACTTTAGACTCCAATACAAAGTCTTTCTGCTCTTTTTGATCTAGCTCATACTCCTGATATTGCAAACCTATGCCTGCTGCAGCATTCACATTAACATAGAAGTATTTTTTCACATACGTATAACCGTAGCCAGGCAAAAATGACAAGGTACTAAAATCTCCTTGTTTAAAACCAGCATCTACACCATACTCTGGCTCTATCTGGATAGGTAGCAAAGCTGAGTCCGCCTTAAATTCAGTACGGTTAAAGGAAGTAAGCATTAGCAATGAACCCGCACTCTTAATTTGCCTTTCTGATTGGTTATAACCTGCCCTGAATGAAAACTTATCATTATTAAAAATATGTATTCCATTTAAAATAATCTTTTTCACCGCCATATCACCCCTATAAGGGTAGATACTGGTTTTATTAAAGTCAGGAAATATAACTTCAGGGTTATTTATGTAAAAGCCTTTATATTTTTGATATGTGATATCAAAACACCATTTACGACCGTAAATATTCCCTTGAAAATCTGTGAAATCAGTTACTCCAAATTGCTTTTCATCACGCTGAAGAAAATCAGGAACTTTAACAGCAAACTCCAAACCTATATCAAACATGTACACCCCCACACCAAGCACACCTTGATTATTAGGAAAGTATTGGACTGATGAATTATCGTTATTATTTAAGTCAACCCTTAAAATCTTATCACTACCAAAGACTTTCATGTTAAACTTATTAGGAAAAGATTTTACGAATGTGGAATCACCCTGGCCATAAGACACTGTACAGAACAGCACCCCAATCATCATCATCAATCCACACGTCAAAAACTTTCTATTCATTTGAAAATCAATCAATAAGCAATAATTAACAACGTTATAAACTTAAAAATTGTTGTAATCTCTTTAACTGTATAATTTTATTAAACTCAGTTTCTGCCAGCGTTCTAGCATTGGCTTGAGTTTTCTCCAGCAAATCACTATTATCAACATACATTTTTATCATACTGAAAAACTCCTCAGGCTTTTCAGGATCAATATATGTGCCACATTTATTTTGTTCTACACACTGCTTTAACCATCCTTTAAAGTTGAGCAATATAATCTTTCCTGCGGCTATCCCATCAAAGAACTTATTAGGGCTACCTGTGGCTAATACTGGTACTTGGTCAAATGAAATATATACAGCATCCGTAACGTTCATTATCTCTTTTACACCTTGCTTATCTACAAATTCAAAAAATCTAATATTATTTAAATCACTAGCTAGACTTTTCATGTACGCCCACTGAGCGCCAGCTCCCACCACAAAAAAGATTACTTCATTGTTATCTTTCATCGCTCTCGCTGCAGCCACCAAGTATTCAAGCCGGTTGGCCATACCTACAGTGCCCGCATAAGTAATTACAAACTTATCCGTTGTTTTATACTTCTTTTTTAAATGTTCGGATTTTACTTCTGGTTTAAAAAAATCAACATCAGACATATTAGTAACTACCTGTAGCGGCTTACCTGTATTTCTGTTTTTAATAACCTCAGCTATATCCGGAGAAAGCGCCACAATTTTACTCGCGCCCCCATAACTTTTCTTTTCTAGGTACCTAGCTAGCTTCTTTAAAAATGGGTTTTTAATAACGCCAAGTTGTATTGGAGCTTCGGGCCACAAATCCCCCACTTCAAAACAATAGGGTGTTTTATACTTCCGCTTAGCGTACAGCGCTATAACACCTGTAGTAAGGGGCGTGGTAATTACGTAGTTCAGGTCAGCCTGTGGCAAAGTTTTTAGGAGTAACAAAGACTTTGTTACAAACCGGTAGAATGCATGTACTCGACTCCAAAAAGTAAGATGATTAGTATAATAAACAGGCAAATAATGAACCTCTACACTTCCATGCATAGCCCTCAAACACTTTCCTTCATTGGTAGCTGTAATTACATCTACGGTATAGCCCAATGAGGCAAAGTACTGAGAAATGTAATAAGAGCGCAACGCCCCACCTTCATCAGGGGTTTTATAATACTGGTGAATAATTCTGATTCGCATACGACCTAATGTGCCTAGCTATAATTTTTCTCAAAATAGCGGCAAAAGTTAGTCAGGGAACACTCCATACACTTTGGAGTACGGGCGAGACAAACATACCTTCCATGAAGAATAAGCCAATGATGTGCTCGAGCAATATATTCTTCAGGGATATGTTTTACAAGTTGCTTTTCTACCTCTAGCGGGGTCTTTAAATTCTGATTAACCAACCCTAACCTTTTAGACACCCTAAAAACATGAGTGTCCACTGCCATAGTTGGCTGATCATAAATTACTGAAGCAATTACATTTGCTGTTTTTCTTCCCACACCTGGTAGTTTTTGCAGTGTTTTTACATCTGCAGGCACTACACAATCAAACTCTTCTACAAGCATTTTGGCCATCCCTAATAAATGTTTGGTTTTATTATTAGGGTATGAGACTGACCTGATATAAGGAAACAGTTCATCAAAGTTACTTACTGCTAAATGCTCGGGTGTAGGAAACTCCTCAAACAGTGCAGGTGTGACCTGATTGATCCTCTTATCGGTACATTGAGCACTTAAAATAACCGCCACCAATAACTCATATGGGTTACTATAGTGGAGTTCAGTCTCAGCTTCTGGCTGATGCTCAGTAAAATATTTTATAAACGCCTGATATCTTTCTTTTCTCTGCATCCCACATCAATGATTGGAATGCAAATTTAGAGATTTTGAGTAATTTATCAGGTTACTAACCACCTTATCCGAAGGGGTTTTCATGCTATTATCAAGTTCTTTCTTCATCAATAGCATATCTACGTAAAAATCATTTAATTCTGCATCGCAGATAATCGCTTGCTGAAGCTCTTCAGTTTCAACAGCAGATGTCTCATTATATATGAATCTTACTACATCATCTTGGGTAAATGTTTTGATCATAGGCAATATTATATTGTTTTACTTTTTTCCTTAAGTTAATAAGCGCATAGCGCATTCTTCCTAAGGCGGTATTAATGCTTACACCAGTTTGCTCAGCAATTTCCTGAAAGCTCATATCCATATAGTGCCTCATTATTAAGACCTGCTTCTGAGATTCGGGCAGCTCCTGAATTAAATCTCTGATTTTAGAATGAGTATCCTGCTTTATTTGATACGATTCTACAGAGTCTTCAGAAAACTCGAGTGTATTAAACACATTACTCCCATCTTCAAGTATTAATGTAGGATAACGCTTTTCCTTTCTAAAATAATCAATTGAAAGGTTATGAGCTATTCTGGTAATCCAAGGTAAAAATTTACCTTCTTCATTATACCTGCCTCCTTTAATGGTATTTATAGCTTTAACGAAAGTTTCTTGTAATAAGTCTTCAGCGATGTAATTATCTTTTACTATTAGATAAATAGTAGTGTAAATACGCGACTTATGCCTGTCAAGCAACTGTTTAAAAGCCTCTTCGTTACCTTGCATATACAGCGATACCAATTTGCTATCACTAATTCTATACTTCTCCATTAAGATTACATTTAGTTAACGTAGAGGTTTATATCATATTGTCGCTTTTAAGATTAATTGTGGGAAATGTAAAACTTGAATCTCAAATGTAAAAAAAAATAGCCATAACAAGCAATATTAAATTCAAGATTTTTAATTAGTTGAAGGTTACTCCCCTAACTTTTTTTTAATTAAACATTAAATTTTTCAGTGTAAAGTTTTAGTCGTAGTGAAATCTTTTACTACATTTCCACCTCAAATTAAAAACTGACGAGATATAGATCAAGGCTAACTCAAAATGGAAAAAAGAAGAGTAATCAAAAGTCTGGAAAGTCTAGATTTAGATTTAAAAAGCTTACTTAAAAAAAGGTATCCTGATGGTTTCGAGAACAGCTTGATGCGCTTGAACAACGCTAAGAATGAACCATTTTTTGCTGTTCCTTTAGAAACTGAAGACACCATGTATCTGGTAAAAATTGCAGTGACCCGAAATAGTGAAGGCGAATACGATCTTGATATCGATGATGATAATGATGGTAATGACGATGATGATATCAATGTAGGGGATGATTATGACCCAGATTTTGAAGGTTAAACATTAGAAACATTTCTAATATATCATTTGTGTAGTATCTTTGCCCAAGAATATGCAAGATACTACACCTACTAACACCGAAGCTCTTGACCAACTCGACCCTCGAGAAAACATCATCATAAAAAGGGCAAGAGTAAATAATTTAAAAAATCTTAGCGTAGCTATACCCAGAAATAAACTGGTAGTAGTTACAGGTCTTTCCGGCTCTGGAAAATCTTCATTAGCATTTGACACCTTATTTGCTGAGGGCCAGAGAATGTATGTGGAAAGCTTAAGCTCATACGCCCGTCAGTTTCTTGGCCGTATGGAAAAGCCCGAAGTAGATTACATAAGAGGAGTTAGCCCTGCTATTGCTATTGAGCAAAAGGTAAATACAAGAAACCCTAGGTCTACGGTAGGTACCACCACAGAAATTTACGATTATCTCAAACTATTATTTGCGCGCGTAGGGATTACATATTCACCTGTAAGTGGCAAAAAGGTATCTAAAGATAGTGTAGCAGATGTAGTGAATTATATTTTGGGACATGAGGAAGGCACTAAAGTGATGATTAGCTGCCCTCTAAAACCTCAACAAGAACGATCTGTAGAGCAAGAACTTAAAATATTACTGAGCAAGGGATATACTAGGGTGCTGGTAGATGGAGAGGTGCAATTCATTGAAGAATTGACAGATAACCCCAAAAGCATATCTAAAAAATCAGCAGTAGAAATACTTATAGATAGAGCTGTAGTCAAACATAATGATGATGACACTCAATACAGAATGGCTGACTCTGTGCAAACGGCATATTTTGAAGGCATAGGCGACTGTACTACTCACTTAGTAGGCATAGAGGTAAAGAAATTCTCTGACAGGTTTGAAGAAGATGGCATTAAGTTTCAAGAGCCAAATGTTAATTTTTTCAGTTTTAACAACCCATACGGAGCCTGTCGTACGTGCGAAGGATTTGGTAAAGTATTGGGCATTGACCCTGATCTAGTAATACCTGATAAAAACCTTTCGGTCTATGAAGGAGCCATTGCACCATGGAGAAGTGAAACCATGAAAAAATGGTTAGCTCCATTGTTGAAAAATGGTATTCAATTTGATTTTCCTATCCACAGACCTTATGTTGAACTTTCTGAAAAAGAAAAAGAGGTTTTATGGACTGGTAATAAATACTTTGAAGGATTAAATGACTTCTTCAAATTTCTAGAATCTAAAACACATAAAATTCAATACAGAGTAATGCTTTCTCGATACAGAGGAAGAACTGTTTGCCCTGACTGTAGAGGAACACGTTTGCGTAAAGATGCATCTTACGTTAAACTTAACGACAAATCAATTACAGATTTAGTATTAATGCCTATAGCGCGTGTAATTGAGTTTTTTGACAATATCAACCTTACAGAGCACGAAGAAGCCATAGCTAGAAGGCTATTAAAAGAGATTAATAATAGGTTATCATATATAGAAAGAGTTGGTTTAGGTTATCTAACACTAAACCGAATGACAGCCACATTATCTGGTGGTGAGTTTCAAAGGATTAAATTAGCTACTTCATTAGGAAGCGCCTTGGTTGGCTCTATGTATATATTAGATGAACCGAGCATTGGACTTCACCCACGTGATACCAAACGATTGGTAGGCGTTCTCAAGTCATTACGTGACATGGGGAATACAGTAATTGTGGTAGAGCATGAAGAAGAGGTGATGAATGCCGCTGATCAGATTATAGACATTGGCCCAGATGCGGGGGTACACGGAGGAGAATTAATTTTCCAAGGCACACATGCCGAACTAGAAAACTCCAACTCACATACAGCAAACTATTTGTTGGGGAGAGAGGGCGTACCCGTACCTGCCGTAAGAAGAAAATGGAAAGACGGCATTAAGGTTATAGGAGCAAGAGAAAATAACCTCAAAAACATAAACGTAAATTTCCCGCTGGGTGTACTAACAGTGGTTACTGGAGTTAGTGGATCAGGTAAATCCACCCTCGTTAAAAAAATTCTATACCCTGGAGTAGGCAAAATATTAGGTACCGTTTCAGATGCTACAGGAAAATTTGACCACCTAGAAGGTGATTATGAAAAAGTAACACAAATTGAATTTGTAGATCAAAACCCGATCGGAAAATCTTCTCGTTCCAACCCTGTTACTTACGTAAAAGCTTATGATGCCATCAGGCAATTATTTGCTGACCAAACTTTAGCGAAGCAGCGTGGTTACAAGCCGAGTCACTTTTCTTTTAACGTAGATGGCGGCCGTTGTGAAACTTGCCAAGGAGAGGGCGTAGTGAAAATTGAAATGCAGTTTATGGCTGACATTTACCTCACCTGCGAAAGCTGCAAAGGAAAACGCTTCAAAAAAGAGATTTTGGAGATAGAATACGAAGGGAAAAATATTGCCGATGTGCTGGACCTAACCGTATCAGAAGCCATCACTTTCTTTAATGGAAAAACCAGTATACTGAATAAGATACAACCACTAGCTGATGTTGGTTTAGGTTATATCGGACTAGGCCAATCTTCAAACTCTTTAAGTGGAGGTGAAGCACAGCGTGTAAAGCTGGCCTATTATTTAGGAAAAAACAGCAGAGATAAAAAGGATCATATACTTTTCATTTTTGATGAACCGACTACAGGCTTACACTTCCATGACATTAGCCAATTACTTAACTCGATCAACGCTTTAGTTGAACAAGGTAACAGCGTGCTGATTATTGAGCATAATATGGAGGTGATTAAATCTGCAGACTGGATAATAGACCTAGGGCCAGAAGGTGGCGAAAACGGAGGAACGCTCTGCTTTGAAGGAACACCCGAGGAAATGGCAAAATTAAAACAGAATTACACGGCCGACTTTTTAAAAGACAAACTTTAAAATTCATGCTGCTGTTATAAGCAGCATGAGAATATTAACTTCAGTTATTGTACTGCTTTTACTCACCGGATGCAGTGGATTAAACGGAATCAAACAAGCATTTTATAGGACTTCTCCCTATGAAGAATACACCAAGTCTCTAGAAAAAGCAGACTTAACCAAAACCGCCTTGGCAAAAAGGTGGCTGCAGGCTGGAAATAATGCCCTGCAAGATTCTTTACAAATAAACACACCTTATCAAGAAAAGGGCTATTTCAGCGCATCATCACCTGACGCCAAATCTTACCAGTTAAAAGCCAAAGAAGGTCAGGTAATCAATGTACAATGCAATGTTTCAACACAAAAACCCGGCTCTCTTTTTATAGATTTATTTCAACTAAAGAGCCAAGAGTGGACACGTGTTGCCCATGCTGATTCTACTCATAAGATCAGTTACGAAATTAACAGCACTGGCAAATACCTTATTCGGGTGCAACCAGAACTCTTAATTGACCTTTTCTATGATTTAAAGATTAGCTTTCACCCTGCCTTAAAGATGCCTGTAGCTGGTGCCAGTAACAGCTCCATTGGCAGTATTTACGGAGACCCTCGTGATGGAGGCAATAGAAGCCATGAAGGCATAGATATTTTTGCCCAAGCCAATACCCCTGTTATTGCTCCTGCAAATGGTTTCATAACCCGCGTAGGCCTCAATGGACTAGGCGGAAAAGTAGTATGGCTAAGAGACTCTAAAAGAAATCTTTCGTATTATTTTGCTCATTTAAACCAGCAATTAGTAAGTAGTGCCCAAAAAATTAATATAGGAGATACAATAGGCTTGGTAGGTAATACCGGAAATGCAAAATACACTCCTCCTCATCTTCATTTTGGGATTTATAAGAATGGCAGCCGTGATCCTTTACCTTATGTGAAAACCGCTTCAGCGCAAATTAAGTCATTTAATATAGACACATCTAGGTTTTTATCCCCTTCAAAACTTACTGTAGCAAAAGGCAATATACGCCTTTCGCCAAGCACAAAATCCAAAATCATTTCTCAAATCACAGAAAATACTTTTTTACAAATAACAGGTCAAACTAATGATTGGTACCTCATAACTTTACCCAATCATTTAAAGGGGTATATATACAAAAATTTATTGAACCCTTTAGGAGATGGTCACCGTATAAAATTGGATGAAGCCAACATGCTTTTGTCTGGGATACAAGAAGATGCTGTGCCAATAAGATATATCGAAGCCAACGAGCATATAGATATACTTGCTGAATATCAGAATTTTAAATACGTAAAAACAATGTCTGGGCAAACAGGTTGGTTAATTATATCTTAAAGAGTAAAAGCTCTTTACTAATAAAAAAACAAAAAATAATATGTCTGATATACTGGAGTTTGTAAAGAAAAAGAACCCAGGAGAGCCTGAGTTTCATCAGGCTGCCGAAGAAGTAATTAATTCCGTACAACCTGTACTTGATAAACACCCTGAGTACAGAAAACATAAAATACTCGAAAGAATGCTAGAGCCTGAAAGGTTAGTTTCTTTTAGAGTTACTTGGGTGGATGACAATGGTGAAGTGCAAGTTAACCGTGGCTACAGAGTGCAAATGAATAGTGCCCTTGGACCTTATAAAGGAGGTTTAAGATTTCACCCTTCTGTATACCCTGGAATACTTAAGTTTTTAGGGTTTGAGCAAATTCTTAAAAACGCATTAACAGGTTTGCCTATGGGCGGTGCCAAAGGAGGATCTGATTTTGATCCTAAAGGTAAGTCTGATGGCGAGATCATGAGGTTTTGCCAAAACTTTTTTATAGAACTCAATCATCATGTAGGCCATAGGGTGGATGTACCTGCAGGAGACATTGGTGTAGGCGGTAGAGAAATAGGCTACATGTTCGGTACTTACAAAAAAATTAACAACGAATTTACAGGCGTACTTACTGGTAAAGGAGTGGGCTGGGGAGGTAGTTTGCTAAGAACGGAAGCAACTGGCTACGGGCTTATCTACTTTGCAGAAAACATGCTAAACACTAAAAACGATAGTGTTAAAGGCAAAACCTGTTTAGTTTCAGGTTCTGGAAATGTAGCGCAACATGCTATTGAAAAACTATTACACTTAGGAGCCAAACCAGTTACTGCATCTGACTCTTCTGGGTTTATTTATGATGAAGAGGGTATAGATCAAGAAAAGCTCGAGTTCATCAAAGAATTGAAAAACAAGAAGCGAGGAAGAATTAAAGAGTATGCAGACAAATACTCTTCAGCAAAATACACCGAAACTAAAAAGGGAGAAGAAAACAACCCTTTATGGGACATCAAAGCGGATTTAGCTTTTCCGTGCGCTACCCAAAATGAGGTGAATAAAAAAGATGCTGAGAATTTAGCAAAGAACGGAATAAAGTTAGTTGGTGAAGGAGCTAACATGCCTCTGGAGGCTGATGCCATAGAAGTAATATTGGACAGTAATATCTTATACTCTCCAGGAAAAGCTTCAAATGCAGGTGGAGTAGCCACATCAGGCATAGAAATGATGCAAAATTATATGGGCAGCTACTGGTCTAAAGAAGAAGTAGATAAAAAGCTAAAAAGCATTATGAAAAAAATTCATGATAACAGTTTAGCTGCAGCAGAAGCCTACAACCATAAAGATAATTATATGGTAGGTGCAAACATTTATGGCTTTAAAAAGGTTGCTGATGCTATGATCGCTCAAGGCATTATATAAGCATGCCATTATCATAAATAAAAAACCCTGAGCTCATAAGTTCAGGGTTTTTTATTGATATTATGCGATTACTTTCTGTATTTTACACAAAATCAGGTATTAAGCCATCGTGAAAAGAGCTTTAATTAGTTTATTTATAATCCTTTTAGGGCTAGGTTTCAGCAAGTTAAAAGCCCAGCAAGGTAATTTTTTTCTGACCCACTACACCCCTACTGGTAAAACTTTCGACAATATCAATTTTGACATTGCTCAAGATAGCCATGGCATTATCTGTATTGCCAACAGAACAGGTGTATTACGATTTGATGGTAAAAACTGGGACTTTATAAAAACACCATCAGCCACTGTATCTATAGTTCTAGACAGTAGCAACAATATATATACAGGGGGCCTCAGTGGCTTCGGCATGATAAAAAGGGATGATAAATATAAATTCAAATATCATTCGCTATCTGACCAATTTAACGCCACGGACATATCCAAAGTACTTTTAAAAGATGGGCTTTTATATGCGATAAATGCAAGGCACATTTATAGATATAATTTAACCAATAGCCATCACGAAGTAATAACTCCCAAATACCAAGGAGAATTAGAAGACTTATTTGAATTTGAAAATCACATATACATTCAAAGCTCTCAAGGGGGCTTTCAACTGCTACAAGATAAAAAACTAGTATCTCCCAAAAGCAAAGCTTTGACTGGCTTAAACCTGAGGTTTATTAACAAAAACAATAATGGACAGCAGTATTTAATAGGCACTACTACGAACGAGCTTTTTGTGTATACTCCACTGCAAGGCATTAAAAATATTACTGAATCTCTCGATCACGAATATTTACAGAACAACGACATTCAAAATGGCCTTTGGCTAACAGATACTTTGTGCGCTATTAGCACACTTCGAGGAGGTATTGTGTTTATAAACCCTATAAAAGAAAAAGTAACTAAAATAATTAATTACCAATCTGGCCTACCAGACAACCAAGTGCTGGCCATGGCAGTAGACACGCATAAGGGTGTTTGGGTAGCTCATAGCAGAGGGATGACTCGTATTTCTCCTTATATGCCTTTTCAAAATTATAACCTTTACCCAGGTTTGAAAGGCAAGGTTTTATGTGTAAAAAACCACCGCGGCAAATTATTTGTAGGTACCACAACTGGAGTCTTTTATTTAGATGAAGTCAGGAATTATAACGACATCATTAAATATACTGAAGTTTCTGAGCAAGTAATCATTAAACACAACAAGCCTGCTACGCCCACACTAGAGAAGGAAGAGTCTAGCCAAAATGATGACTCTAAAAGGAAAAAGGGCCTGTTTTCTTTTTTACACAAAAAAGAAGAGACAGAAAAGGTAAATCACCCAGAAGCTAAACAAGAGGCCACCAGCAGGTCGGAAATCAAAACGGTTACGCACCTCAAAAAAGAAATAGAACAAGAGCTAAAATCTATACAATACATCTATAAAAAAATTGATAACGTAGAGTCCAATGTATTTTCTCTTGAAGAGGCCAATGGTCAACTTTTTTGTGCCGGATTAGATGGTTTATTTGAAATAAGATCAAATGAAGCGATCCGCATAAGCTCTGCTCCGATAAGGACCTCGTACATCAGTAAAAATTATAATAAGATATTTGCTAGCACCTTTAACGACCGCCTTCAAGTATTTGATTTAGCACCTCCGCATACAGAAATCAATATTTTTGATGACTTTAAAGATGATGTCCATTATATCTTTGAAGATACCAAACATAGGGTTTGGTTCTGCGGCATGGACGAGCTTTATTGGATAAGCATGCAGGGCAACAATATCAAAAGCCTAGATGAGTACGAAATTGACAACCCTTATTACTACGAAACTTATGGAGTAGCTCATGGAGACAGCTTACTTTTTATCAATAAAAATGGCATATACGCTTTAGATGCTAAAGCCGAAAAACTTCAACAGGTAACAAAAGGAGATAGTATTGCTCGATATTTGCATGGCAGCAACGATCATATTTGGGTTAAAAACGGCACTAAATGGAAGACCTTGGCAAGTAATATTGGATCGCAAAAAATTGACATGCTGAGTGCCTTTAAAGATATCACATTTATTGATTTGGACGCAGAAGATGGTAATTTTTGGGTAATTACTGATAACGGAGACCTTTACAAAGTAGCCACCAACTCAGGATACCTCACAAACGAAAATTATCAACTTCTACTCAAGGATATAAAATCAAATTCGGAAGAGGTAATGCCTACACCAGAATTAGTATTTGATCAACAAAATAGTCAGTTGATGTTTGAATTCATTCAGCCCGAATATTCCGGCATTATAGATATCCAATATCAATATAAATTAGAAGGGCTAAATAAGAAATGGTCTGAGTGGTCACCTAGCTATAATGTTATAGATTTTCCGTACCTCCCAGACGGGAAGTATAAGTTACACGTGAGGTCAAAAAATATTTTTGGCCAAATTAATAACTCAGCACCTATTTCATTTGAAATAATTCCTCCTTACTGGAAAAGACCATGGTTTTATGTCATGGAGTTTTGTGTGCTTTCACTCATTCTGTTACTCTCGATAAACCTGAGGAAAATTGGCTATAAATACCCCATTTTAAGTAGAATTCTAGGTTTACTCACCTTAATTATCATTATAGAATTTATACAAACTACTGCCGAAAATGAATTTAGCCTCAGCTCACCAGTAATTGATTTTATTATACAAATCATAATAGCCATCATCATTTTACCTGTAGAAGGATTATTAAGAAAATATATTTTTAGAGAAAAAGATGTCAGAGTTTTAGACTTTATCTCTGTTAAAGATTTAAAAGAACAAAAGAAAACCCAAAATGAATAAACTTATACCCATCTTAGCTTTCGTTGCAATAGCCGCTGGTGCCTGCCAGAACAGCTCTTCCGAAAAAAATGCAAACCCCGCTGCCAGAGGGTTTGATGCAGCACACTCAGACCCCAAAGCCATTGACCTAGCTGATAGTGTAATGATAGCCATGGGAGGGAGGAAAAATTACGATCAGTTGCACTTTATTAGCTGGGATTTCGGCCGGCCCGGAAGTACAAGACACCTCATCTGGGATAAGTTTGACAATAAAGTACGAATTGACAACCCCGACAAACAACTTGTTTATTTACTAGACATAGAAAATATGGAAGGAAAGGTAAGCGAGAATGGCACTGAAGTGACTGACGAAACCAAGAAAGAAACATTCTTAAACGAAGCTAAGAGTATATGGATCAATGATTCTTATTGGTTAGTAATGCCATTTAAATTAAAAGACAGTGGTGTACAGTTAAAATATAATGGCATGGACACTACACTTACAGGCATCAGTGCCGATGTACTACAGTTGACATTCAGTAATGTAGGAGATACCCCCGACAACAAATACCTTGTATATGTAGATGTAAATGATCATTTAGTAAAACAGTGGGCTTATTACAATAAAGCTTCACAAGATTCTGCATCCGCTGTTTGGCCATGGGATAATTACAAAGAATATGAAGGTGTATTACTTTCTTCTAACAGGTCCAATGAGCTTGGCCCATTTGATGTAAAAGTATACAACGAGTTACCAGAAGAAGTCTTTACTTCCTTTGAAAAAACGAGTTATTAACATGAATAAAAACATACATTTTAATAATGCCGGGTCTTCTCTTATACTACCTGAAGCAGTGGATGCTGAAATAAAATATTTGCAAGATGAAGCCAACTATGGAGGATATGAAACTGAAGCGGCCTACCATAGTGAATTTGAACAGTTTTACACCGAAGCGGCAAAGCTAATCAATGCAGAACCTGAAGAAATTGCTTTCGCAGAAAGCGCTACAGTGGCTTGGCAACGAGCATTTTCTTCTATTCAATTTCACTCTGGCGATGTTATTGTTACTTCTAACAGTGAATATGCCAGTAATTTCATCTCTTACCTATTAGTTAAAGCAACTAAAAACATCGATATAATAGTAGCGCCTGCTAATGCTGATGGAGAAATAGACACAATAGCTTTAGAAAAAATTTGTAAAGAAAAGCAAGTGAAGCTTATAGCTTTAACGCATATTCCTACTAATGGCGGTATAGTAAACCCTGCAGAGGAAGTTGGTGCAATCGCTAAAAAGTACGATGTTTTATACTTATTAGATGCTTGTCAAGCCATAGGTCAGTATCCTCTGGATGTAAAAAATATACAGTGCGATTTTCTTACGGCCACGGGCCGTAAGTATTTGCGTGGCCCTAGAGGTACCGGTATGTTATATGTATCAAAAAAAATACTCAAAACTTCATTTCCTGCTTCACTGGATATGCTTTCGGCCTCTTGGAAAGATGTGAATAATTTTGAACCCGTGCCTGATGCCAAAAGATTTGAAACCTATGAAAGGCATAAAGCAGGCCAAATAGGCTTAACCTATTCTTTTCGCTTTTTAAACCATTACGGCATTGAAAAGGCATGGTTAGAAATTAACACTTTGGGAGAATACATGAGAAAGGGGCTCGGTTCTATTCCTACAGTTGAAGTTAAAGACCTTGGAAAAACTAAAGGCGGTATAGTCACTTTCACCACGCCATTACCTGCTTCAAGCTTAAAACAGCAATTACATAATCATGGTTTCAACGTTTCTGTTTCTCTGCCCGTAGGCACCCTGTTAGATTCTATAGAAAGGAATTTACCTCCCATGATCAGGGCGTCATTACATTACTATAACACTAAAGAAGAAGTGGATCTATTTATAGACAAGCTTAAACAACTGATAAAAATTACGGACCGCAAATAACTCTAATGGCATTAAGAAAAACAGCGGTCCGTAATATTATAATTCATGACGGGAAAAACCCATGTAGTTAGCTGTAAGCCCTTACTTGGTAAGGACATATGTTAAACGGCATTAGCATACTTATTGTTTAACTTATTAAGTCTTAAATGAAAATTACGCCCTTCGTGGTCTCCTATAAGCGTAGTAACTCAAAACTACTTTAATAGCCTCTAACATGGCCACATTAATAGGCACCAATGATTGGCCAAGCTCAGCATCAATAGTTCGTAGCTGAAAGTAGAAGTTTCTCATAATAGGAGCAGAACGCCCTTCTTGCAAATGTAAACTGGCCTTTTCAACCGCATCTGGATACTCATCCTTCATAGTTTTACAGGTTACCAGTTTTGCCTCTCCATATTTATCTAACATGGCAGCGTAGCCAAAAAGTCTGCAAATCAGCCCCCTGTATTTATATTGGCTACAAAAGCCCAAGCTACCAGGGGTAAGCATTGAAGATAGACTAAAACAATATGTTGATTTCTGATCATTGAGTCTTTCAAACCAATCATAAGCCATACCTTCCTTATGCAGGTGATAGGCCAAAGGCAAAAACTCCAATGCAGTTGCAGAGATATCAGGCTTTTGACAACACAAACCACAGCCGTTAACGCACTGAAGGCCTGTTGCACTTTTAAAGGAGGCCAACTCCTTTTCCAGACCTGCAAAAACCCGTTCCACAGCCTGAACTTTACGATAGATCGTCATCGCTAAAAAAATCGTGCGAATGTAGCAAAAGCAAAGTATATAAATGGATAAAACCTATAAATTAATATCAGGGAAAATTGATTTCGTAATACCCTTGGCTGGGCAGCGGGTCTATACCATGAAGTTTAGCAGGAAACCATTCGGGGCCACCCTCAATTATATTTATAGCAATGGTATCTAGCGCTGGGTTAGATGAATCAAGTATTTTAAAATTACTGATGTGCCCTTGCCCTGTTATATCAAACACCACCGTTACTTTACCTACTGCCTTAGCTGCCGGATATTTTTGCTTTTCCTTGGCTATGTAATCTTCAAAGTGTTTTTCCCCTCCAACGGGGTAGGCAAAAAATGTAGACATATCATAGGTGTGTTGTTGTCCTTTTGTATCATAAGCAACCCCATGTAAAAGCATTCCATCATTATACAGCTCTCTAAAATAAGTACGCCCATCTTCATAGTTTCCGTAGGCAAGGCTATCAGGCAAACCACCTTCATAATGTTCATATAAAGCCACCTGCCCGTTTTTATGCAATTTTATAATATTTCCTTCTCCCTTTTCTACTTGAATGTTCCCCTCTTCATCATAAGCATTAATCAAATAGCTTCTGTCCGCATGCCTCACTTCCTTATATAATTGCCCATTAGCATGAAACTCTTCCCACTTCCCTATCATTCGCTCTTTTTGATATCTACCCACGGAGCTGTACACACTATCATCTGTATAATAAAGAAAAACACCATCTCTAAGCCCATGACTATAATATCCTTTCATTTGAATGACTCCATTGATGAAATAGTCTCTTACTGGGCCATTCCACCGGCCCAAACTATCTTTATAGCCCACTCTATAATAATTGGCCTCTGACCAAAAGGTTAACTGCCAAGCGCTATCGTAATACTCGGTAGCAATTTCTCCTTTCCTTGCTTTTGTTTTTTCTTGCTGAGCAGTTTCTCGTTCAACCATGGCCAGCGGATATTTAAGATCCAAAGCATTTCCTTCTCGTGCTATGTCTAAACTATCAAAATAAGTATAAGATTGTTTTTGAAGCATCCTTATCATATAGCTTGTTTCCATTTGCTTCCTTGCCACATACCTCATTATTTGCTGATAGTCATTTTGGAGCTCATCAGGAATAGTTCCCATATTATTATAAACACTAATGAGCTCACTCCATCGAGGGTTAAAGCTTATTAAGCCCTCTAGCAATAAATCATCATTCTCGTAGTCTTTGCTCATTAATTCGTACGCCTGATGATCGGTTTCCAGCAGCTTTTGAAAGGCATTGAAATATTGGACTTGAGTGCGAGGAATCATAAAATATATCAGCACACTACAAATGGCCAATGTGGCATCAATAGCATAAAAATAAGTAGGAGATAACTTTAGCAAAGCTAAATTATAAGCAATGGCTAAGCTCACTCCGCAAATTAAGCCTCCCACATGTGCTGCATTATCAAAGTAAAACATATTACCCACCACGGTAATGATGATCACATAAACTATAAATTGAAAAATTATTTTTAATAACTTCCGAGAGTCATGTCGGTAGTCAATTACTTGCAGCACAATATCAAACCCATAAAGCCCAAATATTGCTCCACTGGCACCAACACTTACAGCAAACAGGTTATAATAAGCACTTAATAGTGCTCCAAAAACACCGGAAAGAAAATAGATAATTATAAATCTACCGCCCCCTAAGTACCTTTCTAGCACCACGCCAATGGTTAAGAGAGAAAACATATTGGCTAAAAGGTGAAGCAAGCCAAAATGTAAAAATAGAGAGGTAAATATTCGCCACCACTGCCACTGCAAAGTATATGGAGAAAAATTTGCTCCCCATGCTATCAGATCAATGGATGACGGTTTACCTTGTATTTGAAAACACTGAATAATAAAAATCAATACATTGATAGCGATAATTATTATTGTTACCCAAGGTACATTTCTGTAAAGTCTTATACTCATTAGTATTAGCTACTGAAATATAAGTTTACAAATAATTTTTGGTTATAAAAATCACTTCTACAATTACGTAAACTATTTATAGAAAATACGTAATACTGATATATATCAAGCAAATATGAGTAAGTCAAAAGTTAGTATTGGTCATGTTTTTAAAACCATTGTCTGGCCAAGAAAAAATCAAATACTATTAGGGTTGTTATTAATAATCATCAGTAGAATAGCTGGGCTAGTATTGCCAGGCACTACAAAGTACCTGATAGATACAGTAGTACCATCACAAGATTACGAGCAACTCAAAATACTACTATTTATACTTATCGGTGCTATTGCTGTTCAGGCCATCACCTCTTTTGCATTAACCCAAATACTAAGTGTAGAAGCCCAAAACCTAATAGCCCAGCTTAGGCTAAAAGTGCAAAGCCACATTATTAAACTGCCTATTAGATTCTTTGACAATGCAAAAACGGGTGAGTTAGTAAGTAGAATAATGACAGACGTAGAAGGAGTAAGAAACATAGTAGGCACAGGGCTTGCGCAGCTCATTGGCGGAGTACTCACGTCTATTATTTGTTTAGTCATTCTCATCAACATCAGCGCTACCATGACCTTATATGTGTTAGTGCCAGTAGCGATTTTCGGAGTAATATCTCTAAAAGCGTTTGGGTACATCCGACCTATTTTTAGAGAAAGAGGTAAAATAAATGCCGAAGTTACCGGAAGACTAACAGAAACATTAGGTGGCATAAGAGTAATAAAGGGTTTTAATGCTGAAGAGCAAGAGATAAAAACCTTCGAAAACGGTGTTAATCGTCTGTTCCTTAATGTGAAGAAAAGCCTCACCTCCACCAGCCTAATGACAAGTTCTTCTACTTTTCTACTAGGTCTTGCTACCAGTGGCATTATGGGTATTGGCGGATATATGATGATGCATGATGATTTAACCAGTGGTGATTTTATAGCCTTTACTTTGTACCTAGGTTTTATGATTGCTCCCATCATACAGATGAGTAATATTGGTAGTCAATTAACAGAAGCATTTGCAGGCCTTGACCGTACTGAGGAAATATTAAATCAACCGCTAGAAAATGACGATAACGAAAGAACTATTGAACTGGAAAAGCTGAAAGGAGACATCTCTTTTTCAAATGTGGCCTTCTCCTACGATGAAGATAAAACTGTAATAAACAACATTAGTTTCAATGCTCCAGCAGGTAGTGTTACTGCTTTGGTTGGCACCTCCGGTTCAGGAAAAAGTACCATAGCGGGGTTAGCCGCTTCGTTTCTAACTCCTAACAAAGGTACCGTTAGCATTGATGGACAAGACCTTAGTAAAATAGCACTAAACACCTATAGAAAACATTTGGGCGTGGTACTACAAAACGATTTTTTATTTGAAGGAACCATCAGAGAAAATATAACATTTGCCAGACCAGAAGCTTCAGAAACTGAGTATTTAGCGGCTGTGAAAGCAGCCCATGTCAATGAATTTACTGATCGGTTTGATGATGGACTAGAAACACTAATAGGCGAACGTGGAGTAAAGCTTTCTGGCGGTCAGCAGCAAAGAATAGCCATCGCAAGAGCTATTTTGGCAAATCCAAAAATTTTAATTTTAGATGAGGCCACTTCAAACTTGGATATGGAAAGTGAGGCATATATTCAGGAAAGCCTTAAAAACCTCATGAAAAACAGAACCACTTTCGTAATTGCCCACCGCCTCAGCACTATAAGGCAAGCAGATCAAATTTTGGTGATAGAAAAAGGGGAAATTGTAGAGCAAGGCCAGCATGAAGAGCTTTTGGCTATGCAAGGAAGATACCACCAACTGCACACTTACCAAGCTCGCATATAGTTATATTATTCTCATAGCATCAAAAATAATTTGCAGTAAAAAATACAACCCTTTTATTAAACAAACGTTTGACTTAAACAAACGTTTAATTAGTTTTGCGCCTTAATAAACAATAAGCTATGTCGAAGAATAAAATTTTAGATGCTGCCCAAACGCTCTTTATGGAGTACGGGTTTGATGGAACCTCCGTGCGAAGCATAGCTCAAAAGGCAGAAGTTAACGTTGCCATGATCTCATATTATTTTGGCTCGAAAGAAAATCTGTTGGAAGCAATTATAGAGCGATCTACTACCTACACACGCTCACAAATTGAAGACATACATAAACAAGGCAGTGATCCCGTAGTAATGATACAATCCACTATCGATTTGTATGTAGATAAAATTTATAAGAATAGACAGTTTCATAGCCTTATTCATCAGGAACTAGCCTATGAACAGCGCCCCGAATTGCACGATAGGATCATAAAGTTACTCCAAGGCAACTGGTCTGTAATCAAGGATGTTATTAACCTAGGCCAAAACCAAGGTGTGTTCAGGACTGATATTGATATCAACCTGACCCTAATGACACTATTTGGCAGCATATCTCAATGCAGCAAAACCCGCATTGTACGTGCCCTAGAAGCCAACGAAGAATCTCAAGGAGAAGAATTTTCTAATCGCATAAAAATACATTTGAAAAATTTAATACTCGATCATCTTTTAGTAAGATAAGCATGAAAAAAAAGTTGTTATTCATTGTACTAACAGCACTGGCAAGTTATAAGCTAAGTGCGCAAGATAGTATATCGATTAATCTTAACAAGGCAGTAGAGTTAGGGCTTGAAAACAGCAAATCGCTCAAAATTGCCAACGCCAAGATTAAAGAAGAAAGCGCGAAACTATCGCAAACGAAATTTGGCCAATACCCTGAAGTAGGCATATCTGCTTCTCATTTGAGAGTAAATACACCTACCATTAAAACGGATATTGGAGGAGACACTGGAGAAGGAGGTGGCACACCTGACGTAAACCAAGTAACATACGGCATGGCATCTGCATCACTACCTATTTTTAACGGTTTTCAAATCAGAAACTCAGTTAAATCTGCAGAATACCTTAAAAAAGCAAGTGAACTAGATGCTGAGAATGAAAAAGAAGAAGTGGTGTTCAACATCATATCTGCGTACTATAACTACTACAAACTACTTTCTACTAAACACGTGGTAGAAGAGAGCTTAAAGCAAGCTCATGAAAGGGTTAAAATATTCAGCAACCAAGAGAAGAATGGTATTTTGACCAGAAATGACCTGCTAAAAGCAGAGCTTCAACAGTCTAACATAGAGCTAACACTTTTAGATGTAAATAACAGCATCGCCATAGCTAACTATGATTTAAATATATTATTAGGCATAGAAGAAGGCACCAAGCTGGGCATTGACACTACTAACATGGCTGAAGTATTTACTTCTATTAATGAAGCAACTTATTACTTAAATACTGCTCAGGAAGAAAGAAGCGACCTTAAGTCCATACAAAGCCAAAGAGAAGCTGCTGAAACGGGAGTAAAAATTGCCAAAGGCACTTACTATCCATCTTTAGCTTTAACAGCTGGCTACGTAAATGCAGACATACCTGGTTTGGTCACCATCACCAATGCGGTAAATGTAGGTGTGGGTTTAAAATATAGCCTTACGGGCTTATTCGAAGCAAAACACAAAATTCAACAAGCTCAGTCGCAGTCAGAGCAGGCCTACCAAATGAGTGAGGTCAAAAAAGACGACATAAAAAAGGCCGTGTTTGCTGATTATGCCAATTACAACACCAATTTAAAGCAACTACAAACTTTAAAAATAGCTACCAGTCAGGCTACAGAAAACTATAGAATGACTAAAAATAGCTATGAAAACAGCGTGAGTTTATTAACTGACCTGCTAGATGCTGAAGTTCAAAAATTACAAGCACAAGTAAATGAACTCAATGCAAAAGCAGATGCAAAAATCAGTTACTACCAGCTTATAAAAGACACAGGTTTACTTAATAACGAATTTATCACCACTAAATAATTACTATTTACAGAAATGAGTACATCAACAGAAAATACAACCCAAGGTAAAAAAGGGAATAAGTTTTTCCCTATAATATTTGCCGGAATTGTACTTATAGGTATCGTATTTGGGATTTTCAAGTTTATACATAGCTTACACTATGAAGAGACTGAAGATGCACAAATAGAAAGTGACATTAGCCCAGTTATTCCTAAAGCATCGGGGTACATTGAGGCCATTTACATTGACGACAATAAAAAAGTGAAGAAGGGTGATACCTTAGTAATTTTAGAGTCGGATGATTACCAGCTAAGAGTATCTCAAGCTCAAGCCGCTTATGACAATGCAGTAGCCAATCTTGAGGTTTCTAAATCAAGTGTGGGCACTAGCAAAGCTAATGAAATGGCATCTAGCGCTAATGTAGCAGCAGTACAAGCTAACATAGAAGCAGCTAAAGTAGACCTATGGCAAGCAGAACAAGACTTTAAAAGATACTCAAACCTTATTAAAGAGCACTCTATCACACAACAGCAATTTGATAGAGCAAAAGCGGCCAAAGATGCTGCAGAAAAAAGGTTAGACGTACTTCAAAGACAAAAGTCAGTAGCAGCGAGCCAAAGATCGGCAAGCCAATCTACCACCAAGGTATCAAACAACAACATAGATGTAGCTAAATCTAACGTGGCTATTAGAAAAGCTGAATTAGACTTAGCCAAACTCCAACTTTCATATACAATTATTACTTCACCTATTGACGGTGTGGTATCTCAGAAAAACATTGAAGTTGGCCAGTTTGTACAAGCAGGACAATCTCTTTTTGCCATAGTAGAAGAGGGTGAAAACTGGGTAGTAGCTAATTTTAAAGAGACACAGCTTACTAAAATGAAGCCTGGGCAAGAAGTGGAAATATCTGTTGATGCCTATCCTGATTTTGGTTTTACGGGTAAAATACAATCTATAGCAGCTGCAACTGGAGCTAAATTCTCTTTACTACCTCCAGATAACGCTACAGGTAACTTCGTAAAAGTTGTACAAAGAGTACCTGTAAAGATCATTTTTGACAAAAAGCAAGAACATGTTAACCAACTACGTGCAGGAATGAATGTAGTAGTGGAAGTAGCATTAGACTAACATTTTCATATGCTAGAAGAAAATAGCACAGTAGAGTACGGATTCAGGAGGGTTATCATTACCATTACTGCGATTACGTGTGCACTGTTGGAAATTATTGACACCACCATTGTAAACGTAGCCCTTAATGAAATGAAAGGTAACTTAGGAGCTACCCTTAACGATGTAGGGTGGGTAGTAACTTCCTATGCCATTGCCAACGTAATAATGGTACCTCTCACTAGCTGGTTATCTCAGCAATTCGGAAGGAAGAACTATTTTGCCGCCTCTATAATTGTATTTACAGTTTGTTCATTTTTATGTGGTAACGCCACAAACATGTGGGAACTGGTAGCCTTTAGGTTTATCCAAGGGCTTGGAGGTGGAGCATTATTAGTAACCTCACAAACCATTATAACAGAAGCTTACCCTCCGGAAAAAAGAGGTATGGCTCAAGCGTTATATGGTATGGGTGTAATTGTAGGACCTACCTTAGGTCCTCCACTTGGTGGTTATATTGTAGACAACTACTCTTGGCCATATATATTCTACATTAATATACCTGTAGGAATTGTAGCCACATTACTTACCATAAGTTATGTGAAAAGCCCTAACTATGGCGGTAAGCGTAAGGCTTCCGAAATCGACTGGTGGGGTATTATTTTCCTTGTAGTAGGTGTAGGATCATTACAGTATGTAGTAGAAAAAGGGCAGGAGCACGATTGGTTTGCAGACCCGCTTATCGTTACATTATCAATAAGTGCATTCTTAGGTTTTTACTTATTAATATGGCGTGAGCTTACGGTAAAAAACCCAGTAATTGAATTACGGGTATTGAAAGATAAAAACTTAGCTGTAGGCACAATATTTACGTTTATTCTAGGATTTGGTTTATATGGATCAACTTTCATAATCCCATTATTTACACAATCTATATTAGGATGGACGGCCTTTCAGGCAGGACTTCTTTTGGTACCTGGGTCAATAGTAACGGCCTTTATGATGCCTATAGTAGGAAAACTGCTACAGAGCGGAGTAAAACAAAAATATTTAGTATCAGTAGGGTTTTTAATCTTCTTTGGCTTCTGTTTGTTTTCACACAATGTATTAACCCCCATGACCGGAGAAAACGACTTTTTCTGGCTATTGATGGTTAGAGGTGTTGGTTTAGGATTATTATTCGTACCTATTACCACTTTAGCACTCTCCACATTAAAAGGAAAAGAAATAGCAGAAGGTGCAGCTTTTACAGGTATGGTAAGGCAGCTCGGAGGTTCATTTGGTATAGCACTCATCAGTACTTATATCAATAGAAGTACCTTTTCGTACCGTGCTGATCTAATTAAAAACTATAGCCCGTATGACCCTTTACTTCAACAAAGGTTAGAAGCTTTTAAAAGAAACTTTATAAGCGCTGGTTTTTCACCAGATTTAGCACTGAAAAAAGCTTATCAGCTACTAGAGGTAACAGCCCTTAAACAGGCTTCTTTATTAAGCTATATGGACGTTTTCCTATACATAGGACTATTCTTTTTAGTATGCGCCCCAATAGTATTATTCTTAAAAGCAGGGAAAAACAGTACAGTACCTGCAGATGTACATTAATTCATTCGTTTTTGTATAATTGGTCAAGGCTACCCAGAAGGATGGGTGGCCTTTTCTTTTGCCACACGCATTAAATAAAAAAGCTGCCAGGAACCACCCTGACAGCTTTATAACCTAAACAAAACAATTTACTATTTATATTACTGCGTAAACAGTTCTAAACTATGGGCATCGTCTGTTACTACAAATTTGTAATCAGAAGATGCAGAAAGGCTTCCTAAATCATAAACCCTTCTAAAACCACCATCTACTTTTACCGTCTCTTCATGAATAATCTCATTCTCGTGATTGTAAACAGTGATATTAACCGGCCTACCGTCATTTTTAATTACGGCTAACCTATATTTTCCTTGCTCGTCTATATCCAATACATCTGCTTTAAACATGCCCTTTGAAGTGACATCTAAATAGCTTACATGCTTGGTTTCTCTTAAACCATCTGGGTGAATAATCTCAAAAGTATACTCCCCTTTAGGTAAAGTAGTAAAGTTGAAATCCTGAGCAAAACCTTCAACATTCTTCACTTTTTGAGTATAAATGATTTCATTCTTATCATTAAGAATGTTGATTTTCACCTTACCTGGTGCAGATTTCAAATAAACGAGCTTGTAAGTAGAGGCTGTACTTTTTACAATAGCGACATTTTGCTTCTTTGTCGGCTCTATTGTGTTTGCCTCCGCTTGATTAGAAAAAGATACAGCAGTAGCTAATAGCACTGCTGCTAGCGTTGTTTGTAATACTTTCATTTTGTTGTTGTTTGACCTGTTTGATTTAACGGTGACCCCCGAAATCGGTTGCAAAATTAAAATTTTAAGTGATAAGTGGAAATATTTTATTCCCAAATGGAAATAAATTCGATTGAAATGAGAAAAATCATTTTTGCAACAGAATTTAAACTTGTGAGTATCAGAGAAATATCGAGATTAAAATAGAAGAATTTTTTTTCCTGATTAACGTCATTTTTTTATCATTTACTTCTATTTCATCGTAGAATGTTTAAACATTGATTGCCAAAAGCCGCTAAAATGATATGACCATGATTATTCTATTTCAAGTTTATTAATTTTGTACTATGAGCTACGGATCTAAAATTTTAGCATACTATACCGCTTTGCAAGTACCCCAAAACCTACCTGATGGAGTAGAGGTTTTATATCCATTTAAAGAGACGGAGGTCAAAAGCATACTTCAACAGTTTTACAACAAATACTTTGATGACAACAATGACAGGGTATTCTTAATAGGCATAAACCCTGGAAGATTTGGCAGTGGAGCTACAGGCATACCATTTACCGACCCAATAAGGCTTGCGGAAGAACTGGGCATAACTAATAGCTTTACTCCAAAGGCAGAACTGTCATCAAGGTTTATTTATGATGTTATCAATTATATGGGTGGCTCCGAGTACTTTTATAAAAACTTCTATTTCACCTCTGTAAGCCCAGTAGGTTTTACTATGAATGGGAAAAACCTAAACTATTATGACATTCCTGAGCTTCAAGATCAAATAGAATCGTACATGGTAGAAGAAATGCGCAAACAGATAGCCTTCGGGGCTAAACCAATAGCCTTTAGTTTAGGTATGGGCAAAAACATCGCTTACCTAAAAAAGCTCAATAAAAAGCACAACTTATTTAAGGAAATAAGGCCCTTGCCACACCCTAGATGGGTGATGCAATATCGGCTAAAAAGGAAAGATGAATTTATAGATCAATATAAAAAAATGCTGACAGAGGCGATTTAAATTTCTTTATTATGCCTTATGTTTTCGGCATTCCTTCTTGTGGCTTCTTCTTTAATGCGCTCTGCTATACTGGGGTATTTATGAATTATATCATCAAAATGCACCCTTGATAACTTATATAAATCAGTATACTCCTTAGCCATAATAGTGGCCGTTCGGGTCTTATTTTCGAATAATGCTATTTCGCCAATAAAAGCTCCTGGCTTGAAATGACTAAATACCTTTTGCCGACTACCATCTAATGCTATCAGCTCTCCGCTAAGTATAAAATACATGCCATCGGCTTTATCTCCTTCTTCAAAAAGCACCTGGTCTTGCGTTAATACCACTGGGCTTAAATGCATAGCAATTTCTGTTTTAAACCCTTCCGATGCTTCTTTAAATAGAGATATCTTTTCTATTGCGTCCCTTTTGAGTTGTAGAGAGAGTTCTCTCTGCAAATTATGAGGCAGCCCATCTAAAAAAGTAGATTCATCATAACCTAGTCTCTTTCTCCACTGATAAGTATAATAGTAATGAATCCTCTTTTGTAAACCTTTGCTTATATTTCTATAACGGACCAGCGCAGAGAGTTTATCTATATTTTCGAAATACCTGACAGTAGCAGGATCTTTTCTGGTTAAAAATCCAGCGATATTACCAATAACATAACCAAATACGCCCACCCCCATCACCTGCAAAATAATAGCATAGATATATTGTGCATTGGTGTTGGGCGTAATATCTCCATAACCAACAGTAGTTAAAGTAGTACTTACCCAATAAAGGGCCTTCAGATAATTACCAAAAATGTTTTCGTTGTACTCAACACCACGGAGTGCCAACCACCCGCAAGTAAGCCAGTGGGCTGCTATTACAAACCAGTAAGTAAAGAATGTTATAGTAAGAGTACTGCTATACTTCACCTCTTTAGCTACATAGTAACGCATCAGCGCCCCTACTTTTAATAGCTTTAGCACCCTAAATAACCTAATAAATACATTGGGGATAAATAAACCATACGGAAACGCCAAGAGAATATCAAGAATCATCCACCTGTGTAAGTAGTTTTTGGTTACTGATTTATCTGCCAACAGAAAATCGTCTTTTATAAACTCTCGCTGAAGCCAACTGATAGGAATGTCCAAAATAAAAATAACATTGGCCACCCAATACCAAAACATATAGTTCATATCATCTTGAATATAGAAAACCATATCCAGAGGCTTAAGCACAGCTAGTATGGCTGCACCTAAAGCAAGTATGATATTCCATATTACAAAAAATATGCTGCCATCAAGATTTTTAAACATCCCTTAAAATAAAAAAGCTATTGAATATTTACCATTAACGTTTTGTTTATCAGCAAAAATGGGGCTATATCCTCACTTCGTTATCATACTCTATAGGTACTTTTACCGGAATACCGTGTAAACTCACTTTCACAAAACCACTATAATGCACTTTTACTTTTTTCCCTCCTAATATGCTTATAATACTATTTAAAAAGCCCATTTTACCCATATCGAATGTGGCATCAACAGGAATTTTAAATTCAGATTCTGCAGGAATTTTGGTATTTAACGAATGATTGATTGTACCTATTTTCTGCCCCTCAACAGAAACATCCACCTCTACTTTCTTAAGCCTCATCTTAACATCATTAGGGTTATAAAAATAAGCATCGGCATTGAGGTAGGCCTGCTTACCGGTAATCTTGGTTACTTCTATATTACTAATTCTCTTAAAAACGGGAGCCTCGCTTGGTCTTTTACAACCAAAAAACAGACTCACAGAAAGTATAATTATTAAAAAATATCTCATCATCAACTTGTGTTAAAGCATTCTTATCTTACGAAGATAGCTAGAAAAATAGTTACAGTATAAAGCCTAATATTTTAACTATAATCATACCAAATTATTTTCTAACTATCACTTACATTTGCCCTACTTATTAGTTTTAAATGAATATAACTAAAGATTGGTTAGAGTTCGCAGCTGACGAACTTTCAACTAATAACTATGCTATTATTGATAATTTCCTCTCTGCAGAAGAAGTTAGAAATATTCGTGAGGTGTTTGAATTTCACCGTGAGCAAGAAAATTTTAAAAAGGCTGGAATAGGTCAGCACGATGACTTCCAGCTAGTAAGTGAAATCAGGGGAGATTATATCAAATGGATTGACAAGGAAACTGCCCTGCCAGCTACAAAGTTATACTTAGAGAAGATCAACTCCCTCAAAGATTATCTTAACCAAACATGTTACTTGGGCATAAGAGATTATGAGTGTCATTTCACCATCTATCCTCCTAAATCTTTTTATAAAAGACACTTGGATCAGTTTAAAGGAGATGGCTCAAGAAAAATATCGTTTATATGTTATCTTAACGAAAACTGGCAACCCGGAGATGGGGGAGAGCTTCGTGTTTACCTTAAAGATGGCGTGCTGGACGTAACCCCTACGGCAGGAAAATTGGCATGTTTCAGAAGTGAGTTAGTGGAACATGAAGTATTGCTATCTCAAAAGCACCGTTACAGTCTCACGGGATGGATGTTAAACAGGCCTATTGGGTTAGGTTTTATAGTTGATTAAAATGAAATAAGCCTTTACTGTAACTATTTTGATTGAAATGCCTTTATATTTGAATAAATACATAAACTACTTATTTATGAAACTCATCGCTGCAATTACTATTACTTTATTTCCTTTGTTTTCTTTTGCCCAATCTGCAAATCAGGCCATAGAAAATGGGAAAAAGCAGATGGAAAGCGATAAATATAAAGAAGCTATACAAAGCTTTTCATCAGCTATAAAACAAAATACTGATAATAAGGTAGCTTATGACCTGCGCGGACAAGCTAAAAACGAATTGGGGGATTTTTATGGTGCTATAAGTGATTATACTCTGGCATTAGAGAAAGATTCTACTTATGCAGATGCCTTCAACCACAGGGGAGAGGCTAAATTTAACTTAGGCGATGATGAAAGCGCCATAGCTGACTTTGACAAGGCCATTAAGTTCGATTCCAAATCTGCTTCAGCATATAGTAACAGGGCTTTTGCCAAATATAACCTCGAAGATTTAGAAGGCGCATTTTTCGATTTTTCAAAATCTATAGAGTTAGATCCTAAAAATGCTGACAACTATTTTAATCGTGCCGTTATTAAAGCTGAGCTAGAAGAATATTTAAGTGCCATTGATGATTATAATAAGTCATTAGAGCTTGATCCTTCTGACCCGGATGTTTACAGCTACAGAGGTGTAGCCAAGTACAATATTGATAGGGTAGAAGAAGCACTAAAAGACTATGACAAAGCCATTGAAATGGATGCTGAAGACCCTGTAAAATATGAAAACAGGGCCTTGGCCAAAAGCACCATGGAAGATTATGAAGGTGCATTAGCTGATTACAATAAATCAATAGAGCTTTTTGATGAAGACCCTGACACCTACAACTTACGTGGGGTAGTAAAATATCAGTTAAAGAAAAATGAGGAGGCAATTAGTGATTATAACACCGCTATTGAAATGGATCCTTACAACCCGGTATATTATGATAATAGAGCTCTAGCAAAGGCTGCCACGGAAGACTATCAAGGAGCTATTGAAGACTATTCTTATTCTATAGAGCTATTTCCTACTGACCCTGAAACTTTTTTACAAAGGGGTTTAGCCAAAATTCAAAAAGGAGACAACTATGATGGGTGTATGGACTTAAACACTGCAAAGGATCTAGGTTCTCCTGATGCAAAAAGCGCGATTAAAGAAAACTGCAAATAAATGAAAAGCCTTAGTATACTAAGGTTTTTTTTCTATCCTGACCAGATCACTTATTTGCTTTATGCCTAGTTCGGCAGCCCTATCTTCTCGCATCATTAGTGCAAATGTGTTATTAAAACCTAAAGGCGATAGCCATTCAACTCCTAATTGATTAGAGAATTCTTTTTTCACATAATTATACACTTCTTCCTTTTTGTATAACACGTCATTGTTTTCAATATCTTTTAAAATCACTAATAGCCCTGTGCCCGTATATTCAGGATAAATATCAACATCTCCTTTTTGTAAAGCATCAAATAAAAGTTTAGTTCCTCCAAAACCCAATTTCAAGCCGGCAGTATAAGGAGTATAGTTTTCAATTATACATTTAAAAATATTGGCCAAAATATAGCTCTCGGTAAAGTTTTTAGAGCCTATGATTATATCCGGCTCTCCGGTTTTCTCCATGTTTACCTTAAAGCCTTTTGCCTTAAGAAATTCCTGAGCCACTTGCCTGATGTCAGCATGCTCTTCATCTACCTTAAAATTCATTAAGGTCATTTCTTCATCTGATATTTTACCTGCCAGCTTATTCAATACTGATTTAACCTGAGGGAATTGCTTTAAAGATTTTTGATTAATAATTGGTGCTGCCTGATAAGGCGGAAAGTAATTTTTATCATCATCAAGCACTTTTAAATGAAACGCTTTTATTCTACCATCTGTAGAGAAGCCACTAATTACGTCTACATTTTTATTCTTTACAGCTCCATACATGAGCCCTATTTCCATTTCCTTTACCTCTAAATCTAAATTATAAATGGACTTCAACCCCTGATAACCATCACCTCTTTCTATAAACTCTGATGGAAAACCTGCCACCAACTTACTAGGCGTATTGAAAATTGTTAAAATATTAAAAGAAACTACAGCTATTAACAGCGTAGCAGCAATAATTAACAATGGTTTTATCAGCTTAAAAATATGGCGCTGAACATATGCCATTAACGCGTCAAATAATAAAGCCATTACAGCTGCGGGCACAGCTCCTGCAAGAATCATATATGGATTATTTGTACTTAGCCCACGAAAAATAAACTCACCCAACCCTCCTGCTGCTATCAATGCACATAGCGTAGCTACTCCTACATTAATTACAAAAGCTGTTCTTATTCCTGCAAATATTACAGGCATAGCCAATGGCAACTCCACTCTTCCTAGCACTTGCATTGGTGACATGCCCATACCCTTTGCTGCTTCTTTTATGGAAGCATCTATTTCGGCAATTCCTGTGTAGGTATTTCTAACTATAGGCAAAAGAGCATAAAGAAATAAAGCCACAATTGCAGGCAAAACCCCTATACCAAGAAATGGCAGCAAGAAACCTAGTAGAGCCACACTAGGAATAGTCTGCATGGCATTAACAAAGCTCAATACAGAAGAAGCAAAACGCCTATTTCTACTTATAAAAATGCCCGTTGAAACCCCAATGACAATAGCTATAAATAGAGATGTTAGAGTAAGGTATAAATGCTCCCAAATTTGGGTTAGAATATCTAACTTATGAGAAACGATAAATTCAAGAAAATTACTTAGCCCTTCTTCATTCATTGATTAAACATTTTATCGCGGTTACTCAAGTAAGTCTCTAATAAATCTGTAGTTTCATTTTCCTGAAGGTATTCGGCTATGGTCTTCTGACTATCTGAAGCCTGGTATTTATGGGTTTGAATAAATCTATTCACTTGGTCAACCTTAATGATATTCAGCTCTAATTGAAGGCGCTGTTGACCAAAAAACTTTCTCACAAACTCAGTTTTAGGCTTAAACACAATATCGAATGGGGTCCCCAATTGTATTACTTTACCTTTATTCATAATGGCAATTTTATCACCCAGCAATACCGCTTCCATAATATCATGAGTAACCAACACCATCGTTTTTTTTAGGCTACTATTCAACTTTTTGAATTCTTGCTGAATGTCAGCTCTGGTGATTGGATCCAGCGCTCCAAAAGGCTCATCAAGCAAAATAACATCTGGGTCGGCAGCCAAAGCCCTGGCTATACCTACACGCTGTTGTTGTCCTCCACTGAGCTGTGCCGGATATCGTTTCAGCATTTCTTGAGGAAGGTTGATAGTTTTCATCAACTCAATAACTACATTATTGACCTTTTCAGTTTTCCAACCTAGCAGGTGAGGTACAGTAGCTATATTCTGAAATATGGTGTAATGGGGAAAAAGTCCGGTATTTTGAATTACATAACCTATGTTTCTTCTTAAATGAAAAGGGGTGATATCATCAGTGTTTTTACCCGCTATCATCACTTGACCTGAAGATCTATCTACTAATTTGTTGATCATTTTTAAGGTAGTTGTCTTTCCACTTCCGCTGGTTCCTAACAATACCAGAATCTCCCCCTTCTCTACTCGAAACGATACATCATCAACAACTTTAGTGTTGTTGTATACCTTAGTAAGCCCAGATACTTCTATCATATAAGTAAAACTAGGACTATAAAATGGCCTAAAAAAATAATAACCACCCTACATAAGATGGCTATTGAATATTTAAATTTTGGCATTTCTTAAATACCAACTAACGTGATATTTACACTAACTCTTTTTTAAAACCCAAGACACCATAGAGCGCTTATCTTCTACCAAAACTGATTTTACTGGTTCTAAATTAACTAGAGGTAATCGCACGTATGTTTCGTTTATATCTTCCTGAGTGAGGAGATATGGAAATTCTGTATTTTCTATAGAATTATTGCTTAGACCAAGTGTAGAAGCCATTCTTATAAACAATACACCTCCTGGCTGTAACACACGAGTTAGCTCACTTAGCATTAAAAAAAATGCATCTCTATCTGGAGCAAAATGCAATACGGCACTGCAGATAATACCGTCAAAAAAAGCATCTTTCCAAGGCAGGGCTTCTAACCTACCGGTTAAAAAGTGGTCTTTTGGAATGACTTTATACATCATGTGCAGCATTTTTATAGCCATGGGATTGCTATCTATACCATATAGGTCATAACCATTATTATGAAAATAAGTAAGGTTTCTTCCTTCACCGCATCCTGCGTCTAAAATGCGCTTCAAGCCTTCAAATTGTCCTTTTAATATTTGGTCTAGCAGGTAAATGTCAGCATTACCTACTTTCTGATTCAACTCCGTGTAATGCATGTTCTATGGTTTTATAAAAACTAACTCGGCCGCACTCTATCAATTGAGCACTTCTATAAAATTCAAATGTGCCGCAAGTCTCTCTACTAATCCGAATTACAATTTCTGGTTTTTTTTCTTCAATGATATATTCCGAAATTCGGTCCTGCATTAAATCAACAGATTTAGCAATTAAATCAAAGTAACTTAATCGCTTTGGTTTATTCATGTTTTTAGGAAAAAAGCTATTCCATTTCTCAATCAAAGGGGCAAACCTACTTTTCACTTCTAGGTCTTCACTGTCAACTGTACATGGCGTGGCAGCATTTACATCCGATACCACCACAATATCGCCTTCATGCCGCTTAACACAGCTAATGGGTATAGGGTTTAACACCCCGCCATCCACCAGCTCCACACCATCAATATAAGCGGGCTTTAATATAGATGGGATAGAGGCTGATGCCCTTAATGCATCAAACAACCGGCCTGACCTAAATACCACTTCTCGTTTATTAACAATATCCGTGGCTACAGCGGCCAGCGGTATACCCAAGTCCTCAATATTACAATCAGGTATAAACTTCTTCATCTCATTAAACACCTTTTCTCCCCTCACGAAACCCTGCGTACTTAATGTAAAATCCATTAATTTGAAAACATCAATTTTTTCAAATTTAGAGACCCACTCTTTATACTCTTCTAATTTACCCGCGGCATAAACTGCTCCTACCACAGCCCCCATAGAGCTACCCGCAATAGAAGTAATTGTATACCCTTCTGCCAACAATGCTTCTATTACTCCAATATGTGCTAACCCACGAGCTCCTCCACTAGACAATACTAATGCAACAGACTTACTCATATCTAAATTTATTAGTAATTAAATACAATTTTAAATTAACCAGTAATGAATGAAAACACAATATATAGTTGTATTACTTTGAAATGATTCCAAAACCTAATTCATATATGGCTTATACAAAAGTACTATTCTTAAAATACTGAAAACACTCACATGAGCATTAAAAAACACGCCTTCAGATAGTACTTTAATGCGATTTATACCTCAGCTTATAAATTAAATGACACTACAAATAATTATACTGCAAGGTAAATAGTGGAGCAAAGTTAATGTGTTAATGGTGAATATAAATGATAAATAAGCCTTATCATTTTAGAGATTAAGCATGTTATAGAATTAACACCGCTGCCTGTATGTGCATGAGGAGCACGTTAAAGTAAAATGGGGAAGGTATAAAAAATAACTGCTCCACTTTTAAGGGTGGAGCAGTTCACACATATACAACTCATAAAGCTTATGCAGAAGCTTCACTGAGTAATTTTGAACTAAACTAATCCTGCTTTTGGGTTAGCGTTTCTTCAAGGTAATTTACAACATTTTCTACAGATCTAAGCGTTTCAGCATCAGTATCAGGCACCTGTACACCATATTCTACTTCCAACCTCATCACCAAATCTGCCAAATCTAAAGAATCTAATCCTAAATCTTTTGATAAGTTGGCGTCAAGTGTAACCTCACTAGGCTCAATACCTACGTCCACTAAAATGCTTTTCACTTTATCAAAAAGTGCTTGTTTTTCCCCTGTCATAACTTTCTAATTTTTGATAAGCAGCTTTCAAAATGCATAATACAATTTTCTGAAACCGCCCCTCTAATATTATTTATAATAATGTGATTAGCATAATCTAATTGTTCTTCTTCGCTCACCACATTAAAATTTCCAAGAATAAGTCCTTCTAAACTATATAACTGTGTTTCTATAAAAACTTTAAGATTAATATCCGACCTCAAAATACCTTGCTCTTTAGCATCATTGGCCTGACAAAGCAAGTTTTTAAGCACCACATCTTCTCTAAAAAGCCTATAGTCACTTACTATATCCTGATAATATTTATTCAGCTCATAAATACAAGATGAACTATATTTTCTCAGGTACGAATAAAAGGAAAACTGCCATAGCAAAAGACACATTAGCTGGTCTTGATGATTATTAGAAATATCTTCAAGGTAGTTTTTAGTATCTTCCATTACCTCATCAAATATTTCTTTAATAAGCTCTTCCTTATTCGTAAAGTATTCGTAAAATACTTTTTTAGAAGTTTGCAGCTCCAAGGTAATGTCATCAATAGTTGTCCTTTTAGGGCCAAACTTTAAAAACAACCTAAGAGCTGCAGACTTAATATTTTCTCTCATTAATAATTAATTAATGGAGGTGTTTTTTGTGATATTCTTCAGGATCATTCTCATCCATCAGCTTCTGCAATCCTTTTTTACCGTATGCTAATTTAGTAATTACTACATACAATACCGGTACTAAGAAAATACCTAATAATGTAGCTACGGTCATACCTCCAAATACGGTCCATCCAATAGTATTTCTGGCAGAAGCTCCGGCTCCTGATGAGAATGCTAATGGTAACACACCGAGAATGAATGCCAGCGATGTCATTATAATAGGCCTTAACCTAAGCTTCACAGCCTCAACTGTAGCAGTTACTATTTCCATACCTGCTTCTACACGTTCTTTGGCAAATTCCACAATCAGAATAGCGTTTTTAGCTGCCAAACCAATCAAGGTAATCAAACCAATTTGAGCGTAGATGTTATTAGTTAACGATGGTAACAATAGCAATGTTGCTATGGCACCTAGTGCACCTACTGGCACAGATAACAATACCGAGAACGGTACAGACCAGCTCTCATAAAGTGCTGCAAGGAATAAGAATACAAATACAATTGATAACGCAAATATATAAATAGTGCTATCTCCTGAAGCAATCTCTTCCTGAGATAGACCACTAAATTCATAATTATAACCTGTAGGCAATACCTCTGCCGCTACCTCTCTTAAAGCTTGAATAGCCTCACCACTACTATAACCAGGAGCAGGGCTACCATTAAACTCTGCCGAACGGTACAGGTTATAGTGGTTAATTACCGCTGCTGTTTCAATAGGCTTGTGACTAATGAACGTAGATAACGGTAACATTTCACCTCTCATATTACGAACATAATACTTGTTGAGATCATCAATACTACCACGGTAAGTACTATCCGCCTGTGTTACCACCCTAAAGTTTCTATCATAAAGAGTGAAGTCATTAACATAACGGCTACCAAGGTAAGTTTGCAGTGTTCCGAATATCTCTGTTAAACTTACACCCATCTTTTTAGCCTTCTCTCTATCAATATCCAAATCCACACCTGGTGTACTTGCATTGAAGAAGGTATAAGCCATACCAATTTCAGGCCTCTGGTTAGCCGCCATCATAAACTTCATAGCGGTAGCAGCAAACTGCTGAATATTATCATTACTCTCCCTTTGCTCAAGAATGAAACTAAAACCACCTGTACGTCCTAAACCTGGAATGGCAGGAGGAGCAATGGTTAAAACATTGGCCTCTTTAATAGAAGAGAATTTCTGATTTAAATCTGCCAATACACCTTGAAGCTGATCTTCTTCATTCTTACGCTCCGCCCAAGGCTTCAATGACACGAACAACGCACCACTGTTTGACTTACGGGCAAACGATACTACGTTTAGTCCACTAATAGCGGCATAGTGCTGCACATTTTCAGTGCTATCTAAGGCTGCCATAATTTTATCAAGCACGGCCTCTGTTCTACTAATAGAACTTGCTTCAGGTAAAGTAAACGTTACATAGAAACGACCTTCATCTTCTTGAGGAATGAAACCGGTAGATTTCTTCATGAACATGAAGTAAGTTCCTACAAACACACAGATCAAAAGTATAATGGCCAATCTTGAATTCTTAATACTCTTCTGTACACCAGAACCATATTTATCAGTAGTTCTGTAGAACCAAGTATTAAATTTAAAGAATAGCTTATTTAATCCTTTAGAGTCTTCGTTGATCTCCGTTGGCTTTAAGAATAATGCACATAATGCCGGAGTAAGTGATAAGGCCACAAATGCAGAAAGCAATACAGAGATAGCAATAGTTATTGCAAACTGCTGATAAAGCTGTCCTGTGATTCCTGGAATAAAGCCTACTGGCACAAATACCGCAGCAAGTACCAAAGCAATGGCCACAACAGGAGCTGAGATATCTGCCATTGCACGTTTAGTGGCAGCCTTGGCATCTAGTTTCAACTCATCCATATAATGCTGAACGGATTCTACCACCACAATGGCATCATCCACCACAATACCGATAGCGAGTACGAAACCAAATAAAGTAAGTGTATTAATAGTAAATCCTAACGGAATAAAGAATATAAACGTGGCGATAATCGAAACCGGAACTGCAATCATAGGTATTACCGTAGCTCTCCAGTTTTGGAGGAATAAGAATACCACTATAGTTACGAGTATTAGGGCTTCTACAAAAGTATGAATCACCTCTTCAATAGATATGTCTACTACGCTTACAGATTCAAACGGAATTACATAGTCTACATCTGCAGGGAAAGTTTTTTTCAACTGATCTAACTTCTCATAGATACCTTCAGCGGTAGCAAGTGCATTACTACCCGGTGCCTGATAAACCAAAAGGAAACCTGCTTGGTGGCTATCTACATACCTGTTACCTGCATAATTAAATTTACCTAGCTCAATTCTCGCTACATCTTTAAGGTATACAATAGATCCATCCTGCGGATTGGTTTTGATAATAATATTTTCAAAATCTTCAGGCGTATTTAAACGACCATCTACGAATACTGTAAGCTCAAAAGTTTGTTTATTGGTTTGAGGCGCAGCACCTACCGCACCAGCCGCCACCTGAACGTTTTGCTCTTGAATAGCTGCAGTAACCTCAGAAGTACTCATATTCAACTGAGCCAGTTTATCAGGCTTTAACCAAATTCTCATGGAGAAATCAGAGCCCACACTGGTAACATCTCCCACACCCTCTACACGAGACAATGCATCTTTGATATAGATGTTATTATAGTTATCTAAAAACTCAGCATCGTGAGTACCTTTTGGAGAATATAAAGTTTGCACCATGAGAATAGAAGGGTTTCTTTTTCTCACTGTCAAACCCTGTCTTTGCACCTCAGAAGGAAGCATTGGCATGGCCACACTTAGCCTGTTTTGTACATCAAGGGCTGCAATATCCACATTAGTACCAAGTTCAAAAGTTACATCAATAGTGATAGAACCATCACTTGCACTTGTTGAACTTAAATATTTCATACCGGGTACACCATTGATTTGAGTTTCAATAGGAGTAGCCACTGTTTGTTCTACCGTTTGGGCATCAGCACCAGTGTAGTTACCAGAAATCTGTACTACTGGAGGCGTAATGTCCGGATATTGACCAATCGGCAAATTCATTATGGCCAACACCCCCACAAGTACAAGAACTATAGAGGTTACTATGGCCGTAATAGGTCGATTTATAAAAGTATTTGCTATCATTCGAATTTCTTTGAATTAAGGTTATTACTTAGCTTCCCCTTGTTTCGCTTTAGCAGGAGCCTGCTGAGGTTTGCTACCAGCATTTTGACCTGAAGAAGCTTGTACTGGCATACCATCTCTTAATCTTTGGATTCCATCTACAACTATTTCTTGGCCTGACTGTAATCCTTTTGTTACAATAATTTTGTCTCCTAATTCTTTACCTGTAGTTATTTTCACCTGCTTAGCTTTTCCTTCTTCTACAGTATACACAAAGAATTCACCCATCTGCTCAATCACTGCTTTATGAGGAATAATGATACGATTTCCAGAATTATCGTTTTTCACATGCACTATTACACTCATACCATCACGTAAAATTTCATCATCGTTTTTAAATGATAGTCTTACTTTTATAGTACCAGTTTGAGAGTTAATACCTCTGTCTATGATAGCCAATTTACCAGGGTACTCATATTTAGATTTGTCTGGAAGAGTAATATAAATGCTTGAATCTTCAAGAACGGTTTTATTCTCTTTTAACTTCAAATATCTTTTTATTTCTGTTTCGCTAATCTCGAAATCAACCCCCATTGGGTCAAAAGAAGAAATGGTGTTAAGCAAAGTTTGCCCTGCTACTACATATGCCCCAAGTCTAACGTCAGAAATACCAATAATACCGCTAAATGGTGCATTAATAGTAGAGTAATTAAGGTCAGTTTGAGCTCTTTCTAAAGCTGCCTTAGCGGCTGCAATTTGCTGTTTTGTGTTTTCCAAATCAGTTTTAGCCATGTCAACCTGCTGCTTAGCAATAGCGTCTTTCTCACCAAGTGCTACATATCTATCAGCATCCAACTTAGCTTGGTTATAGTTAGCTTCAGCCACTTTTAAATTAGCCGCAGCTTGATTACGAGCCGCTAAATATTTGCTTTGATCTATGGTATAAAGCTTAGCGCCTTTCTTTACTACTTCACCTTCATCGAATGAAATAGCTCTTACGTAGCCACTTACTTCACTTCTAATATCTACTTTTTGTAGTGCATTTACTGTACCTGGGTATTTATCAAAATAAACAGCTGGGCTTTCGCTTACCTTTGTCGTAGACACAGGCACAGCTTGTCCTCCTTGCTGTTGTTGTTGTTCCTGCTTACCACATGACATCACTACTATAGATGTCACTGCTAATAGGTTGAATATTTTATTCATCGTTGTTAAATTCAAGTATGTTTTAATATTGAGTTATATTGATTGTACCTGCTGCTTTTTGCACATCTAGTTTACTAGAAAGTACATTAAGCAATGCATTTAAATAATTGAGCTGAGAAGTTCTTAAATCAGACTCCGCCACTATCACTTCCAAATAAGCCTTTATTCCTTCATTATACTGTAGCTTAACAGTATTATAAACATCATCAGCAATATCATAATTGGCTCTACTTGCTTGTAGCTGCTCTAGGTTACTTTTATAAGTACCCAGTGCTTGCACATATTGCGTGTTGATCTGGCTTTGTAAATTCTGCTCTTGTAGCTCTAATTGTTTAAATTGTAATTTGGATTTTTGAATATTTCTAGTTCTTCTTAAACCCGTAAAAATTGGTACTGATAACTGCAAGCCAATCGCTGAGTTAGGGTAATCCATGCTATATAGTTCCGAAAATTCATTATTTTGAAATACCCAGTTATAATTATAATAAGCAGATAGGGTAGGTATTATACCTTTCTTATAATAACTGATAGAAGCTTTAGTCAGCTGCTTTTGTGTTTGGATCAACTGATACTCAATGCGGTTAGCATAACTGTGCTCAGAGGTAGTGTCAAGTAAAGATTCTGTTTCCATTTCTGTTACATCATTAGCAATGGTCAACTCTTCATCAATAGGATACCCCATGTACTGCTTAAGCATAGCTTTTTGAGTTTTATAAGTCTCAATAGCTCCTTTTCTTTGCGCTTTAGTATTATTGAGAGAAATTTCAGCTCTGCTATAATCTATTTTATCAGAAACACCTACCTGATATCTATTTTTAGCATCTTTAAAATTCTTCTCTAACCTTTCTATGGTTTGATCTAATACTTCAATTTGCTGTTTAGTAGTAAGCACTTGGTAATAAGCCTTACTAACGTTAACTACCACATCAATTTTTGCTTGTTCGGTATTCTGTTGGGCTTGTCTTTTGTATTCCGAAGCTGTATTTGCTGCTAATAATACATCGTTACTAAAAATCACTTGATTTACAGAAACCCCTAATGTGGAGGTATATTCCGCTCCAGATACTAACGTAGCTGTAGAATCTCCTATTTGCAGAATATTTGTAGGACGTTTTAAGTTATCAATGACATTGGCAGTACCATTAATTTGGGGCAACCAACTTGCTAACCTAATGTCCACATCTTTTTGTGCTATCTCCTCAGCCACTTCCACTTGCTTAAGCGCGGGCTGATTTTGCATAGCATACTCAATACATTGCTCTAATGAAACTTCTGTTCCCGGTGTAAGCTCTTGCGCATGCGTACGTATTGGGATCAGCATTATCATTAAGCCTGCGAGGCCGTAAACTATTCTCATGCTAAATAAATTAAACTGTGTTAAGGGTTGTTTGACTTGATTTTATATAAATTGTTATAAACGTGGTGTTTCATTTTTGGTTACAATGAACCATACAGTACTAGTTAGTTCTGTATATAGAAAACCAAAACGTAAAAAAAATTATTTAGTTTTAGCTTTCCACTCTTCATATAGGCGAGGTACCTGCTCATCGAAATAATCTAAGAAGCTGGCTAACGATTTAATTTCATCGTTAAAATTTTGAGTTTCAGAAGGTCGCTGGTTAGAAATCTCGCAAAGCACAGATGCAAAGCGCTGCTTTTTTTTATAATAGTCTGTTAAATTTTCTCTCCAAGAATCTATTTTAGATTTGAAATAACGTTTCCTATCACCAGGCTTTGTAATATATTCTACTTTATCGAGTTTAATGCCCATGTTTATAGCATTACTCGTAGCACTTTTGCTCAATTGAAGCGTTTCTCGTATTTCATCAAAAGATAATTCTATACGATCAGAAACTATTAATAGTCCTAATACTCTTGATACAGCTGGAGACAGCCCCTCTGCTTCATGTAAACACCCCACCTTTTCCACCAGAAGTTTTTGCTCTTCAGTCAACATATCTTTTATTTTAATATTTAACAAAGTTAATAAGTTCATTTAGTTCCGCAAAAAGAGAACCAAATAATATAAAAATATACCGGAAAGTTTTCCGGTATATCTCCTTATTATATAATGTTATAGCGCACTGATGGCTGCCTCATAATTAGGCTCATCTGCTGTTTCATTTACTAATTCAGTGTGTGTTACTTTTCCGTTTTCATCAATAGTAACTACAGAACGCGCATGCAAGCCAGCTAACGCCCCTTCTTCAATTAAGACACCATAATCATTAGCAAACTCCGGGTTTCTGAAATCTGATAAACTGATCACATTTTCAATTCCTTCGGCACCACAAAATCTGCTATGCGCAAATGGCAAATCTTTAGAAATACATAATACTACCGTATTTTCAAGTGCAGCCGCTCTTTCATTAAACTTGCGCACAGAAGTAGCACATGTAGATGTATCAATGCTAGGAAAAATATTTAATACAACTCTCTTACCTTTAAAATCGGCCAATGAAACTTGTGATAGATCAGGTTTAGTAAGTTTAAAATCTGGTGCACTTTCTCCTACTTTAGGCAGGTCCCCAACTGTAGTCATAGGGTTGCCTTTTAATAATACTGTTGCCATCTTTATTTAGTTTGTTGGTTTATAGTCAAGCATTTTATCAATTGTATTTGTAGCCACAAAATGATAATTAGGGCTGGCCTTCATATAAATGTCAAGTGCCCTTTCTTTTTCTCCCTTATCTAGCATGGCCTTATAAAGTGGTTGCAAAAACTTTCTTCTTCCTGTATGAATCAAGAAGTCTTCCAACCTTTCATCAGCCGCATGATACCCTCTATCAATAGCCAATTCAAGCCAAGCAGCAATAATTTCGGAGTTACCTGTATCAGTTAATCCAAAAGTTTTATCTACTTCAGCTACACGCTCCAGGGTTAATGTATCTGGTATAGAACGTACAAAATGTAACCATTCATGCGTAGTCCATTCTGTGGTATCAAGCTTGGTTGCAGGCGTACCTCCCATTAATTTCTGCACCTCTTTATCTACTCCGGCAAATCTATCAGACTGCGGCATTACTGCATCGTCTGGTAAACCAGGCTGATGAATCCATTCATTTATTTTAACAGAGCCCATGTTAATGCGTTCTTTGTTAATCAAATATTCATCTAACTGTTTTACAAACTCATCTGTAGTCATAGAGGTAAAAGCATTACGAGAGAAATAGCCTTTTAAGAATTTATCAAATTTTTCTCTTCCGGCTTTATCCTCCAGATACCTTAAGAACAAATATCCTTTGTCATAAGCTATAGACGTAACACCATCATCAGGGTTGCGACCAATTAAGTCAAGCTTAAGTTTTGTATCATTTTCATTACCGGAATTAGTCATTTCACTAATTTCCTTTTTTAGATCCTGAGCGGCTAAGGTGGCTAACATTTCCGAATAATCTTCACCGTATAACTTTTCCATTATCCTGTGTTCAAAATAAACAGTGAAACCCTCGTTGAGCCAAAAGTCGCTCCAGGTAGCATTTGTAACCAGGTTACCAGACCAGCTATGCGCCAACTCATGAGCCACCAAAGAAGTCAAAGATCTATCTCCTGCCAATATTGTTGGTGTAGCGAATGTAAGCCTAGGATTTTCCATTCCTCCAAAAGGAAAACTAGGAGGTAAAACTAAAATATCATAACGCCCCCATTGATACGGTCCATATAACTCTTCCGCAGCACCTACCATTTCTTCTAGTTCACCAAACTCATATTTGGCAGCATCTATTACTGATGGCTCTGCATATACACCTGTTCTATCTCCGATGGGTTCAAAGACCAAATCTCCTACAGATAAAGCCAGCAAGTAAGAAGGTATAGCCTGCTCCATTTTAAAGTGATAGATTCCATCCTTATTTTTTTTCTGAGGATTTCTCGCACTCATTAATGCCAATAAATTGGCTGGTACTTTTACCTCAGCAGTATAAGTAAAGCGTACTGATGGAGAATCCTGAATAGGCACCCAAGTACGTGCTAAAATTGCCTCTGACTGAGTGAAAAGGAAAGGCGTTTCTTTTCCGCTAGTCTGCGAAGGACTTAACCACTGAAGCGCTTCTGCTTGTGGTGAAGTGGTATAATAAATATTAACTGTTTTTACCTCAGAAGTAATTTCAATTTCTAAAGGCGCACCCAATATTTCATCGGCAGCCCCAATAGTATACTTCGCTTCTTTTTCTGTATTGGCACCTATAGTTACTTTTTCTATGTTAAGGTCTTTTATATCTAAAATTACCTTTTTCGCATCTTCAGCATTTTCCAAGCTCAATGAAGCTTTAGCTGTAATAACAGTGCTATCAAAGTTTACTGTAGCATGCCAATCCAAGTGAGTAACCTTAGACTCTGAGGGTTGCGCATATGAATGCGGGTCTTCAATTTTCATATCTTCAACTACTACTTCTTCCACCTTTTTATCATTACTACATGCTGTTAGTATCAATACAAGGCTTAGAAGCTTTATTAAATTTTTACACATATTTATTGATAGTTAAATACTCCTTTATCCGATTTAATGGTCACCTGTTTTTGCTCAGCGGCTTCTACACGACCAATTATTTTAGCATCGATATTATACTTAGAAGCTATATCTATAATGGTTTGAGCATGGGCTTCATTAAGATAAACCTCTAAGCGGTGTCCCATGTTAAAAACCTTATACATTTCTTTCCAATCCGTACCGCTTTCTTCATGTATAACTCTAAACAGCGGAGGGACATCAAACAGGTTATCCTTTATTACGTGAACATCGTCTACAAAATGTAACACTTTCGTTTGTGCTCCTCCACTACAATGCACCATACCATGAATTTCTGACCTTAGCTCTTTAAAAACTTCAGCCATTACGGGGGCATAAGTTCTAGTTGGTGATAATACCAATTTCCCCATATCTATAGGAGCATCTTCAATGGTATCAGTTAATTTGTATTTCCCACTAAAAACCAAATCAGAAGGTACATCAGGGTCAAAACTTTCTGGGTATTTCTCCGCATATATTTTATTAAAAACATCATGTCTGGCAGATGTAAGCCCATTAGAGCCCATTCCGCCATTATACTCATCTTCATATGAAGCCTGCCCGTAAGAAGCCAAGCCTACAATTACATCTCCCGGCTGTATGTTACTATTATCAATAACTTCAGAACGCTTAATTCTTGCTGTAACGGTACTGTCCACCACCACTGTTCTTACCAAATCACCTAGGTCAGCAGTTTCTCCACCAGTACTAATGATATCCACACCATTGTCTCTTAACATTTGGAGTACTTCTTCAGTACCATTTATGAGAGCCGCTATTACCTCTCCAGGAATTAAATTCTTATTTCTGCCTATAGTAGAAGAAAGCAAAATATTATTTAATGCCCCTACACATATGAGGTCATCAATATTCATAATGATAGCATCTTGCGCAATGCCCTTCCATACCGACATGTCTCCGGTTTCTTTCCAATACAAGTAAGCTAAAGAAGATTTAGTACCTGCACCATCAGCATGCATGATGTTACAATATGCAGCATCTTTGCCTAAATAATCTTCTACTATTTTACAAAATGCCTTAGGGTACAGCCCTTTATCAATATTTTTAATTGCATTGTGTACATCTTCTTTGGAGGCAGAAACTCCTCTCTGTGCATAGCGATCGCTCATAATTTCAATTATTGTAAGAATTACACAAAAGTAATAAATGTGGTGCTATCAGAATAGTAAAGTTAACATTACTTATCTGCATTCGACTTTAACTATTTAAAATTAATCTTAATAAATATTGGATCAATGAAAACGCAATATTATGTTTGTATTTATTTAAATCTATTCTAAATAACACGTTTTGAATGATTTAGATAATATACATTCAGACTCCCTAAAGCATGAAAATAAACAAAACCAATCAATCGGCCACAATCCTCAAAACGCCACGCACATTATGACTTTCAAAAAAATAAGCGGAAAACTCCACCTATGGCTAGGACTAGCTTCAGGAATTATCGTATTCATAGTGAGTGTTACTGGCTGTATATATGTTTTTAGTAAAGAAATATTCGAATGGGTACATCATGATTTGGTCTATGTAATTCCACAAGAAAACCAAAAGCTACCTTTTAGCGAAGTACATGAGATAGCGCAAAAGGCACTAGGGGAGGATAGCCCTATCTTACAAGGCATAGCTTATAACCAGCCCGATAAGGCTTGGATGTTTTACACATACAAGGGAAATGAAGATGGCATCACATATTTTGATGCTGTAGATGATTATCGTACGGTTTATATTAATCCTTATACTGGAGGGGTAAATGGCATAATTGACAGTGAGCATGAATTTTTTGCCATTATAAAATCAATACATTGGAGCTTATTATTAAACACTCCATACGGCCAACCTATAGTGGGGTGGAGTACTTTCATTTTTGTCTTTTTATTAATTACAGGTATTATACTTTGGTGGCCAAAAAATAAAGCAGGAAGAAAGCAAAGGTTTACACTAAAACTCTCCTCCAATTGGAAGCGGACCAATTATGACCTACACAATGTGTTAGGGTTTTACATTTCTTTTATTGCTCTGATCATAGCCTTTACAGGGATGGTTTGGGCATTTACATGGTTTAAAGGTTTAGTATATGTGGCTACCGCAGGCACTATTACACCCCCACCACAAGTAACTGTAGCTTCAGATACCACCCAGAGCAATAAATCAGTAGTAGCTATAGACAAAGTTTTATCTCAGCTAAACCAGCAATACCCAAATGCTGCTAGAGTAAGCTTAAGCAAAGCCACTACTAAGGAAGGGGTTATTTATGCTAATGTGGGCATAGTACCAGGTCTCTATTACAAGACTCATCAATTTCAGTTCGACCAATATACAGGAGAAGAATTACACAAAAGAACTCACTCAGATAAGAACTTTGGCGAGCAGGTTATTACTGCAAATTATGACATACATGTAGGTGCAATATTAGGCTTACCAGGAAAAATTCTCGCCTTCATTGCCAGTTTACTATGCGCTTCCCTGCCTGTAACTGGCTTTATGATTTGGCTTGGCAGAAGAAACAAAGAGGCCTTAGACATTAAAAAAGAGCATGTAAAACGGCCAGCAAAATCAATGGCGAAACCTAAAGTAAAACCAGTTATTAGAAAGCAAAAAATAGAAGAAACTACATCATAAAAAAAGGAGGTTAAATATTAACCTCCTTTTTCATGTATTTTTAAAAGTCAGAATCATCATCAAAGAACCGATCGTCATAATCATCAGAACTTGGCTTCTTCTTTTCTCCAACCTCTAGTATCTTAAACTCTGTTCTTCTGTTTACCTGATGTTCTTCTTCTGTCTGAGCATCAGGTATTAATAATTTAGACTCACCGTAGCCTTTGGCCGTAAGCCTACTGTTATCTATACCTTGTGACACCAAATAATCGACAGCCGCCTTGGCTCTTCTTTGAGATAATAGCAGGTTATACTCATCTGATTGGCGGGCATCGGTATGTGAACTTAACTCAATCACCAATTCAGGGTTATCGTTTAATATGGTTACTAATTTATCTAATTCTTTTGCGGCATCTTCTCTAATATCAGCTTTATCTAAGTCATAATAGATATTCTCCAAAACAAATATTTTGTTCTTTTCTATCTTCTCTAATACGATAGTAGTATCAAACTTTATATTAGTAACAAGATTTGTTAATGTATCTCTATCCACAGACCGCCCCATAGTAGAAAAACCCTGACGTGTAATCAAATACCTCTCTTGGCCGTTGCTTTTATCTGCCACTAAATTATAAACCTCATCTTCATAAACTCTAAAAAGAAACTCGCCCTTTTCATTGCTATTAGCCACATCAAGCTCTAACCCTTCAGAATCTAATAGCTTAACCTCTACACTTGGCAACACAATTAGATCATCGTTTTCACCCCTAGTTTTGGTTACACCAGCCAAATAATAATTAACAATTTTTAAATCAGGATCTTCATTAACGAAAGTATATATGTCATCATCACCTCTACCATCTTCTCTGTTAGAAGAGAAGAATCCTCTGTCAGCCTTAAATAAGAACAAACCAAAATCGTCTGCCTTAGAATTCATTGGCTCAGCCAAATTTTCTATAGAAGTTTTACCTTTCTTTCTTTTAGCAACAAAAAGATCTAATCCTCCAAATCCTGGGTGGCCATCACTAGAAAAGTACATATATCCTTCATCTGAAATAAAAGGAAACATTTCATTTCCGGCAGTATTTATAGAAGGGCCAAGATTCGTTACCCTATAAAAACGACCTCTTGAGTTTTGTCTGGCAGAATAAATATCTGTACCTCCATACCCTCCTGGACGATTAGATGCAAAATACAATGTTTTTCCATCGGCACTAAAAGTAGGAGTACTGTCCCAGTAGCCCGGATTATTTATATTCATCATTCTTGGCTCAGACCAAGTACCATCTCTGTAACTTGTAATATAAAGGTTCACATCTGCAGTTCCTTTTTTCTTACCAGAATTACCCCTACCAAACACCATCGTTTTCCCATCTGGACTTAAGGCAATACAACCTTCATTAATATCATCATTATTAATTAAGTCTCCCAAACCAGTTAATGTATTCATATCCACATTAGCTCCTTGGGTTTTTACTTTAAAAAGATTAGAAAAAGGCGTGCCTGTAGCGTTATATATTTTAGTATCACCACGTGTACTGGTGAAGTACAAAACACCATCACTATATACTGGTGAATATTCGGCAGCCTTGGTATTTACTTCACCAAGGTTTTTAACTCGGTAATAACTTTTCTCCGACCTAATTCTGTCAAGCTCGTTAAGGTTGTTTAATTCCTCCTCACCCCACTCTTTATAATATTCATCTTCAATATTATTAGCCAGAAATGCCTCTACCTGTTGCTTGGCTTTGGCATATTTTCCATTACTTTTCAATGAAAACGCATAAAAAAGTCGCAGCGAATCATTGTTATATCCAGCATTAATAGCCTTTTCATAGTATGCCTCAGCTTCTTTATTTCTATTTGATTGCCGATAAGATTCGGCTACAAAAAAATTAGCCTCCCCATTATTGGGTTCCTTTTGCAATACCTTATTATAAAACTCAATGGAGCTTTGAAATTCACCTCTGCCAAAGGTCTTTGAAGCTTTTTTATTAAGACTACAGGAGACCAGAATAGTAGAAAAAAATATGACTAAAACTTTAGACGTAGCACTCATCCAATTATACTCTTTGATTAAATTTATATCATATCAGTCGCATTGACCTAACGACAGTGGTAATATTTTAATAAAAATATATTATTTAAAATACCTACTCATCCACGTAGTGCCTGCCGGCACGAGCCAATTATGCTCTAAGTCTTCCTTATTAGCAACATTATTGTTGAACATCAATGTATCTTTATTAATAATCCCGTCATTCACTTTACCTTTTAAGTTATTCAAAGACTCCACAAAAACTTCATTATTTAAGATAAAAGCAACTTTAGTTCTATCAAACCAATTTACATTAATGGCCTGCTCTAATTGCTGAATCATATGTACGGAACTGTCTATAGAGCAACCGCTAGCCTGATGGTATTGTTCATCTACAGCAAGTATTAAAAATCTAGAATGCAAAATCTGATAACCAGCCTTTAGCGATATACCATGAGCGGCCCATTTCTCTGTAAAGCTAGCTGCATACTGATCTAAGGTTTCTAATTCAGCTGTATTAAGTTCTCTATCCGCCTGATATACCCAAACCCGAGCATTTCCTGGCAATTCATTAAAAGGTATAAGCATATAACAAATTTATAAAAATTAACCCACATGTAGTCTTTTCAGTTCTACGCAAGAAAATTATACAGGGTTTTTTAAGGGCAGTTACAAATCCGATTAAAAATATATTAACGTATATATAAATAAATTATAATATATTTGCAATCAAGTACAATCTTAAACATGCATGAAAATGAGAAAATTTTACATTTTTTTGTTTTTAATATTTATCAGCTCTGTTGCTACAGCAAACACAGTAGAAAATATTACAGAAAGAAGCAGCGCAATTTCTTTTACAATTAATAATCATACATATATTGGCCTAGGAACTAATGCATCGAAAGTATTTAACGACCTATGGCAGTATAATCCTGAAAGTAAGGAATACACTCAAAAAGCAGATTTTCCTGGAGAAGCCAGAAAAGGAGCCACCGTATTTATAATTAACGACAAAGCATATGTAGGTTTAGGTAGAGATGGCAGCAATTCTGTACTTTCAGACTTCTACAGCTACAACCCAGAAACAGATGAATGGAGCAAAATAGCAAACTTTAAGGGCGGAGGGAGATACGCTGCCGCGAGCTTTACTATTGACTCATTAGGATATGTGGGCACAGGCAATAATGGCACAGAGTATCTTTCTGACTTCTGGAGTTACAACCCATCCAAAAACAACTGGACAAGTGTTAATTCGTTCAATAACGCCAAAAGAGCAGGTGCAGTAGGAGCAACCGTAAATAACAAAGGGTATATTATCAGCGGACAATACACCTCATCGAATACTGTTATTCAGAGAAATGATGTTCATAGCTATGACCCCGAAACAGGTGAATGGACTGAGGTTATAGCCTCTTCTGATCAGCTAAATTTTTACGGAGCCACATCATTCGTAATCAGAAACGCCATTTATCTGGCTTATGGAAGCCAACTATATATCAGCGCATTTCACCCCGAAAACAATGAGATAAAAACTTATGACAATACAGCCAATTTAACCACTAAAAGAAGTGGGATGATAAGTTTTGTTTTTAATGATAAGCCCTACCTTGGTTTTGGTAATACCGTTGGGTTTCAGAGAAAATATTACAATGATCTAGTGGAAATAGGAAGTTTACCTCCAAATGAAGCTCCTACGGATATCAACATTTCTTCCACCTCAGTAGAAGAAAACAACCTTTTCAGCGCCACACTCAGCACGGAAGATATGGACGCAGATGACACATTCATTTATAGTCTTGGCAACACAGCTGACAATCAGTTTTTCACTATCTCTGGTGACATAATTACTTCTAAAGAAGCACTAGACTACGAAACACAAAATGAATACAATATTGTAATTATTTCTACAGACGGGGATGGTGCCTTTATCAAGAAAAACTTCACCATTTCGGTTATAGATGTTGATGAAAAACTAACTACAAGCATAGAAGAGTTCGACACTCCGTCTACATCTGTATTTCCTAACCCTTCCACCAATCAAATCAACATACTAGGGGTAAAAAATGCATCTAATTATGAAATATTAATCTCTTCATCAAACGGGCAACAAGTTTTAAAGACCTCATCAAAAACAAACATAGATATAAGCGAATTAAGAAAAGGCATTTATTACATCTCCATTAGGAGCAGCTCTTCTACAACAACACTTCGTTTTATAAAGCTTTAAATAAAAAATGGCTTAGTGTTAACACTAAGCCATTTTACTTTAAATAACTCTGAGACTATAAACCCTCTGACTCAGCTATTAATTCCGCAAGATCTTTCACCTTCACTTGCCCTTCTTTCTCTTTATTCTTCACTCCATCACTCATCATTGTCATACAAAACGGACAGGCTACAGCTATGGTATCAGCTCCAGTACTCAATGCCTCCTCAGTTCTATCTATATTAACTTCTTTATCCCCTTTCTCTGCATCTTTAAACATTTGCGCACCGCCTGCACCACAGCAAAACCCCTTGGTTTTGCACCTTTTCATTTCTACAAGCTCAGCATCCAAAGCCTCTAACACCTGCCTTGGAGCCTCATAAACACTGTTAGCCCTCCCTAAGTAACAAGAGTCATGGTAAGTAATTTTACGGCCTTTAAATTCCCCACCACCCTTCATAGTTACTTTACCTTCATTAATGAGCTGCTGCAAAAAAGCTGAATGATGAATAACTTCATAATTACCCCCTAACGCTGGGTACTCATTCTTAATCGTATTAAAACAGTGCGGACAAGCAGTCACTACTTTCTTTACATTATAGCCATTCATGACCTGTATATTAGCTACAGCCTGCATCTGAAAAAGAAATTCATTACCAGCCCTTCTAGCCGGATCACCCGTGCACGCCTCCTCTGGGCCCAATACAGCAAAAGAAACCCCTACCTTATTCAAAATCTTCACAAATGCACGCGTCACATTTTTATACCTATCATCAAATGAACCCGCACAACCAACCCAAAATAAAATTTCTGGAGATTCGCCTTTAGCAGACATCTCTGCCATTGTTGGTACATTATTTATATTTTCAGTCATGATAATTAAATTTTAGAAGTAAAAAATCAGGCATTTTCTTTTTTCAAATCATCAGCCCATTTAAACCTATCGGTAGGCGCAAATTTCCAAGGAGCAAAATTGGTTTCAATATTTTGAAACATACTGTTCCATGAAGCTGGAGAACCAGATTCTTCCATTGCAACAAACCGTCTCATTTCTAATATTATTTCCAGCGGATTAATATTTATAGGACATGCCTCTACGCATGCATTACAACTTGTACAAGCATTAATCTCTTCTTTAGATATATAATCACCCAATAAAGATTTTCCATCCTCTAGTCCTTTACCACCAGAAGCCAAGCTATTACCAACCTCTTCAGCCCTATCCCTTGTATCCATCATTATTTTTCGAGGCGACAGCTTCTTACCTGTCTGATTAGCCGGACACTCAGATGTACACCTACCACATTCTGTACACGAGTATGCATTCAAAATATTTTTCCAGGTTAAGTCATTTACATCTTTTGCACCAAAACGAGCAATCTCTTCTGGTGGTGCAGCTGCAGCCTGATCTGTAGGAATGCCTAACATCATATTCACTTCATTGGTCACAGCATCCATGTTACGCATCTCACCTTTAGGCTGAAGGTCTCCAAAATAAGTATTAGGAAACGCCAAAAATATATGCAAGTGTTTAGAATAAGTGACATATACAGCAAAACCAAGTATACCAACAATATGAAACCACCAAGCAGCTCTTTCAATTATAATTAATGCTCCAGTATCGAAACCACTAAAGAGAGGAATTAAAAACGAACTAAAGAATAATGATCCTGTAGCCGCATAATGATCATCTCTAGTTTGAAGCACTTGGTCTGACGCATTCATTGTCAAAATAGCCATCATTAAAACTATTTCAATAACTAAAATTAGATTAGCATCTAAAGTTGGCCACTTTGCCATCTCCTTACTATGAAAACGTTTAAGGCGAATAACATTTCTTCTTATTAGAAATACAACACAAGACACTAAAACCGCTACGGCCAAAAATTCAAACACATTCATCAACACAGGGTAAAGCCCTCCTAAAAAAGGTGCAAAAATTCTATGATGCCCTGTGATGCCATCCACCACAAACTCTAACACTTCCAGGTTAATAATTAAAAAACCAACATAAATCATCAGGTGAAGAAATGCAGGCACTGGCCTTTTAAACATTTTCTTTTGACCAAAAGCCACGAGCATCATATTTTTTAATCGCTCTGACGGGTTATTTTTTAAGTCTATATCTTTACCTAGGTTGATATTAGATTTTATGCGTTTAACGCGTTTAAACAGCAAAAATGCTGCAACTCCCAAGGTTATTAAAAACAGTATTTGTTGTAGGTATTCCATGTAAACCAAAAATTATTTTAAAAAAGTTTTAGCTTTTGTTTGCACTAATGAAATTATTCACTAGGTTTGCATCCCATTCAACGGTGCTGTAGCTCAGTTGGTAGAGCATCGGACTGAAAATCCGTGAGTCGGTGGTTCGAGCCCACTCAGCACCACATGAAGGCCTCGCTTTAAAAGCGGGGCCTTTTTTATTTGCGTTATTTCCATATTTAAGCGTTTCAATCGTTTTCATTACTTTAATCAATATAACCTAAAGTTAAGATTTCTGTTCAAGAAATAGTATGCTTGCATACTATTTTACTCTTAATTTATAATACTTCTTGATAACTAAGTTTCTAGTATTTATCTTCAATACTTAACCAGAAGCAACTTGACCGACTACCTAGCCAGACCTCTATTTCAAGACTTAATTCAAGGAATTTGGGCTATCATATTAGCCACATTATTCCTGTACACATTCAAAATCTACAAGAAAAGGTACCTCAAATTATGGTCGTGGAGCTGGTGGGCTTTTTCCTTCTATATGCTGAGTCGCTCTGTCATACATTATACCTCATGGAGATATACACTCTCAGCCCCGCTAGATATACTTTCATCATCAGTATCATTATTTGCTGCATACACGCAAGTAAGCTTACTACTGCTAGGCTGCTGGTCGTTAATTGTTAATAAAAAGTTTTACAACGCCCATGTGCGAAAAACACTTGCAACTGCCGGTACCCTGAGCATTTTAACCAGTGTTTTATTCTACACTGATGATACCCTTAAGACCTTTACACGGAGCGGCATCTGGGCGCTAATAACTGGGCTCGCATTCCTTTTTGTAGGCATCTGGATGGTAAAGAACCGCGACAAGCACAAAAGCATAGGAGAGAGCTTATTGATCATGGCATTTTTGGTTGATGGAGTTGAGCAACTTCACGCATTCACCGTAATGCTATTGCCCGTATTAGGCATGGACTTCAACCTTTACTATGTGAAGTACCTGGGCTTACTTGATTTCTTTATAGAAGCTCTTATTGGCATGGGCATGGCCATTTGGCTTTTAGAATATGAAAGGAAAGATCTCGAAAAAGCTTATACAGATTTAGACACCTTTTTTTATAGTACTTCACACGATTTAAAATCACCGTTAGCGTCAATCATTGGATTGATTGATTTGGGTAAAATTCAAATAAAAGACATAGAAGCTTTAGAGTATTTTCAGCAAATTGAAAACCGTGTAACAAAACTAGATGCTGTAATTAGCGATATCTTAGCCTATGCACGCAGCGCTAAACACAAGCTTAAAATAGACCTACTTAATTTCAACACTATCATCAACGACATAAAAACTTCTTTAGAGTTTAATGATGGCGCTAATAGAGTAAAGCTTATTTATGAAGAAAATGAAGACAACACCTTTTACAGCGATAAAATAAAGATCAACACCATATTTCATAACCTCATTTCTAATGCCATAAAATACCATGATGGCACCAAGGAATCATCCTATGTAAAAATCTCCTTCCAAAAAGAGGACAATCATATTAGCATCAAAATCAAGGACAATGGTATAGGAATACCCAAAAGTGCACAAAAAAGGGTATTTGAAATGTTTTATCGTGCCTCGGCTTCTTCCACAGGCTCAGGGCTTGGCCTTTATATAGTTCAAGAAGCAGTGAAAAAACTTAACGGCACCATACGGGTAAAATCAACAAGAGGGCAAGGAACTACCTTTACAGTTCGCCTTCCCCTCTCTAAAGGTTAATTCATATGTTTAAGCTTAATAATTTCCTTTTCAGTAAGTGGTCTCCACTTGCCTCTAGGTAAATTGAGCTTATCTAAACTTGCATACATTACTCGATCAAGCTTTACTACCTCATATCCCAAATGCTCAAATATGCGCCTTACAATTCTATTTCTACCAATATGAATTTCTACTCCAAGAGACCTAGCATTTTCTAACATAGCTAAGTTATCAACAGGAGCAAGGCCATCTTCAAGCATTAAACCATCTTGAATTTTAGCAAAATCGTCTTTGGTTATATTCTTATCGAGCTCTACTTTATATATTTTTTTAATGTTATGCGAAGGATGCGCTAGCTTTTTAGCTAATTCACCATCATTAGTAAACAGTAAAAGGCCAGTAGTATTCCTATCTAATCTACCTACCGGATAAATCCTTTCTTCACATGCATTTTTTACTAACTCCATTACCGTTCTCCTGTTTTCAGGATCATCAGTAGTAGTAATAAAGTCTTTAGGTTTGTTTAACAGAATATAAACCAATTTTTCAGGGCGTAGTTTTTTTCCATTAAACTTTACCACATCACTAAATTGAACTTTATATCCCATTTCTTTCACGACATCACCATTTACGGTAATCTCGCCTCTTTCAATAAGCTTATCTGCCTCTCTTCTAGAGCAGACACCAGAATTAGCAATATATTTATTAAGTCTTATTGCTTCAGACACTTCTTTGAGGTTAATCTCTTTAGATTTTCCTCCTCTTCTTTTACCCTTCATTTTAACGCAGTATCACTACTGTATTTATCAATTATTAATTATCAGATTCTTCACCAATTACGTTATCATCGAGCTGAGCTATATCTTTAGGTGTAGGCAGTTCATTCAAATGATTGATACCGAAATATTCCATAAAAGCATCGCTAGTACCATATAACACAGGTCTTCCTACCGACTCAGCCTTGCCTTTCATTTCAATTAAGCCTTTTTCTAGCAGTTTCTGCACGGCATAATCACAACTAACACCACGTATACTTTCTACATCCGATTTGGTAACCGGCTGTTTATATGCAATGATAGACAAAGTTTCCAACGCAGAAGTAGAAAGTCGTTTTTTTGATTGTTGTTTTAATAAAATACCGATACTTGCCTGATATGCCGGTTTGGTTAAAAACTGATATCCTCCTCCCAAATTATTAAGGCCAAAGCTATAATCTTCAGCCTCATATTTTTCTGTAATTTTTTCAATCACCGCCTCTATATCTTCCTGAGGCACCTCCGCTTCAAACATCTCAGAAAGACATGTTTGTAGTTCTTTCATTTTAATGGGGGAAGGAGAACAAAATATTAGTGCCTCAATGTGATTTTGTAAAAAGTCCAAATCAGTTCTGCTGCTTTAATTTAGCTTCAATAGATTGTGTAGTATGCGGTACAGCCATTAATCTTTCCTTAGATATTAGCTTACCTGTAACGGAGCAAATTCCATAAGTTCTGTTTTTGATCCTTACCAAAGCATTTTCAAGGTTATTGATAAACTTTTGCTGACGAGCCGCTAGCTGGCTAAGATTTTCTTTCTCAGCAGTGTCTGCACCATCTTCCAACACTTTAGTATTACCTGATGTACTATCAGTGCCTTCATCATTACTTTTATTCAAAGTACCTTTTAATATTTTAAGCTCATTTTTAGCCTTCTCAAGCTTTCCGTTGATCAACTCCTCAAATTCAGCTAATTCTGCATCTGAGTAACGCGTCTTTTCTTCTCCCATTAGAATAAATGTTTATGTTATACTTCGATTTTTAATAAATCGCCTAAAAATAATTTATGAAATTGAAAAACAAAAAATTTTAAACCTAATAAATTCTTAAACGCCTCTATTGTGATTTAAAGCGTACCAATGTTAAATTACGCATTTAAAATTTCGTTTTATGCATAGAATATATTTCAACTTGGTGGCAATCGCAAGTTTCATCTCTTGTTTAGTATTGTTTTCATGCAATAAACCTGTTGATAATCAAACTTCAGAAGTAAACACCAAAAGCCCTAAAGAGGTTCAAACTGAACTAGGACCAATAACCTTAGTCATTCATGGTGGTGCGGGCAACATATCTAAAGAAAACATAAGTAAAGAAAGAGAAGCGGAATACCACAAAAAGCTTCAAGAAGCACTCAACACAGGATACTCTGTACTATTACAGGGAGGAAGTGCTATAGATGCAGTTGCAGCCTCTATTCAGGTTATGGAAGCCTCACCATTATTTAATGCCGGTGTTGGATCCGTGTTTACCTCCGAAGGCAAGAATGAATTAGACGCCTCTATTATGGATGGCGCCACCAGCATGGCTGGTGCCGTAGCCGGAGTATCTACAATAAAAAGCCCAATACTAGCTGCAAAAGCAGTAATGGAAAAATCTCCGCATGTAATGATGGCAGGGCATGGGGCAGAGGTTTTTGCAAAACAAGAAGGTTTGGAAATAGTAGATCCATCTTACTTTTACAACGAAAGAAGACATGAACAATGGTTAAAGGTAAAAGCTGCTCAAGAAAGAAAAGAAACTGCCTATATGAAAAAGTATCCTGATTATAAATACGGCACTGTGGGTTGTGTGGCTTTGGATAGCAAAGGAAATATAGCAGCCGGAACATCTACTGGCGGTATGACTAATAAAAAATATGGGCGCATAGGAGACTCGCCAATAATAGGAGCAGGAACATATGCTGACAACAAAACTTGTGGTGTGAGCAGCACAGGCCATGGAGAATATTTCATCAGAGCTGTGATTGCATATGATATTGCAGCGAATATGAAGTACAATCAACTTACTTTAGAACAGGCAGCCAAAGAAGTTATTACAAAAAAACTAACTGAAGCTGGCGGCACAGGAGGTATTATAGCCTTAGATCAAGCAGGCAATATCAGCATGACTTTTAACACCACAGGTATGTTTAGAGGTTACATCAACAAGGAAAATGATCCTCATACGTTTATGTATGGCGAAAAATAGCCATTAGAAATTTACGTTAGCTCCAGATTATAAGAGGCATTGATATCTTTTACCCTAGCTTGCAGTGCTTCAATATCTATATTAATACGATATTTCATTTTAATATATCTTTTAACCACCTCTACTTTGCGGCCATTTCTTAAGTGAAATAAAATTGAATTATTGATAACGCAGTTCATAATAATATCTTTTTAGTATTAGCATTAAAATAACATGTCCGGAGGGTGTATAATTCATAATATACTCAATAATTCACGTATTTAAAAGCGGGTCCCCACTATTACTTTTTTCTTAAAGTGCTGCTGTCCTCCATTAATATCAAACACATCAAATAAAATGATATAATATCCAACCCTAGCTTTTAATCCATCATCTCCTACGGCATCCCAAGTAAAAAAGCCATCTTCAGGCAAATAAGCATTTTCAGCAATAGTCTTAATTATTCTTCCTGACAAATCCATGATGTAAACATTAGCCACATTGCCCGCATGATCAAAACGATAATTTATTGTAGTAAAGTCGTCAACACCATCACCATCGGGTACAATTACCTTCGGTGTAACAAAAACCTGATTATCATTACCCGCTATTTCATTTTTAGCCTGAGAATTTATATAACCAGGGGTAGCAAAACCAATAGTTGATGCCGCTGATTTCCAATTATCATTATTTGCTGCACTTTCATCGGCAGCAACTCTTTCAAGAGAAACGCCTTCAACGTTACTTAAAAGTTTAAAATGTAATTCTTCGTCATAATTGAACCTATCTATAATCTCACCAGCATTAAGCAAAATTACCGAGCCTTCATCATCAGGAAATGACGGTAAATTCGACACTTCAACAATATGCTCAGCTAATGATAATGGATAATGTTCTACTATAATTTGTGGATTGGTAGTTAAGGCTATATAGCTTTTAGGGTACATTACAAGAATATCAGCATCAACAATTAAGTCAAAATCAGAAGAATCATTATCATATTCATGGTTTGACAATGCCCACTTTTCAAGATTTATAAACTTATCAGAGTCATTAAATAACTCAACAAAATCAACTCCTCCACTTCTAGGATTAAAAAGCACCTCGTTAATAACTATGTCGTTCACTAAACCTTCTTCAATTAACCTAAATTTAGTTTCTATAAGATCGATATAATTTCCTGAACAATCTGACAGATGGTTCAATATTAAAGTATAGTCAAATTGAGGTTTCAAATCATTTTGTAAAACCAAGGTAACCGCAGTTAATGAAGAGTTGATATAAACAGAATCAATAGATATACCACCTGACAAACTAAAATCATTGACCTCTACCTCTTCTGCATCTAAGGGTTCATTAAACTGAAGTGTAACAAGTTTCGATTGTAGAGCGAGAGCACTTATTAAAACAGGAGGAGAAAGATCTGGCTTATTGCTTTTTACAGAATTTACTCTGCCTGGAGTTCCTCCATCCAAATCCTGCGAAGCAGTCCAGTTCTGCTCATTGCTGCATAAATTACCAGGATCAATCAACTCTAAAGTCCATCCTCCTGCAGCTTTCGTAGAACTATTATACCATGCATCATCATATAAGACTGAATCAATAGTAGCGCCTTCACCACTTTTCAAAATTACATTGTCACCACTATTATTTAAACTGGGCCAGCTACTTACTCCATATACTTTTTCGTAAGATGAAAATTCACCTTTATCACGCTCATCGCATAATATAACATATTCTTTAGGCTCCAGAATTAACCCCTCCTCAATTACTCCTAAAGAATTTCCATCTGAAACAGTCCATGATGATAAGTCATAATATTGATCAGATGAAATGTTGTATAGTTCTACAAACTCAGCCTCTGGCAAACCTACCACTGGTGATGGGTCTGCCATCACTTCATTGATAACCACACTTTTATAAACCGGCTTATTAAGCAAAAAATATTTGAATTCATGTTTAGTTTCAAGGAGTTCATTTCCTGCCAAGTCCGTGATTGTATTATTCAGCTCTAAAGAATAAAGTTGTCCTTGAGTAAAGCCATTAGCCACCACTAGCTGTACTGCTTTTCCTCCCTCAGCCATTGTGACATTTTCTACATCAAGTGCCGGAGAAATACTATAATTAGCACTATTGATTAAAGCAGGCTCACTCATAGCCTCACTAAAAACCAGCGTAATAGTTTTATTATCAACAAGCTCTATAGCACTAAGCTCAGGAGCCTTATTATCTACCCCTATATTTTGAACTGAAATGTTATCAAAGAAATGGTTTTGCCTAGGGCTAGCGGCAGAAGATTGAGTTATTTTAAAACCAAAAGCTGCCGAACTTTCAATACTCATATCAAGAACTGACCCTATAGAAATAAACTCATCATTCGAAGGAGATTTATAACTTACCTCCCACAGGCCCTGATCATCGTGAGTAACTATAATGGAAAAAAGATTATTAGAACTACTACCTACAAGTTTTGACTCACTTATGAGTAATGCAGAAGGAGCTCCTCCATTCTCGATTTTATACAAAGCAAAGTGATCATCGGTATCACCAATTCTTAAAAAGTAGCCATTGTTACATTCGTGTAAACTAAGTTCATCGCTAGCAAGAAAAACGTCTACATAATTAGCTCCGGAAGTGGCAAACTTTAAATTAAAGTCAAACTCCCAAATGGTGTTAGAAATCAAATTGCAGCTAGTACTAATAGCGTACACTGCTGCCCCCAAGCTGTTGCTTTGCAACTCTTCATTTGTCACTTGCCAAAGGGCTAAATCTCCCGTCCATTCTGGGTTGGAAGAAAAATCACCATCACTAAAATTTTCTTGCAGCTGGGCTAAAATATCACTACTAGTAGCTAATAAATAAAGCATTATACTTAAAAAGCTATATTTCACCCTCATAAAGCCTCTGATTTTACTGAATATAACTTATAAAAAAGACAAAAAACACTATTTTTACAGAGAATAACAGTAAATAATAACAAGATGAAATTAGCAGTAGTAGGTGCTACTGGCCTTGTAGGTCAGGAAGTACTAAAAGTTATCGAAGAAAGAAATTTTGATTTCGATGAATTATTCCTTGTAGCTTCACCTAGATCAGTAGGTAAAACTTACGAGTTCAAGGGTAAGACTTACACTGTTATCGGTATGGACGAGGCTATTTCTAAAAAACCAGATGTAGCTATTTTTTCTGCAGGTGGAGGCACTTCTTTAGAGTGGGCTCCAAAATTTGCAGACGCTGGTTGCATTGTAGTGGATAATTCTTCGGCATGGAGAATGAGCCCTGACCACAAATTAGTGGTGCCTGAAATAAACGCTGATAGCTTAAGAATTGATGACAGAATCATTGCTAACCCCAACTGTTCTACGATACAGATGGTATTAGCATTAGCACCTCTACATAAGAAATATAAGATAAAACGTGTGGTAGTATCTACTTATCAGTCAGTTACCGGAACGGGTAAAGCTGCAGTAGATCAGTTAATGAACGAGCGAAGTGGAAAAGATGGAGACATGGTTTATCCACACAAAATTGACATGAACGTGCTTCCTCACATCGATGTATTCCAAGATAATGGTTATACTAAAGAGGAAATGAAAATGGTGAATGAAACCAAAAAGATTTTAGGTGATGACACCATTGCAGTTACAGCTACAGCAGTAAGACTTCCTGTAATGGGCGGCCACTCTGAGTCTGTAAACGTTGAATTTGCTAAAGATTTCGATCTTGCAGAAGTACGCGAATTGTTAGCAAGCACTCCGGGTATTGTAATACAGGATGATGTAGCTAACAATGTTTACCCAATGCCTTTAAATGCTCACAGAAAAGATGAAGTTTTTGTAGGTAGATTAAGAAGAGATGAATCTCAAGCTAACGCACTAAACATGTGGATAGTAGCTGACAACTTAAGAAAAGGTGCGGCAACAAATGCTGTTCAAATTGCTGAGTTTTTAGCAGCTAATAATTTAGTATACTAAAAATCTAAGTACTCATTACTGGATGAATAAGTCATTATTACTACCAGAAGTACAACAATTCATAAAGGATCATGAAAACCATGATCCTTTTTCTCTTTCATTAAAGCACCAACAAATTAATGGTGTAGATATAAAAGAAGTAGCAGCACAAATTGGCTCTAGAAAAAAAGCTAAGAATAAACTTCCCACTTGGTATGCTACGGACAACATTATTTTCCCTCCTCCATTATCCATGGAGCAGTGTTCCTCTGAGCTAACAGCTAAATTCAAAGCTTCGTTAATTTCAGGTCATCAATTAGTAGATCTTACGGGTGGCTCTGGAGTAGACACTTACTTTTTGGCACAATCATTCAAATCTGTAGACTACATAGAAAGGTTTGACAAACTTTGCCAAATTACGAAGCATAACTTCACCCAGTTAAATGCCAACAATATCACAAGTTATAACACGGAGGCAGAGCAGTACTTAAATGACCTACAGAAGGAAGTAGATGCTATATATATTGACCCCGCCAGAAGAGGGGATCATAATGAAAAGGTTTTTAAGTTTGAAGACTGTGAACCGAATATAGTAACTCTAGCTCCCAAGATATTAAGTATTTCTCCCATACTAATGATTAAGGCTTCTCCAATGATGGATATTGCGTTAGCATTAAAAAGCCTTAAAAATGTCAAGGCTATTCATGTTGTAGCTGTTAATAATGAATGCAAAGAAGTACTATACATACTTGACCAAAATGAGACCACTAACCCTGAGGTAAACACCGTCAATATAAACTCTCTAGGCACTGATCAATACCAAGTAAAATTACTTAATGAACAAGCCAGCACAGCCAACTTAGGAGAAATTACCAACTACCTTTATGAGCCCAATGCCTCTGTAATGAAAGCAGGCTTATTTAATAGTTTGTGCCAAAGTTTTGATGTTATTAAACTACATACTAATACTCACCTATATAGCTCAGACCAATTTATAGGAGACTTTCCAGGAAGGAAGTTTAAGGTTAACCAGGTAGTTGAGTACGATAAAAAGAAACTTTTAAAACTCATACCTGAAAAAAAGGCAAATATAACCTGTCGTAATTTCCCCGATGATGTGAAAAAGATCAGAGCAAAAACTAAACTGAAAGATGGAGGTGATGTGTATCTTTTTGCATTTACAGATGTCAACAATCAGAAAAAAATAGCAGTTACAGAAAAAGTTGGTCATGAAAACCAACAACAACCAAGATAAATAAGGCTAAAAACAACTGCAGGCACTCCATAAACCTTTAAAATACGCATTCGGTATTGGGTGGCTTCCCACCACAACATAAGCCATGGTTTATACAATCCAATAACACAACCTACAACGAAAAGCACCGCAAAAAACAAAGCAAATTGCTTTAATAACTCCATATACAATTTACCTTACGTAATTACTTCTCGAGGTTAAAATAGCGTCCATATTGGTATTAGCCCAATCTGCCAAGCCATTGATGTGAGGCAAAATACTTTTTCCTATCTCTGTAAGATGATATTCTACTCTTGGAGGCACTTCAGGATAAACCGTTCTTACAATTAACCCATCGGCTTCTAATGTTTTTAATGTCACTGTAAGCATCTTTTGCGAAATATCACTAATATGACTTTTCAACTCACTAAACCTAAGCTTACCTTCATCTCCTAATATGATCAATACCAAAGTAGACCATTTATCTCCAAAGCGATCTAGCACCATTCTTACGGGGCAATTACCTAGATCATAATATTTTTTATTTTTTTCTTCGTGCATAACTATCTGGTTATCAACATTAGTTACTTTAAGGTAAGTAATTGATTATCAGGTGCCTTCTTGTTCACTCTATACTTTACATTTACCTTTGGTATACAAAAGTAAGTAATAAACCTAAAGTAAGTATTAGGAGAAAAGTTAAATTTTAATATTATGATATTAATTACAGGAGCAACAGGCAACCTAGGGCAAAAAGTTATTAAAGCACTAAAGGAGAAAGACAGCAATATTGAAGTAAGCGCTTTAGTCAGAGATATTAAAAAAGGCGAAGATTTACTCTCTACATATGGGGTAAAACTAATAGAAGGAAACTATGACAATTACACATCTTTAGTTAGTGCATTTCAAGGGGTGAGTAAACTATATTTTGTATCAGGAAATGATATGCCAGCAAGAGGCAAACAGCATGAAAATGTAGTAAATGCTGCCATTGAAGCGAAAGTTGGCCATGTTATCTACACCAGCTTTGAAAGAAGAAATGAAACTGCCACCTCATCAATAGCAGACCTTGGTGCCTCACACATAAAAACAGAAGAGCTACTCAAAGCCTCTGGCTTGGCCTTTACTATTATGAGACATAATTTATATCACGAGGCAATAGGTCAATTTTTAGGGTCACAAGTTTTAGAAACGGGCACTGTATTTTTACCTGCAGGAGAAGGAAGGGTATCATCAGCCTCACAAAATGACATGGCAAAAGCGGCTGCCAATGTTCTTACTTCTGAAGGTTATAAAAACAAAATTTATGACATAACAGGCAGTAGCAATTTCAGCTTTGAAGAAGTAGCTCAAACAATTTCTGAAATTACAGGTAAAGATATTAAGTATGTATCACCATCTGCGGAGCAATACGAAGAAGCACTCAAAGGAGCTGGCTTACCAAAAGAAATTATTGACATCATTATTGGCTTCGCTACAGCTATAAAAGACGGAGACCTAGATCTGATATCTCACGATCTCGAAACCATAATAGGTGAAAAACCGACCACAATAAAAGACTTCTTAACAGAGGTTTATAAATAAGCATCAAAAAAGCGCATTTAACTCATGCGCTTTTTTTATATCTTAAAGTAATATTTTAAGATGTACAGATATTCTTTCTCATTTAAAGCAATAACGCTTTAACCTCTCATACATATTTCACTAACTTTAAGGCTCATTTTTCGTTGATATCGAAGTGAAAGCCGAAGATTTATTAAAGTTATACAAAGCCGATAGTATTATCCAGACCATTGCCGAATTTACTAAGGCAGATAAAGATAATACCGTTCAATTCAAAGGACTAAGAGGAAGCCTAGATGCTGTACTCATAGCCACTCTCTATGAAATGAACAAGCAAAACCACCTAGTGGTGTTGCACGATAAAGAGGAAGCAGCATATTTTCATAGTGACTTGCAAGGCCTGTTGCCGGGTAAAGAAATATTATTTTTCCCTACCTCTTACAAAAGGCCTTATGAATTTGAAGAAACTGAAAATGCTAATGTATTAATGCGAGCAGAAATACTGAATCGTGTTAATCATAAATCACCCGAAGGGGAAATAATAGTGAGCTACCCCGAAGCGCTCACTGAAAAAGTGATCAATAAAAAATCACTTTTAAAGAACACCTTCTCTGCCAAAGTAGGAGAAGAAGTAGATATCGAATTTCTTGCTGAGCTTTTGCTATCTTACGATTTTGAAAAGACTGATTTTGTATATGAAGCAGGCCAATTTGCCGTAAGAGGAGGAATTATTGACATTTACTCTTATGCACACGACCTTCCCCTAAGGCTGGAGTTATTCGGAAATGAGATTGAAAACATCAGAACATTCGACCCTTCCACTCAACTTTCTGTAGCTCCTATTAAAGAAATCAATATTATCCCCAACGTGCAAACCAAGCTTATAGCAGAAGAAAGGCAGGGATTTATTGACTTTTTACCGCGAAACACCAAGCTGTGGTTCAAAGATTATAGCCAAACGATTGACGTAATCGATGCCTATTATGACAAAGCAAAAAACAGCTTTGACCAAATACTAGAAGAAAGTGGCGAAACACAAATTGTACTGAGTCCTACAGATTTATTTGAAACATCTGACTCCTTCAAATCTCAGATTGTACCACTTACTAAACTAGAATTTGGTAATAGGTTTTACTTTAAAAACAGTGAAGCATTTAACTTTGAAGCTGAGCCACAACCATCATTCAATAAAGATTTTGAGCTGTTAGCCAAAAATTTAAGTGATAACCAAACCAAAGGATACACTACGCTAATTGCCTCCGAATCACCCAAGCAGCTAGAAAGACTACATTCTATTTTTGAGGAAATTGACCACACAACCAATTTCCAAGATTTTACTGCAAGTTTAAGAGAAGGCTTTATTGATAACATTTTAAAAATAGCCTGTTATACTGATCATCAGCTATTTGAAAGATTTCATAGATATAAAACCAAAGACAAGCACTCTAAGTCAAAAGCTTTAACATTAAAAGAGTTACGTACGCTACAGCCAGGCGACTTTGTAACACACATAGATTATGGTATTGGTAAATTTGCCGGCCTAGAAAAGAGAGATGTTAATGGCAAAGAGCAGGAGGCAATACGCCTAATCTATAGAGACGATGATTTGCTATACGTGAGTATACACTCATTACATAAAATTTCTAAATATACAGGCAAAGAAGGTACTGCCCCTGCCATTAGTAAATTGGGCTCACCCGAATGGGAAAACAAAAAGAAAAAGGTTAAAAAACAGGTAGTTGACATTGCCAAAGACCTTATTAACCTTTATGCTAAAAGAAAACAAGCTCCTGGTTTTGCTTTTGAAAAAGACAGCTTTTTACAGGCAGAACTTGAATCATCTTTTATTTATGAAGACACTCCTGACCAAGCTACTGCCACAGAAAGTGTAAAAGAAGATATGGAGCAACAACACCCAATGGACCGGCTGGTGTGTGGTGATGTTGGCTTTGGAAAAACAGAAATTGCCGTAAGGGCAGCATTTAAAGCTGTTAATGACAATAAACAGGTGGCTGTTTTAGTGCCTACCACCATTTTGGCAATGCAGCACCATCAAACTTTCTCCGAAAGGTTATCGAAATTTCCGGTTAAACTAGATTATATCAATAGGTTTAAAACCACCAAACAGATAAGAGAAACCTTAAAGAAGGTTAAAGAAGGAGAAATAGACATTCTCATCGGCACACATAGAATTGTGAGTAAAGACGTAGAGTTTAAAGATTTAGGCTTAATGATTATTGATGAAGAACAAAAGTTTGGAGTTAAAGTCAAAGAGAAGCTTAAAGAACTAAGAGTTAATGTTGACGCTTTAACACTAACTGCCACTCCTATACCAAGAACGCTGCACTTCTCTTTAATGGGAGCACGTGATTTAAGTATTATTTCTACACCTCCGCCAAACCGCCAGCCTGTGACTACAGAGCTACATACTTTTAATGAAGAGGTGGTCAGAGACGCTATTAGTTATGAGTTAAGAAGAGGTGGACAAGCCTTTTTCGTTCATAATAGGATAGGAGACATTGAAGAAGTAGCCAACATCATCTTAAGGCTGGTCCCTGATGCCAGAGTGGGAATAGCTCATGGCCAAATGGACGGCCCTGTATTAGAAAAAGCCATGATGAGGTTCATTGAAAATGAATATGATGTTTTGGTGTCTACCAACATTATAGAATCTGGACTTGACATCCCTAACGCTAATACCATTATTATCAACAGAGCGCATATGTTTGGGCTTTCAGATTTACACCAAATGCGCGGTAGAGTAGGGCGTAGCAATAAAAAGGCTTTTTGTTACCTTTTAACTCCTCCTACTATCGGGCTTTCTTCTGATGCACGTAAAAGATTAAGTACGCTTGAAGAATTCTCTGACTTGGGAGATGGCTTCAAAGTAGCTATGCGTGATCTTGATATTCGCGGGGCAGGAAATTTACTTGGCGCAGAACAAAGCGGATTTATCTCTGACTTAGGCTTTGATATGTACCACAAAATATTAGACGAAGCAGTACAAGAGCTGAAAGAAACGGAATTTAAAGACCTATTTGTAAAAGAGCTCTCTGAAAAGGCCAAAGTATTGGTTCAGGATTGTAATATAGAAACTGACCTTGAGGTACTTATCCCAGACTCTTATGTAAATAATATATCAGAAAGATTAAGCTTGTACTCTAAGCTCGATAATATTAAATCAGAAGAAGAACTAGAATCTTTCCAAACATCAATGATTGACCGCTTCGGCCCACTTCCTGATTCGGTTAAAGAATTAATTCAAACCGTAAGGTTAAGATGGCTAGCAGAAAAACTAGGCTTTGAGAAACTTACCCTGAAGGGTGAAAAAATGAAAGGTTACTTTGTAAGTCAAGACAAAGAGGAGTATTTCAAATCTGAAATATTTGGAAGCATCCTAATCTTTGCTCAAACTAACCCGAAACGCTGTCGCCTCAAAGAAGTGAAGGACAAACTTATCCTTACTGTACAAGAAGTTTTAAGCGTTAATGAGGCCATCGATATTTTGAATGTTATGTCTAATAAATAGCCTCTTACAAGGCTATTTATTTTACTAAGTGACCTAATTCAATATGATCTAAATAAGGCTCTATATCTCTAATGTCGCTAAAAGCATTAATAGCTAACACCTGATTTTCATTAGGCTCATAGCATACCTCAATGAAGTATCCACCTAAGTAGTATAAGTAAAACTTCTTTTCATCCTCTACTCTATAAACTAAATAATCAGCAAATACAGTTATTACGTCACACTTCTTGTCAAACGGTAATACTTTGAAATCATTTAATGGTATCATAGCTCAAAAAATTTAATGTCTTATTAGAAATTAAATAAAGACTGTGCCAACCATGCCGATTGTTAGTTTTTATGCATTCTGAGCCCATTTTAGCGTTAATTGTTCTTTTAGTGTATTTCATAGCATCCCATTTTGGGAAAAGTGTTGTTATCGTGGACTTAAAAACTCATTAACTCCTTAAACCTTTGAGTTTGTCTTCGCGATACATCAACTTCTTCCCCTCCCTTCATATATATTTTAATGCTACCGCTAAACCAAGGTTCAATTCTATCCACCCATTTCAAGTTAATAATTTGTTGTCGATTTGCTCTAAAAAATGTTTTAGTATCTAACCTAGATTCCAGATAGTTTAATGTTCTTGGAATCATAGGCTTGTGCTCATCGAAATATAATTTAGTGTAATTTCCATCAACTTCAAGCATTCTTACGTTGGCTAATTGCACAAACCAACAATTATCCCCATCCTTTACAAATACCTGATCATCTGCAGTCATTCTATCTTCTTCAGCACTATTCTTTTCATCCACTTTCTGAGCCACCTTACTTATAGCTCCTGCCAACCTATCTTTCTGCACAGGTTTCTGCAAATAATCTAATGCATTATATTCAAACGCTTTAATTGCGTATTCATCGTATGCAGTAGTAAAAATAATTTGTGGAATATATTCTAACTCCTCCAAAAGCTCAAAACCATTTTTACCAGGCATCTGTATATCAAGCAAAACAAGGTCTGGCTTATCATTTTCTATCTTTTCTTTAGCCTCCATGGCATTAGCCGCTTCACCTACTACTTGAATATTATCAAATTCCTTTAACAATCGCTTCAGCTCATTTCTGGCAAGTCGCGAATCATCCACTACAAAAGCCTTCATAATATTAACTATTTAAGGGTATACTAAATTTTGCACAAACAAACTTTTCGTTCATATTTTGTATCTGTAAGGTAGAAAGCTTACCAAACAGCAACTTTAATCGGTCAGAGGCATTCTTAATACCAATACCCGTTCCATCACTCTTATCTTTTAATTGACCTGTATTTATCACCTCCACTACCAATGCTTCATCCTTTAGGTAAGACTTAATTCTTATCTCTCCACCTTCCGGCAAATGAGAGATACCATGTTTTATAGCATTCTCTACTAATAACTGTACTGCCATTGGAGGAATCTGAAGCTCTAAGGTCTCTGGTTTTATCTCCAAAGTATATTGCAGCCTATCTTCAAACTGAATGGATTCCAGATTTAAATAATTTTGAACAATTTCTAATTCACTCTCTAAACTCACACGTTCCATATTATTAAACTGAATAGAATACCTTAATAAGCCGGAGAGGTGGGTAATCATATCTCGTGATTTTTCGGGGTTCTCTATAACTAACGACCGAATGTTATTTAAGCTATTAAATATAAAGTGTGGGTTTATCTGAGACTTCAATGCTATTAGTTCCGCATCTTTTACTGCAGCCTCTAATTGCCATTTTTCAATTTCACTTCTTCTAAAGTTAGTAAATATCTGCACCAGAAAATAAATTAACGACCAAGCCAATACCATAACCGTTAAATTAAACGTAACTATGAACCCTACAAGCCAAGTCAATTTTTGCCTAATAGCATCTTCAAATAAAACCTGATTAATAGGTAATATAATAAGTGACCATAGCACTCCTATTATTAAAGAAGCCGCTGCCACCCTAAGCGCAAGCTTAAAAATGCCAAGACTAACCCAGTCATGCCTCTTTATATAGAGCCTATAAACATGAGTTAAAAAGATGCCCACCACCACCGTATTAAAATAACTGGCAAAAATATAACCAGTAAAACCCGAGAAGGTACCCTCTATAATTACATAAGTAGTATAAAAGAGCAACCAACCAGTAATCTGAAAAATCCAGTATAGTTTATTTCTATTAAAATTATCAATAGTAATCATTCACAAGCAACTAAGGTATAATTACAAATATGATTTTTTTAAACTGAAAAAAGACCTGCGATTAATTATACGGTATCCAAACGCCTTAAATGGTAATTAGATAAAGATGAATTTTTGAATTATTTTTAGTTTTTGATAATATTTTAATTCCTTTTTAGTTATTTAGAACCAGAAGTGAAAAAGTTATGTTTGAGCGATTTTTTCTATGTTCACAAAATGATAATATTGAAAAATATTAGACTTGTGTAATAATTTACAAATAGAAATGTTATTTTGCTCGCGAATAAACTTGTGTTGCATAAGTTTATATCACTATATTAGTGTTTGCATTTGATTTTTTTGAATAAATAGAACAGGTATGAAAAGAACTGCAAGCTTATTAAAAAGTGCTTTGTTAGTTGTCGGTGGTTCAATGTTGCTTACTTCTTGTTTTCTCGGTGGAGGAGGCAGGCCTACTAGTGTGCACCCCGGTGCGGTAAGTACAGCCACAGGATTGGCTTATAATGATGAAGATAACAATGGATTTATGGTTAATCCTTATGCAGGACAACCAGAAGGTCCAAACTTAGTGTTTATAGAAGGCGGGCGTGCTGTTGTAGGATCGTACGAAGAAGATATCCTCAACAGAAGGGATAATATTGAAAGAACTGTTTCAGTTGCTTCATTTTATATGGATGAAACTGAAATCGCCAATATTCACTGGCTTGAGTACTTACATTACCTTAACGTATCTGATTCGTCAAGAGAAGTATACATGGCTGCTTTACCTGATACCACAGTATGGGTGAGCCGTCTAGCGTATAACGACCCTTACGTAGATCATTACTTAAGATACCCAGGTTTCCGTTATTTCCCAGTTGTGGGTGTAAGCTGGGTACAAGCTAACAACTACTCTGAGTGGAGAACCAGAGCTGTAAACATGAAGTTAGCAGAAGACATGGGTGAAGACTATGCAGAAACTGATGGTAGAATTCCATTAGAGTCTGGAGTAGTATTACCTAACTATCGTTTACCATCTGAAGCTGAATGGGAATATGCAGCTACTGCACTTATCGGAACTCAGTGGTTAGACGAAAACCAAACACACCAAAGAATCTACCCTTGGGATGGTCATGCATTAAGAAACCCTTACGGAAAAGAAATGGGTTACTTCTTAGCTAACTTCAAAAGAGGACGTGGTGACTATGCTGGTATCGCAGGAAAATTAAATGATGGAGCATTAATTACTTCTTACATTTACGAATTCCCTCCAAATGACTTCGGTCTTTACAACATGGCAGGTAACGTAAGTGAGTGGGTATTAGACGTATATCGTCCAATGTCATTCCAAGATTTTGATGACCTTAACCCCATCAGAAGAGATGGTTATTTAGATGAAACCAGAAACTCAGCTACTGGTGAGCAATACTACAACAGTGATAGAGAAAATAATCCTGAAGGATTTACTTCACTTATTACTGATGAAGCTAGAGTTTACAAAGGAGGTTCTTGGAAGGATGTAGCTTACTGGATGTCTCCTGGAACTAGAAGATATTTAGATCAAGATTCTTCAACTGCAACCATCGGATTTAGATGTGCGATGATTAGAGCAGGATCTAACTACTAATAGAAAACATCATAAAAAAAGCCCCAGCAGTAAATGTTGGGGCTTTTTTTGTTACATACAGTTATTGCTTACATTATAAGCAAAGCCCATTGAAAATATCATAAATGACTCAACGAGTTAGCCTTTCAAAAAACAATATTTTCAAAAAAAGAACACCAACATTAAAAACAAGCTAAAATTATGGCTATATAATTAATTTATTTTCACAGAAACGACCAAATTGTTAAATTTGAGACATCAATCAAAGAATTGAAATACAATGTAGGGTGATGAAACTGGCAGACATGCCCTCCGGTCTCGGGGGTGGAGGTCACGGGATAAATTCTTTTAGTTATCCAATAACATTAAAAGCGCTAACCGCTCCGTGGAGGTTCGACTCCTCCCTCTACAGCTAAAAAAAAGCAACACTCAAATGGAGTGTTGCTTTTTTTATACTATCAACTAAGCGCTATGTTTCTGCACCTCATAAACATCTATATAATTTCGCTTTCCCTTAAGTACCACGCCCCCTAAATACTTCACAGGATATTTCTGCTTTACTTTCACAAATTCAGTTAACATATTTCCTGAAGTTAAAAAATGAGCTCCATAATCGTTGCATGCACTTTGAAGACGTGCAGCAGTGTTTACAGCGTCTCCATGAAAAGCTATATCTCTCTTTATATTACCAATTTCGGCCACGGTAACATCTCCTCCATGAAGTCCCGCTTTGAATACAGGCACCATCATATACTTTTTCATATAATAGGCCGATCTGTTGTTCAACTCATTTTGAAAAGCAAAATAAAGATCAACAAAACAACTTTTATCCTTCACCTTGTCATAATCCCACGTGAGTACAATTTCGTCCCCTACGTACTGATATATTTCAGCTCCATACTTATCCACAATCTCATTTACTAATGTAATGCAGTCTTTTATTAGAGAGGAATACAATATGTTTCCTAAGCTTTCTGCATATGTAGTAGATGACTTCAAATCCATAAAAAGAAATACTCTTTTCTCAATAACAGGATGCTGATACTTTCCTGTGATGAATTTTTTTAGGTTACTCTTACCAAACTTGGTAATCACCTGCAATAGAAAGTTGAGAAGGAATATCTGAAAACCAACAAAAATAAAAATGAAGAAAATAAGTATAAATAAGGAGTTAGAACTGCTTATACTTTCAATGGCATTAACAGGAAAAGTATTAGTTAGCGTAGAAAGCATAAAAACGAGTATTATGCTAGCTATAAAGCCTAATAGGTAGAGGAGGCTCTTCAATAAAATAATACGGCCAAAGCTCCGTTTCTCAAGCTCTAATTTTATTGCCAATTCATTAACCCCGATAAAAAGTAACCCAAAAAATGCTCCAAACAATGAACTATCAACTAACTGATGAGCAGAGATTAAACCCTTAGCTACAGCTCCAAGATCACTCGTATTTACATGAGAGGCATCTAAAAAAAAACGGATAGATGTTATTAAGAAAACACAAAGTAGGTTGGCTAATAATATCCAGTAAATAAAAATAGGAAGGTATAGTCGGAGCTTTTTCACTAAGCAAAGGTGGAGATTAAATCTAGTTAGCAAAAGGTTTTGAAGTATAAAATAAATACGTCAAATATGATGACCTTAATATTTTTCATCATCATTAAAATATATTGTCTTCACATCCGACTTTATTTATAACAAAGCCTTTCTCTTTCATGGAATCGGCAAACTTATTTTTATCAAACATCGTTGATATCTAAATATATGAAACAGAACTACCATATGTCTAGCTGTCCTGAATATTTAAAGCGTTTCCCCTTCAAATCAGTGCTTGATTTATCAAGCTTGGTTAACTACTGGGAAACCAACTTAAGTTCAAATAAAATACTAGCAGGGTATCCTGCAGAAAAGATAAAATCACTAATTGATAGTGCTCCTGAATTTAAATCACCAATTACTGATCTTTCTGTACTTGATAAGCACCAAGAGCTAATAGGCCTCTTAATGAGCGTTATTTTTCCTACAGCCATGCTTGATAGTGAAATAACAGCTGCAATACTTCCTTTTGACTTTAAAGGAGTATATGCCACCCCAGAGTACCTAAAACTATTGCCATTTGACAGAAGAAGAGATGACCTTTCTGTTACTGCCATAAACGATGATCAGGATGTGATGGCAGGAAAAATCACAAAGGCATGTCTTTATATATTAAACAAATTCTATGGCACTAATCTGGATATGGATCATCCTATTTTAATACATATCCCTGATGAAAGTACCGGATTAGCTCGTGTGTACAAAATGGAAATGAATACCCGTTTTGTCGATATTATATGTACAGATGAGCCCAACCCAATAAGCAAAGAAACGCTGGATCATATGTTAGACAACATCTATGATACAGAACTATGGCTAAAACACATACAGCCGGAGAAATACATCTTTACAGGTTTTAATATTTTAAAACTTACAGAAGTTACAAATGAAGAAATGTTATCCTCCATTAAGTATGATTTGCTTAAGAAAGATGCCGTAACTGATAAAAAAACTTTCTTTGAAATAAGGGAGAAGATAAGAGCCATTTTTAAACTTCCCAACCTACAATTGGGCTTATCTTACTTTGACCCTAATTATAACATCATCTCTAATTATGGAGAAGATAACTGGAGTAGTTTCGTAATGCCTAGTGAGGAAGACAACTTGGAGTGCGATCAATTCATGAATAGCGTATATGAAAAGGCTTACAATATTAAAAAGCCAATCGTTATTGAAGACTTAAGGTTATACAATTCATGTGGTTGTATAGAAGATGCTCTAATCCATAAAGGCATTCAAAATTTGGTAGTGGCACCTCTTGTGCATGAGGGCGTAGTGTTAGGAATGATAGAGCTCGGCAGCCCCGAGGCTGGTAAGCTCACGCCTCTCACCACCACACCAATTTACAATGTGCTACCGATGTTTATGGCTGCGGTAAGACGTGTTTTGGCTGATATGCAAACTGAAGTACGCGCTTTAATCCAAGAAGAATGTACGGCCATTCACCCATCAGTAGAGTGGAAATTTATTGAAACGGGCTTTGACCTGATGCACAAAAGAAGAAAAGGTAAGCGTGGAAAGTTTGATGACATGGTATTTCCTAAAGTTTATCCTTTATATGGTCTAACAGATATAAGAAATTCATCAGGAGAGAGAAATCTTGCCATTCAAGAAGACTTGATTAGCAACCTTTTAGAAATTAAAAAGGTAATCTCTAAGCTAATGGAATACAAAAACATGTCTATACTTGATGAGATTAAATACCGTGTTGATAAACAAATAGCAAAAATATCTGATGGCATAGATGCAGGCGATGAGGCTAGTATTTTAGAATTTATTAGAAAAGATATAAACCCTACGTTTAGCTATTTTAAGCAAAACAAAGAAGTAGAAGGACTTATTACTTCTTACGAGAAAATGTTAGATCCCAAATTGGGAATCATTTATAATGAACGTAAGAAGTTTGAAGAAAGCCTGACACAAATCAACAATTACATTTCGGCTTACTTAGACGGTAATGAAAAAGATGCGCAAGTAATCTACCCTCATTATTATGAAAAATATAAAACTGATGGGGTTGAATACAATGCTTACTTAGGCGAATCGCTCGTAAAAGATAAAAAGTTTGACCCTTTATATTTAAGGAATTTCAGACTATGGCAGTTGATCTCGCATTGTGAAATTGCAATTAACATAGAGCAACTGAAAGACTCTTTAAGCAAAAAACTTGACATTACGAACCTGATACTAGTACATGGAGAACCTCTTTCTATTAAATTTAGAAGGGATGAAAAAAGGTTTGACGTGGATGGCGCCTACAACATCAGGTATGAAATAGTAAAGAAAAGGATAGATAAAGCTCTAATTAAAGGAAGTGGTGAAAGGTTAACACAGCCAGGCAAAATAGCCATCGTCTACTCGCAGCAAAAAGAAGCTGAAGAGTATGCAGGTTATATTCAGTATTTACAATCCTTAAATTATTTAACGGATAGTGTAGAGCATGTAGAATTAGAAGAACTCCAAGGTGCTCACGGATTAAAAGCTATAAGGGTAGAGGTTAATTTACTCGTTAAGCATTACGAAGACAGTGCAGACTTACTTAGAGACATACTTTCTGAAGCCAAGACTGGCTTTTCGTTCTAAGAATAAACATTTAACGCTTTTTCATGGTTATTTATATACACCAATGTATAAAGACTATGGAAAAGCGATCTAATCAAAACATCAGCCTTCGCTATGGAGTCTTTACAGCCATAGCATTAATTGCATTCTTTTTCTTAATGCGCTTAACGGGGCTAGTGTATAATTATGAGTTGCGTGGGTTAAATTTCATTTTCTTGTTTAGTGGCGTTTTACTAGCCATCAAATCATTTAAAAAAGAAAATACCCTTAGTTTCTCATATTTAAGTGGGCTAGGAGTGGGTGTCGCTACATCAGCAATAGCATTATTTACATTTGCTGTTTTCGTCACCATTTATTTATCTATTGACACGGTGTTTATGCACTCTTTAAAAGAGTTTGAATACTTCGGGGAATATTTGAATCCCTACATTGCTGGGGTGGCAATATTTGTTGAAGGTACATTTTCAGGCATTTTAACTTCCTTTATTCTGATGCAATATTTTAAATATAGCCATTCTAAGGAAGTTTCAACACCTCTACCATAAATCATAAAAATCAAATGAAGAAAGCATCAGGACAAAGGTTACACACCTTAAACCTGATGTTTTTTTATAGTTTAATTTACTGTTAAGACTTTGTCTAAATTTATCATTTCTCAAAACACTTCACTATTTTTCTGACTTATTCTCATTATTAGATGAGTATAGCCAATATGACAAAGCTTATTTCTAAAAATACTACGATAAAACTAAGGACAGTATTTTTCATTACCATCAGTTGGATGGCAGTTAGTGCCTTAATAGTTTACTACAATCACTTTATTAAGCTATCGCAAGAAGCTTTTGAGTTTAACGATTATGACTTATCCACCACTTTAATTACCAACTTATTTGGTGTAACTATAGCGGGTATTGTTGGAGGCACAATCATTACATTTTTTCTTAAAGACAGGCTTAGAAAACAACCGCTAGGTCTGGTGATTTTAATCAACTTAGCTTCCTTCCTAATTATAATAAGCATAGTGAGTATTTCAGCCTTTCTGTTTTATTACTGGGTATTTATAGGTGAAGCTTATTTTGATGGTAACATTTGGTTTAACCTAAGTGAGTTCATTAGCAGCTATGCATTTTTGCTTAACCTTATGTCTTGGAGCATTATTTCTACCGTAACCATGGTTATTTTACAGGTTAACGATAAATATGGTCGTGGTTTTTTCTTAGAAACGTTACTTGGCAAATATCACAGCCCATTAAATGAGGAGCGTATATTTATGTTCCTTGATTTGAAGTCATCTACCACCATAGCAGAACGACTCGGCCATAAAAGATACTTTAAACTATTAAACCGTTTCTTTGAAGATGTCACCAAAGGCATAATTGAAAGAGATGGTGAAATATATCAATATGTAGGTGATGAAGTAGTTATAACATGGAAGTTAGACAATGGCATTGCCCACGGCAATTGTATCAAATGCTTTTTTGAATTAGAAGATATTATAAACAAAAGAGGTCATAAATATTTAGCCAAATATGGCGTAAAACCCACCTTTAAGGCAGCCATACATTGTGGAGAGGTAACAACGGGAGAAGTAGGCACCTTTAAGAAAGATATTATTTTTACCGGAGATGTATTAAATACCACTTCGCGCATTGAAGCAAAATGTAATGAGTTTAATGAAAAGCTACTCATTTCTGGGGATTTGGTTGATTTACTCCCTCAAAACGAAGATTATTTAATCAAAGAAATAGGTGATATTCCCCTTAAAGGCAAAAGAAAACCTGTACAAATTTTCAGTGTTAACAGAAAGTTTGTACAGGCTCAGGATCAATTAGGTCATTGATTCCATTTTTTGAAAATAGCAATAGCGTTATGGCCACCAAAGCCAAAGGTATTGCTCATAGCATAGTTTATTTCCTTGTTCACGGACTTTCCAAGAGTTAAATTAATTCTCTGTGGCAATTCCGGATCAGGCGTAGTGGTATTAATAGTAGGAGGAACAATACCATCTCTAGTGGCTAAAATACTAACTATAGCTTCTGCTGCTCCTGCAGCTCCTAGCAAATGCCCTGTCATTGACTTAGTAGCACTTACGTGAAGGTGATCAGTCTCTCCGCCCAGCATTTTTTCAATGGCTGTCAACTCAGAGGCATCACCTACAGGCGTACTTGTAGCATGCAGGTTGATATATTCAATCTCTTTTAACGATATTCCGGCTTCTTCTAAAGCCATTTCTATCGCCAACCTAGCACCTAAGCCTTCCGGGTGTGTGGCAGTAGCATGATACGCATCATTTGACATACCAGCACCCACTATTTCTGCATATATCTTAGCTCCTCTGGCAATGGCATGCTCATAATCTTCTAACACCAAAGCTCCAGCACCTTCGCCCATTACAAAACCATCTCTATCTACATCAAACGGTCTTGATGCTGTTGCCGGGCTGTCATTTCTAGTAGACAATGCCTTCATAGCTCCAAAACCTCCAATACCAGCTCTAGTAATAGCAGCTTCAGAACCACCAGCCACCATCATATCCGCTTTACCCCACTTTATGTAATTATAAGCATCCATTATTGCGCTGTTAGAAGAAGCACAAGCGGAAACAGTACAGTAATTGATACCTCGCAAGCCATGTTTTAAAGCAATGGCTCCAGAAGGTGTATCAACCAAAATTTTAGGAATAAAAAACGGGGAAAAACGTGGCCCCCGCTCAGACTCGGCATATTCTAATACTTCATTTTCAAAAGTATGAATACCTCCATTTCCTGAAGCCCAAATAACTCCATACCGGTTAACGTTTATATCATTAAACTGGATATCGGAATCAGCCAGAGCCTGATCTGCAGCGATAATCGCATACAGGGTAAATGGATCATTCTTACGGATTTCTTTTCTATCGAAGTAATCTTCTAAGCTGAAATCCTTCAATTCACACGCAAACTTGGTTTTAAACAACTCTGTATCAAATTTGGTGATTGGCCCTGCGCCACTTACACCACTTTTGATATTCTCCCAGAATGTTTCTACATCATTACCAAGAGGAGTAAGAGCACCAAGGCCCGTAACTACTACTCGCTTACTCATTATATATAAAGTTTGATTGTTCTGTATAGATTATTATAACTTCTATAGAAGAGATTTACAGGTCGTTTTCTTCTATATCTTTTGTAAGATCAAGGTCTCTTGTTTTTTTAGAGAATATCCCTGTAAAAAGTACTATAAGGCAGGTCATGGAGCCTCCAAACACTACAGCGGTAACTGTACCCATCAGCTTAGCAGTTATTCCACTCTCAAATGCCCCGAGCTCGTTAGAACTCCCCACAAACATACTATTAACTGAAGATACCCTGCCCCTCATGTTATCAGGTGTTTTTAATTGTAATATAGTCTGACGAATAACTACACTAATGCCATCCGTAATTCCACTGAATAGTAACGCCAGAAGAGAAATTATAAATATGTTTGATAAACCGAATACTATAATAGATAGTCCAAACCCAAAAACAGCTAGCAAAAGTTTTAAACCTGCGCGTCTATTTAAGGGGAAGTACGTTACCACCATAATAGTAAGGAAAGAGCCTACGGCAGGGGCTGCTCTTAAAACACCAAAGCCAGTAGAGCCAACTTTTAAAATATCTTGCGCAAAAACAGGAAGAAGGGCAACTGCACCTCCAAATAATACTGCAAACATGTCTAATGAAATAGCACTTAGCACCTCTTTAGTATCAAAGACAAATTTCAAGCCTTCTCTTAAGCTTTTCAACACAGGTTCACCTTTGGCTGTATTTAAAATTGGTTTTGGCTCTATTAATAGTAAAAACACAAAAGCCAAAATAGCAAAAGCTACAATTACTAATAATGACCAGTGTACGCCTATCCAGCCAATGGTAAGGCCACCTATAGCAGGGCCAAGTACTGCCCCCATTTGCCATGCACCACTACTCCAAGTAGAACCATTAGGATATAGTTTTTTTGGTAGAATTAACGAAAACAATGAAAAGACCGTGGGCCCTAAGAACGATCTTACAATGCCTCCACAGAAAACCAGAATATATACAAATATTATTATATGATTCTCTGCAATGTGCTGGTTAAAGTAAGGCCAAGTAAGTAAGAATAAACCTACACTGATAGCAGTAAAACCTAGAATACATTTAATTAGTAAATTTCGTTTTTCTAGCTGATCTACAATATGCCCAGCAAATAACGCTAGCGATACTGCAGGTATTACCTCCGCCAAACCAATAAAGCCCAGTGAAAGAGGATCTTTAGTAAGACTGTAGATTTCCCATTCTATTACGACAAATTGCATCCCCCAGGCAAAGATTAGGGCAAATCGTAAAATTAAAAAATGCTGGAATTCTTTGATTCTCAACGCAGCATATGGATCATTCTTTGACTTCATGCTGCGAAGTTAATTCAAAGTATTAGTAATATATTATCAGGGAAAGAGAATTCTAATTACTGAAGATTTTTAAGCCGCTTGTAGCATGCTTGATGCGTTTTGTTCTTTTACTTGCTTAAGTCTATTTCTTAAGGTTTCTAAATGCCCTCTCAAAATGCTTTCTGTCATGTTTGAGAAAGTATTGCTTCTCATTACTTCCATATAAATTCTAACAACGGCCTTTTCTAGTTTTTTGATTGTTTCCATGATAACCGCTTTAGAAGGCTTTTTCTTATCCTTTAATTCTGGTGAGAATAAAGTGCTATCTGATAGTTCATAACTTTCATCTACAACCGAAATTTCACTTGTAAGGTCTTCGATTAAAGTTCTTCTTAACTCAATGGCCGAAGTGCAATATTGTTTTAGTTCATTCTCATTAACTCCGCTACATAAAAATTCATATGCGCTTAACGATGATTTGTGATTCTGGATTAACTTATCCAATGCATGTATTATTCTTTTAGTGTGGTTAGCGTGTTTAGCATTCATAGTTTTCTAAATTTTAAATATCTCTATGAATTCAATTGATATACCAATTTTAAAAACCGCCCAAACAGCCTAAAAAAGAATATTTGAAAATACCGCAAGTTCCACTGTGTGGAATATTTGCCACCTCATATATAAATATTCAACACCACACCAACAAAAAAGCAACACTTAAAGTGCTGCTTCTCTTGTTATTTAAGAGTTGTATTATTCTTTAACACCTGCTAAATCTAACACAAATGCGTACTCAAGAGCTACCTCTTTAAATTGCTCAAATCTTCCTGAGGCACCGCCATGTCCTGCATCCATATTTGTCTCTAGCAATACAATTTTATCATCCGTTTTTAATTCGCGAAGTTTTGCCACCCACTTTGCAGGTTCCCAATACTGTACTTGCGAATCATGAAGGCCTGTTGTCACTAATAAATTAGGGTATGCCTGAGCCTTTACATTGTCATAAGGGGAATATGATAGCATATAATCGTAAGAGTCTTTGTTATTAGGATTACCCCATTCATCATACTCGCCAGTAGTCAGCGGAATAGACTCGTCAAGCATGGTAGTCATTACATCAACAAAGGGCACTGAAGCAACAACACCCTTCCATAGATCTGGCCTCTGATTTATAATAGCACCCATTAATAAACCTCCGGCACTTCCTCCCATAGCAAAGAGGTTATCTTTCTCTGTAAACTTTTCTTCAACAAGATACTCCGCACAATCAATAAAATCATTGAATGTATTCTTCTTCTTGAACATTTTACCATCTTCATACCATTGACGCCCCATCATTTGGCTTCCCCTCACATGCGCAATAGCAAAAACAAACCCTCTATCCAAAAGGCTTAAACGAACTGAGCTAAAGTATGGGTCTACTGTGTGACCATATGAACCATACCCATATAATAGAGTCGGGTTACCCTCTGCCTTCTTCAGTGATTTTTTATAAACTAATGAAATAGGAACTTGTACTCCATCTCTGGCAGTAGCGAACAAACGCCTAGTGATATATTCGTCCGAATTGTAACCACCTATAACCTCTTGCTGCTTTAATAAATTTTTGTCCTTTGTCTGCATATTATAATCATATGTAGAATGAGGAGTGGACATGGATGTGTAGCTATACCGTAATAAGTCTGTGTCAAACTCAGGATTAACACTTACGCTAGCAGTGTAGGCTTCTTCTCCGAAATCTAAATAATGCTCATCTTTTGTCTGCTGATTAATAATGCGAAGCAATGTCAATCCCTTACTGCGCTCTTCCACCACTAAGTAGTTTTTAAATACTTCAATCCCTTCTAGGTACACCTCTTCTCTATGAGCAATTACTTCCTTCCAATTACTTATGTCGGTATTGCCTTCTGGTGTTTCCATTAGCCTAAAGTTGACAGCATCAAGATTAGTTACCACATAAAATTTATCTTCGAAATGCTCCACTGAATACTCCAACCCCCTAGTCCTTGGAGTAAATTGTTTAAACTCACCTTCTGGTGTGTTAGCGTCTAATATTCTATAATCATTAGTTAAAGTACTACCTGACCAAATCACCAAATACTTGTCACTTTTAGTTTTATATATGCCAGTATAAAAAGTGTCGTCTGTTTCCTCAAAAACTAATTCATCAGCAGTTTTGGCATTTAATCTATGCTTGTAAACTTTATCAGACCTTAAAGTATTTGGATCTTTGGCTGTATAGAAAAGGGTTTTATTGTCATTAGCCCACGTGCTACCACCTGTAGTATTTTCAATAGCTAAATCTAAAATTTCACCTGTCTCTAAATTTTTAACATGGATGGTATATTGCCTTCTTCCCACACTGTCTACACCATAGGCTAAAAGCTTGTTATCTAAACTTACATTAAGTCCTGCTGCCATATAAAATTCATGACCTTCAGCCATAACATTTACATTCAACATCAATTCCTCTTCGGCCTCAAGGCTACCTTTCTTTCTACAGAAAATCGGATACTCCTTTCCTTCTTCAAATCGAGTATAATACCAATAACCATTAGATTTATAAGGTACTGATTCATCTGTTTGCTTAATTCTACCTATAATTTCATCGTACAACTTGGTCTGTAACCCTTCAGTATGTTTTAATATGGTATCTGTATAAGCATTCTCTGCTTCCAAATAGGCTATTACTTTAGAATCTTCTCTATCATTAAGCCAATAATAATTATCTATTCTAGTCTCACCGTGCGCTACTAATTTCTTCTCTACTTTCTCTGCTTTTGGTGCAATAGGTTTATTCATGTTATTTTCTTTTTCAATTTTCTGACACGCTGTAAAACTACAGGTTATCAAACAGGCTACGGTTATGTTGTTAAATAATTTCATCTTAACGAGGCATTGGAGATAAATAGCAATTAGGAAAACTAATCGAATGCTAGAAACGTTTATAAAGATATTTAAAACTAAAATTAATATAATTATGCCTAAAATAGAGATAAAAGAAAAAGAAGATAATAAGTCAAAATCGAACCAAGAAGAAAAGCCTAAAGAAGAAGATGATAGTAAAAATCAATTTGGAGGTATACCCAACCGAAACTTGAAAAAGAATTTAGGTTGCGGGGGATAATCAGAGCAGCATTTTCTCATAATCAGCTAAACCTGATCCACATAATGGGCATTCGTAAGTGTCTGGTAAATTAGAAAATTCGACACCTGGAACTATCCCATTACCAGGGTCGCCATATTCTTTATCGTAAACAGTCTTGCACTTGCTACACTGATATAATTCCTTCTGCAAATTTTCGAGCAAAGTATCGCCAATGTTATGTAAAACAGTATCTTCTGGTAAATTATCATAATAAATGTGGCTCAGCTCAATTAATAGAGCCGCCAATGATTCTTTTTCAACTTCTTTTGCATATACACTATAATCCATGAGGTTAGGATTAAAATCTTTTGAATAAAGAATATTATAAGTTTCACCATTTTTCTCAATTACAACTGTTGAAAAAGGCGTGATATCATTGGTTGTTTTAATGGTAAACGTAAGGCCGTAAGTACTAATATCTTGCTGATCTAGGGTTCGAACTAATTCTACTTTTAGATTTAGTGCCTCTTCATCTCGCACTGGTAAATGCCAGTTTAGCTCTAAAGAAGAGTGACGAAGGTTCATACCTGCCTTTCCCATGAGTTTTTCCCAACCTACCCGATGCTGCTCATGTATTCCTTTAATTATTAAAGATTTCCATGGGGTGAGTGTTATAATACCAATATCAGTATTTAAGCATCTTCTGCAGATGGAAACTAAGATAGGAATAGAAAATTTATTATTTCGCCAATAAAGCCCCAGCCAATATTTACCATCAGACATTCTGTTGATACCCTCATAGTACGAAAAATTGATTTCTGGCAATACTAATTTTTCAGAGATCGGTTGAGTATTAAAAACCTTTTCAGACAGGAGGTGAAGTAAGTCTGAAAATTCAATTCCATTCTGCTCAATGTCAATATCTTCAATGGTTTTGGAAAAGCGACAAATTTCTTCACCATAAATTAAGTATGGAAGTTGCCACGGCTTATTATTATTAAGATGATCAAAGCGGAAGTAAACATACCAGAAGTTCTCGTATTCCGAAGCTACAAAGTTTATGTTGCCAGTAAATAGTGGAACCATACTCTGTGATGGGTCTACAATATTTATTCTAAGCTTAGGTAAATAGTCAAAACTATTGAGAATATAATCATAAAGGTGTGAGGCCAGCCATTTTTTACTAGGCTGAATATCCAAAGCCACATAGCTGCTGGCAATATTTTGCTTTACAAAGTTTTCTACCTCATAAGACACTGCTATTTCGTTAAAAAGGTGCTTTAAGTTTGGGATATATTCCCGTTTTACTGGAAATAAAATATCTTGTCTGGAGCCAATATGAATATAATCTGAACCTAGCTTTTCTGCTAGTAACAAAATTTTTAGCAGATCGCCTGGTGAGATAATCCCACCTTTTACAAAGACCCTAACAAGGTCTTTAAACTTCTCTTCTCTAATCATACTATAAAATTACACCTCTACGTGCTGTAATTTACTATTTAACATTCTTTGAATTTCCGACTTGCAACTACCGCAGCCAAGTCCGGCACCCGTTGCTTGACAGACTGAACTCAAGTCCTGACACCCCTGTTCTATGGCCGACTCCAAATTTCCAGATCCTACATTATTACAAGAACAAACAAGTTTTCCTTTTATGGGGTTAGTGGTCTTTCCTGATCTTAGTAATTGGAGGCGCTTATCAGAAAGTTCCGTTTTGTTTTCTATCAGTTGCTTAAAGTCCGCAAACTCATTCTTATCACCCATCAAAATGGCGCCAACAAGTTTATCTTGATGGATAATACATTTTTTATAATACAATTGAGACCTATCCATAAAAATGATTTCATCATAATTTTTACCATTGACCGGTATTTCCGGAAGGCCAATGGAGCACAGGTCCAGGTTCGAAAATTTCAAGATATTCATGATGGTAGAACCAGAATAGGCTGCACAGGGATCTCCAAGTAAAAACTTTGCACAGCAATCTGCCTGCTCCTCAGCAGCAGCGGTAGTGCCATTAGTTTTCTTTTCATACTCGGCAATTTCACCGATTGCAAAAATTTCAGGATCAGAGGTCTGCATATTTTCATTTACTTTTATGCCTCTAGAGCAAGTTAATCCTGCCATGGCTGCCAGCTCTATGTTTGGTCTAGTACCCACAGCATAGATTACACTTTTGAACCTTGCCGAACGACCACTTCTAAAAACTGCTTCCAGCTCATTGTCTGATTTTTGGTATAGGTTAATGACCTGATCGTTAGTAACTACTTGTGCACCCAGCTCCTCTACATACTGCCTTAGTAAGGTACTTGCCATGGCGTCCAACTGCCGCTCCATCAACCTCGAACTAAGCTGTACAATAGTAACCTCCATGTCCATTTCTCTCAAAGACGCCACCATTTCTAGCCCCAAAAGGCCGCCTCCTATAACCAATACGTGATCATGAGGTGATAGAAAACTCTTGAGATCATCAGCATTTTTTCTTTCCCTCATAGTAAAAACGCCCGGTAAATGAAGTGGTGCTCCCGGAGGTACAAAAGCCTTGCTACCAGTAGCTAAAATAAGTTGATCATAATGATGTATTTCACCTTTTTCATCGGTTATTGTTTTTTTTGTACGATCAAGAGACACTACACCATTGGATAAATGTATGTAAACATTTAAGGATCTAAGCTCAGCATCCTGATACTTCATCAGGTCCTTCCATTCTTTTATATCATTTATATATTCCGGAAGCAATACTCGATTGTAAAAAGGCCATTTTTCCTTTGAGAACACATGAATTTCATCATTTTGATTTACTTCCCTGTAGGTTTGAATGAACCTGTAAGCCGCTGTACCGGCACCAATAATGATAATTTTCGAAACTGGTTTAACATACTTAGTAACTTCAACTGCAGAATACTTAAAACCAGGCTGCTTAGACCTTGGATCGATGGTGTCATTGGTGAGATTGTTAGCTCTGCCCTTATCACTACCGAGTAATTTGCCCCAATGCATAGGCAGAAATACTACACCTTTTTTTATAGAGGAAGTGACTTTTACTGTAACACGAACATCTCCTCTATCACCAATCACATTTACAGGGTCACCATCCCTAAGGTCTCTTACGGAAGCATCATCTGGGTGCATTTCTAAAAAGGGTTTAGGAATGTGCTTTTTCAACTTATTGACTTTTCCTGTACGGGTCATAGTATGCCATTGATCCCGTATTCTACCTGTTGTAAGAATCAAAGGCCTGTCAGTAGTTAGAGGTTCAGGTTTAAGACCAAGACCAGAAATGTGAATTTTTGCTTTCTGATTATGTGTATAGAATATCTTATCTTCAAACAGCCTCGGAGTACCTTCATGTTGCTTATGGGGCACCGGCCACTGCATACTTTTTTCCTTAAGAATATTATAGTTAAGCCCAGAGATATCTATTTTGGTGCCCTTCGTGAGTGCACAATGTTCCAGATAAATATCTTCAGTAGAATCATAGTCAAATCCTCTATAATTCATTGCCTGTGCAAATTTCATTAGGATTTCTACATCTGGCAACGCTTCTCCCGGGGGTGAAATTACTTGGGGTAAATAGCTAACTCTTCGTTCAGAATTAGTCATGGTGCCTTCCTTCTCCAGCCATGAGGCAGCTGGTAGTAAAAGGTCGGCATAATTAGCAGTATCACTGGAGGATGAAATATCCTGAACCACAACAAATTTGGCTTGCGAAAGAGCTTCATCTACTAATCGAGCATTCGGCATGCTTACCGAGGGGTTAGTGCATATTATCCAGATGGCTTTCATTTCACCTGATTTCAAAGCCTCGAACATTTCAGTAGCTGTTTTACCCGGCTGAGCATTGATAGACTCTACTCCCCAAAAATCAGCCACCTCTCTTCTATGATCATCATTAGCCAAGTCTCGGTGAGCCGCTAACAAATTGGCCATACCACCTACCTCTCTACCACCCATGGCATTTGGCTGGCCTGTCAACGACAAAGGACCAGCACCAGGCTTGCCAATTTGGCCTGTAACAAGGTGCAGATTAAGCAAAGCCAAATTTTTATTCACCCCTTCCGTACTTTGGTTTAAGCCCATTGCCCACATACTGATAAAAGCTTTAGACTGGCCTATCGTTCTGGCAGCGAGCAAAATATCATCCACAGAAATCTGACAAATAGCAGCTGCTTCCTTTACTGAAATGCTCATCACCTGCTTATGCAGCAATTCATAACCATCTGTATAACTAGCAATAAAATCTTCATTGATATATCCATTTTCAATAAGAACCCGAGCTATCGCATGAAGTAGCACCTCATCAGTGCCTGGCATAATTTGCAAGTGCTGATCAGCCATGCTGCACGTGTCAGTACTGCGCGGATCGACCACAATAATCTTTACATGTGGATTATTCTCTTTATGTTTTAAAACTCTTTGAAACAAAATAGGGTGACACCAAGCCGGGTTCGCTCCAGAAATAAAGAAACAATCGGCCAGCTCAATGTCGTCATAAGAAAGTGGCACTGAGTCTTCGCCCAAAGCCAACTTATATGCTACTACTGCAGAACTCATACAAAGTCTGCTATTAGTATCAATATTGTTAGTGCCTAAAAACCCTTTGGTTAACTTATTAACCAAATAATACTCTTCTGTGAGGCATTGTCCCGAAACATAAAACCCAACTGAATCAGGTCCGTGCTTTGCAATTAAAGTATTAAATACTGCCGCGGCACGCGACATAGCATCTTCCCAGCTTACCCTGGTCATGGGGTGACTTTTACTGCCTCGCATTTGAGGGTAAAGCAACCTGTCAGATTTATCCATTACGGTATAATGCAAATTCATACCCTTAGAGCAAAGCTTGCCCTTATTTACAGGATAGTCTTCATCACCTTGCAGCTGAATAATACCTTTCTGGTCTACTGTCAGTTTTATACCACAGCCAACACCACAGTAAGAACAGGTGCTTTTATACGTATTTTGTTTTTTGACCATAACAGCTGAGAAGTTTTATTCTTATTAAGAAGCCTGGAGAATAGGCTCCCCTTGTGAAATTCTTTCTCTTTCTTCTTTCACCGCAGCTTCTGTCTCAGGCGAGAAACGCACTATGAAAGTAAAGAAGCTGATACAAGAAACTATAATTCCTAAAATCATGAAAGAATCCGTCCATTCGAGTCCAGTAAGCTGTTTTTTGAATAAAAACATACCTGCAACAGCACCTGCATTACCTCCGGCACCTACTATTCCAGAAATAGCTCCCAGTGCTTTTCTATTAATAAAAGGCACTACACTATAAGTGGCACCTTCACTCATTTGCACAAAAAGACTAAAGGCTATTAAGGAAGCAATAATAGTAGGTATAGTACCCATTCTTGAAAATAATACTAACGCCATACCTTCAAATAATAAAGCAAAGAATAGCCACCTTACCCTGCCAGATAAACCTGAACTCTTACCAAAGAAATCGCCAATAATACCTCCCAAAGACCTAGCAAAGAGGTTCATCAAACCAAAAAGACCGGCTATAAGACCTGCTGTGGCCATATCCATTTTAAAATAATCAAAGAAATACAATGCAGCTTTAGAGTTGACTATAAGCTCTACACCAAAGCAGGCACCATAAATTACAAACAGCACCCATACTCTATAATCCTTACAGGCCTCTAAAAATGCGCTCCCGGCATTGTCCTTCTCAGATTGCTCAGCTTTTAAATCGTTGTAATTTCCTGTGGGAGTATCCTGAGTGAATTTATAATACAATATTCCCATAATGAATAATAATACCCCTGGAGCCACCATGGCATACCTCCACGCCAGAGTTTCAGAACCCACTACCGCTAATACAGCAGCAAACACTATTGGCATAATCTGCTGAGTTACTCCTCCACCAAGGTTTCCCCAGCCCGCAGTGGTAGCATTAGCAGTTCCAACTATATTAGAAGCGAACATAACCGAAGTATGAAACTGAGTGATAACGAAAGACGCTCCAATGGCACCAATAAACATTCTGAAAAGCAGAAACTGTTCATAATTTTGGGAAAGACCGATAGTCATTACAGGTATAGAGCCCAGAATCAATAGCCATGTATAGGTAATACGCGGACCAATTTTATCACATAACCAACCGATAATTAACCTCATAAATACAGTAGATGCTACTGCCACCATGTTTGTTGTCACGATCTGATCAGTAGTAATACCCAAGTCTTCTCTTACTATTTGTAGCATAGGAGCTATACCGAACCACCCGAAAAAGCAAAGAAAGAATGCCATCCAGGAAAAGTGAAATGCGCGCATTTGTGGTGAGCTTATGCTCCACAATTTAATTTTGGTTGCTTGTCCATTTTCTAATGTTTTCATATCAGTCTTGATTAAGTAGGTTATTTTTATGGAAGAATTCAGTGTTTAAAGACAGTTGTACCCAGGCCCAGTTATTGATCCTGTCTGCCGAACCGCTTTTATACATTTCAAAATTATCTGAGGCAAATAGCTGAGAGTACCCAACTTTTAAGTTGAGCTCAGCACCAATATTACGATCATATATCAAGTCTACCTCTGTGCCCAAATAGCCTTCAGATGTAAGGCCTGTATCACTGACCTTATCGGTAAACTTTTGATTAGCTGCGAAATAATGTAGGTGAGATATTAACTTAGATTTTTCTCCGGTGGGAAAGGCTGTTTTAAAATAATAATCATTTAAACCCATGGTAGGTTGCTCACCTACGTAAAAGAAGTCCATGAAACCATAAAATTTATGATTAGTTCCAAAAGGCTGCTTCCAATTCTCATCCTTCCCTGTATTTTCTTTGTCCCCAGAGACTACATCAGCACCTGCGGTTAAAGGCATTTTTCCAAGCTTATAAGTTCCTTCCAGAGAAAATAAAGAACCGGCCACCTTTTTACCTTTAAATTTTCCCAGCTGCACATAACCAGAAGCATTAATAGAAAAATTATCTGACAAAATAATTTTGGGTATCAAGCCAAAGGTTCCATAAGAATAATAGGTTCCTGGAGTAGTTTCGGTAACAATATTAGCCCCTACAATGGAGTATTTTAGAAATTTGCCCCCACCGTCTATCCATAGGTATTGCAAGCTTTTAGCATTAGCCTCCCCTGTGTTTACTGCTGCACTAATATCATTGGTAAACCCTACCTGATTCCAGGTAGCACCTGCATCAATTTTAATATGTGAAGTCCTCCACTTTCCTACCAGTGCATCATGAGCACGGCCAGAAGCAGCCCAGTCTAGAGCCCCAAGAAATCTCTGATCTCCATAAGAAATAGGTTGACGACCAAACTGTAAAGTAAAAGACTTGGAAAACTTATAACCAGCCCAGGCTTCAAAGACTGAAATCATACCTTCAGAAGAGTTTTCAGCGTATTGGCCCCAAAAATTGATATATTGTGGAGTGAAATGAACGATTACGTTGTCCTTCTCAAACTGAAAAGCTAAACGAGTACGTTGCTGAATCGTAAGTCCGGGTTGACTATTTTCTGGAGCAAGGGCCGAATTTGTGCCATTATACAATTCGGCTCTGGGGCGTACTTGTCCTGATATTGAAAATTGTGCATATGAAGATATGCTCAACATCATGAATAAGGTAAGGTTGACTAAGTGCCTCATGATTTCGCAAGTTAATTACTTAAATATTTTAAGTAAAAATACGTAATATAAAATCACAAAGTCAATCTTTTCTACGTAATAATTTACGTAATCTAAAAAACTACGTAGAAATATAGAATAAAAATGAATTTATTCTATCTCAGCTGGCTTTTTAACATTGGTTCATTTTCAATTTTACGTAGAAGATCAGAAATACTGTTTACTTCTAACTTCTTCATTATATTAAACCTGTGAGTTTCTACAGTTCGTATACTTTTCTCTAATTGATCGGCAATGTCCTTATTGGAAACGCCCGCATATATCATTTGTAGAATTTGATGCTCTCTCTTGGTAAGGCCATAATCTTTTCCTTGATCAAGGGGTTTTATTTCTTTATTTACAGCACCTTTTTTCGCAGATAAATAATTATTAACCAAAATATTTGAAATATCAGCGCTGAAATATTTTTGCCCGTCATATACGGTGTGTATGGCTTTTACAAATTCTTCCTTTCCCGAATCTTTTAGCAAATAGCCATCTGCGCCACAGTCAATAGACCTGGTGATATACTCTTCATCATCGTGCATAGAAAGCACTAAGACAGAAATGGCAGGGAAGGAGGTTTTTATAGCCTTGGTAGCTTCTATACCATTGAGCACCGGCATACGTATATCCATTATGACTAAATCTGGTTGGATTTCAGATAGCAACTTCACCGCCTCCTCACCATCAGAAGCCTCTGCCACTACATCTATATCAGATTCACTTTCCAATAACATCTTTATTCCTTTCCTGACAATCTCATGATCATCCGCGAGCATTATATTTATCATATACTTTATTTATTCGAGGGGAAGTTTTACAGTAATTTCAGTTCCTTCGCCATTTTTTGAATTTAAGTCAAAAGTGGCATTTACAAAAGCAGCTCTTTCTTTCATATTAAAAATACCATGACCTGCTTTTTTAAAATGGCCAGAATGAACAAGATTCTCGTAATTAAAGCCTTTGCCATTGTCTTCTATCCTAATCACCAATTGATACAAATTGTGCTCAAAACTGACAGTTATATTTTTTGCCTTTGCATATTTAATAGCGTTATTGACAGCCTCTTGCACTATTCGATACAGGTTACTTTCAATATGGGCTTCTAACCGGTTAACAAAATTGGTTTTATTAATGAAAATAATTTCAGGTACAGAAATATTATTAACTTCTGAGCAAAACTTTTTTACAGCCGGTACTATACCAAAATCAGCTAAGCTGGTAGGGGTAAGGTTAAATGATATCCGTCTTACTTCCTGTATAATGCTTTTCATTAGAGATTTGGTATCTCGCAATCTCTTTTTGGTATGAATAGAGTCTGTGGGTGTGATCGATTCAATACTTAGTTTTAAAGCAGTAAGCATTTGACCAATACCATCATGCATTTCACGCCCTAATCTTCTTCGTTCTTCTTCCTGACCTTCAAGTATAAGTACCGAGCGGTATTGCTGTTCCTTTACTTTTTTCTCTATCTTTTCTCTATTGATCTCTCGAGATCTAATCTTGGCCTCACGAAGCTCTGTTACGTTTCGCCCAATTATCTTAAACTCTTGTTTCACTCCAAAACTAACAGGTATAATAGAGGTTTCAAGCCAGCAAAAATCACCTTCAAAATCAATTAATTTGAGCTCTCCGTTCCATGAATGTCCTTCATTTATTAGAGAAAATAAATCGTTAATAAACTGCTCATTAAAATCATTAGCTTGTAATAAACCTTGTAATGAAGTGGGGAAAGCCGCAGTCTCTTCAACCAATAATTTCAGAAATATTGGTGCAACTGTTTTAAATTTTCCTGAGGAATATATAGTAGCATAAACCTGCTGTGGCTCACTCTCAGTATTTACTGACTCTAGCTCTTGATATGACCTTACAAGTTCTTCGTACAACCTACTCATTTCCTCTGCCATAGACACAGATTTAGCCTCAGAATCAACAAGTTCTTTTAAAGTAAGTCTTACATTTCTGGCTAGTGGTTTGAATATAAAAAAGAACTCTAAAAGAATGATAGAAAGCGAAAGAATAAGTAAACCTATCTCTATATTTTTGAGTTGAATAACTTTTGATTCGGCATATTTATCGTAAGCAAAAACGATGTCATCCATACCAGAAAGAAATGGCTCTTCATGTTCTAAAGTTGCTTTAATCTCTGGGGATATATCGGTATTGGGATGAGTTCTTAATTTTGATAAAATAGCCTTGGAATTATCAACCATTGCCTGATAATGTGGGTAAATCTGCTCATACATTTGCAAAATCTCTTCAGATTTTGTGCCCGGAACATCCATCGTATCATCTCCATGGAGCAATGCATTATGAGACCTAATCCATAGGTTTAGGGTAGTATCTAACTCAACAAGGTATTTTCTCTGTATAGTGGACGAGTCCATAGCTCCAAGTTGAAGCACTACCTTGCTAATTTTTTGGCTGAGCATACGCTGCCGACCCGCTACGTTTATGGTTCGTGCATCATTCTGCTGTTTCCCCATAAAGGTTTGAATTACAACCTGGCTAAATATAATACTTGCCGCTATTGCCGAAAGTGCCAGAATATAAAACCTGCCAAGTTTATCAAATTTTAATAATCGGACCATAGTTTACCATCAGACACTTAATTAGGCACCTAATTTAAACTAAAATTATTGAGTACGAAAAATTACGTAACAGATTACGCCTTAAAACCTACGTAAACAATATCATTCTCAACTTTTACAGGGTAGGTAGCTAACGAGCAGAGGTTGTCATTTAGATTTTCACCAGTTTTCAACGAAAAAGTCTTTTTATGGTATGGACACGCCACTTTTGGCATTTCTCCTTGCGTTCCAATCATACCTCTCGATAAGATCATCTGATGTTTATGTGGACACAAGTTTTGCACCGCATACCATTCCGCTCTGTGCGTAAAATTATAAATGGCAATTTGTAATCCTTTATACAAAATGCACCCTCCGCCATTAATAGGAAAACTGCTTATAGGAGCTGCTTCAATCCATACTTTCACCTCCTCGCGCCCTACAGACTCATAAACGGCATCTACTTCAACTATTGATTCATTATTTTTCATAACCCAATGCTTAATTGATAATTTATGACCATTCAACCGGTTTTTTTTGTCCTCTTACTTCAGTGAAATTTTGATTAGGATCATGACTTTCTGAATTCATAAAATGACTAAACTTAGCTTGTAAGTGCTCATTTTCCACTACTTCCTTCCACTCACAGCTATAAGTATCAACCATGTAACTCATATCCTTCTCAAGTTCCTCCCCAATGCCTAGGCAATCATTAACCACAACATCATATAAATAATCCAAACCGCCATCAAGCTTGTTTAACCAAGTGGCTGTTCTGTTTAGCGGCTCTGCCGTACGGATGTAGAACATAAGAAACCTATCTAAGTATTTGACGCATGCATCTTTATCTATGTCTCCTATCAATAGCTGAGCATGTTGAGGGTTGGCTCCTCCATTTCCACATACATACAAATTCCATCCTTTTTCGGTGGCAATTATGCCAAAATCCTTGCTTTGAGCCTCGGCACATTCTCTTCTACAGCCCGAAACACCCCCCTTAAGTTTATGAGGAGACCTTAAGCCTCGGTACCTATTTTCTACTTCTATGGCAAAAGAAACGGAATCATGTAAGCCATACCTACACCATGAAGAGCCTACACAACTCTTAACTGTTCTTAAAGATTTGCCGTATGCATGACCGCTTTCAAAACCTGCTTCTACTAGCTCTTTCCAAATTTTTGGCAGATCATTTAAGCGCGCACCAAACAAATCAATGCGTTGCCCGCCTGTAATTTTAGTGTACAAACCATACTTCTGAGCCACCTGCCCCAGTATGATTAACTTTTCAGGAGTAATTTCTCCACCTGCCACTCGAGGCACTACTGAGTAAGATCCGCCTTTTTGGATATTAGCCAAATAACGGTCATTAGTATCCTGAATAGTATCTTGTTTTACAATAAGGTCATTGAATATACTGGCTAGTATGGAAGCTATCGCTGGCTTGCACACTTCACACCCACTACCTGTACCGAACTCATTTAGAAGTTCATTATATGTTTTTATTTCCTTTACTTTTGCCAAATCAAACAGCTCTTGTCGGGTGTAGTCAAAATGTTCGCAAATAACATTTCGTACCCTTTTGCCTTGAGACTTTAGTGTGCTTTGTAGAATATCATTAACCATTGGAGTACAGGCACCGCAGCCAGTACCAGCTTTAGAGCAACTTTTAACCTGAGATAACTCTTCCAATGAATTATTTTTGATGGCAGTTACTATATCTGCTTTAGTCACATTTTCACACGAGCAGATCTGAGCTTCATCTGGCAAACTCCCCATCATGTCATTAGTACTTGCACCACCTCTTGAACCTAAGATAAGGTCTTCGGGATCTGGAGGTAATACCATGCCATTTTGCATCATTTGCATTAAGAAATTATAGTCAGAGCTGTCACCAACCAGTATTCCCCCAAGCAATTCCTTACCATCTGTAGAAACATTTATTCGCTTATAAATTCCTTTCTTATCATTAACATAAGTTATAGCCGTACCCTTCTTTTCCAAATCAAGCGCATTACCAAAACTGGCCACTTCAATGCCTATCAACTTTAATTTGGTTGACATATCGCAACCATTAAAAACTTTATTTTCTTCTTGCAACAGCTGGTCAACCACTACGTCAGCCATTTCATAACCTGGAGCTACCAAGCCATAAATGAACCCATCGTATAGTGCTACTTCTCCAACAGCATAAATATTAGGATCCGATGTTTGAAGCATTTCATTAACAATCACTCCGCCTCGAGTGCCCGTTTCTAGACCACACTCCTTCGCCAGCTCATCTCTAGGCACTATACCGCAAGAAATTACCAGCATATCAGCATTCAAAGTTTTACCATCCTGAAAAACAAAAGTTTCTGGCTTATCAGCTCCTTCGATACTTCTCGTATTTTTATTCAGATGAATTTGCAATCCAAGAGATTCCAAAGATGCTTTGAGCATATCAGAGCCTGCCTGATCTAGCTGTCGGGGCATTAACCTATCTGCAAATTCTATTACATGTGTTAGAAGGTTAAGATCTAGCAGAGCCTTGGCAGCCTCCAAGCCTAGCAGGCCGCCACCAAGTACTGCGGCACTCTCAGCAGAATTCGCATACTCCATAATATTTTCAAGATCCTCAATGGTTCTATAAACAAACACGCCACTTCTATCTACCCCTTCGATAGGTGGCACTAATGGCTTCGATCCTGTTGCCAATATCAGATAATCGTAATTTTCTGTGTGTCCTTTATGGGTAGTAATAAATTTCTTATTTCTATCAATACCTGTAACCAACTCGCCCGTTCTTAGCTCAATGTGATGGGCGCTATACCAATCTTTTGGAGCCATGAGCAATGCATCGGCCGACTGCTCTGAGAAAAATTCACTGAGATGAACACGATCATAAGCCGGCAAAAATTCTTCACCAAAAACCACAACTCTAAATCGACTAGCCTCAGCCTTGTCCCTCAGCTTTTCACAAAACTTATAGCCAACCATACCATTACCTATTACAACTATCTTTTTCATAACGGATGTATAATTACTCAACAACTTACGTAATATTACGTAAATAATACTTAATTAAGCAAACATATCTACGTATATTTACGATAAGATTAAAAATTAAGAGCGTCATTTTCATCCGATCAAATGCCAATCGCACAGAAAGGATAACATTAAGACACTAGAGAAAAACCTTAAAAACACATGAGTTATTTGCCAAAGACCACGAATGAAAAGGATCTATGAGCATTATTGAGGATGACACTTGTAGTAATGAGAAAAAAGTACTTTCTTCCCTTCGAAATATCTACAAAGAAATTTAATCTTTGCACGTTGCCCCGATAGGGGAGGACATGAAATGCCAAATTGAACATTAAAGAAAACACAACAACTCTGTGACTATAAATGATTCTCGTCTAATTCACGTTATCAACGAAATTGATAACACCAATCAGCAAGACCCTACGGTAGAGGTGGTTGACGGGCAAAATTTCGCAAAGGAATATCTTTACTCTCTTCGCATGACAGAGACGTTACAAAAGTATATAGCCACTCCAAAAGCAACGTTAGAAATAGCAGCACGGGGGCAGCATATAAAAAGATGGGCTATTCCAAGGTCTGACTTTCCTATGGACAGAAAAGGGTATCTGCTCTGGAGAACTAAAGCAAAACAAATGCACAGTGAAATACTTGGAGAGCTTATGCAAAAGCATGGCTATGAATCATCAGAAATTCAAGAAGTCTCGGAACTGATTTTGAAAAAAGGATTAAAATCCAACCCTGATGTACAGGTATTAGAAGATGTGATTTGTCTCGTGTTTTTAAAGCATTATTTTAAGGCATTCGCTAAAGGGCATGAAGAAGAAAAAGTGGTTAGCATCTTAAGAAAAACCTGGGGTAAAATGTCTGAAAAAGGTCATGAAGCAGCTCTAACTATACCCTTTGATGAAGAAGAAAGTAAATATATTCATGCAGCTTTAAATGCAGAGTAATAAAGCTATTTAAGTACAAATGCCATGTAATCAGAAACGAGTTGAATGGTTTCTGATTGCTTTTCATACATACCCATGTGACCAACATTGGTCAATACAGAAAACATCGCTTTGGGCGTCATCTCCGCCATCTCTTTTGATTTATCTAAAGGTACTGCTGTATCTTGATCCCCAGCTATAATTAGAACGGGGTATTGAGCTTGTCTCAAAACATCGAGGCTATCGTGGCGGTCACGCATTGCTTTAGTATACTGAATTAAAGTATTCTGCTTAGTGGCTGAAGCCATTGCAATAGTCCTGTCTATAAAATGCTGATTAACAGATCTGTTTTTAACGTAGAATAGCTGAGAAATAAATGATTCGGCAAAAACTTTAACGCCTTTTCTCTCCACAAAATCAATGGTTTTGTTCCTGCTGTCTTTACGATTTTCATCATCTTGAAAAGCTGAAGAATGAAATAACCCCAAACCAGTAACACACTCTGGATAATACTTAGCAATGGAAAGAGCGACATATCCACCCAAGCTATGCCCTACAAAAACAGCTTTATCTACACCAATAGCCTTTAACCAGTCCATTACATACTCAGCTACCTCATCGATGGTAAAATCTCCCTCGGGAAGTTTACTATCTCCAAAGCCGGGCAGATCAGGCACTAATACACGATATTCTTTACTTAATGGAGCAATGAAATCATCCCAAAGGGCTTTAGACTCACAAAAACCATGAAGCAGCACAAGAGGAAAACCTTTGCCTGCATCGCTATACGCTAATTTTGCGGCCATTATTCTGCGTATGCCTTTTCAGAAATCTCTATAACGGCCTTTTCAATGCCTTCTACATCAAAGCCGCATTCTTTGTGTAGCTGTTGTTGCTCGCCATGTTCTACAATGGTATCAGCAATTCCTAGTCTCTTCACAGTACACTGATAACCATGGTCACTCATAAACTCTAACACGGCAGATCCAAAACCTCCCATTAAGCAACCATCTTCTACAGTAATTACTTTAGTATAGTTTTTGAAAATCTCATGAAGCATATTTTCATCTAGCGGCTTTACAAAACGCATATCATAATGTGCCGGATTCAAACCTCCTTTAGCCAAATTAGCACAAGCTTCCACAGCGTAGTTACCAATATGACCAATAGTAAGTATGGCTACTTCTTCACCATCTTTTATTTTACGGCCAGTACCTACTTTCACTTCTTCCATAGGTGTCTTCCATTCTGGCATTACGCCCTGGCCACGCGGATAACGAATGGTAAATGCTTTTCCTTCTCTTGGCAATTGAGAAGTATACATTAAATTTCTTAACTCAGCTTCATTCATTGGCGAAGCTATGATCATGTTAGGAATGTTACGCATATAAGCGATATCGTATAATCCATGATGCGTTGGCCCATCAGCACCAACAAGCCCTGCTCTATCTAAACAGAAATTCACAGGCAGATCCTGAATGCACACATCATGAATAACCTGATCATATGCTCTCTGCATAAATGAGCTATAGATATTACAGAATGGGATAAGCCCTTGTGTGGCTAAGCCTGCAGAAAAAGTAACTGCATGCTGCTCTGCTATACCTACATCAAAAGCCCTTTCGGGCATAGCTTTCATCATAATGTTTAATGACGAGCCAGAAGGCATAGCAGGGGTTATCCCCATTATTTTTTCGTTTTTCTCCGCTAACTCCACTAAAGTATTACCAAATACATCTTGGTATTTCGGTGGTTGCGGAGCGTCATATTCCTTTTTACGGATTTCCCCGGTTACTTTATCAAATTTACCTGGTGCATGCCAAGTAGTTTTATTTCCCTTTTCAGCCGGAGCATAGCCTTTACCTTTCATGGTAATACAATGCAAAATCTTAGGTCCTTTTATATCCTTAAGATCTTCCATCACACTCACCAAGTGGTTGATGTCGTGCCCGTCTACTGGTCCAAAGTATCTTAAGTTCAAAGACTCGAACATATTACTTTGGCTAAGCAGGAATGATTTTACACTGTTCTCTACTTTAGAAAGAATTTCTCTGGCATTTGGCCCAAATTTGCTAACCTTGCCAAGAATCTTCCACACATCATCTTTCATTTTATTGTAAGTATGAGATGTGGTTATATCTGTCAAATAATCTTTAAGCGCCCCTACGTTAGGGTCTATTGACATGCAGTTATCGTTGAGTACGATAAGTAAATTAGAATTTGAAACACCGGCATGATTCATACCTTCAAAAGCCAAACCGCCAGTCATGGCTCCGTCACCAATAACAGCAATGTGTTGCCTGTCTTTTTCGCCTTTATATTTTGAACCAACCGCCATGCCTACCGCGGCAGAAATAGAAGTACTACTGTGTCCTACTCCAAAGGCATCATATTCACTTTCTTTTCTTTTAGGAAAACCAGAAAGCCCATTATAAATTCTGTTAGTATGAAAATCATCACGTCTGCCTGTTAATATTTTATGGCCATAAGCTTGATGTCCTACATCCCAGACCAGTTGATCATCAGGCGTATTAAAAACATAATGTAAGGCTACTGTTAGCTCAACCACTCCGAGGCTGGCACCAAAATGCCCACCATAAACAGAAACATTATCAATAATAAAATGTCTTAATTCGTCACAAAGCTGTACCAGTTGAGTCTGATCTAATTTTTTCAAATCATCAGGGCTATCAATGGTAGCTAGTAGTTTTCCTGGCTCAATTAACATCGGCAAAAAATGGATTTGTTATTCATAAACAACAACTGAAGGTAACTGTTTTATAAACCTCTTGCAAACCGTGCAGCGATTCTTAATCAGTAATTTACAAAATTACATTTTTTTTTACACAAGGATACGATTTCGAGCTTTAAGTAATATCTTTGGAGTGCTTCGCGCAATAAAACAGAGGATAGAATATCGTGAGTTTCGAAATTAAATTACCCCTTTTTGAAGGCCCTTTTGACCTGCTTCTCTTCTTCATAGAAAGAGATGAATTAGATATTCATGACATTCCTATTTCTGGCATTACTAATGATTTCCTTGATTATTTGCATCGGCTAGAGCAGATGAACATAGAAGTGGCCAGCGAATTTATTTTGGTTGCTGCTACGCTGATGCGTATTAAATCAAAAATGCTTTTGCCAAGACCTGTTTTGGACGAAGAGGGGAATGAAATTGACCCTCGTGAAGAACTGGTAAAGCACCTCTTAGAATACAAAAAATATAAATCTGTACTAGAGCAACTGAAAGAAATGGAAGAAGCTCAAATTAGTAAAGAAAAGAGAGGAAATGTATTAAAAGAAATTAAATCGCTCTCAGAAACAGTAAATGTAGAATCTGAATTACAAGATTTGGACCTTTATAGATTATTAAAGGTTTTTCAAAGAGTGATGGAGCGATACGAAATAGAGCAAAACAAGCCAAAACACGAAGTTATACAATACCCCTATACCATTACAGGGCAAAAACAACATATCTTAACCTTACTAAAGGACACTCCAAAAATTGCTTTTTCTAAACTTATAGAAGAGACTCCTGTTAAAATTGCGGTAATATTTAATTTTTTATCTGTTCTGGAATTACTGCAGCTCAACATTATTACTATGTACATAGGAGAGGGGTTTAATAATTTCTGGATTGAAAAACTAGAGGAAGTCGCTACGGAGTAAATGAATCTTGACACTAAGAAAATACTAAAAACACTCAACCCTAACAAAATTTGGGTCCCTGCTGTAATAAGCATTGGTTTTGTTGTTTATAAAATCCTATCTGACGACACCTTTACTCCTCAAAAGCTAAACCTCATTTTCGAAGCTCGGATAATACCTGTTATTCTAGCATTTTTTGTGCTATTCTTAAAAGATGCAGCGTATATCTACAGGATTAGAACTTTAACTAATGAAGAGCTAAGCTGGAAAAACAGCGTATACGTTATTATACTCTGGGAATTTGCATCGGCAGTTACACCAAGTGTGGTAGGAGGCACGGCCGTAGCCGTTTTCATCTTACTTAAAGAAGGCATAAACCTAGGTAAGTCATTGGCTTATGTAATGCTTACTGCCATACTAGATAACTTGTTTTTTGTAATATTTGCCCCGGTAGCTCTACTTCTTATCGGCACCGATCATTTCCCTGATTTCGAAGGCACAATAAAAGGATTATTTATTACCAGCTATTCGCTAATAGCCATATACACATTTGTAATGGCATTTGCATTGTTTTATAGACCTCGCGTATTTAAGTGGATATTGATTAAGGTTACTTCCATTAAATTTCTCAGAAAATGGAGATATGCCGCATATCAGCACGGCAATGAAGTTATGTGGGCTTCAACCCTACTTAATGGTAAAAAGAAACGCTATTGGATAAAAATTATCCTGTCCACTATAGTGGCTTGGCTAGCAAGATATGCCATACTTAACTGCATTATTGAGGCCTATACTAGTGGACTAACCTTTGCAGATCACCTATTAATACTGGGTAAGCATCTAATATTATGGATTGTAATGCTGGTATCACCTACTCCTGGAGGATCAGGTTTGGCTGAAGAATTCTTCATCAAACTATTTGACGGGTACTTGGTAGAATTCACCTTAGGTACTACACTTTTCTGGAGGTTGATAACATATTACCCTTACTTATTAGGGGGAGCTGCAGTACTTCCTCGCTGGATAAAGAAAGTTTTCTTTACTAAAGAAGAAAAAAAGCTTTACCAAAGTTAATTTTTCCGCACGCCAATATTAAGTTAATGTTAACAAATCAACTCATCTGCCTCTCAGGGACAGCTCAGTAGAGTTAGGTATTCTTTCCATGTGTGGGAATAAGCTATTTTGCAATCTCATGCTTTTACCAAATAGAAATTGGTGAACTAAAAAAGCAACTTTGAATTATATTAAGACCAAGTTACTTATACTTAAGATATCGAGCCTTGTGCCAACAATTATTTAAAAATCCCTTGAAAATATAGAAACCAAATACTTTGATTCTTTTACGAGTTTTGCACTGTCAAAAAACAAAAAACTCAAAACAGAATGAAAAAGCTAATCTTAGTTTTCACAATTATTGCTACAGCTCTTCAAGGTTTCGCCACAGAAAAAGACAAAGCAAATAACAACGAAACAGCAAAAGTTTCAATGCTTAATAATAAGCAGGGTGTTTATGAACTTTACTATCGTAATAAAAGCAACAGTAAAGTCACTGTAAATCTACTTGATGCAAAACGTAAAGTATTATTTACAGAAAGCTTAAGAAATGTTAATGCATTTGTAAGGCCTTATAACCTCAATGCATTAAAAGATGGCATCTATTACTTACAAGTAATGGAAGGTAACAAAGTAGTGAGTACAGAAACTATACTACATGGAAACATAACTACAATACTCGAGCCTTCTTTAGAAACCATTAAGTTCACTCAGCTTAAAAGGGATAGCAACTTGGTAATGGTTACTTTAATAAAAGCAGGAGATCAGTCTGCCGAAATTGAAGTATTAAACGATAAAAACGAGGTAATTTACAATAGCACGGAGGCTTTCGAAAACACTTTCGCTAAACTTTACAACTTAAATAAAGTAGAAGGAATTAAATATATCAATGTAACTGTCTCTGGTAGTACAGAAACTTACACTATAAAATAAGTAAGAGGTTACAATTTAGCTATAACAACAAGGAGAAGGTAGTTCGTTAAATGAGCTACCTTTTTTTGTACCATTTATTATGAAGTGACAATACTTGCGGAATCACCAATACAGAGCCATCATTAATTATAGAAGTATCAGCCAAGTTAGCACGCTCTTCTTCACTCATTTGCTTAGCAATAATATTCTTTATCTCTTCTTCGCTTCTAAAAGAATCGCGCATTAAAACCCGCTTTATTCTTATATCATCACTCGCGGCTACGTTAATGACATAATCGAGTTGCTTATGCGAGTTAGATTCAAACATAATAGCAGCCTCTTTAATAACATAAGCAAACTCCTGCTCACATACCCATTGCGAGTAATCTTCCGCTACTTTAGGGTGAATAATACTATTTAATGCCTTGAGTTCTTCAGGGTTAGTAAACACCCTAGATGCTATATAAGACCTATTCAGCTCACGGTTTTGATAAGCTTCACTGCCAAAATGGTCTTTGATGGATGAGATTATTTCTGGATGATTATTTGTAAGCCACTTACTGCGCTCATCTGCGTTATAAACAGGGGCTCCTAATAAGGAAAACATACGGCAAATGAGAGATTTGCCCGAGCCAATTCCTCCAGTGATTCCTACTTGGAAAGGCTTACTTCTTTGCATTATCTTTTTCTGCAATCTCTACTTTAACCAAAGTAGTATCAATCCTTACCTCTTGTAAGAATTCAGGATATTTCTCAAGCTTAGGAGAAATGGTAGAATCCGCCTTATTCATAGAATTATAATCCAAGACAATTTCAAAGCCATCTGGCTTCACTTCGTCTCGTTTAGATGCAGCTACATAATATTTAACCAGAACGGTATTCTGAGTTACATTTACCGTATATCTCTCCGGAAAATTAACACCCTCTAATGGAACTGTCACCTCTTCGCTACTAAACTCTTGCACCCTAAAACTAACTAAAGCTATGGGAGGGTTTCTCCTTATTAAAGAAGCCTTCTCATTCTTTATAGAGATAGGCACGTCCTCTTTATAATTATCATCTATATTTTCTTGGGGTAATTGAATATATATAGTGTCTCCCATGGCATTTAGCACCTCCTCTGGGCCCTGAAGTAGAACCGAATCAGGAGAAAAAGCAATGGGACTAACTAACTGATAATTATCTTCCAAGGAAATAGCAGCGCTATCTACTCGTAAAATAAAAGTACGGCTTACCCTTTTTTGAATGTTAATAGCCAAAGTATCTGTAAGCACATAGTTGAGCTGAAATTCATCTAACTGTTCAGAAATCAAACCGGGTAAAGCAGCACCTACAATTTTCTTTTCTTCTGAGGGTGCGTCTAATGGAATTTCTAATGGTGTAACCTTTATTCCCAAACTATTACGAAATAAGTTCCAGCCTAATCCATTAACATTTAGCTGCACATATTCGGGAAGCTCATCTACAGGCATGTACGATTCCTTATCGTAGATAAACTGAACAGGATAATTAAGTGTGGTACTATAATTTTCGTTCAGGGCATTTAAAAACCAGAACGTAGTAGCAGCAAAAACACAAAGCAAAATGACCCGAATGTGGTTATAACTTTCGGGCCGTAATGATTTCAATATTTCGCTTAGCTTGCTCAAATTATAGCTTATTTCTTTTCCTTTTCTTCTGCTGTAGGAGCTGGCTTAGAAGCTTCTAACGAAATAGAGCTTCTTAAAATAGTTATTTTAACTCCTTTGTCTATTTCTAGTACTACATTGGCCTCATCAGTACTTAATACCTTACCATGAATACCACCAATGGTTACTACCTGGTCGCCTCTTTTAATGTCTTCTATAAACTTCTTCTGTTCTTTCTGTTTCTTCTGTTGCGGCCTGATCATGAAAAAATAAAACACAATGGCCATACCTCCAAATAAAATCAGAGAAGTAAATCCGCCTCCACCACCTGCTGCCTGAAGTAAAACTGTCTTAAACATACGTCTTTAATAATTAAAATTTCGGCAAAAGTACACCTTTTAAAACAAAAAATCCCAACCCCCGATTAAGGAGCTGGGATGAATTTTATATATAATCAATCAATTATTTTTTCACAGGGCCTTGAGAGCTATCTTCACTAGGGTTAACCATAGCTTTAATTCTCAAAACAGTCTTTTTAGGCCAAGTGTTAGCTGTAATAGTTACAGTTTTATTTTGAGCATTCACTTTTCCTTTACTGTTGAAGTGAGCAGTAATCTCAGCAGTTTCACCTACTGCGATAGGCTCATGAGGCCAAGTTGGCACTGTACATCCACAAGAACCTACAGCATTTTGGATGATTAAAGGTGCTTCACCAGTGTTTTTGAATTTAAAAACATGTTCTACTTCGTCACCAGCAGTAATAGTACCGAAATCAAATTCTTCTTCTTCAAATTCGAATTTAGGAAGTGGACCTTCTGGTTTTACTTCTGGCTGTGCTTGATTAACAGTAGTAGCAGGCTGAGCACTAGTACTACTTGTGCTTTCAAGCTCGTTAATTCTATTTTCTAAATCAGAAATCTTCTTTTCAGATTCTTTATTGCTGCCACAGCTGGCAAATACTAAAGCCACTAAAGCAACTAGCATTGAAATTCTCATTCCTTTAATCATAACCTCTTAACTTATCGTTTATAAAAATTTAGTTACTTTTCTTTTCACCGTTCTTAATATGGCTGATTAACTCATCCACATCTTCTAGAAGCCTTTCTGCTTTTTCTTTAGCATCGTCAACCACTTTTTGACCATGGCTTTTGGCTTCGTTAAAATTGCCTTCTTTTTCAGATACTAAATCTTCTACAAGCTCTTCAAGCATTTTTTTATACTTATCTAATCTATAAGTGAGCTTATCTCTGGTGTTAGAACCTTTATCTGGAGCATATAAAATACCTATAGCAGCCCCGGCAGTAGCACCAAATAAAAAGGCCAATAGGGAGTTTCCTGAATTCTTACTCATAATTAATGCATTTATTTATTATCGATTAATCCTCGTCCACTTTTCTTTATAACGCCAGTTGCTTGTAAATCGTTAGCGATTACGTCTAATACTCCATTAATAAATGTTTTACTTTTTGGAGTGCTATAACGCTTGGCAACTTCAATATATTCATTAATAGTTACTTTTACTGGTATACTCGGAAAATTGATCATTTCGCAAATAGCCATCTCCAAAATTATTTTATCGGTGGTTGCTATTCGCTCTATGTCCCAGTTTTTAGTTTTTTTAGCTATTAACTCTTCGTACTCGGCCTCTACTTTAATAGTATCTTCAAACAGCGATATAAAGAACGATTTGTCGTCTTCCCAGTTGTAAGACAACTCTTGTAATTCAAATTCTACACCTTCTTCTTCAGGGATAGATTTTATAGTTTTAGTAGCAAGGCTTTTAATAATGGATCTGTCTTCCACCCAATTAAGTTCTTGCTCTTCCATAAACTTATCAATGATGTCATTCTTGAAAATTATATTTTTAAGAACGTGAGACACAATAGCCTTATCTTCTTCAAATGTTGGCTCTTGTTTTTTCAAGTAAGCTTGGTACTCAGGATCAGTCTTTACTATCTCCTTAAACCAGTGCCTAGCTTCATCCTGAAAATCATCCCAATTGATATTTCTCCTCAAGCTAATATTTTCAAGAGACTTGTTAAACTTTAACGACTTTGTTAACAAATTTTTAACAAAATTGCCATGATTAACGCGTTTATCCTGCTCAGCAAGCGTAGAAAACTCAATTAATAAGTTAAGGATAGAGATATATCTATCTAATATCTTTTCCGCTTCCACCACCATGTTTTTCTTAAAAAACTGGTAGTCTTTTTCGATATCAGAATAGTAACTCTTAATAGCAGCCTCTACTACTTCATTAATTTTTTCTACAGAGCCTCCATTAGAAGAGAAGTATCTATCTCTGTAGTTTTTAACAAAGATTTCTTTGGCCTCAGCCTTCTGCGCATTTAACAATGCTTTATCCTGTACTTCCATAGAGTTCAGGTCAGGAGCAAAACTTTCGTCTATATACTCCAATGCAATACCATAATTAGCGTCCCTACTTTGCCTAAAAGCAAATATGGTCTGCATAGTTTTTATACGTAATGTTCGTCTATTGAGCATCTTAGCAATGAAAAGAAGCTATTCTTTTTTAATTAAAAAAATAAGGCTGTCTCCAAAGTCTTTGGTTTTACTATAAATTAATGTTTTATAGTGAAAAAGGTTATTTAAATTTTAAATCTTTTACCTCTGACCTTTGAGACAGCCTTTTACCATGCTGCAAAATTAGCAATAATTGCTTATCGTGGCAACTTCACTTTTCCAATATCTGCAATCCTTTTTTCAGCCATTTGAATTGCGGCCTGATGCGTAGAAATTTTGTCGTTTTCTGCGCTGTTTAGGATGTCAAAACATGTTTGATATATATTTTCGGCAGTAGCATAAGCTCTTTCGCGATTGTAGTTGCCCATGTACTCTTCATACACGTTTACTACACCACCTGCATTGATAAGAAAATCAGGAGCGTAAGTAATACCTTTTGTCATTAATAGTTCTCCATGCTTTTTCTCTTCGGCAAGCTGATTGTTAGCAGCACCGGCTACTATTGCACATTTTAATCTACCAATGGTATTGTCATTAAGCGTAGCACCCAAAGCACAAGGAGCATAAATATCTAAGTCTAAATCATATATTTCGTCCATTCCTACCACCTTAGCACCAGTAGCCGCTGACACTTTTGCCAATTTATCATCATTAATATCTGTGATATATACCTCGGCATTTTCTTTAGTCAAATGCTCTACTAAATACATTCCTACCTGGCCAACACCTTGCACACCGATCTTTTTACCGGTTAAGCTATCGCTACCATATACTTTTTTGGCAGAAGCCTTCATACCCATATAAGTACCATATGCAGTAACAGGAGAAGGATCACCTCCACCACCCATAGTTTCGGGCAAACCTGTAACATAAGACGTTTCCATTCCTATGTACTCCATATCTCTAGTTTTCATGTTTACGTCTTCGGCTGTCACATACTTACCACCTAAGCTGTTTACAAATTTTCCGAAGCGTCTCAAAAATGCTTCTGTCTTCATGTGAGAAGCATCACCAATTATTACAGCCTTTCCACCGCCTAAGTTTAAGCCAGTAATGGCATTTTTGTAAGTCATCCCTCTGGAAAGTCTCAATACATCTGTCAGCGCCTCTTTTTCTGAAGCGTAATTCCACATCCTCGTTCCACCCAATGCTGGTCCAAGTATAGTATTATGAATCGCAATTATGGCTTTTAGTCCCGTAGGCTCATCATAACAAAATACCACCTGCTCATGTCCTAAACTCTGAACTCCGCCAAAGACGGCACCATTCACTTGTTCCAGTTCATTTATTTCCATCATAATAATGTTAAATAATTAGTTTATTGTAGATTTGACCTACTTAAAGAGGGTTACTCTTATAAATGAGGTCGCGCAAAAGTAGAGTTTTTTTTGAATTTTTAACAATAGGTTAAAACCCTGAAAATTCTACACAACTACCTTACTAATAATGCCGTTAGTACTCATTAGTTAAACCACATACCAATACATTTTTCAGGTCACTTCATGAAAGAATTAAGTTATCTTAACAAGTATTTATTAAAATACAAATACCATTTATTGCTTGGCTTTGTGTTTATTATACTTTCAATTATTTTTCAGATTATCCCTGCTCAGGTAGTACGGTATGCTATCAACTTGATTACTGAAAACATCTCCATCTATAAATCATTAGATGGACTGGAGCTGCAAAATAATTTCTATTCTATTTTTGCCAGTAGCATATTAATCTATGGTGCTCTCATATTAATATTAGCTTTACTAAGAGGTGTATTTCTGTTTTTTGTTCGTCAAACCATTATTGCTATGTCTCGGTTAATCGAATATGATTTAAAAAACGAGATTTATGCCCACTACCAGTCATTACCATTAAGCTTCTACCGAAGAAACAATACTGGAGATTTAATGAACAGAATTTCTGAGGATGTAAGTAAAGTAAGAATGTACATTGGTCCATCAATAATGTATGGTGTTAACCTTTTCACATTGTTTATAATACTTATTCCATACATGTTTTCGATTAACGCAACACTGACGTTATATGCTTTGATTCCTTTGCCAATATTATCGATCAGTATCTATTATGTGAATAATATCATTAACCAGAGGAGCGAAGAAATTCAAATAAGCCAATCTGGGTTATCCACTTTTGCTCAGGAAGCATTTTCAGGAATAAGGGTATTAAAGTCATTTACCAGAGAGCAGGATTCTGTTAAAAATTTTACAGATAAAAGTAACGAATACAAAGATCGTTCATTAAGACTTACTAAAGTTCAGTCTCTTTTCTTCCCACTAATTTTAGGGCTAATAGGGCTAAGCACAGTTTTAACCATTTATATAGGCAGTGTAGAGGTAATTAATGGTTCATTAACATTTGGTAACATTGCCGAATTTATAATGTATGTAAACTTATTAACCTGGCCCGTAGCTTCACTGGGTTGGATTAGTAGTTTAATTCAAAGAGCGGCAGCATCTCAAAAAAGAATAAATGAATTCTTAAAAACTAAGAATGACATTCTTAGCACTGAAGATATGCATAAAGAAATTGATGGATTAATTTCTTTTAAGAACGTTTCATTCGTGTATCCCGATAGTGGCATCAAAGCACTTAAAAACATTTCATTTGAAATAAAACCAGGAGAATCGCTTGCTATAATTGGAACAACGGGTTCAGGAAAAAGTACTATTGCTAATTTGCTAAGTAGACTTTATGATACCACAGATGGCGAAATCACTGTTGATCATGAAGACATCAAAAAGTATAATTTAACAAGCTTACGCAGCCAAATTGGCTATGTGCCGCAAGATGTATTCTTGTTCAGTGATACTATATATAATAACATTGCTTTTGGGGCTACAAACGCATCGGAAGAAAGAGTAATAAATGCTGCTAAAGAGGCTGATGTTTATGAGAATATAATTGCTTTCCCTAAAGGCTTTGAAACCAGGGTAGGAGAGAGAGGTATTGCACTGAGTGGAGGTCAAAAACAACGTGTTTCTATAGCTAGAGCAATATCACGAGATCCTAAAATTTTGATGCTTGACGATTCATTATCTGCAGTAGATACCAAAACTGAAAATACTATTTTAAATAGTATGAAAAAGATTATGAAAGGAAGGACTTCAATAGTTATCTCTCACAGGGTATCATCTGCCAAGCTTGCAGACAAAATTATTGTGCTCAACGATGGCGAAATGGTTGAAGAAGGCACTCACGATAGCCTAATGAAACTAAACGGCACTTACAAAGAGCTTTTTGAGAAACAGACCGTAGCCGAAGAAAACATCTAAAATCATTTACTAATGGGGAAATAGATATCTAATTGTCTTTCCCCTTTGTAAATCTCTATTGAAATTGGCTCTAATTTCACTCCTTTTTCCTTAGCAAATTGCTCTGCACCATTTCTTACTTCCTCAGGTTTAGGCATTACAAAGTTGTGAGCTTTGATCTCTACAAATACAAAATCTGCAGTATCAAATGTTCTCTCTTCTGAAAAGTAGATACTTTTCATCATTGGTTTTTCAGAAGAAGAAACTCCTATAAACTGAACTACAGAGTCTTTTAATTCGGGGTAAAAATAATTGATAACTGTCAGGTTAAGGCCGCTGTCAGCATCAGCTGCATTCTTGGCTTGAAAAAACAGCTTTTCAGCTTTACTGCTATTATACTTTCCTGTAAAATCAGCCCCTGCCACTATCAGTTTCTGGGATGGCTTTAGTGTATATTGAAGAGGCTCTCCTCCACCTAGTTTATAAAAAAAGAATGCCGCTAGTAATAAAATAATAATAACAATAGGAGCAATTTTCTTAACCATCTGCAACAATAAATATTAATGAATCAAAAAACATACCTGATACCAGCCCCACCTTGCAGTTTTGTATCACCCGAGTTTTCGGTCAAATCGCAAAAAAGAGCTGTTTCTAAAAACACCGATATGGGAATATCAAAATAAGCATATTCTATTCCAAATGTGCCTGTAACCCCCATAACCATCTTTTCTGTGTCAAAGGTACCAATCTCATTCTGATTAATGTCCATTTCGAATAGATACTCATATTGGATTTTTGTTTTTCTTGCCTGCCACCCCGGGCCAGCATACAAAAACAACCCCTTAGACAAAAAATCCATTGGCTGCTGATATAGCATTTTGAAATCGCCCATGTAGTTATATTTCACATGGTGAGTAATATAATGCAGGTTTGATCGCTCCTCTTCTGGGAACTCAGCATATTCAAAAAAATGATCTTTATAGTAATGGCTGTATAAGCCGCTAGCGGGAAAGCCTGCATCTAAAACGAAGGCTAACCGTTTGTTTGGATAAAACTTATATGTAAGAGCAAAAGGGTCTCCAACTTTAAAGCCTAAACCATGATACGGGTATTTATTGTCTTCAAAAATAGGGCAAGTCACCTTGCCCTTTCTATTGGCTGACCTGCCATACTTATTTCGGAAACCATGCTTTTTAAAGCTTTGGCTATTACACTGAAAGTTATTAAAAAATAGAGTCGTAGTTAAGACTAAAAGAATGGCCTTCAAATACATAAATCAGAATTTCCACATTTTAATACGAATGTCGGAATTTATGAACTATGCCCATTAAACAAATTCTTTATACTGCATTTTATGGAGTTGAGTGTAATACCCATCTTTTGAAAGTAACTCCTCATGCGTGCCTACTTCTTTTATTTCCCCCTTATCAAGTACAATAATCTTATCTGCCTTTTGAATTGTGGATAACCTGTGGGCAATTACAATCGAAGTTCTGTCTGCCATCATTTTATCTATAGCCGATTGAATCATTTCTTCAGTTTCCGTATCTACTGATGAAGTAGCCTCATCCAAAACCAAAATTTTTGGATTATAGACCATAGTTCTTACAAAAGAAATTAGCTGCCTTTGTCCTACTGATAGCGTAGAGCCACGCTCCATAACATTATACATTAGACCTCCGGGCAGTCGCTCAATAAATTTTCTTGCACCCACCAAATCTGCCGCAGCTGTTACTTCCTTCTCTGAAATATCAGAGTTACCAAGGGTAATATTATGCATTATAGTGTCGCTGAATAAGAACACATCTTGTAAAACAACACCTATCTGCCTTCTTAAACTTTGTAAGTCATAATCATTAATATTGATGTTATCAACAGCAATGGTACCCTTTCTAATATCATAAAATCTATTCAAGAGATTGATTACTGATGATTTTCCTGCGCCAGTGGCTCCCACTAGGGCAATGGTTTGCCCTGGCTCCACTTCTATATTAATATCTTTAAGTACGTATTCTTCATCATTATATGCGAACCATACATTTTTAAAGCTCACCTTTCCTGAAATACTGTCTGCTTTCTTTTCTCCCTGATTAGAAATAAATTCGTCATTATCTAAAAGGTTCATAATTCTGGAAGAACTTACGATGCCTAACTGCAAGGTGTTGAACCTATCAGCAATCATACGTATGGGTCTGAAGAACATTTGAATATACATGATAAAAGCAATAAGCTTACCTATAGTAATACCGGTTAAATTTTCATCTATCACGCCTTTTCCTCCATACCAAACCAATAAACCTATACCTGCCGCACTAATTATTTCTGCCACAGGAAAGTAAATAGAATAATAAAGCACAGATTTTAAGTTAGCCTTTTTGTGCTCTTCATTTATTTCCTTAAACTTTTGATATTCTCTTTCTTCACTTCCGAAAATTTGAACAATGCTCATGCCCGTTATATGCTCTTGCACAAAAGAATTGAGGTTAGCTACAGCATTTCTCACATCATTAAATGCCACTTTAATTTTCTCTTTAAACACATATGTACAACCTAACAATATAGGCAGAGTAGATAAACTGATTAAAGACAAACGCCAATCACTCCAAAACATGATGATGAGAATAAAAATTAGCTGAAGTAAATCACCCATCATGGCAGCTAAACCTTGACTAAAAACATCGGCCAAAGTTTCAACATCAGAAATAGTACGAGTAACTAACCTACCTATTGGGGTTTGGTCAAAAAACTTAAGTCTTAATTTAACCAAGTGTTCATAAAGCTGAATACGTATATCTCTGATAACATATTGGCCCAACCAGCCAGATAAGTAAGTATGTGCATACTGAACTATGGCCTGAAGAACCAAGATTCCGACCAGTATGCATACCATAATTAAGAGGCCATTGTAATCTCCAATAGCCACATAACTATCTAATGTTTTTTGTATTAATAGTGGCATTAATGGAGCTAATACCCCTAACGCAACCGTTAAAACTATTAAAAATATAAACCGCCCACTATAAGGCTTAAGAAAACGCATGAGCCTTTTCAAAACCTTAAAATCAACTATGCTCCCGCTATTTATTTTATCTTTTTCCAATGGCTATAAATAAATTTCTTTTGGATATTCTACTCTTGTTAAAAACAAGCCTTCTGCCGGTGCAGAGGCACCCGCCTTTTTACGATCTTTACTTTCTATTATTTTATTGAAATCTTCCACAGCAACTTTCCCTTCACCTACATTTAGCAAAGTGCCTACTAGCGCCCTAACCATACCACGTAAAAACCTGTTTGCAGTTACATGAAATATAAGTCCATCGTTAACCTCTTCCCATTTGGCATTTGTAATGTTGCAGAAGAAAGTATTAACATCAGTCTTTACTTTGCTAAACGCTTCAAAATCTTTCTCTCCAATTAAGAACGAAGCAGCCTCGTTCATGGTTGTTACATTTAGGTCCTTTGTATAGTAATAGACCAAACCATTTAAAAAAGGGCTCTTTTTTTGGATAATTCTATATTCGTAACTCCTAGAAGTAGCTGTAAACCTGGCATGAGTGTCATTAGTAACAGCGAATATATCAGCGATACTGATGTCTGGTGGTAAAAAGCCATTTAACCGGTATTTAAGTTTTTCAATATCTCGAATTTCTTCACAATCGATATGAAAAAATTGCTGAGCACAGTGCACGCCAGTATCTGTTCTTCCACTGCCCATGATGCTTATTTCTGACCTCAATAAAGTAGACAAGGTTTCTTCTAACACTTGCTGTACAGTAATAGCATTTGGTTGCCTTTGCCAACCATGGTATTTTTTTCCATGATAGGCAACCTCAAAAAAATACCTTATCATAAATATTTAAGTATATCGTGCAGTTTCGGGACTTTTATGTAGCTGTCCACTAATAGCTCTTCCTCTACATGCTCATGCTGCCAGGTAATTTCATAAGGCACATAAATGGCCTGGCTTCCGATCTCCAAAACAGGCATTACATCAGATTTCAAACTATTACCTATCATTATAAATTGAGCAGGATTGAGATCTAAATGCTTTACTAGCTTTTGATAATCTTCTGGCTTCTTTTCATTCATTACTTCAATATGATGAAAGTAAGACTCTAAACCAGATTTTTTTAGTTTTCTATGCTGATCCAGTAGATCACCCTTTGTCACTAATATTAATCTATATTTAGGTTTTAGGGTTTCTAATATTTCTTTAACATTATCCAAAAGCACCACAGGTTTATCGAGCATCTCTTTCCCTATTTGTACCAGCTCACTTATGATCTCACTGGGTACATTACCTCCTGTAATTTTATTGGCTGCTTCTATCATAGACAGCGTAAATCCTTTTATTCCATAGCCATATAACGCTAAATTTTGGATTTCGGTCTCATATAAAGTTTCCTCTATAAAATCTAAAGCATAATGATTTTTAAAAAAATCGGCAAAACGGCTCTCCGCTTCTCTAAAGTAGTTTTCGTTAACCCAGAGTGTGTCATCTGCGTCAAAACCAACAACATCAATTTCCATAAAGATTTAAACCCAGAGAGGACTTTCTCTGATTATTATTTTTTTTAAAACGTGTGGTTTGATTTAATTTGCAGCTGCAATTTAAGCCAATAGCCATATGTTACAAAGAATTCAAACTGTATTTCTATCACTAGTAGTTATACTCATGCTATTAACTCTCATTTTCCCTATGTGGGTTTATACTCAGCCTGGGGTTGATGATAAATTTATGTTAACTTCCTTTTACCTACTAGCTCAAAATGGTGCAGCTGAAGGTACAAAAATATTTTTCCCCTATACTCTAATTGCTGTAGCCGCCATAGGTGCAGCCATAGTAGGTATTATAGAAATATTTAAATTTAAAAGTAGGCTTACTCAAATGAAATTGGGCTTTCTTAACTCCATTTTAATGACAGTTACTTTGGGCTTAGGTTTTTGGTTCTCTAAACAGATAATAGCAGACCATAATTTAGCGGCAGAAGGAGCTTATGCCATTGGTATTTATTTACCTGTTGGAGCCATGATCTGCAATGTATTAGCAAATAGGTTTATTCGCAAAGATGAAAAGCTTGTTCGCTCTGTAGACAGAATAAGATAACTAGCTCGTTCTAAGAATGAGAAATATGCCAAGGCCGAACTTTTGTTCGGCTTTTTTTATGTCATATTTTCTGTCAATATGTCACAATAAACAAGGTGGAATAGAATTTGAAAAAGGGCGAATTATATACTTGAATTAATTTCAATACATTAAAGCATATAATAATGGCAGAAAAAGGCACTATTTCAATTCACACGGAAAATATCTTTCCGATTATTAAGAAGTTCTTATACTCAGATCACGAGATTTTTCTAAGAGAGTTGGTTTCAAATGCTGTAGATGCTACTCAAAAGTTAAAACGCTTATCTTCATTGGGTGACATCAGTGAAGAAATAGGTGACACTACTGTAGAAGTTAGTTTTGACAAAGACAAAAAGACCATTACCATTAGCGATAAAGGTATTGGTATGACTGAGGAAGAAATTAAGAAATACATCAACCAAATTGCTTTCTCAGGAGCTACAGAATTTGTTGAGAAATTTAAAGACAGAGCTGATGTTAAAGACATCATCGGTAAATTCGGTTTAGGGTTTTACTCTGCCTTTATGGTGGCTAAGGAAGTAGAAATCATTACAAAATCGTACAAAGAAGGAGCAGAGCCTGCTCGTTGGATATGTGATGGATCTACAGAATTTGAAATTACTGCTGCAGAAAAAGCAGACAGAGGTACAGATATTATCTTGCATGTGGCTGATGACTCTGAAGAGTTTTTAGATGAATGGAAACTAAAATCAATTTTAGATAAGTATTGCAAGTTTTTACCTATTCCTATCAAATTCGGAACTACCACTGAGCAAGAAGAAGATGGTACTGACGAAGAGGGAAAACCAAAATACAAGTCGGTTACTAAAGACCGTTTCATTAATGATACTGAGCCTTTATGGACTCGTACTCCTTCAGAGCTTAAAGATGAAGATTACTTAAACTTCTACAAGGAGCTTTATCCTATGTCTGAAGACCCACTATTCTGGATTCACCTGAATGTGGATTATCCATTTAACCTAACGGGTATTCTTTATTTCCCTAAAGTAAAGCAGGATTTCGAAGTTCAAAAGAATAAAATCCAGTTATACTCAAGGCAGGTATTCATTACTGATGAGGTAAAAGATGTAGTTCCAGAATTTTTGATGTTATTACACGGTGTAATTGACTCTCCAGATATTCCATTAAACGTATCTAGAAGCTACTTACAGTCAGATAGTAATGTTAAAAAAATCAATAACCACATTACCAAAAAGGTTGCTGACAAACTTGACGAGCTATTCAAAAAAGAAAGAAAATCTTACGAAGAAAAGTGGGATAGCATTGGCATGTTTGTAAAATATGGAATGCTAAGCGAAGATAAATTCTACGACAAGGCTAAAGACTTTGCATTGTTCAAAAATACGGAAGGGGAGTTCTACACTTTCGAGGAGTATAAAAACAAAGTGGAGGCTAACCAAAAAGATAAAGACAACAACCTTATCTATTTGTATACCACTGAGCCTGGCAAACAAGACACCTACATACAAGCCGCTAGAAACAAAGCATATGATGTATTGCTTTTAGACACAGTTATTGACAGTCACTATGTTAATTTCTTAGAGCAAAAGCTTGAAAACACTCAACTGAAAAGAGTGGATGCTGAAACTATTGATAAAATCATCGATAAAGATGAGAAAATAGAAAGCGTATTAAGCAAAGAAGAAGAAGATCAGGTAAAGGAAATATTCACTAAGGCAGTTAATAATACTAGCATGAATATTAAGGTAGAGTCACTATCTCCTGAAGAAATGCCTGTTACCATAACCATGTCAGAGTTTATGCGAAGAATGAAAGACATGGCCAAAAGTGGTGGCGGCCAGTACGCAATGATGGGCAACATGCCAGATCAGTTTGATTTAACTATTAATGCTAATCACAGCATTGTAGGTAAAATATTAAAAGCTGAAAGCGAGGATAAAAAAGAGACATTTGCAAAACAAGCTTATGACTTAGCCATGCTTTCACAAAATATGCTTACAGGTAAAGATCTTACTAACTTCATTAAAAGAAGTGTGGAGCTTGTAGGAGAGTAATTTCCTAATTGGCAAAATAACACCAAAGTTGCATTGGAGAATATACTCTCTGGTGCAACTTTTTTATTATACAGCAAATAAATTTGCCCTAATTAGTCTTTAACTCATTAAATTGCTACGTCATTTTTATCTGAGCTAATAAATTTGGAACTTTTAAGCTTAAAAACTTATTACCAGAGAAAAATAAAAGGGAAATGTAACCGTTTCAACAGATTATGAACAACCTTTTTAAATACCTAACCGCTTTTTCATTACTTGCCATTTCTAATGCCGGCTATGCTCAGGTAGTAGACCCTGAAAGTACCGACAAGATGTTTACCATAGATACTCCTATTACCTTAGATCTAGACAAAGAAGATGAGGAAGAGGAAGACGACTATGTGGAACCTAAAAAGAAAAAAAGAAAGAAAAATGTCTTTTATGAGATAAAAACGAAGAAAAGATTTACTCAAGAAGGTTTTGGAGACCGAAAAAAAGTAGAGCTTTTTCATGTTTTAAAAGAGCCAATAGAAACTGATCCATATGTAACTGATATCTATTGGTTAGATTATAGAAGAGGCTCTATAAGGCATGGAGGTAAGGTAGATCAGGTGCATGGTGCTATATTACACGGTCCTTATAAGAAAATGCTTGGTGGCCAGGTTTTGGAAAGTGGCATTTTTTATAAAGGAATGAAACATGGCCGCTGGACACAGTATGACAAAAACGACTTGCTGGTAGATAAACAAAAATATTACAAAGGTTGGCCTAAAGAGTCAATGGTAAGTTACTACAACGCTAAAACGAAGGAAATTAAAGAAATCATCCCTATAGCATATGGAGAAAAAGATGGAGACTACTATTACTTTCATAAAACAGGTAAAGTAGCCGTAAAAGGAGAATTCAAATGGGATCAGCGCGTGGGAGATTGGATAGAGTACTATTCTAGCGGAAGAAGGAAAAAGATTATCAGATACCCTAAACAACCATTTGAAGGTGCAGAAAGGCCATATATTTATAAGGAGTGGGATCGTAGGGGTAAAGTAGTTTACGAACAAAGGTAAAAGGCATTCATTAATATTACATATCATATTTTAACCTAGAAGGCTCAAGTATTTGCAAATAGCTGATACTTGAGCCTTTTCTTTTTCACATTGCATAAATCTTTATCATAAACTTACACAGCAGCCCTGCTAAATACCTGTTTATGAAGATATAATGATAAAATTTTGTATATTTTCTTATATATCCATTATTGAGATATAAATACTTTTAAGCTCAGACCTTAAGTACTCTCAACATCTGGAGATTACATGTTAAAATAAGCAAGAAGCACATGTGACAAGAGGAGCAGTGAAATATGATGAATATAAAACGAAAAAATGTCAAAACAACTTTTTTGCTGTTAACAGTAACTATATCCGTATTTAATCTGCTAATTGATATATACCATTTATCATCCTCTCTATTTAAGAAAAACCTTTCATGTATTGTAAAATGCCTTAAGAGTAACAATCAAACATTTGTTATTCAATGTTCACTTGCTGTGGTAGCAATAGCTATAACATCGATGCTCATTTTCGCCTATAAAACATCAATGTTAATATTCACTACTCAAAACATTGAACTACTACTTACCCTAACCGTCACTTTCGGCCTTGCGCTGTTTCATACCAATCCATCTTCATTGAATGACTTAGAAAATGAAGAAAAAAAAGAAATTCTGGAGCTAGCTTTAGAGTCAAGTGAAACAGGTATCTGGCATTGGAATATAATAGAAGGCTCTGTTTTATTAGATAATCAGGTGATTAAATTGTTTGGTCTAAAAGCATCAACTAAAGGCTTTTTTATTGCCGACCTTTTAGACCGAGTTCATCCTTCGGATAAAACTAAAATTTTAGAACTCACCGCATCCGCGCCCATCGATAAAAAAAAATTTAGAGATGAAATTCAGATCACCACTGCTGACGGTATTAAAAAATTTATCAGAATAAAAGGTGCTATAAGGTATAAAGATAGAAAGGCCATAAGGCTTATAGGTTTATGTAGTGACATCACTCAGGATAAACTAAAAGAACAAGCCATTAAAGAAAGTGAAGAAAGGTTTCGCTCCGCCATTGATTACTCTCCCGTAGGTATCGGAATATTAGATTTAAAAGGCAACTGGGTAAAAGTAAATCATGCCTTAATTAAAATCTTTGGCTACACTACAAGAGAAATGCTAGCAACTAATTTTCAAGATCTCACCCATGCTGACGATTTAGGAGAGGACCTTAATCTTGTTGAAGACATATTAGATGGTACTATTAACACCTACCAACTAGATAAAAGGTATGTTAGAAAAGATGGCGAAGTGTTTTGGGCACAGCTTAATGTGTCTACCATTAAAAGTAGCAAAGGTGCTCCTTTATACTTTATAAGTCATATTCAGGAAATAACTAAAAGAAAAGAAGAAGAGAGAAGAATTCAGCAGCTTGTAAAGGACCGAACTGCCCTATTAGAAGCCACTAATAAAGAGCTTGAAGCTTTTAGTTACTCAGTATCTCACGACCTAAGGTCACCACTGAGGAGTATTCAGGGTTTTAGTTATGCTTTAAAAGAAGATTTCGAAAATACTTTGGATGAGAGTGGACTTCATTACCTAGAAAGAATCATCAATTCTACCTCAAAAATGAGCAAATTGATAGATGACCTACTTTCATTGGCCCGAATCACCAAAAGTGAAATGAACATGCAGCAAGTAAACATATCGCGTGCTGCAGAAAACATATGTGCTGTATTGAAAGAAACATACCCCAGAGCTCAATTTGACATAGAACCGCAGTTAGAAGATAGAGCTGATCCAGGATTATTAAATATTGTATTACAAAATTTATTAGAAAATGGCGCTAAATACTCTCGTAATGAAGAGCTGGCCATTATATCATTAAAATCAAAAAAGATAAATGGTAAAGCAACTTATATCATAGAAGATAATGGTGTGGGTTTTGACACTAACTATGCAGGAAAATTATTCGGAGCATTTCAAAGACTGCATAGCGAAAAACAGTTTGAAGGTACAGGCATAGGATTAGCAACTGTAAGGAGAATTATCAACAAGCATGGTGGCAATATATGGGCTGACAGCCTCATAAATAAATGGACCAAATTTTATTTCACTTTAAGTTAAGGCTATGAAAAATGTAATATTTGTAATTGGCAGTAATGAAGATGAAATAACACTTATTAAAAATACTTTAAGTGATAAGAACATTACTAACCCGCTAGTATTTGCCCGAGATGGAGAAGAAGCTATGGCACAGATAGAAGAATTCGGAGATATTTTACCTGCTTTAATTTTGCTAGACCTGAGTGTTACAAAAGTATCGGGTCTAGAAATACTACAAACCATAAAATCTAATCAGCTCATTAGAGCAGCACCGGTGGTGATATTAACATCTGCAGAAAACGAAAATGATATTGACAATAGCTATATCATTGGTGCTAATAGCTGCATTAAAAAACCATTAAGTAAAGAAAAATTTGAAGAAGCCATTGGTGATCTAGGAATGTATTGGCTTGCTTTAAACAGGCCCAACCCTAATTATAAATGAGTCATAGAATTCGCATATTAATCATTGAAGATTCGGAAGATGACTACGAATTGGTGCTTTTAAAAATCAAAAAAGCCGGATATAAAGTAATATCCGAAAGAATAGAAACAGAAAGCGAATTAATACTTGCACTAGACAAAGACTGGGACGTAATTATTAGCGATAATTCTCTGCCTACTTTTAATGCTCCCAAGGCATTAAAGATAACTCGCAGTAGAGACCTTCACATTCCCTTCTTGATAGTGAGTGGTACTATTGGAGAAGAGGCTGCTGTGGAAGCTATGCGTGCAGGCGCTAATGACTATATTCTTAAACATAACCTAAATCGATTAATTCCTGCCATAGAACGTGAATTAAGAGAACATCAAAAGCACTTTAAGCGTTTGGAGGTTGAGCTTGCTCTTAACCAGAGTCTGAAAATGTACCAATTTCTTTCAGGCAGTATTCAGGATGTGTTCATAGCACTAAACAAATCATACCGTATTTTGGATTGGAATGATTACGCTACGAAAGAATTTCTACCCAAAGAGCGGGTGTTAGGGAAGAATATTTTTTCTATATTCCCTAAATGGCTGGAATTAGGTCTTGATGATAAATTTGAAAATGTAATTCTTGAAAAAAAATCACAAGACATTTCCTTTGATTACGAGCAAAAAGAGTTTTTCGAGGGGAGTATTTACCCAACCGAAAACGGTATTTCAATTATTGCTAAAAAGGTAACAGAGCAGAAAAAGGTTAAAGAAAACCTAATTAGGATAAACAATGAACTAGAAACATTAATGTATAGGATTTCTCATGATTTAAAAGGACCTGTAGCTTCCATTAAGGGGCTTATAAACATTGGGCTTAATGACTTTGCCAATTTAAATGATGTCAAAAGCCTCATGTACATGATGGAAAATAGTACCGATAAACTAAGAAATACCTTAGACGAACTATTGAACATTACCAGAATCAAACAAGGTCAAATTAACCCAGAGAAAATATTCCTTTCAGAATTAATTATGGAAGTAATAGATGGCCTCAAATACAATGATGGTTATAAAGATGCGAAGGTAATTCTTAAAATAGATGGCACATTAGAAGTACGCACCGATCAGAGGCTATTAAAATCAGTAATGCAGAATTTGCTAGAGAATGCCATTAAATACAAAAAGCCAGGCAGCGAAAGCATTGTTGAAATAGACGCTATCAAAAACAATAATATCAACCTCATTAATATCATCGATAATGGAGAAGGTATCCCCGATAAATTTCTACCACATATTTTCAAAATGTTCTATAGAGCCAACCTTTCTTCACATGGATCCGGTCTAGGATTATATATTGTAAGAAATGCCCTTGATAAAATGCAAGGCCATGTAACATGTGAAAGCAAAGTGAATGTAGGTAGTAAATTTAAAATCCAAATACCCGATTGGAATGATTAATAAGGAAACTAAAAAGAACATTAGTTTATTAGTAATCGAAGACTCAGAAGATGATTACGAATTAATAATTGATAAAATAACAAGAAGTGGTTATAACGTTAATAGCCAGAGAATTGAAAACAGAGAGGAGTTAAAAAATGCACTCAATAATAAGGATATTGATATTATATTAAGTGATAATAAATTACCAACTCTAGATGCCCTAACCGCCCTTAAGTTAACAAGGTCTTTAAACCACACTATTCCTTTTATAATAGTTAGCGGAACCATAAAAGATGGAGATGCAGTACAAGCCATGAGATGTGGCGCCAATGATTATTTAATCAAGGATAATTTGGCACGTTTAATTCCAGCTATTGAAAGAGAATTGAATGAAGTCCAGAACAAAACCGATAAAATAATAGCTCAGCAAAGTCTTCATCAGCAGCAAAAGGAGTTTAAACTACTTGCAGAGAACATTCATGACTTAGTCTGCTTGCATAAACCTGATGGAAGTTACATATGGGTAAGCCCATCTGCCAGAAAATTAAGTGGCTACTCTCATGAAGAGCTCATGCAGCTAGATCCGCTACACTTAGTTATACCCGAGGATAAAGAGCTAGTAAACGAGCAAATATGGAATACCTACGCACGAGGCAAAAGATCACTACCGGTAAGGCTAACCTATAGAATTAAACGCAAAGAAGGATCGGTGGCCTATATGGAAACCATTGCCGAACCCATTTATGATGGCGATGAAATAAACTCTATTGTCACTACAACACGCGATATTACCGAACAGAAGTTAGCCTATGACTTATTAATGGAGAGTGAATCGCGATATCAGAGCGTAATAGAATCCATTGCTGAAGGAGTAATATTATATGACCAAGATGGCGAAATAGTAAATATTAATAAAAGCGCCTCCAAAATACTGGGTATACCTAAAAGTCATATCCACGAATTGTCTGAGTTACATCATAAACTGGATTTCATTCAACCAGACATGACACCATTGTCTCCAGAAAAATTTCCACCTCAGATAACTATTAATACGGGGCAGCGGTGTTCTCAAATATTGGTAGGATTAAGAAAAAACGGGGATCTAACCTGGTTATCCATCAGTTCCGAGCCTTACCCACAACCTAATGGCCAAGTGGGGGTAGTAGTTTCAATGTCAGATATCACCGAACAAAAAGTGTATGAAGACAGAGTAAGTACAGTAGCCAGAGAGTTAACTACACTCATTGATACTGCCAATGCGCCCATTTTTGGTTTAGATTGGGATGGTAAAATTAATGAATGGAACCAAGTTACTGCCAAACTTACAGGCTACTCCAAAGAAGAGGTATTTGGAAAAAAATTAATAGATGAGTTTATTCTAGATGGTTATAAAGTGGCTGTAACTAATTTGTTAAAAACTGCATTTAGAGGAAATCCGGTAACAAACTACGAGTTGCCAATATACACACGAACAGGCAAGGTAGTAACCATGCTTTTCAATGCCACCACAAGAAGAAATATTAAAAATGATATTGTTGGTTTATTAGGTGTTGGTCAGGATATAACCGAATTAATCGAATACCGAGAGCGGTTGGAGTATAAGGTAGCCGAACGAACAAAAGAACTAAAAGAAGCACTTACCAAAGAAAAGGAACTAGTAACCCTAAAATCAAAGTTTGTGTCTATGGCATCTCACGAGTTTAGGACTCCGCTCTCTACTATCACATTTGCTACGAACTATATTCATAAGTACTTAGAAAAACTAAGCGAAGAAGAAATTAAGGCAAAGCTCAAAAAAGTAGAAGAGCAGGTAAAGCATATGACTTTTTTACTCGATGACGTCTTATTAATTGGTAAGAGTGAATCAGGAAACATCAAGCTCAATCCTATTTTAATAACACTTAATGAATTTTGCGATAAGCTAGCAGACGAAGTTCAAGAAAGTAACTTAAATACGCATGATATTTTAGTCTCAGTGGTTTCAGAAAAAGATGAAATTATTGTTGATGAAAAGTTATTACGAAACATTATTATTAACTTACTTACTAATGCTATTAAATTTTCACCAGGACAAGACAAGGTTTTATTAGATGTTTTATACAAAAGCAATGTTTTAACAATAACCGTGAGGGACTGGGGTTTAGGCATGGATCAGGAGGATCAAGATAAAATCTTTGAACCTTTTCACAGATCAAATAAAGTATTAGCTATTCAAGGTACAGGTTTAGGGCTTTCTATAGTAAAAAAAGCGGTGGATATTCAGAAAGGGTCTATAGAAATAGACAGTGCTCTTGGTGCTGGAACTACAATTAAAATTGAAATTCCTACTTATGAGTAATAAGATCTTAATCATAGATGACACCATACCTCTTTTAGAAGAGATTTCTGATGTATTAAAAATGGAGGGTTATGAAGTTTTAACAGCTAACGATGCCTTTGATGGCATGCGCCAAATAGCAACCCAGAACCCAGACCTCATCATCACCGATATACTAATGCCTGAAATGGATGGATTTCAATTAATAGAAAAATTAAAATCTATAGACAAGCACAAACATATTCCAATAGTGGTACTGTCTGCCCAGGCAGCGAAAGAGAATATTTCTAAAGCAAGAACACTAAACGCTGATAAATATTTGAAAAAACCTTGTTCTGCTGATGAACTATTAGAAGCGATTGACATTTTATTAAACAAACATGAGTAAATGACCCCAATAAAAATTTTGCTAGTAGATGATCACACATTAATGCGAGAGGGCATAGCCAGCCTTCTTGAAAACATTGAATTGGTTAAAGTTGTAGGTAAAGCAGACAGTGGAGAGGAAGCTATCAATCTGGCACAAGAAGTAGAGCCAGACATTATACTTATGGATATAATGATGAAGGGAATGACGGGCATAGAAGCCACAAGATGGATAAAAGAGCAAAACCCGGAGATTAAAGTAATTCTACTATCCAGTGAAGTTAGCAAAGATTTCATTTCACTTGGAGCCAAGGTGGGCATAAACGGATATTTGCCAAAAGATGTAACCAAAGAAGACTTAGTAGATGCAATAAAAAAAGTGAATGCCGGAGAGAAACACTTCAGCCCATCCATAATGGAAATTGTATTTGAAAATTTCTACGAGCAAGAGTCTACCAACAAAAAACCTGTTAAAAAAAATAACGACTTATCTAAAAGGGAAATGGAAGTATTAGAGCAGGTCGCATTGGGAAAATCTAACAAAGAAGTAGCTGACACACTCTTTATAAGCATAAAAACTGTTGAAACGCACAAGACAAACATACTGTCTAAACTCAATTTAAAAAATACAGCTGAGCTGGTGAAGTACGCCATCAAGAATAATATTATAGAACTTTAATCACCCAAAACCCTGAGAGTTTTTTTCAGGGTTTTACCTATTGCTTTCAGTATAATCTTTGATTTAGGCCCTATTTTAATTTAAGGTAAAGCTATAGCCTTCATTATCAGGGAGTCCATTTGTATTATTTCTTTAGTTCTAAGGATAATTGCCATTTTATATTTTCAGTAATTACCCCAATTAATATCACTCCGCCAACTAGTATTTTTATTAATAAGTTAAAGGAGGATTATGGAAACGGTAAATGGAAATAAAGAAAATCAAGAGCTTACAGAAGTCAATGCCCTTCTGGACAGGTTTGTTTATAGTTGTTCTCATGACCTAAAAGGCCCATTAACGTCTATTAAAGGGCTTATTCACTTAGCTGAAAAATCTTCTTTGGACAACGCCACCGGTGAATGCCTGAAACTAATTCATGAGAGTGCCATAAGAATGGATCATTTTCTTAAAGCCATGGAAGATTATATGTTAAATGCTCGCTCTGAAATTATTCCCGATAAGATTAATTTTTCTCATATCATAGAGCAGATACTCATCACCCATAAAGAAACCATAGATAAGTACAACATTAAAGTCAACCATCGGATAAATGATAACGAAGTATTTTATTCTGATAGAGTAAGGGTAAAAATCATCCTTCAACATATATTAGAAAATGCCTTTTGTTATCAGGATAGGCGAAAAACCGAAAAGTTTATTGATATAGAAATTAAGGTGGAAAATGGAATAGCACTAATTGAAATTTGTGATAATGGTGAAGGTATTCCCAAAGACAGCATTAATGATATTTATAAAATGTTTTATAGGTCTTCAGAGTCATCACGAGGCTCAGGCCTAGGCCTTTTTCTGGTAAAAGAAGCTTTAAATAAAATTAATGGAAAAGTAAATGCCATTTCATCTAAGGGAGTAGGCACTAATTTTATATTAACACTACCTGATATGGTGAAAAACAACTAGTAAAAAGCATCTATAAAATGCTTAATTTGACCCGTAGATGCATTTATGGCTATAATATCAAACCTAATATCTTTTTGCCACGAATGTACATAAGTATAATTATCTGCCGCTTCAAGTACTTTTTTAACCTTCACCTCATTTACCGCTTCTTCTGGGTATCCAAAGTTTACATAGCTCTTAGTTTTAACTTCAACAAAAATCAAGAGATCAGATTTTTTAGCAATAATATCAACCTCAGACCTACGGTACCTATAATTACGTTCGAGTATTAAATATCCATTAGTTTGAAGGTAATCAGCCGCCAGCTTTTCACCTTCCGCTCCGGTTTTAGCACTACTCTTCATAAATATTAACTAACTTTGCTTATTAAATATAGGCATTGTGAATACCATTTTGAATAAAAAAGTTGAAGTAATCGACTTAGGGGAAATAGATTATAAAGAAGCGTGGGATTATCAAACCGAGCTTTTTGATAAAATTGTAAACACCAAAATTCAAAACAGAAAAGTTGAAGAAGACCAGCAAGTAGTTACCAAAAATCACTTGATTTTATGTGAGCACCCACATGTTTATACCTTGGGTAAAAGTGGTGATGAAAGCCATTTGTTGTTGAATGAAGCTGAACTGGAAAAGAAACATGCCACTTATTATAAAATAAATAGGGGAGGCGATATTACCTACCATGGGCCTGGGCAAATAGTAGGATACCCCATTTTAGATTTAGATAATTTTTTTACCGATATCCATAAATATCTTAGGTTTATAGAAGAGGCTGTAATTCAAACCTTAGCAGCATATGGCCTTTCTGCCGGCAGAGTAGATGGATTAACTGGTGTATGGCTAGGCCATGAAGATATGATTAACCCTAGAAAAATATGCGCCATAGGAGTTAAAAGCAGCCGGTGGGTTACTATGCACGGCTTTGCATTTAACATAAACACCGATTTAAATTATTTTAATAATATTGTGCCCTGCGGTATTGATGATAAAGCAGTTACCTCTCTTCAACAAGAACTGGGGCAGGCTGTAGATATATCAGCAGTAAAAAAAGTGCTAATTAATAAACTAGCAGAGCTCTTTGAAATGGAGTTAATTGGATTATGAAAGAGGACATAAAGAAACCTAAAGTAAAAAACGTAACTGTAGCTATAGCAAAAAAGGTAAATGAGCTGAACCAAGAAGAATGGAGCGTTCATCTTATAAACAATAATAACTACGATATTGAAAATACCTTAGTAGCTTCTGAAGGCTATGGTAAAAAAGATGGGAGAGAGCAGAAAACATCTACCCTTCGCCATTTTCTAGAAACAGTAGCCGCCAAAAGCACCTCGCTAATAGAACCAATAAGCCCTGAAGTATTTCATTTAAATAATCAGTACTGGGTTAGCTTTTATGTAGGCACAGAAGTATACGATAAAAAATTTATTTTCTTACCAGATTCAATAAAAGACGAAAACCTTATATATATTAAGGAGTTAGGAACTAAAGGCATTCTACACTCTTAATGACAGAGCTAAAAAATATTTTATTTATAGATATTGAAACTGTTAATGGCTGCGAATATTATGATGATTTAGATGAGCGCCTTAAACAGCAATGGGGAAGAAAAGCATCTTTTTTAAAAGCTGGTAAAGATGTAACGGATGAGGAAGTATATGTCAATAGAGCGGGTATTTACGCAGAATTTGGAAAAATAATAACTATAGGAATGGGCTTTTTCAGTGAAGAGGATGAAAAGCCTATTTTTAGAACAAAGGTACTTTCAAACGATAATGAATTTGAAGTACTACAAGCTTTTAAGGAAACTGTAGAAAAATTTAGGTCAGATAAACTTTGCTTATGCGCCCACAACGGCAGAGAGTTTGATTTTCCTTATATAAGTAGACGAATGTTGATCAATAGCATTTTACTGCCTGAGGTCCTCAATCTATCAGGCAAAAAGCCATGGGAAATCAAACATATTGATACCATGGATTTATGGAAATTTGGAGATTGGAAGCATTTTACCTCTTTAGATTTATTAGCCGCACTTTTTAATATAGAATCAAGTAAGCAAGACATTAATGGAAGTGAGGTTAATAGTGTATATTATGAAACAGGAGATTTGGAAAGAATCTCAGAGTATTGCTTACGGGATGTAGTGGTTACTGCCAAGCTATATTTAAAATTAAAGAGCATCCCATTAACTGATTTTATAGTGAAGCGAGTAAATCACTAACTAAAAAAAGAAGCACTTGTTAACATACTAGTGTGGACAAGAAGAGGATTTAATTATCATGAGTAGAAGAACGAATAAAAAAAAGAAAAAGAATAAAGGTAAGGGTATACAAGATAGGCTAAAGGCTAAAATAGCAGGCTTATTAAACAAGAATTTTACCCAAGCATACACAACACAGCAGATTACAAAAAAATTAGGATATAAAAGAAAGGATTACAACCGAGAAATCCCTTTCATAATTCACCAATTAGAAAAAGAAGGCCGCATAAGCCAGCTAAGTAACGGCAGTTATAAAAGTAATCATGTTGCGGAAAGCTTAACTGGTAAAATCGATCATGTAAACCCGAGATTTGCCTATTTATTAACTCCTGAAGGAGAAGATGATATTTATATCAAGGGTCGCGATTTGAATTTCGCCATGGATGGCGATACTGTAGCAGTAGCCTTGTATCCTAATAATTATGGCTCAAAAAGGCCGGAAGGTAAAGTGGTAGAAATACTCAAAAGAGCCAGAGAGCAATTCGTTGGTAAAATTGAATTTTCGCCACGCTTTGCCTTTGTAATACCTGATAGTAGAAAAATACATCAAGACATCTTTGTGCCCTTAGATAAAACCAACAAAGCAAAGCACAACGATAAAGTTATTGTAAAAATAAAGCAGTGGCCCGGACAAGATAGAAACCCAGAAGGGGAAGTGGCCATGGTTTTAGGTAAAGCAGGTGAAAATAATGCAGAAATTCACTCCATTATGGCAGAGTTTGATTTGCCTTTTGAATTTCCTAAAGCAGTAGAAAAAGATGCAGAATCTATACCCGCTAAAATAAGCCGTCAGGAAATTGAGAAAAGAAAAGATTTCAGAGACATTCTCACATTTACAATAGACCCTGAAGATGCCAAAGATTTTGATGATGCATTGTCATTTCAAAAACTAGACAATGGTAATTATGAAATAGGTATTCACATTGCAGATGTAACGCATTACGTACAACCCGATACCATCTTAGAAAAAGAAGCTTACGAAAGGGCTACTTCTGTATACTTGGTGGACAGGACAATACCTATGCTACCCGAAAGGCTCTCCAATGGTTTATGTTCGCTAAGACCACACGAAGATAAACTGACCTTCTCGGCTGTTTTTGAGTTAGACGAGCAAGGTAATATGAAAAAAGAATGGTTTGGTAGAACCGTAATCCATTCTGACAGAAGATTTACATACGAAGAAGCACAGGAGGGCATTGAAACAGGTGCTGGAGACCTAGCCGGTGAGTTACAAATTATCAACCACATGGCTAAGAAAATTCGTGATGCCAGGTTTAAGCATGGAGCCGTTAATTTCGAAACTACCGAAGTTAAATTTAAGCTAGATGAAAAAGGAAAACCTTTAGGTATTATTCCTAAAATCAGGAAAGACGCTCATAAACTCATAGAAGAGTTTATGCTTTTGGCTAACAAACGCGTAGCTACCTATATTTTTGACATGAAAAAAGGTAAGGATAGAAATACCTTTGTTTATAGAACGCATGACTACCCTGATCCTGAAAAAATCAGTTCCTTCTCTCTTTTTGCAAAAAGATTTGGGCATAATTTAAAAACCGAAGAAGATGTAATTTCGAAGTCTTTAAACAGCCTTATGTCCGAAATAGAAGGTAAACCTGAAGAAAACGTGTTACAACAGCTTGCAATACGTGCCATGGCCAAAGCAAAATACACTACAGAAGCTATCGGGCATTTTGGTTTATCCTTTGATCATTATACCCACTTTACATCGCCTATCAGAAGGTATCCTGATATGATGGTGCACCGCTTACTTCAGCATTACCTTGACAAGGGTAAATCTGTAAGTAAGGATGATTATGAAGAGAAGTGTATACACTCTTCGGAAAGAGAAAAAAGAGCAGCCGATGCAGAACGAGCTTCCATTAAGTATAAGCAAGTAGAGTTTATGCAGAGTGTAGAAGACAAAGTTTTTGATGGTATAATCTCAGGAGTAACAGAGTGGGGTATTTTTGTAGAAATTACAGAAACAAAATGTGAGGGTATGGTAAGGCTGGTAGACCTTAAAGATGACTACTATGAATACGATGACAAAAATTATAGAATAATAGGTAACAGCAACAAAAAGATATATACACTTGGTGACGATGTTAAAGTGCAGGTAAAGGCTACAGATATTGACAAACGAACTATTGATTTAATATTTGTCGAAGAGTAATTCTGTATTTAGCTTAGCCAAGATTTAAATAACCTTATGAAAAATACCAAGCAGCTTTTAAAGCTTATTGACAAAGAAATTTCCAAGCTCTCTTATGGCGAAAGACCTAAAGAACTCTATGAGCCATTAAATTACATTATGAGTTTAGGAGGTAAAAGACTAAGACCTCTTTTGGCGTTGTTATCTTATCAATTATACAGTGATGATGTTAAAAGCGTCATTAAACAAGCACTTGCCGTTGAGGTATTTCATAATTTCACGTTAATGCATGATGATATTATGGATGAGGCTCCATTGAGAAGAGGGAAAACCACTGTACACACTAAATGGGACAACAACAGAGCTATTCTATCTGGAGATGTAATGCTTATTAAGGCTTATGATTTTTTAATTGGCAGTGACCCTTGTATTACTAATGAGCTTTTAAAAGCATTCAACAAATGTGCTACGGAAGTATGCGAAGGCCAACAACTAGATATGTTATTTGAAGAGAGAAGCGATGTTTCTGAAAACGAATATCTAGAAATGATAGAACTCAAAACGGCTGTATTATTAGGTTTGAGTTTAGAGCTTGGAGCTATACTAAGTAATAATAATGAGCAAAACCGAAAAAATCTACGCGAATTCGGAATTAACATTGGTATTGGCTTTCAGTTAAAAGATGACCTTTTGGATGTTTATGGAGATCAGAAGAAGTTTGGTAAGCAGGTTGGGGGAGACATCATTTCTAATAAAAAGACATTTCTCCTGATAAAAGCCATGGAACTGTGCACTGGTAATGATGCAGAGAGCTTAAACCAATGGCTCACTACGTCTGAATTTGACAATGAAGAGAAAGTAAACGCGGTAACAGCACTTTATGATAAAGTGAATATAAAATCGCTCACAGAAGCTAAAATGAATGAGTATTTTGAAAAAGGATTCAAAGCACTCAATAAATTAAATGCACCTCTTTACAAAAAGAAAGAACTAAGAGCTTTTGCAGAAAGCTTAATCAATAGAGAAAACTAAAAAAGGCGACTTAAGTCGCCTTTTTTATGGTTCTAGCCAAAAGTTTCTAAGCTTAATTTGATCTGGTGTGGCATTCGGGTCAAACTGAAGTAAAAACAATTGAGGTTGTTCTATCTCAAATATAGTGGTGTATAATTTTACTTTCTTTCTACCCCCATTTTTATCTTCCCGTAATACTGTGTAAGTAATTGTTTCTCCTACTTTAAGACTATGTTGCTTATCAACAATAAAATTACCCAAATCTGGTCCAAGTGGAGGGAGCTCATCACCGTTAATCGCGAATATAATATCTCCATTTTCAAATCCTATAGAATCTCCCATAGGGTTTAGATTCTCAGCATTTGTGATAGCCAAATATTGCTGATCTTCATAGTTAGCAATACTTAAATTGGCCTGTTGTATACCTAAGCTCAAGGTTTTTATAATTTCCTCAGGGCTAAATGCAATACCTACTTTTTTAAACTCTTCAGCATATGGCAAATGAGCTGTGCCTGCTACGTATGTGCTTAAAAATTCACCTATTTCAGGGTAAGTAAGCTCAGTAATGGCTGTAAATAATTCATCGTCTTTAAAAGCTTTATTCTTACCGTATTTGGTAGACAAATCCTTCATTAAATCTTGAACTCCATATTTCCCACCAGACAAATCGCGCAGTTCTATGTCCAGGCACATTCCTATTAGCGCACCTTTTTGGTAAACATTATAATACTGATCTTCATATTTATCTAACACGTTTTTACTGATAGTAGTAAAGGCAACAGAATCAATAAACTGAGAAGCAGTAATCATTTTTTCTCTTATTACTTTGAGGTATTCTTCCTTAGTAATCAGCCCATACTTAACCTGCATATTCCCAGCAAAATATTCTGTCATACCTTCATATAGCCATAAGTGTTCTGACATTTCTGGTGCATGAAAATTGAAATTTTCAATTTCCTCTGAATGTATGGTTAATGGCGTTACTATATGGAAAAATTCGTGCGCAGCAAAATCTCTCAACTGCTGAGCCATTTGCTCTATAGTCATTTCGGGCATAAAATAAAACGAACTATAAGAATGCTCTAAAGCACCGTAAGAATATACAGGCTGATCTGTAAAATAAAATATGAAGGCATATTTATCTACAGGTAGTTCACCGCCTAAATATTGCTGCTGTGCCATTAATACTTCTTGTATACTGGCCGCTATTTCTTTTGAATTAATTTTTTTAGTAGGAGAGTACGAAGCTATTAAAACGTCAGTATTCCCTACTTTTACGGTAGCTGTATCAGGCTTACTGTACATAATAGGAGAGTCAACTAACTTATCATAATCATTAACAGTAAATACATCAACAGCTCCACCGTTTTGAGCCTTATAATCTTTTAAAGAAGATATTTTAGCGTTTACACTCGTTGGCTTTAGTCCAGTAGCACCATAAAACCCTTCGGGCTTAATAACACTTAATGTAATAGGTGCTTTTTGAAGTCCTTCAAAAAAACCAAAATACCCGCTACTATTAATGATAAAATTAGTGTTAGCTTCTATATTAGTACCAGCAGGTTGAAAAATTTCAGGCCCCTCTAGTTGAGTGTCATAAGTATCTTCAACCCAATAAGAAATCTTCATCAGTTTTTTAGCCTTGTGAATAACCCAAGTGTTAGCATCAGATTTTTCTACTTGTAGTTCATTCCCTTTCTTATCAAATGCTTTAAAATCAGATATCATTCTTCCATAATCTTCAATAGCATAAGTGCCGGGAATCATCTTTGGAAAATAAAAGCTGATGGTATTCTCTTTAAGCTTTGGCGGAATTAATTCTACATGAACTTTATCATTTTTAACATTGGTAAGGTCCAATATATACTGGTAATCGTCAGCTGCATATAATTGAGTGCCTAATAGCACTATAAAAAAATGCAAAACCAAAAGTTTTTTCATAATATACTTTAATGTTCTTTTGGTGAAGAAACGCAATAATGTAAGTAATAGTTAGATTTTTTTGATAAAAGGAAGGTGGCTAATTTAGAAGCTTTAATAACAACCCTTAGCTGTGGATCTCGTTGATTTTTATATGTACAGGTATTAACTGTAACTATTTTATACTTAAATAGATTGATTATGAATTTTCATACCAGAAAATGGGTAAAACCAGAGGATTTGAATCCTAACCGAACACTTTTCGGAGGTAGTCTTTTGAAATGGATTGATGAAGAAGCTGCTATTTATGCTATTATTCAACTAGAAAATCAACGCTGTGTAACAAAATACATGTCTGAAATTAATTTTGTTAGTTCAGCTAAAGAAGGAGACATAATAGAGCTGGGTATGGAAGCCACTCATTTTGGAACTACATCCCTAACATTAACTTGTGTTGTAAGAAATAAACTTACCCACAAAACTATTTTAGCTGTGGATAAAATAGTTTTTGTTAGCCTTGATGAAAATGGTAAGCCTTTACCACATGGAAAAACTGAAATCACCTATGTTAAAGATCGTTTAGATAACAACAATTAAAACATACACTGCCTCACCCGGTTTACTTCTGGGTGAGGTCCTATCTTGCACAGGCCCAAGGAGTTGATCTATTTTTAGTTTGGGTAAACAATATGATTACAAGATCATTATAAATAAAATATATATATCTTATTGACATTATGTTGTTAGTAAGTAATATTACTATGCAGATATTCTCAGAGTAAGAAGTCTGTAATTTTTGACTGCATTTCAAATTTTGAAATTTAAAATAATGAGTAAGAAAAAGCTATTAGTACTAACTGGCGGAGGCGACTGCCCAGGATTAAATGCTGTAATAAGAGGAATTGTAAAAAGAGCAAAAAAAGAAAAAGGTTGGGAAGTAATAGGTAGTAAGGAAGCTTTTAATGGGGTGATGAAAGATCCCATGGAACTCATTAAACTTAACGATAAAACCACTGCTGGTATTCATGTAAAAGGTGGTACCATTTTAAAAACTACCAACAAGGGTAATCCTACTGACTTTCCTGTACAGTTAGAAGATGGTACGTGGACTACGGAAGACCGATCAGAGTTTTTAATAGAAAGAATTAAATCTTTAGGAATAGATGCGGTAATAAGTATAGGCGGTGATGGTAGCCAAAGAATTTCACAACACCTTTATGAAAAAGGATTAAATATCATTGGTGTTCCTAAAACTATAGATAATGATTTATCGGCCACTGATTTAACTTTTGGCTTTAGCACAGCGGTGCAAATTGCTACCGATAGTTTTGATAAACTTGTAACCACTGCTGAAAGTCATGATCGTGTGATGATAATGGAAGTGATGGGTAGGGATGCTGGTTGGATTGCGCTGCACACAGCCATTGCTGGCGGAGCTGAAATTTGTCTTATTCCAGAAATTCCTTACGATATAAAAAAGGTAGTAAAGCGAATCAATAAAAGATACGATAAAGGCAAGGGCTTTGTTAATATAGTAATTGCTGAGGGGGCAAAACCAAAAGAGGGTACTGTATTGGCACGAAATAGCGATGAACTGGGTTATGAAAACGTAAGACTTGGTGGCGTAGCTTATAAACTATCAGCCGAACTAAAAGCTGCAGGATGTAAAGCTGACATTCGCGAAGCTGTACTTGGTCATACGCAGCGAGGAGGTACACCTGTGGCATTTGACAGAACCTTAGCAACATTATTTGGTGTTAGGGCTTTTGAATTAGCGCTAGCTGAAGATTATGGAAAAATGGTTTCTTATATCAATAATGAAATAGCCACAGTAACGCTAAAAGAAGCTATTACCGATTACAATTTTGTGAAGCCAGATTCTTATTTAGTTAAAGCAGCCAAAGGTATTGGTATATCTTTTGGAGATTAATTCAGTAGTTGATGAGGGGGAAGATTTGCCTATTTGTTTTTGTTCTTTTGTCTGCCTTTAGCTCAGAAGCTCAAAATATTTTACAGATAGAAGATGTTGATCATAAATTGAATTTAAACAGCTATCTCAGTTATGTAGTTGATTCTTCTTCTTCACTTACCATAGATAAAGTAAGTGAAGCAAACTTCAAAACTTGGAAACCGGTAACTGAAAAAGGACTATGGAAAGGGGTTTCCAATTCTCCCATATGGCTTAAGCTAACCATCATGGGCTTAAGTTTTGATCCTCAAAAAGTGGTAATAGACTTTAAGGATCAATCTCTTCATAAGATAGAATTATATGAAGCACGTGAATCTGGCAGGCAAACCTATTCCAAAACAGGAGCAAGTGTAGCCCCACTGGAAAAAAATATACGAGGCAATCATAACAACTTCTTGGTAACTATTGATCCTGGCCAGTTTACTGAATTATATTTTAAAGTTAGCTCCCCCAATTATAAAAATATAGCCGTTACTTTAGAAGGCGATGCTAAAGCACTCTCAGACTCTACTACAGAAAGAACATTTTTAGGTCTCTTCTATGGTGCTCTTTTTATACTAATACTATATAACATTTTACTTCTTATTACTACCAAATTTCCAGTGTTTGGTATTTACGCTATTTACATATTCTTTGTAGCTCTGGTAACAGGTGCTACTGACGGTTTCGCCTCTCAATATTTCTTTTGGCTTACAGAATTTACTGCGGGCTATCAAGATGTGGTGACCATGACACTCACGCATGTTTTGGGGTTACTATTCATGAAAGAGTTTTTAAACTTGAAAACATGGTCAAAAAATGACAACAAAATAGTTAATATCATTATCGGAAGCATATTATTAGTTACCATTTTAAGCCTATTGATAGCTCCTATAACTGGCTTTATATTAAAAAATGCAATAAGTGTTATTGTATGCTCAGGAATGATTTATGTAGGCTATAAATCAACTAAAAAGAAGGTGCCACAGGCTAGCTATTTTTTCATTGCTTACACTTTTTTAGGAATTTTCACTATAGCTTTTATTTTCAATCAGCTAAGTATTATTAATTATAATGAGGTGTTTAATTACTCCATTCATTTTGGTTTTATTGTAAGTACTTTAATACTTTCTTATGGCCTAGGAGAAAGAATATATAAAATTTATCAAAGCTTAATAAAAGAAGAGATTAATAAACAGCATTTGATAGAACAGAAAAATAGAGAGCTAGAAGAAAAAGTTAAAGAAAGAACTGCAGATATTCTAAATAAGGAAATAAAACTAAGGGCTATTTTAGATAATGCCGATAGTTCTATTTCATTGATTAATGAAGATTACACACTGATAGATTTCAATACTATTTTTGAAAAAACATTTGAAGAGTTCTATCAAATTAAAGCTGAAAGAGGAGTGAGTGTGATAGATTATCTAACCAAAAGTGATAGAAGGGAAGCCGCTGCCACTTGGAAGCAAAGATATGATGAAGTTTTGGCTGGGAATAAAGGTTATTACAAAGAAGAGCGTATTATAAATGGAAATATTGCGCATTATGAAATATACGGATATCCAATATCAGAAAATAATGTAATCACTAGAGCATCATTTTTCTCCTATAATATTACCGAACGCATAAAATCTGAGAAAAAATTATTAGAACAAAACAAGCTGTTAATTAAAGTAAACAGAGAATTAGACAGTTTTGTCTATAGTGCAAGTCACGACCTAAAAGCTCCACTAACTTCAGTATTAGGGCTTATTAACTTGGTCAAATACGAAACTGAAATAGATTCTCGAGAAACTTACTATGAAATGATGGCCAATTCCATTCATAGACTTAATAGTACCATAAAAGATATTGTAGATTTTTCTAGAAATGCACGACTAGATATACAAGAAAAGGAGATCGATATCAATAAATTGATAAGAGATACATTTTATGAACTTAGTTATTTGGACGGAATTAAAGATGTAAAGGAAAATATAGAGGTAATTGTGGATCAACCCATTTACACTGATTTGGCTCGCCTACGTGTAATTGTGAGAAACATCATGAACAACGCCATATCTTATGGGTGTAGAGAATCAGATAACAAAGTGCTAAACATAAAAGCTGTATTAAGGCATCAAGTTTTATCAATTTCCATTCAAGATTTTGGACCAGGAATACCGGAAGAGTATCAGCATCGTGTTTTCGATATGTTTTATCGTGCTAATGAAAGCTCAGGTGGTACTGGATTAGGACTATACATTGTTAGAGAGATCGTAGAACGATTGAATGGCCAAATAATAATGAATAGTATAGAAGGAGTAGGATCTACATTTACTGTGGAGATTCCTGTTAAGTAACCAAGAATATAGTGCATCGTATACTTTATTTAAGACCAAAGAGAGAGAAACAATGGGAGATAATAAAAATATAGAAACAGCTACATTAGGAGCGGGGTGCTTTTGGTGCGTTGAAGCGGTTTTTCAACAGCTCAATGGGGTTATTGAGGTAATGCCCGGCTATACGGGAGGAAAAGTAAAAAATCCAACCTATAAAGAGGTGTGCAGCGGATTAACAGGTCATGCGGAAGTGGCACAAATAACATACGATTCTAGTGTTATCAGTTATATTGAAATTTTGGAAGTGTTTTGGAAAACTCACGACCCTACAACATTAAACAGGCAGGGAGCCGATGTTGGTACGCAATATAGGTCAGCGGTGTATTACCATAATGATGAGCAGAAAAAAACAGCAGAAGAAATGAAGGAAAAATTAGACGCTGCTAAAGCTTTTGAAAGTCCTATCGTTACTGAAATAACGGAGTTAGGCCTATTTTACCCTGCAGAAGATTATCACAAAAACTATTTTAATGATAACCCAGCCCAACCGTACTGTCAATTTGTAGTGAAACCAAAAGTAGATAAAGTAAAAGCTGTTTTTGCTGAAAAGCTTAAATAAAAAAAGGGCAGATAACTGCCCTTTACTTATTCTTCTAACTTAGACTCTATTTCTGACATTTTCTTGTCAGTAAATTTACCTGATGTAGCGTATACAATTTTTCCGTCCTTATCCAATACAAATAAGTAAGGAACATCTTTTTTCTCAAATGCTAGCGCTTCTTTATACGGTTTTAGCTTACCCTTGTAGAATAATATATAAGGTAACAATTTAGGGTCTATTTTTTTGCTGGCCTTATTTTTAGCTGTACCCGTGGCAGCAGCATTAATACCAGTAAACATAGGTATAAAATAAACATTCACATCATATCCAAATGAGCCAAAAAGGCCGGTATTTTCTCTTATGAATTTGTTATAAATAGGACTAAACCAAGTGTTAAGATCACCCTCAGACTTTTTGCTATAAGCCAGACCCAGTAAAGTAAATTTACCTTTTGTATCATTAGGCAAGTTAACTACTTTATCTTCTACCGTTTCGGCTTCTAATTCTGGAAATTGTTTACCTACCACTTGCGCATTAGCAAGACTGAATGTAGTCATCAATAAAACCGCTGAAATTAAAGACTTTATATACATGAGATAAGTTTTGTTTGAATTTAAATCTATTAAAATTGATAGGTAATTCTATTGAGTAATCTTTAAGTTACCTTATTTACAGTTTAAGTTTATAATCATCCTTGTTGAACAGCACCGTTTGTTCTAAAAATTCCTTATCTGTTGGTTTCTTAACCGTTTCTACAAAATAATAATCGGCACGCCCATGATCTTGGAATAAGGTTAATAATAAATATCCATGATCATGCAAGTTGGTATATTTAATGTGTGGATTAACTGATTTTTCCATCACAATTTTTTGATGATGCAATACCGTATCAAGCGGATGCCTTTCATCCGAATTACTTGAATTAATACTGGTTACACCAAGCTCAATAGCTACAGGCTTAGAAGAATATTCATCATTATAACGATTAAAAGGATCAATATTGGCTTCAAATGCCCATGCTGAATGAGTATCTCCAGTAACAAAAACTACATTTTTAATTTCATTCATTCCCAGACTATCGGCAAGCTTGTGCTGCTCCACCGGATAGCCATCCCAAGAGTCCATATTTATTTTAAAATCTGGCCAATCATAATTTAAATAAGAAAATATTACCTGGTTTCCAATTAACTTCCAAGTGGCTTTACTTTCTTTGAGCTCATTAGTAAACCATGCAAACTGCTTTTTGCCGAGCATAGTTCTTGTACTATCGGCAAAACCTGGAGCGTCTACAGTATCGACAGGGGCTGTTCTTCCGGCCATTCTTTCATCAAGCATAATTACCTCCACCAAATCACCAAAATGAAACGTTCTATATAGCGGTGTATTTGCCGCTGCCCTCACTGGCAGCCATTCGTAGTAAGCTTGTTTAGCTCCATTTCTTCTAATTGTATAATCGCCTTCTTCGGGCTGATGATTTTGCGCGCCACCTACATAAGCATCATTAGCCACTTCGTGATCATCCCAAACAGAAATGAAAGGATGCATTTGATGAGCTCTCATAAGATCCTGATCTAACCTATACTCTGCATATCTTTCTCTATAATCCTGCAGTTTTATTAATTCGTGATCCGGAATATGTATTCGACCCAGCGTAGTATCTCCATAACCTCCAGGTGCATACTCATAAATGTAATCGCCCAAATGAATTACAGCATCTATGTCTTGTCTGTCCGCAATTCTGCCATAGGTATTAAAATACCCCCATTCAAAATTGCTACAACTTACCACAGCAAATTTGAGACTGTCTATATTATCAACAGGTGTTGTTAAAGTACGCCCAGTGCTACTAACCCCATTTAATGCCTTAAATCTATAAAAATAGTGCGTAGCTGGCTTCAATTTTTCTACATCTACCTTCACCGTATAGTCCACCTCCGGAGTAGTAATGGTGTCACCTGAAGCTATAATTTCAGTAAATGAGCTATCTTGAGCCATTTCCCAAACCACTTTAATGTGATCAACCGAATCTTCGGGCGTTACACGTGTCCAAATAATTACAGCATCAGAAAGGGGGTCTCCTGAAGCCACACCATGATAAAATGGTTTCAGATCAGCTTTATAGAATTTAGACAAATCTGTATCCGCCATTTTAATGGCATTAGTTTCAGACTTTTTACCACACGAGAACAGCGTAGCAACTGTTAATATTGACGCAATATATTTTTTCATGAATTAAAGATATTATCCGCGGCTAATTTCTACATAAAATTTTGCTACACATAATATTTCCTAATTCAATTATTCATTCTAGTGAATAAGATAAATTTTATGACTAATTAGAACAGTAAAAAAGATAAGTTATAAATTAAATTAAGACTTATAAAATAATAAAAAAATTAATAGGGAAAATGGTCTAAAAATCTATTCTTAATTGAATTAAATATAATTTTTATCAACATAACTTTTCCACATATTTCATTCAATTTTATACTGAAAAAAATATCATAAGTAATATATAATATGAATATAAATCACGCCTAATTTTAAGATAAAATGAGTCTATAAACATTAGTTATCCACAGTTGTGGATAACTAATGTTTATAATAAAACTTTTTAGGCGGAACTATAAAAATCCCGAATCGGGCATACGGTGCGTTGCCTGCCTTCATATCAACAATGGCATCGCGTCTTCGATCACCAACTTTGGCTACATAACTTCTAAGGTTAACAGCATATCCCGCATCCAAAGAAAACCATAACCAATCATGGAGCTCATGCTCAAAAGAAAGGCCACTGAAAATATCAGACTTTCTTAAAGTAACTGTTTCATTATCATAGAAATCCTTTTCCTTATAGGCATATCGCCATCCTTTAACTTCCGTAGAGGCAGTGATATAAAAACGTTCGTTTACTTTATATCGGAATGACACTTTTTTAGGTAGATACAAATCCATAGTCCACTGTTTATTGAAGTGATGCTCATAACTAACAAGTGGATAAATCTGCGGAGTTTTCAATGTGTAAGCAATAGCCAAACCAGCTCCAATTTTACTGTTTTTATTTATTTTCACTTCATATCCAGCATGCGCATAATACTTTGTTGTATTTAATTGCCACTGAATTTGGTCACTTTTTAGTTCTGCTCCCGCAATAAATGAGAGCTTTTTATCTTCCGTGAGCTCTACTTGATACAAAGCACGTGCCCCCAGGCTAGTAAAATTCTTACTTTCAAGATGATCATATAGTTCATAAGCACTTGCATTGAGATCCCGATCCAGAACAAAATTGTGCTTGTCATACTTAAACTGTACCCCAAACATTTTCTTATCCTTCATTATTATCGGAACACCCAGCCTTATTTTCATTTGTTTATCGCGCTGTATTTTAGAGCTGGCTTCACCATAAGCACTAGAAGTGCTATTCATGGAATAATCGTACAAGTTGTTGAAAGTAATCTCAGCTATCCGCGGCCTATATGGCAGCGAAGCTGGTTCAAGTTCACTTGCTGATTCTGTCAGTTGTGCCCTAACACCTTGGCCAGAAACTAATAATAATAGAACAATGGTCAGTTTTTGCATAGAGTCGTATATGAGTTTTTAAGAAACTGGAAACCCTTTTAGAAAGTTCCAAAAACCTATCGGGCTGTAAACTTTATGGCCGTTTGAATACCCGCAACACCATAATTTTCACCTTCTATTCCTATTGGCTCTACACTTCTTTTATAAAACGCAGCAAAACTTACAGTAGAATTATCATTAACTTTTCTCTCCATGCCTACTTTCATATCTACAGTTCCTGCATAAAATTTTGGACTATCGGTATGCTTCTTAGCTTTTATATCAACAGAATAATCATCCTGATTTCCTGCACCATCATAATTAAACCCATAGGAATAATTGAAATTTTGGACAGTAGCCACATATGGAGATAGGCCAGCACTCACAAAAATATCTCTATTTCTATCTAAAGGATAATTATATTTGGCATGAATGGGCGTGACTATTGCATGCGTACGACTTTCAATCTTATTCAACTCTCCAATTTCATTATCAATGGCAGGATAATTCTGCGCTTCTGCCTTGAGATCATGGGCAGAATTTAATACATAATTACTGGTGATATAATTTACACCCGTTACCAGGCGAACAGCAGGGGTAAATATAATTTCGGCCTCAGCCCCAAGCCCTAAATAAGCTCTTCCACTCATATCTGCTCCACCAAGTTTACCTATTTCCAACTCAGGCCCCACTTTTACACCTATGCCATGCATATGATGCTTTTCTACATTTCTTAAAAACGCTACACTATATTTTTTGTCTTCTTTGTCCAAAGCATTTTTAGCGGGCATGTCTACAGGCGCAATCTCAAAACGGCTGTTTAAAGCAATTTTATAAGGTTCAAAGCCCTTACCTTGGATTTTACTAGGTGAATATAACTCATTTTTATTGTACTGATATAGATTTGAGAAATCAGAATTTGTTGAGGCATATTCATTAATCAGCTGCTGGTATGAAACAGGAAGTTGATTAATGAATTTCAAAATTGCTTCTTGATTAGACGAACCACCTTTTTCATAGTTTTCATAATTTGAAGCATACCTACCTATTTTTGTGAAACTGCTTTTTACATACACAGTATCAGGAGTGTTACGATGCCGTTGAATCTCCGACAATTGGTTTTTCAAAGCATCTAGCTCTTCATTGTCGGCACGTAGTTCGGCCAATTGCGTCATTAGCAAATCATTATTCTTAGCATCATAATATGCATAAAGCCCAAAGTTTAATAATGATATAAAAATTATGGCAGCAGCATATTTCAATGGCTTCAAATAAGGCTCGTACCACCTAACTATCTTTACATTATCCATACGTGATTGAAAATCAGCAAAAGCTGATTGATCAAAATCAGTATATTGATAGTCATTAACCTTATTTCTTATTTTATCGTCAAATTTATTATCATCCATGACTTCTTCGATTTTGAGTTTTTAAAATAGCGGCTTGTAATTTTGCTCTCGCTATCGACAAATTTGATTTTGAAGTACCTTCACTAATTCCTAGTTTCTTAGCTATTTCATGATGTTTATAACCTTCAATTACGTACAGGTTAAACACTATTCTATAAGAAGGAGCCAAATTCTGAATCAAATCAATAATTTCCTTTTCAGAAATGGTATCCAAAATATCCTCGGTACTATTTTCATATTTAGCATACAATATGTCTACACCATGATAATGTTTCTCGTTTCTACGATAATAATCGATGGAAGTATTAATCATTATTTTTCTGATCCATCCAGTAAAAGACAATGTATCGGTATACTTCTCCAAGTGAGTAAATACTTTAATAAAACCATCATTAACTATTTCATACGCTTCTTCTTTATCTCTCGAGTAGCGAAGGCATATGCTCATAGCATAAGAATAGTATTCTCTGTAAATCGAGTTCTGCGATTCCCGATCCCCCGCTCTACATTTTTTAATTAAAGTTTTAAAACTTTTATCTGTTATCATGATCCAAATACTACACGCATAGAACTACACAATGGTTGGTATTAAATAATGAAAACAGTGACCAACCATTTAAAAAAATTCTACGTGGTGAATATGATAACGATTTTTTAATTATGGAAACTTCTATTCTCAAACAGGTCGAAAAATTTGCAAGTGATTTACTCTCACGAATACCGGCCAATTATCACTTTCATAATTTAAGCCATACTCACATGGTGGTAGAAGCAGCCAATGAAATTTGTAATGAAATAAGAGCTGATGATGAAACCCGAGAAGTAGTATTAATTGCTGCGTGGTTTCATGACACCGGTTACATCAAAGAATACATTGGGCATGAAGAAGAGAGCAAAAATATTGCTATGGAATTTTTATTAAAAAAGCAATATTCCATACGTAAAATCAATAAAGTTTTAAACGCAATTAATGCCACCAGAATTAATTATACGGCTCAATGTACAGAAGAGAAAATTCTACGCGATGCTGACGCCTTTCATTTAGCTTGTAATCACTACTTTTCTATATTAAAAAGGCTTAGAATGGAGTGGGAGAGTACTTTTCAATCAAATTTTACAGATCAGGATTTTTACCGAAGGAACTACGAATTTTTAAGAAAACACAAGTTCTGTACAAAATATGGAAAGCGAAAATGGGAAATGAAAAAGCAAAAAAATATTAAAGCAAACCTCCAACATCTCAATTCAATTAGTTGATATTAATATAATATTTCTATGTTAATATTTACCAAATAAATTCAGAATTAGTCTTTATAAAATTGAAAAAATAAGGTATTAAAATTTTTATTAAGTTTTATTAAATTAATAAAACAATCTTAATTAAATATGCTTTCAATGAGTTTAAGAAAACTAAATTCATTTTAAATAAATCAAGAATTTTACAGAAAATAAATTAATATAAGTCTTATAAAATATACATCAATTAATTTTAATAACATAATATCAATAAATTCATTATTATGTTTTATAATATAATTTTATAGGTATCAAATTAAGTTAAAAAGCCGAAGTTTTATTCAACTATAGTCACTATTCATTGAGCAGCGGCCAAACTAAGACAACCAATTTTGGGGCATCCGATTTTGATCAACTCAATAGCACATGACTCAACTGTGGCACCAGTAGTAATGACATCATCAACTATAAGACAGGACTGATTAAGCTGCTGAACAGAAGTTGTAAATATAGATTCCACATTTTCCCAACGTTGACGTCTCGTTTTTCTCGTTTGAGTCTGGGTTTTGATACGTCTCTCCAATATTTCTTCAACCAGAGGAATACCGGTTATAGATGCTAAGCCTTCGGCAATTTTAGTACTCTGATTATAACCTCTTCGTCTTAATTTACTTCTATGCAAGGGAACGGGTATTAAAAGGTCATATTCACTCAGCCAATCTGCTTCATTTAACTCAATAGCAAACTTTTCGCCCAAATAGACACCTAGATCGGGGTAATTATCGTATTTAAGTTTGTGCAGCATTTTCTGTACGTGACTTTGCTTATTGAATTTATAGTAGGAAAGGGCATGCTGCATAGGAACTTTCCCATAGAATTTCTGTATTACAAAGTTAGATTGAGGAGAAGTGAAATCTATTTTAGGAAGCTCTACCTGACAGACTTCACAAATAAAGCGTTCGCCTTTAACCAATCCATTATTACAGATAAGACAGCAATTAGGAAAGAACAATGATACGAAATCACTTAGCATTTTGTGAGAATCAATATATTTGCCGATTAAAGTATTAGAAGATAATGAATAAAGTCGAAGAATTTAATAATTACCGCGCCAAAATGAATGATAAGATTCTTTCGGCCGACAATAAAGTGATAAAAAGGATATTTAACCTAGACACGAATGCTTACGCAGAAGGTGCCTTAGATGTTAAAACTAAGGAGCTCTTAGGGCTAGTTGCATCCATGGTATTGAGGTGCGATGATTGTATCAGCTATCATTTAGGTAAATGTCATGAAATAGGGCTAACTAAAGACGAAGTATTTGAATCTTTTGCAATAGCCAATTTAGTAGGAGGGACTATTGTAATACCACATTTGAGAAGAGCTGTTGAATATTGGGAAGAACTAGAAAACCATAAGGGATGATTAAAAAAGATCTGGAGCTAGAAAGAACCTGGCAACAGCTATTAAAGCAATTAGAACAAATCATAGGCAAAAAGCCAAAGGATTTAAATGCTGTATTGTTTTTAGTAGGTGTTCAGGAGCTCGGCAAGGGCAAAAAAATATTTAGTAAAGAGGAAAAACAAGATCTCATGCATATAGCCATTTGCAAAGTATTAAGTCTTTCTGGCTTCTATGAACTAGAAGGATTAGATGAGCAGGGCTGGCCACATTGGAAACTAGTAAAAAAATTACCTCACTTTGATCTCTTAGAACAAGAAAAGATGCTCAAAATGCATGTAATCGAATATTTTCAAGTTGAAATGGGCATTTCCATCCAAGCCGGATGATATGCCCATTTTGGTTTAAAAAATAGATGCACGTATATTTATCCGAATCAGCACAAAGACTGTGAACTAACAAGAGTAGAAAAGCGTATATATTGAACAAAATCAATGATAGGATAACCCACAAAAAAGGGATTCTATAAAATGAAAGGTAATAGCAATCAAATATCTGATAAGATAAAATCTTATAAAAGGAAGTACTATAAAAATATAGCACTTAGGGGAATGTTCATTTCTCTCGGGTTTGTGTTATCCATGTTTGTAGTATTTAATTTACTCGAATACTCTTTCAGATTCGGCTCTATCATAAGGGCATCTTTACTATTCCTATTCATTGCAGCCACACTTGTGGCTCTCTTTGTTTATGTACTATACCCATTATTTCAACTTAACTCTAAAAGTCGAGTAATTTCTGATGAGGATGCTGCAAAAAACATTGGGATTCACTTCCCTGAAGTGAGCGATAAATTATTGAATATCATTCAATTAAATAATTTGAGTGGAAGTTTAGTTGAAGCTAGTATACATCAAAAAGATGCAGCTATTAATCAGTATAATTTCTCTGAAGCCGTTGATACCTCAAAGAATAGTTCTCTATATAAGTATTTGATAGTACCAGTTTTAATTATCGCGGTTTTATACTTCATACAACCTTCACTATTAACAGCATCTTCAGAAAGAATACTGAAATACAACGAAGAATTTGCTCCAAAGGCACCGTTTACATTTGAAGTAATAAACCAAGACCTTACTGCTTTTAAAAATGAAGACTTCAACCTACAGCTAAAGCTAAAAGGAGAAGCTATGCCAGAAATGGTTTATATGGTGCAAAACAGCAGAAAAATAAAGCTGGAAAAAGGGCAGGGACACACATACTCTTACACCTTTAACAAAATACAAAGTAGCAAATCGCTTTATTTTGAAGCTGCAGGCTTTACATCGCAGAACTATGACATTGCAGTAGTGTCAAGACCCAATATTGGAAATTTCACTGTTCAGGTAGAGTTTCCTCGGTATTTATCTAGAAAAGGAGAAATTTTCAATAATACAGGCAATCTACAAATACCAGAAGGGTCCAAAGTTTTATGGAAGATAAACACTATAGCCTCAGATAGCCTAGCTATAGATTTTGACAGCAAACATGAACCTTACGCATTCAATAGAAAAGAAGAGGATCAATTCATATATCAAAAACAATTCTTTAATTCTCAAATTTACAGCCTCAATTTAAAGAATAAGTACAGCAGCAATAAGGAGAAAATTCTATATAAGGTAGACGTTATAAAAGACGCCTACCCAGAAATCAGTTCAGAAAACTTCCAAGATACGACCATGTTTAAATACATAGCACTTGGCGGTAACATCTCTGATGATTATGGACTAACCCAATTAAAGCTCTTTTATAAGAATACAGAACAGAAAAATTACAAATCCATTCAGATACCCATCCATTCGAATCAGAGTAGTCAGAGATTCTTCTATCAATGGAATTTAGATTCTATCGATATCCACAAGGGAGATGGACTCCAATATTATTTACAAGTTTGGGACAATGATGGAGTAAACGGATCAAAATCAACAAAAACAGGTGTTTTCTCTTTTAAAATACCTACAGCGCAAGAAGTACAAGAGAAGATAGACCAAGCTACAGCTAAAACAGAAAAAGAGATATCAGAAACACTGAAAGAGTCTAAAGAGCTACAAAAGAAGATAAAAGACGCTGAAAATAAACTTAGAGGAAAGAAAGAGCTTACATGGCAGGAAAAGAATCTGCTGAAGGACATACTTGAAAAGAAGGATGAGCTAAATAAAGCAATAGAAAAGCTCAAGGAAGAGAACAAAGCGAATCAACAAAAGCAGGATCGCTTTACTGAGCAAGATGAAAAGCTTCAAAAAAAGGCTGAAGAACTCCAGAAGCTAATGGACGAGTTACTAGATGAAGAAACTAAAAAGCTCTATGAAGAACTTCAAAAGCTATTAGAGGATCAGGAAAACATAGAAGACATACAGAAAAAGCTCGACCAAATAAATAACAAGGAAGATAACCTAGAGAAAGAGCTAGACAGAACCTTGGAGCTATTCAAGAAGATGAAGTTTGAGAACAAACTAGATCAAATGATTAATAAGCTTGATGAGCAAATTAAAAAACAGCAAGAACTCAGTGAGCAGACAGAGGACAAGAAAACTGACTTAGAAGAATTAAGCAAAGAACAAGAAGAGCTAAACAAAGAATTTGATGAGCTTAAGAAAGAGCAAGAGGAGTTAGAGGAGCTGAATCAAGACATGGAAAGCCCTAAATCTTTACCAAACACAGATGAAGAGCAAAAGGAAGTAAGCGAAGAACAACAGAAATCGAAAGAATCATTAGAGAAAAACAAAAGAAAGCAGGCCAAACAATCACAAAATAATGCTTCACAGAAAATGAAGCAAATGAAACAAAAGCTTGAACAGATGCAGCAAGGCATGGAGATGAGCATGATGCAAGAAAACCTAGACCATCTGCGTGACATTATCCATAACCTGATTACCCTTTCTTTTGATGAAGAAGCTCTAATGAATGAATTTAGCAACGTAAAACAAAGCGATCCTAGGTTTGTTGACCTTGGGCAAGAGCAGCTTAAATTAAGAGATGATGCCAAAATTGTAGAAGACAGTCTATTATCTTTAGCAAAAAGAGTATTCCAAATTAGTTCATTTGTTACAAGAGAGGTTGGAGATATGAACAGACATATCAATAACAGCTTAGATGCCATTAAAGAAAGGAAGAAACCTGTAGCTGTTTCCGAGCAGCAATTTACCATGACATCTATGAATAACTTAGCCTTATTGCTTGATGATGTACTTCAACAAATGCAAAACGCTATGAACGATGCTAAAGGCAACCAGAAAGGAGAGAAGAAAGGAAATACGCCATCTTTAAGTGATCTACAGAAGCAATTAAACAATAAAATATCCGAACTAAAACGTAGTGGTAAGACAGGCAGACAGCTTTCTGAAGAACTAGCAAAACTTGCAGCAGAGCAACAACGTATAAGGCAGCAAATGGAAGGGATGCAAGAAGGGTTACCTAAAGACGGAAATGGCAATAAACCAGGCCAAGGTATACCACAGAAAATGGAGGAAACTGAAAAAGATTTAGTTAACAAACAACTAACAGAAGAGACCATTAAAAGGCAAGAAGAGATCCTTACTAGAATGCTAGAAGCTGAAGATGCTATGAGAGAGCAGGAACAAGAGAAGAAAAGAGAAGCTGAAACAGCTAAAGATTACAACAATGAATTGCCTAAAGCATTTGAAGAATACTTTAAAATGAAGGAAAAAGAAATAGAATTATTAAAGACAGTTCCTCCGAAACTGTACCCATATTATAAAAAAGAAGTTAACGAATATTTTAAAAGACTAGGCACAGACCCTAACCTCTAATTAGATGAATACAATCAGAATTGAGATTCCATCGTTATCAGAAAACATTCGAATGATTGAAAGCTTCATTGACAATGCCAAGGAGAAGTTTCAATTGAATGATGACATCTATGGTAACATTATGATTGCCGTAACTGAAGCGGTTAACAACGCGATCAAACATGGCAACCAACTAGACAAAGAAAAGAATGTAGCGCTATCATTAACGCTACACGACAGTTTAATCAAATTTATAATTGAAGATGAAGGCCCAGGTTTTGACTTTAAGAACCTTCCAGACCCCACATCTCCAGAAAACTTAGAGAAACCAGGAGGAAGAGGCATCTTTTTAATGAGGCATTTATCTGACGAGGTAACATTTAAAGACGAAGGCAAAACTGTAGAACTTAACTTCTATATAAACTAATGATCAATTTTTTCACTGAAGACATTGAATTTGAACTACATGATCCAGAACATCACCATCAATGGATCAAAAGCATCATCACTAAAGAGGGCTATGAATTAAAGGAATTAAACTACATATTCTGCTCAGATGACTACCTACACAATATCAACGTAGAGTATCTAGACCACGACACTCTAACTGATATTATCACGTTCGACAACAGTGAAGTAGAAAAAGAAATTGAAGGAGACATATTCATCAGCATTGAAAGAGTAGAGGACAATGCAAAGGACATGGATTTAGACTTCAAAAAAGAGCTTGCTCGTGTCCTTATACATGGAACACTACACCTATTAGGATATAAAGACAAGACTGCAGAAGAAAAAACAGTTATGCGACAAAAGGAAGATGAGAGCATAACTTCACTATAAATACACAACTGTTCCACGTGGAACAGTTACAGTAAGTAAAAAATAAAAACAAGGTGTTCCACGTGGAACACTTTTTATGTTTATAGATTAGATGAAAACTGTTCCACGTGGAACACTAAAAATATGTTTGAAGAGTACGATGTAATAGTAGTAGGGGCTGGTCATGCTGGATGTGAGGCCGCTCATGCAGCAGCTAAGATGGGATCGAAAGTTTTGCTAGCAACCATGAACATGAATACCATTGCTCAAATGTCATGCAATCCTGCAATGGGAGGTGTAGCCAAAGGGCAAATTGTTAGAGAAATAGATGCCTTAGGCGGTATGTCTGGTATAATCTCAGATAAGTCAATGATACAATTTAGAATGCTTAATAAGTCTAAAGGCCCTGCCATGTGGAGTCCAAGGACCCAAAACGACAGAATGCGTTTTGCTGAAGAGTGGAGATTGGCTTTAGAGCATACACCTAATGTAGACTTTTGGCAAGAAATGGTAACTGGCATCATTGTCAAAAATGGGAAAGCAGCTGGAATCAAGACAAGTTTAGGATTAGAAATAAAAGCAAAGTCTGTAGTACTCACCAATGGTACTTTCTTAAATGGTTTAATACATATTGGAGAAAAGAACTTTGGTGGTGGTCGAACTGGTGAAAGAGCAGCCAAAGGCATTACAGAAGATCTAGTTAATCTAGGATTTGAATCAGGTAGAATGAAAACAGGCACGCCTCCAAGAGTGGATAGCAGATCTTTGGACTATACCAAAATGGAAGAACAAGCCGGTGATGAAAACCCTGAAAAGTTTTCATTCAGTAACGAAACTCAGGCTTTAGAGCATCAGCGCAGCTGTCATATTACTTACACCAATTCTGATGTACACGAAACATTGCAAACGGGCTTTGAAAAGTCACCAATGTTTAATGGACGAATTCAGGGGCTAGGACCTAGGTATTGCCCGTCTATAGAAGACAAAATCAACAGATTCGCTGAAAGGGAAAGACATCAAATCTTTGTAGAACCAGAAGGCTGGAATACAGTGGAAATATATGTTAATGGCTTTTCAACCTCATTACCAGAAGATGTGCAACATAAAGCACTACGCTTGATTCCAGGTTTTGAGAATGCCAAAATGTTTAGACCTGGTTATGCCATAGAATATGATTTCTTTCCACCAACACAGTTAAACAATACTCTAGAAACCAAACTGGTAGACAACCTATACTTTGCTGGACAGATTAATGGCACCACAGGTTATGAGGAAGCAGCTTGCCAAGGTTTAATAGCAGGTATCAATGCCCACAACAAAGTTCATGAACAAGATCCATTTGTCCTTAAGAGGTCTGAAGCATATATAGGCGTACTCATTGATGACCTTATAAATAAAGGTACTAAAGAGCCATATCGTATGTTTACATCAAGAGCAGAATACAGAATACTTTTAAGACAAGACAATGCGGATATACGCTTAACTGAAAAAGGGCACAACATAGGGTTAGCCTCTGATGAGCGTCTAAAAAATGTTAATGATAAGAAAACACAGGTAGCACATCTTATCAATGATCTGAACCAAAAACGAATTGAACCCAATATAGCGAACCCTAAACTTGAAGAATTTAAGTCTGCTACATTAAAGCAACGAGGTCCTATAATCTCATTACTTAAGAGGCCAGAGTTAAACATATATCAGGTAAAATCTTTAGACCCGGCTATTGATAATTACATGAATCAGTATTCTAACCATGTGCTAGAGCAAGCTGAAATTCAGGTCAAGTATGACAGTTACATAGATAAGGAGAAGCAACTGGCAGAAAAGATGGAATCATTAGAGAATAAAAAGATAAGAGCCAACTTCAACTATGATGAGATAAAAGCACTCTCAGCTGAAGCCAGAGAAAAACTAAAGCAGGTGCAACCACAAACAATAGGGCAGGCAACAAGAATCAGTGGAGTATCACCAGCTGACATATCAATATTAATGGTTTATTTAAGCAAGTAATGTTAAAAGAATTAAGTCAATGTCCTGCATGCGGCAGTAATAACTACGTACATTATCTCAAGTGTAAGGACTATTCGGTGTCTAAGGAAACATTTAATTTAGACAGATGTAACGAATGTGATCTAATATTTACCAATCCAAGACCTAAAGATGAGGAACTGGGTAAATATTACCAGTCAGAAGACTATATATCACATAGTGACAAGTCCACCAATATCACCAATGCTATTTACAAAGTAGCCCGTAAATTTACTTTAAAAAGTAAAATAAGCCTGATTAATAAATATAGTAGCAAAGGTCATTTACTAGATATAGGCTGTGGTACAGGTCATTTCTTAACAGAAGCTAAGAATAACGGTTGGTTTGTAACAGGTATTGAACCAGACGAAAATGCTCGTAAACTATCTGTTGAAAACATTCAGGCACCGATATTTACTAACTTAAAAGAACTGCACACAGAAAAATTTGATGTCATTACCATGTGGCATGTACTGGAGCATGTAGCTGATTTAACTTGGTATGTAGGTAAATTATACGAACTACTCGCCACTAATGGTACGCTAATGATCGCAGTACCTAACCATGAATCAAAGGATGCAGAAGATTATGGTGCTGACTGGGCCGCCTATGATGTTCCTCGTCATTTGTATCATTTTAATCAAAGTACCATGCATCACTTAATGGAATTGCATCAATTTAGAATAATAGAGGTGCTACCAATGAAACTTGATTCATTTTACGTTTCTCTACTAAGTGAATCAAATACTGGCACCGGTATTATGAAATACCCAAAAGCATTGTTAGAAGGATTGAAAGCCAATAACTATGCTAGGGCCAATAATAAAAATTACTCAAGCTTAATCTATATCATTAAAAAGAAATGAGAATAATATCACGTTATGTTTTAATACCAACATTGTGTTTATTATACGCGTGTGCTAATCAATCATCACCAACAGGCGGGCCTAAAGATGAGGAACCACCTGAATTAGAAAATTCAATACCTAAGCATGAATCTACTAATTTTAAAGGTGAGCAAATAGTGTTGGAGTTCAATGAGTATATTAAACTAGATAAAGCCAAGGAACAAATAATAATAACGCCCACATTAGATTCCGAGTACGAGGTAAAATACAAAAAGAACAAAGTTATTCTTGAATTTGACGAACCTCTTAAAGATAATACCACATATTCAATCAATTTTAGAGAAGCTGTAAAAGACATTACTGAGGGCAATCCAGCAAATGAATTGATTTTAGCATTCAGTACTGGGGATTTTCTAGATTCTCTCAAAGTAGGGGGGAACGTTTATGACTTGTACACCAATCAGCCCAAAAAGGACATAACTGTATCATTATATGACAGTAAAGACACAGTAGATGTCTTTAACGGAAAACCTATTTATCTCACCAAAACAGATGAAGAAGGAAACTTTAAAATCCAGAATATCAAAGCAGGGAGTTATAAAATATATGCTCTAAACGATAAAAATAAGAATTTGATGCTGGACAGTAAATCAGAAAGTTATGGTTTTAAGTCAGATATCATTGAATTAGATAGTAATCAAAACAACATTCTAATCCCTGTATATAGCATGGATGTGCGACCTTTAGAGTTTCAAAGAGGCAGACAAACAGGCACCACGTTCAATATAAAATACAACAAATACATAGATAAAATTATATTGAATAATACTGGACATGATATATTGTACAACATTGACAATGAAAATCACAATACAGTTCAGTTTTATAATAATGTTAATCTCACCGATAGTATACAAGGTATTTTAACAGCCACAGATTCATCTCTGGCGGAGCGTACGGACACTACCTATATAAAATTTGAAACAACAGATAGAAAACCCGCCACTTTTACTCAAAAGCATAACCTAAAAAAAATACTAAGTATTACTCCAGTATTGAAAGCCGAATTCACATTTAACAAACCTGTGAAAGAAATAGTAGATGACACCGTTTACTTATTTCTTGATTCGGCTAACATAAAAATGTTTACAGCTGAAGACTTCACGTGGAACATGTACAGAGATACCGCTCATTTAAATTATAGCATAGACCCAAGCCTATTTGTTCAGCAAGATAAAAATATAACCGCTTCAGAAAGATACAACCATTCTAACGAGGCAGATACTTCCAAAGCCAAAAAGAAAGTACAGATAGCACCTTATTTCTACGTAATGAAAGGCACCTTTATAAGCGCAGAGAATGATAGCTCTACAACCATTAAAGAAGCCCTCTCATTTACTACACCTAATCAACTGGGTACAATTATAGTTAATGTAAAAACTAACGAACCAAGCTATTATCTACAACTAACAAACGAAAAAGGAGAGGTAGTAAGGCAGGTGTATAATGGAAAGGACTTTAGGTTTGATAATGTAACTCCTGGTGATTATAAACTAAGAGCTCTCATTGACAACAATGGGAATCAAAAATGGGATTTGGGTAATATTCTATTTAATAAAGAGCCAGAAGAAATCAAGTTTTACAGTACATCGGAAGGAAATGAGAAACTCACACTAAGAGCTAATTGGGAATTAGGTCCTAACAACTTCGAGTTTTAGTGTGGATAACCCACATAATAATGTGTGGAAATCTCAAACGCTAATGTGGGAAACAGAAAAGAATTTAAAAATTGAACTAAGATGTGTGGATTATCTAAAACAACTCAGAGTTTTCCTTCAGGTAATCCACACTTACAACAAATTCACATTCATTATCCACAATGTGAACTAGAATGTTGATTGAAATTATAAACTAATGAAAATCAGTACTTTAAACTAATTTTTCTGTGTGGATAAATATTTGATAAGTGTTAAAATGATAAACAAGTTATATATCCAAATTTAGTTTTACTCATTTATCCACTTATCCACAGCATAATAAATAATAATAAACTTTAATTAATATATATATATTATAATATAGGGATGTTGAAAGTGTGAATAACATGAAAAGATATATCGGACTCATTACTCTACTTTGTGTTTTAAGCTTTTCTTTAAAAGCTCAAAACAATGTAGATGTACAGTTGGCTAATGAATATTATTCTAAAGGTGAATTTGAAAAGGCTAAAAGTCTTTACGAAGACCTTGCGAAAAATTTGCGCAATATTTCACTTATCCACAGTAATTATTATTTCCTTCTATTGAAATCTGGCGATTTTAAAGAAGCTGAAAAGTACATAAAAAATCTCAACAAAAAATTTCCGGCCGAACTGGAATACCGCTTAGACTTAGGTTTGCTGTATCAATATCAAGCTGAAGAAGAAAAAGCCGACAAATATTTTAAAGATATTATTGCTGAAATAAAAGGTAATACTTTCCATACAAGAGTAGCTGCTGAGTATTTTATCAATAAGCAGCTGAACCAATACGCTGTTTTAACTTATCAACAAGCCAGAAAAAATTCTTCTAATGACGCGGCATTTGGATTGGAGCTAGCCAACCTTTACCGTATTATGAACAAAAAAGATGAAATGGTGGAAGAGTATTTAAATTACATTACTCAAAATCCGTCTAATGTGGCCTATGTTGAAAACACCCTTCAAAATCTTTTGACCACTCCCGAAGAATATGAGGCTTTGGAAAATTTACTGTTGGATAAAATTCAAAAAAATCCGGATAGTCAAATTTTCTCTGAGTTATTGATTTGGGTTAACCTTCAGCAGAAAAATTTTTATGGTGCCTTTGTTCAGGCACGTGCTGTGGATAAACGTTTAAAAACTGGTGGAGCAAAATCTTTGAATATAGGATTCATTGCTCTCGATAACAAAGATTACAATACTGCTATCAAAATTTTCGATTATGTGATTAATGAGTTTCCCGATTCGCACAATCAAATGCTCGCTAAAATGTATTTGATAAAGGCTTATGAGCAGAAAGTGAAAAATACCTATCCTGTAGAACTCAACGATATAGTAATTCTTATTGAAGACTATCAGGAATTTATAGATGAATCAGGAATGAGTAGTAGTACTTTGGAAGCTATGCGGAGCAAAGCACTATTGCATGCATTTTATCTTGATCAAAGAGATTCAGCTATTACATTGTTAAAAAAAATCATAAATACGCCAAGGGCAAATTCGGATATTGTGGCTCAGTCTAAATTAGACTTAGGAGATATTTATTTGTTGGATGCACAACCATGGGAGTCTACATTGCTGTACTCCCAAGTGGAAAAAGACAATAAAGAATCGCCATTAGGATATGAAGCCAAATTGAAAAATGCTAAACTTTCTTACTTCAAAGGAGATTTTCAATTGGCTCAAGAACATCTCGATATTCTGAAAGAAGCAACTACTAGGGAAATAGCCAATGATGCCATGGCTTTAAGTATTTTAATCAAAGACAATGTGGCGCTAGATTCTTCAGAAACCGCAATGAAAAATTATGCTGCTATAGAACTTTTGCTGTTTCAGCATAAGGAAGATAGCGCATTATCAGAAATTAAAAATATGTTGAAGCAGTATTCAGGCCATAGTTTAACCGATGAGCTTTTGTGGAAAGAAGCTGAAATAATGAAAAAACAAGGCAAATTTTCGGAAGCCATTCTGTTGCTTTCTAAAATTGTGGAAGAGTATGATTACGATATCTTAAGTGATGATGCTTATTTTATGATTGCTTCAATTTATGACAAGCAGCTGAACGAAAAGCAAAAAGCAATGGAGATTTATAGAGACTTTCTCACAAAATACCCCGGAAGTGTTTTTGTAGCCGAAGCAAGAAAGCGATTTAGGGCCCTCAGAGGAGATTATACGGACGTTAGCCAGCAATACTAATTTCTGTGCGCTGTATAAAGCCTTCGTTTTGACGATTTCAAAAATTAAGTATTATTTTAAGCCGTTCTAAGAATGCTTTGGTGTATTGGGTCGAATAAAATGTATAAGTTTCTTAAACCACGCTTAAAATCGCTTAGAATATCTAGTTTGTCTTCAGCCTGTATGCCGGAATTTGATTTAGCTAAAATTTTTAATGCCATGAGATCGCTAATCATTAGCATAGACCAAGTGCTAATTACTCAAACAAGAGAGACGGAACTATGGTAATTGGAATAGGAGGAGTGAGTAGGGCTGGCAAAACTACGTTTGCTCATATTTTGGCCAAATCATTTGATGATGTTCATATTTTTCATCAAGATGATTTTGCTTATCCTGAAAATCAAATACCAAAAATTAAAGATAGAACAGATTGGGAACATCCAAAGTCTATCAATTTCAAAAAGCTTTTAGCACATATTCACACTTGCTCCGCCAAGGTGATTATTGTAGAAGGCTTGTTGGCGTTTTATGATTTCGATTTGAACCAGCTCTATGACAAAAGGTATTTTCTCAAAATAGAAAAGTCATTGTTTTTAAAGAGAAAATTGGAGGATAACAGATGGGGAGCTGAACCAAACTGGTATATTGAGCACATCTGGAAAAGTTATAATCAATATGGTTTGCCATCCCATGTGGATAACTTAGAGATTATCAACATTTCTGAAAATAAAAGACCGGCATTTGCCGGTCTCTAATAACTCAAAATATTGCTTATTTAATTCCAGGAAGGTTTTTTGGTATTGGTTGATGCCATTTGAAATTAGCCTCTACCTTTTGTGGATAAACTTGGGATAAGTCATCACCTTTATATAATCTTCCATTTTTCATCACCAAATTAATGGTGTTGCTGTTCCTAATATTTTCTAACGGATTTTTATCTAAAATTAACAAATCAGCTACCTTACCTTTTTCGATAGAACCAAGATCGTTTTGCAAACCAATGGCTTCCGCTCCAATAATTGTGGCAATTTTTAAAGCTTCGTGTTCGGTTAACCCGCCAGATTGTACAGACCATAATTCCCAATGATATCCCAAACCTTGTAACTGACCATGAGAACCAATTCCTGACAATCCGCCTGCATCAATTAAATCTTTTACAAATTTTGCATGATCTTCAAAAACGTATTCTTCATCCATAAACCAGCCCGCTTTTCTTCTTCTTGTTTTCGCATCTAATTCTGACTTCGGAGTGTAGTAATTTAGTTTTTTATCGTACTGCACATTTTCACTTTCGTAATAATAATTTTCAGCCCAAGGTCCACCATAAGAAACAAGCAGGGTAGGAGTGTAGGCAGTTTGTGATTCGCTAACAAATTTTACAACATCTTTATACAATGGATATATAGGAAAACTATGTTCATGACCTGGATATCCATCAATTATCTGAGTCATGTTCAGTTTAAAATTCAGGGCTCCTTCAGTAGTAGGCATCAACTTTTGTTCTTTCGCAGCCATAATTATCCACTGCCTTTGTTGTCGATTTCCCGTGATGTACATTTTAATTGTTTTGGTGTGGTAGTATTCAGAATACTGTTTTAGAATATCCCTTGCTTGATCTAGGTTTTTAATGTTATAAGCCCAAAATCCAACACCAGGTCCCGTGGAGTAAATTCGAGGCCCAACCATTTTTCCACTTTCCACCATGTCTGCATAGGTAAGTACATCTGTAGTTCCAGTTTGTGGATCTCGAGTTGTGGTTACCCCATAGCCCAAGTTAGCTGCATATTGCCATGTCTCATTTTTTTCTAAACCCCAAGCTGGTCTTAGGTGAGCGTGTGTATCAACAAAACCGGGCAAAATAGTTTTTCCTGTAAAATCCATTCTTTCAACATCCTGACCAACTGCTATTTCACCATGCTTTTTAACATCAACAATTCGGTTATCCACAATGTATATGTCACCATTTTCAATTATCTCATCTCCAGCCATGGTGATGACCCTTGCATTTTCAAGAAGAATTTTCGCATGTGGTACATCTCGTTTTACCTTAACTTTAATTCTAAGTTCGTTGGCTTCATAGGGTTTTGTACCCTTTTCTTCTTTTTTATCATCGGCACTGTTTCCATCATCTTTTTTAGCCTCTTTTTCTGCTTCTATTTTTAGGTCAATTTGTTTGGCTTCATCCAGATCGTAGCTGAATAATGCATTACCGATAGCCCAATAAACTTTTTTGGCTTGGTGCCCCCAGCTAGGAAATTGGCCTCCAATCTTAGTAAGTTTTTTTGCTGGAAATGCCGCATTTGCAGGATTTGCAACAGCTATTTTTACCACATCTTTACCAATGAGTGGTACCGTTACAGCATATATTTCATTGTGAATTTGTACCAAAGCTTGATCACCTTCCGGTGCCATTAAAATTAATCCTGCATTTGAAGGTTTGCTAGGAGCTTCGGCATCTTCAGTGTGTAAAATAGAATGATCATGCAAATCGAGTCCGCTAATTCCAAATCCATAAGGCGTGATTCCGGTAACTTTTAAAATTTCTTTTTCATCAGTTCCATCCCATCTAATAGATACTAGACCTTTACCACCGCTATATAAAAATATTCTGTCGCTATTGTTGGTGAAGTGTGGATAACTCCTGCCTTTAGATTTATCTATAAAATTTATTTCGCCACCTTTGCTACTTATCCAACAGATGTCCTCTTGTGTTTTAAAACCAACGGGTCCTGTACTATTTAAAAAATTTTGTCTGGCACCTTTAAGAAAAACTATTTTATCGCCAGTATTATTCCAGGCAGGGGAAGTATAGGTAGCGGGTACTTTTGTTAATTGAATAGGTTTGGCTTTTCCCTTGGTATTCACTTTATAAATATGCCCACCTTCTGCAGCTTGCCAACTAACAAAAGCTAAATATTTACCATCAGGACTCCAGCTTGGCATAGCTTCATTAAAATCAAAATTTGTTATTTTTCGTGGTTGGCCATCTGGCAAATCCATAACATATAATTCGTTTAGAGCAGTAAAGGCAACTTGATTTCCATTAGGAGAAATTTGCACATCTCTAATTTGAGTAACGGTCATTTCTGTGCTGTCGGAAATAGGATAGGTGAATTTTAGTTGTGGGCCCAATTCTATTTCAGTATCAATTTCAAAAGGAATGTTTGTGGCTTCACCACCTGCTATGGGTATACTATAAATTTTTCCTCCATAAGATGCAATTAGATTTTTGCTATCCGGTGTAAAAGACATGGCTGGCAAAACTCCAAGAGGTGCTATGGATTCTTGCTCATCTCTTTGTACAGGATACGCCAACCACTTTTCATCTCCTGTTTTTAAATTTCTTAAAATTAATCCGGTTTCTACATTGTATCTAGTTCCATAAACCAGCCATTGGCCATCAGGCGATAAGGTTGGAGTAAAAGCCGATCCATATCGGTTAGTAACAACAGAAGATTCTCCTGTTTCACGATCATAAGTGGCTAACTGATACTGAGGTAAACCTGCATTATATTCCCAGCCAGAATTTCTTTTCGAATACCAAATGTATCTTCCATCGGTGCTGAAAGCGGGCTCCACAGTTTTTAAATATTCAGGTTTGCTTATGATGGCTGCACCCGATCCCCCGTCTATGTGATAGATATGAAGTTTCAAATTTCTGGTTCCTTGGGCAGTTACAATGTATTTGCCATCAGGTGAAAATTCTGCAGATTGGTAAGTGTTGTTATTTCCTTTTGTTATGAGTTTGGTAGATTTATCATTAAGGTCAATAGTCCAAGCGTTTTCGCCACCACTTCGGTCAGAGATGAAAACTATTTTTTTTCCATCAGGACTATAACGAGGGTTAGAATCGAAGGCCATTCCTTCAGTTAGTTTTTCAGCTTTTCCGCCTTCAATGGGCAAAAGGTACAAATCACCTAGCATGTCAAAAACTATCTGTTTACCATCTGGGCTTACATCAAGCGAAATCCAAGAGGCTTCGTCCGTTTCGATTTTTATTTTCCTTTCGGCAGAAAGGGGCAATTCTTTTTTTGTCTCTTCGCGAGATACAGTGTCTGCAACAGCTATACTATCTTGTTGTGCAAAACAAGGTATATAAATTAGCCCGCAGACCATTAGGCTCATCAATAATTTCATGAAAAAAACATTTTTTTGAAAAATTAATTAAAATGCCACTTTAGTGATAGAATAATTATGCAAGTGGTTAGTTATTAGTATTTTTTGTTGGAATTAAAGATCACGTTAATTCATCTTCATGTTATCATAATGCAATCATAATGAATGAGATAGCAACGTATTTCTGAAAATACGTTTACTTTTGTATGGTTTAATGGTTGATTTTAGATGATGAAAAGTATTTTCAAAAAAATGAGAATCAAAACAAAATTGCTTCTTGCGTTTGGTTCTATACTACTACTTTCGGTGCTGTTGGTAATCCTCACTATTTCTGCTATCAATTCTATTCTCGATTTGCGAGAACTTAGAAGTGTGGTAGACAGAACTCATATTATGGTTTTAAATACTGACTTGCATTTAAAAGATTTTGCTAACCGAGGTTTTAAAGACGATCAATTTCTACAAACAGGAGAAAGTAAACTGATTAAAAGTTTCAACGGTACTATGGATTCTGTTAAAGTAGATTTACAAATGTTGTCTGATTTAAAGTATTTCGAAGATCCTGAATCTGATCATTTTTTAACAGAGCTGAAGGAGCATGTGGATAACTATCATATTCTGTTTAATGATTTAGTTGAACTTTATAAAATTAGAGGTTTTCAAGATTATGGATTAGAGGGCAAACTAAGAGAAGCCATTCATACTGTGGAAAACTCTACCTATAATTTTAATGCTGCAGATATGCTCATGTTGCGGAGGCACGAAAAAGATTTCTTTCTCCGTAAGGACATGAAATATTTGAATAAGTTCAATACTGCAGTAGTTGATTTCAAAAACGATATAGGCAATACAAACAATTCTGATTTCGAAAAGAATGATATAATTGCTAGCCTCGGAATGTACCAGAGTTTATTTAATGAGATTGTTAAACTTGAAGAAAATATTGGTTTAAGTAATAGTGTTGGTGTGCTTGGTAAAATTAACGATGAAGCAGCTTTAGTGGAAGGCGATATTTTAAAACTGACCAATCATATTCAATATAAAACAGATAGTTTAACTTCTAAAAGTATAATGTTGATAGTTGCTCTGTTTGCCGGTCAGTTGGTGGTGGGACTCTTATTGGTGTTGGTATATTCAGGACTTATTACCAAAAGTATAAAAGAAATTAAAGATGCAATGGTCGATCTTTCAAATGGTGTTTTTCCTGATGATTTGAAAACGAGATCTAACGATGAACTAGCAGAAACTAAGAAGGCATTAAATCAATTGGTTGAAAGAATAAAAACAGCTGTAAATTTTGCTCGATCATTAGGTAAAGGAAATTTGAAAATTAAATATGATGACCGTTTTAATAATGATGTTTTGGCCAGTTCAATTATTGATATGCAAGAACAACTCATTGATTCTGAACAAAAGCAAAGCCTGATTAATTGGTCAAATGAAGGGTTAGCAAAATTCACTGAAATACTGAAAAATGAGTCTGATAATATTCAAGCATTAGGTGATGACATAGTATCTCAAATGACTAAATATTTGATGGCGAATCAGGGGGCACTGTATATTATTAGAGAGGATGAAGATATTTACAGAATAGCTACTTATGCTTATGAGAAAAAGAGATTTGTTGAAGAAAAATTAAATGCTGGGCAAGGCTTAGTGGGGCAGGCAATATTAGAAGGAGAAACAATTTACGTAACGGATATACCTGAAAGCTACGTTAAAATTACTAGTGGGCTAGGTGCAGCTACACCTTCGTGTGTGTTAATAGTACCTCTTAAAATAAGAGAAGAAATAGTAGGTGCATTGGAGTTAGCTTCGTTTAGCGAGTTTGCAAAACATGAAATTGAGTTTGTAGAAAATGTAGCCGATAATATTGCCAATATTATTGCCAGTAAACAGTCTTCAGAAAACATGAAGAATCTTGTACATGAGGCAGAGCAACAAACAGAAAAATTGTCGGAGCGAGAAAGCGAATTGCTGTTATTGAGAGAGGAGCTAGAAGGCTACAAAGAGGAGAGGAGACGAAAAGCCGAGATGGCTGAAAATATATAAATTAAAAAGGATACTTATAGGTATCCTTTTTTGTATCCAATAGAATCCTCTTTTAAGTAATATGTAAATGTAGATTTATAAGTTGTATCAAATTGTACTGAATCCTTTTTGAAAATAGCCTTAACCATCACATCCACAGATTTAGTACCTTCTGTATTTCTATCATCAAACTCAAAGCTTAGCTTTCCCATATCGTTGATGGATTCAAATTCTCTTAAATAATCAATCTCTCCAATGTCGTAATTAAACATTTTCTCATATTGCAGACCATTATATTCTGCAATGGCCGCTAGTCGATCATCTTGTTCAAGCCAATATTTCATATTATAAATCTTACTTGAAAATGCGGTATCTGACGGCAAACTATATTTTACTGTTGGAGAGGTTTTGGATAGTTCACGTATCATTAAATCATTAAAATCTTGTTGGCTGATGGATGTTTGCTTACCTGCATTTGGGTTATTAATGTGATGAAATAGCATGGCTATTGAAAAGATTATTAATAGTAGGTTGCCCATTTTTCCAAAAGTGCGGTTTTCGGGTTCACTATCTTTAAGGCCAAGTAATAAGCCAACAATACTTATCAACAAACTGATGCTTAAACCTGAAATAGTAAATGGAGAATAGGCTGCATCAAGCTGTATGTATAAAGGTGTTAAAAAAGTTATTAGTAAAATGAGTATGCTTAGTAGTAATAGTTTGAAGCCTTTCATAATTATTTAGTGTGATTTATAAGCAGGCACGAAATTAGAAAAAATATATAAGTAAAGATATGACGAATGTTAGTCATTTAATTTTTCTGCGTAGTACAGTTTTATATATCCAAATATTTAGACTGTCTAGTCAATCGTTTTAATGTTAATTAACATCAATTTGTGTATAAATAATCACATTAAGCATGTTTCTCAACTTTTAGACTGATTAGTCAGTTTTTATGTATATAAATAATTAGTTATCAACAGCCTTATGTTTATAGATTAACAGTGGAAGTAGAAATGAATGTGAAATGTGGAGATGAGTAAAAAGACTGATAGCCAGATTTGTTGGTCGTACTTAACAAAATCTGGCTATCAGTTATATGTTCAAAGTCGAGATGAAACAATTTACAACCTTAAACGCCTTAAATTTATGAAAAAAAATGTATTAGCAATGGTTTTCATAAATTTAATTTTGAATTGAAATGGATTTCGGTCTTAATCTTCTATACCTCTAACACTTGTCTATTTTTAACATTAATATAAATGGTGAATCAAAATTTTAAATTTAAAAGTCTAATTATGTTCAACAACAAACGTGGTATTTTTAATTATCTTTTATTGATAACTTGCGTTATATATGGGTGTAGTGGTAACAATTATAACGCACCTACTACAAGTGAGGACGGATTTATTCAAATGGTGGTTGAAATTCCTGCTGGAACGAACAAGAAATTTGAGTTTAACCCAACTACGGGCGAATTTGAACTTGATACCATAAATGGCAAAGGTCGGATTATTCAGTTCTTACCTTATCCGGGTAATTATGGTTTTATTCCTTCCACATTAATGGATACTGCCAGAGGTGGTGACGGAGATGCTTTAGACATACTGGTGGTTTCTGAAACTTTGCCTCAAGCTACTTTGCTTGAAGTAATTCCTGTGGGAGTACTACATCTTATTGATAGAGGGGAGCAAGATGACAAAATAATAGCCGTGCCCGCTGCTGAAAATTTAAGAATTATCGAGTGTGAAGATTTCGCTTGCCTTGATAAACAATATCCTAATGCCCTTGCCATTATAGAAAAATGGTTTACAAGTTATAAAGGAGTTGGGAAAATGAAGACTAACGGTTGGGGTGATGAAAAGGAGGCTATGAGAATTATTGATAAGTGGAAAAAAAATGATTGAAACAATTAATATGACTTTGAAATGAATATTTTAAAACCCAAGTACTGGCTTTCCGCCTTAGCGGTAGTGGCCGCCTGTGGAGCAGGCATATCGGAAGAAATTGTAGATGCCATCTCAAAAAGTTTTGAAACAGGTGTTTCTCAAGGTCAGATTGAAAACCCTGCTATTAATGAAGCCTCAGGAATAGCTGAGGGCATAAATAATGCAGGTATGTTATGGACTCATAACGATAGTGGTGGTAAACCGCGCATTTTTCTTATAGATGAGCATGGTAAAGACAAGGGTACATACCAAATTCAAGGAGTAAAGAACCGAGACTGGGAAGATATAGCCACCGGACCTGGACCGGAAAAAGGTAAGAATTATATCTACATTGCTGAAACAGGCGATAATCTGGCTCGATTTGAAGATAAATATATCTATCGTTTTGAAGAGCCTATGCCTGGTACAGAGAAAGTGGTGAGTAAGGTGGACAAGATATCTATCGTTTATCCTGATGGAAAAAGAGATGCTGAGTGTTTAATGGTGGATCCGTTAACTAAGGATTTATACATAGTGTCGAAACGAGAAAAGAGTGTTTCTGTGTATAAGGTAGTTTATCCACAAGCTGTTGATAAAGATAATAAGATGGAAAAGGTGTGTACTATTCCGCTTAATAATGTGGTGGCAGGAGATATTTCTTCTGATGGCTTAGAGATTCTTATAAAAACATATAGCAAAATTTACTATTGGAATAGAGATGCTAATACTAGCATAGCTGATGCATTAATGAAAGAGCCTTCAGAAATTCCATATACTGCCGAACCTCAAGGCGAAGCCATCGCATGGAAAAAGGACGGATCTGGTTTCTTTACTTTAAGCGAAGAACCTCTTGGACTTGAGGCCATGTTATATTATTACAAACGCAAGTAATCTTGATAATTACTTAACAAAGCTCATTTTTAGCTGTTATAATAATTATTGAATGTAAATAATACAGCTATGAGTGATAATAGAAAAACAAGCCGAGGCCTTCTTGTAGGTTTTATCTTGGCATGTGTGGCTTTTCTAGGATATCAGTACTTTATGGCAGCTGAAAGTGAAGCCACACTAGAACATGAAAAAGTGGTAAGGGAAAGTGAGACACAAATCTCTGGTAAGTTAAACCGAGAGCGAAAGCTCAGGGCTATTGATGCTTATATATCATTTGTGGAGCATGCGCCTGCTGACAACCCAACTGAATATGCGAAAAATGCTTTGACTAGAATGGGGCGAGCTTTTGATGACCTTAGTGAGGTTACAGCTTTAGAGGCAGATGATGTACTGGATTTTAACAAAGCAGTAAACAACTTTGATACGCAAGCTTCTGCAGAGGACTTAAAAGATTTATTAACACAGGCTAATACTTTGTTTGATGATATTGATCTTGATGTTAATAAAGAAGTGGATAGAGATATGTACAAGCTAGAGCAAGACATTAATTCTATTGAGGATAATGTAAGCCTTGCTGATCAATCTGATGTAGTTAATGATTATTTTAATGACACCAGACAAATGATGAGTGACTTAAAAGTATTGATATAAAAAAGAAGGCAGATTTTAAATCTGCCTTCTTTTTTATCTAATATTTAGCTTTTTCATGCTCTGCTGAAATTTATCTACTATTTCAGCTTTATTAATGTGATGCTGATGTTTAACTACAAATTTGCCTCTTACCAGCGTACCCAAAGTATTTACACGTCCTTGAGAATACATGATAGTAGGCAATAAATTTTTATTACTGCAGCAGTTTAAAAGTGGTGAATCGGCTTCATAAACTACAGCGTCTAAAGGCTTTCCTTCTCTAAAAAAAGAATTTTCACTGTGGCCCATGGCATTTCTACCACTGGTTAGCCATTGTTCAATGGCTGTATTGGCCACTCCACCTGCCGCAAATGTATTTCTTTTGTGTGATATCATACGCTGGCCGTAGTCCAATATGCGTAGTTCTTCTAATGGGCTCAACCCTATATGGCTATCAGTTCCGATAGACCATTTTCCGCCAGCTTCTTGATAATCTGTTAACCTGAAAAAGCCATCGCCTAAATTTCCTTCCGTAGATGGGCAAACCACCACGTGGGCTCCAGATTTTGCCAAATTTATGATTTCACTATTAGTTAAATGCGTGGCATGTACTAAATGAAATGAGTGATTAACGTTTACATTATTCAACAGCCACTCTACCGGACGAGCGCCTAAATGCGCTTTACAATCTTCAACTTCTTTTAGTTGTTCTGCAATGTGAATATGAAAAGGAATACCTTTCGGGCCTTGCTCTATTGTAGTTATAATATCATCCGAGCTTACGGCTCTTAAGCTATGAATGCCATAAGCTATTGAAGCTCCATCATAAAATAAGGTAGACATATTAGAAGCTTCTAGTAGTTTCCAATATTCATCTGTTGTAGAGCTTATAAAACGCCTTTGTCTTTCTTGAGGAGCTTGATCAAAGCCTCCTTTTTGATAAAACATCGGTACCAATGTTATTCTTATACCAGCTTTTTCTGCCGCTGCAATTAACCTATCTCCATGCTCAGCAAGGTTAGCATAAGGCTTGCCATTTTTATCATGGTGTAAATAATGAAACTCTGCCACATGCGTATAGCCATGTTGCACCATTTCACTATACAGCATAGCAGCTATATTTTCAACATCTTCGGGATCCATTGTAAGAGCCAGTTGGTACATGGTTTCTCTCCATGACCAAAAATCATCTGCACTATTACCTGCCATCTGAACTTCAGTAACACCGGCCATAGCGTATTGAAAGGCATGGCTATGTGTATTTTGAAACCCAGGCAATGCGAAGCCGTTTACCGTTTCAATTTCATCTCCTTCAAATTCTTTTTCAGCCCCGATTTTTTCAATTAAACCGTAGCTATTTACTCTTATACATGTATTCTCATACCAGCCGTCATTTTGTAATACGGCTTTGAATCGGTAAGTTCTCATACTAGGCGCTAAGCTCTTTTATTAGATTTTTAAAACAGGTTATTAATAATTCTCTGATATTACCGGCACGCTCTTGATCGTAATTTATCTCTTTATTGTCCATGTAATTGATTTTGGTCATTTCCAATTGTAGTGCGTGCTGGTTTATTTCTGGTTTACCAAAATATCGGGTTAAGTGCCCGCCTTTAAAAGGCTCGTTGTGCTGAAGCTTTAAATGCTGAGCAGAAAGTGCTTCAAAAGCAGTATTTATATATTTTTTGCTAGCTGTTTTTCCGTTGTTGTCTCCTAAAATAAGGTCAGGAAAAACTTCTTTTCTTATGAGCGGAACGTATTGTCTTATAGAATGAGCATCCCAGAAAAGTACATGACCAAAACTCTTCTTGAGTTCGTTGAGCATTGCTTGAATTTGATTATAGTATGGCCAATAATAATTTTCCACCCTTCTGTCAATTTCTTCCGCAGGTGGCATGTGCCCTTCTTTATATATAGGTTCTCCTGCAAAAGATGTTGTTGGGCATAAATCGGTAATTATTCTTCCATCATCATACAAAGGTGCACTTTCCGGATCCCTGTTTAGGTCAATTACCCACCGGCTATAGTTTGCTGTTATCATAGTAATGCCAAGCTCAGGGGCAAAATCATACAATTTATCTACAAACCAATCAGTATCATCTGGTGCTGAGGTTAACGCAGGGTTATAATGACTTTTAAGTTCATCAGGAAAATTTATGCCACAATGTGGTACACTAATTAAAATAGGAACTTTTGGTGCCGTAGGTTCTATAATTTTGTATACACTCATATTTAATCGCTATTCGATTCTTTCTTTTTTTAATTTAATAATTCGCTGGTAAGATTCATCGATTCTGCTTTCAGTCAATTCGCCTTTTTTAATTAGTTCTTTGATAATGTTGTGTACAGCATCTACAGTTCTTTCTTCACTGCCTTGAATGTTATTGCTAAAAATTAATATATCTACACCAGCCTGAATAGACAGCTTTATAGAAGTTTCCAGTCCATAATGTTTTGTGATAGCGTGCATTTGCATGTCATCAGAAAAGACCACTCCATTATAATTAAGACTGTCCCTCAAAAGGTCAGTTATTATTTTTTTACTCAAAGTGCCTGGAAGCCCCTTTTTGTCTAGTTTTTTATTTACAATATGAGCGGTCATAATTGCATCAATTGCGTCATGTGCAATTAAAGTTTTGTAAGGCACTAATTCTTTATCTTGCCAATATTCGGTTACATCGGCTATTCCCAAATGTGTGTCTGCATGAGAACTACCATGCCCAGGAAAGTGCTTAAGAACGGAAACTATTCCGAATTTCTTATGCGCTTCTATTACCGTTTCGGCATGTAGAGCCACCGTATCAGGGTTTTCTGAATATGAGCGCTGGATTTTAGCAATAACAGGGTTGTTTTTGTTAATAGCTACATCAACTACTGGCGCAAAATTTACATTGAAACCTAGTCCGGCCAATGTGGCCGCTGTAATTTCAGCATAGAATTTTGTAGAATCGCTATTGGCTACTTGTCCTAAGTACTCAGCAGATACAGTTTTAGGGAAACCATACTTTTCTTTTAGTCTGTTTACTCTCCCGCCTTCTTGGTCAATAGCAACAAATAAAGGGATATGTGCATGGTTTTGAAAAGTAGTGTTGAGCCTTTTCAAATTAATGTATGAGTTATGGCTAGTGATATTTTTCTCAAAGAGTAGAATGCCTCCTATTTTGCCAGTTTCAATATCTTTTATGATAGGGTTGTTTTCCGTAACAGATTGTCCGGGATAGCCCACCATAAGCATCTGGCCAATTTTAATGTCAAGACTATCTTGTTTTTGGGCATAAGAACATAATGAGCTTATGGCCAAAAGTGCACTTAGGTATAATTTCATATCAGTTATTTTCATGTATCTCTTGTAGTATCCTTTCCATTTCCTTTTTTACCGGAGCTGATTTGCTCGGGTAGTTATTATTCATGAAAGCAAAAATGTAAAGTTTACCACGCTTTGTTCTTAAAAACCCGCTCAGGTTATGATTATTGCTTAAAGTACCGGTTTTACCATATATATATGTCTCACTATTAGCATAATAGTTTTTCAAAGTTCCTTTTTCTCCGCCATTGGCAATGATGCTAAAGAGTTTTTCTTGTGGCATAGAATGGTAAAGCTGACTCCATATCCATACTAATGATCGTGGAGTGAAGAGGTTATATCTAGATAGCCCTGAGCCATCAACCCAAATCAGTGGATCTGGAGAATTTTGCATAAGCTTAGTTAAGCCATATTGAATAGCAATATCTGAGTTTAACGTATCAGATAATACGCCTGCGCAGGTTAATAAAAGTTGCTCTGCTATGAAGTTGTCACTCTCTTTCATCATTTCTCTATAAGCAGACTCCGTGCTAATGCTAAATAAAGTTTGATGATTTGCAGGAAGTTTGGAGTCAATTATATGTACTGGAGCCTTTAAGGTGTCTTCTAGTAAAGAAGTGAAAACTTGGTCAGAATAATGAAAGGGTACATTTTTACTAAATATGGCCCTATTTCTAGAGGGGTAATAAATAAAATGATTGCTATCATATGCACGAACTATTGTTGATCTTCCTTTGATGGAGTCGCCTAGCCAAAAATTACTTTTGAAGATAGGCTGATCTATAGACAAATGGTCTTGCCCCTTTTTATAACTTACATGCACCGTGTTGCCATAAATAGGAAAGGGTGATTTCTCGCTAGAGAAAGAATAATAGTAATCGTCCCAAGCCCATCCGGGTCCAAATTGATTGTCTTGATAGTTAGAAGCACTAAAAAATAATGCCTGTTTCTTACCTTTTAAATAATCGAGAATATTTCCTTGCGGCAGGTTGTTATAAAGAAATGTGGGGTCTCCTGATCCCCAAAAAATCAAAGAGTCTTTATTTTCAGTGTAATAAAGTCCAGGAATAGAATCTCCTAAAATTTGAGAAGAAAGGAAAAACGTTAAAATTTTTGTGTTAGATGCTGGCGTGAAGTATTTATCACCATGATAATCTATAACGGTTTTGTCTTCTATAGGATCATATAGTACAAAACCAGAATGATTTTGAAAATCTGTTTCTAATTGTTTAACATCATTTACTACAGCTTTTTTGGCTAAGGAGCCACAGCCGAATAAAACGGATGCTATTAAAATACTACAATTTAAGCGCAGCTTATAACTCATGCTGCAAATTACGAATATTGCAAGCTACTTTGAAAGGTTTGTCTGTGTACTGTTGTACTGCAAAGCTTATTTATACTAAATATGGGAGAACACTCTCCCATATTTTAGTTTATTCTTTCCATTTAATAGTACAGCCTATAGCTTTTGTGTGGGTAATTTCTGGTTCATCTCCATTAAGCAAAGCATTTACTGCACTCTGCACATACTTTTTGTCAGCCGCTTCAGCATCTTTGGTATTATTATCAATGGCTCCTATATAAGCAACCTTAAAATTTCCTTCAACTTGTTGTAAAACATAAACATGAGGAGTGTTGGTAGCTCCAAATTCATGAGCCACTGCTTGATCAACATCCTGCACGTAAGCATGTTTGTAATTGTGCTCTTTTGCATACGATTTCATTTTATCAAAAGAATCATCGGGTTGTCTTTTAGGATCATTGGAGTTGATGGCTAATACTGGAAAGCCCTTAGAAGCATACATGCTATGTAGTTCTTTTATTCTCTCATTATAAGCTTTAGAAAATGGACATGTATTGCAATCAAAGATCAATATAATGCCTTTCTCTTTTTTATAATCAGACAAGGAAATGTCTTTGCCATTTACACTTTTTAGGGTAAAGTTTTTTACAGTATCTCCTACGGTATATCCTTTATCTATGGTTTTGGCTGCAAAAATTATTGGCAGACAAAAAAATGCTAATAATATTATCTTTTTCATTATATGATTGGTTTAGTTAGATACTTCTGCTATTAATTTTTGCAAATCTCCTTCGTGCAATTCTTTTTCTGTAAATACCCTTTTACCATTTTTAGGGTTAATGATTAAAGTTGCGGGAATTGCTCCACTCCAGCTTTGGTCTACTTTGTCTATCCAGCTGTTATAGTCCACCTCATCGAGAAGGGCTACTTTGCTTGCCGAGATATTTTTTCTACTTACAAATTTTTCAACATTAGTGAGTTTATCAGCAAAATCTAGACTGTACAGGTGAACTTCTACGTTGGCGTTGCTTTTAGCTTCCTCTTCTAGGTAAGGCAGCTCTTTTATGCAAGGCCCGCACCAAGTAGCCCAAAAATTTATTATTTGAATTTTATCTGATTTGGATTCTAAAGTCTGCTGTACTTTATCAAATTTTATAACCGGTATATCTTGTGAAAAACCTTTGTAACCAACCAAAGAGACTAGTAGTATTAAATATAATTTTTTCATACTGAAAATATACGATTTTTTCCGTAAGAAGATTCTTACTAAGTGTTTAGGAATATCATTATTTTGAGATGTTGATTTACCCGGGCGAATTAATATTTAAACCTCCTGCAATGTGGCATAATGTTAATTACATACTGCCATAATATTTAGATAACTCTTGGAGTTTATACATTTCAACTATTTTAATTTGGGTTAACCGTTAAAAACACGGATTTTATTCTAAAGTTGAAGTGTGTAATATTTTGAGAAAATCGTGGTTTTTGATTGAAGTCTAATATACATCGTTTAGACAAAAAGAAGAATTTGAAAAATCAACTGAAAGTTTTCCACATTTTTGACTATTTATCCACATTGCATTTTGGTTAATGTATAAATGCTTGTAAATCAGTGTGTTGTGGTAATATTCTTGAATGGTCACTTTGTGGACAACTCAAAATAATTTTGGGCGGGCTGCGAAACTAAGGATTTAATTCTAAAAATCAAGAGCTTAAAGAAGGAAATTTTTTATTGTGTAAACTCCTTCTTTTTATGTAAGATTTTTGAAATACAGCTATTCCTTGTTGTGCCTAATTAGCTTCTTACGATAGGTATTAAAAATCCTTGATTTTGATAAGAAACCAACATATTTTCCATCATCAATTACTGGTAAATTCCATGCGCCAGAAAGCTCGAATTTGCTCATTACTGATTGCATATTTTCATGAGACGAAATATATGCTGGAGGGCTGTGCATGTATGATTTAACTAGGGTGTTTTCTTGCTTTTCGGTATCAAACATAATATTTCTGATATCGTCTAAGGTTACTACTCCTAGTAATTCTTGATTTTCATTAACTACAGGAAAAATATTCCTTTTAGAGATCCTCACCAAATTAACTAAGTCTCCCAAGCTAGCATGAGGGTCTATTTTTAGTAAATCTTTTTCAATTATCTTATGAAGATCTATTAGGCTCAATACCTGCCTATCTTTATCGTACTGTATTAAGTCTCCTCTTTCAATAAGATGCTTGGTATATAAAGAATGTTTTTCAAAGAAAGAACTGGTACTAAATGAAATGGCAGACACTAACATGAGCGGCACAAAGAGTTCATAACCACTGGTAATTTCAGCAATAAGAAAGACCCCTGTCAATGGAGCATAAAGCACACCACTCATTAAACCACACATTCCTACTAGAGTAAAATTACTGGTACTGATGTTGACCCATATTACTTCATTGAGAACGGCCGCAAATAAGAAACCTGTTACCCCACCTAAAAATAATGCAGGGGCAAAAATACCTCCACTTCCGCCAGACCCAATAGTAAGTGCAGAAGCTACAGGTTTAATCATTATAACTCCAAAAATGAAAATGAAGATGATTAGAATATTATCGAGTTCACTAAAAAATGGGCTGGTATTTAAAATATCAAGCTCTTTGCCCGACAGTAATAACTTGATGGTGCTATATCCTTCACCGTAAATAGGCGGAAAAATGAAAATAATGATGCCCAATAAAATACCTCCTACTAGTGCTCGGCTAAATAGGTTTTTAACTTTGGCAATTAGCCCTTCAATTTTGTAAGTCATTCTGGTGAAATACACAGAAACTAAACCACACAATATTCCGAGTAAAATATAATAAGGAGTATCAGAAGCCTTGAAACCATCTACTAGTTTAAAAGAGAAAAGTACATCGTCACCAAGGAGAGTAAGAGAAACTAGTGCGGCACTAACAGAGGCAATTAATAAAGGAATAAACATGGAAATTGTAACATCGGCTAAGATCACCTCCATGCTAAATATTACTCCTGCTACTGGCGAATTAAATATGGCAGAAATGGCACCGGCCGTACCACAGCCAATTAAGAGAGTTCTTTTTTTGTAATTAAGATGTGTGAAGCGACCTACATTAGATCCTATGGCAGAACCAGTAACCGCTATCGGAGCCTCAAGCCCTACTGAACCACCTAAACCTACGGTTATGGCGCTGGTGATCATCCTTGAAAACATTTTCGCTCTTTTTATGATGCTCCCATTTTTTGAAATATCATATAAGATTTGAGTAATGCCGTGACCAGTTTTATCCTTAAAAATATATTTTGAAACAGCGGCTGTGATAAAAATACCTATCAGAGGAAAACCAATATAAAAGTAGTTTTCATATTCCTTATCAAAATTTCCGGTGAGTTGGTGCTGAATAAAGTGGACTGATTCTTTAAGCGTTACCGCTGCAAGACCAGAAAGCAAACCAATAATACCTGCCAGGATAAGAACGAAGTTTTTATTACTGATATGCTTGATTCGCCAGATTAAAAATCTCACTAACAGGCTTTCGTGTTTCACAATGTAATGGCTATTAATTTAATTAAAATGCAAAGTTAGAATAATACTTTTTAAACAATAAACTTAACTCGTTAATTTCAGTTTATCAGTAAATGAATGGACCACATTTATAGCCCAATAGAATTATTGTTTCGAAAGATATAAATGGAAAAGCTATGAAAGAAATTATTCAGATAAAAGAAAACTGTTTGTATTTAAATGATTTAGAGCGAGCCAGAATATTTTATACAGAAATACTGGAGCTAGAGGTTATTCATTATCAGCCAGAGAAGCATATATTTTTTAAGGCAGGGGCTTCGGTATTATTATGTTTTAACCCGGAGGATAGCAAGCAAAAAACTTCACCACCGGGTCATTTTGCTAAAGGAAATCAGCATTTTGCCTTTGAAGTAAGCCCTGAAGACTATGAACCCGTTAAAGAAATGCTTGTTAAAAAAGGCGTGATTATTATTGATTCACAACTGTGGCCAGGCCAATATGAATCTTTTTACTTTAATGATCCTGAAATGAATGTGCTGGAGATAGTTCCTAAAGGTGTTTGGGATTAGGCAACCCTATCTTTCTAAGAGCATTTGCCTTTTCTTTATTGTCAGTTGTGGTCTCGGGTGAGTCTGCTACAGCATTAGTAAATATATTTTCAAACCAGTGTTGGTAATCTTTGTAAAGCACACAATCTCTCATAAGTGTTTTATCATCCTGAATTTTAATGATAATATCATCGTTAGCCCAATTTGAAATGGCGCTTTGCTGCTCTTCAGGAAGTTCGCTTATTCTTACATAAATAATCCCTTTGTAGTTTGTAGCTTTAATCATACTATTAATGGCCTGAGAAAGAAAAAATCAGAATTAATAAATCTTATAACGTAGCTCCTTGGCTATAGTTAATATCTATTTCTGAATAATATTAAAAAATATACCAACATTTACTTTAAGTGTTGATTTAAAGTAAGATAGGCTTATAGCTTTAGTGGTATTAAATATCTATGTAAAATTGGTTAAAATTTTGAACTTTAAAAGCAAAATAGGGTTAATTATCTCCTTTTAAAGTTAAAGAATCGTTATTCTCTACAGATTAACTTAACTTATATTTAAACAGAATTAATTATCTGCGTTGGGTTGTTTCTTTAAAATTCCTATTCCCGAAGTGAAGAAAATAAGTCCCAATATGGCCAATGCCCATGGGCTGAGACTCACAAGGTTACTCCCAAATATACCGAGTACTCCAAATATTAGACCGATTATGCCAATTATGGTAAGTGCTAATGCTAAATTTTTAATCATAACTTTTCCTTTTTCTTAAGTATTACAAATACCGTTCCTTCAGACTAAGCATATAAATAAATGAGTAGAAGTATCTTAAACTGTAAATAAAGCTTACTTTAGATGTGTTATTTATGTGAAAACGAGGAGATAACTCCACAAAAAATGAAAAATGCATGTCTAATAGTGGCGCTGTGCATGATTGCGTGTGTAGCCAATGCCCAGGAAAAATATATGTTTGCTTTTTTAAAGCCCACTCAAAAAGTACAAGAATACTCGCGAAATCAGCTCGATAGCCTTAGGAGAAAACATTTATCAAATATAGAAAGGCTAAAAAATGAGCGTAAATTAATGGTTGCTGGTCCTTTTGATAAAGGCGGGATATTTTTTATTCTAGAAACCGATAAGCCAGATTCGGCCAGAAATTGGATTAGTAGCGATCCGGCAATTAAAGCTGGTTTGTATCATAGTGAAGTATTACCATGGTTTTTAAGATATGGTAAGGTGTGCGATGCGGATGTAAATTCAGAATATTCTTCATATACTTTTATTAGGTATAACACATATATTACTAAATTTAATGTAAGGGACGCCCCTGTTTTATTTCGGCAGCACGATGTTTACTTACAGCAAATCAAGCGGACAGGTAATGTATTGTTAGAAGGCTATTTTGATAATAGCGATGGCGGAATAATGATTATGGAAGGAGATTTGGATCAGGAAGTGATTATGTCAGACCCAAGCGTGAAAAATGGCATTATCGGCCCTGAAATAAAAAAAATATGGGCGCTCAAAGGCACATTTTGCGAATTATAATAAGCTGATATGAAATTTCTGAAGTGGTTTTCTGCAATAGTACTATTGCTAGTAGTTATTTATTTTCTAGGTCCTAAAGTGGAACCTGCGGAATTTAATAGAACAATGCCCGTGGTGACATCCAACCTAAAACAATTGGAAATGGAAGTCAATGCTTTTGAAGAAGATAGTGTAAAAGTAAGACCTGATAACGAAGCCAGAATAATATGGTATGATAGTGCTTATAAAAAAACACCTTATAGCATTGTCTATTTGCACGGATTTAGAGCTAGCCAGGCTGAGGGCGCCCCCATTCACAAAGAATTGGCTCAGCGTTATGGCTGTAATTTGTATTTGTCACGATTACAAACTCATGGCTTGGAAAGTGAAGAGCCTATGATTGATTTTACCGCTGAGAAATTAATGGAGTCAGCAAAAAGAGCAATTGCCATAGGAGAGCAGCTCGGTGAAAAAGTAATATTGTTCAGTACATCTACAGGAGGAACATTAAGTCTTTATTTATCTGGAGGTAATGCTAATGTGGCAGCTCAGATTCTTTATTCGCCAAATATTAGGGTTTTTGACTCCAAAGCATTTTTACTTGATAACCCTTGGGGCTTACAGATAGCCAAAAAAGTATTAGGCGGTAATTATTATATTAATGACGATGGTGCAGATTGCAAGCCATATTGGTATGAGCGAGTAAGAGTAGAAGCTTTACCGCAATTAGAAATGTTACTTGATAGAACTATGATTGAGTCAACTTTCAAACAAGTAACTCAGCCTGTTTTTTTAGGCTATTACTACAAAAACGATAGCTTACAAGACCATACTGTTTCTGTGCCTGCTATGCTCGAAATGTATGATCAGTTAGGAACACCCGATGATTTAAAAGTAAAAGTAGCGTTTCCTGAGGCAGGGAGTCATGTAATTGGTAGTGCATTAACTTCTCAGGATTTACCCTCGGTTAAAAAAGCTACTTATGATTTCATAGAAAATGTGCTTCACCTTTCACCGGTTAAAAAGGCGCAGGCAGAAGCCAGTCAGAGTGTTGAAAGTGACTCCACTCTACAGTTGCAAGATTAACTTCAGGGTTATATAAAGGAGTCATTGGTCTTCCATTGATTCCTACTTTTCCATTAGCATATATCTCTACGTTAGAAAAACCCTTGTTGGCAAAGTCCTTTTTCAATATTTGTACAAATTGCCAACACATATCTGGCTTGCTTGCAATAGCATAAGATTGCTTAGCATTTAAATATTGATTAGGGCTGATGATCCACTCTTTATGCGTTTCAGGATCTATTATTTTAAACTTAACGTAACCAGATTTTATACGAAGCATCATTCTCCAGCTTAGCCGGTGGCCTTCTTCGGTCCAAACTACCTTATCAGTATAGAAATAATGCCTTAGTGGTAATGCAACCTGAACGCAAAAATATATTAATAGCAGGTAAAAGATTACAGGTTGAAATCTTGACTCAACAGCATGGCTAAGTTCTGAGCTTTCGAGTTTATCCTTTTTAGGTAAAAATATCCTACGTATAGTTTCTGGATGAAAAAAGAATATACTAATGCTTATGGCCATATACGGAAATACGCCAACTTGGAAAACGGCAGAATTAAATAAATGAAAAAACACAGCTGTGATGAAGGCATATTTACGCGTTTTGTTCCATATAAGTGCTGGAGCAATCAGTAAATCAAACAAAATACCACCGTAAGCGATTAAATATTGAAACCACTTTAATTGTAATAATTCTCCCACAACATAATAGTGGCTTTTCATTCTAAACCAAATCTCAATCGGCTTTAATGCCACCCAATCTGGGTACATCTTAGCAATAGATGCATAGGTGTATACAATGGTCATTTGAACAACAAACACCCAAAGGCACCATTGTGGACAGCTAAGTTTTTTTAATTGGGGATTCATTTTTGCATCGATAGACGCATAAGTATTGGCTGGCATAATGGTCATTAACCATGACAATAATACCATTAAATAGTAATGATTATTATAGTGGGTCTTTTGCATGAAATATGTTGCGCTCCACATAATGGCAAACAAAATCATGTTGATGCGGTATTTAAACCCGATCATGATGAATACCCCGAGCAGTCCCATCAATGCATAATAATAATACATGCCGCTACCAGGTAATGGGCGTAGCCAATCAAAAAAGATAAAAGGGAAATTATATGCTGCAGTAACAAAGGTTTTTGTAACCCAGCCGGTAAGTATTGCACCCCATGATTCTGCTATGAGTAAAAAACCAAATAAAATTCTAAACACTATAAGAGGGCTGTTATCAACCTCTCTAAAAAATTTTTGATGCATTGTAATTAAAACTTGATCCCAAAGTCGAGACCAATGTAGTCATTTTTAATTACAAGTTTATCGTCCATTTTAATCTGTTTGCTCACTGCGTTTATCAATCCTCTATGGTAGCTAAAACCTCCAAAAACACTGGTATTTAAACCTATTTTATAGTCAAGTCCAAAACCTATTTGTACTGAGGAATCGAAAAGTTTGAAGTCATTTACATAATAATTAGATTCTTCTTCAGCCTTTTCTTTTACGTTAAATTCCATGGTAGCACCTACGTTAAAATAAATTCGCTTGTCCAGTGCTATTTCGTTAGTATATAATTTTAGGTCTAGGGGTATCTGAATATAATGAAGGTTGTAAGATTCTGATTTAGAAAAACCTGTGTTTTTATTATTTACTTCAAAAGCCGATCTTTTCGCTACTAAAAAGATACCTGTGCTTATAAAGTAATTTTCTTTAAACTGAATATCTGCAAATGGCCCAACCGTAAATCTCAGACCAACGCCATCAGTATTAAATTTTAAGCTATCTGAATCAGAGGTTATCCTGTTGGTGGCTATTGTAGGGCTCGCCTTTAAGCCTAGCTGAAACTGCGAGTAGGCATTAAAAGATACAATTAAAAACAACAGTAAAAACAGATTTCTTCTCATCAGAACATAATTTTTAGTTACTTAGCAAGTTCTAGCTTACGAACACTAACGTCCAAATAAACGAATAGTTTGAACATGAAAAAAGGAATTAGACTTTTACTATCTATCGTAGTTATTGCCTCAATTATTACAGCATGTAGTAAAAAAAATGAAGAATGTGTGTTTCAACCCGATTTATCAAACATAAATGTTGAAATAGAATTTCAAAGATTGGACAGTATGCTTTTGGGGGTGAAATCTAAGAGTGAATTGCGACAAGTGTTGCAATCTAACGATATACTCACTCAATATTTTCTTAAGCGTGATCAGTACCCAAATGATTCCATTATGATGGAAACGTTATTCAGCAGGTTTACTAACCCACACATAGATACCTTACAAATGGAAATTAGCCGTGTGTTTGGAGACCTCTCTGAATTAAAAGCCGAATTTACTGATGCATTTAAGAATTTAAAATATTACTATCCGGAAGCGAAAGTACCTAAGGTGAAATTTGTAGCTTCTGGTTTGGACAATGATTTGTATGTATCAGATTCTTTACTGATTGTGGGTTTAGATTATTATTTGGGTGATGGTGCAAAATATAGACCTCTAGGGTTATTCAATTATATTCTTGAACGCTACAGACCCGGTTATGTAGTGCCTTCTGTGATGTTGCTTTATGGAATATCTCCTCAGTATAATAAAACCGACATCAGTGATAAAACAATTTTGGCAGATATGATTGGCTATGGTAAGTCATTTTATTTTGCAAAGCATATGATGCCTTGCACGCCAGATAGTGTGCTAATTTGGTATTCTGGTGAAGAGATTGCCGGAGCTGAGCAAAACCAAGATATTATTTATGCTCATTTTTTAGAAAACCAGTTATTATATGAAACCGATCATTTGATAAAGAAGAAATACATAGATGAGCGACCAAAAACCTACGAAGTTGGAGATAAAGCACCTGGTAGGATAGCTACATGGCTTGGTTGGCAAATTGTAAAACAATATATGGATAATAACGATGCCACTTTACCTCAATTAATGGCTGAGCCTAATGCAAGAAAGGTTTTTGAAAAATCTAAGTATAAACCTGAAAAGCATTAAACCCCTGTTAAATTAGACTGTTACTGTGCCATGATAAAATCTTTTGAATGCCGATGGATGTTTAATGAAGCTTTACCTAGTGAGTTAGAGCTTTGGTTTAATGAATTATCGCCCGAAGAGCAGGCTCCACGTACGGATTATTATTATCACCAAACCGAGGGAGGTACTTTAGGGATTAAACTGAGAGAAGGGAATATACAGATCAAGTCACGATTAGGCCAGCATGGAAATTTTATGTGTAACTCTATAATTGGTAATAAAGAGAGTTATTCAAAATGGAGCTTTAAAGTAGAGCAAAATTCAGAATGGTCTTATTTGATAGAACAACCAGAAGTATGGATTCCGGTAACCAAAGATCGAAGAATGATTAAGTTCACCTTGGACGGAGGGTATCCTGACCAAGTAAAGATGGAGGTTAGACCTAACCAAGGTTGTGAAATAGAGTTGTCTACCATAACTATTAAAAATAAACAATATTGGTCATTAGCTTTTGAGGCTTTTGGCCCGTCAGCTTCGGATAATTTAGAAAAAACTTTAAATTATATTTTTGAAACAAAGCCTATACCTTACGCTCTGAAGGCAGAAAACTCGTATGGTTATGCACATTTAATCCACCAAATTTAAAATATTAATCATGTTATTAGCAGTAGATATAGGAAACTCCAATGCCGTTTTTGGTTTGCACGATGGCTCTTCTTGGGTTAAAGTGTGGCGCTTGGAAACTAAAGATGAATCGCAGGCAGTGCTATTTAGTTCATTAAATGAAAATCTTGACAATGTTGATGTTACTGCAGTGGCTATAAGTAGCGTGGTGCCTTTCTTTACCAATATTATAAAGACTAAGCTAACGGATAAATTGGGCATTACTCCTTATGTAATAGACCACAAAAGCTATGCAAAACTTCCTATTGAAGTGCTTCATCCTGATAAGATAGGCAGCGATTTGGTGGCAGATGCTTTGGCTGGTTTTACACTTACGGGAGGCGATTGTATTATCGTTGATTTTGGTACTGCACTTACATTTACCATTGTGTCTGATAAAAAAATTAGAGGTGTAAATATTGCTCCGGGGTTAAGAACTTCCATGAGAGCCTTGGCTAGCAGCGCTGTAAAGCTCAACGAAATACCTTTGGAGCTCCCTGATTCTGTTATTGGCATTGATACAACTACAGCTATACAGTCGGGCATTCTTTGGGGGTACGTTGGCTTGGTAGAAAAAATGATTGAACGTATAGAAGCAGAATTATCAACTAAAATGAAAGTTGTAGCTACTGGTGGTTTATCAAAAGTATTAAAGCCATTAGAAAATACATTCGATGAAATTGATGCAAACATTACCCTAGAAGGAGTAAGGTTAATCTTTGAAGCTAATAAAGATTAAGTATGTTGCAGTCATTTAAAAAGATGGGTGCAATGGTGTGTGGAGCACTGGTAATAGGCTTTATCATATTTTCTATTAACCAAGTGGCTATGCTACATGCTAACTTGTTAACAATTAATGAAACACTAGCTTGGTTGGTTACAGGCGGGATAGCTACCGTGCTGTTGCTTTTAATTTTAGTGCCAGTGGTTTTAATTCTTCGGTTACCCAAGGCGATAATTTTCCCTGATGATAACAATAATGAAGAGGCGTACATTGCTAGTTTAAAACGAAGATTGAAAAGAAATAAGCTAGTAAAATCTTCTGCCATAGACTTATCTTCTGACCAAGGACTAGCTGAAGCACTGGATTTACTGAAGTCTACCTCTGATGAAATCATAAAGAAAACGGCTAAAAGCGTATTTTTAACTACAGCCATATCTCAAAACGGAAAATTGGATGCGCTAACTGTTTTTATTACCCAAAGTAAAATGATTTGGGAAGTGGCTCATGTTTATTGGCAACGCCCCTTTTTAAAAGACATGCTTTATTTGTATGGTAATGTAGCCGCCACTTCGCTAATAGCTTCAGAACTTGATGAAGTGGATATAACCAGACAGATCGATCCTGTGATTAATGCTGTAATTAAAAGTCCAGGTAGATCCATCCCTGTTATAGGTCATGCTGCACATATTATTACTGATAGTTTATTAGAGGGATCTACTAATGCATTTTTAACCCTGAGAATTGGCATTGTTACACAAAATTATTGTGGTGCTCAGCAAAAGGAGACTCAAAAAAGTATACGTAAAAATTCTTTCATTACAGCGTCTACTTTGTTGAAAGCGTTAGTTTTAGAATCTTCGGGTCAAGTGGTTAATAGTGTGGTAACTGCGGTCAAATCAGCAAGTAAAAACACTATCAAGTCAGCAGGTAAAGGGGTATCAGGTTTGTTTAAAAGAAAAAAGAATATTGATAAGCAACAAGAATAACTCATCGCTATAAAATGCTTATCATCCTTTATACCCATCCTTTAATCGATATTATAGTTTAAATTATATGGCAATAATTTATATTCAGAGAATAAGTATATAAGAAGTCAAAAAGTCGGTTAAAAGTGAAGCATTATAGTTATTTAATTGTTGTGCTGTTGGCTATAAATGTTGTTTCTCTCATTTTTCATAAGGACATTAAAACTCCTGTTATAAAAAAGGCTAGCATTATTCCTGAAAAGGAAGATTTGTCGGATTCTGTATATAGTATATATTTTTATCTCGATGCAGCTTTAATACTACCCGAATCTAGACCGGTTATTGAAAAGGTGATGACAAGTTTGGAAGAACACCCAGACTCTAAGATTTACATTCAGGGTTATACCAGTAGAAAGGCCGCTGGGCCGATGATCATTAAAGGAGAATCTGCAGATTACTTTGATCTAAATGATAAAACCAATGACATGAGCTATGGCTCTGCCACTGACCTCTCCAAAGCAAGGGCCGAAATCGTGAAAGATTATTTAGTAAATGAAGGAATTCCAAAAGAAAGAATTCACGTAATGCGTTGGTTATCAGATAAACCAAAGCCTGATTCTAATGATATCGCCATGAATAAGTGGGCTAATGCTTGTGCTCAGATAGAGTTTGCTTACCGTTAGAAGTAGTCATAGTACAGTATTGGTATAATTGACTGATACATCCTACCTTTGGGTTTTTAAGAAAATCCATAATAGATGACTACTAAAGAATATATAGACAAGAATAAGGACAAGTTTTTGAATGAACTTCTTGACTTGCTTAGAATACCATCGGTAAGTGCTGATAGTAAGTTTAAAGATGATGTTTTAAAAACAGCTGAAGCTGTAAAAGATAGCATACAAAAGGCCGGAGCTGATGTGGCTGAAATTTGCCCTACAGCTGGTTATCCTATTGTATACGGTGAAAAAATCATTGATGAAAAGTTACCCACGGTACTTGTTTATGGTCATTATGATGTGCAACCTGCAGACCCATATGAGCTATGGGATTCTCCTCCATTTGAGCCGGTAATCAAAAACGATAAAATTTATGCTCGTGGTGCATGCGATGACAAAGGTCAAATGTACATGCATGTGAAAGCTTTCGAAACAATGATGGCTACAAACAGCCTACCTTGTAACGTTAAGTTCATGATTGAAGGAGAAGAGGAGGTTGGCTCTGACAATTTAGGAATATTTGTAAAAGAAAATAAAGAGAAGTTAGCTGCTGATGTAATCTTAATATCAGATACAGCTATAATTTCGAATGAGCATCCATCTATTACTACAGGGCTTCGTGGTTTAAGTTATGTACAAGTAGAAGTAACAGGACCAAACAGAGATTTGCACTCGGGTGTTTATGGAGGAGGTGTAACCAACCCTATCAATGCTTTATGTGAGATGATTGCCTCATTGAAAGATGAAAATAATAAAATTACGGTTCCTGGTTTTTATGATAAGGTAGCAGAGCTCACAAAGGAGCAGAGAAAAGCCTTAAATGAGGCTCCTTTTGATCTTGATGAGTACAAGAAAGACCTAGATGTGGAAGATGTAAGTGGCGAGGACGGTTATACTACTTTAGAAAGAACTGGTATTAGACCAACTTTAGATGTTAACGGAATATGGGGTGGATATATAGGAGAAGGTGCTAAGACGGTATTGCCTTCTAAGGCTTATGCAAAAATTTCTATGAGACTGGTTCCTGATCAAGTATCTCAAGAAATTACCGATCTGTTTAAAAAACACTTCGAATCAATAGCTCCAAAATCAGTAAAGGTAAAAGTTACTCCACATCACGGAGGTGAGCCTGCAGTAACTCCTACAGATTCTATTGCATACCAAGCGGCCAGCAAAGCATTTGAGGAGGCTTGGAACCAAACTCCAATACCAACAAGAGATGGCGGAAGTATTCCTATTGTCTCTTTATTTGAGAAGGAATTAAAGGTAAATACTGTGCTTTTAGGTTTTGGGTTAGATTCTGATGCAATTCACTCTCCAAATGAGCATTATGGTGTTTTTAACTATTTTAAAGGAATTGAAACAATCACTTTATTTTATAAGCATTTTGCTGCTATGAAGTAAATCTCTTTTCGAGAATTGAAATATAAAGGCCACTAATAAGTGGCCTTTTTTTTGGCCTGAAATTTAATTTAAAAACGCAGGCTTTATATATTTTTATAAATAAATATGGTTCATCAACTTTAGATCACTATAAGCGTGATATAAAATAAAAAGAATATGAAAACCTTATTGAAAATATTGTTACTGATAGCTCCTACATTTTCGGTAATGGAGCAAGAAGGTGAAAAGCCAGATTGGCATTATGACATAGAGGAAGCAAAGCAGCTAGCCAGAAAAGAGCATAAGATGGTGATGTTGAGTTTTGCCGGATCGGACTGGTGCAAGCCATGCATCAAATTTACACGCGAGGTTTTTGAACAGCCCAGCTTTATTGATTATGCCAATGATCATTTGGTATTAGTTTTAGCAGATTTTCCTCGTTTGAAAAAGAATAAACTTGACAAGGATCAAATTACTAAGAATGAAAAATTGGCTAGTGAGTATAATAATTCAGGAGCATTTCCTTTGGTTGTTTTAATGGATTACAATGGAAGGGTAATAAAGAAAACCGGTTATCAGGAAGGTGGTGCAGCTCATTTTATTAGTTTTTTAGAGAAGGCACTGAATGAATAGGTTTGTTTTCATTGCTTTAATATTGTTAAGCTCAAAAATGGCAGCACAGCCTAGGGCATATAAAAAGGTACTAAAACTTATGGGCAGTAGGTTTGAAATTACTGCAGTAAGTGAAAACGAATCTTTAGTGGAAGAAAGCATCCAAGCTGCTGTGTCTGAAATCAAAAGAATAGAGAAACTGATTTCGTCTTGGGATAGCACTACTCAAACGAGTTTAATCAATCGAAATGCAGGGGTAAGAGCAGTTAAGGTAGATACGGAGTTATTTAATTTGATAAGAAGGTCAATCAAAATTTCTGATTTAACTAATGGCGCTTTTCATATATCATATGCATCTATGGATAAGGTGTGGAAATTCGATGGTTCTATAAAAAATTTACCCACAGAGGAGGAGGTGCTCCGGTCGGTCGCAAAAGTTAATTATAGAAATATAATACTTAATGAAGACAAGCAAACTGTCTTTTTGAAAGAAAAGGGAATGAAAATCGGTTTTGGTGCTATTGGAAAAGGCTATGCGGCCAATAGGGGAAGAGAGGTGATGCAAAAGATGGGAGTAACCAGCGGAATAGTTAATGCTAGTGGAGATTTAATTACTTGGGGTAAGGAAGTTGATCAGAGTGACTGGTCAATTGGAATTGCGAACCCAAAGGATAAGCGCAAAATTTTAGGTTGGCTCAAAATAGGTGAGTTAGCCGTAGTGACGTCTGGCAATTATGAAAAGTTTATTGATATAAATGGAAAAAGATATAGCCACATTATAGATCCTCGTACCGGTTATCCCGTTCAAGGATTAAAAAGTGTTACTATTATTTGTCCTGATGCTGAAATATCAGATGCCTTAGCAACATCTGTATTTGTAATGGGAAAAGAAAAGGGGTTATCGCTTATTAACCAGTTGAAAGGCGTTGAATGTCTAATGGTAGATGATAATGATGAGCTACTTACTTCTAATAACCTGAAGCTCAATTATTATAAAAATGAAATTATAACTGAAGATTCAACATTCTTAAAAATAAAACATGAAGCTAATTAAAAGAAATATAATGTTACTAATTGGCTTTATTGCCCTTACTACACAAAGTTGCGTATCGGTTGAAGCTTACCAGAAGGTTTACCTTAATGATGAGAATATGGAATTGAAGGCTCGCAAGGTAGAGGTCTTTGAAACAAATTTTGAAGCATATCGAGAAGGGGCTTCAGGTGCCAATGGAGGAAAAACTGGTGGCGGATGCGGCTGCAATTAAAATATTATTTTAGCTTATTAACATTATCCATTACGGTGAAATTACTGACTCTGCAGGTTTGCGAATTACAACCGTTCAGGTAATAATTCACTACAGGGAGGGAACCTTGATGTGTTTTCACTTAGTTTTGAGTTAACATTTGTTTTCTAATCAATTTTATAAAATGAAGCGTTTATTGTTTTTACCATTACTTTTTCTTTTTGCTACTATTTATGGGCAAATAGAAGAACCATCATCTTGGACAACTTCTGTGAGTAAAACCACGGTTAAGATTGGCGATAAAGTTGATCTCATTTTTAAGGCTACTATTGATCCAGAGTGGTATTTATATTCTTCTGATTTTGATCCGGATTGTGGGCCAATGGTGACAGAGTTTCATTTTGTTGAAAACAGTTCATACAAATTGGTTGGTGATATTAAACCAATTAACCCTCACGAAAAATATGACGACACTTTTGGTTGTGATGTAAAAATATTTAAAAAGCATGGGGAGTTTCGCCAAACTATCGAAGTGCTTGCTGCCAATCTAAGTGTTGAAGGTAATTATGAGTTTCAAGTCTGTTCTGATTCTCAAGGGAAATGTATTCCTTTTGATAAAGACTTCACATTTAATGATTTTACAGTCGCGAGCTCTGAGCCTTTAGCGACTAAAGCGACAAAAACAGAAGCAGAGGAAGTTGGTAAAGAAGAGCAGTCTAATTTTGGAGAAACTAAAAGTATAATACCTGTAGCTGAAACTAGCGAGGAAGGAAATACCACGGAAGAGATAGCTAAAACTCAACCAGTAACTGATATAGCGGCTACCAGTGAAACGGCCAAGAAAAACACTGGACCGGTCATGAGTGATAACTTGGTTATTAAAGACAGTAAAGATAAATCGCTTATTTGGTTTATGATTTTTGCTTTTGTGGCTGGACTAACCGCATTGTTAACGCCATGCGTTTTTCCGATGATACCAATGACCGTTACTTTTTTTACCAGCAAAGCTCAAGGCAAAGGGCAAGCACTTATATATGGTATAAGTATTATAGTTATCTACACGATTATTGGTAGTGCAATAGCACCACTTATGGGGCCAGAAACAGCCAATAGCTTAGCCACAGACTGGTTGCCCAATGTTATTTTCTTCACAGTATTCTTAATATTTTCACTTTCATTTTTCGGGTTATTCGAAATTACTTTACCAAGTGGGTTTGTTAATAAGATGGACCAAAAATCCGATAAGGGTGGCTTAGTAGGTATTTTCTTTATGGCATTTACATTAGTGCTAGTGTCTTTTAGTTGTACAGGACCTATAGTGGGTAGTATATTGGTTAGTTCAGCAGGTGGAGAAATATTAAAACCCGTACTAGGGATGTTTGCGTTTTCCCTAGCTTTTGCTGTACCATTTACATTGTTTGCAATTTTTCCTGGATGGTTAAGTAAACTGCCAAAATCTGGTGGCTGGTTAAATTCAGTAAAAGTAGTTTTAGGTTTTGTAGAACTCGCATTAGCATTTAAATTTTTAAGCACAGCAGATCAAGCATATCATTGGGGCTTGTTAGATAGAGAAGTTTACCTAGCCATTTGGATAGTTATATTCTCATTTTTAGGTTTTTATTTACTTGGTAAAATTCGCTTACCGCACGACAGTAAATTAGAAACAATCACTATATCTAGGCTTGGGCTAAGTATTATCACGTTCACTTTTGTTCTTTATTTAATTCCAGGTATGTGGGGTGCGCCTTTAAAAGCTTTGGCAGGTTATTTACCTCCAATGCACACACATGACTTTAATTTGTTAGCAGCTAAGAATAGTATAGGAACTACATCGGAGCCTACTATTTGCGAAGCACCTAAATACGCAGATTTTCTACATTTGCCCCATGGGCTAGAAGGGTATTTTGATTATGATCAAGCAATAGCATGTGCAAGAGCGCAGAATAAACCGTTATTTATTGATTTTACGGGGCATGGTTGTACCAACTGTCGTGAAATGGAAGCCGTAGTTTGGTCTGATCCTGAGGTTTTAAAACGCCTACAAGAAAACTATGTAATAGTAGCTCTTTATGTAGATGATAAAACAGAGTTGCCTAAAACGGAATGGTATACTTCCTCTTACGATAATAAGGTGAAGAAAACTATAGGAAAGCAAAACGCTGATTTACAAATTACGAATTTGCAAAATAACGCTCAGCCATTTTACGTTCTATTAGGTAATAATGAGCAGGTATTAACGGCACCTGTAACTTATGATAAGGATGTTCAAAATTTCGTAAATTTTCTTGATGAAGGAGTTAAGAAGTTTAATGAACAGCAGTAAGTATTAATAATTTCAGTAAAAGCCGTGAAATATTTCACGGCTTTTTTTATTTCAGGAACTTTTTAAATCAGTCTTATGTATAGCGCTCAGAGTAGGATATTCATAAGTGAAAATCTACGCTCATAGCCAATTAAAACTTACTTTTTCATGTGTCTGATACACAGTGTTTTATAAAAATAAGAAATGTTATTTTATTCCATAACTATCTGATATACAGTTGTTTTAGTGCTTTCATTGAAAGTTATACATGTAAAAAAAACGAAAACTATGGTATTTTTCTTACTTATTCATTAATATTAGTTGGCAATTGTGCTTATTTGTGATCCTGAAAAAAGTGTTTTAGCAATAAAATTTTTTTAACTCAAAATCAACATGTCCAAAAAGTATCTCGGACTTATTACAGTAGTCCTTATCGCAGTTGGGTTTTATTTCTTAGTGCCAGCCTTAAATCAATCGACCGAAGTGGTGGCAGAGAACAAACCGCTTTTGTCTGATTCTTCATTTGTAGCTGTAAAGCCCGAACCAAAATTATTGTACGGAATGGCTATAGATTCTATGGTAGTTATAGAAGATAAGATTAAGAGAAATCAAAACATTTCTGAAATCTTGACTGCTCACAATATTTCTACGGAGGCTATTTACAGATTGGCAAGTATGTCGAGGGACATTTTTGATGTTCGTAAAATAGCAGCTAATAAGAAATATACTTTAATATGTGATCAAGACTCTTTGAAAACGGCTAAGGCTCTAGTGTATGAGCATAACCCAATCGAATATGTAGTATTTGATTTGAGAGATTCTATGTCAATAGAAAAGCGCCAAAAAGAAGTAAAGGTTGTTGAGAAAAGTGCTTCTGGAGTTATTGAATATAGTCTATCAGTTACTATGAGTGAGTTAGGTTTGCCAGTTCAGTTAACGAATGACTTTGTTGATGTTTTTGCTTGGCAATTAGATTTTTTCAGGTTACAAAAAGGCGATAAGTTCAAAGTGGTTTATGAAGATAAAGAGGTTGATGGAGAGTCAGTAGGTATTGGAGATATTAAAGCTATTTACTTTAACCACTTTGGTAATGATTATTATGCATTTCATTTTGATCAGGGTAGTAGTATCGATTATTACGATGAAGATGGTAAAAGTTTAAGAAAAGCACTTTTAAGATACCCATTAGAGTTTACAAGAATCAGCTCTAGGTATTCAGGAAATAGATACCATCCGGTTCAGAAAAGATGGAAGGCGCATAGAGGTACTGATTTTGCAGCACCAAGAGGTACTCCTATTAGATCTGTGGGTGATGGTATTGTTGTAGCAGCTCAGTATAGTAAATACAATGGTAACTTTGTAAAGATTAGACATAACAGTACTTATACTACCCAATATTTGCACATGTCTAAAATCGCATCAGGTATAAAGGCAGGAGATAAAGTAAAACAAAATCAAACAATAGGATATGTAGGTAGCACTGGTTTAGCTACTGGCCCACATTTGTGTTATAGATTTTGGAAAAATGGCGTACAGGTAGACGCGTTAGCTGTTGATTTGCCAGCCTCAGAGCCGATCTCAAAAGAGAAAATGATAGAATACAATACTGTAAAAGATGCTTTACTACAGAAACTAAATAATATTCAACTTCCAGCAGAGAAAGAAGAAGTTTTAGCAAGTGTGAAGTAATTATTACAATAATCTAGATATCAAAAAGCAAGGCAATATATGTCTTGCTTTTTTTGTTTAGATTTAAAAAGTATTTATTACCAATCACATGCGACACTCATTAACTATTATTATAATATTTCTTTTTATAACTCATATGTCAGTTGCGCAGCGCGTAGCAGTGGTGATGAGTGGAGGAGGAGCTAAAGGCATAGCTCATGTTGGAGTGCTGAAAGCTTTAGAAGAAAATAATATTCCTGTTGACTATGTGCTTGGTACCTCTATGGGAGGAGTAGTGGCTGGCAGTTATGCTTCTGGTTTATCTCCTGATGAAATAGAAGCAATTATGACTTCTCATTTATTTAGGGGCTGGGTTAATGGCGAGCTCGAAAAAGGTTATAATTATTTTTATAGTAAAGAAGAGCCAGACGCCTCCTTTTTATCTTTAAAACTATCGCTCGACTCTCTATTCAATGCATCCATAAACTCAAGTTTGGCAAGCGATTTATCTCTCAATTTTGCGTTGGCCGAAAAATTTGCTCAGCCTTCGGCTAGTGCTAATTATAATTTTGACAGCCTCATGATTCCTGTTCGGGTAGTGGCTGCAGATATTTTCACACAGAATGAAGTAGTATTGTCACAAGGATCATTAAATCAAGCTCTACGCGCTACACTATCTGTTCCTTTTTTTTATAAACCCATTAGAATAGATAACAAATATTTATTTGATGGAGGTATCTATAATAATTTCCCTGTTGATGTAGCTAAGGATGAATTTAACCCCGATGTGATCATAGGAGTAAATGTTTCTTCTAAGGTTTTTAATGAGTATCCATACAATTCTGATGAAAAGCTACTAAACAATTCTTTATTGTACATGCTACTGGACAAAACAGACCCGGCTGTAGTGCCTGAATCAGGAATTTATTTAGAGCCTAACTTAGATGGGTACACCGCTTTTGATTTTGCTAAAGCACAAGCCATGATAGACAGCGGATATGTGGCCACGATGAGGCAAATGGATGAAATAAAGGCCAAAATTACCAACAGGGTTACTTGCGATGAGGTTGTAGGAAAAAGAAATCAGTTCAATGCGAAAATCAAACCACTAGTTTTTAGTAATATCAATTATCATGGATTTAACTCCAAACAGCGTAAGTACATTAATAGGGTTTTTAAAATCAATAAAAAGAAACCTAACCTCTATATGGAGGATGTTAAATCTGGTTATTACCGTTTGGTTTCAGAAAACTACTTTAGAACTATTTATCCAGATATAACTTTCGATTCGGCATCAAGTTCGTATCAGTTGGAGATTTACGGAAGGCCAAGAAACAACTTGAGCGTTGACTTAGGAGGAGCTATTGCCAGCCGAAATATTAGTCAGATATTCCTTGGCTTGCAGTACTATTATTTTGATAATTATTTACTTAAAAATAGTCTGGATTTTTATGCGGGTAGTTTTTATAAATCAGCTAAACTTAGGTCTCGGTTGAATTTGCCCATATTTAATCAGATGTATTTTGAGCCAGAGATAAGTTATAATAAGTGGGATTACTTGGACGTGGATGATGTGTTGAAAAAAAATGAAGATCCTACATTTTTGTCTCGTGTTGACCGAGGTTATGGCATAAATATTGGTTTTCCTTTTGGCTCTAAAATGAAGGGTGTACTCCATGGCTCTTGGGTAGATAATGCAGATACCTATGTAAATATTGTAGATTTAAAAACCACAGATACATTTGATGAGCTGAGGCTCGATGGTTTTAAAACTGGTGTTTCATTTTACAGAAATGACTTAAACAGAAAGCAATATCCTGATGATGGTCACTCTTTCAGCTTGAAATTTGACTTTTTATCACTCCAAGAGAAGTTAGATCCGGGAAGCACATCAGAGTTAACCGAGTATCAGGTTAATGATAGGGAATGGATAAAAGCACAACTAACTCTAGAACAATACTTTAAAAATGGGCGTTTCAGTGCAGGGTATCTATTAGATGCTGTGTATACTAATATGCCAATGTTCAGCAACTACACTGGCACGTTGATCAATGCGCCTGGCTTCAACCCCTTACAAGATAGTCGAAGTATATTGTTAGAAAATTTTAGAGCCCCAGCTTATTTGGCTCTAGGTTCAAAAAATGTTTTCAACCTAAAACCAAATATAGATTTTAGATTAGAGGGGTATGTTTTTAAACCAATCAAGATGTTAGTTGAAGAACCTGAGCAACAAGCGGGATTGGATAGATGGAACGATAATGTTTACTTGGCGGGCACTGCAGCATTGGTCATGCATAGTCCTATTGGTCCAATAGCATTGAATTTGAACTATTATGATGATAAGCAGTCGCAGTTATCTGTTTTACTTCATGTAGGTTTTTTACTATATAATAAACGTTCTATTGAGTAATGTCATATTTTAATTTGAGCAAATCATTCATTATATTTAAATAATAGGCGATTCTGCGTTAGAACTATTTTTTTTGTTGTTGACGTAAGATTTTGTTTATTTTTGCTTAAAATGTGCATATTGTACAAAAATTGGCTTTAGCCGTATTTGATTGTTGTTAATTTCTGAAAGGTTAATGTAATTCTAATTTCATGAAGAAAGTTTTACCTATAGTTGTTTTTACTTTGATCCACCTCAGCGTGGTAGCTCAGCAAGTGCAATGGGCATCGGAGGTTCTTGAGTTTTCATCTGAGCTTACGCCTGTGCAATATTCGGCAAATCAGATTTTAGGCAAGCCTAATGTGCTCCCAGCAGGTGGGGAGAGTCCTAATGCATGGACACCAGAAAGAGCAAATAAAAAGGAATTTATTAAAGTTGGTTTTGATACACCTATTCAGATAAGGCAAATAGCCATTGCTGAATCTTACAACCCCAGTGCTATATATCGAGTATTGGCGTATGATGAAGGCGGTGCTGAGCATATCGTAAATACTTTTAGCCCTAAGCCGGTGCCTTTAAAGGGGCGGATGCTTAATCTGTTTATAGAACAAACAGATTATAAGGTAAAAGCCGTTCAGTTAGAGTTTGATGGAGCTGCCGTTCCTGAGTATTATAGCATTGATGCTGTGGCTATCTCCGATTCTGATATTCCTATTATACCACAAATCACCACGCCAGATTTTATCAATCCCGAAATTGATAAGGAGAGGCTCAGTGAAAATATCAATAGTAAATACAAAGAATATAAGCCGTTACTATCACCCGATGGTAAAACGCTTTACTTTTCAAGGAAGAACCATCCGGATAATATGGGTGGAGAGAAAGACGAAGAGGATATTTGGTATTCGGAGCTAGATGAAAATGGCGAATGGAAACTGGCTCAAAACGCAGGGCCTACCTTAAATAATGCGGGCCCCAACTTTGTTAGCTCTGTAACTCCAGACGGCAAGTCGGTACTATTAGTATTGGGTAATCAGTATTTAGGTGGAGATAAAATGATGGCTGGAGTTTCGATAAGCTCAAATGCTACAGGCAAGTGGTCTAAGCCAATGTCTCTAGTAATAGAGAATGATTACAACTATTCAGAGAAGGCTAACTTTTTCCTTGCTAATAACCGAAAAGTACTTTTAATGTCTGTAATGAGAGATGATTCTCATGGAGGAAGAGATTTGTATGTGTCTTTTTTAAATGAAGATAGTACATGGACTGAGCCGAAAAACTTATCTAATAAGATAAATACTGCAGGAGAGGAGGCGTCACCATTTTTGGCTGCTGATGATGTTACATTATATTTTTCATCAAATGGTTATAGCGGTTTTGGTGGTAGTGACATTTATGTTTCTAAAAGGCTAGATGATACATGGACTAATTGGTCAGAGCCTGAAAACTTAGGGCCTACAATTAATTCGCAGTATGAAGATTTATTTTTCAATATTCCTGGTAATAGTGATTTTGCCTACTACTCTCAGGGCGTTAGTGAAGAAGACTTGGATATTTTTAGAATAGGGTTGCCGTTATTTAAAAAGCCAGAACCAGTTATTAATGTAGCGGGTAAGGTTACTAATGGTAAAACAAAAGAACCGTTGGGAGCTAAAGTAATTTATGAAAGGCTTTCTGATGGTAAAGAAATAGGTATTGCTGAAACCAACCCTGAAACTGGGCAATATGAGATTATGCTTCCTGCTGGTGAGCAATATGGCATAAGGGCAGAAGCTGATGGATTTGTGGCTGAAAATGTAAATTTAGATTTGCGTAACTATAAAGAAGGTGATTCGTTAAAGCTATCACAGAAGGATTTGGTTTTAGTACCAATTGAAGAGAATGCTACTGTAGCATTAAATAATGTGTTCTTTGGTTTCGATAAATCTGAAATTCAACCAGCATCTTACCCAGAGCTAGATAGAATTGTTAAGTTGATGAATGAAAGGCCAAGTATGACAATTAACGTGAAAGGTCATACTGATAATATTGGACCAGAGTCATATAACATGACCTTGTCTAAAGAGCGGGCAAATGCTGTTGCGACTTATATTAAGAATAAAGGTATTGATGCAAATAGAATTTTAGTTAAGTATTTTGGCGAAACAGCACCAATTGAAAGTAATGAAACCATATCCGGAAGAACTAAAAATAGAAGAGTAGAATTTGAAATAGTGAAACAATAGTTCACAAAAAATGCATTATAGGCGTCTATTATGGTTAATCATTGCGGGGTTTGCTAGTACGGATGTGTATGGGCAAGGCGAAACTACCGAGCATACTGTTGAGGTGCACGGTAAAGTAATCAATGCAAACACGAATGAAGCGGTAGAAGCTAAGATAAAATACGAAAGTATACCATATGGAAGTGAAGTTGGAATTTTCAAAGGTTCCAACTTCACTTTTTTGGCTCAGTTAGAAAAAGATTACAGAGTTACAGTTCAAGCTCAGGGGTTTATCCCATACAGTGGTGTTTTCCCAAAAACAGAAACCACTAATTTTGCGGAAAGCAAAGACCTGATCATCAATTTAATTCCTAATGGAATTGGTCAATTAATACGGCTCGATAAATTAATTTTTGATATTGGTGACGCAGATATTTCCGTAGAATCTTACGAAGAGCTCAACAATTTTGTGAAAATGATGGAGGATAATCCAAATATGGAGATTCAACTAGAGGGCCATACTGATTTTAGAGGTAATGCTCGGAAGAATATGAAACTTTCTCAAAAGCGTGTTGAAGCTGTTAAAAAGTTTCTTACGAAAAGAGGCATTGACAGGAAAAGGATAAAAACAAAGGCATTTGGAGGGACCCAGCCTCTATCCAGAGAAGAAGGAGACAAGGCTAGAAGTCAAAACAGACGCGTAGAGGTAAGAATATTAAAGAACTAACGAACGGCCAATGTAGGCGGATTATCCAATACTTTGTTTAACCTTAAAAGTAAATTATATTGGGTAGTCTCATTGATATTGCTGTCGGCTAATAACTGTTGTTTGATTACACTACCAAATTCTTGGAGTCTTGCAGTATTATGAAATAATGAAGCTTTTTCGAATAAATTAATACTTGAAACCAGGTCGTGGTTGTTGTAGCTATCCACTGCCAAGTTATAATAAAGTAATCCAACCAAAGACTCGTTAGCTACAGCATCATTTATATGCTGAGAAAATTGATGAAACTGCTCATTTAATAACTGCTCCTTATTATACAAAGCAATCTGCTTCTCTATAATGCTTTTCTCTGAAATGAACCCATTTAATGGATCTGTACTTTCTAGTAAAACCCACCCCTGTTGGGTGTTTACCTTAAGATAAATGTGATACGTTGTTTCCATGATTTCGTACTTCTGGCCTAGGGCAGATAAAATGTAAGCATATAATGCCGTGGCCGATAGGCAATCATAATGGCCGCTCTTCATCATGGAGGCAACAGGCGTGTAGGGCTGATATCTCTTTAATATCTTGCGATGCACTTTATAAAACATTTGAGAAACCTGTGCTGATGACATCAGGTCATTTTTTAGCCCCTTTTTATATTTTTCTATTATGGGTAAAGTAATTTCTCGTGCTTCAGATACTTGCTGTTGGCCTGCTGAAGGTGTACTGGCCATCATTACCAGAAATAGATTGTCTGCATTTTTATTCTCTGAGAAATTAAGAATGGCTTCCTTTTCTAAGTCAGAGTGAAAAATCAAATTATGAGTTTGTGAATTGGCTGTGGTTAAGCCAAAAATAAGAAGGAAGCAGAGTAGGAGTAAATGTGTTTTCATGGTCAACTGCACTTGTCACTTAACATTAAGTTAACACAATAAGGTTGTATTTACAATGTTTGTTAACATTAAATTAACATTGAGCATATTTTAATTTAACACACCTTTATTTTTTGTATTAAATATTGAGAATGATAACAATGTTTCTCACCTACCTTGCGTTAGTATTTCAATGATTTCTATTGTTAAAAAAACCAGCTTATTGGCTTTGCTATTGGCTTTTGGATGTAAGTCTACAGATAAGGTAATTAATAATAGCGTGTGGAATGTAGAGTGGAAGCTTGATAACGAGCATGCAAATGGAAAATTAATTTTAATGGATGACCATAAGGCTCAACTGGAAGTATACGGAAGCAAAGATTCATTTTTGTTAAAAGACTCTTCTGTGATTAATTATACTTGGAATCTTGATAGTGAAAGCTTTACATTAACTAGGCCTGATAATGGTGTTGAGCTTCGTTATGATATTGTAAAAGTTAAACCTCATCAAATAAAATTACTTTTTGCAAACGATATTATGGTAACACTACAGCGTACCAGTTTTGCCTCTAACATTTACAATTAATCTTTATTACATTTGTTATAGCGTAAAACCTTAACAATTTGTCATGAAGAAAATCCTAATAGTATTTGCCAGTATTATTGTAATACTGCTGGCTGCAGCTTTTATACTGCCCGTAGTATTTAAAGATGATATTAAAGTTGCAGTTGATAAAGCCCTAGCCGAATCAGTCAATGCCGACATTGTGTGGGATGTTGATGATTTTAGCATTTCCTTGTTTAAGAATTTTCCTAACGCGACCGCGTCTTTAAATAATTTTGGAGTAATTAATAGAGCTCCTTTTGATAATCAAATACTTTTTGCTGTTGAGCAATTTGAAGTAGAGATTGATATTTTTAGTCTTTTAGGAGATCAGATTAAGATCAAAGGTGTTGAACTCAATCATCCAGAGGTATTCATAAAGGTGCTTGAAGATGGTACGGCTAATTATGATATAGCAATATCTGATGATACAGCGGCACAAGTGGAATCAGACACTGTAGCTACAAATTATAATATTGGTATAGATCATTGGCAAATTATAAATGGTCATGTAGTTTATGATGATGCCTCACTTCCTTTTACAATGGAGATAGAGAATTTAAATCATTCAGGAAGCGGAGATTTCACTCAAGATGAATTTGATTTAACAACCCATACTCAAGCTGATTCGGTTACGGTTAATTTTGATGGTACGGAATACATCACTAATAAGAAAGTAGAAATAGATGCTGTACTGCGAATAAGTGATGAATACAGCAAATATACCTTCCAAGATAACTTTGCCAAGATTAACGATTTTGCCATGAGTTTTGATGGTTATTTGGCATTATTGGATGACGGCAGTATGGATATGAACCTGACTTACGGTACAAAGGAAAACACCTTTAAAAGTCTACTTTCATTAGTGCCGGGCATATACACAGAAAGTTTCAATAATATTGAAACGGATGGAACACTTTCTTTTTCTGGTGCAGTAAAAGGAAAATACGATAGCCTTACTCTGCCAGCCTTCAATTTGCAGTTAGCTGTAAATGATGCCATGTTTAAATACCCAGATCTACCAACAGCTATTGAAAATATTAGCTTGGATTTAGCGGTGGATAACGAAGATGGTAATATTGATAATACAGTGGTCAACCTAAAAAATATGCACTTGGATTTTGGGCAAAATCCAGTAGATGCTAAGCTATTGCTTAAAAATCTTTACAACTATAATATGGATGCTGAGCTAAAAGCAAAGCTGAACTTGAAAGAATTGAGCAGTATGTTCCCTCTTGATGGCATGGCTGTTAGTGGATTATTCAATGTGGAGCTGACTGCTTCGGGAGTTTATGATAGTGTAAAAAATATTATGCCTAAGATCAGCACTTCTATGAATATGGAGAAAGGGTATATCAAAACTTCAGAGTTTCCATATGCTTTAGAAAACTTAAGCTTTGGTGCCAAAGTAGAAGATGCTACAGGTAAAATGAGCGATTTCCATGCTGTAGTGAATAATTTTAAAATGGTGATGGATGGTGAGCCTTTTGAAGCAGACCTTACTCTAAACAATTTAGAAAATTATAGTTGGGATGTATCTGCTAAAGGTGGAGTTGATCTTAAAAAAATCACCCAAGTATTTCCTTTAGAAGGGATGGAACTGGCTGGACAGATTAAGGCTGATTTAAAAACTAAAGGTATTATGTCCGATTTGGAAGCAGAGAAGTATGATAAGCTGCCAACAAGTGGTAAAGTGACTGTACAAAACTTTAGTTATAAAGATGCTGAGTTGCCATATGACGTGACCATATCTAGTGCTGATTTAGCATTTGACCCTAAAAATGTTACTATAAATAATTATAAAGGAACAGTGGGTAAAAGTGATATGGAGATCACGGGATCAGTATCAAACTACATAGGATATATGTTTGGTGACAATGAGATACTGAAAGGAACTATGAACTTCAATTCTAATTTATTGGATTTGAATGAATTTATGAGTGAAGAAGAGGAGCCCACCACTACCACTACTACAGAGGAGGAATCTTACGGAGTCATTCAGGTACCTGAAAACATTGATTTTATACTTAAGTCATCTATTAAAACTGTAAACGTAATGGATATGGCCATTACCAATGCTAAGGGAGATATCGTAGTTAAAAATGGAATAGCTAATCTATCGGGTTTAACTTTTAATTTACTAGAGGGTGGTTTTGTCGTTAATGGTTCTTATGATGCTCGGGATATAGAAAAACCGAAATATGACTTTAAGTTGGATGTAAGTTCATTATCAATTCAAAAAGCTTTCAAGACATTTAATGTAGTAAAGACCTTTGCGCCTATAGCTGAAAAAGTAAATGGTAATGTCTCTACTGATTTCAATATCAGTGGGCTATTAGATCAGTCTATGATGCCAGATATGGGAACTGTTACAGCTAACGGCCTATTAAATATATTGCAAGCTTCAATCAACAATTCTAAAATCATAAAGGGAATTACAAGCCTTACTAAACTTAATGATACCGATCAGGTGACAATGAAAAACGTTTTAATGAAAGTTAAAATAGAAGACGGTCAGCTGAAGGTAGAGCCATTTGACGTGAAAGTAGGTGACTATACCACTTCAATAACTGGAGCTACAGCTTTAGACGGAGGTATAAATTATAGTTTAAAAATGGACGTACCAGCGGGCAAAGTAGGCACTCAGCTAAATGGCTTATTAGCTCAGTATGGAGCATCGACTAATTCTGGCTCCACAATTCCTGTAAAATTGGGAATAGGAGGCACTTACGATGACCCTAAGGTAAACTTACTAATGAGTGACCAAAAAGAGCAAGTAAAGGATGCCGCTAAAGAAAAAGCTAAAGAAGAAGTGAAAGATGCTGCTAAAGAGGCACTTAATAACGTAAAAGACGAAAAGGCTAAAGAAGTTATAGATAATATACTGAATAAGGATGGAGAAAATAAAGAAACTCCAACCAAAGAGGAGGTTGTAGATCAGGTGAAAGAAGAAGCCAAGGATAAGATTAAAGATCTCTTTAATAAGAAGAAAGACTAATAAATTGAATAAAGGCGCTCTTAAGAGTGCCTTTATTCGTTAATGCGATTTTAGAACTTTCAATCAACCTAAAATGAGTAAAATCAGTAAAAATTGTGAGTTTATTTTAATTTAAATCTTTGCGAATAAAACCCGTAGGTCATATCTTCGCAATAGTTTATATTTAATCTAAATAAAAGAGCGTGAATATTAAAAGTGTAATAGACCTCGCCCCAGGAGAAAGTGGAATAATCAATGGGTTTAATGATGATGCGCTTTCTTTAAAACTTTTAGAAATGGGTTGTCTTCCTGGTCAACCAATTAAATATAATTTTGCAGCTCCCCTTGGAGATCCAATATGTGTAAGTGTAGCCGGATATAACCTTTCCCTCAGGTTGGATGAGGCGATTACAATTTCGATACAATAGATGTTTAAAAATGAAGTCCCTAAAATAGCCTTAGTTGGTAACCCTAACTCAGGCAAATCCTCTTTATTTAATCACCTTACAGGCCTCAATCAAAAAATAGGGAACTTCCCTGGTGTTACTGTTGATAAAAAAACGGGCCTATGCCGATTAGATGCTGACCACAAAGTAGAAATTATAGATTTACCGGGTACTTATAGCATATACCCTAATTCTACAGATGAAAAAGTAGTGTTTGATATACTGGGAGATAAAACAAACCCATTGTATCCTGACGCTGTTGTGGTTATAGTTGATGCCTCTAATTTCAAAAGAAATCTTCTTTTATTCACCCAAATTCACGATCTCAACATTCCTGCCATATTAGTACTTAATATGATGGATATTGTGGAGAAAACAGGGTTAAGCATAGATGAGAAGGCTCTGTCAAATGAGCTTGGTGTGCCTGTTATTCCCATGAAGGCGCGTAGAGGAAATGGAGTAGCGGAGTTAAAGCAGGCCATTATTGACCTTAAGCCTATTCCTTTCAAAACTATTTTTGAGGTTAGAAATCATGCCGCGGCAGCTATAGATGCTGTAAAGGAAATTTTCACCATTGAGGATGATTATGTAGCATATCAGTTGCTTCAACAATATACGATTAACCAAGCTTTAACAGCCAATGAGAAAAACTTACTGGCTGATATAATAGAAAAGCACAATTTCTCTAGAGATGATTTAAGAAGAAAAGAAACCTTAGAAAGGTATTCTGCCATTAATCATTTTATAGATGGAGCTATAAAAGAGAATTTTACCCAGTTACCGAAACGCTGGACACAACGGTTAGATCACGTCTTTACCCATAAGCTATGGGGATACTTAATTTTTTTCGCTATCCTCTTTGTTATATTTCAAGCAATTTTTGCTTGGTCGGCAGTGCCTATGGACTTTATCGATCTTACCTTCTCGGAGTTAGGAGCTTACCTGTCAAATAATTTACCCCCAGGCATGTTGACCAATCTACTTACTGAGGGTATAGTTCCGGGTATTGGTGGTATTGTTATTTTTATTCCTCAAATCGCTATTCTTTTTGCATTTATAGCCATTTTGGAAGAGACGGGTTATATGTCTCGGGTCGTGTTTTTGATGGATAAAATTATGAGGAAGTTTGGTCTAAATGGCAAAAGCGTGGTGCCTTTAATTTCGGGAGTGGCTTGTGCTATCCCTGCTATTATGGCTACTCGTACAATAGAAAACTGGAAAGAGAGATTAATAACCATTTTTGTTACGCCATTAATGAGTTGCTCTGCTAGGCTGCCTATATATACCATACTTATTGCACTAGTTGTACCTGATAAACATTTGTTTGGCTGGTTTCTTAACCTGCAAGGTATAGCGCTGATGGCAATGTACTTGTTAGGTTTTATTATGGCTATTTTATCTGCTGTGGTAATGAAGCTCTTATTAAAATCAAAAGACCGAAGCTTTTTAGTAATGGAATTGCCTACTTATAAAATTCCGAGATGGAAAAATGTAGGTTTAACCATGTATGAGAAGTCAAAAACATTTGTTTTTGAGGCCGGTAAAATCATCTTTGCTATATCTATAGTATTGTGGGTATTGGCTACTTATGGCCCAGGAGATAGAATGAGTAAAGCCGAAGAAGTGGTTCAGCAGAGATATGAAGTGGCTTCTATGAGTGAGGAAGAATATCAAAATAGGATAGAGTCAGTCAAACTTGAAAATTCATACGCAGGTATATTTGGGAAAGCCATAGAGCCTGTAATAACACCGCTGGGTTACGACTGGAAGATAGGTATTGCACTTATCACCTCTTTCGCGGCCAGAGAAGTATTTGTAGGCACTATGGCTACCATATATAGTATAGGAAATACAGATGATGAAAGTACCATTAAAAACCGCATGAAAAATGAGGTGAATCTCGATACTGGACAACCAAGGTATACTGTAGCTACTGGGCTTTCACTTTTAGTGTTTTATGCTTTTGCTATGCAGTGCATGAGTACACTTGCCATTGTTTATAGAGAAACTAAAGGCTGGAAGTGGCCGTTGATACAGTTACTTTATATGTCTGGTTTAGCTTACATCTCTGCATTTATCGTATACCAAGTATTATCCTAAAAGAAAATGGGTGGGGGGTGATGGGTTTAGGTGGCTTGCTTAATAAAAAGCCTCTATTAATCTCCTGCTTTTACGAGCTCAATTTTACTAGAAGCCCATTTAAGCGCTTTTTCTCTTGTGGAGAAAATCTCATATTCGATGGAAAGTGAGCCTAAAAGAAAAATGTTTTTTAGAGCAACTTTCAAAAGAGGAGATGGCGTAACGTAAACAATTCCACAAAGCTTATCTTGGATAAGGTGTCTGTGTTCTCTGTAAAAGTAGCCTACTGTGGCGCGTTGATTTTGTGTTATTAGTTTAGACTTTGTTAAGTCTACTAATAATACCTTCGGCATGTCTATTTGATGTATCACCTCTAAAGTTTTCTTTAGATGATTATCAAACTCATCAGGATTTGGCGAATGAGAGTTGATTTCATTCAAGATGATCCCGTTGTTTAGGTCAGTAAATTCGGAATATTCAATCATTAGGTTTAACATTTATATTATTAGTGAGATTTTTCTTTATATATAATATAAGCAATTATTGTGACTAAACGAGAAAAAATTCATCTAAATTATCTTTTTTAGAATGAATGTAAATATAATCTATAATATTATCATTATTTTATTATATGGAATTAGCGGAAAAATTTGCTGCTAGAGCTGGCAAATACGAACAGATTTTCAAAAGCTATGAACAAAAACATAAGTGGATCAGCACTTTAAGATTGTTGCTTTTTGTGTTTAGTATTATACTAATAGTGGTTTTTGCCAATCAAAATTATTTATTAGGTATACTTTCAGTGCTTTTTGTTTTTCCTTTTGTTTTTGGGTTCCTTATAAAATATCATACTAAAATAAGGCAGTTAAGAAACCTTGCAAAAAGTATTGCGGATATAAATAACCATGAAATTCAGCGTTTAAACGGTGATTTTTCACAACTATATGGTGCAGAAGAATTTAAAGATTCACAACATCCATATATTAATGACTTAGATATTTTTGGAAAAAAATCGGTGTTTCAACTCTTAAATAGAGCGGTTACACCGAGTGGTATTTCAACTTTGGCTGACTGGTTGAAACATCCGGCTTCTATTTCTGATATTAAAAAACGTCAACAAGCTGTTGAGGAGTTGAAAGAGCGAGTGGATTGGCGACAAGACTTACAAGCTAAGGGTATGTCATCAGTAAATGAATCCAATTCTGTAACAGAGTTAATACAATGGGTTGAGGAAGATCCTAAGCTTATCAATAATGGTAGGTATAAATCTTTAGCGTACATCATGCCCATAATTACATGCAGTATTATTACACTCGCTTATATTATTGGCGGGCAAGCCTATACATTACTTTTTGTTCCGTTAATAATAAACACTATCATTTTAAAAAAGTATGCGATTTATTCTATCGATTTGGCAGAGCGCACAAGCCAAAGCTTTCGAGTATTGAAGGCATATGCCGGAATGATTGGGTTAATAGAAAAAACGGAGTTTCAATCAGAATATCTGGCCGAATGTAAAAGTGTGTTTTTTAAAAACAACATAAGCCCATCTCATTCAATACTTAAATTAGGAAAACTGCTAGACCTGCTTAATGGTAGAGCCAACTTAATTTATGTAATACTCAATACGTTTTTTGCTATTGATTTGCACATTTTATTGGCTGCAGAGAAATGGAAAGAGGCGCATAAACAACATTTGGCCTCTTGGTTTGATGCATTGGGACAAATTGAAAGCATATGTAGCATAGCCGGCTATGCCTTTGCCAACCCAGAATATGCTGTAGCAGAAATAACCGAAGCTCCTTATACATTTAAGGCCACATCACTGGGGCACCCTTTGATAATTAGTGCCGAAGAACGCGTATGTAATGACATCGTAATGCAAGGGAAAGGACATATTAATATTATTACCGGATCCAATATGTCAGGGAAGAGCACCTTTTTAAGAACAGTAAGTATAAATATGGTTTTGGCTCTGATGGGAGCTCCTGTATGTGCACAGGAAATGAAGACTTCTATATTTCAAGTTTTCACAAGTATGCGTACGGAGGATAATTTAGATGAACACGTTTCATCTTTTTATGCAGAGCTTAAACGAATACAGCAATTGTTGAAATTGCTTGCTACTAGCCAAAAGCCTGTAATGTATATGCTAGATGAGATATTAAAGGGAACTAACTCTAAGGATAGAAACCTAGGAGCCATTTCACTAATAAAACAACTTTCGCCATTGGAGGCTATGGGCTTTGTGTCTACGCACGATTTGGAACTGGCAACCTTGAGTAAGCAAATGTCCAATGTTGAAAACTTTAGTTTTAATAGCTCCATCGTAAACGATGAAATTATTTTTAAGTATAAAATGGAGGCAGGCCCCTGCTATAGCTTCAACGCAAGTAAGCTAATGGAAAAGATAGGTATTAAAATAGAAAAAGATCAGCTGTAATGGCTGATCTTTTCTTTTATGGAGGAACTTGGTTATCTTTTATTTCTTTCTAATGATTTGTGTATCTCCTTTTATGGGCGTATTGGGCAAGTTTAATGCTTCGCTAATCGCAGCATAGGATAGGTCCATTTTTTTTCTTCCGTTCTGATCCCAAAACTCTCCTGGCACCATTACTACTCTCACTATCCAGTTTTGAGTGTCTTGCTCTTCTAATAAATTGCTGTCAAAATTAAAGTCCATGGTGAGTTTTACATCATTTATAGTAAAATCATAATTATATTGAATGAGGCCATTATCTGTAATTACAGTTTGTGGCAGAGGTCTCCAGATATCTAAGTCTATATTCTGATCTTCTTCGGTTTTCCATAAGAAATAGACCAAGGCGACATCAGAGTCATATATGTCGTTGAGGGCACTTTCTGGGTAGTCGAGTACTTGAATGTAATCGTCCGTCTCATTAAAGTCTATATTTTCATATTCAAATACTAAACTTAAAGGTCCGGGATCACCGGTATTTCCTTGTGGGCCTACTGGACCAGATGGGCCTGTAGGGCCTTCACAAGCTGCGAAGCCCAACGTAAAAAGCGCTAATAGTATAGTTTGTAATTTTCTCATAACCTAATCGTTTGTATAGTTCATAATTACCAAGAATTAGGCCAAAAAAAAAGCCTGATGTTATCATCAGGCTTTGAGTTTTTATAAGTGGTATTTTATTCTTCTATTTTTCTTCCTTTACTTTCTAAGAAGGCTTTGTATTCCTCTTCATCACCATATTTATCTTCGTACAGTGCGTCAAGTGTTTTGGCGTATTCTTGATTGTATTGTAACCAATGGTCAATGGCACTAGAGTATACTTTAGCTACATCTTTTACTCGGCTACTTGTTCTGATTCCGTCAATGGTAAAATCATACTTGCCTAGTAAAGGAATCTCTTTTTCATTGTCTTGATAAAGAGCCTCTGCATATGCTATCGGGCCTTTTATTACTCTGGTTAAATACAAATTTCTGTGGTAAACACCCTGAGAAAGGTCTGAAATGATAGAATAATTATTAGCAAAACCAAAGTTGTTCTCTCTAGGAACTGCGTCTACTTTTAATTCATCATTTAATGCTTTAATGATGTTTTTAGCAAAAACGTCTGACTCTTCTAAGTCGTAAGATACTAATAACCTCAAAAGCTCAAATCTTTGATCTAATTGATCTTTTCCGTCAACTTCAAAACCTAAGAAAGAACCTGGGATGAACACCATACTGTAGTTTTCATTTACAGGAGGTAAATACTTTTCTTCATATCTCTGGCCTCCTTCAGAAGCATTGTAATGCACTACTAAAGTTAAGTCAGGTTTAAATTCATTAATTTTTCTTGCTCTGGCTATAAAGTCCATGTTTCTATATACATCATAAAACAACATGAAATCTGTAGCTTCTCCAGAAAGGAAATATTCTAGTTTCTCTCTATCGTACCAATCTTCTTTGTATCCGTTGATGATATCTTGTTTGTTGTCAGAAGCTTTCCAGTCTGCAAAAGTATTGCCCATAGCACTTTTACCATAATCATGGGTAAGCATTACTTTAGCGCCTTTCTCTTCCAGAATTTCCTTAAGAACTAACGAGGTAGTGTAAGTGAGGTTAGCCTCAAAAAACTCAATGTCTCTGCGTTGGTTGTATTTTTTACCCTCTACCTTTACGTATCTTTTCTCTAGCATAGCTTGCTGCATGTTACCAGCAAGATGCCCCGGGTCAATAGCAATTTTTAAACCTCTGTATTCACTTACAGGGTATTTTGCAGGATCAACGTCAGTATCCTTGATGCCATAAAAGTATTGAGTGCCTTTTCTTTGAAGAATATCAATAATGTCTTCATTAGACTTTGTTTTTAACAAGTCGTTGAAGTGAGGCATTTCGCGCCAGTATAAAATAAACTCTGGTTTATTAACCTTCTGGCTTGTAGAGTAGATGTAAAGTCCACGGTCATTTATTACTACGTTATCCATACATTCAGCCTCTTTACACAGAAACTTTAAGTTTCTGGTAACTCTATCCTTGTAAAAATCCTTTACCGGGATAGGCTCAATGTTTTGAGCATAAGAAGATGAAATAAATACAGACAGGAATAAGCCACTTATAAATAACCTGTAGATCGAATTTTTCATGGATCAATGATTTAATTTATTAACATTGAAAATTTTCAGCGAATATCAAAAGATTTATCTTATATAAAGTTAGGCCGTACGTCTTTTTTTGCCAAAATCAAATGCATCATAAGATAAATAGATTGCAATCCCCAAATATATGAGTATAAAAGAAATGAGTACCAAATTTCTTTGGCCAAAGCTAATTTGAGGTCTAATGCCGGTAGAGCCATACTCTGGTTGCGTATTTAGTACTACAATATCAAGAAGCATTTTAGGTACGGCCAAATGCTCTCGCACGAACATGGCCCAGTTCATATCGCCTTTGGCTTCGTAGCCGCTAGCTTCTACATTAAAATGCCATGATAAAAATAGTGCTCTTTGTAGGTGAAAGCCTTGGCTTACAATAATAATGTCTTGCATGCCAAAGTACCGCTTAGACCTCACTATGGAGTCTAATGTTCTGAAACCAGCAAAATCTAAACGGATGATGCCTTTAGGAATGCCTCTTTTTACAAGGCTACGCATCATATCCTGAGGTTCGTTATATTCTTTAGTGCTATTATCTCCGCTTATTAAAATTTTTGAAACATATCCTTTATCGTAAAGCTCTTGCACAGCATCAATTCTGGCAGTATAATAAAGGTTTTCATTCACACCATCAGAAAGGTGCTTGTTAGTGCCAAGTAATAGTATTGTATATTTTCTTTTTTCTAGATCTTCAGTTTTGGTAGCTATCCTCATGTTAGAATAAAAGTCAACAAAAAGGTTAGTCATAAACATGAATAGCAAGGTGGTAAATATAAGGGTAAGTAACCTTTTACTCACCCAAAGTAAACCATCTAGATAAAATTTGCCCGAGTAGTATTTGTCAAGCTTATGTAATATGAAATGATCAACAACACTATGAATCACTAAAATGGTTGCCGCTAAAAACATAAGACCTAGCACACTCCAGCTATCCATGTTATCCAGATAACTGGTAAATTCATCAAAAGCTGATGAGGCTGTTTTCTTTCCTGCATTAATGTCTGATATAAGTACGCTTAGGTCACTATAGTAAAAAGGTACCAGAAACAGTAAAACCAGTATAAGAATGACGAATAAAAAGAGTAAAAATTTAAGGCCTTTCATGGAGAATAAGCTGGCAAAAAAATCGTATTAAACAAAAAACTTATCAGTAAATGTATAATAATAGTTGCTATGATGTGAGATTTTATTGTTAAAAAAATGTTTTTTTAATCAAAAAATGCTCAGGCTGCTTATAATCGAACTTCTTTAGGTTATTTACTTTCACTCTTAGCAGAAGTATGACTATTTCTTGGTGCTTGGCCGCCAGTAATGCCATATTGTACTACATCTTCCGTTTCTTTTTGTACTTCAGGTGCTGCAGAGTGGGCTTCGTTTTCGTTTTTAATGATGCCCAAACTTAAAGCTCTTCTTCTCCATTTCTTTCGGGCATAGTCCTGCATGTCTTCAACATTATCGTACTCATCCATAATTTCAGCGCCTAGCAAAGTTTCCATTACATCTTCCATAGTGAGTAAGCCCGATACGCCTCCATACCTGTCAGTGGCTAAAGCTATATGTTCTTTGGTTACTAGAAACTTATCTAATAAAACGGGTAGTGTCATTTCCTTAGATACCATTAAAATATCTCTTTTGATATCTCTCAATTTGGTGTCGTGGTTATCTTCGGCCAACTGGGTAAGCACATCATTTTTGTGAACGTATCCGGTAATGTCGTCACGATTTTCTTTAAAAACAGGTATTCTAGAGAACTTACAAAAGTCTTTATTTTTGTAAAGATTCAAAGTACTATGATCTTGCTGCACCATTACCATTACTGTACGTGGTGTAAGTATGTCTTCAGCTTTGATATTTCTAAAGCGGATCATGTTTTTTAACATTTTTGACTCCATTGCTCTGAAAATACCCTCTTTATGACCTAAGTCGGCCATGGCGGAAACCTCATCACGGCTAATGCTTTTCTTTTCTTCATTGCCCGACAATAGTTTGGTGATGCCTTGAGAAAGTAATACTAGTGGGTACATTAAGAATATGAGTACACGCAGTGCCTTTACTGTGAATCCTCCTAAATAACGCCAGTAGCTTGCCCCAATAGTTTTTGGTATAATTTCAGAAAACACTAAGATGAGTAAGGTGAGGACCGCAGAAGTTACCCCTACATAGTCATTTCCAAAAACTTTTGCTGCTTGCGCACCTACACCTGCAGCGCCTACTGTATGTGCTATGGTGTTAAAAGATAGTATGGCAGCTAGTGGTTTGTCAATATTGGCTTTTAAGTGTCCAAGGTCTAAGCTTAGCCGCTCTTTACCTTTTTCTTTTAATGACTCAATGTATGAGGGCGTGATGGAAAGAAGCACAGCTTCTAACACAGAGCATAGAAATGAAATGAGAATTGCTACACATAGGTAGAATATAAGTAGTGCCATATGAAATTTATTATAGCAGTTTCAAATACTATGCTATTCTTCTTATAGCGGATAGCACCGGATTATAGCCATATAGTGGAGCGAGAAATGTTTAATCTTTTATGCATGTGTAGAAATGATTGCTCAGGGAGCAATCTGTGTGTAGACCTTGCATTTTATTAATCCTTGTTGTGATTTGAAGATAAAACCACTTATAATTATGTCTTATTAACAACTGTATATTATGATTCTCAGGCTTTTTCAGCATAACACATCCTTAATTATCAGCATGTTTTGGTTAGCGGCAATTTCTTGTACTCAGCAAGAAAAACCCAAAACTATATCTCACATTAATATTTACGATGACTCCACTATGGTGGCCATTCATGAGCTGCAAGACAAAAGAAATACTGAAATGTTATTGGGGTATTTCGATAGCTCTGAATCAAAATATCGTGCTGAAGCAGCTTTGGCTTTTGGTTCAATACAGGATAGTGCGGCTTTACCCATGTTAGCTTTGTTGCTTGATGATGAAAGTTCCATGGTGAGAAAGGCCTCTGCATATGCTTTGGGGCAAAGTCGAGACAGTTCGGTGGTGCGACATTTGGTAAGTGCCATTGCAGAAGAGGATACACTGATTGTAAAGAAGGAGATGCTTGAAGCCTTAGGTAAAGTAATTACGCAACCACAATTACCTTTGCTATACAACTGGGATATTGACAGCGATCTTGAAAAGGAGGGAATGGCATGGGCTATTTACAGAGCTGGACTGAGGAATGTTTATGATCCAATATCGGTGAAACTGGGTGCGGAGTTATTAAATTCAGAAAATACCTACATGACAAGGCTAGGAGCAGCAGAGTTTCTGTGTCTTGTTCCTAGTACATCGGCATATGCTACAAAACTTATAAAATCAGCTAGTACTGATTCTGCTGTTAATGTAAGAATGGCCGCAACTTTGGCGCTGAGCAATATTAACTCAGATAAAGTATTTAATGCATTGTCAAAATCAATTATAAAAGATGCAGACTATAGAGTGCGTATTAATGCGCTAAAAGCCTTAAAGCCGTATGCATATACTCGTGTAAAGCCTATATTTTTTGAGGCTCTTAATGATGATAATGTTAACACGGCAATTACTGCAGCTCAAATTATTAATGACTTAGCTGATGAGGGCGAAGATGCTTACATAGTAGAAATGGCTCTAAAGCAAAAAAATAAAAGAACAAGAGCATTACTATTGGCTACAGCATTAAAATTAACACATAGCAAAGAGGAAATTTTCAAAGAAATTAAAAGTGAATACGATACCTCCGATGATAATTATTACAAGGCAGAACTACTTATAGCATTGTCAGAATATTTGCCTGCTTACGAATATATCATCACCAAAACTTTTTCAGAATCGCATCCGGCCATTACCACAGCAGGTATAAGTGCTTTGGTAAACTTGAGAAAGAAGCCTGAATTTCCTGATGAGCTTAAGCCTGCTTTTGCAGATATTTTTAAGCAAGCAATGGAAGACGGTGATATTGCTATGGTAGCCATTATTTCTCCTTTATTATCCAATGCAGATTATGATTTTAAAGCCGAATATGACAGTATTAGCTTTCTTTATACAGCAAAAAGTAAACTTCAGCTTCCACGAGACAACGAAGCGCTGCAAGAGTTAAATAAGACTATTGCATATTTTGAAAATAAAGATGACTTTCCTGAAACGGTTAATGAATATAACCACCCCATAAATTGGGAGCTAGTTAAAAGTCTTTCAGAAGATGCTGTTGTGAATATCAAAACCGATAAAGGAACAATCAAATTAAGGCTCTTGGTTAATGAAGCTCCTGGCTCTGTTGCTAATTTTTTAAGTTTAGCTAACGAAGGCTATTTCAATGGAAAGAACTTTCATAGAGTGGTGCCTGATTTTGTAATACAAGGAGGCTGTAATAGGGGAGATGGTTATGGAAGTGAAAATTATTCCATCAGGTCAGAGTTTGCCAACCTAAGATACAAAGAAGGGGCTGTGGGCATGGCATCAGCCGGTAAAGATACTGAAGGTACTCAGTGGTTTATTACTCATTCGCCTACGCCTCATTTAGATGGAAGATATACTATATTTGCACAAGTTACAGAAGGTATGGATGTGGTTCATCACATGCAAGTGGGAGATCACATTCTTTCTGTTGAATTAGTTGAATAAAACACAAACCATAAACATTCATTTAATGTCTGATTCGGTGCAAACTCAGCAATTAGGAATTTTAGGAGGAGGCCAGTTGGGGCGCATGCTCATTCAATCTGCTTTAGATTTCAATATTAACATCAACATTTTAGACCCAGACCCCAATGCTCCTTGTAAGAGCATTGCTAACAATTTTGAAGTTGGCAAACTAACGGATTACGATACGGTTTATCGTTTCGGATCCAAATGCGATGTTATTTCTATTGAAATAGAAAGCGTAAATACAGCCGCTTTAAAGAAATTAAGAGAGGAAGGAAAAAAGGTTTATCCGCAGCCCGAAGTTATTGAGCTCATTCAAGATAAAAGAACTCAAAAGCAATTTTATAAAGAGAAAGGTATACCTACTGCAGACTTTGTTTTAACAGAAAACAAAGAAGATGTAAAGGCTCATGCAGACTTTTTGCCAGCGGTAAATAAACTGGGGCGTGATGGTTATGATGGTAGAGGTGTGCAGGTTATTCGTACAGCAGAGGATTTGGATAAAGCCTTTGACGCAAAAGGGTTGCTTGAGAAATTAGTAGACTTCAAAAAAGAAATAGCTGTAATAGTAGCTCGAAATGAAAAAGGTGAGCTGAATACTTTTCCTGCCGTAGAATTAGTGTTTCACCCAGAGGCAAACCTTGTTGAATACTTGTTTGCACCGGCTGAAATATCTTCAAAGGTTAATGCAGAGGCGGAGGAGATTGCCAAAAAAGTAATCACAGAGCTAGACATGGTGGGGATTTTAGCGGTAGAAATGTTCGTAACCCAAGATGATAAGGTGTTAGTAAATGAAGTAGCTCCGAGGCCACATAATAGCGGACATCAGACTATAGAAGCCAATTACACCTCTCAATATGAGCAGCATTTAAGATCTATATTTAATTTACCTCTTGGTGATACAGAATTGATCATACCTGCAGCTATGGTTAATTTGCTTGGAGAAGAAGGTTATACCGGAGTGGCCCAGTATCAAGGGCTTGATGAAGTAATGGCCGTGCAGGGGGTGCATGTACACCTTTATGGCAAAGCATTGACTAAGCCATTTAGAAAAATGGGCCACGTTACAGTAAGGGATAAAGACCTTAACAGGTTAAAAGAGAAAGTAGAATTTGTTAAAAATACATTGAAAGTTATTGCATAATGAGTGAAGCAAAAGTAGGAATTATCATGGGTAGCCAGTCAGACCTGCCTGTAATGAAAGATGCCGCAGAAATATTAGAACAATTAGAGGTTCCTTATGAATTAACTATTGTGTCTGCTCATAGAACGCCAGAACGTATGGTGGAGTATGCCGAAAATGCTCGTAAAAAAGGATTGAAGGTGATCATTGCAGGCGCAGGTGGTGCGGCTCATTTGCCAGGAATGGTAGCTTCTATGACTACTTTACCAGTTATAGGTGTGCCAGTAAAATCTAGTAATTCTATTGATGGTTGGGATTCTATATTATCCATATTACAGATGCCTGGCGGTATACCCGTGGCTACTGTAGCTTTAGATGGAGCCAAAAATGCAGGTATTCTTGCTGCTGAAATGGTAGGTGCTTACGAAGAAAAGGTAGCAGATAATCTGGCTAATTATAAAAAGGAGCTGAAAGAAAAAGTTTTAGACTCGGCCAAGAAGGTAGAAGCTCAGGGCTGGAGGGGATCGAAAATAGGATTTTAATAAAAAAAGCCACCTTAATTGGCACTTAAGGTGGCTAATGCAGAGTATTAAAGTTATACGTAAATTAAGCCTTTACTAAAAAAGACTCAAGATCTTTTAATTGAATCCGCCCTTCATAGAAGGCCTTTCCAAAAATAACAGCAAATACGCCCATATCGTTCAGGCGCTTGATGTCATCTACATTGCGAACCCCACCACTTGCTAATACGCAAATATCAGGGAACTTGTCTATAATTTCTTTATAAATATGAAAAGAAGGTCCTTCCATAACACCATCTTTTTCGATGTCGGTAGTCTTCACATATTTTAATCCTCTAGAATAAAAATAATCAATATGATCGAATAAATCTATATCTGTGTTCTTTTGCCATCCTCTAATTGCAATTTTTTTATCGATAGCATCGGCACCGAGAGTTATTTTTTCACGGCCATACGAAATAATCCACGAGGCAAAAAGCTCTTTTCGAGCCACAGCCACACTTGCAGCAGTAATATAACTGGCTCCATACTCGTAGGCTTTGCTAATGTCTCCATCAGTATGAATTCCGCCAGTAAAATCTACTTTTAAATCAGTATGGCCAATTATTGCTTCTAATATATGGTAGTTAACAGGTTCACCCCTTTTTGCACCATCAAGGTCTACCAGATGAACCACCTCTATGCCATGATCTTGAAAAGACTTGGCTAAATCAACAGGGCTTTTATCGTACACCTTCTCTTTGGAAAAATCTCCCTGCTGCAGTCGTATCACTTTTCCATCACTGATAATAATGGAAGGTATTATCTGAATCATCGAATGCTTGGTTTAGTTGTTAGGTAAATTAAAAAGCAGCTATAAATTATTAACCATATTCGTACAACTTCCGTTCGGGTATCCTTGGTCTGAAGTTACATGCGCTTTGTAATTGTCCGGTAAAGTACAAAACTTTCTGTAGATATCCAATACATAAACACTGATGAAAAGCAGTTTTAAGTAGAGAATTTCATGTTTAAAACGTTACCAATTTGAATCCCTCACCGTGAACGGTCAGTATCTTTAAATTTTCGTCTCCTTTTAAGTATTTCCTAAGTTTAGTGATGTACACATCCATGCTGCGAGCGTTAAAATAAGAATCATCTCCCCAAATGGTGGTTAACGCACTTTTACGTGTTAATACTTTGTTTTGGTTTTGGCAAAGTAGTTTTAAAAGCTCATTTTCCTTAGTGGTTAACGTTACCTCATTGCTTTCGCCTTTTAGTGTTCTAGCATTAGGGTCAAATAAGTAAGATCCAATTTTGAATAGGTCTACGTCCTGAATATTATTTCCTGTGTAAGATCTTCTTAGTATTGCTTTTAACCTCAAAAGAAGCTCCTCCATACTAAATGGTTTGGTTACATAATCATCCGCACCTATGGTTAAACCCTTGATTGCATCCTCACGCATAGATTTCGCTGTTAAAAACACAATGGGGACTTCCTTATTTTCTTTTCGAATTTCTTGAGCTACCGAGAAACCATCTCTTTTGGGCATCATCACATCCAAAATGCAAAGGTCATACTGGTTGGCATAAAAAGCCCTTAGTCCAGTATCTCCATCTCGGTACAGGTCTGGTTTATAGCCTTTCAGTTCCAAATACTCCTTTAATATTTGGCCTAAATTCTCGTCATCTTCTACTATAAGTAATTTGTAATTATTCTCCATCGTTAAAAGGTAGAAACACGCTAAATGTGCTTCCTTCATTAAATTCTGATATGGCGGATACATCTCCACCGTGCATATTTACTATAGATTTTACATAGCTAAGTCCAAGGCCAAAGCCTTTTACATCGTGCCTGTCTCCAGTATGGACTCTGTAAAATTTATCAAATATTTTTTTTAGCTCATCCCTCTTCATCCCTTGTCCTTTATCGGTCACCTCTATCACCACACCATCGTGTTTGTTAGATGTTTTTACAGTAATGTCCGGTTGGTGAGGAGAGTATTTTATGGCATTATCTAATAGGTTTACTACTACATTAAAAATATGATCTGCATCGGCTACTATTACATCATTTTTTGCAGCGAGTTGTTGAGTTAATTTGCCGTCACGTGCTTCAAGAGTAAAGTTAATTTTGCCAATGGCTGAAGCTATTAATTCATGTAGTGGAAGTGTCGTTTTCTTTAATTGAAAGGAGGTTTTCTCTAAAAGAGCTGCTTGCAATACCTTTTCTACCTGATCCGACAGCCTTTTGTTCTCGTCTTTTATAACGCCTAAATAACGTAAAAGAATGCTTTCATTACCGCGCATTTCTTTTTCATGCAAAGCTTCACAAGCTAGGCCTACTGTAGCAATAGGGGTTTTAAGCTCGTGGGTCATATTATTAATAAAGTCGTTTTTGATTTCAGATATTTTTTTTTGCCTTATGATGGTATAAATAGCATATGAGAAACAACCAATTATAATCAAGATAAAAACTACCGAAGTGGTAAGGATGGCCCACATCTTTTTAAGCAAGTAGGTGTTTTCATCAGGGAAATGAACGGTTAAAAAGTTTGAGTTAAAAAAGAGATCATTAGGGAAAAGGCTAGCCCTAAGACTAGATTTTTTTAACTCATGCAAATGCTTTGGAGAGTTGGTGTAAACTACACTCGTGTCGCGGTTGTGATCCCAGACAGCAAATTGATAATCAATGTCTATACCTTTTAATTTAAATTCATTAGTAAGCATTGAATCGAGCATTTCAGGGTTAATGCGTTCTTGAATACTTCGCCCACCATGGAGCATTTCTTCAATCACTACTTCTACCATGTCAAATTTGTTGGCTACCTTATTTTGGTTAAAAAACCTTTCTGCATATTTTAATTCTTGGCGCGCATTCTTTAGTTCATTGTAAATGTTTTGAGACATTGATTTTCTCAGCTGCTTTTCATACTCTTTTTCTGAGGCCGAATTAATATCATTAATACGTAAGGTATCATGGGCGTTTTCTCCAGACTGTAAAATAATGGTAGTGCTCTGAGAGTAATTTTTTCGAAACTGATGATTGAATTGTTGAATGGTAAAATTAAAAGCTTCTTGCTTTTCCATTCTTTTAGAAACCTGCAGTAAGGATTCCTGCACCTTCTGCTCAAATTGCTCTTGATTTACACTAATGGCATGGTTTATCCAATACACTTGAAAACCCGCTAATCCGATTAGCGCTATTGACATCAGTATAATAATACCTCCAATTACCTGCCTCTTCATATTATTTTATAATGCTCACAACAATGATACTTTAATAAAGGCGTACAAGTTTCAATTTAACCTTTTTTAACAGAGTTTAACATGCATTTAACCTACCGGCTTTCATCAGCTGCGTAACTTGTAATAGAATCAAAACCAAACAATTATGAAACGAAATGCCACACCAACTATATTAACCACAATGCTTCTGATATTGAGCGCTGGTTATGGGGTTTATGCGCAGCAACCTGATACGTCTCTCGAAAATACTATTAAAATGAAAATAATTACTGATGTAGATGGAGAACAGCAGGTGATAGAAAAAGAATTTAACTCTTGGGAAGCCGCTCAGGCCGATGCAGACATGGGTGATTTGTCTATTGATATGGATAATTTATTAGCATTTGTAGAGAATGAAGAATGGCAAACTAGGCTGGCTCAGTTACAAATTAATGAAGATGATATTGAAAAGAAAGTACAGCAGTTTCAAAGACAAATTAAAATAGAGTTAGATTCTTCTTACGACTTTTCTGGTGATAGCCATCATACACTAGTAATGAAATTTGACCAGATGACCCCGGAAGATTTACAGGTAATTCTTAATGATGAAGAAGGTTTGGTCAACGAGGAGGAGATGGCTAAGCAATTAGAAAAATTGGAAATTTTAAATGCTTTAAATGAAGAAGAGGCAGAATACATACATGCAATGGAAGCGAATAAGCAGCAAAATTTAATGATAAATGGAATGCCTGTAATGCTGCTAGCAGGGCACCCCAATGTATGGATTTCTGAGTATATAAAAGATGAACCTGAGTTCGCAGATTATGAAATGAGTAATAACAAAGCCTTGAAGTTAGAGGGACTGGAGGTGCAGAGAAAAAGTGGTAGTGCGCTTATGCAACTGAAGTTTACTGTAAAGGCTAGGCCTACCGAGGTTAGGATTATAGATACAAATAAGAATTTAAGGTACTTGAAAAACTATAAAGATTTTAATGGTTCGTTTCGTGAAGACATCGACCTTAACAAATTCGAACCAGGAGTTTATTTACTCCAAGTGATGCAAGGCAACCAAGTAGCTAATAGAAAAATGGTAATAGAAGAGTAATTGTTTGTTTAGTATATTTTAAGGCAGAGCCGGGTGAAGCATGATTCATCCGGCTTTTTTTATAATTATGAAATTGAATATGCAGGCATATGCTGTTTTGTTTCTTACCCAATGATTGTTTTTATATATTTGGTGATATTTTTTTAAAATGGAATTGATTAACAACACTTACCAGATTCAAGGCTTGGACCTAACTCAGATTGGGGCCGAGTTCGATACACCATTATACGTGTATGATGCTGACAAAATCGTTAGCCAGTTAGAGTCATTAAAAAATGCTTTTTCTACTCAGAAGCTGAAGATAAAATACGCAGCGAAGGCATTGACGAACATCTCTATACTTAAGTTAATGAAGAAGCATGGCGCTGGTGTAGATGTTGTGTCTATTCAGGAAGCAAAAATTGCCATGAAAGCTGGTTTTAAGCCTGGCGAAATTCTTTTTACTCCTAACTGTGTTTCTTTCAAAGAAATCAAGAAAGGTGTAGAACTTGGCTTAACTATAAATATAGATAACATATCTATACTAGAGCAGTTTGGACATGAGTATAGAAACTCTGTGCCATGTTGCATCAGGTTAAATCCGCACATCATGGCTGGCGGAAATGCTAAAATATCAACAGGCCATGTTGATTCTAAATTTGGTATTTCTATATATCAACTACCACACATACTTAGGGTAGTGAAAACGAATGACATCAATATTTCTGGTCTTCATATGCACACTGGTTCGGATATTTTAGATGCAGAAGTATTCTTAAAAATGGCCGACATACTATTTGGTGTGGCTAAAGATTTCCCTGACTTAAAATTTATAGATTTCGGTAGTGGATTTAAAGTAGGTTATAAGCCTAATGACATTACTACCGACATTGAGGATTTAGGCAAAAAACTTGGAGAAGCTTTCGATACTTTTTGTGAGAAGTATGGCAGGAAGCTAGAGATGTGGTTTGAGCCAGGTAAATTTTTGGTAAGTGAGGCGGGCTATTTATTAGTGTCTGCTAATGTGATAAAAACAACGCCAGCAACTGTATTTGTAGGTGTAAACTCTGGAATGAATCATTTGCTAAGACCTATGATGTATGATGCTCATCATGAAATAGTAAACATTTCTAATCCTGAAGGAACAAAAAGGGTTTACTCTATAGTAGGTTATATCTGCGAAACGGATACTTTCGGTTGGGATAGAAAACTGAATGAAGTGAGAGAAGGAGATACCTTAGCTATAAAAAATGCGGGAGCGTATGGTTTTAGTATGGCATCTAACTATAACTCACGTTTTAGGCCAGCAGAGGTATTAGTTTACCAAGGTAAGGCGCATTTAATTAGAGAGCGTGAAGACTTGGAAGACATTATGAGAAAGCAAATAGAAATAGAAATATAAAAGTAAAGGCCGGTTTAACCGGCCTTTTTTATTTGTATTCATCTTTAAGAAGATCATGAAAATGCTTCATGAATTTTTTAACCTTAGGTGTAGATACTGATCTTACATATGGATCATCAGGATGTAAATTGTAATACCCTTGATGATAACCTTCGGCTTCATAAAAAGTAGTATACTTTGTGATTTCAGTTACTATTTGTCCATCAAACTCTGAAGCATTAAGTTCTTTTTTGATCTTTTCAGCAGTTGCTTTTTGAACATTGTTGGTGTAGAAAATGGCTGACCTATATTGTTTCCCTACATCAGGGCCTTGTCTGTTGAGTGTTGTTGGATCATGCGAACCAAAAAACACATGAAGCAAAGTCTCATAGCTTACCTCTTCGGGATTAAAAGCCACACGTATGGATTCTGCGTAATTAGTTTGTCCACTACCTACTTGGTGGTAGGTTGGGTTTTTCTTAGTACCACCAGCATAGCCAGACATTACATCTTCCACTCCCTTTACCCTTTCAAATACGGCTTCTGAGCACCAAAAACAACCGCTAGCAAAGTATGCGGTATCTAACTTAGCTGCTAATGAGGCAGGTATGTCTTTTTTTTGAACTTTATTTTCGCTTGCTGATTTGGCGCCACACGCTACAGCTAAAATTATTGCTATTAATAATAATGGATATTTAAAAACAAGCTTCATAATCTATGTGTTTATCTATTCATAACTAATGCCAATGGCCTTTTGTTGCAGTATAAATATCGGCCAGATGACATTTGATGTAATATAATTACGCAGACCAAAACATTATGGATTTACAATTAACAAATAAAGTAGCTCTAGTAACCGGAGCTAGTAAAGGTATAGGAAAAGGAATAGCAATAGAGTTAGCAAAGGAGGGCTGTAACCTTATAATCTGTTCTAGGGACCATGCAGAGTTAATGGATGTGGCCAAAGAGTTAGATGCTTACAAAGTCGATGTATTAACTGTAGAGACAGATTTAACCAAGGAGCAGGAAATAGACGAGCTGATTCATAAAGCGCAAGAACAGTTTGGGCGAATTGATATTCTTATTAATAATGCAGGTACTATTGGTGACCCGCTTTCTTTTATGGAGTTAAGTACTCAGCAATGGAGAGATATTTTTGAGCTTAATCTTTTTTCTGTTGTTACATTAATACGCAAAGTTGTACCTATGATGCAGCATCATCAGTGGGGTAGAATCATAAATATTTCGTCAGAAAATGGTGTGCAGCCAGATCCAGATATGCCCCATTATAACGTGACCAAAGGTGCTTTAAACAACCTTACTAAAACACTTTCTAAAGTGTTGGGGAAAGATGGGATTTTGGTAAACACAGTGTCTCCAGCTTTTATTAAAACTCCTCTTGTTAATAATATGCTTAAAGAGCAGGCCGAGCAGCAAAACATAAGCATAGAAGAAGCTGAAGAGAACTTTTTGAAGAATAAACGACCAGGCATAGTGCTAAATAGGGCAGGGGAAGTAGAAGAAGCCGCTGCTATAGTAGCTTTTCTTGTTTCTGACAAGGCCTCATTTATCACAGGCTCTAATTTAAGAGTTGATGGGGGATCGGTTACTTCTATTTAATTAACCAGTGTTAAAAAAGTTGGTAATTGCCTCCTTTGCGAAAAAGACTCGTATTTAAAGGAGGCAATTCTTTTTGTGGCATATGTTTCTTTACTGAGGCTTTAAATAGTTGGCTTATCATATTGGCGATGTTGCCTTCTCCTTTTATTCTGCGACCAAAATGACTGTCATTTACATCGCCACCATGGAGCTCACAGACCTGACTCCATACCTTTTTATGCCTATCAGGAAAATTTTGTTGTAACCAGTTTTCAAATACTTCTCCAATATACCCGTTGAGGCGAACTACGGTATACCCAGCACTCTGAGCGCCCGCATCGGCAGCTGCTTTTATAATTTGAGGTATTTCATGGTGGTTGAGGCCCGGTATAATGGGAGCGTTGAGTACACTCACGGGTATACCGGCAGCCGACAGTTTTTCTATCGCTGTGAGTTTCCGGGGAGCACTAGCTGTTCTTGGTTCTAATATTCTTCTTAAGTCCTCATTAAGTGTTGTAATGGAAATGTTAACCCTGATAAGGTTATCCTGAGCCAGTTCTGTTAATATATCTAAATCTCTTAAAAGGCTCACGTTTTTAGTAATAATGCCTACCGGGTTTTTGTATTGGTTAAATACTTGTAGCAATGAGCGGGTAATTCCAAGTTTTGATTCTAATGGTTGATAACAATCTGTGTTTCCTGAAAGTACTATGGTGGTAGGCTTGTATGCTTTCTTTAGAAAATATTGCTCTAATAGCTGAGGAGCGTTTTTCTTAACTATTATTTTACTTTCAAAATCTAGCCCTGCATTATAGCCCCAATACTCATGGCTCTTACGCGCATAACAGTAGATGCAACCATGTTCGCAACCTTGGTAGGCATTCAATGAAAAGCCCATCGGAATATCAGGGCTTTCTACTTTATTAACAATAGTTTTGGGGTGTGTATATATAATTTGCGTTGAAATAGACTCAGGAAGAATCTCCTCGTCTACCCCTTCAAAATGTTCCTGTACATATTCTTGCTTAAGAAAAGGGTTTTTAGTTTGTATTTGAGCGCCTCTGCCTTTTCTATAGTTTTCGTTCATTAAACAAAAATACTAAATAAATTAGTATTTACTATTTATCGTGACATTCTATACATTGCTCTAGCACTTAAATTTAAAGCCCACCCCATGATAGTTGATTATTTCAATGGATGGATCTGCTTTAAGATACTTTCTCAGTTTAGAAATAAAAACATCTAGACTTCTACCAAGAAAGTAATCATCATTACCCCAGATTTTTAACAGTATCTCCTCTCGTTTTAATATGTTGTCTTTGTTTTCATAAAACAACTTTAGTATGCTGGCTTCTTTCTGCGTTAATGTTTTAGAGTCGTCTTCTTTTTTTAGAGTTAGGTTTTCGAAGTCAAATTCAAACGTTCCAATGCTAATAAGGCTGTTTTTTGCACTTTGCTCTGTGGTTTCAGTTCTTCTGAGAAACACCTCTATGCGGTAAACCAGCTCTTCCATATTAAATGGCTTGGTGATATAATCATCAGCGCCAGTTTTAAAGCCCTCTAAGCGGTCGTCTTGCATAGACTTGGCGGTTAAAAATAAAATAGGAACCCCCTCATTGAGCTGGCGAATATCTTTAGCTAGTGTAAAACCATCTTTTTTTGGAAGCATAACATCGAGTAGGCAAAGGTCGAAATGATGTTGACTAAAAGTATTTAAACCTGTTTCGCCATCTGTGCACCGAGTTACAGAGAAGCCATGTTGTATCAAGTTATCTTCAATTACAAAACCAAGACTAGCATCATCTTCAACTAAAAGAAGCTTTTTTTTAGACATATTTAAAACAAATTTTAAATGTACTCCCTTCTCCGGGTTTACTATTTAATTCCAACTGGCCTTTATGTGCCCTTACTATTTGCATTACATAATTAAGACCTAGGCCAAAGCCTTTTACATTATGTACATTTCCTGTGGGCACGCGGTAAAATTTATGAAAAATTTTCGATTGTTCTCCAGGGCTAATGCCAATACCATTGTCCACAATCTCTATACAAAGCTTGTGATGATCGTTGTATGTTTTTATTAAAATCTCCGGATTGTTGTTGTTGTACTTAATAGCATTGTCTAGCAGGTTATAAAAAACATTGGTAATGTGGAGTGGGTCGCCCAGTATATTTACATTCTCAGCTTTAAGATTTAAAATAAATTCACCATTATTTTCTTTGAGGTTAACGAGCATGCTTTGCTCTAATGACAGGAGTAACTCGTGAATATTAACATTTTCATGTTTTAAAGAAGGTTCTTCTTTATCAATGGTGGCCATTTGTAATACACGTTCTACCTGATGTTTTAATCTTAAATTCTCGTTTTCTATTATAATAGCGTAATTTTTCAGTCTTTCGGGTTGGGTAATAATGTTAGGATCTTTGAGTACGCTCGTTGATAATGCAATAGTTGATATTGGAGTTTTGAACTCATGTGTCATATTATTGATAAAATCTTTTTGAATCTCAGAAAGTCTCTTTTGTTTCAGAATAACGAATAGCGCGTAGCCGAAGAATATAATTACGATCAGAAGAACAGAAGAAGAGAAAAGCCAAATGCCCATTCTGTTAGTTACTATTGATGCTTTATTGGGGAACTGAACTCCAAAGTAATAACTCTGATTTTCCCATTTGGGTAAGCGTGTGGTAGAAGTTCTTATTTCATCTTTGCCCATTGACACATAATTGCCGTAAACCATTTTTTCATTAGTGCAGTCATAAATACCATACTCAAAGTCCGCTGTAATATTACGCTTCTGAAACTCTGCCATCAGTAGCTGTTCTAGTAGCCGTGCATCTATTTCACTGTTGACCATTACTACATAGTAGTTGGTATATAGCTGTTTTATGGGGTTTGTTGGTGGTCCTTGTGATTTATTAAGCTTAAAAAATTGATGCGCCACATTATATAGTGCCGTGTTTACCTCTCTATCAAACCGCTCCGTTTCAGTATTAAAGGCCTGCCTGAACCAGTAGATCTGGGTAATGAAAATACCCAATATGCTTATAATAGCTAATATCACAATTAGCCGGATAGTACTTCTGTTCATTCAATGAAAATAGAACTTAATTATTAAGACAGAAAATAATTAACACTTCGTTAACAGATTAGCATTTTTTTCTTTTACCTAGGTATATTTTTAATGGTTTTTTAAATCAAAAAGCTGTGAATAAGCGTTTTAGAAACGTAAATTAATAGTAGGGTGAGGGCGCTCAAAAAAATGGCGATATGGTATGCATGCATAACAAATTTTATTATATTTGTTATAGCACCTTAAATCGATTGCATGAAGCGAGAAGAAACGATAGACCATAATATTAAGACTGCGTGGCACGGAATTTCAAGAATGTACAACCAGCAAGCAGCAAAAATAGATATTACTACATCTATAGGTTTTGTTTTGCTGAACATCTCTTCTAAAGAAGGCACGCCTGCTACTAAGATAGCACCTTTAATGGGCCTTGAGTCACGAAGCCTTACCAGAGTTTTGAAAAACATGGAGGAAAAGGGACTTGTTTACCGTAAACCCGATGAAAACGATAAACGATCGGTTAGGGTTTACCTTACAGAAAAAGGCAAAGAGAAAAAAGAAGTCTCAAAAAAAACAGTATTGACGTTTAATGAATTTGTGATGGAGAAAGTACCTGAAGAAAAGCTTTCGGTCTTTTTTGAAGTTATAAATGAGATTAACAAAATAATAGATAATAATAAAATATACGATAACGGAAAAATAATTAACCAACAATGACCAGACGTATCAATAAAGTAGCCGTGCTTGGTTCGGGAATTATGGGGTCCCGTATAGCATGTCACTTCGCTAATATTGGAGTAAAAGTATTATTGCTTGACATGGTTCCACGAGAATTAAATGATCAAGAAATGAAAAAGGGATTAACCTTAGAAGATAAGGTTGTAAGAAATAGAATTGTGCAGCAATCTTTTGATACCGCTGTAAAATCTAAGCCAGCGCCTCTTTATGACACCAGTTATGCCAGTAGGGTTTCATTAGGAAACTTTGATGATGACATGGCTAAAATTAAAGACTGCGACTGGACCATTGAGGTGGTTGTGGAAAACCTTGACATCAAAAAGAAAATCTTTGATCAGGTAGAAAAGTACAGAACTCCCGGTTCTTTAATTACTTCTAATACTTCGGGTATTCCTATTCACCTGATGTTAGATGGAAGAAGTGATGATTTTCAGAAGTATTTTTGCGGTACTCACTTCTTCAACCCACCACGCTACCTTAAATTACTAGAAGTAATACCTACACCAAAAACAGATCCTGAAATAGTAGATTTCTTCATGCATTATGGAGATCTATACTTGGGTAAAACTACGGTGTTGTGTAAAGATACACCAGCATTTATTGCCAATAGAGTAGGTATTTATGCCATCTTGAAGGTAATAGATACTATGAGTAAGTTGGACCTTAATGTTGACGAAATTGATAAATTAACTGGTCCGGTTATAGGTAGACCTAAGTCAGCTACTTTTAGAACCTCTGATGTTGTAGGTTTAGATACCTTAATAAAAGTAGCTAACGGCCTTTATCAAGGTTTGCCTAACGATGAAGCCAGAGATATTTTCAAATTGCCAGAGGTGGTAGCTAAGCTCGAAGAGAATAAGTGGTTAGGGGATAAAACAGGGCAAGGATTTTATAAGAAGACCAAAGATGCCAAAGGCAAAACAGAAATCTTAACGCTTGATCTTAATACGCTTGAATATGCACCTAAACAAAAGGTGAAATTTGGTACGCTTGAAGCCACTAAACCTATCGATAATTTAAAAGAAAGGTTCAAGGCGTTATTTGCAGGTAAAGATAAGGCGGGTGAATTTTATAGAGATTCATTCTATGCACTTTTCAAGTATGTTTCTAACAGAATACCAGAAATTTCAGATGAGCTCTATAAAATAGATGATGCTCTATGCGCTGGCTTTGGTTGGGAAATGGGACCATTTGCAACTTGGGATGCTGTAGGAGTAAAAAAATCAGTGGCCAAAATGGAAGAGATGGGCTATAAGCCAAATCAATGGGTTTATGACATGCTCGATGCTGGCTTTGAAAGTTTCTATTCTGTAGAAAATGGTGTAACACAGTATTATGATATAGAAAGCAAATCTTACAAAGCCATACCAGGTACAGAAGAGTACATTATTCTTGATAACCTTCGTGAAAGTAAAGCATTGTGGAGTAATGCGGGAGCTACCATTTTTGATTTAGGTGATGGTGTGCTCAATGTAGAATTCCATAGCAAAATGAATACACTTGGTAGCGAAGTGGTTGAAGGCATTAACAAAGCTATTGATATGGCCGAAAAGGATTATAATGGCTTAGTTATAGGTAATCAAGGGGCACAGTTTTCTGCTGGTGCTAACTTAGGCCTTGTGTTTATGTATGCTATAGAGCAGGAATATGATGAGATTGACTTTATGATCCGTCATTTCCAAAACACCATGATGAGAGTGAGATATTCATCTGTTCCGGTTGTAGTGGCTCCACATGGACTCACACTCGGTGGAGGATGTGAAATGACCATGCATGCCGATGTAGTACAAGCTGCTGCAGAAACTTATATTGGTTTAGTAGAAGTTGGTGTAGGTCTAATACCTGGTGGTGGAGGAACTAAAGAACTCACCAAGCGTGTATCTGATGCTATAGAAGAAGGTGATGTGGAGTTAAATGCTTTGCAAAATTCCTTTATGAATATTGCTACCGCAAAAGTAGCTACTTCAGCGCATGAAGCTATTGGGATGAATATTATTAGACCTAAAGATAATATTACTATCAATAGAGATCGTCAGTTGGCAGACGCCAAAGCTACGGTGTTAAAACTTGCCGAAGAGGGTTATACACAACCTATCCAAGCCACAAATATTAAAGTACAAGGAAAAACAGGGATGGCTTTATTTATGGCAGGAGTTAGTGGAATGAGAATGGGTAACTATATCTCAGATCATGATGTGAAAATTGCTAATAAAATAGCATACGTAATGAGTGGAGGAGACCTTTCTTATCCTCACTTAGTTTCAGAACAATATTTATTGGATTTAGAGCGTGAGGCGTTCCTTTCATTAACAGGTGAAAAGAAAACGCTTGAGAGAATTCAAAGCATATTGACTACGGGTAAACCTTTAAGAAACTAATAGGAACCTCTAATTATTCATTACTCAAATAAATATTCGAAAAATGAACGCATATATAATAAAAGGATATAGAACAGCAGTTGGAAGAGCAAAAAAAGGAGGTTTTAGATTTACACGTCCTGATGACCTGGCTGTTGAAGTAATCAAGCATTTAGTAAGCTCTGTAGAGGGGCTTGAAAATGAAATGGTGGACGATGTTATCGTTGGTAACGCAGTTCAGGAGGCAGAGCAAGGTATGCAAATGGGGCGTATGATCTCATTAATGGCTTTGGGTACAGAGGTACCAGGTATGGTGATTAACAGATATTGTGGTTCTGGTTTAGAGGCCATACACTTGGCTTCAGCTAAAATTAATGCAGGAATGGCCGATGTGGTGATTGCTGGAGGAACAGAATCTATGTCAATGGTACCTGTGATGGGGTATAAAACAGCCCTGAATTACAAAATCACTTCAGAAAACCCTGACTATTATACTAGTATGGGGCTTACGGCAGAGCAAATTGCCCAAGAGTGGAAAATTTCTCGTGAAGAGCAAGATCAATTTGCTTATGAGTCTCACATGAAAGCTTTAGAAGCTCAGAAGGAAGGGAAATTTAAAGATGAAATTTTACCTATCACCGTAAAGGAAACTTACTTGGAAGATGGTAAAAAGAAAAATAGAGAATATACGGTAGATACGGATGAAGGGCCTAGAGCAGGAACCAGCGTTGAAGTTTTGTCTAAGCTAAGACCAGTTTTTTCAGCAGGAGGTTCGGTTACTGCCGGTAACTCATCACCTACTAATGATGGTGCTGCTTTTGTGGTGGTGATGTCAGAAAAAAAGGTAAAAGAACTTGGTTTAGAGCCAATTGCTCGAATGGTTAGCTATGCGGTAGCAGGCGTAGAGCCAAGAATTATGGGCGTAGGACCTACTTATGCCGTGCCAAAGGCTTTAGAAAGAGCTGGGTTAAAGCTTAATGATATTGATTTAATTGAACTTAATGAAGCATTTGCGGCTCAGTCTTTATCTGTAATTAGAGATTTAGATATGGATATGTCTAAAGTTAATGTAAACGGTGGAGCAATAGCATTGGGCCACCCACTAGGCAGCACAGGAGCCAGACTTTCTATTACACTCTTTAACGAAATGAGAAGAAGAGGTAACAAATATGGGATGGTTACAGCTTGTGTTGGTGGTGGACAAGGTGTAGCAGGTATCTACGAATTTTTGAAATAATGACTTAGGTAGTGGGTGTTATTTGGCATCCACTGCTTTATATAGATTACTGTACAGTTTATGAAATATGAAATAAACTGTCAGGAGAATTAATAATGGATTTTACATTTCAAGTAAAGCTTAATACAATAAAACATTCGGATTAAGTAAAAGCTATCATTCTTTTGCTTAACCCTTAAATCTAATAACTATGAGTACTACAGCAACGGAACAGTCAAAAGAAGCTGCAACAAGCACAGCAATAAAGGGAGGAGAGTTTTTAATTAAGGAAACACAGGCAACAGATGTATTCATTCCTGAAGAGTGGAGTGAAGAGCAAAAAATGATAGCCCAAACCTGTAAAGATTTTCTTAAGCAGGAGGTGGACCCTAAGTTGGATGAAATCGATTCTATGAAGCATCCTGAGCTTATGCCTTCATTGTTAGACAAGGCAGGAGAGCTTGGCTTGTTAGGTACATCAGTGCCAGAGCAGTATGGAGGTTTCGGCATGAATTTTAATACTTCAATGCTTGTGGCCGAGGTTTTAGGGGCTGGTCATTCGTTTGCAGTGGCTATTTCTGCCCATACAGGTATAGGTACTCTACCTATCCTCTATTATGGTAATGAAGAACAAAAAGCTAAATATATACCTAAGTTGGCTACAGGAGAGTATAAAGCTTCTTATTGTTTAACAGAGCCAGATTCAGGTTCTGATGCTAATTCAGGAAAAACAAAGGCCGTTTTAAGTGACGATGGTAAGCATTATATCATCAATGGGCAAAAAATGTGGATAACCAATGGAGGTTTTGCAGATATTTTCGTTGTTTTTGCCAAAATTGATAATGATAAAAACTTATCAGCATTTATTGTAGAGAAGGAATTTGGTGGCATTACAATGAATGAAGAAGAAAAGAAAATGGGTATTAAAGGATCATCTACCCGCCAGGTTTTCTTCAATGACTGTAAAGTACCGGTTGAAAATATGCTTTCTGAGCGTGAAAACGGCTTTAAGATAGCTGTAAATATTCTAAATATTGGTAGGATTAAATTAGGTATTGCTGCCTTAGGAGGTAGTAAGCGAATTATTAACAATGCTATCAATTACTCTAATGAGCGTAAGCAGTTCGGAACTTCTATAAGCAGTTTTGGAGCTATAAAATATAAGTTGGCGGAAATAGCCACTAAAATCTATGCTTCGGAGTCTGCTCATTATCGTGCGGGTCAAAACATTGATGATGCTTATGATTCTTTAGTAGAAGGCGGCATGGATCCGGCAAAAGCTCGACTGAAATCAGTGGAGGAATTTGCTATCGAGTGCGCTATACTTAAGGTTAGTGGTTCTGAAGTGTTAGATTATGCTGCAGATGAAGGTGTGCAGATTTATGGTGGAATGGGATTCTCTGCAGAAGGGCCAATGGATAGAGCATACCGTGATGCACGAATCAATAGAATATTTGAGGGTACAAACGAAATCAACCGAATGCTCTGCATAGATATGCTTCTAAAAAGAGCCATGAAAGGGCATTTAGATTTAATGTCTCCTGCTATGGCAGTGCAGAAAGAGTTGATGTCTATTCCTGATTTTGGAGCCACTGATGACGATACACCTTTTGCTAAGGAGAAGAAAGCAATGATTAACCTGAAAAAGGCTGGTCTAATGGTGGCTGGTGCTGCGGTGCAGAAGTACATGCAGAAATTGGGTGAAGAACAAGAGATATTAATGAACCTAGCTGATATGCTTATTGAAGGATATGTGGCAGAATCTTGTCTTTTACGTGTAGAAAAGTTAGCAGCTCAAAAAGGAGAAGATGCATTGAAACTCGAAATAGATATGATGAAAATTTATCTATATGAAGCTGTAGATAAGGCCGCAACGGCAGGTAAAGAGGCTATTTATGCTTTTGCCGATGGTGATGAACAGAGAATGATGCTAATGGGACTTAAGCGCTTTACTAAATTGGAGCCTTTTAACTTAAAAGAGGCAAGGCGTAGAGTGGCAGATCACCTGATCAACAAAAATGAATATGTATTTTAAATTTCATATTAATAGTTAAAAGATCAAAAGGCCATGTATTGCATGGCCTTTTGTTTTGATAACATATTGAGGTGACTTGCAGCAGGTCATCAAACATCCATTTCACTAAGCTGTTAGCATAAACATGGAAGTCACCTTTATTTTTCCGCATCAGCTATACCGCTCACACCCCGCAGTTTCCAAAGGGCGAAAAATCTATTTGATAGAAGATCATCTCTACTTTACTCAAATGAAATTTCATAAGAAGAAAATGGTGCTGCACCGCGCATCTATGAAGGCTTATGAAAACCTATTGACTAACAATGGACATACTGTAGTTTATATCAGCTGTAATGACCATAAGAGTCTCAACCATTTTTTTAGTGAAATAATTGATAAGCGCACCAGCCGAGTACATTATATTAAAACCACTGATTACTTGTTGGAAAGGCGTTTGAGGCGTTATGGAAAGAAATATGGCGTAGACCTTGAAGGTTACGAGAGTCCCGGGTTTTTATCCACATCCTCTGATTTAAAAGAGTTGATGCCTAAGGGTAAAAGATATTTCATGGCTAATTTTTATAAGAAGCAGAGACTTCGTTTAGATATTCTTATTGATAATGGCGAGCCAGAAGGAGGGAAATGGAGTTTTGATGAAGAAAATAGAAAGAAATTACCTAAAGCTATTTCTTTACCAAAACCCTATGAGGCAAAGAAAAATCATTATGTAGATGAAGCAATTGATTACGTTAATAATCATTTTGCCGATTATTATGGAGGTACAGATGGTTTCAATTATCCTGTTAATCACTATCAGGCAGAGCAGGTTTTAAATGACTTTCTTGATAAACGCATGCCTTATTTTGGTGATTATGAAGATGCGATTGCTAAAGATGAAAGCTATATTTTTCATTCCATATTAACACCAGCACTCAACATAGGCCTGCTTACCCCGCAGCAAGTATTAGATCAGCTTTTTAATAAACATGAAAAAGAGAATTACCCTTTAAACGCACTCGAGGGCTTTGTGCGGCAGGTTATTGGCTGGAGAGAATTTATGCGAGGAGTCTATGCCTTTGAAGGTGTTCACCAACGAACAAATAATCACTTTAAGCATAAAAGAAAAATTCCTAAGGCCTTTTGGGCTGGGAATACAGGCATTCTGCCTATAGATACCACTATAAAAAAAGTGTTAAAAACAGCTTATACGCATCATATTGAAAGACTGATGATCATGGGCAACTTTATGCTTTTGTGTGAGTTTGATCCTGATGAAATATACCAGTGGTTTATGGAAATGTATATTGATGCTTATGATTGGGTAATGGTTCCTAATGTATATGGCATGACTCAATATGCTGATGGCGGTTTAATTACGACCAAACCGTATATATCGAGCTCTAATTATATTATTAAAATGAGTGATTACAAAAAGGGCGACTGGTGTAAGGTGTGGGATGGTTTATATTGGAGGTTTTTACACCTGCATCGTGCAGAATTCAGTAAAAATCACAGAATGGCATTTATGGTAAAGATGCTAGATAAGATGAGTAATGAAACCCTTCAGCAACACATCAATAATGCTGAAGAGTTTCTCGAAAGCTTTAAAGAGAAGTGATTTTCATAGTGACTTCTACGGGCTTTTCTGCTTTGGTATTGTCATTTCTAATGGCCTTGATCGTGATTCGATTTTCATCTATCCCTCTTTCTACAATGTAGTTTTTTATGACCTCTGCTTGTTGCAGGCTTCTATCATTGTGGTAAGTGTGTTTTATCATCATTTTGGGCTTATTGATAGATAAGCTATCAGTAATAGAATCTGCAGCGTTCGATTCATTTTTGATATGATCACTTATGCTGTTGTTGTAAATGGTATCCATTTTTACTTCAGTAAGAATTGGGTTAGAGGCAATAGAGTCTTCTTGATAATTATGAATATTGACTTCCACTTCTATATTCATGCCTGCCTTTCTTTTGAGGAGATCTGAAATTCTCCTCAATTCAAAAGTTGAGTTATCATCTAACTTGGCAGAGTTCTCATTAAACATAATATCTAATGGGTATATTTCTCCTTGGGCCAATTTCTTGAGTACAATTTTTAAATTTTCCTTATCTCTGGCACCAATTTCTTCTAAGTCATATACCTTGGAGTAGAACATATAGTTGTTTTCATCGAGATCAACCGAAACGTCATATGCTGCGCCTTCTTTTAACACAATGGCAAAATCTCCATCTTCACCTACTTTTTCGTTCCACAACCTGTCTCGCATGCCAATATTAAAGATGGTTAAATTGGCATTTACCGGTTCATTGGTTGCAGCATCTATTATGCTACCTCTTACTCTAAGCACTTTTTTTGGTTGGAATTCTTTTGGAATTAGTATTTCGGCTAGCTCCCGATCTTTAATCCCATCTATATCAGTATACAAGTATCTTCCTTTTGCAGGTATACTTATAAATTGATCATTGCCTTCGGTATTAATAAAGTCAAGTGGAATAGGGTCTGTCCAACCAGTTTTAGTTTTAGAAGAAATAAATAAATCCAACTTACCTTTTCCTCCCATTTTGTCCGATGCAAAAATCAAAGTTTCTCCATCAGCCAGAATACGTGGAGTTTGAGAATTACCCGTATTGATGTTATCAGGCAATGGCACAGGTTCTTCCCATCCATTATATTTTCTTTTGGCTACTACAATTTTACAGTCCGTGGCGCCAGCATATTCTTCTATAGAGGAGCATTGCATGAAATAAAGATACTCTCCATCAGGTGAAAGCATCGGAGCACCTTCATCACCTGTGCTGTTAATAGGCTTTCCGAAGTTTTTTGGGGCAGACCAAGAGCCTCCTTCCAAGTTGCTATACCATAGATCAAACCCTCCAATGCCAGACTTTCGTGAAGTAAATAGTAGTTGGTCTCCATCAAAGCTGAGGCTGTAGCCACCACGGTAATTTAGAGTAGGCCTGTTAACTAATTTAGTCACCTCCTTTCCATCATTCCAGGTAGACACTGTTCTTTTAGTGGCCCAGCGCATGCTATGATGTCCATCGTCTGTATAATCAGAAAGATAGATAATGGTTTTTCCATCACCACTAATAAAAGGTGCATATAAATTGATGGATGGTCTGTTAATATTAGGCGGTAAAGGCCTTACCTTGGTTTGGGAGAAGCCGCTAAAGGCACAGAAAAAGGTCGCTATAAAAAATATCAGTCTTGTTCGCATACTAAATAGCTTTGATGTAATACAATATAATGATTTCAGCAAAAACTTTTCCAAAACAAATCCCTAAATTCAAGCCTTAAAAGTTTAATGCTTTGAAATCAATAAAACATATACTCACCTGCGTTATTTGGCTTTTAACTGTTCATGTTCAATCACAAAATATTGAAACGGTTATTCAGCGTGGCCATACTGAGCCTATTAAGGCTATTGCGTTTAGCAATGATGGTAATTATTTATTAACAGGAAGTTCTGATCAGTCTATTATGCTGTGGGACATTAAGTCAGGAAGGGAGGTACGTCAATTTTTTGGGCATAGAGGTGCTGTTATGGAAATTGATGTTTTACCCCATTCTAACCAATTTATCAGTGTAAGCACAGATGGTAGCGCTAAGCTGTGGAATATGGAATCATCAAAAGCATTGAAAACATTTAAGCTTAATAATAAAGTGATGTTAGATGTTGATGTAGCAGCTGATGGAGAAAAATTTGTGGTCTCAGGCTATGATTTTAATGCCTATATATGGAACATGGAATCTAATGATACAATACAATCCATAAAGGTAGACCCGGATATGAGTAGAGGTACGGGGGCGCATGTTAGTTTTTCGTATGACGATAAATATCTCATAACGGGTAATGACAATAAAACATTGAACATTTTTAATCTCGCAACGGGAGAAAAAATACAATCTTATGAGCCTAAAAATAGCTTTTGTGGCGGGTGCGGAACATTGGTGAAAGCCGGTAAATTAGGTGATTTTATATTGGTTGCGCAGAATAGTGGCTATTTCACGTTGCTAGACTTAGCCACGGGCACTAGTAGTACTTTAATTTCTGAAGAAAAGAATTATGCAAGCATTGATATCAATAATGAAGAGAGTCAAGTGTTGGCTTTAACAGAAGATTCGCTTTTTGTATATAACACAAATGCTAAAAAGAGGCTCTATGGTATAGCACTGGAGCAAAAGCAGCCGGCCACGGCAGCCAAGTTTAGTCCTGATGGAGGTTATATTGCAGTGAGTTCTGATGATAAGACCATAAGTTTATATTCAGCCATTGACGGTAAGCGCATTAAATATTTTGGAGGGTATTGGGTAAATCATGATACTGGAGGGCTTGAGTATGACCCCAATTCCTATTGGGATAGATATATCCGAAAATACACTACGCTAAAAAACGACTTTGCCATTTCTCCTGATGGGAAATATCTGGTAAAAGGTAAAAATGGTGCAGTAGCCAAAATGTGGAATATGAAATCAGGAGTATTAGAAACGGAATTTGTGGGGCATAGCAAGGCTATATTGGCCACAGTTTTTTCACCTGATGGCAGCAAGCTAATTACCGGAAGTGCGGACAGGACTATAAAAGTGTGGGATGTAAAAACGGGTAAGTTGCTCAATACATTAGAAGGGCATGTGGAGGTTATTTTTGATTTAGCAGTTAGTCCTTCGGGAGATCAATTGCTTTCAGGTAGTTGGGATGGTACTGCTAAGCTTTGGGATTTAAATAGCTTTAAGCTTATTAAATCAATACGTTTTCCGCAAGCATCGCCTTATAAGTTAACTTTTTTTAAGGGTGACTTGTATGCTATGATTGCTTGTTTGGACAAAACATTGAAATTGGTGGAGTTGGATAGCGAGCAGCCGGCAAAAACATATGTTGGACATACGGATGTCATTCATAATTTTGATTTAAATGCTTCTGGCGGTCTTATGGCTTCAGTATCTTGGGAGGGAAGTCTCAAAATTTGGGATATTAACTCTGAATTAATTAAGTGGAAATTTAACCAAAGTTCACCCTTGTATGCAGTTGCTATCAGTAATGATGGCAAAAATATAGTTGTAGGGGGTGAAGATAGGCTATTGCGTATGTTTGATGCCACAACGGGCGCACTTCTAGGTGTCTTAGAAGGACATCAGGCATCTATTACTAATATAAAATTTACCCCTGATGATAAGTATTTGATTTCGTCTAGTGTAGACGGTGTTTTAAATATTTGGAATACTGATGATAACAAGCCATTACTGTCTTATTTAATGCTAGATAATAAAGAGTGGTTGGCCATTAGTCCTGAGGGCTATTTTAACGGTACGCCTACGGCATTTGATAAAGTTGCTTTTGTAAAAGGGCTAAAAAGTTATAGTGTAGATCAGTTCTATAAAAAGTTTTATGCTCCCAATCTTGTTGAGTCTGTGTTTGAGAAAAGTAGAAGTCAGGGAAGTTTAATTGAAGAAAAGATTAAAAAATCACCGCCTCCTTCGGTAGAGATTTTAGTCCCACATTCTGGAGAAAAACTCAATAGGCCAAAAACAAACCTATATATTAGGGTAACAGATAATGGTGGAGGCGTAAAAGATTTGAAGTTAGAGCATAATGGTAAGCTAATAAATCTTGAAGGTGTTAAAACAAAGAGAAACACTTACGTTCAAGAGGTTGATGTGCAGTTAGTAACAGGTAAAAATACTTTTTCTGCCTACGCTTATAGTCATGAGTTAATACAGTCTGATAAGTCTTATGTTACCATAGTTAATGAATATGAAAAGCAGCCAGAGCTTTATATACTTTCATTAGGCATTAATGAGTATGAAGAAAAAGCTAATGAGCTAAATTATGCAGTTAATGATGCAGATGATTTTTCAGCAGCTCTAGCCTCAAAATCAACCTCACTTTTTAAGGCTGTGCACGCTATACCTATGCGCAATAAGCAAGTCAATAAACAGCGATTAGTTAAGCAATTAGATTCGCTTGCATTGGTAATAGAGCCAGAAGATGTATTTGTATTTTATTACGCTGGTCATGGTAATTTGGAAAATAATCAGTTTTGTCTCATACCTACTGAAGGAGCCGCGGGCGCTATACATATAGAAGAGGTGGTACAAGAGCTCGTAAAAATTAAAGCACTTAAACAGGTTATTGTAATGGATGCTTGCCACTCTGGTGCTGCTGCAGAAAATGTGAGTAAGAGCTTGGCCGTAAAAGCACAATCCATAGCCATAGCTTCGCATAATTCAGGCGTGCATATACTTGCTTCTGCCAGTGGAGATCAATCAGCCAGTGAACTCGTTGAATTTAAGCATGGGCTTTTTACGCACGTGATCTTAGAAGCCATTGAAGGGAAGGCCGATGGTGCACCTAATGATGGTAAAATCACCGTTTTTGAACTGAAATCTTACCTCGATGAGCTGGTGCCTAAATATTCAGAAGAGTATCTTGGTTTTCCTCAATACCCATTTACTTATAGCCAAGGAAATAACTTTCCATTGTTGTTAGATTAAAAAACGTAGTGACATTTCCGCTGCTATTATGTTATTTAGCAGAGAATTAAATACAGAAACAGTATGAAGCTAAACTATAAAACTTTAGGAGAGGGGAAACCTGTAATAATTCTGCATGGTCTTTTTGGTTCATTAGATAACTGGCAGACCATTGCTAAAGAGTTGTCCTCAAAGTATAAACTATATTTAATTGACCAAAGAAATCATGGAGATTCACCGCATAGTAATGAGTTTAATTACGAAGTGATGGCAGCAGATTTGGCTGAGTTTATAGAAGATCATGAAATAGAGAATCCTTCAATTATTGGGCATAGTATGGGAGGTAAGACCACTATGGAGTATGCCATTAACCATACTGCAGATTGGGATAAAATAGTAATAGTGGATATAGCTCCCAAAGCTTACCCTGTACACCACGATGTCATTCTAAGAGGACTAAAATCTATTGATATTGAACAGGTTAAATCCAGAGGTCAGGCCGATAAACAGTTAGCCGAATATGTGAATGATATGGGTACCAGACAATTTTTACTTAAAAACTTGAGTAGAAATGCCGAGGGAGGATATCAGTGGAAAATTAACTTAGAAGTTATTGATGAGCAGATAGAAAATGTAGGCAAGGGGTTAGAAGAGCAACTTGCTATAGAAAAGCCAGTGCTGTTTATTAGAGGAGAAAAGTCTAACTACATCAAGAATGAGGATATAATGTTAATCACCCAAATATTTCCATCTGCTGAGGTAGAAACAATAGCAGGAGCGGGGCATTGGGTGCATGCAGAGAAGCCTGCCGAATTGATTGAATTAATATTGAAGTTTTTGGGCTAGTTTTAAACTAGCCTTTTATTTTTTGAAACACATATAGGCCAAAGGAAAGTAAAATACTTAATAAGATACAAGTGGTGATGGGAAAGTGAAAGCTTCCATTCTCTTTTTCTATGTGGATATCTCCCGGAAGTCTTCCTAAAAATGTGAATAGCCTGAAGTGTATGAGCAGGCCAATAGAAATGCAAGTGATGCCAATGCTGATCAGTAGTTTTGCCATTAAATAAAGGACGACAAAACCTATAGCTTTTGCAAGCGGCTAAAAAAGTATAGGCAATAAAAAAACCGCCCCTTTCGAGACGGTCTTTCCCTCATGAATAAACGCTACTACTGTTATTGTATATAAATTAATTTCGTGAATGATCTTCCTGCCAAATTAAATCTCATAGTGTAGCTACCTGTGTGAAGCTTCGACATATCAAATCTTTTGTTTATTGGCTGGATATCCGCTACAACATCTTCATAAATAATGTTGTTGGCGTTGTTAATGATGCTAAACTTAAGTGGAGCTTCCACATTTTTTAGCATAGCTACATCTACTTGATTTCCTTTTTGAAAAATTTGAGGTTTGAAGATAGCGAATCTGCTATCGCTCTGGACACTAACTTTACCTTCGTTAATGTTTAAAGAGTAAACTTCAACTTTTTGCTCATCTTCTATTTCTAAGAAATAGTTTCCATCAGGTAAATCCTGCGTGTCAAACTTCTTAGCGTAACCTGTTGCTGCGTTAGCTTGTTTTTCGCTGTAAAGTTCAACATCATTTGCATCTTTAAGAGAGATGTCAAAATTAGTGGAGCCTTCTGCTTTTACAATAACCACAAATTTCTTTTCCCCAAAACTCTTCACCTTAATGTAAGGAGAAGCACCGAAAGCGTACGACACTAGCGATACTGTAAACAATATCACTACTAGGCTGTTTTTAATAATGTGTTTCATCTCTTTTGCGTTTCGTTTGCAAATCATTATGGTACAAACTTAGTATCAATCTGCGAGGTGCACTACTACCCTATTTACAACTTTATGTAGTATTTTAACTTAGTTATTGGTTAATATTAAACTGGTGGTTAATTTTGTATATAACTGGGTTAATTTTCTATATCTGGTTAAAAAAGTCTTTGAATTTAAAGTGGTAAAGTGATGGCGAAAAAACCGAAGTTCGAAAAAATAAACCCTGCATTTGGGACCTCTTTTCATGTGAAGCAATACAAAGATCCTTGCAGAAATAAGTTGCCTTATTGGCATATACACCCGGAAATGGAGATTGTCTATGTAAATGGGGGTAGTGGTAAACGGCACATAGGAAATCAACTATCATACTTTAATGATGGTGACTTAATCTTTATTGGTGCTAATTTACCCCATTTTGGTTTTACTGATAGGCTAACTGCTAACAGGGCTGAGACTATAATTCAAATGAAGGAAAACTTTCTGGGCGAAGGTTTTTTTGAATTGCCAGAAATGAGCAGTGTAAAAAAGCTAATAGAAAGGGCTAAGCGCGGAGTTGTATTTCATGGGGAGACGAAAAGAAGGGCAGGAGATATGATAGAGGCACTTATTGAAATGAACCCTTATGAGAGAATAGTTAATTTACTATCTATATTTCAGGAGTTGGCCGAGTCAGAAGAGTATACCGTGCTTAATGTAGATGGCTATGCTTTAGAGATAGAACCTCAGGATAATGATAGGATCAACGCTGTGTACCAGTATGTGCGTGAAAATTTCCAAAGCCAGATGACATTGGAAGATATTTCTGATGAAGTAAGCATGACAGTACCCGCTTTTTGTAGGTATTTTAAGAAAATTTCTGGAAAAACCTTTACGCAATTTGTAAATGAATATAGGCTAGTCCATGCATCTAAATTGCTTTCAGAAAGTCACACCAGTATTACCGAAATTGCTTTTGAATGCGGTTTTAATAACTTTTCTCACTTTAATAAACAGTTTAAGTCCTTTACTGGCAAAACTCCATCTAACTATAGAAGCGAATTAAAAAAAGCATTTAATTAACAAAATGCAGCCGTTTTGTGACGGAATAGTTAATATTGGGTATGAGCAAGGGCAACCTATATTTGATTCCATGTGTCATTTCGGAGAATCAGACGGATGTAATTCCGGAGCAAGTACGAGCTATTGTAAAAAATACTAGATATTTTCTGGTTGAGAATGTACGAACAGCCAGAAGATTTATTAGCAGCCTAAGGTTAGGCATTACTATAGAAGATCTGCAGTTTGAGGTGTTAAATAAGAAGACCTCAGAAGCGCAGATAAAGAAAATGTTTGATCCTATATATAAAGGAGAAAATATTGGTGTAATGTCAGAGTCAGGATGCCCTGGAATAGCCGACCCAGGTTCTATGGCAGTTAAGTTTGCCCATAAAAACAGTATAGATGTTATACCGTTGGTTGGCCCATCTTCTATATTTCTATCATTAATGGCTTCTGGCTTTAATGGCCAAAGCTTTGCCTTTAATGGCTACCTACCTATTAATAAAAAGGAGTTAGAAAAAGCAGTAAAACAGCTAGAACAAAACTCTAAAAAATATAATCAAACACAAATTTTCATAGAAGCTCCATATAGGAATAATCAAATGTTAGAGAGCTTGAGCAAATTTTGTTCTCCATATACGCAAATCTGTGTTGCCAAAGATGTGTCTGGTTCTCAGGAATATATCAAGACGAAACTGGCAAAAGACTGGCCCAAAGAGAGTGTAGAATTACATAAAATTCCGACCGTATTCCTTTTATACGCAGCTGAATAGACTAATTAATGTATTTTACACGTTTCATATGAAGGCTTTTTAAATTAAATTTGCCTCCCAACTTAAACTTAACCTAATTTAAATCTTTAAAAATTAAAGCATGCCTTATTTATTTACCTCCGAATCGGTTTCAGAAGGCCACCCGGATAAAATAGCCGATCAGATATCTGATGCATTAATCGACAACTTCTTAGCTTTTGATAAAAACTCTAAAGTAGCATGTGAAACTTTGGTAACCACTGGCCTTACGGTATTAAGTGGTGAGGTGAAGTCTGAAGCATATTTAGATGTTCAACAAATTGCTAGAGATGTAATCAATAGGATTGGTTATACTAAAGGTGAGTATATGTTTGATGGTAACTCTTGTGGGGTTATATCTGCTATACACGAACAGTCTCCTGACATAAACCAAGGTGTAGATAGAGGAAACCCTGAAGAACAAGGTGCTGGTGACCAAGGAATGATGTTTGGTTATGCTACCAACGAAACCAAGCATTATATGCCTCTAGCGCTTGATTTATCGCATCAATTATTAAAAGAGCTTTCTGTTTTAAGAAAAGAAGCTAAAGAAATACCATATTTAAGACCTGATGCAAAAAGCCAAGTAACTATTGAATACTCTGATGACAATGTGCCTCAGAAAATAGTGGCTATCGTAGTTTCTACACAACATGATGACTTTGATACTGAGCCTAACATGCTTAAGAAAATCAAAGAAGACATCATTAATATATTAGTACCTCGGGTTAAGGCTAACTTAAAGCCTGAAATTCAGAGTTTATTTAATGATGAGATTACTTATCATATCAACCCAACAGGTAAGTTCGTAATAGGTGGTCCTCATGGAGATACCGGACTTACAGGTAGAAAAATTATTGTTGATACTTACGGAGGTAAGGGAGCTCACGGTGGAGGAGCATTCTCAGGAAAAGATCCTTCAAAAGTAGATAGATCTGCTGCTTATGCAACAAGACATATCGCTAAAAACTTAGTGGCTGCTGGTGTGGCTGACGAGGTATTAGTGCAAGTGTCTTATGCTATTGGTGTTGTAGAGCCTATGGGTATTTTTATCAATACATACGGAACAGCCAAAGTAGATTTAACTGATGGAGAGATTGCTAAGAAGGTTCAGTCAATTTTTGATATGAGACCTTATGCTATCGAAACCAGACTTAAGTTACGTAATCCTATCTATTCTGAAACTGCTGCTTACGGGCACATGGGAAGAGAGAACGAAATCGTAAAGAAAAAATTCGTTTCTGCTGCAGGTAAAACAGTTGAAATGGAAGTAGAACTTTTCCCTTGGGAAAAATTAGACTACGTAGATAAAGTAAAAGAAGAATTTGGCTTATAAGCCAAATTCCTTTAGTCTTTTTGATTAATAATATTGGTGGGCAAGTGTTGAGCTTGCCCATTTTCTATGGAAGCTCTCGTTCTTGGGAGGCTGTCAGGATACTCTTTCTGAATAAAAGTTATCATCTCTTCTCTTACCAAGCACCTCAAATCATAAGCTGTTGGCGAATTTTTCGCAGTCATTAAAAGCCTTATGGTCATGGTTTTTTCAGTGGAATCAGTGATTTGAAATGCTTTAGCTTCTTTGTCCCACAAATCAGTGCCTCCTAATACTTTTTCAAAATGCTCTCTTAATGGTGCTAGTGGCATAGTATAGTCTACATAAAGAAACACTGTGCCTAAAATTTGAGCGGTATTGCGAGTCCAGTTCTGAAATGGTTGCTCAGTAAAATAGGTAATAGGTAAAACCAGCCTCCTCATGTCCCAAATTCTAATTACTACGTAGGTAAGGTTGATTTCTTCTATCCAACCCCATTCATTTTCTACTACCACCGCATCATCAAGTTTTATAGGTTGAGTAAACGCTATTTGTATACCAGCAAATAAATTGGCTAGGGTTTTCTGCAGTGCAAAACCTATTATAATACCGGTTACACCTGCTGTGGTTAGAATGGTGGCTCCATATTTTCTTACACTATCAAAACTTAAGAGTATAACTCCTACAGCCAGCACGGCAATGGCTACCATGGCTATTTTCTTTACATAAATGATTTGCGTTCTGGCTTTTCTTGCTTTTAGGTTGTCAGCTTGTGATATATCGTATTTTTTAAATAGAACATCTTGCAGTACGTTGATCATGCGTATGCTTATGATGGCCATAGAAATAATGATTACTACATTCAGGGCTTTGTTGATATGATATATCTCTGTAGGAGTTAATGCCAAATAGCTGAGTGTGAACTTTAGGACAATGGCAGGGAAGAATAAGAATAACGATCCTTTTAACCTTTCTTCTAGCGATTCGAAAATGATCCTATCCCCATTAGATGAGTAGTGGGTTAATATTTTTAATACAATATTTCTCACTAGTATACCGATAAGAAAGGCGAGAATAAATATTGCACTGCATGAAATAAGAGGCGGAAGGCTTACGAATTTTTCAAGGGTACTATTCATAATCTCGAGGTTTGGTTATGCTTACTAATAAAAAAAGGGGTTCTGTTATGAACCCCTTTCTTTGCATTTGATTTTGTTAAAAAATAACAGGCTAATGTATTATTTGTTTTTCCTTTTGCTTTTTAATCTGTCTGCGTAAAGCTTCTGTTGCTAAATCTGCTGCTTCTTCAAATGATTTAGCTTGCTCTTTTGCAAACAGTTGTGAGCCAGGAATATTAAGTTTTATTTCTACGGTTTTGTTTTCAACTCCAGAGTTGTTTAACCTTAAAAACACTTCTCCATCAATCATTCGATCGTAAAAAGTTTCTAATTTGTCTACTTTCTTTTGTATGAAATCGATCAGCTTTTGATCAGCATCGAAGTGGATTGAGTGCATTTGTAACTTCATAATCTTAAAGTTTAAAAAGGTTATAAAAAAATTAAGCTTTAGGGTGAGCCTGATCGAATACCGCCTTCAGTTTATCCAGCGAATTGTGTGTGTAAACCTGTGTGGCGGCTAAACTGGTATGCCCTAATAGATCTTTCACAGCATTTAGCTCGGCACCTTTGTTGAGAAGGTGTGTGGCAAAGGTGTGACGTAGCACATGTGGGCTACGTTTTTCAATAGTAGTAAATAGATTTAAATATTTTTTTACTGTTCTATATATCAGCATAGGATAACAAGCTTCACCTGTATTAGTAACGATCAGGTAGCTGTTATCTTTTGGAATACCTTCATTATTTTTAGCTAATAAATACTCTTTTATTAGTTTCGATAATGAGGTGCTAAATGGGATTATACGTTCTTTATTGCGTTTACCTAGTACCTTTATTTGGTTTTCAAAAAAGTTAACATCCTCGATTTTTAATGTTATCAGTTCAGAAAGCCTAATGCCAGTTCCGTACAGTAATTCTAGTATTACTTGATCACGCTTGCTTTCAAAGGTGTGGTCAAATTCAAACTGGTCTAGGAGCTTGGTAATATCGTTTTCATGTACAAAATGAGGTAGCTTTTTCTTTGTCTTTAAAACCCTTATTTTTTGAGTGGGGTCTTTGTCTATAAATTCAGATCTGAGACAGAATTTGTAGAAAGATCTAAGACATGCTATTTTTCTATTGATAGACTTGGCTTCAAGCCCATTTTCTGATAGGGAGATAATCCAGCTTCTTAATATGCCATGTGAGGCTGATGTTAAGCTGTCTTCTGGGTAATTTTCTTGGATGAAACCTTCAAGCTGTGTGAGGTCATTCTCATAAGACTTGAGAGTGTGTAAGCTGTATCGCTTTTCGTATTGAAGGTATTTTAGAAATTTTTCCTGCATAAAAAAATAGTACTACCTACAATGTTGAGGTAGTACTAATTTAATAAATTTCAGCAGGAATAAATAGCCGATTAATAATTTTCTTCAGCGTATTTCTTCTGTCTGTATTTTGCTTTAATAACTTGGTTTCTTCTAGATACAGAAGGTTTTTCGTAGAAGGTTCTTGCTCTTAACTCCTTCAATACTCCTGTTTTCTCAAACTTCTTTTTGAACCTTTTTAAAGCTTTCTCGATTGACTCGTTCTCTTTTACGTTTACTACGATCATTTTTTAACACCTCCTTTCTTATGGAAGTGCAAAGCTAGAAAATTATTGGTCAAATCAAAACTATTGTTATATCTATTCTGAATATTCGAAAATTAGGGTGTCATCTTCTTCAGCAATATGTACTTCATATGTCTCTGCGTTGGAAGATGTCCAGTCACTAGTGGTGGACCAGCTCTTTTCTTCAATTTTTTGGGCTATAGTTTCCATATTAGGAGCAAAGGTGGATGTTAGCTCTTGAGATGCTCCGGTGCCGCTAGTTCTAACAGCCACTAATAAGGTTTGTGAGGTGGGCTCTAGTTTAGAATTAAGAACTATGCCTATTAGCGATTCGTAAGCCATACACTCACCTGTTTTTATAAATATTACCCAGTGGCTTTTCACTAGTTTTTTACCTATTAAAAAGTTTTCGCACGTAGTGAAGTCTGGCAAGTCCATATATGGCTCTACTTCCGTAGAAATATTGCTTAATATGTTAACAACCGTCTCGTCAATAATAAATTCGCTTAGCGGCTTGCCTTCATAGCTGTTTTCCAGATCAAAACTTTGATCTTCTATTAGCTTCAGCTCGGTAAACCACTGAGGAGCGGTGTCGGAGTTCATGCCGGGTAACTCTAAGTCAGGGGCTTCTGATAGGTTTTTGTTATTACTCATACAACTGGTAGCAGTTACACACATAAAAAGAAACAGAAAATGATTAAAGCTGATACTCATTATTAATTCCTATTGTTTAGGGATTAAAATTACAGCATTTGCATAAAAATACGGGGATTTATTGCCATGAAGTTTGTCTTTATTAGCATTCATGAGTTCTTCCGTAGTAATGCCGAATTTTTTAGCAATAAGACCGATGGTTTCTCCGGGCTTAACGGTGTATTTAATTGACTTGCCAATATCTGCATGCACTTTTCCTGTATTATTTTCTGCAGAGGGCTTTTTTGTCTCTTGGGGCTTGTCAGATGTAGAGTCTTCATTAAGGTAGCCTTTTAAAAATTCTACCCTTCGGTTAAACCTATCTTTAGGTACGCTCTTCCAATTATTTTTATCAGCCATTACCTTATAAAATTCTTTAAGATCATTATTGGCTACGTGCTTTTGTATAATCTTACGGCTTCTGCTACTATAATCGCCCCTATACCTTAAGTCTACTAATATTTCTTTTATTGGCTTTTGTAAATTATCCCAGTCAGTGGCTCCATAGGCTTTAGTTACATCAGCTTTGGTGGCTAATCTTTTTGTATCGGCCTCAATGGCTTCGTAAGTCTTAGTAAATAAGAGTTTTTGTTGCTCATGTGTAATGGTGGGTAGGCTCTTAGCATTCTTGGTAATCCACTCTTGTGCTTTTTCGCCTTTTAAGCCTATGGCACTTTCAAATTTTGTATGATCTATACCTACATCTTTAAGCTCTTGGATGATTAATTCTTTTTTTCCACGATGTGCCAAATCATACCCGCGACCTATGGTTACTCCTGATACACCTCCTGGATAATGAGCTTTTCGGGTAAAATATCTACTTTTTTCATTGTCATTTCCTTCAGAATCAAAAGTTACCTGACCTTGAGCCACTTTTAATGGATCATTGTTTGTGGTAGTTGTTTCCGCTGCATTGCCAGTACCTTTTATAAAAGCAGGTTCTCCCTTTGCAGCTTTAGCTCCTTTTTCTGCCGCTTGTTTTTCTAGTGAGGGGCTATCATTTACCGGAGAGCCATTTTCTTTGGTGTTTGGAGTTACGGCCTTTTTCTTTTGCTGTACCACATGCGCTAGCTCATGGCCTATTAATTCTTGTCCTGCAGCTGTGTGCGGGTCAAATTTTCCAGGGGCAAAATGTATTTCATCACCGGCAGTAAAAGCTTGTGCATTTACTTTTTCTGCTTGATCTGAATCTTTAAATATTTTTAGAAACGAAAAGTTAAAGCCAAATGCGTTTTCGAATTTTTCTAATAATTCAGCTGGCAGGCTGGTAACCTGACCTTTTGAATCACTATTAGAAGGCGTTTCTTTTTTACCTTCTTCTTTTTTTAGTTGTGCTGTAGGCTTTATTTTTTCCTCTTCATTCTTCTCTTTTTTCTGTATAGGCTGGTTGTAGCTTCCTCTACTCATTTTTGGAAGTGAGTCAAATGAGTCATTATCTCTATGATTACCCCCTTTACTCTTCGATGATCTAACAAAATCCATATTTATGGCTTAATCATTATAATATATCTCTCAATAAAGGCGTCAATTTACCAAAGTCATACAATTAATTATAATTATTTTTAGGAATTGTTTTTCATTTGTGTATAATTGATCCGATTACATCCTTAGTTTTGTAATACACCACATACCGTGGTGTGATTTTTATATAATATTCCCCATGCAAAATAATTTTTTAAAGAAGGATATAGAGTGGCTATACACGGTTTTGTCTTATAGGGTTAATGTGCTTATTGGTGAAAAACTCGAATATGAACTGCCCGCTGCACCACAGCTAACGGAAGATTACAATGACGCCTATGCGCTGCTTATAAAGCAATGTGGGCTGTCTTCCGATGAAAGGCTTATTTTGTGCTTAGCATTGATTCCATATTTTGCACCCGAATATTTAGATATTCTCTATAAAAAAAATCCGGAGACTGCCGGAGTGTATACAGAGTTTGGGGGTGTTTTTGACAGATCTTCTAATGCATTTATCCCTACTTGTTATACGGCTATATTTTTACTTTCTGGCAATGATTTTACGGTAAGACTGGAGAAACAAAAGCTTATTCATCATGAACAGAAATTGATAAGGCTTAACTTATTAAAAATAGAAGAACCTGTAATAGCCGGACCACCAATGAATGGACGATTGGTGCCTACAGATGAGTGCTTGCATTGGGTGCTTTACCAATCTCAGTTTAAACCTAATTACTCTAATAATTTTCCTGCCAAACTGTTAGAAACAAGGCTTACTTGGGATGACTTGGTGCTAGACTACGATACGCATGAGGCTTTGGATGAATTATATGCTTGGCTTGCTCACCATAGAGATATGGAATCTATTAGTGAGGTAAGTAGGAAGTTTAAAAGAGGGTATAGGGCGTTGTTCCATGGTCCTCCAGGAACAGGAAAAACCTTAACCGCAACTTTGATGGGCGGGCAATATAATCTTGATGTTTATCATATCGATTTGTCTATGCTTGTTTCTAAGTATGTAGGTGAAACGGAAAAGAATCTAAAGCATATTTTTGATACAGCAGAAAATAAAGATTGGATTCTGTTTTTTGACGAAGCTGATGCTTTATTCGGAAAACGGACGCAAACAAATAGCTCTAATGACAGGTATGCCAATCAGGAAGTATCTTATTTACTACAACGAGTAGAGGATTATCCGGGGTTAATTATTTTGGCATCAAACCTAAAAGCCAATATGGATAAGGCCTTCTTAAGAAGGTTTCAATCGGTAGTGTATTTTCCTATTCCAGGTATTGAGGAGCGATATGTACTTTGGAAAAAGGCTTTTTCGGAACATTTGAAATTAGACGATGAGATTAATCTACGTAACCTAGCTAAAACGTATGAGCTTTCTGGTGCATCTATTGGTAATGTGCTGAGGTATTGCACATTAATGACATTAAAGCGAGGAGATAATATAGTTACGGAAGATGATATCTTAAGCGGTATTAAGAGAGAATTTAATAAAGAAGGAAAAATGTCTTAAAAATAATGGTGGTGTACTGTAAATTAGGTATTTAGGTGATTAGCCATCAAAAGCCCTCTGTTAATGGGGGCTTTTTAAAAGCTATAAGAATGATAATAAATACAAGAAAATTAAAATTTTACGAGTTATCTGTTCTTATTTAGAGATTTGACTATTATATTCACGTCTTAAAATTCGTTTTAGAAACTATTTTATATTATTTGTGATATTTAGCATATTCATCGATTCTGTTGAATAAACATAATATCTTGGTTAAGAATTTGCCATTACAACTCTATTTATTTTAAAATGATATCTATAACCGACCTAACCAAAGGTTTAATTTTTAGCGCTCTTGCATTGTTTTTTATTAGCTGTGAGCAAGAAGAAGGAGTGCCTTCTGATCGGGAACCATTATTCAAGAAATTTTACGGTACAGCTTTTAACGAGGCTGGTTACGATTTAGAGCCATTGGCTGACGGAGGTTATTTGTTGGTAGGCTCTTCTACTTCAAATGCCAATGGGAGTAATGATATATATGTGGCCCGAACGGACGAGTTTGGTGACTGGATTTGGGAAGAAACCTTTGGCGGAGCGGGTGAAGATGCCGGTGCTGATGTATATGTAGATAATGAAGGCAATTATTTGGTGACGGGTTATGTAACAGGAGAAACTGGAGATCAGGATTATGTTTTACTTAAGTTAAATGCTGATGGCCAACTTCAAGATAGCTTAACGGTAGGCCGTAAAGGTTTTATGGAACAGGGGCGCAAGGTGGTAGAAACCCAAGATGGCGGCTATGTTATAGGAGGAAACGTGTTGAGAAGTGGACAAATAGTGGATAACTTTCTTTACAAGTTTACAGCGGCAGGAGATAGTGTGTGGAGTGTTTCTGTTAATTTTTTAGAAGGCCTTGGCTCTATGGCCAGTTTGCTCGAAACTGAAAATGGTGAAATTATTTGGTGTAGCACTTCCAATAAAAACAATGATGCCTCTATAATAATGGGGTATGTTGCTGCCGATGGTTTATCTAATAGGTTAGCTTTTCATGGAGAAAATGACCAGATAAAGCAGGTTGCTTATGACTTAAAGAAAACGAACCTTGGCTATGTGTTGGCTGGAAGTTCGCAAGAAACGGGTAGTACAAAAAATATGCTTTTGTTGGGGCTTGGTATTAATGAAAGGGTAGCAGTGAAATGGGATATTATATATGAAACTCCTTTTAATCAGGAGGCGCATAGCCTTGATATAGCGGCTTCAGGAAATTTTGTATTAATAGGTAAACAAGAAATTGCTGCTGACAACCAAGATATTTTACTGGCAGAAGGTGATTTTTCTGGTAATATAATTTGGTCAAAGAATTTTGGAGGCTCGGGAAACGATGAGGGTAGTCAGGTATATGTAGATGCCGAAGGTAACTTCACTTGTTTAGGAACCTCAGAAATAGAAAATAATAACGTAATTACCATAGTGAAATCTGACAAAGAAGGAGTGCTGTAGTATTCTGTTGAATTTGTAGCATTTTATTTTTTATATTGATGGTAAGATTTTAAACTTCTCAAACCTTATTTTTTTGATATGCTAGCACCTACTCCAGCTAAGCGGCAAGCTAAAACTAAGCAGCTAACCCCCGCAGAGGTTCATATCCAACAACAGGAAATGGATCTTGAATTATTGGCCAATAGTATCAAGTCTTTCAAAAATGCGGAGCAATGGGTAAAGGTTACCATAACGCAAAGGTTAAAAGAAATAGAGGAGTCCGAAGATAGCATGCCTTTTCAGGAAATAGCTCCTGCACCAGAATGGCTGGAAGGCACCGCATGGCACGATATGAGTGAAGAGTTTGAACTTGGTGAGGGAGAAAGGTTTATGATGGCCTTAATATTTACCGCACAGTTTCAGCCTTCTACTTTAATGCCTCTTTGGGCCAACGAACAATTAATCTATTGGGCGGGAGGAAAGCGATCTAACAGCCAAATTAATGTAGTGCCTACTTTAAGAACGGTATTGTTTTTACTGGCAGGCATGAATAGCATCAAAAGAGCTTATTATTATTCAGAAATAGCAGACAGTAGGCTGTTCAGAGAAATGGTGTTGGTAACTCAAATGGATGAGATGGACACCATGGAGAATGCATTGCTAAAGCTTAATGATGAGTATTACCGTTGGTTAATGAATGGTAAAAAAGTAACTATTGAGGTAAGTGCTGATTTTCCTGCTGTTTTATTAAATACAAAACAGAAGTTTTCTGATCTGGTACATAAAGAATCGGTATTGGAGCAGTTGGAATTTCTCATGGACTATGCACGCCATCAAGATGACTTATACGGGCATGAAGATTTTGCTCATAAAGTAAAACCCGGCTATGTAGCCATGCTTTATGGTCCTCCAGGAACTGGTAAAACCATGACCGTAGCGGTGATGGGTAAAGAATTAGGGTTAGATGTCTATGCCATTGATCTTTCGAGAGTAGTTTCAAAATATATAGGTGAAACAGAGAAAAACCTCGAAAAGATTTTCCAGCGCCTTGAAGGTAAAAACTGTATACTGTTTTTTGATGAGGCCGATGCTTTGTTTGGTAAACGAACTGAGGTGAAAGATGCACGAGATAGGTATGCGAACCAAGAGGTGGCTTACCTATTACAAAAGATAGAAAGATTCCCTGGCCTTGTAATATTGGCCAGTAACTATAATCAAAACCTTGATAAGGCCTTCCGCAGACGTATACTCACTTCTATTTTTGTGGCTCCACCGGCTGAGAAAGAACGTGAAATTTTGTGGAATAATGCAATGCCTGGCAATTTCAGCTTTGAGTCTGCAGAGCTGCCTTTTGAGTTGGCCAATGAATATCAGCTTACAGGTGCCAACATTGCCAATATTATTAAACTGGCTTGTATTAAGAGTAAAAATGAGGGTACTACCATCATTAGAAAGAAATTGCTTACCCCATTAATAAAAATGGAACAGAGTAAAGAAAAAAATCTATCATAAATTATGGGGTTTGATATTGCTTATGCCGACCCCATTAGAAAGCTCAGGGAAAAAGCTTCTACCGTAGGGAAACATTACAAAGCCATGGAAGTGCTAGATGCTAAAGAGCGTAAAGAGCTCAAGGAATTAGCAAAAAGCTCGACCAAAATGATGGCCAAAAATCCTGATGATATGAGTGTAAATGATATTTTGCACTCCCTGAAGCCTATTGCCAAGAAAAAAGCCGGTGTAAACAAAATCAAGCAAATGGCGAAAAACAGCATGAAGCAAGGGCAGCGTACTTTAGAGCGTGCCGCCAAAAACCCTTCGCGTGCTGTTAAAACCATTAAAAGAGATGTTAATAGTCAAGTAGAAAGTGTTAAAAGAGAAGTAAGACACACGCTTAATCATGCATCTCCTCAAAATGTAGTAAGAAAAAAAATCAATGAAGGTAAGCATAAGCTTAACCACACTGCAGATAAATTAGCCCGTAATTATTATAAAGGGGCAAAACAGGCATTTTTATCCTCTGTGCGTTCGCGTAGAGAAAAAATGTTCCTCGAAAGTGAGTTCAGGAAATTTGAAAAAGAGGTATTGCAAAAACGTATTGAGTTTTGTACTACCGATTTTGCCCTTCTATTAAAAAAGCGTTTCCCCGATTTGCCGTGGGAGTTTTCGCTTAATGGATTAGAAGGAATGGTAGGTGGTATACCTAAAGAAAGAGAAGCGCCAACAACTGCCCCTGCACAAGAACCACAGGCAGCAACGCCAAAAGAAGAGGAAGCGCAGCCTGAAGCCAAACAAGAAGATCAAACCGCTGAGCCATCTCAACCTGCTGCTGCAAAAGAAGAAACTGTAGCCGAGGCAGAAGAAAAGACTAAGGAAAAACCGAAAAAGGAGCCTAAAACAAAGCAGAAAAAGGATTCGGCAACGGAAAGTAAGGAAGCAGCTAAAGTAAATGAACAAGTAACCTCGACCAACAATGCCGGGGAAGGAAATATAGGCGGAGCTGCAGGCCCAGAATCTGCAGTTGTAGCTCCTGCGGGAGATCTAGGGGAAGAAAGTAAAGAGCAAGAGAAGGAAACTAATAAGCCTGTTGACAAAAAGAAGAAGGCGACTAGTAAGGCTGCAATAAAGAATGGTAAAGCAGAAGATAAAGTCGTTGCCAAGTCAGCTCAAGAGAATAAAGAGAAGACGGTACCTCAGCATACCACACCTCGCACACCGGAAGAAGATCCTGATTTTATTGCTACTCAGCAGAGGAGTAAGAATACCTCTGAAGGACAGCAAGCCCATGAAAAATCAGAAGATTCAGCGGTAGCAGCTCAAGCCTCTGCTGTAGTGCCTGTAAATGAACGAGAAGGTATAGCACAGGCAACTCAAGTTGATGAGCTGGAAGAGCAAGAAGCAGGTACATTTGATGCGGCATCATTTAAGGCGATGCTAATGGATGCCATTAAAGCTGTTTTACCTACCACGGAAGAAGAAGCAGATGATTTTTCCGAAAACAACAGAATGGATGAGGTTAAAGAGCAGGCTTCCGGGCAGGTAGAGACTGAAAAGCATGAAGCAGCTGGTGATATTGAAGCTAAAGCTGAAGAAGCGCCAGCAATAGAGCAGGTACCGGAAAGGGTGTCAGAACAGCTGCAGCCTCCGGCAATTGGAGAGGCTCCGGCTAATATTAATGCTGGTCAGGCTAGTCCAGACGCACGTGGCGAAGCTGAAGTAAGTCAGCCTTTACAAGAAAATGTTCAGGAAATAGATCAGACTATGGCTGAGGCCAGAGTTACTGATGAGCAATTAGCGAAATCTAACGAGCCTACATTTACTGGCGCATTGGATTCAAAGAATAATGCTGAAACTCATGCGCAAGAAGCTCCTAACCAGTTCAGGCAACAAGAGCAGCAAGTATTAGGAAATAGTAGGTCTACAGCTCAAAGTTCAGGAGAACAGCATGTTTCAGGTATGTACCAACAGCGCTCTGGCATGCTTACACAAGTTAATAGCCAGCAGCAAGCTACTGCATCAAAAGATACAGATACCAGAGAAAAAGTTGCTAATCATATCAATAAGCTCTACGAGCGGACCAAGGAGGAAGTAGAAAAAATTCTTGATAAGCTCGATGAAGAAGTAAAAAGTAAATTTGACGCAGCTGCAGCAAAAGCTACCAAGGCTTTTGAAGAATTTGTAGAGCGTAAAATGGAGGCCTATAAAAAGGAGCGTTATGGCGAATGGTATGATGTTACAGGCTGGGATGAGCGTATAAGTGATGCTTTTACAGGGCTGCCCGATGAAGTAAATGCATTCTTCACCGAAGGAAGGGAGCTTTACATCAGTATTATGGATGCAGAATTAACCATAATAGCTGATTTTGTTGCCGCTCAACTGAATAAAGCCAAGGAGAAGATACAGCAAGGTAAGCAAGAGATACAAGATTATGTAGTCAGCTTGCCTGAAGATCTGCAGCAGATAGGTAAAGATACGGCCAGTGCCATACAAGAGAAGTTCGATGCATTGGAAGAAAGTGTTAATGACAAGCAGCAAGAGCTGGTTGATTCATTAGCCAATCAATATAAAGAAAGCCTTCAGCAAGTAGATGCCAGAATAGGCGAGATGCAGGAGGCCAATAAAGGCTTAGTAGGTAAAGCTTTGGGCGCCATTCAAGGGGTAATTGGTACAATTATCCAAATTAAGAATATGCTCATGAGTCTGCTGAGTGCCGCTATGGATGCAGTATGGGTAATTATTGCAGATCCCATTGGTTTCTTAGCGAAGCTATTATCAGGTGTAAAGCAAGGTTTCCAGAATTTCGCTGGCAATATATTTAACAACCTCATGGGAGGTATGGTAGAATGGCTTACCGGTTCTCTTGGTGGAGTTGGCATTACTATACCAGACAATCTGTTTAGCCTCTCCGGTATATTTAGTTTGGTTTCGCAAGTCTTAGGCCTCACTTGGGATTATTTCAGGTCCAAAGCGGTAAAAGTGCTAGGTGAACCTACTGTAAATGCTATGGAGCAGGGTTTTGAGATGTTTACCATTGTGCGTACACAAGGTATTGCCGGGCTTTGGGAGCATATTAAAGAACAGTTTACCGATCTCAAAGAAATGGTGATGGACTCCATAAGAGATATGGTTGTCACCAAAGTAATAGAGGCTGGTATCAAGTGGATTATTGGCCTGATGAACCCTGCAGGTGCCTTTGTAAAGGCAGCCATGATGATTATTGACATTGTCAGGTTCTTCGTAGAGCGAGCTGCACAAATATTCGATTTGGTGCAGTCTTTTATCGACAGCATACGGGCATTAGCCTCTGGCGATGTTTCTAGCGTGGCTAAAGCTATAGAAAAGGCATTGATACGTTCCATTCCTGTATTAATAGGCTTCTTGGCTTCTTTGGTAGGAATTACAGGTTTGGCGGGTAAAGTCAAAAAGATTATAGAGAAAGTACGGAAACGTATTGATGGGGCTATTGATAAGATAATTAACAAAGCGAAAAAACTATTTGGCAAGAAGCGCAAGCCTAAGAAAGGCGAAGGCAAAAAGATTAAGGAGGATAATAAGAAAGAGAAGAACGCCAAGGCAGATGAAGAGGATAAGAAGAAGCACAAAGAGATAGGCGATAAAGTAAAAAAATCTTTACAAGCTACAAAAGGCGAAGGCATTGTAGATCTTCAGAAGAAAACAAAGAAGAAAGGCGAAACTCTTGAAGATAGGTATCAGCCATCATTGAGGAAAGGTATTAACCTGGATGTGCAGGTAGAATCTGCTGAGAAAGCAGAGAAAGATGGTGATGTGGATGTAACCGTGAAAATTAAGCCTAATGATTATGAGGTTACATTTGGCTTAAGTACCAAAGAGGAGAATGATGATTTTGCTAAAATCTTATATAAGGCACTAGAGGAATTAGGTAAAGAGTATTATAAAGGATTTACACAAGAGGAGTATGCTAGTTCCGTTAATAGTAATGAAAATGTGTACTCTGGGGCTCAAAGGACATCATCGAGGAAATATTCTGCTAATAGCGATGTCGTTGGCAATGACCGAGAAAGGTTAAATAAAATTATAGAAAAGCAGGAAAGTGATAAAGAGTTGGAAAGGATACCGTTTGCTGCGCATAAGTCCTTAGCTAAAATTCAAATAGCATATTCTGCTGCGTGTAAAGCAGAATTTTATGATAATAACGTTTTTAGTGCCTACTCTACTCAGTTTTTTGTTGATCAAGCGAATAACTACTACATTTATCCGAATACTAAAGTGAAGGGAGGGTTATACTATGAGAGAGATGGTAACAACAAAGGGCATACTCTTGAAGATATTAACCATAACAATGATGGTAGCTATTTAATAGGCCCGAGTAACCCCAACGATGTAAGGAAGAGATATGACTACGGGAAGTCAAAAAATAATAAAATAGGATTCTTAAAAGGCGCATTAAAGAATATAGCTCAAACGGGAGACCCTGTTATAGGAAGTGAAACCGAATTAACATTATTTATAGCTGCCATGATGGCTGAGCCAAGTAGGTATCAGACGTCATATATTACGCATCTGCTTGCGATACTCAATCCTAAAAACGAAAAAGAGGATGCATATACAGAGTCTGGTAAAATGTCGATGCCTCAAGGGGGATCTAACCCTAGTGGAGATAAAATGGAAGGTGAAAAAGCAAAAAAAGTAGATGAAAGGTTAGATTTCGAAGGAAAGAAAGCTCCAAAAATTGTTACTGATAAAGATTTACTCTCGGTTAAAGACAATAGGAAGCTTAAAGGTCAACTGAAAGGTATTTACAAACAAAATAAAGGAAAAATGGAGGATGATAAAATAAAGAAAATGTTTAAAGATCAGATAGAAGTTCATCTTCAAAAAGCAATGTATAAACTGCAAAAGTAATGGATACAGAAAATTTTGTTCTCTCAGCCTTAAAAAGTCTTGGATGGGATGCTACTTGCCTCGATAATGATGTTTATCTACTGAATTATCTTGCGCTTAACGGGGATTTACTATATATCTATTTGAAAATAGATGCTAAGAAGGAGATCCTTGTTTTTAGTGGCCAATTCCTTTTGGAAATTACGGAATCAATAGAAGATCAAATCTTGAGCTATTGTAATGTAGTTAATGATTCTAGAGTTACCCCTATTTTAGAAGTTGATTTTGAAGAGAGAATCTTGGTTAATAGGTTAGGTGTTTCATTTGAAAACATGAAATTAAGTACCCAATATATTATGAATTGTCTTTTAAAGATGTGTACCTCCTTTGAGATGAACGGGCCTGCAATTTCAGATATAGTTGAAAGAGACATAAACAATAAGGGGGTAATGATAGAGATCTTAAATAAGTATTTAGAAGAATGGACTATAAAAGCAAAGACCATGAATTGGTCTGTAAAACGTTAAAGAATGTTGGTTATTCTATTGACGAAAGTGATGACCCTGATGTTTTTTGGGTGTCACACTATCATAGCAATCAAGAGTTCGAAATATCTATGACTATTGAGAAGCAGATAGATGTAGCAGATTTATATTTTATAAATCATATTAATTTAAGTTATAAAATAAATCCAATGTATTATTTCAGGTTAAATAGTTTGTTAAATAGGAGGGTAAATATTGGTGGATTTTTTTTAAATAAAAACAATGTATTGTGTTTTAAGACATATTGCCCATATTTCGGGTTAAAATTAACGGAAAGTATGATAATGAATACTTTTGATCCTGCAGTATATACACCTGTAATCTATTATGATGTGATTAAAGAGTGTTTGGAAGATGAGAACCTCTCTAATGAAGAGATGAAAAAAATAATCTCTTCAGTTAAATATTTATTCTAATGCTCCAATACTTAGAGAAATACATCGCTCTACTCCTACATCAATTTGAATATGATATACAGGTATTCAGCCAGCCTTGGATGTACTACTGGCTGCTGGTTCCTGCATTAGGTTACCTATTGTTTTTCCTAGTGAAATGGATAGTGCTGACCACACCTATATGGCTGCCACCATCCATGATTATACAGTCGTTTAGAAAGGTTTCTGGTAAAAAGGAGGAAAAGTAGGCGCAAGCTTAGAGTTTTTGATCTCGAAATACCTTCACCTTTTCTTGTTTGTAATCAATTGGCTTTATGAAAATATTCAAAGGTTCGCTATTTTAAATTTAGTAGCGAACCTTTTTTAATTTAAGCTTACTGTCATTATTTTAAACAATGGATAATAATATAGGCTATAAACATTTTGACCATATAGTTTTTAAAGAGCGTTATGATCACCAGTTTTCAGGAAGAGAAGAAAAGATGATTGATGTCGCTCAAAGGAGAGCGGATAAATTATACTACTTGTTCAAAAATGGAATAGATTGGGCAACTCTAAAAATTGTAAATGGAGAAACTGATAGAGGAGAATTAAAGCATTATTTTAAATTAGCCATGCAAGGGATTTATGGGCATATAATGACGTATGAAAATTTGAATAGTGCGGTAAAATTAAAAATTGATAAGAAAGAAATTGAGTTAGTAAATAGTGATGAGATGGGGGCTCATAGAGCGATTGACTTGTTGTCTGCATATACTTATGCCTCTGTTTGTCGTAATAGCGAGGTGATTAATTTGATTTTTAATATACCGGAAGCTAGCCCGTTTTTGGATAATAGCAATTTGCAGCATAGTAATCCTGCTTATGCGTTATACATGATGTACTGTCATTCTGATCAAATATCTAAAAATATGTTTCGTGATTTCGAAGAAAAATCAGATAGAAATTTTCAGAATTTTGATGATCAAGATTTTGAACAATTGATCGGAATTCCGGTAAATGAATTAAGGAAAGAGTTTTTTTTCGGTACTCAAGAATCATTTAATAAGCAATTAAAGGTTACTCTTGATAAGAACAAGGAGTATTATGATACTGAGGAGGAAAACCGATGCAGAGATGTCTCTAATTGGTTGCCTTGGTCAATAATTAGTTTGGCTTCGTTAGCTTATGATAAAGGGTGGGAAATCACGGTAGAAGACCCACGCCTTCCTATGTTTTTGGTAAAGGGAGAGTGTAAAGTAGAAAGCTTAGAAATGAAATAAACAACTTGAGTGGTTTTGTTAATTCTTTGTCTTCATGTTAGTGGGAAAAGAATATTAAAAGAGTCTAATGGTTTATAAATAAAAGGAAAAGGTTCGCTACTAATACAAAGTAGCGAACCTTTTTTATATGTGTTTTACTGTTTTATAAGTCTTATAGTATTGATGGCGTTCTGGTCATATACCTGTAATATGTAAGTTCCTTTTTTTAAATGCGTAACATCTGCTTCTCCATTGATGAAGGTTGTATTTATCTCATTTCCCACCATATCAAATAAAACAGCTTTAGTAAATGGCGTGTTTGTATTTATAATCAGTTTGTCTTGTAGTGGGTTGGGGTAAGCAATGCCTTTTTCTCTTTCATTACTCAGAATACCATCTGCTACTCTCAAATTATTTTCATCAGCACAGTTTAAGCTAAAGTTAGTGGTGCTGTCTACTGTGCTGCTAAATTTTATAGTGGCTCGCTCCACATCCGTCACTTGTATACAAGTTAAATTAGGGTTGCCTGTAGTTATAAGCTTAAAACGTTCTTCATTCATCCCATTTTGTATATTGAGAGCAACCAGATCATTGTTTTGAATTTCTAAATAATTCACCTTGTTGTTAGCGCTTACATCAAGTTCTGTGAGGTTGTTATTCATAAGTCTTAACATTTGTAGCTTATGGTTGCCGGAAACATCCAATGAAGTCAACAGGTTGTTTTGCAGGTGTAGTTTAGTCAATGCCGCATTTCCACTAAGGTCAACCTGCGTTAAGTTATTAAATTGAGCCTTCAGTATAGTCATGTTTTTGAAGGCTTCAATTCCTGTTAAGTCAGTAATATGGTTCTTTTTTACCATTAGTTCACCCGTGAATGCTAATGCCTCGAAAAGCTGTATTTCATTATCAGCATTGTTGTTTACAGCTGCATTCTCTAAAAGCGCTGTTTTGAAATTAGCATCTGGAATATTGACTGCTGCTCCGCAGTCAGTGGTAAATGTTACTTGTGGCTCTACTTTTATATAATCATTGTCTTCATTCTCACCAAGTACATCTAATTCTATGCAATAGAGATCAGGGTTATGGGTAGCATCAAGGCGTATCCAAAGTCCATTCTCTCCGATATCTAATGAATTTATTTTATTATAGCTCAAATCTAATTCTTCCGTATAGCCTAATGATGTAAAAGAAGTGAGTTGATTGTGATTGGCATCAACATGACTTATATAAGGGTTAGTATAAAGTTCTGTTAATTGATTATGATCACAGCGGACGCCAGAAAGGTTGGATGAGTTACTAAGGTCTAATACTGTTAGGTTGTTGTAAGAGCAGGAGAGGGAAGTAATGTTATAAAAGTATTCAATACCGGTAAGGTCAGAAATACCTAAGCTGTCAACGTATAAGAAGTGTATTACTTCAGTCTCTATTTTTTGAATTTCGCCATCATTATTGCAGTCATATTGCTGCAGAACATGTGCTTTAAATATTGAGTCTGGTATGTGCACTATATAATCATCAGGCACGTAATGTACACGACTCTTGGCTGTCACGCTGCGTTGAAAGCATAAAGCTGTCAGTAGCAATGTAAAAATTAATGAGGTAGAAGTTAGGTTCATTTTTTTAATCATGTTTTAAGGTTTAATATATTTTCATGATTAAAATATGAATTTTTCATTGCATTATTTAATAAATTACTGGTGATGTTCAAATGTTTTACACTTTTGTTAATTACAATAAATATTAAAATAGCTGGTGCATATATTCATTGCTTCATGCAAAGTATAAATAAAAAAAGCCCGCTGGATTTTTTCTCCAGCGGGCTTTTTGTGATAATTATTGTTGTTAGTCTTGGCTACCAAATACTTTTTGTAAAATGTCAGTTACACGGGCGAGAGGATCTTCTCTAATTGCCTTCTCTTCTCCAGCTATTTTTAAGAATAGTCCATCTAGGGCTTTACCTGTGGCGTGTTCAGCTAAAGTGTTGCTAGTTACTTTGTCTAATCTTTTATCTGGGTTTAAGATGTTGGCAATATTGTACGCGTCTACACCAGTATTATAAGTCTTTATTAATGTACTGTAAAGTTCTTCTGTACTGAGATCAACCCCACTAACAATGTTCTTGTTCAGCACGGGTTTTATTATTCCACTAAAATTAGACAAAAGTCTATTGTAGGTCTTGCCTTTTAAATAGTGTGTGGCAGCCGTATCAGTGCCGGTTAATATAGTAAGGCCATCAGTGATACTCATGGTGGTGATAGCATCTTTAAATATTGTTTTGGTAGAGTCTAGCGCTGCTGACTCTTCTGCCGCACGGTTCATGCTTTCTATCGTTTGATCGATATACACTTGAAGCAAATCGCCTGCAAAGGGAGCCACTTTATTTACATTTTCTAAAATAGGCTGAGCTTCGTTTGGAAGTAAAATTTTTACCGCCTCATCTTTTAGGTAGCCATTAGTGCGGCTAAGTAAGGAGGTAGAAGTATCTGTGCCAACAGTCAGAGCTTCTTTTAGCCCAGCTACTATTTCGCTTTCCGATAGGTTGGGGCCTAATACATCATCCAAATCATCACAAGAAACTAAATATATCATTGATAGAAATGAAAGCCCGTAGATAATTGCTTTTTTCATTATAAGTTAATTTTTTAGTTGATGAAGTTAGTTAAGTCAGGTTGTGTTTATAAACATCTGCTTCTCAAACACCATGCCTCTTTAGTATACTTTAATGAATACCTCAGGTAACCTTGATGCGATTACCTAAGTTCATCATTAGTATTTTGTCTTATTTAAAATTGTTTTACAGAAATGGTATAATCGTATAGCAATTAATGGTCAGATGACCCAAGATAGTCAAAGAGCACTTTTTTCCACTCAGGTTTACTGGTGATGTCTAAAAGGCTTACATTAATTTCTTCTTTTCTTTGGCTCAATTCAGGTAGTGCTATTCCGTAATAGAAAGGTCTGAATACACCTGGTAGCAATTCTATATTTTTACTTTCTCCTTGTCTAATAAGGTATTGTAAAATAGGTGCATCATAAACCACCGCATCTACTTTATCTTTTTCAAGAGCCTTTATGGCGTCTTCAATATGCTCAAAGCCGATAAAATTTATTTCTTTACTGGTAAGGTAATTGGCGCTGCTGGATCCCTTTACAGTGGCTACACTCACATTGTCTAAGTCTTCTGGCCCTTTAATTTTGGTAGCCAGTTGGTCTACGGTTAGTGCTGAGGTGATGGCTGCAGTAAAACCAGAAATTATGATAATAGCTGCAAACATCCACACAAACCCTATAATTCTGCCGAGAAATGTAACAGGAGCTTTATCGCCATAGCCTACGGTGGTCATAGTTACAGCAGACCACCAGAAACCGGCACCTATCCCTTGCCATGGCTTGCCTCCAAACTGTTCTTGGTTTTTCTTACGCTCTACTAGCCATAATAGTGTGCCTATTAAAAATAGTAGAATTACTAATGCACCCACAATTTGAAAAAACTGCAGAGAAAAGAAGCGTTGCATTACATCTAGGTAGCTGCTTTCTTGTTTTTGAGTTGCTATGGTGAGGCCTGTAGTGAAATAGGGGAGCGAAAAGTCAAATGCCTGTTCGCGTTCTTTGCTAATGGTGATGGCTGCTATTCCGGCATCTAAATTTTTACCCTTTACATTATTTAACAGTCCGTTGAGGTCATATTCTTTAAATTGGTACTGATAATGAAGAGATTTTGCTAGTTCTTTCCAAAGGTAAATGCTGATTCCAGTCCACTGGCCATCAGCATTTTTCATAGCAAAAGGAGCGGCTTCTTTAACACCTACTGTCAGCACCTGCATTTGAGTAGTGCTGTCGGTAGGTGTCTCTGGTTTGACTTGGCCTAAGCCAATCGTTACAATTATTAAAAAGGTAAGACTGTACCGTTTTAGGCGGCTGTCTCTCATAGTCTATATTATTTTACTTGGTCAATTTGTTCGTTTGCTGTTTCTTCAGCAGACTTAATTTTATCCTCCAAGTTAGTTTTAATTCTATTATCTTCTACTTTTTCTGCTGCTTTTCCGAATAAGCCATCAAAGAACTTAAATAAGAAGAAGGTAGGCTCTTTGTGTTCTTTCAAGTCAGGAAGCTCTATCAGTAAAAGGCCTCGCATAGCTTTTTTCCCTTTATGCTTTAGTTTATAGTATCCGTAAAGATCAAGGTCGTTTACTGTTTTTCTTCTTCTCTTCTTTTTATAGTAGGTAGGGAACTGTGTCAAGAAAGATGTTCCTTGTACATAATACATGCTGCCGTTATGAATTTTTTCTTTGGTTCTTGGAGGGCGGGTTATAAATGTGCCTACCGTTTCGTCTTCTATTACAGTCAAAATCCACGAGTTGAAATATTTAAATGCATAAACATCATAGGCCACACAATTTTGTGTAGTACCAAAGTAACTAACATCAAGGGCTTGAAACCTTTCTTTAATTTCATTTCTTAATGCAGAACTATCTGCTTCTTGAGCGTATACTAGCTGTTGAGTAGCTATATAACTTAAGGCTAGGAAGAATAATAACTTTAAATTCATAAAAGACAATTTTTAAATCCGGTCGCTAACTTATGGATAAATTTTTTAATTCCTTATTTTGTGAATATATTGCTTAATAATTTAACTTTGTACAGCAAATATAAGATGTTTTATAATTTTATATCCGATAAAAAAAGATAGAAATAATTTTCTTCTTAAAATAAGTGGTTTTATTTTAGCGCAGATTAAAATTATTAAAACTTTTTTTCAATATTCGTGTTACAGAAACTTTTACATCACAGAATCTTCATATAAATTGAGCCCCTTCAATTTAGAGGGTGCTGATATTCAGATGTGAGTAAAAGCATTGGAAAAATTTATTCTTAGGAAAATATTAAAATATACTATTTATATGCGAGTACTTCTTCCTTTTGTCTTTATCCTATGTTTCTTCTCTACTGCGTGGAGTCAGGAGAAGAACGTTCCTGAGGATATCATTAAAGGTAGGATCAATGACTTGATCGAAAAGAATAAGAAGAAAGACGATCAGAAAAAAAAGCCAAAACCTACTATAGAAGATAATGCTATTAATGCAGATAGTATTCCCCCTTCTCCAGAAAACCCTAAAGACACGCAAGCTTTATTGGATTCACTAATGGAAGTGAATGCCGCTGATAATTATGGCGAAGCTGAAGGAGGAGGAGAGCAAGGCTTTATTGATACTGTATACTTTAAAAACAGAGTGCAGTCAGTAAAAAGAAGAAAGCCTAATAAAAATTATAGAACAGAAGAAGATTGGGATAAATACTACCTGCTTACTAGTAATAATGCATATAAAAAAGAACATGTTTTAGATAGTACTACAAAAGTTTTTGGTTGGCACCCTTACTGGATGGGGAGCGCGTACAAAAGCTATAACTTTTCATTGCTTTCTGCAGTAGCTTATTTTTCTTACGAAATAGAACCTACTACAGGTGATTATAAGACCATCCATGATTGGAAAACTACTGCGTTAGTAGATTCTGCACATCAGCATGGTACTAAAGTATTATTAAGTGCTACTAACTTTGGTGCAGTAAACAACTCTGTTTTTCTTTCAAGCCCAGCCGCGCAGCGAACTTTCATTTCAACACTAATCACTTTATTAAGAGAACGAGGTGCTGATGGTGTGAATATTGATTTTGAAAGTATACCTAGTAGCAGGTCTGAAGAGTTTACAAATTTTATTATCGATTTATCGAGTAGTTTAAGATCTGCCAGAAAAGATTATTGGATTACATTGGCTGTGCCTCCTATAGATTTTGATCATGTATTTGACTTTGCTCAGTTGAATAAGCATGTTGACTTATATATTATGATGGGCTATGAGTTTTACGGAGCTAACAGTAAAGTGGCTGGCCCGGTGTCTCCGTTAAATAGTGGACAAACTTGGTGGGACTATAACTTGCAAAATGCAGTAGATGAATACCTTGTAAGTGGTGCACCTTCAAAGAAATTTTTATTGGGTCTCCCTTATTATGGTGCAGAGTGGGAAACGGTAGACCTTAAATTTCCCTCAAAGGTTAAGCGTTTTATACGCTACCCTATGTATAGGAATATTAGAAAAGAGCATGGGGATTTGCCTTGTTGTGAAGATGATATCAGTAGTAGTAAATTTTATGTGTACCGCGATAATCAAAATAATTACAGGCAATTGTGGTATGAAGATAGTTTGACCTTGGGTAAAAAATATGACTGGGTTAAAGAGAAGAAACTAGGAGGGATAGGTATCTGGGCATTAGGTTATGATAATGGTTATTCTGACCTATGGAAATTGCTTGGGGCTAAATTTGCATTATCTCCTGAACAATTACAAGAAGCTAAAACCAGCGCTGTTAGAAGTCGATTTTCGTGGAGAAGATGGGTGGGGCTAGTGATGCGAGTAATGCGCAACCCTAATTATCTCTTGAGAAATCCTAGGCCTTTATTCTCAATATTCGGTGCTGTGTTTGGTGTAAGTGTAATAGGCTTTTTTGTATTGTACAGATACGGGTGCCGATTTAAAAGAATGTTTAATATAGTGCTAAAGGGTGGCCTTATTCTTCTAATAATAGTTTTAGTGGCTTTGATTCTTTTGGCGATGCAATACACTGGTCCTAAGGAGATTATATATCTTTTGGGCGGATTTATTATTGGAGCAATAATATTTTTATGGATAAGTAAGCAATTTTTAACAGAAAAGGACTTGCCTTAAGGTGATATTATAACTTTTTTATTAAAAATTATTAGCATTCTTTAAGAATGTTCGCTATACTTGGAACGCAATAAGTAAAAACAAAAAATACTGTAAGTGTTATTCTATTTTTTTAACTAAGAATTATGATTTATTCGGCAGTATCCATTATATCGGAATTAGCAAATGATTACATCTCGGCCAGGTTCGGTCAATCTGAAGAGAAGGTAATTATTTCTAACATTGTTAACCCAGATGGGTCAGCAGCCGTAACCGAACCAGATAAAATTATTTTAAGCTTAGTTAACCTGCAGCAAGAAACTGTAGGACATAAGAATAGCACCGCTTTTTCTAATAAGCCAGTTAATATGAATCTGTATTTACTTTTTTCAGCTTCATTTAACGATGGTAATTATGCCGAGGGCTTAAGATATTTGTCAGCTATTATCAGCTTTTTTCAGGCAAACAAGGTATTAAACCATAGGAATACGCCTGAACTAGATAATAGCATTGATAAGCTAACTTTTGAGATAGTAAATCAGGATTTGCAAAACCAAAGTCACCTTTGGGGTGCCATTGGTGCAAAGTATCTGCCCTCTATACTATATAAAGTAAGAATGGTTACTTTCCAGGAAGGACTTCTTACAAATAATGATGTGCCGTTTTCTGGCTTTGGCTCGAACTTATAGTAGAAATGATTGATCTTAGTTTTCAGTTTAAAAAGTTTATGTCCGTCACTGTAGACCATGAGTACTACTCGGGGCGTGCTGGTAGAGACCTTAAATTCTTGCCAACGCGTGCTACGGTACTGGAGCTAAACAAAATGGGCTTTATCTTCAGACAAGACGATGAAGGCTTACACATCTTATACGATGTTGAAAAAAATGAAATACTTAAGTATAAGCTTGAGAATGCTAACTTCTCTTTTTCATTTTGGCTGGTAACTAATAATATATACTTCAGAAATTTTACTGAATTACCTACAGAGTTTAGAGACAGCATTATTTATCTGAAAAATGAGCATAAGAAAAAAGATGGCGATTACCATCTGCTGCATGAGGCCGAGTTTGTAAGTGCTGAAGATGTATATGCTGTAAAGCCCAATTATTTTGATTACTACATTGGTGATGTGAAGAAGGGCACATTGAAATTAGAAGGTGATAATGGTCGAGTATACGAAAAAGACATTGCGCAAGAAGTTTCAGATAGCACTAAATTTAGCTCTATAGCTGATGGTAGGTATCGCGTATATCTAAATAATAAAGAAAAGGAAAAGTTCATAACCATTTCTGAAGGCTTGAAACAGCCACCTTTAGCATTAATAGATATAGACTTAGACCAGGCATTTAAGAAAGAAATTTTTAAATGCTTAGATGCAGGTGAGTCATTACCTACTTATAAATTTAAATTAAAATTCAAACCTCGCTACACTTTCTGGAAGTACATGGTAGTGGCCAAGTACATTAAAGACTTAAAAGACACAACAGTATTTAGCGAGAATAAAGAAATTTCTTTTGCTGGGCCGGTAGAAGAAAAGTTAGTCAACGGCCAAAAAGCTTTCGCTTTTAGTTCAAAAGTGGCTTTACCCATGATGGAATTTTCCGATTATCATTTTCAGTTGAGAAAGAAAAACGGAGGAGGATCATCCAATAAAGTATTGGTAAGAAGGTTGCCCGTTCCACCTATCGAATCGATTAGGCCGGAAAGCAGAGAAGCCAATGCTAAAATCTATTCTGAGATATTAATCTATGTATAAAGTAAATCAATTTTAAACAATCGACTATGGCACAAACCTTAGCTACCCCAGGCGTTTATATTGAAGAGAAGAACGCCTTCCCAAATTCAGTAGCGGGCATACCTACGGCAGTACCGGCATTTGTTGGGTATACAGAGAAAGCACGTAGAGATGGTCAATCTTTGATCAACATGCCTGTACGTATCAGTTCATTAACTGAATACCACAACATTTTCGGTAGAGGTACAAAAGCAACCTTTAACATTAAATCAGCTTCTGGTTCAGAAGACTTTGATGTAGAAGTAGCAGGAAAAGGATACAAAGTTGTTCCTGATTCATCATCTCGTTTTCTTTTGTATGATAGCATAAGATTATTCTTTGCTAACGGAGGTGGAAGTTGTTACATCGTATCTGTAGGTACTTACACTACATCTACAACTACAACATCTACTCCTTCATCTTCTGATTCTAAAGGTGGAAACAAAGGAAATGACTCTAAACCTACGCCAGTAACTACTACTACTAACAAAGCTAATACTATTTCTAAGAAAGCTTTAGCTGATGGTATTCAGTCTTTAATTGGTGAAGATGAGCCTACAATGCTTGTTATCCCTGAATCAGTAATGTTATCTGAAGGTGATTGTTATTCTTTACAACAAGAAATGCTTACGCACTGTGGATTCAAAATGAAGAGTCGATTTGCAATTCTTGATGTTTACAACGGAACTAAAACTAGAACTTATGATGCTAATGATGTTATCACTAAGTTCCGTGAAGGTGTTGGTTCTAACTTCTTAGCTTACGGTGCTGCTTATTACCCTTGGGTTTATACTAGCGTAGTTGAGAACGAAGAAATCGACTTCAAAAACATCTCTAACTTAGAGGTATTACAAGATGTGATTTCTAAAGAAGCTGACGAGTTAGCAGTAACTCCTAAGAAAGCTGAAGAAATTAAAACTGAAGTTAAAAAATTAACTGCGTCTGATGTAGATGTAGATGGTTTATCTCAAACTTTAGGTGTTGTGAGCCCTGCATTCAAAAAAGTAATGTCTGGTATCCGTACTCACCTTAACATCCTTCCTCCTTCTGCTGCTATGGCAGGTATCTACTCTATGGTAGATGGCGAAAGAGGTGTGTGGAAAGCTCCTGCTAACGTAAGCGTTAACAGTGTAATTTCACCAGTAGTAAAATTAACTCACGATGATCAGGAAGACTTGAACGTTACCGTAACAGGTAAATCAGTAAATGCTATCCGTTCATTCGTAGGTGAAGGTACTAAAGTATGGGGTGCGAGAACATTAGACGGTAATAGCCAAGATTGGAGATATATCAACGTTAGAAGAACTATTACTTTCGTTGAGCAATCAATTAAATCTGCTGCTAAAGCTTATGTTTATGAGCCAAATAGCTCTGGTACTTGGGTATTAGTAAGAAGTATGATTTCATCTTTCCTTAATGATATCTGGAGACAAGGTGGTTTAGTAGGTTTAACTCCTGCTGAGGCATTTGATGTACAAGTGGGAATAGGATCTACAATGACTCCTAATGACGTACTTGACGGAATAATGAGAATTACGGTTAAAGTTGCTGTAGCAAGACCTGCCGAATTTATCGTTATTACATTCCAGCAAAAAATGCAGGAATCATAAAATTCATACCGGTTTAATTAATTTAGAATAACACATAATAAAATAGATTATGGCAGAAGAATTATGGCCAGTACCTAAGTTTCATTTTACAGTAGAATGGGATGGTATAGATGTTGGTTTCCAGGAAGTAACTGGATTAGAAATGGAAACCCAATTTATTGAGTACAGATCAGGTGATGATCCATCGCTAGTAACTCAAAAAATTCCTGGCTTGAAAAAACATGGCAACATTACACTTAAAAAAGGTGTGTTTGCTGGAGATCATGCTTTCTATGATTGGTTTATTGATGTTCAAGCTAATCCTGATAGAAGAGAAACAGTAACTATTTCTTTATTAGATGAAGAAAATAGCCCTGTTGTTACTTGGCAAGTGCTAAACGCTTTCCCTGTGAAAATATCAGGTCCTGATTTGAAATCTGATGCTAACGAAGTAGCTATCGAATCTATCGAATTAGCTCACGAAGGTATCGTTCAACAATAAAAGTCTAAAGATATATGGATTTGATGTATCCTATTCCTGGTTATAGCTTTCAAGTGAGTTTCGAAGGAGAAACTTCTAAATATGATGCTAATTTTCAAGAGATATCAGGAATATCTTATGAAATTCCAACAGAAGACTATTATGAAGGTGGGGAGAACCGGTTTACGCACCGGTTACCCCAACCTTTAAAATACCCTAATTTAGTTCTAAAAAGAGGTGTAGTAAATACGTCTTCAGCTTTTTTTGATTGGATTAAATCTATATATGAAATTGGTTATGCTGATTTTGTTGAGACAAGGAACATAATTGTTAAACTTACTCAAGCAAGAAGAACAAAAAGTAAAGATTCTAACGGTTTCAAAGATTATAAAGACGTCTTAAAAACGTGGACATTTGTGAATGCATATCCTGTAAAGAGAGAAATTTCAGGATTGGCCGCTGAAAAAAGTGAACTTCTTGTGGAGTCAATTGAATTATCATACCAGTATTTTGAAGAGGATAACTAGTTGCTATGCCAATAGAAATTAAGGAGTTGGTTATCAGAATGACAGTCAACGATGATCGAAATAAATCGGCAGTTAATAATGCATTAAACGATACAGAGTTGGCCTCTTTGGAAAGGCGACTGGTAGATAAGTGTGTAAATAAAGTGATGAAACAATTTAAAGTACAGAGGGAAAGATAATAATGGCGCAGATAATTGGTCGTTCTGGCTCTAAATCTACATTAAAGAAAATGGAGATTAGGGGATATCGAGATTATAAATTAAGTGGTGCTATGGGACCTGTAATGAAGGTTATGTTTAATCCTAGTACTATTGCGCACTCTCATGCTATTAATTATAATTCTGAGCAACCACCAGATTCAATAAATTCAGAGACTAGTTTCAAAAATGTGCAACCTGAAACGCTCAGTTTCGAGTTACTATTTGATGGTACCGGTGCCAACGGTGTTAAGAAGGTGGTTGAAAGTATGATTGAAGAATTTAAGCTTCATACATATTATTACATTGGAGATTCCCACCAACCCCCTATTGTTTCAATTAGCTGGGGTAAATTACATTTTAAAGGTCGGTTAACCTCGCTAGACATTACGCACACAATGTTTGCTCCTGAAGGCTATTCTTTAAGAGCTAAAGCTAAAGTTAGTTTTTCTAGTGGAGAGGACACCAAAACTCAGGCAAAAAAGAAGTCTACTTCATCTCCTGATATGAGTCATATTATCGTATTTCAGGAAGGAGACAATTTGCCTAGATTGTGTGAAAAAATTTATGGACCAGGTAGCCACTATTTACAAGTAGCTAGAGTAAATAATTTAGTAGATTTTAGGAACATTGCGGCAGGAACGGAATTAATCTTTCCTCCTATAAAGAAGTAATATATGGCAGAAACTCCTCTTAATAAAGAAACTTTACCTTCGCATTCTATACTCGTTGATGGTAGTGAAATCCCCAATCACTATGGATGTATGTCTATACGCGTTAATCGCTCCTTAAATAAAGTTGCATACGCAACTATTGAATTTTTGGAAGGAGGAAGTTCTGAAGAAGAGAAGTTTGAAATTAGTGATGGAGGACTTTTCGACCCAGGTAATAAGGTTACTATTAAAGCTGGGTATGAGTTTAACGAGGAAGCGATATTTGAAGGCCTTATTATTAAACAGAGTTTGTCCGTAGATAAAGACGGTAGGCCTAATGTTATAGTAGAGTGCAAGGATGAAGCTATTAAACTCACTGTTGGTAGAAAAAATTCTGTTTTTTATGAAAAAACGGATAGTGATATAATTAGAGAAGTTGTTAATCAATATGGCCTTGATATAGACATTGATGATACTTCTGTAAATCACAAAGAAATTATTCAGCATTATTCAAATGACTGGGATTTTATTTTACTTCGGTCCGAATTAAATGGCTTATACGTAACTACTGAAGATAGTAAACTATCTATCAAAAAGCCTGTAATAGAAGAGGCTGTGCTTACTGTTGGTTACGGTACAGGGCTTATTAGTTTTAATGGAGACATAGATGCCCGAAAACAATATAAAAATGTAGTTTCTCATTCTTGGGATATGGACTCGCAACAAGTATTAGATGCAAGTGGTGAAGTCGAAGTATCAGTTTCTCAAGGAGATTTGTCAGGCAAAAAGCTGGCTGAAGTAATAGGCTTGGAAGAGTATGTGCAGCAGAGCTCAGCTAATATGGATGAGTCTATGTTAAAAACATGGTCTTCTTCAAAAATGACCCGAGCTGAATTATCCAGAATCACAGGTACTTTAGTTATAAGAGGTAATTCAAAAGTAAAACCAGGCAAACAGATTGAAATCCAAGGATTGAGCAAGCATTTCAATGGAAATGCATTTATTGGAGGCGTAATGCATGTGCTGGAAGAAGGAGGCTGGGAAACGGAGATACAGGTAGGTATACCTGAAAATGCATATTCAGAGGAAGCTTTTTCTGTGGAAGCTCCAGGAGCTTCTGGAATGGTTCCACCAATTAAGGGCTTACACATAGGCTTGGTAAAAAAAATTGATGAAGATCCAGATGGAAACTATAGAGTTCAAGTAGCCATTCCCACCCTAAAAAAGGATAACATGCCTGTATGGGCCAGGTTATCTAATTTTTACTCAACTAATGAAGCAGGTGTATTCTTTTACCCTGAAATTAATGATGAAGTAATAGTAGGATTTTTAAATGAAGATCCTCAATATCCTATAATTCTAGGTTCAGTTTATAGTAAGGCTATTAAACCTAAATATATGCCTGAAGCTGAAAATGGCATCAAGTCTATTTTCACGAAGGGTGAACTAGAAATCCAATTTAACGATACAGATAAAATATTAACTATTCATACGCCTGGCGAGAATAGTGTGATATTAGACGATAAAAATAAAACCATTACCGTTGAAGATGTTGCTAATAAAAATAAAGTAGTAATGTCTAGTAGTGGTATTTCTATGGAAGCAGAAAAAGATATTTCTTTGAAAGCAAATGGAAATATAATTTTAGAGGCAGCGAGTAATATACAAATGAAAGCTACAAAAGACTTTACTGCAGAAGGAATGAATGTGAGTTTGAAGGGAAATACGAAGTTTGCAGCAGAAGGTACACAAGCAGAGCTTAAAGGTTCTGCCACTACAACGATTAAGGGAGCAATGGTTCAAATAAATTAATAATTATGCCACCAGCAGCAAGAATAACAGATATGCATGTTTGTCCGATGGTGACAGGTACAGTGCCTCATGTTGGAGGGCCTATTGTTGGTCCATCTGTACCAAATGTTATGATTGGCGGAATGCCCGCATCTGTAGTTGGTGACATGGCAGTATGCACAGGTCCACCAGACTCTATAGTGAAGGGGTCTGCAACTGTTATGATAGGGGGAAAGCCCGCAGTAAGAGTTGGAGATTCTACAGCGCATGGTGGTACAGTGACTGGGCCTGGGTGCCCTACCGTAATGATAGGAGGTTAAAAACAAGCTAAATGAAACAGAGAAAGTCATTTTTAGGGATAGGATGGAAGTTTCCTCCCACTTTTGATAAAAAAACAGGTAGTGTAGTTTTAGTTTCTGAAGAAGAAGATATTAGAGAAAGTTTATTAATAATATTAACTACAAAACCGGGAGAAAGAGTCATGTTACCTGATTTTGGTTGTGATTTAGGTTTTGCACAGTTTGAACCCATTAGTACTACATTAATTAGTCAAATATCTAGCAAAATTGAATATGCAGTTTTGTACTATGAACCTAGAATAATTTTGGATGATATAGTGGTAGATACATCTAGAGAAATTGATGGGTTGCTCATGATAGAACTTATCTATACCATTAGAAAAACCAATAAGAGGAGCAACATGGTTTATCCTTACTATATAATAGAAGGTACTGATGTGAACTTTAAGCCTAAAACCGATTGATATCTAACAATTGGACAATCTGAACCAATATGGAGACCAAACTTTTTAAAAATATAGGCACTAGCCAATTTAGTAGACAATTTGAAGCTCTTGATCCTGAGTATGTTAAAATTGACGAGCGTTCTTTTGAAGATTTGTTAGTTTTTACTTCGGGCTTGTCAAAATTTGTTAATTTTTTTAACACCCAAAAGCAAGTAGAGGGAGATTGGTCATTTTTCTTTTCTGATGAAACAGTAATTTTAGCTTCTATTATAGATTCTGAACCGGTTGCGATGGAAGAGCGGTTTAAGAATTTTATCTATAAAACGCAGTTATATAAAAGACCAGAGCGAAAAGCTAAATATTTAAAGAAGTGTTTTGAAGAGATATATTCCATTGCTCACAAATTTGAGGAATGGTATGATAGATTAAGATCTGTTGAGCAATTTACAATGGCTCAGATCAGTATAAGAAATGAAATTAGTAATGCAATTTCTTCTAAGCTTAGCGACTCTTTAAAGCAGTTAAAGTCTTTAACTGTAGCTGTTAATCGTTTTGAGGCATTACAACATAAGGTAGATCATGACTTTGCTTTGTTTAGTGACTTGTGGGAGTTAGAAGAGGAAGATGAAATTACCGAGTTGGAAGGCTCGTCTGAGGCAGAACAGTTAGATTCAGCTGTAAATCAGTTGCAGCAGATTTTTCAAGGTTTTTACGAAACGTTGTTATACCTCAAGTCCAAAACTCCAGACTATTTAAAACAGTCATTGGAAAGTGACATCCATTACCCCGAAATAGCATTGTTTATTGCATTTTTGAAATTGTTTGAAAATGTTCAGGGCAATATAAATCAATTGACAAGAAGGCATGTTGAGTTTTATTATTCTCAAGTATTAAGACAGCTGCCTAAGCCTCCTATTTTTGATAGGGTTTACTTGCAGTTCAATTTAGATGATGGAGCTCGTTTTGCACAGGTGAAAACCGGAACGGCTTTTATTGGAGAAAGAGATGAGCGAGGTAATGATATGCTTTATTTGGCTGATGAGGAATTATTAGTAAATAAGGCTAAAATACAGCAAGTAAAGACAGTCTTTGTTGATAATAGACTGCTGAATATAAAAGGGAAAGAGCAAAAACTAGTAGGAAATGTACTAAAGGCAGAGCTTCCCATTAAATCAGGCATGAGCACTCTTGATAATGGAGAGGGAAGAACTTCTTATGCTATCTTTGGAGAGGATCAGCATGGCAAGGGTACTGACGAGAAAACCATGCAAAATGCTGATATGGGTTTTGCCATTGCCTCGCCTAGTTTATTCTTAAAAGAAGGTTTTAGAGAGGTTGAAGTCGTATTCCAATTCGATGAGAGATCATACAAGGGTTTTGGTAATTATTTAAAAGACTTAAGTATTCTTAATGAGAATAGCGTTAATGAAGTCTTTATAAAGATATTTTTAGAATCATTTAACCTATATGTTACATCTAGTAAAGGATGGCACAAGGTTAATCAGCATGTGGTTATTAAAGATGATGATCATTTTAGACTCAAAATAAACTTTGATTTGACCACAACGGAGCCTTCGATTGTTGGTTTTGATTCTTCAATTCATGAGGGAAGTTTTCAATCTGAGCTTCCATTAATTAAGTTTATGCTTAATAGTAACTCTTATGTTTATCCATATTCTTTATTAGCGAATATGGAAATTGAGCAAGTAACTTTTAATACTAAGGTTAGTGGTTTTAAGAGCTTAGAGTTACATAATAATATTGGTCAGTTAAACCCTAATACTCCATTTCTACCCTTTGGGCCTATGCCTAAGGCGGGATCCTATTTTATAGTTGGTAGTAATGAAGTATTCAATAAGTCTTTAGATGATTTAAAGATTAACATAGAATGGTTTGACTTACCACCACACAAAAGTGGTTTTGCAGGTCATTATGCAGAATATAATCTGGATATAGATAACGCTTCTTTTGAGACAAAACTCTCAGTGCTAGATGGTGGAAGGTGGAAACCTGTGGATGACGATGAGAGGCAATCATTTAAATTGTTTAGGACTATTGATAACGGACCAGAGAAGAAGCCTAGCCCGCAAGGTACTTTGTTGTCTAAGACTATCATGTCTGGTATTGATATCAAGAACATTAAACAATCTCCTAAGTACGATGCCATTACAGAAGATTTAGAGTATACTAATCATACCAGTAGAGGTTTTATAAAGCTTGATTTGGTGGATCCTAGATATGCTTTTGCGCATGATATTTATCCTTCTATTCTTTCAGAAGTTACTATTGATAATGCACGTGGAGGTTTATTAAAGAATAAGGAAAAAAGTAAAAAACTTTTACCTCAGGCTCCATATGCTCCACAGATACAAACTATTTCTTTAGATTATAGTGCTTCTTCTACACTCTCATTAGTAGAGCATTCTAAGAAATCTGATAGTGATAATAGAGGGCAGTTCTTCTATATTCATCCTTTTGGACAAAACATGGTTTATCCAAATAGCAATAAGCAGAGAACATACTTATTGCCAGATTATAATTATGAGGGTAGTTTATTGCTAGGATTTTCGGATTTGAAACCACCTCAATTAGTAAATGTACTTTTTGAGATGATTGATGAATACACTGTATCATCTGAAGAGAATCCTCCAGAAATTGAGTGGAGTTATTTAGTAAACGATGAATGGTATGTACTGGCTCCTTCAAAAATATTAAGAGACGATACAAACAGGTTCTTAAAAACAGGAATAATTACTTTGGAAGTACCAGCTGAGATAAGTACTGGTAATACTATTTTAGATCCTAAATTATTCTGGCTAAGAGCTACTGTACTAGATAATATAGATACCGCATCCAATTTATTAAGCGTAGGTACGCAGGTGATAACGGCTACTCTAGCTCCTAATAGCAATATTGGTGGGGAGCACCTGAAGAGGCCGATGCCTTCTTATACCATATCTAGGTCGGTTAATAATATTGAAGGTATACAAAATATTAGACAGCCGCTACCTTCTTTTTTGGGTAGACCATCAGAAGAGCCGATGCAATTTTATACTCGTATTGGAGAAAGGTTACACCACAAAAGCAGAGCTGTAAGTGCTTGGGATTTTGAGAGAATTATTCTAGAGAAATTCGATGAACTATATAAAGTAACATGCTTGCCAAATATGACTAGTGAGTATTTAGATGCTCCTGGAAATGTGTTGATAGTGGTTACTCCACATGCAAGATTTTCTGCTAGTCCAGACGAACCAATGGCTAGTAGTGAGCTATTACACGAGATTAAATCATATATTCAACAGTTTACATCACCGTTTGTAAAACTAGAAGTTAGAAACCCTCACTATGAAAGAATAAAAATTATATGTGCGGTGAAGTTTACAGATGGTTTTAATTATGGTTTTTATATTCAAAAGCTTAATGAGCAGATTAATAAATACTTAACGGGTACACTACTTTCTCAAAATAGAAAGGTAGAACTTGGAGGTACAATTCATAGCTCTGATATATTAAGTTTTATGCGTACTTTGCCTTACGTGAACTTTATCACGAAGTTCTCTATGTTGCAAGTAGCTCGTGACTTTAGAGGAAATTATCAATTGATAGATACTGCCAGAGATGGAGAAGCAAAATCTTCATTAAGCGCAACTAAACCGTGGTCAGTGTTAGTGCCGGCACCAGTTCATCAGATTTCTGTTCTTGTAGAGCGTTCTGAACAGAGAAGTAGACAAGCTGGTATTGACTACTTAGAACTAGGTCATGACTTCATTATTGGAGAATAATAGAAATTAGTAGATAGACTTAAATTACCTAATACCGAATATACATGCCATTACAGAATAGGGATACGTTAAAAAACTTTTTCAAAAAAGGGAATTTACCTGCAGAATCTCATTTTTACGATCTTATAGATTCCATGATTAACCGTGTGGATGATGGAATGTCTAAAACATTAGAAGAAGGTTTGATGCTTTCTCCTATTGGTACTTCAGAGAAGCTAATGAGTTTCTATAAAAGTGTGGAAGATAAAAGTCCGGCATGGAGTATTAATATAAACCGAGGAGATTCTAACCTACATATCAATAATCATTTAGGTGATAGTGTAATGACTTTCTGTGATGAAGGTAAAGTAGGTATTAACAATACAAATCCTAATCATGAGCTAGACGTTAATGGTGTAGTAGGAATGCGCGGGCGTATAGGTACAGAATATTCTGGTAAAATACTGGCAGATGGCAACTGGCATCCAATATTAACAGAATTAAATGGCTGCCATGCATTAGAAATTGTAGCCGGTGTGGGTAAAAAGAAAACGGGTAAGTATGCATTGATTTATGCCAATGCATTAAGCACATTTGGTAAGAGTAAAAATAAAATTAAGATCATTCAGGCTCATTATGGCGTGAGATGTAATATGATTAAACTCAGATGGACTGGAGACACTTATAACTATAACCTGGAAATGAGTACAAGATGTAGTTATGGAGGTAATTATTATGTGAAATATCATATCTCACAGCTCTGGTTTGATCAATTTATGGATGAAAGTTTAGAGCAGGAATAGAAAAGGTGTTTTAGATGAAGGAGATACATTTCAAAATTTCAGTAGAAGAAGGAAATCTAATTTTTAAAGGCCTTAGTAAGTTGCCTTTTGAAGATGTATATGAGTTAATAGGCAAATTGAATGAGCAAGCAAATGCTCAATTAAAGGGCGGAGCATCTTCTCCAAATCATACTGGAAAACCCTCTACCAATGGAGGTGGAAAGTTTGATGACTTTCTTCAGTAATTTTTAGTTCTAATTAATTAACCTACAAGTTCTTATGGAACAGCCTTTATATATTAACGACAAAAAGCCCGATAATAAGGCAATGGATTATGATTACCTTCGAGCTGAAGGTATTAGACTTGTTCAAAGTTTGACAGGTGCTTTTTGGACTGATTATAATGAACACGACCCAGGTGTTACCATTTTAGAGCAACTATGCTTCGCTATTACAGATTTGGCTTATAGGACCGATTTTGATATTCAGGATCACCTTTATAATGATGCTAATGATGATAGCTCTTTTTTTGGGCCAGATCAGATTTTACCTTGTAATGCACTTACTATAAATGATTATAGGAAGTTGCTGTTTGATTCTGTTTTTGAAATTAAGAACGTATGGTTAATACCTACTGATAATGATACCAATTCTATTAACGGGTTATACAAAATTTTACTCGATGTAGATGAGAATATAAAGGATAAAAAGGAGCGTCAAAAGATATTAAATAAAGCGAAACTCGTTTATTTAAATAATAGAAATATCTGTGAAGACATTGAGCAGATAAAAATTCTGGATCATTTGCCTGTGTCTATTCATGCTGATGTAGAGGTCGATGGCTCAATAAGCCCCGAAAAAGTGTTGGCAAAAATTCTCTACTTGGTAGATGAATACCTTTGTCCTGAAATGAGGTTCTATTCACTTGAAGAGTTGTTAGAAAGTGGATATGATTTGAAAGACATTTTTAATGGACCGTTATTAAAACATGGTTTTGTAAAAACTGAAGAGTTACCTCCAAAACCCGATAAGATTCTCATCTCTGAGATAATGAAGATTATTATGCAGGTTGAGGGCGTATCTAGTGTTAAAAACCTCAAACTGCTGGTTGGAGATCAGGAGTATGAAAACCAAATTGATATTTCAGAATATCAATTACCAAAACTTATCATTGATGACTCTCAAAAAACTATAAACTTTTTTAAAGGAGTGGTTAACTACTCTTTAGTAGATCAAAAAATAGTGAAGCGTGTGCTCAACGAAATGAAGTCTGCTAATAGAAGGGTATATAGGTTAAGTGAAGAGCACATAGAAATACCTCAAGGAAATAAGATAGAAGTTGAGAACTACTATTCTATTCAAAACCAATTTCCTATCAATTATGGTATTGGAGAAGAAGGTGTGCCTCACTCACCATCTATCAAAAGACAAGCTCAAGCCTTACAGTTAAAAGGTTATTTGATGCTATTTGAGCAAATATTGGCTAACTACTTATCTCAGCTTGCTAATAGTAAAAAGTTATTGGCAATTAAGAGTGATATAAAACAAACCTATTTCTATCAGCAGCTAGATAATATTCCTAATGTTAAGGCATTATACAAAGAAAAGCCGGGAGGTTTAACCGATGGTGAAATATTAAGCCCTAATAGCTATGCCACCAGTTATCAGGAAGGGTTGCCTCAGTTAATTGATGAAAGTGATGATTTCAACGATCGAAGAAACAGGCTTCTGGATTATTTACTAGCCATTCATGGAGAAGAATTTTCACAAACTGCCATGATGCAGTTTAATTATTACTTCACTGATGATGAGTACCAGAAATATCTTGTTGATAATAAAACACGATTTTTAGAATTTTTACCATTTATTAATAAAAACAGAGCACGTGGTTTCAATTACATGGATACTCCAGATACACCTGGGAATATCTCTGGCTTGGAAGTGAAGCTATCTGTTTTAATGGGGTTAAGAGCCTACTCCTTAAAAGAGTCTGGAGATAATAAAATGTATGTTAAAAATTCGTTTTTAGAACATTTTACTTCATCAGGCCTTACTTTAACAAAGGATAAAAAGACTAGAAAAACCAAAAAAGGTAAAGAGGTAACTAAAAAAGAGAGCAAACAAGCTGTATCACAAGAGCTGATTGACAAATTTTTTGACTATGTGGATGAAGATGAAATCACAATGTCAAAATATAGCCAATCATATACTGATGAGTTGCTTAAAAAAGTAAATATCTTTTCTGACAAGCGTTTAAGTGAAGGCTTTCTTAGAGAAGGCTTGGAAATAGAAAATTTCCAGGTGGGCCATCCTGATGGTGAAAAAGAGGCATATTTGGTATTTAAATCTCCAAGCCAAGAAGAATGGCTAGAAATGGGAAGATACACTACTACCGAAGATGCTGCAGTGGCTGGTATTGCTCTTACGCAGTTCTTAAGAGACATGAACTTAAAAAGCGAAGGCTTACACTTCGTAGAACATAACCTGTTAAGGCCTCCTGTTACTGATAGAAAATTTGGTCTATATTTATTAGATGAATATGGAAACAGAATATTAAGTAGTGCAAAGCAGTACACCTATGAGGAACGTCTAAAAATTATGGGGGAATTAAAGCCTCATTTAGCCTCTTACGATAACTATTCTGTAGAAATAACATCAACGAAAGACTTCGAAATCCATTTTAAAACCCCAGATGGAAAAATTAAAATGGTAAGTGTTATCGCTCGTGCTTCTGTGGAAGAGACTCACGCTCAATTAGAGCAACTCTTTGCATATTTATCTGATGGAGATGTAATTACTCCATACGAGAAGAAAGTAGGCTTTTATATAAGAAATACAAAAGATGGCCCTTTAGTGCCTGAAGATTTTTATACTTATAGAGCTACTATTTTATTTCCTGCTTGGACAGCCAGGTTTAACAATAAAGAATTTAGGTCAATAGCCGAAGAAATCGTTTTTGTTAATCAATCAGCCAGCATGGCATCTGTTTTACATTGGTTGGAGATTGATGTGATGGGAGAGTTTGAAAGCAAATACTACGCGTGGTTAGAGGCAAAGCGTATAGAAGATACCCCTAAAGAGAAGTTAGATGAGGCAACTGATGAATTAACAAGATTCTTAATTCAGCTTTAAAATATTAATCTATTGAATTGGATAGGCGGGGCGTAGATGACAGATAATGAGCATCAAATAAAAAGGCAGGTTTTTGACGTAGAGCTTTCAAATAAAGAAAATGCTTCAGAAATTCAGCAGAAGCTTGTTGATATTATAAAACTGAGGCTTTTATCTTCTATAGAGAAGATTTTTGATGAAGTCTGCCCCCCAGGGGTTGTAATTCGATTACCTAAATTAGAAATTAATTTAGGCGAGATTGATATGCATAGGCTGGAATCTGAGTTAGAATACCAGCTAAGGCAACACTTGAAAATAGAGCTTGAAAAGTCTGTAGAGGAGATAAAATATCATTCGAGACAAGGCTTTGAAATAATTCAAAGTGTACAATCCAAAGTAGAATTGATTAAGATGTTTCTCATAACGGGAGCATTACCTTGGTGGGCACCTAATTTTATAACATCACGTCAGTTCAATATATCAGACTTCATCATTGATATTTCAAAAGAATCATCTGGCGAATTTAACGAGATTTTACGTTATACTTTAAACAACCCAACAGCCCTTAATAGGATGCTGTTGCAAATTGGCGATGATGGGCTCAAAAATATTGTTAATTCAAAATTAATTGGGCTTGGTGATAGTATTATACATATTAAAACTGAGTTTGAATTAATAAAAAGTGGTCTTAGTAAGGATTTAGATTTACGCATTCAGGAAATTGAAATAGAGCTATGGAAGGAAGTATTCGAATTACTTTCTGTTGACAAACGTAAAATCATTTCTAATACTGAAATCATTAGTAGGCTCGTAAAACGGATCAGTGACCTTAAGCATTTCGATGAGGCAGAGGTTATTTATAAATTAAAAAAGGTAAGCACTTTTCATGCTCCTAAATTACCTGAAATCACTAAATATATTAAGGAGCAGCCTGCCTCCAAGGAGGAACTTAAAGAAGAGTATAAAAAGACCAAAGAAGAACAACAGTTATTAGAGCAAAGTATAGATAGGCCCTATAAATTACTTGGAAAGAATTTTACTATTGAGGAATTAAGAAGCTATTGGAGCTTAAGGTCTAACAGAGTTTATGTGCTTTCAAAGCTACCTGTTAAAGAAATTTATGAAATAGTAAGGCTTAATATGCCTAACCTTCAGGCTAGAATTATAAGGTTAGAAAAAGCTCTATCTGATGTTGTGGTACAGCGTTTTTGGAAGGAAACAGACTCTAATCACATTAAAACCACCATCGTAGAACAGGTGATGGAGCAACAGCTAAAGCTTCCTCGTCCTGTATTTAAGCCTTCTAGCATTATTGAGACGGTGCTTGAAGATTTAAGAAAGAAAGTGGACCTGCCGAAGCGCAATATTGTAGAAGTAATAAAGGAACACATTGAAGATAAAGAGTTAATAAAGGATTTGGAGGAGGTTGAAGAGCAGATTAAATCTGAGCGAAAGCCAGTTGAGAAAGGCGATCATGTAACCGTTAGAAATTTTTTATTATTTGGAATTTACCCAGAGCTTCAAAGTATACCAGTAGAAGTCTTTATTAAGGAATTTATTGAAAAAAGTGCAGCTACGTTCGAAAACATAATTTGGAAACTTTCTCCTAGACAGATGCTTAGGCTGGTGGAGCGTGTGGAAAATGAGTTGCCAGAGCCGGAAAAGACTTTTATTCATAAAAAAATAATAGAAATACGAGGAGTAGGTCCGAAGCAGCTTTCTTCGGGTAGTAAAGTTTCTTTGACAGAAGTATTAAGTGAGTGGAGTAATGTAGTATATATAGTTCAACAGTGGATTTACAACCCTGTAGTCAAAGAAAAGGTTGAGTTTACTTTTATTGAGCTGGTAAGTGGTATGATTACCACATTTGGAAGTAAGAGTGTGGCATATTTTAAGTCATTATCTTCTTCTGAAACTGTACTGTTAATCAAAAGATTAGAGTCAGAGACTCCAAACATTTCAGCTGAATCGGAGGAGTGGCTAGACCAATATGATGAAAGTTCTGTAGGTGTATCTTCTCCAAGTCCAGAGCACAAAGAAATTTCTACAGAAGATGGTGAGAGAGATGATGATGATAGTTTTACAAGTTCTAATGCTAAAGGAGAAATCTCAGAGCCTGAAGAGGACCGAATTATAGATGGTGAAACTGTAGCTGATGATTTAGATCGAGACTTGGAAGGTGGTGTAGATGATGAAGATGCTGTAAAGGATGATGAAAGATCTGAGTACGAACCTACTAAGGAGGGGAGGTCAGAAATTTCGGAAAGCGAAAAAGGGAGTGAAGGTGAGCATGCAGAGGGTGAAACTTTTGACAATTTAGGAGTTAACCAAACGCAAAAATCAGAAGATGAGGGAGAGGATATTAAGAGTGAGCTAAAGGAGCAAAATAAATTTACAGATAAAGAGCAGGATAATACGCAGCAAGAAACGCTAAAAAGGGAAAAAGAAAAAGTACTTGATTGGATAGAGAAAAGTCAGAATAATGAGTTGGAAATAGATGAGGAAGAAAAGGTAACAGTAAAGAAAAAGGATGAGGCAGTAGTAATGGAGCAGGCTTTTAATGAGCCTATTTATATTCGAAATGCCGGGTTAGTTATTTTATACCCTTTTCTTGTTCGTTATTTTGGTTTGCTAGATTTAATTGAAGAGAAAAAGCGATTTAAATCCGAAGATGCTGTTCAAAAGGCGGTTCATTTAATTCACTTTTTAGCTTATGGTACAAAAGAGGGTAAAGAGTACGAAATGACATTGAATAAAATCTTGTGTGGTATGCCTTTGCCAATACCCGTTGAAAGTAATGTTGAAATTACAGATAAGGAAATAGAAATGTCTGAAAGTTTATTGAACGGTATTATAGGTAATTGGAAAGCTTTAAAAAAATCAAGTATAGATAACCTTCGAGGATCGTTTTTGATACGAGAAGGAAGGTTGGAACAAACGGAAAAGGTTTGGGTGCTGAAAGTTGAGCAAAGGGGCTTTGATGTGTTAGTGGATCAAATTTCATGGTCTTTTAATATAGTTAAGCTTCCATGGATGGAGAAAGCTATTCATGTAGAGTGGCGATAACTTATTTGGTGGCTGAAATATTATTGAAATTGAAATTAATCACATAATTGCATAATTATTTAATAAATAAATTATAATTTGTGCTTTTCTAAATGTAATAGCACTTACTTTTGTAATTGTCTATAAGTAACATGAGGTTATAAATATGAATTTTCTAGTTAGAAAGATATTTGGTGCATACCGAGGAGAAGAGTCCAGAGTTGTATTGCTGTTTGTGTTTGGGCTAACTGTAGGTCTATTTTTGTCTTCTTTTTACTTAGGAGCCACCACATTATTTCTTGGCAATTATGACATTTCTATGCTAGCTGAAGCATTAATGCTTTCTGGTATTGTTGGTTTCTGTTTGTCGATAATTTACTCTTACCTCAATATTAGAATAGCTTTTGCCAAGCTTTCTATAATGTTCTTCTTTTTATTTGCATCAGCATTTCTATCTATTTATTACTACTACGAGCTAGAGAGGGATGAAGGTATTATAAAACTGGCCTTCATTTTAGTCATACCTGTGACTACAGTAATTCAAATGATCTTCAGGGCGCTTTATAATGCTTTATTTGATATTAGACAAGCGAAGAGATTAGGGCGGAGAATAGATCTGGGAATTGTGGTTTCTTCTGCTTCATTTTTGTTTTCAGCGCATTGGTTACTTCAAAACTTTTTTATACATATAGACAGATTTATATTCATCAGTGGTCTGTCAGGCTTTTTATGCCTTATTATTTTCGGTATAGTAATATTACAGTTTAGCAGTCTAAACGAACTTCAGGTTAGTGCGCAGTATATTGGCTATAACAATAATTTAATAAAGCTTATAAAAAACAAATACTTCTTATTACTAGGGCTATTTGTCGTTTTTTCTTCCATTAGCTTAGTTTGTATTGATTTCACCTTTTTAAAGGTTGTAGAGGATCAATACTCACAGGCGCAGAATGGTCTTTTTCAAATGGCTAATTTTCTCGCCATGACAGGAGGAGCTGTGGTAATAGCCGCCTTTATCGTCCAAGCTTTTGTTAGTAGGTGGGCACTGCAACAATATGGAATGAAGACTACCCTATTAGTATTACCATTTTTGCTATTCTTGGTTTTGGGTATTGCTTTTGGCGTAGGTAAGTATTTTGGGAGCACATCGGCTTCTAAGACATTCTTTCTCTTTTTTATAATTGTTATAGCGGGAAAAATCGTTACAGATGTTCTGAAAAAGGGGCTGCAAGATCAGGTTTTTAAATTTTACTTTTTGCCTATAAACTCACGTTTACGGTTTGATATTCAAGCTAAGGTTGAAGGGCCTGTTAGTGGTTTTGCTTTCTCTCTAGGAGGAGCTATGCTAATGGCTATTTCTCACTGGCATTTGATGGACTTTCTTTATTATCCATTTGTTATAGTGGGCGTAATTGTTTTTTGGGTGATAGTGACATTTAAAATTCACAGCGAATACCGAGAGCTGCTCGAAGAAAGTCTTGATCAACAACAAGATTTAATAAAACATGAAAAGGCCTTTTCTGATAGTTATATTATGCAACTGTCAAGGTCAATTCCTGATATAGATCACAAGCTAGTAACGCGACATTTATATGTACTAAGTATTTTGGAGCCAATTCATTATAAAAAGCTACTTATTCAGCTTCTGGATAATGAGAATGATAAAATTCAAGAGGTAGTATTAAAACAAGCTTCAGAGCTTTGTTTGTTAGATGCTATTCCTGTGCTGGAAAAAATAATGGCCAGTAAATATTACCCTGTTTTACGCACTTCCGAATTGATAAGAAAAGTTTATAATCAATTAAGAGGTGCCGAATTTAGGTTGGAAAAAATTAAATATATTGAGCAGTTAACACTATCAAAACTTACTAACGAACGTATTTACGGAGCGCTGCTTACTACGTATGCAGATGAGGAAATGAAAGGTAAGTTGCTTAATAAATTATTTAGAGATCCGAGTATTGAGGTAAGGTACCATGCCATAACGGCTGCTGCAGGCTCAGATAACTTAGAGTTGCACAATAATCTAATAGAAAAGCTAAACAGCTCCGCATATAGTAATGCCTCGATGTCCGCAATTTCTGCTACTGGAGAAATACTTTTCCATATGCTAGAAACTGCATTTTACCTTTCGGGACAAAGCCAAAAGACTCAGATAAGAATAGTTCAGATATATGGAAGGGTAGGCTCTGAAAAGGCTGTAGAGTTATTAATTAAAAAGCTTAATTACCCCAATCAAAATGTGGTGGCCGCAGTATTAGAGGCATTAAGTAAATGTGGCTATACTTTAGATGACGCAAAGTCATTACAGATAAGAACTGAATTAGAGGAGGTGTGTAATACAGCCATCTGGAATATGTCAGCGTTAATCGACTTACAGCGCGAGGGCTCATCAGACTTGCTTTACAACGCTATGGAGCGTGAAATAGATAATAACTTTGAAAATATATTTAGGTTACTGGCTCTAATTTATGACCCTAAATCCGTAGAGTTGGTGAAAACCAACATTAATAGTGGTAATGTAGAGGAAGCTGAGTTTGCATCGGAGCTACTGGATGTTTTCATAAGTGATGAAATGAAGCCGATGCTCATCCCAATTCTTAACATTACACCTTATGAAGAAAAGGTTGATCGCCTAATGTTCCTTTTCCCTACCGAGCCCATGAAGAAAAAGGAGGTGCTGGTTAACCTGGTGCAAAGAGATTATAAGTGGGTAAACCGATGGACTAAAGCTTGTGCATTAAAAGAGTTATCTCAAGATGCAGGAGTAAACGAGCAGGATTTGTTTGCGGCTAACATTGTTAATCCCGATTCTATCATGCGTGAAACAGCTACTGAAGCTATATATAATTTCTATAAGGATAATTTAGATGGCTACTACGAAAGGTTTAAAGATCAGATAAATTACATCATTACAAGCGATACTATTGAAAAGGTGATTAGAGAGCACTCGCAAAACAAAAGAGAGTTTCCTGTGATGAAATTTGATGTAATTAGCTATTTAAATAAAGTTAAGGAGTTTAGTGGAGTTTCCGGTTTGGTGCTATCAGAAATAGCGAAAAGCATGAAGGTGCTCGAATTTAAGGTAGGTGAAGTTGTAGACCAATACTCAAGCGTGAATTTGATGGATTACTTTGTAGTGTTTGAAGGTTCTGTGGCATTATATAAAAATGAGATTCATATAGCTGATTATGCGCAGCAAAATTTTGTGCACAACCTTGATTGGCTTAACGAGAGAGAAACAGGATTAACTATAAAAGCGAACGAGGACAGCATTGTGTTTAGGATAAAAAGAGAAGACCTTAATGAACTGATGTCCTTCAATGAAGAAATACCTAAATCAATACTAGATAGTATGACAAAAAAGGTAAAAACATTTGAAGAATCTCAAATGATGTTTGCTTAGGAAATAAAGTAGTTGGCGCTAAATAACTTTAAATCTTCAATTTAAACCCCTGAAATGAGTAAAAAAGAGATCAAGCTATATTGTATATATGATCCAAGGGATAACCTCTTTGATGCAGCAGAGGGGAAGAAAGGTTGGGTAGACCAGCTGGCTGACTATACTAAATATGTAGCCTCGCAAGAGCACGATTTAGTGGTAGACTTCATAAACAGCGAGGTTGATCCTGAAAGGGAAGATGGAGAACATTTACATGAGGAACCATTTTACGCTATTGTAGTAGTGTCTGATGTGGCGCTGACTAATGCTAACTGGAGAAATATGGTGGGTAATATAGCATCTTATGCATCGCATAACATAGTAAGTGTTATTAAAGAGCCTCTCAAAGACAATAATGTTCCTGCTAAATTGCACGATTTCCCTATTCTGGATTTTTATGTTATAGATCCTGCCAAGGGAGATGCTGTAAACGGTTCTGCTTTATTGAAACCACCGTTTTTGAATATGTATTTGGCTAAAGTGTTTGATTTGGTGAAGGAGATTCAGGAATATGAGAAAGAAGGAGCGCTAACAAAGCCTACAAATATATATTTAGCACTTACCAGCTATGATTTAATGCCGGCAAGAGATCAATTAAGACGACAGTTAATTCATAACGGGTATAATGTTTACCCAAAAGTTGCTTATCCTCAGGATGTTGATGATATTGAAGATGCGATACTTGAGGACTTGAAAAAATGTGAATTATCAGTACATTTGATTGGTAACTATTATGATTCAGGGGTATATGATCCGGAGCTGTCAATAACTGAGGTGCAGAATAATATAGCTGTTGATTATTATGAGAGTTTAAAGGATGATGCTTTTGATGATGAGGAGATTGACTTCGGAAGAATTGTATGGTTTTCTGATCGTGATGTTATTTTGGAAGACAAGCAAGATAAGTATGTGCGTAAGCTGAATGAAGAGGAGAGATTGCTAAATGGTGCTGAGGTTATTAGAAGTCCTTTAAAGGAGTTAAAAAACATTATTATTAAGAAACTTGACTCTTCTTTAGCCTCAGTAGTTGGGTATGAAGAGGATTTGTCCTTAACAACCGATCAGCGGTCTATATACCTAATAACTCGGGACAACAATAGTGAAATCTACGAAAATTTAAAGAGTATATTAGAAAAGCATGAATTTACTGTACTTGATGTGGATATATCTTTAGATTATGGAGATTTTATTGGGATACATAAACAAAATTTACTTAGTTGCGATGCGGTTATCATTTTAGCATCAAACTCAGATTTAATGTGGCTGAGAAGTAAAATGAATGATATCCATAAAGCATATAATTGGGGCAGAAAGAAACTCTATAAATGTGTAGCAGTGCTTAGTGAAAGCATGACCGAGCTACCAAAGGAGTCAATTTTTGATGATGTACTCTTTATTAAAAGAGAGGAAAAATATAAAGAAGGCTTGTTAAGTCCATTTTTAGAACAATTCGATTAATTATTATACTATGTCAGATACATCAGTAATCGGAGAAGCTACAACTATTGGAAGTAAAAACCCATTTCCGGGGTTACGACCGTTTAAGTTTGAAGAGAGTCATTTATTTTTTGGGAGAGAAAGCCAAGTAGATGACGTTATTGAAAAACTTGTAGATAGAAGGTTTATAGCTATAGTTGGAGCTTCGGGTGTTGGTAAGTCATCATTCATGTCTTGTGGTATTTTGCCTATACTCTTAGGTGATTATAAGACTTTTGATGCCGCTGCGTGGGAGATATATACACTGACTCCTGGCGATTCTCCTATAGATTCATTAGCAAGTGCGCTCTCTGGAGGTTATCTAGGGCAAGATAACGACCCTGGAGTAAATGAAGTAGAGAAGAATGTTAATTATAGCACGCTTTCTGAGTATGCTGATGGACTTGTTAAGGTTGTAAAAAATAAATACAAAGACTCGCAAAAGAACTACCTTTTGTTTTTAGATCAGTTTGAAGAACTATTCAGATATTCATCTGATGAATCAATAGAGCTAGGAACTGAAGATGAGGCAGCGACATTTGTAAGGCTTATTATTAATGCCATTAACCAATCGGAGATACCTATTTATATTGTTATAACTATTAGGTCTGATTTTATCGGAGATTGTGCTAACTATCCTGCCTTAACAAAAGCAATTAACGACAGTCAATTCCTTATTCCTCAGATGACACGTGAGGAAAAGCAAAGCGCCATTGTAGGTCCCGTTTCTGTAATGGGAGCTCAGATAGAAGAGCGTTTAGTGCAAGAGATTTTAAATGATATTGGTGACAATCAAGATCAGTTACCAATTATGCAGCATGCACTAATGCGTACTTGGGGATATTGGCAGCAAAACAGTGTTGGTAATGAGCCCCTAAGCCTCATGGATTATGAAGCTATAGGGCGTATGCAAAATGCTCTTTCATTGCACGCGCGTGAAGCTTATAGAGAGTTAAATGATGCCGAGAAGAAAATCTGTGAAAAGATATTTAAGACTATAACAGAAAAGGGTGACGAAGGTAGAGGAGTAAGAAGGCCTACAAAGCTCAATGAAATTGCAGAAATAGTTGGAGCCTCAGTAGAAGAAGTAGCTAAGGTAATAGAGCATTTCAGAAGACCAGGAAGAACCTTGTTATTACCTGCTGATAATGTAGAGCTTAATGAAAACACCATGATCGATATTTCTCATGAAAGTTTCATGAGAATTTGGGTTGAGCTAAATGAGTGGGTGGAAGAAGAAGCAGAGTCTGTTAAATTATATCTGAGGTTGGCTGAAGCAGCTGAAATGCATCAAGAAGGAAAAGCAGGCCTTTGGAGACCACCAGATTTACAACTTGCACTGAACTGGAAAGAAGAACAGAACCCATCATTAGCCTGGGGGCTTAGGCATCATAAGGCTTATGAAAGAACAATGTTGTTCTTAGAATATAGCCAAAAGGAATATGAACGTGAACAAAGGATACGTGAAAAACTTCAGAAACGTAGACTTGTAATAGCGCGTATTACAGCGTTGGTGCTCGGTTTAGGTATTGTTGTAGCTTTATTGTTCTTGCTATATGCAGAGCGTCAGAGAAGAGAAGCTGATATTCAAAGAGCAGAAGCTGCCAAACAAAAAGAGGTAGCAGAAGAACAAGCAGAACTGGCCAGACAAAGTGAACAAGAAGCTTTATCTCAAAAGCAGATTGCCGATATTGAAAAAGAAAGGGCTCAGCGAAATGAAAAAATAGCTAAGCAGGAGAAGGAGAAAGCTGATTTGGCAAGAAAAGAAGCGATAGCACAAACCATATTGGCAGATAGCGCTCGTAAAGTGGCATTAACTGAGGAGCAGAAGGCAAATCAATTAAGATTACTTTCTATTGCTAAATCTATGGCTATTAAATCTGTGCAGTTAGTAGACTCTACTGAAAAGGGATTAGTGGCTAAGCAAGCCTATGATTTTTATAAAGTATATGGCGGTAAAATGCATGATCCGGATATTTATGATGGCTTATATTATGCATTAAAGGGACTGAAGGAGCCTGGGTACAATAGTTTAATTGCGCATACCCAAAACGTACGTTCATTAGTTACAAGTACCACTTCAGGTTATGTATATTCTACCGGTAGTGATGGTAAAATATTACGCTGGTCAGCTTCTAATCCGCAATCTGGATTTCAGTTGATATCGGACCAGCCAGGTAGGGTAAATAGAACTTTAGCATTAAGCCCTGATAATACTTTATTAGCCGTTGGTGGTGATTTTGGTTACATAGAGGTTTATGAATTAAATCAGCCGACAAAGAAACCAAAGGTAATTAAGGTTAATGCCACTGATATTTGGTATTTAGAGTTCCTTTCTAATAACGGTCAGATGGTTTACTCTGGTTCAGACAAGAAGATTGTTTATCAAGACTATGAGTCAACGAGATTAATAGCAGAAAGTGATCAAAAAATAAACAGTATTGTTTTAAGTCCTGATAAAAGATATCTCTTATCATCAAAGAGCAATGGTGAACTGGATATGATTGATGTCAAAAACGGAAATCAATCAAGTGTATTTTATCGTGATCCTAGAAGTGTAGCATTCATTTCTGCTAACTTTAGTCATGATAGTAGATATTTAGCGGCAGGAAATGAAAATGGAGTAGTAAAAGTATGGGATTTCGCTAGTAAAAGACTGATTAATACATTAACTGGTCATACAGCTAGGGTAAATAACATTGAGTTTAGCCATGATGATAAGAGGATGGCCACCGGTAGTTTTGATAAAACTGTGCGGATTTGGAATTTGGCTAATTTATATGATGCCCCTGTTATCCTTAAAGATCACGAAGATTGGGTATGGTCAATTACATTTACGCCAAATGATAAAAACTTAATGGCAGGTTGTAGAGACTATCTCATTCGATTATGGCCGACTGATGTAAATACTATGGCTCAGAAAGTTTGTGAAAGCTTACAGCGTAACATGACAAAAGATGAATGGGACTTGTATGTGGCCGAAGATGTTCAATATCAGTCTACTTGTAAATAATAAATTGTGTTTTGACAGCAAAAATGAAAACCCATAAACCTAAATTTTATAGTTCATTTATTATTTTCTTTTTTCTCCTCACTAGCACAGTGGCTTGGGCTCAGCGCGAAGAGGCGGAAAATGCATGTGCTAAGACATTAAGAAATGCTCGAAATATTTATGATCAAGGCCGGATAGAAGAAGTTCCGGGCTTGATTAAAGACTGTCTTGAGCATGGGTTTAATGATATAGAAAGAATAGAGGCTTATAAGTTACTCATTATGTCTTACCTCTATAATGATGATAATGAGTTGGCTGAGCAAGCCATGCTTGAGTTCCTTAAAATTGAACCTGAGTATAAAATTAATACAGTGGTAGACCCTACGGAGTTTATTAACTTGTACAATATGTTTAGAACTACTCCTATTTTTTATGTTGGGGGTAAAGCTGGAGGTAATTTAAGCTTTGTAAATGTTCATCAAAACTATAGCTTAGATAATACGCAGCAGTCTCAAGGTACTTACAAGTCTAAACTCGGGTATCAGGCAGGCATTGTTTTTAATATTCCTATTAATAGCAAATGGTCTATCAGTCCTGAGCTCAATTTTATAGGTTTAAGTTATGAGTTCAGCAAAAAACAATTAGGTTACTCTGAACTTTTGTTTTCAGAAGATCAAATGTGGGGTGAACTTCCTTTGTTTTTAAGGTATACTTGGACAAAAGGGAAGTGGAGCTATTATGTACAAGCTGGTGGTTCGGTAAGTTATCTTTTAAGTGCTAAAGCTACTGTAGAAAGAACCGATAGTGTGAATATTGAAGTAGGGAACAGGAGTGTTTCGGGGCCCTCTATTGATTTAACAGATCAAAGAGAAAAGCTTAGCTATAACGCATTATTAGGAGCAGGCCTTATGATTAAAGGTTTATTAGGTAACGGTTATTTGCTAGCTGATGTGAGAGCGTCTTATGGTATTCCTAATATTGTAAACTCTGAAACCAGATATGACAATAATGAATTGCAATACCAATATTTATACCTTGACAATGATTTTAGCCTAAATGATGTATATCTTTCAATAGGATATGTGATACCTATCTATAAGCCTAAGATTGTTCAACGAAAAAAGAGAAAAGCTCTAAAGCAATAATAAGATACAAAGGCCTCGAATGAGGCCTTTTTTTATGAGTGAATCTTTCCTTTCTTTTGAAGTTCTTTTCGAATAGCATAGGTCATATCTTCCTCTATTATTTTTTGCTCGCCACGTTCATATGATTTTAGCATACAATAGTGCACTATGTTGAGCATTTCCCCGCCAGAGAGATCAATTTTGCTTAATTCTTCCATAGTGATTACTTGGTCAAGTGTAAAATCTTCCGGAATCATCTTCTCCCATAATGTTCTGCGCATATCCTCTGAAGGTGCAGGGAAGTAGATGATATTATTTATTCTTCTGTGAAAGGCAGGGTCAATGTTGGCCTTCAGGTTAGTAGCTAATATTATTAATCCAGGATATTCTTCCATCCGTTGTAGCAGGTAAGAGACTTCTTGGTTGGCGTACCTGTCGTTGCTCGATTGTGTTACTGATCTTTTTCCAAAAACAGAATCTGCCTCGTCAAAAAACAGAATCCAATTTTTGTTTTCGGCAAGATCAAAAACATTTTTAAGATTCTTTTCTGTTTCCCCTACCCACTTTGACACTAGCATAGATAAATCTATTCTATAAACATCTAGGTTATTTAGCTTACCCAGCATCATGGCAGTTAATGTTTTACCGGTGCCCGAAGGACCATAAAACATCGCCTTGTAGCCAGGTTTAACTTTACGGCCAAACTGTGCATGATTCAATACTGTTTGGCCATGCTTGAGCCAAGTGTGAATTTCATTTACTTTGTTTTCCGTATCGTAATCTAAAATTACCTCCTCAGCGTTAATTTTAGTTGTAATTAATTCTGCGGGGAAAGAAGTGCTAAAGTTAGGTTTAAAGGTTTCTCCTTGTAGCACGGCTAGAAATTCCTCTGATGGGCGAATAACGGACTGTTTCCAGCTAATTTGATGTTGTACTTCACTGTATGTTAGTAAGCCACTTGTAAATAATTTGGAAGTAGGTTGAAAGGCCTGTTTGCTTTTTAATCTTTTTTGAAGACTATTTCCGGCAAGTATATAAAAGACGGTTTCAAAGGTGGGGGAAAACGTTTGATTACTGCCAGAAATGTGACCACCATATTCAGTATAAGGACTGTTGGTGTAAGGGTTTAATAAAAGAAATGGATCAAATATTTCAGGAGTGTACTCCCACGCTAAGGCGGTGCTAAGTGCTATTCTTTCAATTAACGAAAAGTGGTAATGAAACAATAGTTGACTGTAAGCTGAGCCGGCCGCTTCAATGGATTGAATGCCGGAGTATTCCTCGCTAGCGGAATTCTCATCGTGCTTCAATATATTGAGCCGACCAATTGAGGCTATGGTGTCTTGTATTATACTTACTTCTTTCTCTATATCTTTTAATAAATCAGGAATAGAAATATTTGAAGGTAGCATATTTAAGAGTCTAGTTAGTCAATAGATTTGAACCATTCTTCGAACTTCTCTCCCAATACAGGCACCGGGGTGAACGTTCCCTTAATAGCATTGACTAGACCAACGACCCAAAGGTAGAAAACGAATAACACTCCAACTAAGAAAATGATTGTACCTATGAAGGGAATTTCACTTAAGGCACACAGTCCCAATCCACTAAGAATAAGCCCAAGTGATTGTCTGATGTGAAATGCCGTAAATGAATTCTTTTTAGAATTATTCATGATTAACGCAATAATGAAACCTAACCAAGTTATGTAAGAAATTAAGGCAGCTGTTTTGCCGTCTTCTACTTCGTAATTTTTATCCATAGTATGTTTTTTCTCATAAAGATAATGAAACAGTACATGAATACTAATTGCTCTCTAGATAATTATATATTATTCTAATACCTTACGGGCAATTACTAATTTTTGAATTTCTGATGTTCCCTCTCCAATGGTACAAAGCTTGGAATCTCTATAAAATTTTTCTGCGGGGTAATCTTTAGTATATCCGTAGCCGCCAAATATCTGTACTGCTTCTGTGGCATTTTCAACAGCCACTTCAGATGCATAATATTTAGCCATTGCAGACTCTTTTGTTACAGGTTTGCCAATATTTTTTAGGTGTGCAGCTTGATGTATTAAAAGTTTGGCCGCTTCAACTTTAGTAGCCATTTCTGCTAGCTTAAATGAAATGCCCTGAAATTTTGAAATGGGTTGATTGAATTGTTTTCTTTCTTTGGAATATTGCACTGCCACATCAAGTGCTCCTTGTGCTATACCTAAGCTAAGTGCAGCAATACTTATCCTACCTCCATCTAATATTTTCATGGCCTGTATAAAACCTTCACCTTCAGATCCTATGAGACTATCTTTATGTACTTTACAGTCTTGAAAAATTAATTCTGTGGTTTCGGAGGCTCGCATGCCTAGCTTGTTTTCTTTGCGACCTGCGCTGAAACCGGGCGTTCCTTTCTCTACAATAAAGGCACTCATGCCATGACTGTCTCCTGGCTCTCCAGTGCGTACCATTACTACGGCCACATCGCCAGATTTACCATGGGTAATGAAATTTTTAGCTCCGTTTATAATATAATAGTCTCCATCTTTGCGAGCTGTTGTTTTCATATTCCCTGAATCAGAGCCGGTATTGGGTTCGGTTAGTCCCCATGCGCCTATAAACTCTGCTGACGCCAGTTTAGGAAGGTACTTTTGCTTTTGTGCTTCACTCCCAAACTGTAAAATGTGGCCTGTACATAGCGAGTTATGCGCTGCCATAGAGAGCCCTATGGATCCATCAATTCTAGACAGCTCTACTATAGCCGTAACATACTCATGGTAGCCAAACCCTGAGCCGCCATATTCTTGTGGTACAAGGACACCCATTAACCCAAGTTTTCCCATTTTTTTGAATAGATCAACGGGGAAAATTTGATTTTCATCCCACTCCATCATATAAGGCTTAATTTCTTTTTCGGCAAAATCTTTTACCATTTGAGAAATCATGATCTGGTTTTCAGATTTTTCGAATGGGTGTGTGGTTGATGTTGTTTCCAGCGTATCCATAAGATGTGCGTTTATATTCGTTTCAATCGTTTTAATCCAATTAAATTATAAAATATAAACGAGATTAACCAAACGAATGTTAGTTTGGAATGTAATTTTTTTTCGTTTTTACTAAACCATTTGCTCATTATGATATTAAGTAATTTATAGGTTATTTTTACGTACTTAAATTTTAAACTGGAGAAATATGAAAATAGCAGTAGTCGGAACAGGCTATGTAGGATTAGTTACAGGTACTTGCTTTGCAGAGACCGGTAATAATGTAACTTGCATTGACATTGATGAAAAAAAGGTAAATAGTTTAAAAAATGGAAAGCTTACTATTTACGAACCGGGCTTAGAAGTTTTATTTGAAAGAAACACAAGCCAAGGTAGATTAGAATTTACTACTAATCTTAAAGAAGGAATTGAAGGAGCTAAAATCATCTTCTTAGCACTACCCACCCCTCCAGGTGAAGATGGTTCTGCCGATTTGAAATATATATTAAAAGTGGCAGAAGATTTAGGTCCTTTACTAAAAGACTACACTGTTATTGTTGATAAAAGTACTGTGCCTGTAGGTACATCTGAAAAGGTAAGTGCTAAAATAGCTGAAAACGCTAAAGTTGATTTTGATGTAGTTTCTAATCCTGAGTTTTTACGCGAAGGTGTGGCCGTTGATGACTTCATGAAACCAGACCGTGTGGTAATAGGTACAGAGTCTGACAAGGCTAGGAAAATAATGGATACATTATATGCTCCTTTAGTTAGACAAGGTAATCCTATCATTTTCATGGATGAGAAGTCTGCTGAGTTAACTAAATATGCTGCTAACTCATTCCTTGCTACTAAAATCACATTTATGAACGAGATAGCTAATATGTGTGAGCTATTAGGTGCAGATGTTGATGCGGTAAGAAAAGGTGTTGGTACGGATTCGCGTATTGGTAAAAGATTCTTATTCGCTGGTATTGGGTATGGCGGTAGCTGTTTCCCTAAAGATGTTCAGGCATTGGCTAAGTCTGCTAGTCAGGTAGATTATGATTTTAAAATCTTAAAATCTGTAATGTCTGTTAATGAAGAGCAAAAAACTAAGTTAGTTCCTAAAATTAAAGAATACTTCGGTGGTGATTTAAAAGGAAAAACTATCGGCTTATGGGGGCTATCTTTTAAGCCTTATACTGATGATATTAGAGAAGCGCCAGCTTTATATAATATAGAACAATTAGTAGCGGCAGGAGCTGAAGTTAAAGCTTATGATCCTGAAGGAATGGAAAATGTAAGAGGCCAAATAGGAGAGAAAATTACTTATTGTAATGATGAGTATTCTGCTATTAATGGAGCTGATGCATTATTGATTGCTACTGAGTGGCCTGTTTTCAGAACTCCTGATTTTGATAAAGTTTCTAAACTTCTAAAAAATAAGGTGATCTTTGATGGTAGAAATCTTTACGATTTAGATAATATGAAGGAGCTAGGCTTCACTTACGTAAGTATTGGAAGAGAACAAATCAATGGATAAAAAGACAGTATTAATAACGGGAGCGGCAGGTTTTCTGGGCTCCCACTTATGCGATAGGTTTATTAAGGAAGGCTTTAGAGTTATTGGTATGGATAACCTTATAACCGGAAACCTTAAAAACATAGAGCATTTATTCCCAGATAGCAATTTTGAGTTTCATCATCATGATGTTTCTAACTATGTGCACGTATCTGGCGAGTTAGATTACATTCTTCATTTTGCTTCTCCAGCTAGTCCTATTGATTATTTGAAGATACCGATTCAAACATTGAAGGTAGGTTCTTTAGGTACTCACAACCTATTGGGGTTAGCGAAGGCTAAAAAAGCCAGAATGCTAATAGCATCCACTTCTGAAGTTTATGGTGACCCCATGGTTCACCCACAAACGGAAGACTACTACGGTAACGTAAACCCTATTGGGCCAAGAGGTGTATATGATGAGGCTAAACGCTTCCAAGAGGCTATGACTATGGCTTATCATACTTATCATGGGGTAGAGACTAGGATAGTACGTATTTTCAATACTTATGGTCCTCGTATGCGCTTGAACGATGGTAGAGTATTACCTGCGTTCATCGGGCAGGCATTAAGAGGAGAAGATCTCACTGTATTTGGTGATGGATCTCAAACAAGATCATTCTGCTATGTAGATGATTTAATTGAAGGTATCTACAGATTATTATTTTCTGATTACGCATACCCTGTTAATGTAGGTAACCCAGATGAGATTACTATTAAGGAGTTTGCCGATGAAATTATAAAGCTTACAGGTACTGATCAAAAAGTCACTTATAAGCCATTGCCAAAAGATGATCCGATGCAAAGACAGCCGGAAATAAGCAAAGCAAGAGAAATTTTAGGTTGGGAGCCTAAGGTTAATCGTGCAGACGGACTAAAAATAACTTACGATTATTTCAAAACTCTTTCAGAGGAAGAGCTTTTCGCTAAAGAGCACAAAGAGTTTGACGAATACATTAAAAAGTAAAATGTTAACAAACGCTCTTCAGTTTCTTCAGAATTTAAAGGCCAATAATAATAAAGACTGGATGCAGGAAAACAAACCTGCATACCAGCAGGCCAAAGAAGAATATCTTCAAATTATTCAGTCAGTCATAGATGTGCTTTCTACAGTGGACGAAGGTCTAATTGGCCTCACTGCTAAAGAATCCGTGTTCAGAATAAATAGAGATATTAGGTTTTCAAAAGATAAAGCTCCTTATAAATTAAATTTTGGAGCGTTCATTTGTGAGGGTGGCCGTAAATCTGGCAATGCCGGATATTATTTTCACTTACAGCCTGGAGGCAATTCCTTTTTAGCGGGCGGAGTGTATGGGCCTAGCAAAGAAAGGCTCGATAAAATAAGGCAAGAGATTGATTATAACCCAGAGGAGTTAAAAGAGATCACTTCTGACAAAACCTTTAAAGCGTATTTTGACAGAATACAAGGCGACTCTTTGAAGCGGCCTCCTAAAGGTTATGACGCTGATCATCCTAATATCGATCTAATAAAGCTTAAGAGCTTTATGGTGTTAACTCATTTTGATGATAAGACCATAGAGGGTTGGAAAGACATTGACAGCATTGTGGAGGTGTTTAAAGAGATTAAGCCTTTTAATGATTATTTAAATGTGGCAATGAGTTAATTTAATTCTTTGCCATTTTTAATTGTCCCAATCAAAGTAATCATCTTCTTTGAGCTCTACTTCTTCTTTCTCTTCTTTACCCTTATTTTTAAAAGCGTCTTTTAATTCTTGGGCTTCCTTTTTAATGTCATTCACTATTTTCTTTTTTACCCTGTTCTTATCGTAGAGAATTACATAATCAGAAGTGTTGCCTATAATTTTTAAGTATAACATAGTGCGTCCCTGATCATCTTGTTCAATTGCACCAAAAGCCTCATCCTTGTCCACTCTTCTTTTGTTATTTAGAGGAGCCGCAATTCTGTAATCAATATTCTGATCAAAGGTATGTGTGCCACTAATCATAATGTCAGTAACATTAGAGCTTACTTCCATTTCTGGCAGATAGATTTTTTTGTTTTCTATATGGATGTCATTTCGTAGTTCACTAAACCTCAGGCGATCTAACTTTTCGTGGTCTAAATACTTGCTCAGCTTTTGCATAGGCTCAAAGTTATTTAACTCACCGCCTTCTATACGTGTGCTGATGTTACTGGTTAATGAATTAGGGTAAAGGTGAAGCTCATTATTAAAGGTCATTTCCGCTGCAACAGTGGCAAATATTTTTCCTTTTAGGTGTCTGGCCTGAAGGAAGTCTTGATTGAAATCTTCAAAAAGGTAGAAAATACTGTCTACATTAATATTTGTAAGGTCAAATTCTGTATTTACTTTAACTAAGTTATTGTAGCTAGCATCTACTTTTCCTGAAATAGAAATATCACCACCTATCGCTTTAAATTTGATTTTGTCAGATTGAGCAACTTTATTTTTAACTTTTAAATTGCCGCTAAGATTACTTGGATGAAAGCGCCTAAACTTTAAATGATCGATGTTACAATTGAAGTTAAGCACTAGCCTAGGCGAAATATTAAAAGTATATTTTGCATTAGGGTTTTGGTTAGGGTTGGCCGCGAGCAATTCATCCAAATCTATGGTGGCAGCATCCAAATCAGCTTCTATGCCTACGGGTTCATCTTCAAATAAAAGGTAGGCAATAATGTTCTTGAAAAATCCATTAAGTAAAAAATCGCTATTGCCAAGTTTTCCCCTCACATCACTTAATGCTAAGTTATTGTTATTGAAAAGGAGGTTGCCACTTAAATTTGAAAGTGGTAATGGATAAGAGGCGAGGTGGAGCGACAAGTTATTGAGGTTGATGTCTCCCGTAGTTTTAAACTTTTGAGTAGTAGCTTTTTGTTTCAAATCGCTCGTGTGCCCTTCAAAGCTAATGTTAGCATCCAATAAACCACTGCCTGATTTTATATTGTCAGATTGGTAAAACTTGAATATGGAATGAATGTCTAGTTGACCTGCAAAATTTCCTTTAATGTAAGGCTTATTAAAATTGTTGATCATTAAGTTGGCAGTAAAACTCTTGTTTTCTAATGTGCCACTTATGTCTTCAAGCGTTAGGCTACCATTGTTAATATGATCGATCTGTGGGGCATGAAAGTATCCTTTTAAATCTGCATTAGTGATTTTTATGTTATTTTCCGGATGCAGTAGCTCTGCTTTCTTTAGTCCAAAATCGATATTAAGAGCAGGAGATGCTTTTTCGGAGATAATGCCATTCAGGTTCAAGTTAAAGTATATTTCGCCTTCACTTTCATACTTTTTTAAAGTAGAGGTTTTCTCTTCTGGCAACAATGACCATAATGTTTGAATGTTGGTGTCATTGCCTTTAAAATTGATGTTAATGTAGTTTTCGTTAAGAAAGGTGTATTTGCCATCTATAGAGAATTTCGATCCCTTAATGGCTATTTCTGAAGGAGATATTTGTAAGTCTTTGATTTCATCGTTATAAATAAACTTAGAGTCTATTTTAAGGTCTTTGTTTTCGAGCCACATTCTATTTTGTACAAGCAAATATTGTAAGTATACATCTCCGTCAGTTTCTACGTGGTACGTTTTGCCTTCTGCTTGCAGCTTGGCTAAAGTTTTTTTTGTTTGAAGCTCTAGGTTTACGTTTTTGTAATCATTGGTATAAGTAAATGTAGTTTCGTCCAGTTCTATTTTAGATAACGAGAGTTTTACTTTTTGATCATCAGTTGCATTCTGTGGCTTGTTAACAATGTTGTAATTGATCTCACCATTCGAATCCATTTTTAGATGAATGGTTCCTTTTGATATATGAATTTCCTCCACGGTGAAGTCACCCTTAAAGATGGCTATAGGATTAAAAGTGAAATCCAGTTTTTCTGCCTGTAAAAGCGGGTATGTGCTTGTGGGGTAGCTCTCTTCTACATAAACATTGTGGAACGTAAGTGAAATCTGTGGAAAGTTTTTGAATGAGGAGACAGTAATTTTATCTACATGAACTGGGGTATTGATGTTTTTATTAGCCTCTCGAATAAACTGTGCTATGAGCTCATCTTTATAAAGGTAGGTGATAATCGTTACTGCAGAGACCAGTGTAATGATTATTAAACATAATACTAGGAATGTTTTCCTAACGATCTTTTTTAGGCTCAATTGAATTGTTGATTTATATTATCGCCAAAAGGCATATGAAACTACATGTTTAGGCAATAAACATCAAACAGAGTGCCATTAAGTAAAAAATATTATTGTTTTTTGATTTAATAATTTGTGAATTTAAAAAACTATACTACATTTGCATTCCCATTCACAAACGGTGAAGATAAAGGGCGCTTAGCTCAGCTGGTTCAGAGCATCTCGTTTACACCGAGGGGGTCGGGGGTTCGAATCCCTCAGCGCCCACAAAAGCCAACAAACAACGTTTGTTGGCTTTTTTATTTTGTAAGAAATTACAAAAAAGTATTCTTCATATCTCTCTTTAATGCAATTGTCTTCATTTTTTCTGTCTTATGCGTAAGGTGCAGGCTACTAGTGATATAGCTACATTACCTAGTGTTGTAATAAATATAAAACCATTTCTTTTATAGCTTTTTAGACGTATCGGGTGGATTATTAATTTATCGTTAAATAACTGTATTTGGTAAAAACGCCTTTTGAATATCGAATATATTGTGTAGGTTGGCACCATCGTGTACATTGTACACAGAAAAATATTTTTACCCTATATAAAATTATTAAATATGCATAAAGCACTGTTTGCAGAACCCTTCCAGAATGGAAATTTTGAAGGATTGATAAAGCGCTAAAACCTTCTAATGTAAACTTGCTAACACCAACCAACTTCGTAAATTTTTTTTCAACTATAACCCCTAATAATTATTACTTATGAAATACTTAATTACGCTAATATGTTTGATGTGCGTTTCAAATATATATAGTCAAAGCAGTGTGTCCGTTAACACTGATCAAACGGTATCCATTAATGGGAATAAATTTTTTCCTATTAGTGTATATGTCCAATCAGATTATACAGGAATTAAAAACATGGGAGTGAATACGGCTTCCAGACCATTTTGCGTTAATGATGGTGCTTTTAATTCGATAGAAAGTAATCAGCTTTATTGTCATTACACGGCCGGCCCGGGTTGTGATTATGAAAATGCTACAGCCATTAAAAATAGAAATGCAAGCCCCTTTACGCAGAGCATCAATAAGGTGAAAAACTCAAATTATATATTTGGGTATGGATTACCAGATGAGCCGAAGTCTGCAACCAATCTAAGTGCTGCAGATGCAGAGTGGGCTTACAATGTGTATAAGGCTGCAGACCCCAATCACCCTGTTTTCTTAACAGAGTATTCTAGTGATATTAGTGCTTACAAAAATGCTGCTGATATATTCTTAAATGACCTGTATCCTTATAATAATATTTCTAACCCATTATACAGCATTAAGACTAAGCTCAAAAATATGCAGGCTCAGGTGGCGCCAAAACCTGTTTGGCTTATAATTCAGACGGGAAGTCAGTTTGGTATGCCTACCAATGAGCAAATAAGAGCAGAAACCTATTTATCAATAGCATTAGGCTCTACAGGTCTGATATTCTATTCTTATGATGTAGAAGATGCGGGTGGCGTAAACAATATTAAAAAGGATGGTGACTTAAGTTTTATGACCAACCTTATTTCTGAGTTAAAGGATTTTTCTCCTGTTTTTTTAGGCGCCAAGAATAATAGTCTGTCATATAACTCCGATGATGTGGATGCTATATTGAAAGACTATAATGGTAAGTCTTATCTTATAGCTGTTAATAAGAGTTCTAGCGCTAAGAGTATTACATTTTCTTTAAATGGGTTTTCAAACGCTACAGCTAAGGCCGTTGGGCTTGCTTCGGCAGGTAGTAGCAGAGTAGGTCAAACAAAAGCTATATCATCAGGCTCTCTTTCAGATACACTGCAGGGACTTGAGGTGGTGATCTATGAAATAAGTCAGAACCAGTGTACTGTGCCAGCGCAGCCAGGTGCTATATCTGGTAGTGCAAATGTGACTGCAGGTACTAGTCAAAGCTACTCAGTAGGAACTGTAAGCGGAGCTACATCTTATACTTGGACTTTGCCTTCAGGCTGGTCTGGTAGTTCTACATCGTCTACTATTAATGTTACCGCTGGAAATGAAGGTGGAACAATTTCTGTAAAAGCCAGCAATTCTTGCGGTGCTAGTGCTGCATCTACTTTTAATGTGGCCGTAGTTGGAGGTGAAGCTAATTTGGCGCTTGATAAGCCAGTTACTGCTTCTACCATAGAAAGTGCAGAGCTAGATGTTACAAAGGCCGTAGACGGAAATTATGACTCTCGTTGGGCGAGTGCCGAAACTGATGATGAATGGATTTACGTGGATTTAGGAAATACTTATGATATCAATAGAGTAAAAATTAGTTGGGAAGTAGCGTATGGTAAAGATTACCTTATTCAGACTTCTAATGATGCGATTTCTTGGACTACCATTAAGGCAGTGAGTGGCAACACTTCTCTGAGCAATGATTTTTCTGGCTTGACAGGTACAGGAAGGTATGTAAGGATGTATGGAACAGCAAGAGGTACTATTTATGGTTATTCTATTTATGAATTAGAGGTTTATGGTAGCCCTGTAGATGAAATTGATGCTGATGCAGCTACTCTATATCTTCACTGCTCTTATGATGGAACTTCTGCAGTTATAACAGAGGGAAGCTATCACCTGAGTGATTTTACTTATTTGGGAGGAGGGACTTACTTCTTGTCAAGTTTAAAAATTAAAGACGGATATCAGGTTACTTTATATAGCAATGCTGATTTTTCAGGTGAAACGTTGGTGTTAAATGCTGATAATTTATGTTTAGTAGATGAAGGCTGGAATGATAAAGCTGCGTCATTGGTCGTTTCCAAAATTAGTAGACAATCAGGAGCGTTGGAGTTGGTGTCAGGTTCAAAAGAAAATAATGAATTAGTGGCGGTTTCAGCTTTTAAAGTTTACCCTAACCCTGCAGAGCAGTCAGTTAGTATAGATTTTAAAGGAAATAAAGCCTCAGTTAAAATAATTGATACTTTAGGTAATGAAGTGCTTTCTATAAACGATGTAGAAAGAAAGCAAACGCTTGATATTTCGGCTTTGAAAACTGGTGTTTATTTCATTCAAATAACACAAGATGAGCAGAGTGAAACCATGAGAATGATCGTGAAATAGATTTATTCTATATTTTTTAGAAAGGCCATTCCTAATAGGGGTGGCCTTTTTTTCTTGTGTAACTTCTTTAAGGAATTAGGTTCAGGTCATTTTAAGTTGAGGTGAGTGTTTGCGTTTTGGGAACGGTTAATCTCTAAGTGTTGTTTGAAAAATGTAACTTTGAAGTATGCAGTCATCAGAAAGCCTAAAAGATTTATATATTAGAAAGTTTGGCAATTCTCCTGAAGAGCTAAATAATAATATAGGACATTTCAATGTATTTGAAATAGAACCATTCACAGGCAAGCCTATTGGTAAGTTGCCTTATCAGAAGCGAGATTTTTATAAAATAACCGTGCTTACCGGTAATAGCCAGATTGAATTTGCAGATAAAACTATCTCAGTGCCAAAGCAGGCTCTTGTTTTTTCTAACCCCTTTATTCCATAACGGTGGGAGCATAATGATCGTATTCATACAGGGCATTATGCTTTTTTTAATGAGGAGTTCTTTTTTCAGTATGGTAAACTCTCCAAATATCCGGTTTTTAAGCCTGGTGGTGAGCATGTTTTTGAGCTTACGGATAAGCAATATGAATGGGTGTTGTCTATTTTTCAAAAAATGCATGAAGAAATTGACTCAGAATATGACTTTAAATATGACTTACTGCGTGCATTCGCTCAGGAGCTAATACATTTTGCTCTAAAATTAAACCCTTCTAAGTCAGTGGAAGGCAAGGTTGCAGGTGCATCTCACAGAATAGCTTCCATGTTTGTAGAGTTATTAGAAAGGCAGTTTCCTATTGATGAATTGCATCCGGAAATGCGCTTAAGAAAAGCTTCAGATTTTGCAGAGCGGTTAAACGTTCATACCAATCACTTAAATCGAGCGGTAAAAAATGTGGTCGGAAAAACTACCACGCAGCTCATTAACGAACGAATTTTGCAAGAGGCTAAGGTGCTTTTAAGACAAACAGACTGGCAAGTGGCTCAGATTGCTTATGCTTTGGGCTATACCGAGCCGACTCACTTTAATAATTTTTTCAAAAAACATGTAGAGCAAAATCCTACTACTTTTCGCAATGTTTGATTATCGTAAGTTATTGTTTCTTTTTCATTATTTGGGCAGTATGGGCTGAAGGTAACTTTGTTTCATAATTTAAATCAAATAATTATGGAAGCAAGAAAACTCGGAAGTCAAGGACTGGAAGTGTCAATGTTAGGGCTTGGCTGTATGGGAATGAGCTTTGGCTATGGAGGTAATCATGATAAAAAGGAGATGATTGCACTTATCCGTCAAGCTGTGGAGATGGGTGTTACCTTTTTTGATACCGCTGAAGTTTATGGGCCTTATATAAATGAAGAACTAGTTGGTGAAGCGTTGGCTCCTTTTAAAAATGAAGTGGCTATTGCAACAAAATTTGGTTTCAAAAACGCAAAGCCTAATGAAGGATTTGATAGCCGCCCAGAAAATATAAGAAGTATGGTAGATGCTTCTTTAAAAATATTGCAGGTGGAGTCTATTGATTTACTTTATCAGCATAGAGTGGATCCCAACGTGCCGATGGAAGATGTGGCAGGAACAGTAAAAGAACTGATAGCTGCAGGAAAGGTAAAATACTTTGGTTTATCAGAGGCAGGCGAAAGTAGCATTAGAAAGGCGCACGCAGTTCAGCCTGTTACCGCACTGCAAAGTGAGTATTCACTTTGGTGGCGTGAGCCAGAACAAAAGACCTTTGCGGCCTTACAAGAGCTGGGTATTGGTTTTGTGCCATTTAGCCCCTTAGGAAAAGGGTTTCTTACCGGGAAAATTAATGAAAATACTGTATTTGATGACCATGACTTTCGTAAGGGCATTCCTAGGTTTTCTGAAGAAGCTATAAAAGCTAACAAAGCGTTAGTGATGCTTCTTGAAAACATTGCGAGAGAAAAAGGCTGTAGCACAGCGCAGTTGGCTATAGCGTGGATTTTAGCTCAAAAGCCTTGGATTGTACCTATTCCTGGCACTACCAAAGCGCATAGGTTGGAGGAAAATATAGCAGCAGTGCAAATTGGGCTTACTGATAATGATCTTCAACGTATTGAAGATGCTGCGGCAGAAGTAGAGATCATAGGACACAGATATCCCGAAAGCAGTCAGAAAATGGTTGATAATTCTTAATAATCGATCGTCAATAGGGTAAACTTTTAAGGCGAGCCTACTCAAGGCTTGTAACATTTATTAAAAATCACAATCATGGAAACTATTAATGTAAAAGCATATGGTACTCATTCTGTAGACAGCCCTTTGGAGGCTATTGAGGTGCCTAGAAGACAATTAGGAGTTAGAGATGTAGAGTTTGAAGTGCTATATTGTGGTATTTGCCATTCTGATTTGCATCAAATAAAAAATGACTTTGGAGGTACTATGTGGCCCATTGTTCCGGGGCATGAAATAGTAGGGAGAGTGACCCGAGTTGGAAATGCAGTAACTAAATTTAGTGTAGGGGGCTTGGCAGCGGTAGGTTGTATTGTAGATAGCTGCGGGCATTGCCAGCACTGCGAAGAAAGCATGGAGATGTTTTGCGAAAATGGAGTGACTTATTCTTTTAATTCACCCGATACATACATGGAGGGAGAACATACTTATGGTGGTTTTTCTAAAACGTATGTATGTGAAGAAAAGTATGTGCTGAAGATGCCTGCTTTCGAAGACCTTGCTTGTGCTGCTCCTCTTTTATGTGCCGGTATTACTGTCTATTCACCATTAATGCATTGGAAGGCTGGACCGGGTAAAAATGTAGGTGTTTTAGGTGTTGGAGGCCTGGGGCATATGGCTATTAAAATTGCTAAAGCTATGGGGGCTGAGGTGACCGTATTTACCAGTTCGCCAGAAAAGGTAGAGGACGCCAAGCGTTTAGGGGCAGATAACGCAGTGTTGTCGTCTGATGTAGAGCAAATGAAAGCTGCAATGGGCTCTCAGGATATTATTATAGATACCGTTTCGGCAAAGCACGATGTGAATCAATACTTGGGTATGCTAAAAGTAGATGGTTCATTGGTGCTAGTAGGCTTACCGCCAGAGGCATTAGAGGTGGGTGCTTTTAATGTAGTTATGGGTAGAAAGAGTTTTTCAGGTTCTAATATTGGTGGCATAGCCGAAACACAAGAGGTGTTAGACTTTTGTTATAAGCATAATATTGTTGCAGATTCGGAAATCATAAATATTCAAGATGTCAATGAAGCATTTGTACGTCTCGAAAAAGGAGATGTCAAGTATCGCTTTGTTATAGACATGGCTTCGTTGAATTAATATGAGACAGAAGGTGGGCAGGTGACTGAAGATCAAGAAATAAAGTGGCCTAAATAGAGATGAATATTTATAAAAAAGCCAATCCTGATGTCAAATGCATCGGGGTTGGCTTTTTATATACCGAATCACCTAGGCTAAGCATAGTGAAGATTTTGCTTTTAAGCTCAGATGAATAAAGCAGCTTTTCATAGCTTTATCATCACAATCTTTATATGTTATTTTCCTTGCGTATGATAGGGGGGGGGTTCAAGGCATTCATCTTTATTATACCTGAGGCTATCGTTTTGGTGCCATAACTATAGCCTTTAGCAATTTCATATGGTTTACACCTTTACTCTCAGTATTTGTCGATTACCTCAAACTCCCTGGCCCATCATTGAGAAATTCTGTAATCTTCCCAGTTGCTGGTGTTACACTTCATGTTTTATAGCTCTTCCAAATTCAGTCAAATTGATTTTTGAGAAATTCGTTCTCTGAAAGAATCAAGCCATTAAACGTTAATTGATCTTGTGATTAATGATTATTTATTGACATATTTTTGAAATTCCTGATTGATCAGTAATGATTCTATTATGCTAAATTTCAAGAATTAATGGTAAATGGTCACTTATTTTTAGCCATTTAGTTTGTTCTCCAATTGCTATAGTAGACTGTTGCGTTATAAAATTCTCATATAGATAGAAATAGTCAATGTGATATGCCTTGCTCTTATTTCTTTGAAGGAAGAATGTTGGCTGAGATTCATCCCCATATTGCTCATTCTTTAATTTGTGGTAAGCACTTACTATACCTAATTCAAGAAGCTCATTTGTGCAATCGGAATGATTCCACCATCGATCCCATTTGTCCCAGATGGCATTGCTATTCAAGTCCCCTGCAATAATGATATTATTGAAGAGTCTTTTGTTGGTTTGTAGATATTTCCAGAATTGCCCAATGTAACCAAATGTTGGTGAATTGTTGTGGTGAGCCCATACAGCTAAAAGTTGAATGTGCTGATTTACTATGCACGGTAAGAAGTGTTTTACAGTATGGTCTTTATACTTATTAGTCCAGTTTAATCTCTTGATGGAGACTTCTTCAGAAGCAAAGATTCCAATTCCTTTATTTTTATTATCTCCAGCCCATAAATGATTTTTCGACCATTCATGGTATAAGTTGTCATTGGTTTGCTTGGGATCTTCACATTCTTGAATAATGTATATGTCAGCATTTAATGAATCTATTTCATGGAATTTTTTTCTCAATGCTCCATTGCAATTCCATGTAATTAATTTCATGCTTTTATAGTTTAGTAAATGAGGTAATAGGATAAACGATATCCAGCTTTTTATCTCACTTAGCCCTCTGAATTTAATGTAAAAAAATATATTTCAATGGAGTGTTGTAGTAATAATGACTTTTGTAATTCATTTTACTTAAAATTCTCTGGGTTAGATGCACCAATAAAAAAGCCTGCAAGTGTGGTTTTGCAGGCTTATAGGGCGGGTTACTTTTTTAAGATCCCTGAGGCGACACTTTCATCCAGTATTTCTTGAGCGTATTTCCATAACTCTTCTGATCCGTTTTTTATGGCTTTTTGCTTGTTAAAAACCGTATCATATTTAACATCATATTCTCGCCAAGTCCCTCCATTGTTAGATGCATTTTGTAATAGTGGCTCCAAACGATCCATGGCACGTGCAAATTTCGCTTCTATGGATATGCCCGCTTCAAATTCCTTCCAAATTTCAATTAACTCTCGGGCTTGTTGTTTCGGGAGCATTCCAAAAATTCGTTGTGCAGATTTTAACTCTTCTTCCGTATTATCATGGCTTTTATTTTGGTCGTAGATAAACGTGTCTCCAGCGTCAATTTCCACTATATCGTGAATTAAAACCATTTTTATTACTTTCAACACATCCACTTTTTCATTAGCATAGTTACTTAATACAAGTGCCATCATCGCTAAATGCCAGCTGTGCTCAGCATCATTTTCATTGATGTCACTATTAAAAAGTCTGGTGCGTCTTTTTATGTACTTAATTTTATCAATTTCTTTAATAAACTGAATCTGTTTTATTAAATCCTCATTAATCATAGTGGTTGTTAAATCTATTCTTTTCGCTTAATGCATAGTAAAATTAATGTTTCAGGTATAGTTAAAGAATGATTTTATGCATTATAATCAAGTGAGGTGAGTATGGTTTCACAGTCCCTCTGTGTTTTATGTTATTTTTTCAATAAAAATTTTATCTATAATGTTATTTACAAATTTTACTTTATTATATTTAAGTCTTGAAGTAATTTTTTAGACTAATAAGCCTGCGGATAAGTTTAACTCCTCGGTTTATTAATTTATAAGAATCGGGGCTTTATGCGAGAAGGAAATTTGAATGACAGGTCCGTAACTCCTCCCTCTAATACAAGGAGTAATACCGTACCCAGAACTGCAGATATTAATAACCCTATCCTTAATTCTGAGGGAAATAACCCTGCGGTGAAACTAGTACCGTACAAGGTACAGCGTGGTGATAACATGAGGGAGATAGCTGCTGAGCTAGGAATTACTGTAGAGGAGATAAAAGCTGCGAACCCAGATCTAGTTTATAGACATGAAAATAGCTGGGAAGGGTATAATGAGGGTAAAACTGTCAATATGCCCGTTCATTTAGATTTGGTAGCTAAAACCAGTGGCATATCATCTAAAGCTGCCTCGAGTAACGAACTTGCTTCTGCACCTAAAGATATTCATTTTGGAGGGCTGGATTTTAGTGCGCCAGCGGTATCTGCTGAGCAGGCTTTAGCTATTACTAACAGTACGGTTGCTGAAACCGAGGAGCAGGAACAAGAAGGTTTAGATTTTACAGCTCCAGCAGTCTCACCTGAGCAAGCCATGGCTATCAGTGATAATTCAGCAGCAACAGGGGAGCAAGAAACACAAGAGGAAACGGGGGTAGATCTTGCTGCCCCAGCAGTAAGTGCGGAGCAAGCTATCGACCATGCTATAGTGGAAGAAGAGCCTTTGTCTGAAACTGGCTTAGACCCTGCTGCCCCGGCAGTGAGTGCAGAAGGAGCTACAGCTGAGCCAGAAGGTGAAGATATTATCAATGCAGCACCTGCATTTATTAAATATATTGTTCAGCCAAGAGAACATCTTAAAAATATAGCAGCAAGATTTGGTGTTACTTCTGAGGCCATTATAGCGGCTAACCCTAATGGTCATTATATTACGACTCCGAGATGGAGTGGTTATCAAGAATATGAGGAAATATTAATTCCTAATACGCAAAATGTAAATATTTCTCAAGTCGAAAATGCTGAGCTTGTTGTGAGTTCAGCTGCTGAAGAATCAGTGGCGGTTGCTGAATCATCAACTACTACAACTAACGAAACTCATGAAGTGGATATGGTTGAAGGTGAAGCTGCTATCAATGCAGCGCCTACATTTATTAAATATACTGTACAGCCAGGAGAACATCTTAAAAATATAGCAGCAAGATTTGGTGTTACTTCTGAGGCCATTATAGCTGCTAATCCTAATGGCCATTATATTACGACTCCAAGATGGAGTGGTTATCAAAAATATGAGGAAATATTAATTCCTAATACGCAAACTGTAAATGTTTCTCAAGTCGAAAATGCTGAGCTTGTTGTAAGTTCAGCTGCTGAAGAATCAGTGGGGGTTGATGTAAATGACCAAGTTGCCGAGGAAGTGGCTTTAGAGTATAATAATGAAGATTTTCCCGAAATTGTTCCAGGTGCTTTAACCTTTGATGCTGAAGGAGGAAATAACGGTGTGGCCTCTGATCATGCCCTTTATACAAGAAAACCCCACTGGCCTGGTGATAATTCTGGAGTTACAATAGGTATAGGTTTCGATCTAGGTCATTATGGTACGCCTGCGGAAACAAAAGCAGTAATGGAAAAGGTCGGGATTGATAAAAGTGAATATGCAGGTGCATTTGGTTTAAAGGCTAAGTTTGCTAAAGCTTGGGTGAAGAATAATAGGAATAAGGTTACAGAGATAACCGTAGAGCAGCAGCAAGAGCTATATAAATATACCTATGCTCAAAAAACAGCAGTAGCCAAAAAAGGAGCGACTAAGGATGATGTTATTGATGCGTATGGAGTAACGGACTGGGAAAATCTTCACCCTGCAATAAAAGAAGTTTTGATAGACATGGCTTATAGGGGCGATTATAAGTCTAAAACACGTGTGTTTTTGCAGCGCTCAGTGGTTGCTAATGATGTAGATGCATTTTACATTGCTGTAGAAGGAGGTAATTTTGGAAACTTATCTAAAGGGAGACAAAAAGCTAGGTTAGATTTTTTGATCCCATATGTGGATCCTAAAATTTTATGGGCAGGTAAGCATGAGATTATGCCATGGAGTTTTATGTCAGATCTTGAAAAGATCTACCATGCCACCAAAGATGAATTGGTATCGCAAAATGAAGATAAATACAATGCTGAAACTGGCCAATTTGAAATAGGATCGCTTATTAGGGTTCCTGGGTGGAAGCAAGTTGATTTAATGGCTCAACGTCAAGGGAATGATAATAGGGAAGAGGATGTAGCTACTTCTGAGGAACAAAGTGTTGATGCGATGGTTTCACAAGATGAGTTTATCTCAAGCATCTCTTCTTTTAATATGCAGGTGTCGACCATTGCCACAGAATCACCGAATTCTTTATTTTTAATTGCGGAGCATCTTCAAAAAACAAATATAACAGAAGGTGTTGGTGAAGGAGGGGTGAATAAGCCTGTAGATGTTTATCGTGTCCAAATTATACTTTTACATTTAGGCTTGTTGTCTGAGACAGCTTTTGATGCGGAGGTGCACAATGAATCTTTTAAGGATATGCGATCTCAGCAAACTCCGATACCAGAGGGTGAATTAAAAGAAACTATTGCTGCTATATATTTATTCCAGCAAGAAGTTATAGATCCAACTGGATGGAGCCCTGATGGAAATATTGGAGGTCCGGGTAGCGGTACTTTAAAAGCAATGAAAAATCATACTGCAAAGAGTGTGGTTGAAGCTAGAAGGAAATATTATAAAAAGGAAAAGGAGAAGGAGAGAATTTCGTCTATTGTAAATATTCCAGCCACGCCAGAGTCAGCATTTTCTATATTGTCTAATGGTTTAGGCGTAATGAATGATTATGATTACCATAAAATGTCAGAGTATGCTGTTTATAATCCAGCATTGATGAAAGAAATATTTAAGTTACAAAGTGAGGGAGAGAAAAAACGTTTTGCAATCAATATGATATTAGCCATTGGCGCTAATGATTTGCCTAATTTGGATGTAGATATTTTGAAATATGCTTATGCTTTATTAAAGGAGGGATCGGGATTTTCGTGGGGTTTTGATCTCTCAGAAGTTCAGACATTAGAGCAATTTAAATTAGAACAGCAAACAATCGGGAGGCTTGAGAATGAAACTTTTGTTCACAAAATAATTGCTAAAGAAAAGAGAGAGGCAGAAATTGCTAAGATTAAGTCTCTGGAACCAACAATAGATAAGGTGAAAGAGTTAGTGCCGGAAAAATTATCGGCAAGATCAAAAGGCAGTACATTAGCCAAGTATGCTATATATAATGATGCTTTTGTTGTTAAAAGTTTGGAGGTATATCGACCTGAGGCTCGTGAAATTACCTTGAGTTTTCTTAGTAAATTGGGGCAATCGAATGTCACTTTGTTGGATGTGGGGTTAATGAAGATATTATTAGCAGAATTGAATGGAGTTGAAGAAGCTGTTGGGTGGCGTGAACAATTAAAAGGAGAAATTAAGGCAAATAAAGAACTGTCTGATGTAGCAAAAAATCTTAAGTTGAAGATTAAGGAAAGTGAAAGTAAAAAAAATAATCATGCTAGGTCTAGGTTTTTAGTTAACTATTTAAGAGGACAATTAAATTACTATCCCTCTCTGGTAAAGGCTTTTAAGGAACAGAAAAATTTTTCGATAGAGGAAAAGTTAAAAGTCTTAGGAGAGGTGGCATTTGAGGCCGCTAAAATGGAGTTTTTGTTAGGGACAATATTTTATGAAGGGGAAAAGTGGGAGCGTAATAGTAAAGGGGGCATAACTGAGAATAGTGGGGAATTTGTGGATGTCTATAGCATTTACACGAATAGTAAGGAAACCAAATCAGTGGCGCCTTGGTGTGCTAAATTTGTTGGCTATATTTACAGTAATGTATTGGGTACCTATGCTGTTAATAGAGGTGATGCAGCCGAAAAGGAAAGGGGTGTGTGGGGTGGATCGCAGCTTTCTAATGGGCATGAAGAATTTTGGAATTACGATAAGACTCATGGAGGAAGATTTGCTGGTGCTAAGAAATTGGGTGATGATAATGTTTGGGCTACATTAAGGCTAAATGTGAGAAAAGCATCCTCTAAAGAGGTTAAAAAACAATTAGTTCTAGATTTTTTTGAAAAAAACTTTACTCCTCAAACTGGAGATATAATGATAGTTACTGGAAGAGAGGATAACTCATTTAAGTATAGTAAACATTCTAAGTTTGATGCAAGTCATACGACCATGATTGAAAAATTAGATACTTCAGGGGATGATCTGTTTATATATACTATTGAGGGAAATGCTGGAGATATGGTGACAGGCCATAAATATGATTTGTTAAATGCAACGGGTTCACACTCTTTGTCGAGCATTATCAATATATCAAGGATGAGTATGTCTAATCACGGAGAGTCTACTTCGTTAAGAAAAAAGAAAACACCTGAAGATTTGGCTGTTGATAAACAAAAATCGATTTATACTAGAAATGATTTGGTAAAACCAATTAAACAGGTTAATAAAATATTGACTGACCTTGGTAAAGAAATCGGTGAAGGCAGTAAAGTAAATTGGAGTGGAAGAACAGTAAATGAATTTTTGAATAGTAAATCAACTAAAACGAATTAATGATGAACAAGTTTTTTGTAGCTGTGGTCTTTTCAATTGTTGTGTTTTCATGTAATCAAAAAATGAAAGATCAATCAGAGAAAAAAGAAGATACAGATAGTTTGGCAACTACTATGAGTCCTGAAGTTGAAGTATTGTATAGAAAATCATATCGATCAGTATCTGAGTTACCTTATCGATTTAAATATGATGATATTGATGATATTAATGGAGGAGGTTTTATTACTTCAATACGGAATAGCTTCATTTTAGACGTATTAAATGATGATTTGAATCGAGAAAATACCGATCGTTATGATTTAATTGATTCAATAAACCAAGTAGTTAAGGATAATATAGAAAAAGAGGGTGGGCATGTAATGGGCAAGGAGCTCTCTAAGATATACCATAGGTATTGGAATGAAGAAGAAGGTATGTACTATACACAAGGGGGTTATTCGTATTATGCTAATCGTATGTTTGATTTAGAACCTAATATTAGGTTATTAACATTGGCTAAAAGGGATTCAGACTCTGTTGATGGCCTTCCTTATTGTATTGTATCAAATTTCATATTAATTACTATCGATAAAAATTCTGGGAAGAAAATAGATCAAATTGAAATTAACTTTAGTGATTTGTATTATGGGTTAAGTAATAGAACGGGTAGTTTATTAGTGACAAAGAATAGCATTCAATACAATAATGGAGGTGAGGAGATAAACTATACTATTACAAAGGATGGAAGGTTTGAAATAGGCAAATAAACATTATGTCAATATGACTAGTCCTAAATAAGCGTTACAGTTTATACAAGGATAAATAATTAAATATCAAGGCCCTATAGGGCCTTGATATTTTTCTTTTTATAGGTTCTGATTTTAATCATTCTCTGTTGGTGCATTTTCTCTGGTGTTTGCATATGGCAGCTGTAATGTGGTCTTTTGTTGTTATAGATGTATATGCATTGAGCCACTAATTTGGACATCAGTTCCACATCATTGATCAAAATACCTTTAATGAACTCTTGTTTAAGTATGCCGTTGACCCTTTCAGCAATGGCGTTTTGATAAGGGTCATATTTCTCAGTCATACTACATTTCACATAATGTTTATTCAAAAGACTTTGATACATGTCTCCACAGTATTGTAGTCCTCTATCTGAATGATGGATTAAAGGCTCGTTTTTATATTTCCTATTCTTAATTGCCATTTTTAAAGCAGTAGTTGCTCCCGTAGCATGAAGACTATCTGATACATTAAACCCCATAATCCTTTTTGAATAAGCATCTGTAACTAAAGACAGATACATCGGAGTCTCTCGATTCCCGATATAAGTAATATCAGATACCCAAACCTGCTCAGGTCGATTAAAACTAATGTTTTCAATTAAATTTTTATGTTTTCTGAACCTGTGATGTGAGTTTGTTGTGATCTGATAACTACGCTTCGGCACTATCAGCATACGATTTGCTTTCAATATGGTAAATAAGCGATCTCTGCCTACACCCAGGCGCTGTAACTCTGGATGAAGTATAGAATAAAGTTTTCGAGTACCTAACTCTGGCATGCTCAACCTGATGTCTGATACTCTTTTAATCACTTGTTTTGCAACGTTTTGCTTTTTGGAGCGTGATGTCTTAGATCTGTAATATACCTGCCTACTCACCCCTAACAGTCTACAGGTGCTTGTTAAGCTTTCTTGTTGTTCGACTTTGAAGCGATCCACTGTTCGGGTAAAGACTTTTTTCTAATAGGAATCTTGAACTCTTCCTCAGCAATATCAATCATCATATCAAAGAAGATAGCTTTTTTATCAGCTACAGATGCCTTCTTCTCTAGTTCTGCATTTTGCTTTTCTAGTAAACGAACTTTCTGCTCAAGCTCTAGTAATTTTTGTTCAGGAGATTTAGTCATTGGTTGCTGTGATTTATTATCCCAATCTACAGTTCCATACTTTCTTATCGTAGCATCTCCTTGAATGCCATACTTTTTTTGAGCAGCTCTTACTCCTAGGTGGCCTCTTTCTACTTCTTCAACTACTGCTAATTTAAAAGCGTAGCTATAATCTTTTTGTGTGCGTTTAACATACTGATTCTCTTCTCGTTCTTTCATATCGTTACTTTTTGTGTAACGCTATTTCAGGACGGGACAAAAGCCTCTCAGATATGAGAGGCTTTTATGGTTTTATTCAGTATAGGGCGCTGTTTTCTTACATTTCTCAAATGCTTAATGTTTAATTAAATATTTGTCTTTTTATAGTTTCAAAATAGGGGAAAACTTAAATGGTTTTGTTTAAATGGTGGTATATGAGTTTTTTATGCATAAAACCTTCAAATATGATAAGCTGAGTATTAATAATTTAATAACACTCATTTTCTTATTAACGTAATAATAGTTCGTAAGTATTGATTTTTACTTCGTAATGTATATATAAATATAATTTTATAAATAAATAGTGTATTTATTTTGAATGTTGCGTGATAATTGCAAAATTGCGCGAAATCCTACATTTAGTTTAAATAGTTGAGAGCACTTGATAAATTTGATGTTAATTAAACTTAGCGGCTAAGACTTACGTAGTAAACTGGCTAAGACTTAATGAAATATGGCATTAAGTTTATTTAAAATCTTAACTATTTACCATTACAATGAAAAATTTAAAATCAACCATGTTTAAAACAATTAAAAGAAGAATGCCATTATTCGCGATGGCGTTTGCATCACTAAGCTGGGTAAGCTGTGGAGATGATGATGGAGAAGAAAGTGGCGTTGACTGTGCAGCAACTAGTATTAGCTTTGATGCTACAAGTACTGACTGCAATACTATTACTATAGTTAATGTAGAAGGAGGAGCAACGCCATATAAATACTCTATTAATAACGGAACAGATTTTCAGGATGGTACGTCTTTCACCAACCTTGACGAGGGTACTTATTCATTAGTAGTGATGGATAATAATGGATGTAAGTCTTCTGTTGAAAACCTTATTGTTGCCAGTCCGGATGTGGAAGTAACTGCAGAAGCTTACACTATCACAGTAGAAGGAGAAGGGGATTTTACTTACAGCCTTGATGGCGCTAACTTCCAAGCTGAAAATACTTTTGATGTAGATGAAGCTAAAGATTATACGGTAACGGTGAAATCTGCCAGTGGATGTACTACTGAAGTAGAAGTGGACGGAGATGACTTAGCTCAATATACTGATGCCAGAGACAATCAGGTTTATAAAGTTGTGAAAATAGGTAATCAAGTTTGGTTTGCAGAAAACTTGAATTATACGAGCGAGTCAGGGCGTTGTTATCAAGATAAGCCTGAAAACTGTGAGAAATATGGTAAATTATATTTGTCATCAAATTTCACTGGGCTGGTTCCATCAGGGTGGTCAGTTCCTTCTGAGGATGACTATAAAGTACTTCTTAGCACTTTGGGTGGAGATGCTGTTGCTCGCCCCAAACTTATTGATGGAGGTATATCAGGATTCAATGCCAAATATGCGGGTAATATTACATCATCTGGATCAGGATTTAACGGACAAGGAACTCATACCATTTTACTTACCGCGTCTATAAATCAACAAGAGAGAGTGTCGCTTTATATTGATTCAAAAGGAATTAGTTGGGAAGATATTGATATGGGGATCGCTGCTAGTTTACGCTTAATAAAGAATTAAAATTTAATGGAGTATCAGTATGTCTAAAATTAGTTATATAGCTTTTATTATTAGTCTTTTGTCTGTTGGGCAATTGGTTGCTCAACCCGCATTTGACGGGAACCCATCTGTGGCAAACGGAACAAGTAACACAATAGATTTGTCCGTACAATTAGATAGTGATGTTACTATTTATTATGTTGTTACAAAGGAAGGAGACATTACTGATACTCCATCTTCATCAGATGTTATCAATGCCAACGGGGTATTTGATGCTGACGATATCTCAGGACACTTTTCGTATGTAACGACCGATGGGCAAAAACAAGAATCTATTGATATTAGTTCTTTTGCCTCTGATTATAGTGGATTTGATATTTTCGTTATAGGGGTAAGTTTAAGTAATGAAGAAACAACCGTTGAAAAGATCAATTTAATTGCACCACCAACATTTCTGTCTACAACATTGATAGGTCATGGTGCAGAGGTTGGTACTCTTACTTTGACTGCAGAATTAAATGTTGATGTTGTTGTCTATTATGTTATTAGAGAAGTTGGAAGTGATACTCCATCGCAAGATGAAATTGTTAGTGGAGCTGGAGGGTTCGATACGGACGATCTTTTAGGTAATGTTGCATATGGAATAGGAGATGACCCTAAAATTATAGATATTTCAGCCTTGCCTTCTACATATAGTGCATATGATATTTATCTTGTAGGCGTAAATGTTAATAATGAGAAAACGGAGGTACAGGAGCTTACTTTAGGAGCATTACCTTCTTTTACTGAAGGACCAACGATCTCTCAGGAAGAAAATGGTACTTCCTTTGGCTTTACCAGAGCTTTAAATACAGGTGGTCGTATTTATTATGTTGTGACTGAGGCTGGAGTAGTGCCAAATAATACTACTATTCCTACTTCAGATGTCAAGTTTGCAAATAATGTCTTTGATAATATTCCGAAAGTGACTGGTAATTTTCAATGGAATATAGGAGATTCTAATACGGGTAATGTTGATGTTACCAGTATTGAAGACTTCTTATTATTTGATATATATGTTGTGGCTGAGAATAGTGAAGGCTTTACTAGTGTAGTTAAGTTGTCAAATCAGACTTTAAGAAATAATGTATCTCCAGTACCTGTGGCTTTAACGCTTTGTGCAGGAGCGAATCAGTTTACCGAAATTCCTAATATCGTTATTTCTGAAGGGCATAAAAGAAACTTTAAGCCGGGAACTAGAAAATTGGTTTTGCAATTAAGCAATGGTTTTGTTTTTAATAACGAGGTTTCTAGTGCTTCATCCATCCTGGACTTAGGAAATACTAATGATTTTGGGCAGGTTTTTAATTTTGATGTGAGATATTCGAATGGAGATAGTAGGTTAGAAATTATTTTTGATGTTGATCAGCAGGATGTGCTAGATGAGTTGATTTTAAAAAATTTGGAGGTACGTTCCACTGGGGGGCAAACAAATGGGAGGCTTTATTATATATATAACTCATTTGAGATGATAAAAGTTGAAGCGGAAAATTTTACTTCTGGCCAGTCTAATAGAGTAGAGAATTGTGGAGATGCTGTATATAATGGGTGTAAAAATTTGAAAAATGTTCAGCGTGATGATTTGTTCACATATAATAATATTTATTTCCCGAAAGGAGGAGGTTATACAATTATTTTTAATGCATCTGCTTGGGATGATGATGCAGAATTTGATCTCGTTTTAAGGAATGTTGACACTAATACGGAGAAGAGGGTAACGTTATCGGATTTTAAGCCGGCTAGCCAATCAGGTTTATATAACTGGAAAGATTTCTCTAGAACTGTGAATATTGATGCTGCGGGAACTTACACTGTTGAAATAGAAGTAATAAATGACGGTTGGAATTTAAACTGGTTCAGCTTAGAAAGCAGCGCTGGTACAGGAGGAGACTTTTTATTAAGAGGAGTAGATCAAGGAGCCAATGGTTTTGCTTTTGCTAATTTTACTACGGAAACTGCCCCAGAAGTAAATATTGAAGCTAGTGAAATCAATATTTGCGAAGGTGAGTCTATAACCTTTACTGCTACAAGTGATGATGATACCAGTTTTGATTTTTATGAAGTAGGTAATGATACACCTCTAGCTCAAAATGTAGCAGAATATATTACGGATGAATTAAGTGAAGGTAGACATGAAATATATGCAGCATCAACTAGTACGTTATGTGTTGGTACTTCTGATCCGGTAGAGGTTGATGTTACAAAAGTAGTAGCACTTGAGGACGTAAGGATAAATCTCGAAAATGAGTTTCTTAATACTACAGTTAATGAGCACAACGAACGAATAACTGTTTACCCTAACAATGCTGGACTCATAAAGTTAATCCCTGAAGATATTTCTGGGGGATCTATAACTGGTACTTTTTCTTGTGCCTCACCTTATGAGAATGCCATAGTGGAAATTGAGGGTGAAATTTATTTTTCAACGCAAGAGGTGGGTAATATAGACGCACTTTTTTATATTTATTTTGAACAATCCTGTGGTAGTGTATTTAGGTTCTTATTGGATCCATATAATTCTAATAGTGCGGAGCAAATTACAGGAATAACTGGTGGCGTTATTTGTAGCAATATAACAGAGCCCGTTGAAATTGGTTGGATTGGTGAAAATATAGAAAGAGTAAGTTTAAGTAACATGACGTCTCAAAATATTACAGGGGCTATTGTTGCTGATTTTGATGAGGAAGGAAAACGTCTTTATTATATAGTTCCTGAGGCAATTGCAGGTACTGAGGAAGCTACATTAATTGTTGATATTGAATATCTTGTTAAGATAGAAGATAAAGAAGAGGTTAATACAGCTGTTCAAACGATTAATATTGTTAATGAAAGAAACATAAGTATTACTGTCGGAGCTAATGAAGCGTTAAATAGTAGTTATTGTCAAGGTGAACTTATTAGCCTGCTTGGAAATCCGCAAGCAGAAAGTTTTAGTGTTATTGACAATGCTACAGGGCAAGAGATAGCTTTACCCAATAATGTGCAGTTTATGTATTTTGAAGATGTTAACAATGTTGATGAAGTCGAAGGGCCTACGGGGAATTTAACTGCAGATAATTATTTTCCGCCTAGCGAAGATGGCTATGACATTACCATGACCTTTACAAGTAAGCAGGGGTGTTATTCAGAAGAAACTGCTCATATTGATGTAAATGAGCTACCCGAGGCTCTATTGGATACTACATTGGCATATTGCGTTGGCACTAGTGAGCGAGGAAGAATAGCTGCACTACATCTCGAACAGGCCGATACTATTCCTAATCCTCAAGATTATAGCCTTAGTTGGTATGATGAAAACGATATTTTTCAAGAGGAAACTTGGCTGTACAATTCGGGGGTAAGTGATCTTATTGCAACGGAAGAGCTGTTTAAAGTTAGATTATTAGATAAAACTATTCACTGTTATAGTGAGGCTTCCAATGTTTCGGTAGTGGTTGGAGAGTATCCTATCGTAGATTTTATAGCTTCTGATGTTTGTGACTATCTTCAGTATGTAACATTAAAAGACAGGTCAGAAGCTCCAACTACGGAGCATCGTGACGAACTGGTGAAATGGAGTTGGGATTATGATTTTGGAGATGCTATACACGAGTATGATGACAATAATGATCAGCCGGTACAGTTCCCAGAGTCTAAAGTTTATAATATAAAACATAGTGCCACTACAAGATCTGGTTGTGCGGATACTGTTAGTAAGAGAGTGGCCATATTTGAGCCTGTTGAACTAGTGGAAGAGGCAGGTAATAAAGTTTATAAAGAAGATTTTGACGGGGTTAAAAATTGGATATCAACATTTGAGACGGATAATGCGAATGGTGAGGCTCGTAATAGCAGTTGGTCATTAGGTGATAAGTTTGGATCTACTGCTTGGGTTACGAACAATTTAGAGGGAACATTTAATAATAATGAAAGTAGCTGGGTGGAAAGCCCCTGTGTTGACCTTGATGATTGGGAAGCTCCTTTGCTGGAAATGAAGGTTTGGTATAATACACCTTTGTTAGAGGGGGCTGTGCTTCAATACAAACTTCAAATGGATGATACAGAATGGCAGAGAGTGGGAGAGCAAGAAAGAGGGTTAAACTGGTATTCAGAATCCAGTATTTCAGCAAGTCCTGGAGGCTCAATTATTGGTTGGGCGGGAGTTTCTGATGAATCAAAGTGGGTTACAGCGGCTTTTGATCTAAGTGAGCCTAAAAAGGTTGCCAAAGATAGTGCTGATAGGGCGCATCTAGGATCCGTTCCGGTTAAGTTTAGGGTGGCTTTTGCTTCTTTAAATCTTGGGGCCGGAGCTAGAGATGGAGAGACTGGTTATGGCTTTGCTTTTGATGATGTGGTGATAAAAAATAAGACTAGAAATGTTTTAATTGAGCATTTTACTAACGTTACTCAAGGTAATGACATTAACAGTGAAAGGGATGCTGTAGATCAATTTACGAAAGATAACACTGGCATTGTCTACATTCAGTACCATACTCATGAGGGAGAAGATCCTTTCTATTATAATGAGTATTTTCCTAAAAATATGGATAATGATCACCTTACCCGAAGGTACTTCTATGGCCTTGGAGGACCCGGATATACTATTGTCAATGGAGAATTATTAGATACTAATTATTTTTCTACTGGCTGGGGGGTGAAGCAATACAGTAGAGAGGCGTTAATGGCTTCTCCTTTTGATGTAAATATTGATTATGAAAAGGATAATAATGGTTTTGTGCATGTAAGTGCTAATGCTGTAAGAAATATTAATCCGCACGATTTATTAGACACCTGGGATGGTAACTTAACAATGATGCTTACTGTAGCTGTGGTTAAAAAGGAAGTAGAATACCAAGGTAAAATAATGAAAAACGTGTTTGTTAAATATTTACCATATATGGGCGGGGCTAGTAAAGTAGGAACGTGGGAGGCAGGAAGTGGTGCCGAGCTCATGCTAGATGCTACATGGAAGCCATTAATGGATATAGAATCTGGAGATTATAGTTTAATAGGAATGGTTCAATATACTCATGGGCCTACTTTGAATAAATATGGGTACCCTATTAAAGAGGTATTGCAAGTTAGAGAAACTTCGTTGGACATATCTGCAAGGAAGGCCGCAGTTACTGGTATTGCTCCTGACTTATTGGGAGAAAGTGTGGTTATTTATCCAAATCCTGCTAATGATGAAATAAAAGTCGAAAAGATTACTGGGTTTATCTCCAAGGATGCTAAAGTTCAACTTTATAATTCTTTAGGGGTTTTTCTTGATGAGTATGACTTAAGCCAAGTGGTAACAAGTATACCGTTGAGTGATTATACTTCAGGGGTTTACATTATGAAAATTCATGATAAAGGGCAGACTTCTATTAGAAAGTTTAATGTTCTGAAATAACAATAATGAATACTTAAAAACAAAAAGCCCGTATAAGCGGGCTTTTTGTTTTTAAAGGCGTTTCAACCTCTATTGCCTATAGAAAAGTAGTTTAATTAAAAGTCCTTTGGGTGTGGGTAAAGTTATTATTGCGTATTAATCTAAGTCAGTGTCATTCTCCCAATGTAATCTTATCTATAAAAAGACAAGAGCTGAATCCACTCTTTATATGATCGGTGCTTTGTAATTGGGCTGCTAATAATTATTTTATTTATAAAAATTGCCATACATTGTGGGGCTTATAGCCTTTGATTTTTGATGGGAGTTTAAAGCCCTCGGATAATGATTAAATGGCATGTATTGATAAATTTATTATTGGTCAACTGATTAGTTGCTGATTACTTTGTGAGTTACACCTATTTAATAAATGGAATTAGCGTGTCGACTTTAGAAAAAATCAACATCTTTGAAGTTTCATAAAAGACAAAAGGGATTTTGAAGCTAATTCGGAATATTGAACAGAATCAAATAGAGGAGAAATTGCAAAAAATATTGCGATGGGTGCTCGATAGAGGTCTTCTTATTATAAGCTTTATTGCATTTGTGGGAGTTATAATTGAAGTGGGTTTTAAGCTAGACCCAATGGTTATAGACTATATCCACCTTTATTATCTCATTTGTATATTTACATTTATACTTACGATATTTTTCAGGCTTTCGTTGGCTCTTTTAACAGGCAACTTAAAGCGGCAAATTTTAATATCGGAGTATTTTTTATTTGCTGTAATGCTGGTAATCTTACTTTTTCAATTGTGGGTGCCAGATGGTGAAGAAAGTAAGTTAATTGTTGGTAATATAGTTTCTGACTTAGCTATCATTCGATTTAATGTTATTATTCTATTCATAATCGAAATTTCAAAAAAATCACTTCAGTTTCAAAAACTTGATCTCAATCCTGCGCTTTTATTTACCGGTAGCTTCTTGTTGCTAGTGCTTATTGGTACATTACTTTTAATGTTGCCAAAGGCTACGCCAAATGGTATATCATTGATCAATGCATTGTTTACGGCTACCAGTGCGGTTTGTGTAACTGGGCTAGCCACATTAGACACCGCCAATGATTTTACTCATTTTGGTCAGTTTATAATACTTATTCTCATACAGGTAGGTGGCCTTGGAATTATGACCTTTACTAGTTTCTTTGGTTTTTTCTTTAAAGGAGGCTCTAGTATTGAAAATACTTTATTCATTCAGGATTTTATCAATGAAAAACGAATGAATAAAATTGTTACTACCACATTGAAAATCATTGGGTCTACGCTTCTGATGGAGTTTTTAGGTACTGTATTTATATATTTTATTGTTAGAGATGATATGAAAGGCCCAGGTGAGGCAGCTTGGTTCTCTGCGTTTCATTCTATATCTGCTTTTTGTAATGCGGGGTTCTCTACGCTTTCCAATGGTTTGTATCATCCGCTAGTAAGAACAACCTACTCTTTACATATTGTGATTGCTGTTTTAGTCATTCTAGGAGGTATTGGTTTCCCTGTTATTTTTGACATATATAATGCTGTGAAGTATTATCTTTTTAACAAGACGCAGCAGATTGTCAGCAACGGAGAATACAGGCACAGGGGCAGACACTTAACTGTACATACAAAAATTGTTCTTGTGACATCAACAGTTTTATTAGTTGCAGGCTTTTTTACCTATCTGTGGGCAGAGCAAAATAATACCCTTGCAGGACTGAGTTGGTCTGAAAAAATTGCTGTTTCTATTTTTGGAACTGTAACTCCTCGAACGGCAGGTTTTAATACTGTAGATATGGGGAGCTTGGCGGTGCCAACTATCTTGGTCTACCTCATTTTAATGTGGATTGGTGCATCTCCAGGTTCTACGGGCGGAGGGTTGAAGACTACCACTTTTGCAGTAGCAGTACTCAACACTATAAGTATAGCTAAGCATAAACAAAGAGTAGAATTGTTTAGGAGGGAAATTAGCAATAGTTCTGTTAAAAAGGCCTTTTCAGTTATTATTATGTCTTTTTTAATTATAGGTTTATCTGTGTTTTTTGTAATGTTATTTAACCCAGAATTACCTTTAATTTCAGTTGCTTTCGAATGCTTTTCGGCTTTTAGTACTGTAGGGTTAAGTTTAGGTATTACCGGAGATTTAAGTATGTTGAGTAAAATAGTAGTCATTATTACTATGTTTATTGGTAGGGTTGGTACACTTACAATTCTTATTGCGCTCATCAGAAAAGCAAAATCTCACACTTATCAATACCCTTACGAGAGTGTATTTATCACATAAGAGAATTTATTAACCATGAATTATATAGTAATAGGATTAGGAAATTTTGGTTCTACATTATCAATAGCCTTGACGGAAATGGGCTTTGAGGTAATTGGTATTGATAAGGACATGGAGAAGGTGAATGCTTTCAAAGATAAAATAGCTCATACCATGCGTATGGACTCTGGAGATAGAGCGGCTATGGAAAACTTGCCTTTAAAAGAGTGTGATGCTGCAATTGTTTGTATAGGCGAAGATTTTGGGGCTTCTGTATTGGCTACAGCAACCTTAAAAGAGCTGGGGGCTAAAAAAATTATTGGTCGATCTATATCAGAATTGCACCGTACGGTCATTGAAGCTATAGGTGTGCAAGAGATAGTAAGCCCTGAAAGTGAATCTGCCACTCGTTTGGCTAAAAGATTGCAGTTGAAAGATGTAATTGATTCATTTGAAATTTCCCCGGAATATAATATTCTGGAAATAGAATTGCCAGAAAGGTATGTTGGTAAATCTATAATAGAGTGTGACTTCAGAGCAGAGTATAATCTAAACGTGATTACTATAATCAGGAAGTCGCGAAACAAGAATTTATTTGGCAAAGAGTCTTGGAAAAAGAAAGTGCTGGGAGTTGTATCTCCCGAAACAATATTAGATACAGGAGATATCTTGGTAGTTTTCGGTAGCAATAGGGATATCCAGCGTGCGTTCGAAACCAATGTGGGCTAAAAAAAATTGAGGGAGGGGAATATTAACACCTCCCACAAATTATCTATTATAAAGTTGGCACCACTTTCTGAGTAGATCCGCATGGCTGCTCTTCAGTTCATTTTCTTTTAAAGCCCACTGCCAATTGCCTTTATTGGAAGATGGTGTATTCATTTTGCTTTTTTCATCGAGGCCTAAAATATCTTGGGCAGGTATTATGGCTATGTTAACTACAGATGTATATAGCATTTGAGTAAATGCTAGATGTACGTTTTTCTTGTTTAATTTTTTGCCTAAATACTCATCGATTCTTCGTCTTGTAGTTTTGTCTGTGTCTTTTTTATACCATCCCACTAACGTATTGTTATCATGGGTGCCAGTATATCCAATGTAGTTTTTATCGAAATTATGCGGTGCATGATCAGCGGTGCTGATGTCATCTCCGAATCCAAATTGGAGAACTTTCATGCCGGGTAAACTGTAGCGGTCTCTTAGTTCGTGTACCTCTTCATTGATGTCTCCCAAATCTTCGGCTACCAATGGTAAATGAGGGAATTTAGATTTTAGCGTATCAAAAAAATCAAAGGCAGGTCCCTTTTCCCATGCGCCATTAACAGCAGTTTTTTCGCCAGCCGGCACTTCCCAGTATTCTGAAAATGCTCTGAAATGATCTAAACGGAGGAGGTCGTAAAATTTTAAATTTTTGCCTATACGCTTAATCCACCATTCATAATTGGTCTCTTTTAATACTTGCCAATTAAAAACAGGCATTCCCCATAATTGTCCTGTTTTACTGAAGTAGTCTGGTGGAACACCAGCTATTCCTAAGATTTTTTTATTGGTATTTAACTTAAATAATTCAGGGTTAGCCCATACATCTGCAGAGTCATAACTGACATAAAATGGTAGGTCGCCAAAAATCTTTATGCCGCGCTCATGTGAATACTTTTTTATTTCATCCCATTGCTGGTGAAATGCATATTGCTCCCATTGAATTCTTAGTAATTCCTCTTCATTGTTTTTCTCTATTGTGCTAATAGATAAAGTCTCTCTATCTCTATATTTATTAGGCCACTTATGCCATGGTTTATTTTTGTGACTTTGCTTTATAAAGCAGTAGAGTGCATAATTACGAAGCCAATAAGATTCATTCTTTATAAATTCATTAAAATGGGCATGATTGTCTAAATTGTTTTTTTTGAAATTATTAAAGGCAATGCTTAAAAGCTGTTTTTTGACTTTTACTGCTTTTTTATAATCTACCCGAGACTTTGATTTGCTTCTGCATTTATTTATATCCTTTTCGCTCAATAATCCTTGAGAGGCTAGAGTCTCAGGGCTGATGAAAAGTGGATTGCCTGCCATTGCCGAATATGAACTATAGGGTGAATGGCTCTGTGCAGCTTCTGTTGGGCTCAATGGTAATATTTGCCAATACGACTGACCCGCCTGATGTAAAAAATCAATAAATTGCTTAGCCTTGGGGCCTAGGTCACCTATATAAAACGTTGAAGGTAATGAAGAGATGTGCAGTAAAACGCCTGCCGCTCTCTTCATTTTATGGTCACAATCATTCATCATTAGACGTTTTTGTTAAAATTGGATGTTTTAGTAAAACCAATGACCTACCTTGAACAGTAATGGAGTCGCCTGCAATATATTCGTTATGACTATCATCAATATAGGCATCGAATGTATCTAATACTTTAATCCATTTTTTGTGGTATTTGCCTTGAGGCAATTGGTAGGTGATATTATCATGATGAGCATTAAACATTATATAAAATGAATCATCAATTATTTTTTCACCTTGCGTTCCTAATGATCTAAGGCCATGACCATCTAAATAAACACCCAGGGATTTAGCGTAATCAGTGTCCCAGTGCTCATCAATCATTTCACTGCCATCAGGTAAAAACCAAGCAATATCTTCTACTCCTACACCCTGTATAGATTGTCCCTGAAACCACCTTCTTCTGCAAAATGAAGGGTGTTTTTTTCTTAACTGGATTAATTTACGGGTGAAATCCAAGAGTTCCGTATCGCCTTCAGCCCAGTTTAGCCAAGATATTTCATTGTCTTGGCAGTAAGCATTATTATTTCCTTTTTGCGTGCGAGCTAATTCATCTCCTGCTACTATCATAGGTACGCCTTGTGATAGAAAGAGGCTGGCCATGAAGTTGCGCATTTGTTGTTTTCTTAACTTTAAAATGTGTGTGTCTTCAGTTTCTCCTTCTATGCCGCAGTTCCAAGACCTATTGTGGCTTTCTCCATCTTTATTATCTTCTCCATTGGCTTCGTTGTGCTTATCGTTATATGATACCAGATCATACATGGTGAAGCCATCGTGAGCAGTAATAAAATTAATACTTGCCGTAGGTCTTCTATAGTCGCCTTCATATAAGTCAGGGCTCCCGGTTATTCTTAAAGCAAACTCACCAAGCATGCTATCAGCTCCACGCCAGTAGTCACGCATGCAGTCACGAAATTTGGCATTCCATTCGCCCCATTCCGGAGGGAATTTGCCTACTTGATATCCTCCTTCTCCAATGTCCCAAGGCTCAGCAATTAATTTTACCTGTGAGATGATCGGGTCTTGATGTATAATGTCAAAAAAGGCACTTAACCGATCAACTTCGTGCAATTCTCTTGCTAATGTAGATGCCAGGTCAAATCTAAATCCGTCAACGTGCATTTCTGTAATCCAATACCTTAGGCTGTCCATCATTAGTCGAAGTACATTGGGTAAGTTTGCATTTAGGGTATTGCCGGTGCCAGTATAATCCATATAGTACCTGTTGCTATCACCCATATCGCCCATTAGTCTGTAGTAGGATGCATTGTCTATTCCTCTAAAAGATAGAGTAGGGCCCATGTGGCTTCCTTCACCAGTGTGGTTGTAAACTACGTCAAGAATAACCTCTATGCCTGCTTGGTGTAGGGCCTTCACCATTTCTTTAAATTCAATTACCTGTTCTCCTAGTACTCCGCTGCTACTATAGCGTGTGTCTGGCGCAAAGAAGCCAATGGTGTTGTAGCCCCAATAGTTGGTGAGGCCTCTTTCTGTCAAATGCCGGTCAGTAATAAAATGATGCACAGGCATTAATTCTATGGCTGTAATGCCCAATTTTTTTAAATACTCTATGGTGGCAGGGTGACCAATGGCTTTATAAGTTCCTCTTATTTCTTTCGGAATGTCAGGGTTTAAGTAAGTGAAGCCCTTTATGTGAGTTTCGTAAATGATGGATTTATAATAAGGAATGCCCAGTTGTGAGTCTCCCCCCCAGTCAAACTCGGGGTTTATTACCACGCTCTTTGGTATAAAAGGAGCGCTGTCTATATGACTATAGCTCATATCTTGAGCTTCATTACCTATTTCGTAGCCAAATAGTGCATCATTCCACTCTATTGTTCCTGCAATGGATTTTGCATACGGGTCTATCAGCAGCTTATTAGCATTGTACCTTAATCCATTTTCAGGGTCATAAGGCCCATGTACTCGGTATCCGTACAATTGACCGGGTTTAATATTGGGTAAATAAACGTGCCACACGTGATGAGATCGTTCCAGCATGTTTATTTTTATTGTTTCTGTTTCGTCATGAATAGAGTTAAATAAGCATAATTCTATTTTGTCAACATTGTCTGCGTACAGAGCAAAGTTGACTCCGTTGCCATCCCAAGTGGCGCCTAATGGATAAGGCTTGCCAGGGTAAACCGTAATATTCATAGTTTGATTTGGAGTAAGGGTAAAATCACTATTTGCCATCGTGGAATTTTTCATATCATCATTAGTGCTTAAATCATGCTAAATTTTTATATTTTATTGTAAAATATGGATGAATGTATTCTTTCTGTTTTTTTAGGCTGTTTTTGATTGGCGATTAAGAAATATACTTCATTTAAATATGTTTATGTGTATATTTTGTGAGTATTAAATGCACGAATTAGCGAGGAGATATGTCTACAGTGAAAACTGGCATCCGTATTTTTTAATTTATAATCTGCTTTTGGTGCAAAAAATAGCCTTCTTCATTCTTTTTTTTGATGGCATGTATATTGTCAGTCTTATAGGTATATCTAACCAATTTTATTCATGCACTTTAAACCTAAAAATGTAGGCGCTCAAATAAGGTCCGATGGCAAATGTGAGTTTACCGTCTGGGCGCCCCTTCAGCACAATGTAGTCTTAGTTGTAAACGATCAGGAGTTTGGTCTTGAAAAAGATCCTTTCGGATATTGGTCAGTAACCTTACCTAATGTAGAAAGCGGAAATAGATACTTCTATAGGCTCGATGATGATAAGCTGTACCCTGATCCTGCCTCACTATCTCAACCTGAGGGCGTGCATAAAGCGTCAGCGGTTGAAACTTTAGATTTTGAGTGGAATGATAAAGGTTGGAAGGGCATACCTATGAGTGAAATGATTATTTATGAGCTTCATGTGGGTACATTTTCTGAGGAAGGAGATTTTAATGGGGTGATAAGTAAATTACCTTATTTAAAAGATTTAGGAATCAATACCATTGAATTGATGCCCATAGCACAGTTTCCGGGACATCGAAACTGGGGCTATGACGGTGTTTTTCCGTTTGCCGTGCAAGACTCTTACGGAGGAGCTCATGGGCTAATGACTTTAGTGGATGCAGCACATAAAGAAGGTATAGCTATAATTTTAGATGTTGTTTATAATCACCTAGGGCCAGAGGGCAACTATTTAGGGGCTTATGCTCCCTTTTTCACAGAAAAGTATAAAACATTTTGGGGCAGTGCTATCAACTTTGATGATGCTTATTGTGATGGTGTACGGAATTATTATTGGCAAAATGCACTGATGTGGCTCAATGACTTCCATATCGATGGGCTAAGGTTAGATGCGGTTCATGCTATTTGGGATTTTGGTGCTAAGCATTTTTTGTCGGAACTATCTAATAAGGTGAGCTGCCTAAAGGAGGATGGAGTAGAGAAGGTGTTAATAGGGGAGTGCGATCTTAATGACCCTAAATATATAAGGCCTGCCAAGGAGGGAGGTTATGGTCTTTCTGGGCAGTGGATAGATGAGTTTCATCATGCATTGCATGCGCAGATAACGGGCGAGGTCAATGGCTATTATGAAGATTTTGGTGGGCTCGAGCCAATAATGAAGGCTATAAAAGATTCATATGTATTTACTGGGCAGTATTCTTCACACAGAAAGAAAAATTTTGGAAAGTATGTAGGTGATTTAGCGTATGGGAATTTCGTAGTGTTTTCTCAAAACCACGATCAAGTGGGTAATCGTTTGTTGGGCGATCGATTGACCAAAACTTTGAATTTTGAGCAGCTTAAATTAGCTGCAGCTGTGGTGCTGCTTTCGCCACATGTGCCAATGTTATTTATGGGGGAGGAGTATGCTGAAGAAAGGCCGTTTCAATATTTTATTAGCCATACAGATAAAGACTTGGTACAGGCGGTGCGTAATGGTAGGAAAGAAGAGTTTAAGCACTTTGACTGGGATGGGGAAATTCCTGATCCTCAGAGCGAGGCCACATTTAATGATTGTAAGTTAGGCTGGAATATTGATGATGCAGCCTCTTCTCTTCTCTTGAGTTACTATAAGACATTGATCGCTTTTCGTAAGAAAATCAAGCTTTCGGCATTACAGGAGCGTAATCAGCTAAGCGTTGAGCAGCTCAGTTCTGGGTTATTAAAAGTTGTATTTACTACACCTGAAGGTAAATACACTGTACTCTATAATTTTAATGGTAAATCAGCTGTTTTCAAAGAGGCTGAAAACCTTATTGTTCAGTTGAACTCCAGTGCCTCACAGTGGGGAGGTGTGTCTAATAATTTACTTACACAAAATGCTGATGGGCTGTTGGTGGCTCCATATGCTGTTGTTGTACTTACCACTCAAAACTTATTATGAATATACCTCTTAGTACTTATCGCGTGCAGTTGCATAAAGATTTTAACTTTAAAGATTTATCTGCAATAATTGAATATTTGTCTCTTTTGGGTGTGAATGCTATTTATGCCTCACCAATATTTATGGCTACACCGGGTAGTACTCATGGGTATGATGTGACCGATCCGCATGTCATTAATCCTGAGCTAGGTAGTATCGAGGAATTAAAAGCGCTCTCTCTCAAGTTAAAGGAGAATGGTATGCTTTGGATACAAGACATTGTGCCTAACCATATGGCTTTTAACCCGCACAATAAGATACTCATGGATGTACTGGAAAGAGGTCCCATCTCAGAGTACTATAATTATTTTGATATTAACTGGAGTGATGCAAAATGTCCAGAAAAAGTAATGGTCCCTTTTTTGGGGAGTGATTTGAAAAGTTGCTTGGATAAAGCGGAGGTGAAATTAGAGCTAGATCAAACTGGCTTTTATATTACATATTATGATTCTCGATATCCTCTTTCTTTGCCTGCATATGATTATTTACTGCATGTTTTTAGGGGAAATGGGCATACAGAAATAGCTGAAGCTTTAGCTAAGTTTATAGCGCAGGCTAATGTCCATTGTTCTTATGATGCATGGAATACTTATAAAAAACTGTGGCTTACACAGGTTAGTGTAGTTGAAATGACCCCTTTAATAGAACAGGTTAATGAGGATAAAAGTCTGTTGAATGCATTGTTAGCAACGCAATATTATAAGTTGACTTATTGGAAGGATACGGAGCAGCAAATTAACTATAGGCGATTTTTTACTATCAATGATTTAATCTGCCTCAGCATGGAGAAAGAAGAGGTTTTTGATAATTACCATTCTCTGGTTTATAAGCTATATGCCGAAAATATAATACAAGGGGTGAGGATCGATCACATTGATGGCTTAAGATCTCCTGTTGAGTACCTCAAGCGCTTACGAAGTTTGCTGGGCGAAGATGCTTATATAGTGGTTGAAAAAATTCTTGAATCTGATGAAATGATTTCACCTAACTGGCCTATACAGGGCGAAACAGGATATCAATTCTTGACCAAGGTAAATCAGCTTACTGCAAACCAGCAGGGTGTAGAGGCGCTTAAAACCTTTTATCATTCGCTGCCTACCGCATTTTCTAATTACTCCCAATTGGTTAATGACAATAAATGGACAATGTTAAAAAAGTATATGGGCGGAGAATGGGATAACCTGACCGATTATTTTTTTGACCTTCAGATAGACCATAATTATGATAAGGCAAAAATAAAAGAAGCTCTTGGAGCCTTAATGGTGGCCTTTGAGGTATATCGAATTTATCCGGAAGAATTTCCTTTAGAGGGAGCTAATTATACTTATTTAAAAGAAGCTTTAAATGAGGCAAGGCATAAGCATAATGCGTTAATACCTGAGTTAGATTTTTTAGAGGCATTATTTTTAAAGGCTGAGTTAAGTGAAGCTCATTATAATAGGGTGAGGTTGTTTGTCAATAGGCTTTCTCAGTTTACAGGTCCATTGATGGCCAAGGGTGTGGAAGATACCACATTTTATAATTATCATCCTTTATTGTCCCTTTCTGAGGTTGGTGGAGACCCGCAAGTCAGTGCTATAAGCGTAGATATGATGCACGAATTTGTTTCAGCAAGAAAGCAGGACTTCCCGTATGCTATGAATGCTACCAGCACTCATGATACTAAAAGAGGTGAAGATGCAAGAATGAGGCTTAATAGTTTAAGTGGTGAGGTTTCGGAGTGGACTGCTGTAGTTGATAAGCTTTTTGAATATTATGAGCCTGAAAAGGGTGAATTTCCGCAGTTGAACGATCAGTATTTTATATATCAGTCTATAATAGGGGCTATACCTGAAGGGTTAATAGTTAATGATGTTTGGGTAAATAGGCTGAGCGATTATGTGGTGAAAGCTTTAAGGGAAGGCAAGCGAAAAAGCAATTGGGAAGAACCGGATAGTGCATATGAAGCTTGTTGTAAATCTTTCATAGAGCAATTATTAAAGCAACAAAGTTATTTTATGCAGCTTATTAGGCCTTTAATGAAAAGCGTTTTACCCGGGGCACATTATAAAAGTCAAGTGCAGGTGTTGCTTAAGCTTACCCTGCCGGGAGTGCCAGATGTTTATCAAGGTTGTGAAGTGATGAACCTCAGCTTTGTTGATCCTGATAATAGAAGGTCAGTAGATTATCTGTGTTTGAAAAAAATGCTTAGCGAGCTTATGGAGAAAGAGAAATTAGGAGTCAATGCTTTGTTTGATTTTTGGAATAATAATGAGGATTTGGCCGTGCGTAAGCTGTATTTAACTTATAAGTTACTTCATTTAAGGCAGCAAAACCCAGAGCTTTTTCTGGAAGGTAAATATTTACCATTATTAATTGGAGAAGGCGTGTTTTCGTTTATCAGAAAGTATAAAAACGAATGGCTGGTAGTAGTAACATGTTTAGACGCCTCATTTGAACTACCCGAAAATCTAGATTTAAAATTACCGGAGAAATCACCATATCAATGGAAAAATATCTTAACTAACGAATTTTTATATGCCGATAAACCTTTAGAGCTCAGAGCTGTATGTGGCGAAATAAAAATGGCCGTTTTGGTAGGGGCTAATGCTGTGGCTAATTGAGTTTGTATATCCTTAACAAATACTTATGGAGACCGTAAAATAGGATATAACTTATAAAACCAACAACATGAAATATAATACATTAGGAAATACAGGTCTTGTAGTATCAGAGTTATGTTTTGGTACAATGACTTTTGGAGGACAGGGCTATTGGGAAAATATAGGAAAACTACAACAGCAAGAAGCTAGTGACTTAGTTAAGGCTGCTATTGATTCGGGAATAAATTTTATAGATACGGCAAATGTTTATTCTTACGGAGAATCTGAAAAGCTATTAGGTAAGGCGCTTAAAGATTTAGGTATAGCACGAGACCAAGTGGTGTTAGCTACAAAGGTAAGGGGTAGAATGAATGATAATTTAAATAGTGTAGGTCTATCGCGCTACCATGTATTTAATTCAGTAGATGCTAGTTTGCAGAGGCTTCAGTTAGATCATATAGATGTATTGTATGTGCATGGCTATGATCCGCTAACTCCTATAGAGGAAATAATGCGCACTCTCAATGATATCGTAAATACGGGTAAGGTGAGGTATGTAGCCGTTTGTAATTGGCCGGCTTGGTTGGTGATGAAGGCATTGGCTATTAGTGAAAAGTATGGCTGGCACAAGTTTATAGGCATGCAATATTATTATTCAATTGCAGGTAGAGATATCGAAAGGGAGATTTTACCTCTGGCAGAAGATCAAAACTTGGCAGTAATGCCATGGAGTCCATTGGCAGGAGGATTTCTATCTGGTAAGTATACCCGGGAGAAGGAGAAAGCCGGTAATTCCAGAAGGGATAATTTTGACTTCCCTCCTGTGGATAAAGAAAGGGCCTACGATATTGTAGATGTGCAGAAGGCAATAGGTGATAAGTATGGTGTTTCAGCAGCTGAAATAGCTCTGGCATGGGTGAGGCATAACCCTTTAGTGACTAGTACTATCATTGGAGCTAAGAATACTGATCAGTTGAAATCCAATGTGCATTCTACGAAAATTAACCTCTCGGAAGAGGAGATGGCACAGTTAAATGAAGTTAGTATTCCGATAAAAACCTATCCGGGATGGATGGTTGACCGCCAATCTCAAGATAGAGTATTAAATAAATAAGGCGTATTAGGTATAAAATAGAGCCGGCAGTGATGTCGGCTTTTTTATTGTTAAATTCTGTTAAGGCATTGTCATTAAAGGTGTCATTGCCTAAAATTGAGTCTTACTTAATTTCTCCTAAAAATGATCCAGTTTAAAAAATATGTAACCTTATTTAGTTTAATGATGATGGCCGCTTCTTGTGATCAAGCCTCAAAGCTTGAAAATGAGATGGCTGATGATTCATTTCATAAAATCCCTAATGATGCAATTATGCATCCTTATGAAGATAATAAAAGTAGAGTACACGTAAGGTTAATGGGGCCTAACAAAGAAGTGGAGCATGAAGGGGATTACCTAAACGAGCAAAAGGAAGGGGCTTGGATAACTTACCATTACAATGGAGCCATAAAAGAGATTAATAATTACGATAAAGGAGTTTTAGAGGGCGTTCATATTGAATCTTCAGAATTAGGGCAAATTACTTTAAACTGCTTTTACCATAATGGATTACTTAATGGCAGATACCGAAAGTTCAAATCCAATACTATTATAGAAGATAAAAATTACAGAAATGGCAAAATCCAAGGAGCTGTAAAATTATATTATCCCAACGGCACATTAATGGAAGAGAGTTTTTACAGAAACGGAATTCGTGATGGTGAAGCCAAATGGTTTGATCGGGAAGGTAATGTTTCTATTGAGTATTTCTATAAAGAAGGAAAGCGAGTGAATGGCAATTGAGACATAATGTCTTGATTCTTCACTTATTTAATTAAAATAATGACATTTAGTCTTCTTTTTGTGGTGTATTTGTTTTGGTATAGCAGTTGATATATTGTTGGTGTAATTAAAATTTAAATTGTTAAACCAAAAACACGGAGGTAATTATGACACTTATGAGAAGATCTAATGATTTATTTCCCACTTTTTTTGATGATTTTTTGTCGAGAGATTGGTTTAATGACTCACGATTTAATACCACGCTGCCGGCAGTAAACATTTCAGAAAACGAAAATGCTTTTCAAGTAGAAATGGCGGCTCCAGGTATGAAGAAGGAGGACTTTAAAGTGGAGTTAGATAATAATTTACTCACTATATCTTGCGAGCAAAAAACGGAAAAAGAGAGTGAAGATGTACATAAGTACGCAAAAAGAGAGTTTAACTATCATAGTTTTGAACGATCTTTTACTTTGCCAAATACGGTAGTAGGAGAGCAAATAAACGCGCAGTACATTGATGGTATTTTGAAATTAAACATACCTAAAAAAGAAGAAGCTAAAACTTCGCGATTGATTGAGATCAAATAATGTCAATTGCAACACATCTATACTAGGGGCAGCAAATGCTGCTCCTTATTTTATTTTGGGGTTTAACATTTTTTAACATATAATTTAAACTATCCAAAATCTCACAGCGTATTTACATTACAATTCTGGCATGGTATTCCCATGTTACCTCATGAACTGAGTTGTCGTCCTTTTTCACAGGATTTTTATTAATGTAAAAGGTTAAAAATATGAAGAAATTTAGTGCGTTAATGTTAGCTGCTGTTATGGGTAGTGCATTAACATTAGGAACTGTAGAAGTCTTTAAGTTAAATAACAGTCAGGCCATACAAGTACAGCATGTAGCGGGAGCTCCTGTAGTAAAGGCCATGTATACCAAAAATGAAAATGGTGAAATGGTACCGATGGATTTTACTGCCGCAGCAGATAAAACCATGGAGTCTGTGGTTCATATCCGCTCTACCTCCTCTGGCAGGTATTCGGGGCAGTCACAACAGCGTATACCTCAAGATTTAAGAGATTTTTTTGGCCCCTATTTGCGTCAAGACAATAGGGCTATGAGGCCGCAAGTGGCTACTGGTAGTGGGGTAATTATTAATAAAGCGGGCTACATTGTAACCAATAACCATGTAATAGCTGATGCGGAAGATTTAGAGGTTACACTTCATGACAATAGAAGCTATAAAGCTAAAGTGATAGGAACAGACCCAACAACTGATATTGCACTTATAAAAATAGAGGAGCAAAACCTTCCCGCGCTTTCATTAGTGAATTCTGATGATGTAAAAGTTGGCCAGTGGGTGCTGGCAGTGGGAAATCCTTTTAATCTTAACTCTACGGTAACAGCCGGTATAGTAAGTGCAAAAGGTAGAAGTATTGGCATTTTAGCTGAAAATAATGTGCGAGACAGCTTAAATACAGCTATAGAGTCTTTTATTCAAACTGATGCTGCTGTTAACCCGGGTAATAGTGGAGGAGCTTTGGTTAATTTAAATGGTGATTTGGTAGGTATTAATACCGCTATCGCCAGTCCTACGGGAGCATATTCTGGTTATTCGTTTGCTGTGCCCGCAAATATAGTAAGTAAGGTGGTGGAAGATTTAATTGAATATGGCGCAGTTCAAAGAGGCTGGTTAGGCGTGCGCATCAATGATGTAACTAGTGATTTTGCGAACGAAAATGGGCTGGATTTATATTCTGGAGTGTTTGTAGCGGGCATTGACCCTGCTAGTGGAGCTAAAGATGCGGGAGTTAAAGAAGGTGATGTAATAGTAAAGGTCGATGGCAGAAAAATAATTAATACCGCTCAGCTGATAGGGTATATAGGGAGTAAAAAACCTGGGGATAAAGTAGCACTGACTGTAAATCGTAGCGGAGAAGAAAAGACCTATGATGTGACTTTGAAAAACAGAGAAGGGAATACCAAAGTAGTGAAGAAAGAGCATGAAGAAGTTTTAGTGGCACTAGGAGCTCAGCTCGAAAATTTAGATAACAAAACACTTAAAAAACTGGGTGTTTCATCTGGAGTGCGTGTGGCGTCTATTGGTAACGGCAGAATCAGGAAATACACAGATATGCGTCCCGGATTTATTATAACTAAAATTGATGGTAAAGAGGTGGAATCGAAAGAAGATGTGGTAAAAATATTAGACAATAAAGAAGGAGGTGTGCTCATTGAAGGAATTTATGAGGACATGTCTGGAACATATTATTACGGATTGGGTTTATCTTAATGTAAACAGTGGATGAAGTTCTCTTTAAAACCGTGTGAAATACTTACAATTAGTTATCCGATTAATTAAAAAAATCGTATACTTATAAAGAAGAAAAGATCCTAACCAATTTTGGAAGCTTATGAAAAGACTTTTTAAAAAAGGAGAGCGTGTTAGAAACAGCAGAGATGGGAAAGTGATGGAAGTCCTTCAGTACATCAAGAATAAGAGCTCTTACTTAGTCGAGTGTGCATGGTTTGACCTAGAGAAAAAGGAAATGAGAACCTACACATTAAGGCAAGACAATTTATTGAAAGCAAGTTAAACACATAGCCCCGGATAATATCCGGGGTTTAATTTTTTCTGCCCTATAGGGCGTGCTTCTTTCTTTATTTTCACTGCATTATCTGTACTTTTGTGGTGTATCAAAATAGCACCATTATCAAAAAGTTTGACATACCCGAATATTACCGATCCTCTATCACCGGTAAAGTGAAAGAAGCCAGACGTGTTATGGATCCTCGTAAAAAAGATTTTGCGCCTACTGAATTAGATTTCGGCCCTGTTAAGTTTTATATAGCACGCCACTTTGGCTTTTGCTATGGGGTAGAGAATGCTATTGAAATAAGCTATCGTGCTATTGAAGATAACCCCGATAAAAATGTTTACCTCTTAAGTCAGATGATACATAACCAAGAGGTAAATAAAGACTTGCAAAGTCGAGGTATCAAATTTATTATGGATACTGATGGCACCCAATTTATTCCTTGGTCAGACCTCAGTGAAAATGATATTGTGATCATTCCTGCTTTTGGTACCACATTAGAAATTAAAAAGATTCTTACAGATATTGGCATTGAAATACAGCAGTATAATACTACCTGTCCTTTTGTAGAAAAGGTGTGGAAAAGGTCTGCCAAGCTTGGTGAAGATGAATATACCATTATTATTCACGGCAAGCATAATCATGAAGAAACCAGAGCCACTTTTTCGCATAGTGCAGAAAAGGCAGCTTCTGTTATTGTTAAAAATTTGGAAGAAGCCAAAATCCTTGGTGAAGTAATAAAAGGCAAAATTTCTAAAGAGGAGTTTTATACTTTATTTGAGGGGAAATACTCTGAAGGATTTGATCCTGAAATTCATTTTGAGAAGGTAGGAGTGGTGAATCAAACAACTATGCTTGCCACAGAAACGCAAGAAATTGCAGACTATGTGAAGCAGGTGATGGTCGATGTATATGGAGAAAATGATTATAAAACTCATTTTGCTGACACCAGAGATACTTTATGCTATGCTACTAATGATAACCAGGATGCTACATATGGCTTATTAGAGTTGAATGCTGATTTTGCCATAGTAGTAGGAGGTTATAACAGTTCTAATACCTCTCATATTGTGGAACTCTGCGAGCGAAAGTTTCCATCTTATTTTGTGAATTCACCCAACGAAATAAAGTCAGAAAAAGAAATACATCATTTCGATTATGTCAATAAGAAGCTTAACGAAAGCCAAAACTGGCTGCCAGAGAACCGGCCTTTAAAGGTGGTGTTAACCAGCGGAGCTTCATGCCCTGATACATTGGTAGATGAGGTGATGTTAAAGGTGCTATCTTATTTCCCAGAAAGTAAATCGGTAGAAGAGGTGCTAAGCCAATTTGATGTAAAGTAACAACCTTAGACGAAGCGTGTTAATAATAAACTAGCCTTTTGGAACATAAGGCTTTGTTATCAATAAAAGCGTTTTGTAAAGAATGAATGTAGCATATAAAAAGTTAGTAAGAGAATTAGGGAGACATAAAGCGGAGTATATCTTTTTTATTGTATCGTTATTAATACCTGCTTTAATATGCTTTTTTTCATTAGATATTTTTCTGGAGCTTACTGCCAGAATGAAGGCTAATGAGCTTGTTGATTTTGATGATACAATAACTAACTTCATGTATAGGTTCAGAAATGATACCAATACGTTTTTAGTGCGCTGTATCACTAACTTGGGTTCAGTTAACGCTTATTTAGTTATAATTCCTATCATAGCCGCACTGTTATATTTTCGTGGGCATAGATGGAAGTTGTCAATTCAGGCTACTCTAGTGCTAGTTTCAACATCACTAATTAATATAGGTATCAAAAACTTATTGGTAAGGCCACGGCCTATAGAAGATATGCGGCTGGTTGTGGCGCACTCTTATAGTTTTCCTAGTGGGCACAGTATGAGTGCTATGGCATTTTATGGCTTCTTGGTTTACCTCACCTTTAATTATATGAAAAACACTTCGCTCAAGGTCACTTGTCTTATTCTTGAAGTGTTTTTGATTTTCGGAATTGGTCTGAGTAGAATTTACTTGGGCGTGCATTATCCTAGTGATGTATTAGCTGGCTTTATAGCGGGGTTGTTTTGGCTAATTATTTGTATTGTTGTTTTTAATTTGATTAACTTTTATAGGGAAAGAAGGAGAAAAGCACTTGTAAGTAATTAATGAAATGAGCCAGTTATGGAAAGTATAGGGATTAATATTTGGTCAACTCTATTAGCAGCCATTGCAAGCTTTATTATTGGAGCCATTTGGTACGGCCCTTTATTTGGCAAAGCATGGCTTAAAGAAAAGAAGCTTACCAATCAGGAATTAAGTAAAAGAAGTGTATCTAAAATTTTTGGGATCTCTCTTATTCTTCAATTGATAATAGCTACCAACCTTTCTGTTATTCTTCATGGGCTCAGCATACACGAGGGCATTCTTTATAGCTTGTGGGTAAGTATATGCTTGGTGGCTACTGTGTTAGGTATAATTTACCTTTTTTCGAGAAACAGTCTAAAATTATGGTTCATAGATGCATTGTATTTTATAGTAGTATTTGTAATAATGAGCATTATTATAACGGCATGGCCATAATGCTCACTTCAGAAATGCTTAATTACCCTCTATCTACCAAGAAGAATATATACCATCCATAAGCAATAAGGAAAAATAAACCTTCCCATCTACTAATCACTGGTTTTTTGCCAATAACTACAGCAAGTATAAGAGCCGTGCTGGCAGCAATGATCATAAAAATATCTGCATTGCTAATAACATCATAAGGAATAGGTTTCATAGAAGCGCTTAACCCTAAGATCCATAGCAGGTTAAAAATATTGGAGCCTACCACGTTGCCCACTGCAATGTCGGTATCTTTTTTATATGCTGCCATAGCAGATGTGATTAACTCGGGTAAAGATGTGCCTATCGCTACTACTGTAAGGCCTATAAAACCCTCACTCATGCCCATGGCACTAGCTATTTTTATAGCCCCATCTACCACCCATATTCCACCAAAATATAGGCCTGCCATACCTATAATAATATAAATTATAGATTTTGGTAGTGGCATTAACTTAAATTCATCAGCGCTATATTCTCCAGAACGTTGCTTAGAGATGATATAGACATAGCCCATAAATAGTACAAAGAAGAATAGTAGAATGAAGCCATCGTACTGACTAATGATAAAGTCATTAGACTTGCCAAACAGCGAAGCATTGGCTAAAAAGCCTACCAGCAAAGTGGCGGTTAGTGAGAATGGTACTTCAATAAAATATGTATTTTTATTAATTGGAAGGGGGTTAATAATAGCGGCAACTCCAAGAATTAAAAGTATATTGGCCACGTTGCTTCCCAAAATATTACCGACTCCAATGTCAGGGCTATCGTTATAACTGGCAATAAGGTTTACTAATAGTTCGGGTAAGGAAGTACCAAAAGAAACAATGGTGAGCCCAATGACAATACTTGAGATGTTGAATGTTTTGCCAATAGAAGTAGCTCCTTCTACAAGTAAATCAGCACCTTTAATTAAAAATATAAACCCAATTATAAACAGGATGTAAACCAACATATAGACGTAATAGCGTGTGTTTCGAAAATAATATATTTTGCCAATTGATTAACAAAAATGTATACTTTTTGATTAAAGAAGAAATGTAAATTATGTAGCAAAGCACATACTTACTTTATTCTTCAGTATTTTTACTTAAGCATAGAGTGCGTTATATTCGTTTTTTAAAAGCTATGAAGCCTTCATTCGTCTATATAAAATAGATGAAGTTATTTTAGGATAAGAACTATATATGGAAATATTTAACTCATATACGGCAGTGATTACTATCTCGATTATAATAATCATGTCATATTTTTTCAATATCATTTCGCAGAAGACCAATATTCCAAGTGTGTTGTTGTTGGTTTTAAGTGGTGTTATTATAAAACTTGGGCTGGGCTATTTTGGCATTACCACGGGAGATGTGCTCTTTCAAATCTTAGAGATATTAGGGATTGTAGGGCTTATAATGATTGTGTTGGAGGCTTCTCTTGACTTGGAGCTTACGTGGGAAAAGTGGCCATTAATATGGAAGTCATTTGTAGTAGCGTTGATTTCGCTGGTGGTATGTTCATTCATCATCGCAGGGTTGATTCAATATTTTATAGGGATGAAATACCTCACTGCATTGCTTTATTCTATACCTCTTTCTATAATGAGTAGTGCCATAGTCATACCATCGGTAGGTGAGCTAGGTGATGACAAGAAAGAGTTTATGGTTTATGAAAGTACCTTTTCTGATATTTTAGGGATTATGTACTTCTACTTTTTAGTAGGAAACCTAGATAACACTAATGTTAAATCCGTGGTGTGGGATGTTATTTCTAATATTTTTATCACCATAGTGCTTTCAATATTTATCAGTTATGCGCTGGTTTTGGTTTTTCAAAAAGTAAAAACGCAGGTTAAGTTATTCCTTTTAATAGCAGTATTGCTGCTTTTATATTCTATTGGTAAGCAATTTCATTTGTCGTCATTACTCATCATATTAATATTTGGCTTAGTATTAAATAACCATAAGCTGTTTTTCAGAGGTAAGCTAAAGAAGCTTCTTCATACCCCTTCGCTAAATAGTATTCTTAATAATTTCCATTTAGTTACCATTGAGTCAGCCTTTGTGGTTCGTACTTTCTTTTTTGTGATTTTTGGTTTAACCATAAACCTTCATTCATTATTAGATACCAATGTGCTGATCATTAGCCTTTCTATTATAATAGTGCTTTTAGGCATACGCGCTTTGGCGCTAAGGCTTTTTAAAGGGAAAAACCTGTTGCCTGAAATATTTATAGCACCAAGAGGGTTAATTACTATATTACTGTTCTTTGCTATACCAGAAGAGTTGCAAACAGATTCTTTCAGTGCAGGAATTTTACTTTATACCATTTTAATTACCAGCGTAATTATGGCTATAGCTTTAATATCTAGCGGAAAACATATTGAACCTGTTGAGGCAGTAAAATTAGCCTATTGGAATGAGGTGGATAAGGAAATAGATTCTATTCCTCAGCAAGATAAAAATAAAGCTGTGGCAGATAAACGAGATAAGAAAGAAGAAGATGTTCAGTAAAACTACATTGCGAGTGATAGCAATAATGCTAGTGATTTTGATGCTGGTATGGATGCTAGCCTGGACATTTGATTGGATATAAAAAGAAAAGCGGCCTATTAGGTCGCTTTTCTTTTATCTTTTATAATGCTTCAGCTTCGTAAGCGAACATTTCTCCGCCATAAACCTTATTGTAGCTTATTTTTCCAAGCTCTTTGTCAGTCCCATCTGCTCCTATTAGTGAGTTAATTGGGGTGAACCAATAAAAATGGCCATCCACTTTTGATCCAAAGTTAACACCTAAATGCCCTGTGGTAGAAACAGGAATTTCATACTCATACTTAGCATCTTGTACTCGCTCTATTAGCACCACTCTTCTTTTTGAATGAGGTGGTACAGTTACAGTTGATGAAATTTGGTTAGTTACTACATGTGATTCTGATCCTCCACCTGAGGCACTTACGCCTACCGATACATCTATAGTTCCTTCTGAAATTAATGGGATACCTACTTTTCCTCCCACTGATACATTTACAGAGTTGGTAACTGACCAGTTGGAGGTAGTTCCACTTTGATGGCTTCTAGATAGGGTATGCGTATCAGTTTCATCAGAGTAGTTATAAAGTGTATAATCATACACCACCTTCTGCTCATCAGACTGATTAGTAACTGTAATGGTAGGGTTGCCAGACTCGATGTAGGCAAAATAACCATAGCGATCAGTTATTGTAGGGTCTGGAGCACTGAACTTTCTTTCGCTATTAAGGCTCAATCCATCAGGAGAATGCCCGAATTTAGCGCTAACTAAATCTTTTAAGCGATGTTCGTTAAATCCGAGGCCATTTAATTGATCAAAAGTGAGCTTTTCGTGGATGCCAGAGCTCTGAGTCTTAGCCACCTTGGCATTAAGAGTGCTTGCATTAAGGTTTTCAAGTTTGGTCCAGCCATTAGCTAGCATTTCTTCTGTGGAGGAGAAGCCCAACACACTGATGTCTTGTTTTTCATCAGATACTTCCACTGATGGTTTTGCTGAATTAAAAACTTCGTGCTCTTCTTCACACGCAAACATTCCCATAATAGCGGTAGCTATAATGGCTTTTTTAAAAGTCAATCTTGTTGACATGGTTTTAGGGTTTAGGTTGAAAAATTAATTTATAGACTATGGTTCAATAATCTATTATGCCAAGTTAGGAAACATGTTTTGAACATAAAAAAATACAACTATGATGTGCTTATACCGCAGGTGAAATCTATTACAGGATAGATGTAGTTTGATTGGGAGCGTCTGGGGTGTGCCAACACATACCGAAGGAGCAATGAGAAAATGAGCAATTATGGTTATTATGACCATAAAATAATTATACAAAAATACATCATGGGCTGCTAGCAAAGTTCAAAGCTTGCAGTTATACAAAGAAATCACTTCATTCGCTATTGCATAATCGTTGAGATTACAGAGCAAGGAAATTTTATAAACATAAATCAACCTAAACCCAATGTTTATACCCACCCGCCCACTCTCAATTATTTTATGTCCTTAATATGAGGCTCTGGCTTTAACCTGCCGGACACACTTAAATCAGCAATTGGGCTAATCTGTGTAGGTCGAACTTCAGCAATTCGATTTACATAGGTTAGCCTAAAAGTGTGTGCCTTTAACTTTTTCATTATAAACCTAAATAATAGAAATCTAAACCTATGAAACCTATTAAGTTATTATTCATTTTAATGCTCACGCAGTGGCTGCATGCACCTGCGTGGGCTCAAGGAGTAGCCGGGCTTAGCGGAACTTACATCCTTGAAAACAGAAATAGCCGAATGGCCATGGATGTGGCAGAAGGAGGAAACCCAGGTAATGGTACTAATATTTTGCAGTGGCATATGACAGGTAATCCTAATCAGCAATTTAAGTTTTCAGAAGTAAGCCCGGGTGTTTATTCCATTATTTGTGTGGCTACGGGCAAGTCATTAGATGTAGACGCTTTAAGTCAGGATAACTTTGCTAACATTTTGCAATGGGAGTACCTAAATGGGGACAACCAGCATTTTAGAGTGGAAGTGGCTGGTGGTGGTTTTTACAAGCTTAGAGCCATGCACAGTGGTAAAATCATTGAAGTTTTTGATGCCAGTAGAGCCGCAGGAGGAAATATAAGTCAGTTTGAAGATAATGGGCAGGCTTGTGGTCAGTGGAATCTTATTCCTGTTGGTGTAGGAAATAACTCTTGGAGTAGGCAGGTAGAGGCAGAAAGCTTCACTGCTACTTCAGGTGTAAACAGAGAAGCATGCACCGAAGGAGGTGAAAATGTAGTTAATATCTCTACAGGAGCATGGATGGCCTATTCAGGTATCAATATACCTGCTGCGGGTGATTATGTTTTGGAATACCGAGTGGCAAGTGCTGTTGGTGGAGGTGTATTGTCTACCGATTTAAATGCAGGTGCTACTGTTTTAGGTTCTATTGATATTCCCAATACTGGAGGTGGCCAAAACTGGACTACCGTAACCAAAAATGTACACCTGGAGGCTGGTATGTTTAGTTTTGGCTTATTTGCTCAAACGGGTGGTTTTAACATTAACTGGTTTTCTATCAAAAAGGAAGGTGATGGTGCAGGTAAACTGCCTTCAGTTAGAGTGTTTTTAATGGGAGGTCAATCTAATATGGTGGGCTGGAATGGTGGTGCCCCTGAGCTTCCGGAAGCACTGAAGAGAAATCAGACTGTAGATATTAAAGTGTTTGGTCATACTAATACAGGATGGATTCCTGTAAGACCAGGTTTAGGTAGAGATGCGGATAGCTTTGGGCCTGAACTGACTTTTGCCTATGATATGCAAAGGTATTTTCCAGGAGAGAAAATTGCGATTATTAAAGGAGCATGGCCTGCTACTAACCTTTTTAATCAATGGAGGTCGCCCTCATCAGGAAGAAGTGGTGGACAAGGAGATCTTTATGATATTTATGTAAGGCAAGTAAGAGCGGCTCTGGATGAGCTAAGAACAAAGTATGAAAATGTATCTGTGGAAGGCATGTGCTGGATGCAAGGCGAGGATGACTCGAATAATTATGATTTCTCAGTTAATTATGAGTTTAACCTAGGCAACTTAGTAAAGGATTTTAGGAATGATTTTGCGGTGCCTGCCATGCCATTTGTAATAGCCAAAATTGATGCATCGGCTAGTTGGGAAAACCATGTGATTGTGCGACAGGCTGAGGAGAATGTAGCCAAAAGTATGAGCAATGTTTATGTTTTTGAAACTCACGGTTATCCTACAGACTCATGGCATTACTTTAAAGATGGGTATGTAAGAATGGGGGCTGACTTTGCCAGAGTAATGAGTAGCCATTTATGCCCTACTGTAACTGAAGGTATAGCGGTTTTTTATCAAGATTGTAATTATGGCGGCTATGAGAGATTTTTAGGCCCGGGAAGCTATAATTCAGGGCAGCTTACTGCAGCAGGAATAGGGATTAATGAAATCTCAGCATTAAAGGTGCAGAATGGATATAAGGTCACTTTATTCTCGGAAGATAACTTTCAAGGTAGCAGCGTAGAGATTACAGAAGAATCTATTTGTTTATTGAATTTTAATGATCAGGCACAATCGTTGATTATTTCTCCAAATGGAGTTAGTGGGTTAAGCGGCATCTATAGAATCAAAAACAGGTTCAGTAATTTGTACATGGAGCTTTGGGAAGGTAATACTGCCTTAGGGGCTAAATATGTTCAATGGCCTTTTACTGGAAATAACAATCAAGTGTTTAGGTTAGAAGAGGTGGAATCAGGAACATATAAAATCACGAATCTAACTAGTGGCTTAAGTTTAGATGTGGCTAACCTAGAACGAAGAAACGGAATTCAGCTTATTCAATATTCTTATCTCAATCATGATAATCAAAAGTTTATCATAAAAGAGGCTAAAGATGGTTATTATAATCTCATTACAAAAAATAGTGGACTGGCTATTGAAGTGAGCTGGGAGGATTATACTCATGGAGCCAATGTGGTCCAAAGAGGTAATGGTTATGATAATTCTGGTCAGTGGCAGTTGGAGTTTGTTCGTGCATCAGCTTTGAAAAGAGATTTAAACGAAAGCCTATTAGCTACTGAAGAACTGAAATTGTATCCAAACCCGGCACAAAATCAATTAACAATTTCAGGGGTAAAGGATAATACAGCAATAACGGTGTATGAGATTACAGGCAAAGCTGTTTTAGAATCTAAGCTTTTCCATCACAGTATTAATATCAGAGATCTTAACCCTGGCTTATACATTGTTAAAGTAGAAGGTGAAGAAAAGATACTTAAATTTATAAAAGAATAGCACTAAAAAGGTGAGCTTGCTCACCTTTTATTGTTCTAGAGCGGAGTGAGAAATGTGAATATTGCATGCAGGAAGTAAACCTATATTTGTTTTGATGAAGTATATGTTTACTTTAGCATTTATTGAAGAATTAGTTTTGATAAAATATTTATTTTTCATAATTAGAGCTCAATTTTTGATTCCCCATGCAGCAAAGAACAACCAGCCAAACCATTGACCCTCCGGTTAGTGTAAGAAATAATACGCGAAGAGTAGCTTCGTTAGATAACCCCTTATTAAGAAGTGCAGATGCACCTACTTTTGCAGAAGTAACGGGTAGTAGTTATACTGTTAAATCTGGAGATACTTTGAAGTCAGTAGCAGAGGCGCATGGTATCACTCCAGAGCAGTTGAGGCTGGCTAATCCTACAGCGGTCAAATATTATAGAAAAACCGATGGAAGTGGTGTTTTAGCTGGTTTCGATATAAATCAACAGATCATTATTCCGCGAGCGGCAGTACAAGAGCAGCAAACGGCATCAGAAAATGAGTCAGGAAAGGTAAATGCTGCTACTTCAGCAGATGAAGCGACTTCAGTTGCTGAAAAGAACCCTGAAATTAATGCTGCACCAACAACTGGAACAGCTCCTACCCCTCAGGCTGCACAGGTTGAAGAAAACTTAGATACAGAAGAGGAAATTACGGCAGAAGAGGTTACTACAGTTAAAGTAGAAGAGGCAATTGAAGGAACTGATAATGCCGAAAGTGCTGGTACTGCTAAACCTGAAAAACGTAGCCTATTAGAAGAATTTGAGACATCCGGAGCAGGGATCACTGCTTCTCAGGATGGTACCGGGTTAAAAGGAGTAGAGGCTTCAGAAGCTATGGCTAAAGCTGATTTGGCCAGAATGAAGGATACAGTGGCCGTATTTAAAGAGGTGGCAGCTGAATTTGATATCCCAGCTTCAGTGTTAGCGGCCATTGCCAGCCGTGAGTCAAGAGGCGGTAAGCATCTGACAGATGAAGGGTATGGTAAATCTGATAGTAATGGGTATGGAATAATGCAAGTTGATGTAAGGCATCATTCTAATGCCTCGGATGGTGGAGCAAATAGCAAAGAACATATTCGCAATGCCGCGCAAATATTGGCAGATTTTAGAGACATCATAAAGAAAAAGTTTCCCGATTGGACTGCGGCTCAACAATTACGAGGAGCTATTGCCTCTTACAATTTTGGATCTAAAAACGTACAGACTTGGGGAGGTATTGATAAAGGAACTACAGGAGATGATTATAGTTCTGATGTTTGGGCACGAGCCAGATATTATGAAGGTCTAGAGGATTTTGGAGGAGATGGAACGGCACTAAAAGTATCTAGTAGTCCATCATCTGCAAAAAAGGACTCAGCCTCAACAAATAAAAAAGTGATTAAATCAGGTCCTTATTTAACCAGCTCCGTTGGTAAGTCAAGTAAAAAATATGCCCCTGAATTAATTAACTATGTTAAAGATGTTAGAACTGTTCAAGCAAAGCTTTTAGAGTTAGGTTTGCTTAGTGAATCTGATGTGAATAAAGAATTACCAGTTATAGCTGCAGAGTTAAACACATTGGAGTCTATAGGGCCAGTACTATTAGGAGATCAAAAATCTGCTGCTAATGAAGAAAAGAAAGATGATAGTACAAGCAATGTAGAGTCATCTAAGCCTGATCAGGCTAAGTCAGAGGGAGCAACAGTTGACGTTACACCTAATAATAATGTAACGGAAGATAAATTGGAGGCTACTATAGCGGCCATAGTTAAGTTTCAGCAAAAGGTAATGTATGGCACTGCTGATGGTAGAATAGACCCTAATGGAGGTACCATCAAAAATTTAATGAGTGCAACTCCTGATTATGTAACAAAGAGATTAGCTGGTTACGATGCGCACGTGGATAAGCTGAAACGAGAGAAAGAAGAGGCGGAAGCTAAAAAGAAAGCCGCAGCTGAAAAGGAAAGAAAAGAGGCGGAAAAGAAAGCAGCAGCTAAAAAAGCAGAAGAGGCAAAAATCAAAGCATTAACCGAAGCGTCATCAAGCGAAAGTAATATAGAAAAAATCTACGAGCAATATGGTGATGATATGCGTGATCTCGGTCGTGAAATGAGAAAATACGCACCATACAACCCTTCACTGGTTTTGGGTATGTTTGACCACCTGAGTTATTTAAATGCATACAAAAGAGATAATTTAGCTTTTAATATCATATCAAACGAAACTAATTTAGCAGCGTACGATAAATCTTTGCTGGAAAGAATGGCCTATGAGCTCAATGATTTCAGCATGAGCGAAGAAGAGAAAAAACAGCTGAAGAGAGTAAATGAAGTTATTGCAGGTAAAGGGGAGAAGAAGGAAGAAGTAAAAAAAGATGTGGGGGGGCAAAAGGAACTTGATAAACAGAAAGCTAAGAATTCAGCAGGTAGTTTAAAAGAATTTAAAATAAAAGGTAGTGTAGGAAAAGGGGGTGTCAATAATATTTCAGATGTTATTATCATTCAAGATTTTTTGATAGCATTCAAATATTTGGATGCTAATACAGAAGAGGTAACGAATGTGAAAAAACAAAATGGATCAAATGGGACTATTTCAGAAGATAAATTAAAACTTACTATCGAGGCCATTAAAAAATTTCAAAAATATGGTGCGACTAAGGCTTCTAATGGAGGGATATGGAAAGGGGATGGAAATATTGGAGTTGCAGGTGAAACCGCTGTTACAATGAAAGCTTTGATGGAAGCATATAATTTGGTGGAAGATCAAAGTAGACTTAATCAAGAAATGAGTGTATTAACAGACGCACAATGGAAAAGCCAATTTAGGTGGGGAGCTAATTTTAAGAATGGACAAGATGATCAAGAGAAAAAGTATGTTGAATATGTTAAATCTTTGACAGGATTGAATGACCCAGCAGATCTACACTCTGCATCTTCTGAACATATCAAGAAAGTAAAAGAAAAGTATGGTGCTAATAAATGGTTTGATAATGATGAGTTAAAAACTCATGCCATAAAAATGAATCAAAAGGCTCGCAAATATAAACCTAATGATGTTTGTTGTTTTGATACTTCGAAGTTGATGCTATCGTTTACAGGAGCTACTGAAGGGGGGCCAAGTAAAAAAATTCAAACTTTTATTGAAGAATCGTCAAAAGGAGAGTTTACGAATCAATCTGATCTAGCTATAAAGTATATAGATAATCAATTGAAATCAGGAAAGGCTGTAATGGTTGGAATTGATAAAGGAAAGGTTAGGTCTATAAACGAAACAGTAACTGACCATTTCATAATTATCACGGGGAAATATAAGGATAATGATAAGTGGTATTATTACTACATGGATCCTGGAACAAGGTGGGAGAATAAAGGGAATAATAAAGAGACTAATAGATTATATATTGACGGTAACAAGGTTGCTCATGGAAAAAATACGTTATCGCAAGTTAGAATAAATGAATAATTATGATTAAGAAACAAATGATTATTGTAGGCCTATTTCTGTCAGCTTTTTTGAGTTGTAAGCCTTCTAAAGATATGAATCACACTATAACCTATCATGGCGAGCCACAGGAGTTTTTATTTATTTTTAAAGCATTTTGTGTAGAGACTTACGATAGTAACTTCAAAAAAATTAGAACCGAATGTTTTAAGGATGGGACTAAAGCAGATTTGTTGGGAAGTATTGAGTTTAAGTATAATAACGCTGGAGAGTTATTGCAAATAATGCAGTATTCTAAATCATTATCTGCGGATACCATAAAATTTGAATCTACGGATCATCAGGTATTTAAATGCTCTAACGAAAATGTGCATAGAGTATTTGAATATGATAATGATGGCAATCTAGTGAAAGTTGATAATGGTGAAACTGCTGATTTATATAAGAACTTTAAAAAGTTTGACTATAAGAGTGGTGAGTTGGTGAAGTCTTTGAAATATCTAGCAGATGCAGAGATTGAAGTGGAGATGAAATCTTATTTTGATTATAAACTAAAAGATGGAATCTGGATATCACGCCAATATTATAGTTATACTGATGAGTTTGATGATGACGATTATCAAAGTGCAGCAGAAATTTTAAATACTCTTCCTAGTGAAGCTGAAGGCGTAGCTTTAATGGAAGAGCGTAAGTTGATTCAATAGTAAATATTCTTTTCAATGAAAATATACGCTCAAAAAAGTGGCTTACTTAAGCTGGCCGTTATATGTTTTTTTGTGTCATGTTCTGGTGGTTCTTCCAATGAAAGCAAGGTTGGAGCGCTACAGGAAGTAGAAACTTCTACTGAATCTGAGATAAATGAAAGTGCAACGGAAATCACCTGCTACACTATAGATCCTTGGCAAGAGAGTTTATTGAGTAAGGAAAAGAAATCTGTTAAAGATTATTATTTATTGCTTCCCAAAGCCATATTTTATTGTGAGCCTGATGATGTTTTCACTGATGATGAAGGCGCCAGGAGTGACTGGATAGAAAAAGAAAACTTGCCTAATGGTTATATAGAAACAAAAAGTATGCAGGTAGCTTTGTTTGTAGATAAAGTTGCAGGCGGGAAATATATAGGCTTTCAAAGAGGTAAATCTGGTATGGGCACAACTTGTGGTGGGGTGAGTGAATTTTTTCAATTCAACGAACAAGAAAAGTGTTGGGAGGTTGTAACAGATCAATTATTGCCAGATAAAGCTGCTTTAGATAAAGCGATAAACGATTATCAAAAGTCAAATAGCTTTGATATGGTTGCTCCTTATTTTGTGTTGCCAGAACACGGCACTATGTTAATTATACGTGATGAGGAAAATCAACAAGATATTTTAATGTTAAAATGGAACGGATCAAAATTCAATTTTTAATAATTAATACATGAAATTCATAAACTCTATATACTGTTGTTTCGGGCTGTTTGTTTTTATGCTATTGTTGTCATGCGGGGGAGAAAGTAATAAGGAGACTTCTGAAAACACTTGGCTTTTTAATATCAATAAGGTTTTGGAAACCTCCAAAAGTTCTAGGCTTAAGGAAGTCGATGCTTGGGGAAAATGGGTGTTAGAAGTAGATATACCAACGGATGCTTTTGAAAACTATGAATCTTATGTAGATGAAATGAATGTTGAGGTTTCATTAAATCCCGAGCAAGAGGTGCTTATTAAAGAAAATGGAACTGGCGGTGGAGATGCTGAATTTAAATATTATAACCTTAGTGATGACAGAGTTTTGGTTTTGTCAAAATACTCAACTCCAGAAAGTACGGATGAGAATTTAACTGTTTATAAAGTTAATGGTGACGTAGCCTCAATCGATGAAACTTTAAGTGAAGAATTTAATGTTCAGAAAATTATTAAGTTGAATGACTCTGAAAATCAATTACTACAAAGTATTAGTTCCTACTATAATACTAGTTATCAGTATCGGGCTCAATCACAAATAATCGAACTGACATATATTAAAGCACCTTTAAAAAAATGTGAGGAGCCTTCTGCTGAGTGCGAATTGTTAAAGAAGTTGCTGTCTCAAAAAATGGCGCTGAAATGGAACGGCTCACACTTTGTGGTAGATTGATGAGATAAATTCCTATTTTGTAGTCCAGATGATTCCTGTGTTTTCTAAACTAAGCACAATTTCGGGCACAGCTGTTTGAGCTTTGCTATGAATGTCATGAAACAAAATCGCGCCTCTTCGCCACAAAAGCATTAAAGTAATTACACGATCACTTACTTGAGTAGCCTGTATTTTAGCGTTCCAGTCTTGTGAGTCGATGTTCCATAAAATCACTTCATCACCTTTGGATTCAACATATTCCGAAATATTTGACGAACGCTGACCATAAGGAGGCCTAAATAAAACTTGCTTTTCTTTAGGCCAAATGGCTTGAATTAAGCTATGGGTTTTGTCAATAGACGTTTTCCAGTCTTCATATTTAGGGTGAGCCTGATGTACCCATCCATGAGAGCTTATTTCCATTTGCTCATATAAACTTTTTACCGCGTTGGTGTTAGTGGAGTTGATGCGCTTTTCTAGTCGTTCTCCTAAAACAAAAAAACGGGCAGGTAAATTATGAGTATGAAGTATGTTAATTAGTTTGTCGGTATTGCCCCCTTTGGCTGTAGGGCCATCATCAAAAGTTAATTCGAAGTGTAAGTCTTTAAATTCAAATCCTGTGATTTCGTGTGGGTTTAAAGGCAATATTTCACTGGTAATCCGAGGAAATAATGCGGCTAATCGCATTTGTTCATAAACATAACTTTTATAAAACGCCTGCGAGTTTTTCCACCATGTTTTTAATTCATCAGGAATGTTGGTGTTTATCGATGGTAGCCTGCTGGCTAAAATAGGCCAGGTAATGGTTTTGGAGAGTTCTACAAAATCATGTTCGGATGAAGTGTTGATCGCATTTAAATTCTCTAACAACCTTTTTTTAGTCACTTCCCTCCATTGTAGTAGGCTTTGTGTGTTGACAGATTTCAGGCCCAGAAATTCTTTTAGAGCGGCCTCATCTTTAATATTGGCATATAGTTGATAGGCAGTAACAAAAGATAAGATCTCCATTTTAGATGCAAAATTGAAGCTTGGAGCATCGTTGATTTTGTAGGGCCATGTAGACCTGTCTATAACCGCTACTTTTTCAGGGCCCCCAGCATAGCAGTTTATAGAGGCCAAGATTAATAGTAGCAATAACAATACTGAGCAATTATTTTTATGATGCATTGGTTCTGAGATGATGTATTGAAGCCGAACTTAAGCTAATAAGTTCGAAAATCAGCAACAGGGGATAAAAATCTAATTTTTTATGGAATGTCAGCCGCTTGTTTGTAAAGATGTTATTGGTTACGATGAAATTTTTGAAAAGCTCAATCTGTTTTAAAACCGTTCTACCTCCCTAACTTATCCTTCATCCGTTGTATCCCATTATCATAGGCAGAGTGTTCACGGAGCGCCCTTGCCGATTGGTAATTGTTAAATGCATCGCTCCACTGTCCTTTGTTCTCATATATTTTGCCTATGTTATAGTAAGAGCTGGCTTTTATGGTATTGATGTGTGACCCATGTGCTAAATCTATGGCCTTTCTATTTGCCCAGATAGCTTCAGCTTCTCTATTTAGCTTTTGAAAAGACAGACCTAAATTGCTATAAGCTTGCCCATTGTTACCATCTAACTCAATAGCTTGCTAATAATATTCTACCGATAGCTCCAAATTACCATTGTGGTAAGCTTCTTCTCCTTTGCGGTTTAAGGTTTTACTATTTTGAATATCATTAGTAGTGTAAGCGGTAGGGCTATATCTAGTAATACCGTTATTTAAGTATTCCTCTAGTTTGGCTCCTGTCATGTCTGCATTAACATTATGGAAATTATTAATATCATTAAATGCACCAGCTTCGTCTATGGAAAATACAACCCAGAAATTCCCTGGTTTGTTTTTTGGTGCCAAATATGTTTTTATCAAGGTGTTTCCGATGTATACAAACACTTTAGCATTACTTGTTGCAGATAAACTTTTAGAACCAACTATACGTTCGCTGGTATAGTCGTGTACCGCATAAAAGTATTTTTTCCCTTGTTCTTTTTTGTCTATAGTAATGGTTTCTGGGCCGTATCCATCTGTATCATCTACATCTAGGTGAGCATCTTTACCTTGTTGGTGAACAAATGATACGTGATTTTTTTCGAAAGATAAATGTGCATCCAAGTCTTTTGGAGTATTATTCCAGCTAAGCACAATCCTAAGGCCATCTAAATTATTCATGGTAGGGCTTATAGCATAAGTGAGGCCATTTATAGGTCCTTTGGTTACAAGTGAGGAGAAGCCAGCTTTTTTAATAATAACCGTTACACTTTCATCATCTGTGCCTCCAAAAGGCGATGGTATATTTATTTTTCCATTAGCGTCCGTAGTAGCAGTGACCGAGGTTTCGCCATTTTTTTGAAAAATTACTTGAGCACCAGCCACAGCCTTGTCTTTGATAATGGCGTTGAGTACTTGCAGCTGAGTATTTTGTGCTTTAGCTACATTGAAAAATATCAGGAATATCACTACTGTCAATATTCCTGATTTGCTTAAAAAATCATTCATATGTTTTATTATAAATTTATAATGATTTAAAAATATAAAATAAAACATGAATAATTATGGAATTAGTTAATTACTTTATTCCGTGGAGAGTTTCAACTTTTTCTCTAAAGCTTGCTCTGTTGTTTAATGCAGGGAAAGCTTCACTTGGAGGGGTAACTTTTAAAAAGTTGCACAAAGGCTCCCAGCCCTCACTTACTTCGTAAATTAATAGCTGATGGCTAGGCACATAAGATTTTACTTCTTCTATATGTTGGTTAAACAGCGAGATAGCAAATTCTCTGTCTTCAAACTGATTATTAAACTGCCCCTGCCATATACTCAAGGCATTGTAATCGAATACATTTTGTAGTGGTTCACCCTTTTTTACATCTGTTTTAGGTCCGTGCAACTTGTGCACGTTATAAATCGTTTTGATAGCACTTTCATACCATTTGTTTGCATCTCTTACTGTTAATATCACCTTTGCCTCAGGGTAAGTTTTAAGTATATCCTTATAATAAAGACACCCTGGGTAATCGGCTGTGGATTGATAACCCTCGAATAATTTGGGCCAATCTGTGCTGCCGTTGGCTTCAGCTTCGGTCCAATATTTTAAATCGTCAGGGTTTTCTATCAATTCTTGCATATGATAGCATTTGCCAAAATCTAGCATTTCTAATGCTTCCTTTAAGGTGCGTGTACCAGTGCGACCAAGCCCTACGCCTATTACTTGTATTGACATAATATATCGGTTAAGTGATGATTAGTTGTGTTATAATCACTGCATAAAACAGTAACCATAATATAAAATTAGGAGAGCAAAACCATTTGAAATAAGGGATGTAACAATAGCGTTTTATAAGTGTAGATAATTTTTAACGCCAATGATTTATTAAAGTCTTAGCTTTTCTAAATCAGACTTTTATTTTATGGTAGGAAAATACACTTATTATTACCTATACTTTGATACGTAAAATGTGCATGTAAGGAATGAAAAAATATGGATGCAGGAAAAGAAATGGGGTGCTTATCCCCATTAAAATTCTTTCATCCATTCGTAAAAATGGTAATGATCTCCATTCATGCCTATTGCATTATATACCTTTTGAGCAGGTAGGTTGGTTTTTTCTACGTAAAGCCTAAGGCCCATTAAAGAGTCTTCGGTTTTAACCATTTCTTGCAGATAAGCATACATCTTTTTGAAAATGCCTTTCCCTCTATGTTCACTTTCTACAAAAACGGACTGTATCCATAGTACGGTGCCGTTTCTCCATTCGCTCCATTCGTAGGTTACTAGCAGGCATGCTATTACATCTCCATTTTCTTTGGCTACGTAATACTTACCTTTGCTGGGGTCATCAAATACCGCTTTTATGCCAGATGTAAGCACCTGCTCATCAAGTTTTAGCTCTTCAGTTTGCCAAGCCATTTCCATTTGGTAGGCTTTTATTTTTTCTAAATCGGTTGGTTGTGCAGCTATAATTTCCATAAGGTTAAATATAAAGGAATATAATAGTTGTGAAAACGAAACGATTATGCGTTTTTCTTATTTAGGTTTAATTTTCAGAAGCTTTTGCTTTAATATTGTTGAAACACAGGTGTAGAGCTTTTAACAGCAATAGAAAATGTACGATATAGTAATAATAGGGGCTGGCCCCATAGGATTGGCATGTGGTATAGAGGCTAAAAAAGCCGGATTGAATTATACTATCATTGATAAAGGCTGCCTTGTCAACTCTATATATAATTACCCTTTAGGAATGACTTTCTTCTCTACTTCTGAAAAATTAGAGATAGGAGGAGTACCATTTATTTCACATTTTAGTAAGCCTAATCGGTTTGAGGCATTAGAATATTTTCGCAGGGTAGCCTTGAGTTGGGAGCTTAACCTTAAGCTTTATGAGCAGGTAAAAGATGCTACAAAGCAAGATGGGGTGTTTAGTATAAAGACTTCCAAAGGAGAGTATAAAGCTAAGGCTATTATTTTGGCTACAGGTTTTTATGACATTCCTTATATGATGGGTGTGCCAGGAGAGGAGTTGCCAAAAGTTAAGCACTATTATGATGAGCCACACCCATATTTTGGGCAGAAAATAATAGTAGTTGGAGCGGCCAATTCTGCCGTAGATGTAGCTTTGGAAACTTACCGCAAAGGCGCAGAAGTAACTATGGTCATTAGAGAGGATGTAATAAGAGACTCTGTTAAGTATTGGGTTAAGCCCGATATTGAAAACAGGATTGAAGAAGGAGCAATAAAGTCATACTTTAATTCTACCATTGCCGCAATTAGGCCGCATGAAGTGGATATAAATACTCCGGATGGTATTGAAACTATAGCCAATGATTTTGTTTTGGCCATGACAGGTTATAAACCTAATTTTTCGTTGATGGAGCAGTTTGGGATAGAGTTTGAAAGTGATGCAATGCATACTCCTAAATATGATAACCAAACACAAGAGACGAATGTGGAGAACCTTTACTTGGCAGGTGTAGTATGTGGAGGGTTAAAAACCAATAAGTGGTTTATAGAGAATAGCCGGGTGCATGCAGAGGTAATAGTAAATGATTTTGTGAAGAAGAATAAATAATTAAAAAGGCGACCATTTGGTCGCCTTTTTAATTTATCAAAGGTTTTTATTTATTCCTGTTTCCATAAATAGGGAACGAGCCGAAAGTGCCTACTTTCATTTCTCCGCTAAATTTGTCGCCATCGATGATAATGGTAGTTTCTACCTTTACCGGCCCGTTGACGTCTATTGAAAAATCAAAGGTCAATACATTACCTTCTAAGCTAACATTGTTAAGAGTCGTTTCTTTTTTAGACTCGCTGTTAGTCATGGTGCCATTGTATTTTTTGCGCTTTTTACCTATGCTCAAAGTTCCTTTTCCATTGCCTTGAGGCGTTTCGGTGGTATAGTTCCATTCTCCTTCGGCCTCAGCTTTAGCGCTTTTATTTGCTTTTGTTTTAAAGTCTTCAAAGCGTGAGGCTGTTTTTGCTCTAGGGAAGGTGTTATCTTCAGTATTAGTATCACCTGTTAATGCTTCAGGGTCTATTTCAATGTTAGTAACTTCTTTGTCGAAGCTAAATACTTTAGTCACTTCACTTTCATTCATTCTCCAGATCTCTGCAGGAATTTTCTCGGTGGTTTTACTACCATCTTTAAAAGTGAATTCTATGATTAGTGGAGATACTAAACCACCTTCATTTTTGAATGATAATTGATAGAAATTCTTGTCAGCCATACCTTGCATAACTTTCTTATCATCTACTCGGTTTTGGAATTCTCCATAGTATCTTTCATCCGTATCAATTAATGAGAATGGCTCAGGACCATTGCTGAAATCCATCATTTCATTCTCTTCTGACTGCAAATCGCCTTTGCTTACATTTTTACCCTTGTTTTCAATGTCGCCTTGCTCATTTCTTAACCTGAACCACTTTACATCGGTAAGGTTAACATCTACATGATCTACAGAGTAGAACCAGCCTCTCCAGAACCAGTCTAAATCTACAGCCGAAGCATCTTCCATACTTCTGAAGAAGTCAGCAGGTTTTGGGTGTTTAAACATCCAACGGTTAGAGTATTCTTTAAACGCAGCATCAAATAATTCTGGTCCCATTACTACTTCTCTGAGTACAGTTAATGCTGCAGAAGGTTTTCCGTAAGCATTGTATCCAAACTGAGGTATTTGCTCAGAGTTAGTCATTATAGGTCTGATGTTTTTAGTATCGCCTTTCATGTATCTGATTACACTTTTTGGTGTTCCCCACACTAAGTCTAAATCAGGGTATCTTATTCTTTTTGTTTCTTTTTCTAAGAAAGTGTTTAAGCCTTCGTCCATCCAAGTCCATTGTCTCTCATCAGAGTTAACAATCATAGGGAAGTAGTTGTGTCCTACTTCGTGCACTATTACACTTACGGTTCCGTCAATAAGTCTTTCTGATATTTCACCGTTTCTAGGGCGACCATAATTGAAGCAAATCATTGGGTATTCCATACCTTGGTTAGCAGCGTTTACTGATATGGCTACCGGGTAAGGATAATCAAAAGTACGCTCAGAGTAAATTTCTAAAGTATTTTTGATGGCTTTGGTAGACTCGTCAGCCCAAAGAGGGTTACCTTCTTTAGGGTAGAATGACATAGCCAAAGGAGAACTTTCGTGAAGTTTTACTGCTTGTGCATCCCAGATGTATTTTCTAGACGAGGCAAAAGCAAAGTCTCTTACATTATCAGCCTTAAACGTCCATGTTTTAGTTTTTGAAGCTTTAGTTTTTTCATTGGCCTTAGCCTCATCTTCTGTTACAATAAATACAGGCTTGTCATAAGTTTTTTTAGCCTTTTGTAAACGATCGTACTGTGTAGAAGATAAAACTTGTTTGGCATTTTCTAATACGCCTGTAGCAGCTACAATATGATCTTCAGGAACTGTAATGTTTACGTTAAAGTCTCCGAAAGCCAAAGCAAATTCACCTCTTCCGATAAATTGTTTGTTTTGCCATCCTTCATAATCATCATAAACGGCCATTCTAGGGTACCACTGAGCACAAGTGTATGCGTAGTTATCATCTTCAGGGAAATATTCATAACCCCCACGGCCGCCAATTTTCATGCGGTCATAAATGTTATAAGACCATTCTATGCTGAAGGTAAAAGTATCACCTGATTTTAAAGTCTCAGGTAAGTCTACCCTCATCATGGTGCGGTTGATGGTGTGGCTAAGTGCCTTGCCGGAACCATCTTTTACAGACTTAATGTTGTAGCCGCCTTCGTAATCAGGGCTACCCATTTGTGAGTTAAAAAGTTTTGTAGGTATAGAGTCTCTAATGCCTCTGGTGTTGGTTTGGTCATCTAAGTTACCTTTGGCTCTTACGTTTTGATCTAACTGCACCCATAGGTAAGAAAGGTTGTCGGGAGAGTTATTATGATATTTTATGGTTTCCGAACCTGTTAAAACCTGTGTTTTATCATTGATAGTTACATCGATATTATAATCGGCTTGTTGTTGCCAGTATTTAGCGCCAGGGGCACCAGAGCCTGTGCGGTAGGTGTTAGGCGTTGGCAGTTGCTGACCTAGTTGCTCGAATTTTTGCCCCCATCCTTCCTGCGCCTGAGAATACCCGGCAGCCAGTAAAAGAAAGGCATTCAATAAGATTGTCTTTTTCATACGTAAACTTGTTTCTACTCATGGTGAAATGCAATGAGTTATGCATTCATTAGCATTCTAAAATATTGAATATTTCTAATGTAAAAATAAAGATTCTGAAATATTTAACAGCGGCTATTACATTACCATATTAATTATAGCCATAAGTGGCTTATACGGTAGATCAATAAAAAAGCCCGACATATAATGCCGGGCTTTTAAGTGTTGTTACAAATAATAATTACTTGTTTTTGAATTCTTCAAATTTAGATGGTACGTGCTGCTTAGGGAAAACATTGTTTTCTACATCAGTATCGGCCGTTTCTAAATCAGGATCGAGCTGAATGTTAGTTACTTCTTTTTCAAAAGCGAATACTTTAGCTGTTTTCTCTTCATTCATTCTCCATATTTCAGCAGGTATTTGCTCTTTAGTTTTTGTGCCATCTTTGAATGTGAATTCAACTATAACAGGCATTACTAAACCACCTTTGTTAGAGAATGTGATTTGGTAGAAGTTTTTACCTTCAAAGTTTTTCATGATGGCTTTGTCATCTACCTTATTCATAAACTCACCGTAGTATCTTGGGTCAGTTTCTATCAAAGAAAACTCCTCAGGTCCGTTGCTAAAGTCTGTAGCTTCAGTATCTGCCTTTTTCGCTTTTAAGTCTCCTTTCTTGACTTTTTTACCTTTGTTTTCGATGTTGTTTTCTTCAGATCTTAAAGTAAACCATTTTACATCATCAACACTGATATCAACATGGTCTACAGAGTAGAACCAACCTCTCCAGTACCAATCTAAATCTATAGCAGAGGCATCTTCCATACTTCTGAAGAAGTCAGCAGGCTTAGGGTGTTTAAACGCCCATCTTGTGGCATATTCTTTGAAAGATTTGTCGAATAACTCAGGCCCCATTACTGTTTCTCTTAATATGCTTAATGCAGTGGCTGGTTTAGCGTAAGCATTGTTTCCAAACTGCACAATTTGCTCAGAGTTAGTCATAATAGGACGGATGAATTTTGTGTCACCCTTCATATAATCAGTAATATTACTTGCTGGACCTCTTCTAGAAGGGAAGTTGTCATACTTTTCTTGCTCAGTACGGTACTGCACAAAAGTATTAAGTCCTTCGTCCATCCATGTCCATTGTCTCTCGTCAGAGTTGATGATCATAGGGAAGAAGTTGTGACCTACTTCATGAATTACCACACCAATCATTCTATATTTTAACTGATCAGAATATGTGCCATCAGGGTTAGGACGACCAAAGTTGAAACAGATCATAGGGTACTCCATACCAATAGATGCTGCGTGCACAGAAATAGCTTTAGGATATGGGTAGTCAATAGTATATTTAGAGTACGTCTCTAAAGTGTTTTTTACTGCCTTAGTAGATTCTTTTTCCCAAAGAGGATTACCTTCTTTAGAGTAGTAAGACATGGCTAAAGGAGTTTTGTCTCCAATTTTAACTGCCTGAGCATCCCAAATGAATTTTCTTGAAGTAGCAAATGCCACATCTCTTACATTTTCGGCTTTAAAGTGCCAAGTAGATTTTTTTGTAGACTTTGACTTTTCTCTTGCTTCAGCTTCTTCTTGGGTAGCGATGATTACTGGTTTGTCAAATGATTTTTTAGCTTTTTCAAACTTCTCTATTTGTCCTTTAGTAAGCACATCTTTCGCATTTTGCAAAGTACCTGTAGCTGCTACAATATGGTCTGCAGGTACAGTAATTTCCATGTCAAAATCACCAAACTCTAAAGTAAACTCTCCTCTACCTAAAAATTGCTTGTTTTGCCATCCTTCAAAATCGTCATAAACGGCTAATCTTGGATAAAACTGTGCTATGGTATAAATGTAGTTGTCTTCTTCAGGGAAGTATTCTAATCCACTTCTTCCTCCGTCAAACATTCTGTCATTAATGTTGTAAGACCATTCTATGTGGAAGTTATAAGATTCCCCAGACTTAAGTGCTTCTGGAAGATCCACCCTCATCATAGTTTGGTTGATGGTGTAGTTTAAAGCTTTGCCAGAGGCATCAGTTACTTTAGCTACTTTAAAGCCACCTTCATAGTCACTAACATTAAATGCTTGAGCCGCAAATTTGGCAGGAATTGAGTCCTGAATAGCGGTAGGAGTTACTTTTGGGGTGTTACTATCTTTAGCTCTAACATTTTGGTCAAGCTGCACCCATAAGTAAGTTAAGTTATCAGGTGAGTTATTGATATATTCAATATCTTCTTTACCAGTAATGCTTTGGTTATTATCGTTAAGTTCTACAGCTATGTCATAGTTTACTTGCTGTTGCCAGTAGGCATGTCCGGGAGCACCGGAACCCGTACGGTATTCGTTCGGAGTAGGAAGCTCTGGGCCTAGCTGTTCAAATTTCCCTTTCCATGGTTGATCCTGAGCCATAGAAACCTGAAAAGCCATAAGCGCCATGAAGCCCAATGTTAATCTCTTCATCATGTATGAGTTTAATTACCAAAATTTAGTTTCAATCATTAAAATTAAAGCAATACCAGCCACAGCAGAAGAAATGACAATGCGCCAGTCTCTTCGTTGCACATGGAAGATATCTACCAATATAAAACTTATAATAAGAAAAATGCTGACAATAATAATCTGCCCTACTTCTAAACCAAGGTTGAAGGATAGAAGTTGAGTAACGATGTTAGCATTCTTACCTAGCAGGCTTTTTAAATAATTTGAAAAGCCTAACCCGTGAATTAAGCCAAAAAATAGTGCAAGTAGGTAATTTGTCTGAACCTTTTTCGTATTATATGGTCTTTCTTTTTTTAGAATATTATTAAATGCCGTAAGAAATATTGTAACGGGGATTAAAAATTCGATTACAGCGCTGTCAAAATGTACGTAGTTGAGAGCTGATAAGGCCAATGTAAGAGAATGCCCCAAGGTGAAGGCCGTAACTAAAATTAGAACTTTGCGCCATTCATGTAATAGATATACCGAGCAAAGGGCTATTACAAACAAGATATGGTCATATCCGTTTACATCTAATATATGTTCTAAACCTAGCTCAAAATACAATTGAAATTCCGACATATTATAAGTATTGTTAAAAGGTTCAAGTTTAGGCTATATTTGTGAAAATTGACAAAACATTTATATCAATGTTAAAGTATTTAATGTCAGTGGTGTTATTCACCTTAACATCTTTCATGCACCCCATGCATGTAAGCGTTTGCGAAATTAACTTTAATCAGACTAACCATTCGCTAGAGGTTACGCATCATATTTTTTTAGATGACCTTGAATTAACTTTACGCTCTGAGCTCAATGAAAAATATTTGGACATACTGAAGCCGGGTAATGGCAGAACTGCAGATGACTTAATTGATGGCTACTTGAAACAGCACCTCAAGTTTACTGTAAATGGTAAAGAAGTTAATGCTAAATATTTAGGGCACGAAGTGGAAGATGCTGCCATTTATGCTTATTTAGAAATTTCAGGTGTAAAAAAGCTAGAGTCCATCAGGCTGTTTAACGATGTGCTTACCGATACTTATGAAGACCAAGTGAACTTGGTGCATGTAGAAATAGATGATAATATCAGAAGCATGAAATTTTCTAAAGATAATAAAATAGATCAGCTAACATATTAGCTCTTGTGGCTCAACGGGATCTTAGCGTATTGATCCCAGCTTTTTCCATTGTGTTTTAATAGCACAATACTATTTACTTCAAAATCACGGTCATATCTTTTGATTGAGAACTCTTGCCAAGCTTCGGGGAAAACCGCTTTTTTTAAATCTCTAAAAGCTAAAGTGAGGTGGGGATGAAACCCAAAATCTTTGTAGTCTGCATTAAATATATTTAACTGTTGTTTAAAATGCAGGTGTATATTGCTGTTTAAGGACCTCAAGGTACCATTGTTAACAACATCCATATAAATTACCCTAGGAGGAAATGCTGCAAAATTTCTGAGTTGAAGCCTAAAGGTGTTGAAATCAGAACAGCTTGATTTTATGGCCTGTAAAATTAAATTTTCCTTGTCTTCGCGCCATTTGAAAGGCATATGTAATGTAATGTGAGGAGGAGAGTTTAATGCAGCCTTAGCGTTAAACTTATTGGCAAAGTACTGCTTAAAATTAAGTGCATCAGTATATATTGGTTCTGTAGGTACAATGGCAACGAAATATAACTTCTTCTCTTTCATGTAAAAAAACAGGCCTTTGCTATTCGCAAAGGCCTTTATTATTATAAATTTTCTAAAATCCAGTTGGTCATCATTGTAAATAAATGAGGTCTAGCATTGTCTCTAAATATTCCGTGTGCTCTGTCAGGGTAATAAAATGAATCGAACTGCTTTCCATTTTTAATTAAAGCACTTTGTAGTGCTGCTGCATTTTGGAAATGTACATTGTCATCACCTGTACCATGTACTAATAAGAAATTGCCTTCTAATTCACCAGCATGTGTGGTGGGCGAATTGTCGTCATAGCCAGAGGCGTTATTTTGAGGAGTATCCATATACCTTTCTGTGTATATGGTATCGTAAAATCTCCAGTTGGTAACAGGAGCTACTGCTATTCCCGCTTTAAATACGTCATGACCTTTAAATAGAGTTAATGAAGACATATAGCCTCCGTAGCTCCATCCCCATATTCCAAGCCTGCTCTCATCTACATAGGGTAAAGAGCCAAAGTATTTGGCTGCCGCAATATGATCTTCAGACTCATATTTACCTAATTGCTTGTAAGTCATTTTTTTAAATTCGGCTCCTCTACCTCCAGTTCCTCGAGTGTCCACAACGGCTATAATGTATCCTTTTTGAGTTAGTAACTGGTGCCAGTAAAATTGACCACCTCCCCAGCTGTTGAATACATTTTGAGAACCAGGGCCACTGTATTGATAAATAAGAAGTGGGTACTTTTTTGATGCGTCAAAGTTTGCTGGCTTTAGTACATAAGCATTTAAAGGTGTGCCATCAGCTCCTTTTACAGTCATAAACTCTTTAGGAACTAAATTGTAATCAGCTATTCTATCTTTAAACTCTTGGTTATCTTCCAGTACTTTTACTTTTTTATTGCCTTTGGTTTTGTATAGCGTTACCGTTAAAGGCTGGCTTGCATTAGAGTAATAATCTATATAATAAGAGTTGTCATTACTCATGTTAATGCTATGTACACCTTTATCAGGAGTGAGTAATTTTTTGTTTTTACCATTAGCATCTATAGCATAAAAGTATTTTTCCATAGATGAGCCTTCGTTAGAAGTATAATATATTACTGGCTTCTTGCTGCTTTCGTCTACGCCCACTAGCGAGCCTACTTCCCAGTTTCCATTTGTAATGGCATTTATTTCTTTTCCATTTAAAGCGAATAAATAGAGGTGCTTAAAGCCACTTTTCTCACTAGCGAAAATGAAGTGCTTGCCATCTTTTAAATAATAAAGCTCGTCAATAAAGTCTATGTCAGTATAGGTGTCATACTTCTCAGTATATATTTGCTTCACCTCTCCGCTACCCATGTTTACGTGCAGTATATCAATTTTATTTTGTAAACGGTTAAGTCTAATCAGTGATAAGATTTGAGGGTCACGAGTATTTTTTATTCTTGCGATATAGAATTCTTTATCGTCTCCTTTAAGGTTTACACTTTCTGAGGTTTTATTATCTAAGCTATAGATAAAACCTTCAACGGTACTGTTTACTTCTCCAGCTTTTGGATATTTAAATCTGTAATCTTCTGGGTAAAGCTGGCCATTGTGCCATACCTGCATATTATATTCTTTTACATTACTTTCATTAAAAGATAGAAAGAATATGTTTTTACTATCGCCAGACCACTTAAAAGCCTGAGTGAGGGAAAGTTCTTCTTCATACACCCAGTCGGTGCTACCATTGATGATGTGGTTAAATTTTCCGTTAGTTGTAACCTGCACTTCTTTCATGGTAGTGAGGTTGGTATAAAACAGGTTGTTTTCTCTAACAAAAGCTACTTTTTTACCATCAGGGGAAAGTGTGGCGTAGGACTGTTTGCCGTTTTTAGAAAGCTCAGTTAGTTTTTTTGTTTTGAAGTCGTAAATGTAAAAATTGGCTTTGTAGGATCTTCGGTATATACTTTCACGCTCCGTTTGCAAGAGGGCCTTATTCATACCATCGTTAAAACTGTAGTCATTAATGGAGATAGCCGGTTGTAGTGTGCTGCCATCTAATATGGTTTCTACAGCTTCTCCGCTGGCCACATCATATTTAATAATGTCATTATCTTTTAGTGCGCTGTAGTACTGCCCGTCAGGCATCCAGTCTATGCCTCTAACACTTTTTGGGTAGAAAATACCTTTGGCGTATATATCTTCTACTGTAATTTCTTTTTGTGCGTGGAGTACATGGCTCATGCTCAGTGTGAGTAAAATGAATATCCAATTTCTCATTATTCAATATTTTATAGTATCAATTGGCTAAAATAATGAAATTGAATTAGCAATGGCCGACCGTTTAAATAAAGGACATTAAAAAAGGCATCCGTATGGATGCCTTTTACTAATCTATGTACTTATTTAATCAACCTTAAATTCTTATCCGTTGCTTTGAAATGTAATCGGTAATTCCAATTTCATTTTTACATTCTCATTACCTTGCTTGGCCGGAGTCCATTTCCAATGTGTATTTTTTACGGCAGCTACCGCAGCATTGTCTAACTGGTTCATGAAATTTTTGTCTTTAGTATAATACATACCCTCCATGGCTTGCACATCGCTAATGTACCCGTTCTCATTTACTATAAATTCTACTATAACTGTACCCTTCACATCATTGTCCAATGCTTCTTCAGGAAATTCTATGTTGTTTTTTACAGCTTTATAATAAGCATTATATCCTTTTTTAGGTTGCGCAGGTACTTCTACATTTTTATTGTATTCACTTTTTGAAAGCTCTTGATTCGCGTAGTTAGACTCCACAAAGCTTACAAATTTATTGAGGTCATCTTCGTCATTCACCTGATCCATTTTGGTCTTATAATCCCCCTTAATGGTAGCCACTTTGCCATCTTCAGTTTGAATGTACGTGTACTCCATGTTAGGATGCTTCTCAGTGAAATCTTTAATGTCAGCATTATTATTTTCATCATCTAAAGAAGCGAAATTAGCTTCTGTGTCAGGAGTAATTGTAGAAGACATTGCTGTAGTATCTTCTGTACTTTCTTCGTCAGAATGCTTGGGAGAATCACAGCCCACTACAAATATTAAGAAGGCAAGTGCACCAATCATTAATACCGCGTAGAAGTTAATGTCAAAATTATTTTCCTTATGATTTACCATAATATTAGTTATTGATTCAATTAGTGCAGTGTAAATATTGAACCAAACTTTGAAACCCTGAAAAATGAATAATTTTCAATATTTCAATAAGGCGATGCTAAAAATGGTGTGGAATTAATTACTCGTTATGAGAATTGTTTCAGCGTTAACTTGACTTGGGAGAGGTATCCGCCTCCGAATAAATTTACATGTACCAGCAATGGATATAGGTTGTATATGTCGCAGCGTAGCTTCCACCCTTCATGCATAGGCATGATTTCGTTGTATATATTATAAAATTTTTCGGAGAAGCCTCCAAAAAGAAGCGTCATGGCTATGTCTACCTCTCTATGAGCAAAGGACACTGCAGGATCAATTAAGGTTGGAGCTCCATCTTCATTACACATTACATTACCTCCCCATAAGTCTCCATGGACGAGCGCAGGTTTTTCAAAGGTTAAAATATTAGAAAGCCTCTTAAATAAAAGCTCGAAATCTTGTAGGGTGCTTTTCGGTATTCTGTTTTGCCTATTGGCTATTTCCAGTTGAGGTAATATTCTTTGAGTTATAAAGAAATCTACCCATGATTCCATTTGAGCGTTTCGCTGGGGCAAGGAGCCCATATAGTTGTTGTGATCTAGTCCGTAAAAGTTGTTTGTTGTTTGGTGAATTTTAGCCAACCCTTCGGCCAACATTTGATCATGATCAGGCGCTTTGTGACCTTGCTTAATGTTTTCTAGTAATAGGCATGAGTATGATTCTCCTTCGTAGCAACCCACAACTTTAGGTAGTGGTAAAGCTTCGGTGAGCGAGAGCAATTGAAGTCCTTTAGCCTCTACACTAAACATTTTCGGAAGCCCTTTAGCAGTATTCCATTTAATAAAATACGAGCCTGATGGTGTTTGTATAGTGCCTCCATTATTAATGCATCCGCCAGATGCTGCTAAAAAACTTTCAGGTTTACCAACTGTGCGGATGCAGTATGCTGCTATTTCATTAGGTATATTATTGTGTGGCATTTAAGGTTTTATCCAAGTCGCTTATTAAGTCATCTACATTTTCAATACCAACAGATAACCGCAATAATTGATCTGAAATACCTACCTTTTCTCTTTGAGCTTTAGATATTTTAGAGTGTGATGTAAGCGCGGGACATGTAATGGTGCTTTCTACCCCGCCTAGGCTCATTGCCGGTTTGATTAGTTTCAGTTGCTGCACAAATAAGTTGGGGTCACATTTTACTTCAAATGATAGCATTCCTCCAAAGCCATGCATTTGCCTACTTGCTAATTCGTAGTCAGGGTGTGATTTGAGACCAGGGTAAAATACTTTGCCTACTAAAGAATGGCTTTCTAAAAATTCACTGATTAGCTGGGCGTTTTTATTTTGTTGATTTACCCTCAAATCAAGTGTTTTTAAACTTCGCTCTAATAAATAACAAGTCTGTGGCTCTAAGCTGCCTCCAAAATGAATGGCTGCTTCCCACATATTCTGAAACAATGTTTCTGAAGTAATAATAAAACCACAACTGATATCGCTGTGCCCAGCTAAGTACTTTGTTCCACTATGAATTACTATGTCTATTCCTAAATCTATAGGGTTTTGATTAATAGGTGAAGCAAAAGTATTATCTATTAATGTGAATATATTTTTTGATTGGGCCAGGTCAGCAATGCCTCTAATGTCAATTATTTTTAATAATGGATTAGAAGGTGTTTCTATATAAATGGCTTTAGTATTATCCTTTATCGCTTTGGCATAATCTTCAACCTTCATGCTATCTACCAAAGTATATTCAATGCCAAATTTGGTCAATTCGGTAGTAATGGCGTGGTGAGTGCCTCCATAAAGGTCATTCTGAAATATGGCATGGTCACCTTGCTTTAAAATGGCAAATAGAGCAGTGCTTACTGCGGCCATTCCTGAACTGAACACTATTCCTTTTTCTCCATTTTCTAGTGCAGCTACTTTTTCAGATACTACCTGTTGGTTAGGGGTATTGAAATAGCGAGGGTAAGCATGATAGTCTACATCTAGGTAGTCATATGCTGTGGAAGTATAAATAGGAGAGTTTACCCCTTTCGTTTTTGGGTCATAAATTCCGCCAGTATGCACACATTGGGTGGCCTTATTTTTAGTTTTCATTGTTTATTTCCATTTTATGACTTTGCCATGCTTTTGGATATTGATATAGTCAGGTATCGAATCCAAGATTTCAGTATGTAATGCCTCAACCAGCTTACGCTTTAAGTAGCTTCTATGCATTACTAAGCTTACTTCCCTTACAGGTTTAGGGTCTTCGAAGTGGCGCAGTTTAGCTTTGCTGGTTTTATCAAAGTCTAAAGTTGCTAACTCTGGCAATAAGGTAAGCCCACCATGTTTATCCACTATTTTTTTTAATGCCTCTAGCGAACCGCTTTCATATTTAAATCGAGAATCTTTCTGTTCATACTTTTGGCACAAATTCATGACCTGATCTCTAAAACAATGTCCCTCATTAAGTAGCCAAACTTCGTTAGAAGGTAAATTATTGATATCTATATATTCTAAATCGTAAAAAGTACTTCTATGAGATACGTAGCCGTAAAATTCTTCGTAGAATATCGGTTTTGTAATAAGACCTGGGTCATTATAAGGTGTAACAATTAAAGCAATATCCAGAAGTTCATTTTTTAATCTTTTAATGATATCTTCTGTTTTTAGCTCTTCAATTTTAACATTTACATGAGGGTACTTGTCAATAAAACTATTAATAAATAGGGGCAGAATGTATGGAGCCAGTGTAGGTATAATGCCAATACTTAAATTACCCGCAATTTCGCCTTTTTCTTCAGCTACCAGTTCATGTATTTTTTTAGACTCACTTACGGTAATTCTTGCTTGGGCAATAATTCTTTTGCCTAAATCAGTAGGCACAACAGGTTGCTTACTTCTATCAAAAACAATGACACCCAGCTGTTCTTCTAATTTTTGAATTTGCATACTCAAGGTAGGCTGTGTTACAAAGCAAGCTTCAGCAGCTTTACCAAAATGTCTGAAATTGTCTACTGCAATAATATATTCTAGTTGAATTAGAGTCATGGGATAATGTTTGATGCCAAAATAACTAATTATTCACTAAATCAGAGGGTAAGAAATTATAGCATTTGCAAAAAACTGGATAAACGGTATCTGTTTTGCCAATACCACTTATCCTATAAAATCGGTCAAATATCGCTCAAATCGACTTTGAGAATAAAATAAAAACTTAAATATGTTATATTTTTTTGTTATTTATAAAAAACATATTATTTATGCTGTTTGAAAATCTATATTTGAAACAGCTACTAATAATATTAATATTTTTTATCTAAAATGATAAACTGGGAATATTTAAGTGAACTTGTTTTTATAAGCATTACCCTTGTCAGTATCATTATGTCTGTGGTTTTATTGCTACAAAGAAGGGTTTTGTTAAATAAAATAAAAATGCAGCAGTTGCAGGTAAATTACCAAAGACAACTGCTGAGAAGTGCCATAGACTCTCAGGAGATACAAAGGAAAAAAATAGCACTAGATTTACACGATGTGGTAGGTGCTATGCTGTCAGCTACAAAGCTTAACCTTAACATGCTCACCAGCGGCACTATACCTGCCCAAGAAGTGGGGGATACACTGGGGCAGACTAAAAAAATGATGGATGAAACCATCGATACTGTTCGTAATATTTCAAAAGAGTTATTACCTTACTCCTTAGAAAAATTTGGATTGGCAAAAGCATTGAAAGAGTTGTGCGAGAAACAAGATAGCCACCAAACAAGGGTTCATTTCCATGAGTATGGAGATACTATTTCTTTGCAAAAGGCAGAAGAGCTTCAGGTTTTTCGAATTACAGAGGAGCTTGTGGGCAATGCACTGAAGCACGCTAAGGCCTCTGAGGTAAATGTAGAGTTAGATTGGAAAATACCTGTGGTTTTAACAGTAAAAGATAATGGAAAAGGCATTAATTTGCTGGATTATCAAGAAGTGAGTCATAAAAGTGTAGGGCTTTATAATGTTGAAAACCGAATGAGTTTGATTCAAGGTGAAATCAATGTTGAAAGTAAGGAAGGGGAAGGCTCTACCATTAAAATAATAATTAAAAAAGATATATGAATCAGGTTAAGGTATACATTGCTGATGACCAAACATTGTTCCGCAAGGGGATGAGCCGTTTAGTAAAAACATTTCCTAATGTAGTAGATGTAAAAGAGGCGCAAAATGGAAAAGAGTTGTTGGATTTGGTGAAAAAGGAGCCTCCTCACGTTATATTGATGGATTTGGAAATGCCGGTAATGGATGGTATTGAAGCAACCGAAAAAATCCTTAACAAATATCCTGATGTAAAAATTGTAGTGCTGTCAATGCACGATACTCACCAACATATATTTTACTTAATGGAGCTAGGTGCACATGCCTTTTTATTAAAAAATGCCGAGCCCGAGGAAGTAGAAAAGGCCATTAATGCTGTGGTGGAAAATGATTTTTACCAAAATAAGATAGTGGTGGATGCCCTTAGAAAAGGCGCTATGGATAAAAAGAAGGCTGAAAAAAGGCCTATTTTTCAGAGTTCGATTAGCCTTACCGATAGAGAAAAGGAAATATTGCTATTGGTATGTAAAGAATTGACCATGAAAGAGATTAGCGATAAGCTTTCATTGTCTGAAAAAACTATTCATAACCACAGGGCCAGAATTATGGATAAACTGGGCGTGCGTAATACCGTGGGGCTGGTAAAATATGCATATGAGAGTGGCCTCTTAGAATAACAGTGTATTTCTTAAAAAAAATCGTTAGGTAATTTTACCCAATCTTATAAGGAAAATTACCTAATTTTCATTTTAATTCAGTCGGTGCTCTGTTTTGCAAAACGCTAACAATCAAAAGATTAAACTGTTTTGATGGGCGAAATATTTCTTTTCCAAGAAAAAATTAAAAACAGAAAAAAATTGACTCTTGCTAACTTGCAAACATAATCACAGACAAAAACTGAATTGAAGATGAAAAGCAAGAGTATACTAATCATACACAGAGAGGAAGGAGCAAGAAGAGAAATGCACCGTATACTGTCTCATTTTGACTTCAATTTAATTTATGCAGGAGATGGTCTCCATGGCTTGCATGCAGCAAAATTTCATAAGCCAGATTTAATTCTTTCAGATATTGATATTGCTGTATTGAATGGTTTGGATATGATGAAAATGCTGAGAAGTGATGAGGAAACTCAAAAGCTGCCTGTGATTTTTTTACATAATGAGCTAGATTTTCAATATGTAAAATCTGCAAGAGCTTTAGATGCAGAAGCATTTTTGGTAAAGCCATATTTAGATAATTCATTGATTTATGCTATTAAAAGAGCATTGAATACCAGTGATTTATGTGTGAATAAAGATAGAATTCCTTTGCGTTTTGAAGATTGTAGAACGCAACAGTTGGCGAAAGTAAAATACGCCTAATAAAATATTTATAATTGTCTGACTCGAATTATAGATAGTTGGTTTTAATTGTGGCATTGTAGGTTGCTTGGTATTTCCGGGCAACCAGCGGATGCCAACTCTCAAGTATCTCACCTCCATTATTATCTCAAACATTTGTTTTTATTGAAAATGATTGCTAATTAAGCCCGTCATTTTATAAAAAATATGCAATAATGTTTGGTTCCGAAGTCTTAGAAGTAGTTGTAGGTTTAATATTTCTATACTTACTTTTTAGTTTATTATCAGCCACTGTTAATGAACTGATTTTAACAGCTTTCTCTTCTTATCGTGGTCGCCTGCTTCAAAAGGCCATTAGAACTATGCTTAGTGATGACTTTGATCCTAAGAAAAGCCTTGATAAGCAGCCTGTGCCGGCAGATCATGAGCAAATATCAGCAGAGGCAATTATAGCAGGTAAAGATGAGCCGAGCATTAAAGATTTAGGTATTGCATTTTATCAGCACCCCATTATATATCGATTTGCTCGCAAGGGCACACGAGGTCTGCCTTCATATTTGTCTCGAAATAATTTTTCTCAAGTAGTAACAGACCTTTTGAGTGAACCACATACCTCTCCTCAATCTATGTCTATTATTAAAGAAAATGTGAGCCATTTACCCGAAGGAGGAACAAAGGTGCTGCTGACCACATTTGTGGCCGATGCAGGAGATGATATTGCAAAGTTTAAAAAACAGCTAGAGGTTTGGTTTGATGAAATGATGCAAAGAACCAGTGGTTGGTACAAGAGACGCGTTCAAAAAGTATTATTTGTAATAGGGTTTATTATAGCCATTGTTTTTAATGCAGATACCTTTGAAATGACACGTTACCTTTCTGATAACCCAAATGCACGATTGGAGCTCGTGAAAATGGCTGAGAATTATCAGATGCAAATGAATGGAAAACTGGCCAAGACTCAACAATTATCTGTAGCATCAGATGATTATGTGCATCAGCAATGTATTAATTCTACTGGTGATGAGAAGGGGGCATGGTGTAAGATGGATTCGTTAAATAGAGAAATACGTGTACTTATGCAAGACCAAATTAAGCAGGCTACTAGCGTACTAGGTTTAGGGTGGGGTGCCCCGGACATCTATATTGAAAAGCAACAGTCATATAATATATTTCTATATATCAAGGGGTATGCTGAGTGGTTTTGGGGGCAGCTTAGTTTGAAAAAAATATTGGGATGGTTGATTACTGCTATTGCGGTTACCTTAGGAGGGCCGTTTTGGTTTGATTTATTAACCGTGATAATGAGGGTACGAGGTACTGGAAATAAGCCTGAAGAAACTGAAAAGTCGATACTAAAATTGAAGGTAGGAAGTAGCAAGGATTGATGTGGCTTACTTTTAAAATACTGATCAATATTCAATTCATAACCTATAGAATGCACTAAATTTCAAGAATGCGACATTAAAAAACTGAGATTAGGCTTATACATTCTGATGAAATTTATAATTTCAAGATTTAGAACATTATTTATGGCACGAGATGCTTTTGACAATGCCCGGTTTGAAAACCAGGTGATAATTATATCTATACTTACTGGCTTTGTAGGTAGTATTATTATTTATTTTATGAAAATGCCTCCTGTGGTAGTAGCTATATTTTTGGCTACAGGAGTGGCCGCATTAGTATACCGATTTTTAGGTGGAGCTGCGGGGTCTAGTATGGTTATGGGGACCTTAAAATTATCGGGGTCGATTGCCATTTTGTTGGGGTCTGCTTGGTTTATTAATTCAGAGCTTTCTAAGCAAGGGGCTAATGGCGTAGAGGTAAAGACCAATAAGTTAGCACATATACAATTTCGTCCGCACCGTTCAAATTGGATAGCCATCGATAAGAGGAGTGGGGCACCCGTAGAGGTTAAAATTGATGAATCTGAAGATGTTATTGAGAAGCCGAGTAAAGATTCATTTAAGAACATTCCTTTGATGATGAATAAAAAAGGGAACAAATATGTGATTTGCCCTGAAGAAGACTCCACTTTTTTGATGGGTAATATAGATAATTCTTATCTGGAAAAAGTAGGGCTTTATAATCATTTAGAAGGGACAGAGGACTTTGTAGTTACTGATCGGTTAGAGCTTGGTGATCAGGATATATTATCCCCTTTTGATTTTAATATTGTTACCACCGCATATGCTAATGAGTATTCGCACTTTCAGTTAGTTGATAAAAAGGAGAAGAAGGTGCTATACGAAGGGCGTATCTACAGAAGGCGTTTTGAAATATTGGAGGTAAGAGGTAAAACCTATTTTATAGCGGTAATAGAGGTAAATCATCAGCCGAAAGAATCGTTCAATCCGCTTTCTAGGGGGCCATATGCAAAGTTTGCCATAGGCAGGCTTGAAGTAAACCTGAACCCATAGCAAATCATATTTTTAATTTAGTTGTACTGTACGTAACCTCGCCACTTTTCTAGTACGTCAGTAAAATCCTGTGGTATTTCACTGTCAAACTGCATAAATTCTTTAGTGGTAGGGTGTACAAAACCTAGAGATTTGGCGTGTAAAGCTTGTCTAGGTATGGTTTTGAAACAGTTGTCTACAAAGCTTTTGTATTTCGAGAACTGAGTTCCTTGAAGTACTCTATCTCCACCATAAGTAGCGTCATTAAATAATGGATGCCCCAAGTATTTCATATGTGCCCTTATTTGATGCGTTCGGCCTGTCTCAAGGTTACATTTTATAAGAGATACGTACCTCAAGTCCTCTAATACTTTATAGTGTGTTATGGCATGTTTTCCTATGGTTTCATCTTCATAGGCTACAGTAACTCTTCGGTCTTTTAAGCTCCGCCCTAAGTTAATGTTGATAGTTCCCTCAGGTTCTTTAGGTATTCCCCATACTAATGCATGGTAAGTTCTTTCGATGGAGTGGTCATAAAACTGTTTAGCCAAGCTATTCATAGCTATTTCTGTTTTAGCTATTACCAATAGGCCGGAAGTATCCTTGTCTATTCGGTGTACGAGGCCAGGCCTTCCTTCATTTCCTTCCATTTCTGGTAGGTTTTGGAAGTGATAAGCTAAAGCGTTTACCAGTGTACCTGTCCAGTTTTGGTATGCAGGGTGCACCACCATACCAGCTTCTTTATTTACTACTAATATATGCTCATCTTCATATACAATATTAAGAGTTATATCTTCAGGTATTACTTCCGTATCACGAGGAGGCTCTGGTAGGGCAATAGTGATTACGTCAGCAGGCCTCACCTTATAGTTAGGTTTTATTTCACCATCATTAACCTTTACAAAACCATCTTTAATGGCTGATTGTAATTTATTTCGGGTCGCATTGGGTAAGCGATCCATCAGAAACTTGTCTATCCTTTGCATTTGTTGTTTTGGATCCACCACTATTCGGTGGTGCTCAAACAACTCATCATCTTCTATAATCTCGTTCTCAGCCATTTTTAAGTATGCCTACAATTATCTAATAAACTACAAAAGTATGAATTATATTCAGCAAAATGATAATTGCGCATAATATGGCTACACTTCTTGGCCATTTTTAAGCTTTAAGTGCTGGGTCACTACTTCAGGTATTTCATCTTTATAATGACTAACAAATATTAATGAAAGAGATGAATGGCGGCAAAGTTCATTAATAATAGTCTTAAATCGCTGTTTTTCTTCTTGGCTAAAGCCTTGAAAAGGTTCATCGAGAATGAGTAGCAAGGGCTTTTTTATCAGGGCGCGAGCAATGAGGCTTAGCCGCTGTATACTGTCTGGCAAATCATGAAATTTATACTCAGCCCATTCAGTAATGTCAAATAAAGAGAGCCAATGTCTGGCGTTTTCTTCTATTTCTGCATTATGATTTTGATTCACCTGAAAGGTGTCATTAATACCCGTGAATAATACTTCAAGACAGGTTAAGTTTTGAGGGAAATATTGATAAAGTTCAGGAGAGATGAATCCTATCTTTCTTTTCAAATCCCAAATAGATTCACCACTGCCTTTAGGTTTGTCAAATAAGATTATATTGTTGGCGTAAGCCTGAGGATTATCTCCGTTTAATAGACTTAATAAAGTAGATTTTCCTGCCCCATTTTCACCTGTTAATGACCACCTTTCTCCTGGTTTAATTTCCCAAGAAATGTTTTTTAAAATACTATGGCCATTATAGCTGATGTTGACATCATCCATTTTAACTAAGTATTGGTAGTTGTTTTTTGCATCTACAAGGCTGCTGACAAGTGCTTGGTCTAAATATAAGTTTGTAGGAGCAATTTCTTGCGTTTTGTATAAAGTCCTCTCCTTTTTAATGATAGGCTCAAGCTTATTAAAAATGGCTACGTGTGTAATGGCTGAAGGCAAGAGTTGTTCATTATGAGAAAAAATAATATTGATGCCAGAATCTTTAATTTTCACCATTAAGCTATTCAGAAATATCCTTGATTTTTCATCTAAACCGGCAAAGGGCTGGGTTAAAATTAGTACTGCAGGGTTTTTCAATAAGGCTTCCGCAATCAATACTTTTCTGGTTTCACCATTTGATAATTTGATGAGTTCCTTGCTTAGCAAAGGTTCAATCTGAAATTCACCTATAACTTTTTCGTATGTCCAGTGTGGCTTTGATGATAAACTATTTACGCTTTTTAAGTAATGACTTACTGTGTCAGAATTATCTGCGTCCGAAGCATGATATCGTTGTTGGTAATACAGCTTTTTCTCATGATCTAAGCCTTTGAATTGGTGCCTGAGCTGTACGTCTACAATAGGCTTTTGCCAGCTAGGTAAATTAAATGCAGAAGGCCATTCATAATCTATGCTTCCTTTCAGTAGAGGTAATGATTTAGAAAGAATATTGGTGAAATGTTTCTGATTGATGGTATCGTTGCCTTGGAGGGCAATGACTTCGCCTGCTAATAGTTGAAAAGAGAAAGGTTGCTCATTTCTATAATTAGGAAGGCCGGCAATAACATTTTGAAGATTAATAACAGCGCTACTCATGGAATAATACGATTGTAAAAGTTTAAATTAAAAGAATATTCACTAAGTCACTTTAATAAGAGCGTAAAGGATGCTTTAGGGAGAAAAATATTTTTTTTCTCTAAAGCTGTGACCTTTTCAACTATCACGATTATATGCTTAAAACCATTAGCCTGAAAGATTTGAATAGTAGCGTACATATGACCGATGAGGAGATTGCTCAGGAGCATAAAGTAATAGAAGCTTCTAAAAAAGATGCTAGGGCTTTTGGTGCTATTTATGATAAATATTACGAAGGCATATTTCAGTTTATTTTTAGAAGAACTGATGATGAGGCGTTGACAGCTGATTTGTGTAGTCAAGTATTTTTAAAAGCGCTTCAGAATTTAAAGAAATATGAATTTAGAGGTTTGCCTTTTTCTGCGTGGTTATTCAGAATAGCAAGTAATGAAGTTAATAGGCACTTTAATACAACTAAAAGGAATAAAATCTTTAGTGTAGAGGAAGAGCGTGTATTTGAACTTTTTGAATATGAAGAAACTGATTTTAGTAATGAGCAGATTCAGTTTTTGCTTAAAACATTAAAGGAATTGCCCACGGACACCTTGGAAGTGCTGGAGTTAAGGTTTTTTGAAGATAAGAGTTTTAAGGAAATAGCATTTATATTGAATATAGGTGAAAGTGGAGCTAAAATGCGTCTATACAGGGCTGTAGAAAAGTTAAAAAAGCACTTTAAAGTCAACTGGAAAGAGTAATGGGCCGACATGAAATAAGATTAAGGAGAAAAAAAATGACATCGAGGCGCATCGAGGGTCACAAGAATTATTATGAATTGCTGCAAAAACATGAAGGGAAAGGCGCATCTAAAAAATGGATCAAACTTGTAATATACTTTTTGTTGATAGTAGCTATGCTGGCATTGATCATTTATGTTACTCAGCAGATAAGTAGCAAAAAGGACGATAAGAATACAACATCCCGGCCGGATGTCTCAATAAATTTTATACCAAAATTTGAAAATTATGGATAAGCGTAAACAACAGAAAAAGGATAATCGAAGATTATCAGGTTTGTTTTTTCAGGTGGGTTTATTAGCCGCATTAATGTTAGTGTTTAGTGCGTTTGAGTACCGGTCGAAGCGAGAGGTGCCAGATTACCCTCTCGATATTACTAATGACGATGGAGTGATTGAAGTGTTGATACCCCGAACTAAAATAGCCACCCCCAAGCCACCTCCAGCACCTAAGACAAGAGTGATTAACCCTGTGCCTACAGATGCAGAAATTGAAGTGCAGGTAAAAGATATTTTGCCCACAATAGAGGTTCCTGAGGATGACCCCGTGATTGAAATCGAGACGGCAACTTTACCTGTAGAGGTGCCTGATGATCTTCCTTTTGATATAGTGGAAGAAATGCCATCGCCAAAAGGAGGTTTGGATGCTCTTTATAAATACATTGGAGATAACTTGAAGTACCCTTCTAGCGCTAGAAGGTTGGGTATTGAAGGAACGGTGTTTTTAAGTTTTGTGGTGGATGAAAATGGTAATATGACAGACCTTAAAGTGGTGAAAGGAATAGGAGCAGGCTGTGATGATGAGGTTATGCGTATCTTCGAAAATCCACCCAAGTGGAATGCCGGGAAGCAGCGCGGAGTGCCTGTTAAGGTAAGGCAAATGATACCCATTAAATTTGCGTTGCAAGATAGATAATTCTATCATATTCGTAAGCCGTGAGCACTAGCTCACGGCTTTTTTAGTATTTATTCGCTTTTATAAGGTTGATATTTCTAAGAATTATTTTATAAGTAATGCTTGCTAGGGCTTAACTTTGTGCCTCATTTTTAGTAAGTAATACCATGGAAAATATCACTCTTACAGTAGGCGGTGTGCCTGAGCATTTCAATTTACCTATACATATCGCTAATGAAAAAGGATTATTTCAGCAGGCTGGGATTAACCTAAATTGGGTGGATTATCCGCAAGGTACAGGAGGTATGACTAAGGCTTTGAGAAGTGGAGAGTGCGATATTTGTATTTTACTTACTGAAGGTATAATCACAGATATAATTAAAGGAAACCCTTCTAAGATCATAAGTGGTTATGTGAAATCGCCTTTAACTTGGGGGGTGCATACAGGTGTAAATAGCGATCTCACTGCGCATAATCAGGTTTATGACCAAAAAGTAGCCATTAGCCGTTTAGGTTCAGGATCACACCTTATGCCTACCGTTGATGCCTTGAAAAATGGAGAAAAAATGGTCGCAGAGCAGTTTATTCCTGTAGAGAATATTGATGGAGCGCTTCAATCATTGAACAGCGGAGAAACGGATGTTTTCTACTGGGAAAAATTTATGACCAAGCCTTATGTAAATAAAGGAATGCTAAGAAGAATAGGCGAATTCATTTCTCCTTGGCCCTGTTTTATGATTGCTGCTACTAACGATATTATAGCACAACAGCCCGAATTATTAGATAAATTCCTCAAAATAGTTCATCATGCTTGTGACGATTTCATGCGTAGTGATAGTGCCATTGATCAGGTAAGTGAGAAATATGATATACCACATCAGGATGCTGCAGTTTGGTTTCATTCTACTGAGTGGACTACCAACAGCTGGGTAAGTGATAAGATGTTGATGAGTGTAGTTTATACCTTAAAAGAGGCCGGCATTGTTTCAGGAGATGCTACTGTAGATCCATTAGTGTGGAAAAGGCAATCGTAATAAATATACCATAGTAGTGGGTAAGTAGGCCTATTGAAGTTGCTAATGTTTTGATGAATAGGTTTTTATGTCAAAAATGTTTTCAATAAGGCAAATATCCATCGCTCAAGCTGTGCCGTTGATCTAAAAACTTTCTATATTCGTGCGGATTGTGGTTTTTCGTAAGTATTTACGAAAATTAAAAGGGAATTCAGTGTAATTCTGAAACTGTACCCGCAGCTGTAATTTCGACTTTGCATATGTGAAGTAAATAATTCGTTCGGCATGCCATTGTCATTAAAGATGAGAAGGCGAGCGAATACGAAAGAGTCAGAAGACCTGCCATTTTTCGTGATGAATCCAGGCTTTCGGGTTAAAAGTGCAGGTCATATCATTCCTGAAAATTGAAAATGTTGCCTAGTGCTACATCAAAGGTGATATTGTACCTTTTCCTTCCTGAGTTTCATTTCTATTTTTTTTATACTTAAACCTAAACTGTTTTGAACAGAGAGAAAGCATTTTGCAAGCTAAATACGACATGCTTTGTAATAACCAATAAATAATATGGAAACAAATACTACACATATCTCCATATTAGGTTTAGGCTGGCTTGGCCTACCCTTGGCTCAATATTTACAAAAAAAGGGCTATGGCATAAGGGGTTCTGTACATAGCATTGAGAAGTTGTCTTCTTATAACCACTTTCCCTTTGGAGTTACAAGAATTAGTTTAGAAAAGGATCAGATTAAAGGTGATTGGGAAGCATTCTTGCATGATGCGAATGTTTTGATTATTTGTACTCCTCCACGTATAAGTCAGCAAGGAAAAGAAAATTACCTTAGCCAGATCAGGCAGGTTGTTGCTAATACATCATCACAAACCAAAGTGATTTATACCAGCTCAACCAGTGTTTATGGCAATGGTGAGCAACCTATTACAGAAAATGAGCCGCTAAAGCCAGAGCGAGAATCAGGAGAGGCTGTGGTTGAAGCGGAAAGGGTTTTAAGACAGCATTTCAATGAGAATCTAACTATCCTGCGGTTTGCAGGACTCATTGGTCCGGATCGACATCCAGGAAAGTTTTTGGCAGAAAAAAGAGCTTTACGTAATGGTTTGGCTCCTGTGAACTTGGTTCACCTCGATGATTGTATAGGTATAATCCATTCTGTAATTAAAAAGCAGGTTTACGGAGAGGTTTTTAATGTATGCTGCAGTGAGCATCCTCAGCGTAAAACATATTATGAAAAAGCTGCTACTATTTTAGGGCTTACACCGCCAGTTTTTAAGGAAGAGACTGGAGGCGTGTACAAGATAATAGATAACAGCAAGTCTATACAATTGTTGGGTTATCAGTATAAATATAATAATCCTGAAGAGCTTTTTACTAATCAGCATTCGGGTAAAATAACCATTGTGGGGGCCGGGCCGGGGGCTATGGGCTGCCTTACCTTGAGGGCGTATGAGGCTGTAGAGCATGCCGAGGTTATTTTATATGACAACTTGGTTTCTAAGGAAATTCTAGACATTAACCCTCAGGCCGAGTTCATTTATGTAGGGCGAAAGTTTGCAGATAAGTCTAACCAGCAAGACCGACAGAATAGAATCAATGAATTACTTCACCTGCATTATAAGCAAGGGCGAAATGTAGTAAGGTTGAAATCAGGAGATCCATATGTATATGGGCGTGCAGCAGAAGAGGCAAGATACCTTACAGCACACCACCTTCCTTTTGAGATAGTGCCAGGTTTGTCAGCGGCACTGGCTGCGGCTAACCTTAATAATATTCCGGTAACGGAAAGGGGCAAATCAAATGCGTTTATGATTTGTACAGCTCATACCGCTGATTATTCATATGAACAATTAAATGGTATAGCAGCATTGCTGAAGGCGGGAAATTCCTTAGCGGTGTATATGGCTATGAAAAGTTTGGATAAACTTATTCCTAAGTTAATAGAGGTGTGTGAGGATGATACTATTCCGATCACAGCTGTAGCTAATGTTTCCAGAGAGAATGAGCAGGTGCTTACGAGTACATTAAAAGACATTCAAGAAGATGTAGAAAAGGCTGACTTGGCGATGCCTGTAGTGTTTTTAATAGGTGTAAAACCCATTAGATAATGAAAGAAGGAATATTACTTTGCGGACATGGAACCAGAAGAAAAGCTGGAACGGAAGCTTTTAAAGAACTGGTGGGGCTTTTAAAAGAGCGTTATCATGATTATGAAGTAGATTATGGTTTTTTAGAGTTTAATCATCCGCTCTATGAAGCAGCTGTAGAAAGGCTTTATGAGAAGGGGGTAAGGGTAATTTATGCGTTGCCGGTAATATTATTTGCTGGTTCGCATGCCAAAAATGATATCCCTTACGAGTTAAATACTATACAAAGTTATTACCCTGATTTGACCATTAAAATGGGAAGGCACTTGGGCGTAAGTTCGTATTTGCTCGATTTGTCCAAAAAAATACTTTCCGAAAAAGAAGCAGAGCTCAGTCTTGTAGATAGAAAGGAGACGTGCCTAATGGTAGTGGGGAGAGGTACAACTGACCCTGACTCCAACTCTGATGTGCATAAATTATGCAGCATGCTTTGGGAAGGAATGGGGTACGGGTTTGCCACTGTCAGCTATAGCGGCACTGCATATCCAACTGTGGCAGAATCCTTAGCGATGGTAGATAAGCTAGGCTTTAAAAGAACCATTGTAATACCTTTCTTTTTCTTCACAGGTATTTTATTAGAACGAATTTACCAGTCAGTAGATGATTTTAATGCTAGTTCAAACCTTGATTATGTGTATACAAAATCTTTTGGTACTGACGAACTGATATTGCAGGCCTTTGATGAAAGGCTTAAAGACGTGCAAGAGGGCACAGGTAATATGAACTGTCAGATGTGTAAATACAGAAAACAAATTATTGGTTTTGAAGAACAAGTAGGGCAGGAGCAAATTGGACATCACCTCAATGTGAAAGGAGTTTTGTTTGAAGAAGATGAAAAAGTAGGGGAGAAAGCTGGAGTGGTCAAAAAGGTGAAAAAACTATTAGGTATATAATGGGTACGGGCTTGATTACTGGTGTTTCGTTGGGGCCGGGAGATCCCGAGTTAATTACCCTAAAAGGATTAAAGGCGTTACAGGAAGCGGATATAATATATTACCCAGGTTCGGTTTTTAGTGATGGAAAAAAGGATAGTTATGCTTTATCTATATTAAAACATTATGACCTTTCTGTTGAAAAAATGCAAGGCTTCTACCTAAAAATGGATTTAAATAGAGCCAGTGCGGAATCTACCTATGAGGGTGTCTATAATGAGATTAAAAAGCGATACTCTCAGGGAAAAAATATTGTAGTGGTTACGGAAGGTGATGCAGGTACATATAGCTCCTTTTCGTATTTATTGAGGCGCTTTAAACATGATGAAATGAGTGTGAATGTGATCCCTGGAGTAACCTCATTTATAGCCGCAGCAGCTCGGCATACTGTGCCACTTAGCTTACAAAGTGATAAGATTTTTATAGCAGCCAGGATAGCGGATGAAGAGCAATTAAAAGAGTGTTTCGAAAATTATGATACGATAGTGCTCATGAAAATACGTTCGGTTATTGATAACATCTATAATGTTTTAAGTCGCACGAACTATCAAATCTACTACGTAGAAAGGTTAGGAACTGATCGTGAGTTTCTAAGCACAGATTTAAAAGAGATTAAAAATAGAGAGATACCATATTTCTCATTAATGATAATAAAAAAATGAAAATAACGGTAGCTGGTATTGGCCCAGGAAACGATGCATATATTCTGCCATTGGTGACTTCAGCCCTCACTCATGCCGAAGTGGTTATTGGTTACGATTATTATTTTCAGTTTATCGGTACTTACCTTGCTGATGGCTGTGAATGTATTGCTATGCCTTTGGGTAAGGAGGAGGAAAGAGCGGCTGTAGCTATTGAAAAAGCACTAGCGGGAAATAATGTGGTAGTAATAGGTTCTGGTGATGCCAGTATTTATTCAATGGCGGCTATCGTTTATGAAATGGTCTCAAAATCGGATAATGCTGCTGCTGATGACATCTTGTTGGAAACATTGCCAGGAGTATCAGCTTTTTTGGCTGCTGGCAGTAAGCTGGGGGCTCCGTTAGGCCATGATTTTTGCTGTATTTCTTTGTCAGATCTTATGACACCATGGGGTACTATTGAAAAGAGGATAAGGGCTGCGGCTATGGGTGATTTCGTCACTAGCCTTTATAACCCACGAAGTAAAAAGAGATATTGGCAGCTAGGAAGACTAAAGGAAATATTTTTAGAAGAAAGGTCTGCTGAAACACCTGTGGCCATAGTGAGGCAGGTTACTCGTGATGATGAAAATATTAAAATTACCACATTGGGAGAACTTGACCCTGCCGATGTGGATATGTTCAGTTTGGTGATGATAGGCAATTCTCAGACTTATCAGTACAAAGAGTATTTAGTAACCCCAAGAGGATATTTAAATAGAAAGCCGCATACGGGAGAAGAAATTCAGCAAGAAAGCTTCAGGATAGTTACTGAACATTTGCAAAACCTTCCATTGAGCGTGGCTGATAAATGGGCCATTACAAGGGTAATACATACTACTGGGCTCATCGAAGATTATAAAACATATGAAGCTACTGAAGGAGCAATAGAAAAATGGTATCAATACTTACTTGATGGTGGAGACATAGTAACTGATGTAACTATGGTGAAGTCTGGGATAACAAAAGCTTTTAGCGAAAAGTATGGTAATACCATTCATTGTTTTTTGAATGATGAAGAGGCAAAAAGGGATGCAGAAGAAAGTAACTTGACCAGAACTCAGGCTGGAATAAAAAAGGCTGCTAAGCTATTGCCCAATGCTTTGTATGTAGTTGGAAATGCCCCCACGGCTCTGATGGAACTTACCGATGAGTTGCAGCGCAACCCTGATTTTAAACCTGTAGGCATTATTGGCGTGCCCGTTGGGTTTGTGAATGTGGTAGAGAGCAAAGCTCAGCTTAAGCAGGCAGATGTAGATCAAGTAATAATAACTGGTAATAGAGGAGGGAGTAATGTGGCAGCTGCCATTGTTAATGCGGCTTATACTCTACCTCAGGCAGCCGATTATTTTTCAAAAAACGTAGTGGAGCATGAAAATATTTAGTGAAGAAGAAAGCCAGCTGCTTCGAGAGATTATGGTTTCTCGAAGAGATGTGCGGGGGAATAGGTTTTTGAATGATCCTATTGAAGAAGAAAAGCTGGAAGAAATATTAATGGCTGGCATCAATGCCCCATCCGTTGGTTTTAGCCAACCTTGGGAGTATGTGGTCATTCAGGATCCTGAAACTAAGCTGCAGATTAAAGAAAGCTTTGAGCAAGAAAATGAAAAAGCTAAAACTCAATTTGGAGCGGATAGAAAGGACCTTTATAGCGCTATGAAGTTGGAGGGTATAATGGAGTCTCCTGTAAACATTGCTGTTTTTTATAAGCCATCGGAGAGTGCCGTTTTAGGTCAAACTACTATGAAGGAAGCTGGGGTTTTTAGCGTGGTGTGCGCTATTCAAAATATGTGGCTCATGGCGCGTGCATTAAATATTGGTATGGGGTGGGTCAGTATTATTGATCCTGAAAAGGTAAAAAAAATATTGAAGGCTCCTGATCAAAACCAGTTAGTTGGCTACTTGTGTCTGGGGTATGTAAATGAATTTTTGCCCATACCCGAGTTAGAGATGAAGAAGTGGGAGCAGCGTAAAAAGTTAAAAGAAGTATTGTTCTACAATAAGTACAATGGATGATTACCTCTACCGAAAATATTAACTATTATTTGGTGGGGTTAGGAAACCGTAACCCAGCAAATCTTCACCCAGACCTGCTGCATGTGATTGCTGATTGTAGTGTGTTTTGTGGAGGCAAGAGGCATCATGAGTTAGTAAAGCACCTCTTGCCCGAAGACCATATTTGGATTACTATACAAGGTAAAATGCAGGTTGTGGCGGATGAATTGTGGAAACACAGCCAAGCGGTTGTGTTTGTTAGTGGCGATCCTTTCTTTTTTGGTTTCGGAAACACATTAAAAAGACTTTTGCCACAGGCTCGTTTATATTCATATCCGTATTTTAATTGCTTGCAGCTTTTGAGTAATAAATTCCAGCTAGACTATTCTTCGTTAAACACAGTGAGTCTACACGGAAGATCATGGGAGAAATTTGATGAGGCACTATTGGGTAATACGGCTCTTATAGGGCTTCTTACAGATAAAGCACACAGTCCTGCTCTAATAGCTCAGCGTATGATTGATTATGGTTTTGATAATTATTCCATGATTATTGGTGAGGAGTTGGATGGTGAAAAGGAACAAATAGGTCAGTTTACTTTGGCCGAAGCTGTAAACTATGAGGCCGCTGATTTGAATTGCGTTATTTTAATCAGGCAAAGTTCCCGCCCGTTAGAGTTAGGCATTTCTGATGCTGACTTTGTAACGCTCAAAGGAAGGCCGGGCATGATCACTAAAAAAGAAATACGCCTTGCTACAATTAGTCGCCTAGAGCTGCACCAGCATTCTTGTTTTTGGGATATTGGTTCTTGCACAGGAAGTATTGCTATTGAAGCAAAAAGGCAATACCCCTCTTTACAGGTAATAGCCATAGAAAAAAGGCCTGAATGTGAGGAGATATTAAAGCAAAATATAAAAATGCACCATGCTGTAGGTGTAGAAATTTATATCAATGATTTTTTTGAATTAGACATGTCTGCTATGCCTATACCTAGTGTGGTGTTTGTTGGTGGGCATGGGAATAGGTTAAAAGAAATGTTACTGATATTAGATGAATATTTGCCAAATACAGCACTAGTGGCAATGAACACTGTAACAGAAAAATCTCAATCCGTTTTTGAATCAACCATAAACTCTCTGGGGTATGACCATTTAGAAATGACAACCATACTTCTGAATGATCACAACCCTATAAAAATAATATCTGCACGTAAACCATGAAAAAGACCGTAATTATAGCTACCAGTGATAAGGCAATTATTTTGGGAAAAACGATCCAAAAGGAATTCCCGAAATCGCTCCTGGTTACGACCAGGCAAACTGGCGAGGAGCATGTGTCGCAAGTTGACAACTTTACCGACTTCTTAAATGATTATTTTCATAAAGCAGATAAGTTAATATTTATCTCTTCATTAGGGATTTGTGTTCGGTTGATTGCTCCTTTTATAAAAGATAAATACACTGATCCGGCAGTAGTTACGGTAGATGATCATGGCCTAAATGTGCAATCGGTACTCAGCGGGCATGTTGGTGAAGCCAATATATTGGCTAAGAAAATTAGCTCAATTACAGGAGGAAATGCTATAATTTCTACTTCTAGTGATCTGCAGGACATTTGGGCATTAGATACGCTAGGCCGCCAATTGGGGTGGAAGCAGCATAGTGCATACCCAATGAATGAGCTGGTAGCTTTATTTGTGAATAATAAGCCTACAGCTTTATTGGTTGAAGTTAAAACCAAGGAGACCGAAAAGCTAATTGAAAGTGCACCAGAGTTTGTTTCGGTGTTTTACAGTGAAAAAGATGTCGTTGTAGATAAGTATGAGTTACTTATTTACATTGGTTATCGAAAAACTAATTATAATATTCCTCAACTGTCATTTTACCCACCGGTACTTCACTTGGGTAGCGGCTGTAGTAAAGAATTAACAAATGATGTTTTCGTAAATCAATTAAAGGATTCATTTGTTGCTCAGGGTTTGGCCTTTGAAGCATTAGCTGGCTTTGGTTCTATAGATATTAAGGCAAAGCAATCTGCCTACCTGCATTTGGCCAAAACAGAAAAGTTTCCCTTTACCACTTTTACTGCTGAAGAATTAAATCGAGTAGAGGTGCCTAATCCGAGCGATGTGGTGAAAGAAAAGATTGGCGTTGATGGTGTCTCTGAGGCAGTAGCATTGCTGTTGTCTGGCAACGATCATTTGCTTATTGAAAAGCAAAAAGTGCTGTTGGAAAACGGTGAGAAGTTTACCTATGCTATTGCTCTGACAGCCACTGCGGAGCGGAAATCTAGTATAGCTATAGTAGGTGCAGGGCCTGGAGATGAGGAATTGGTTACAGTAAAAGGCAAGGCCCTATTAGAAAATGCGGACTGTGTATTGTATGCAGGGAGTTTAATTCCTGAAGAAATGCTCAATTGGTGCCAAGAAGGTGCTGTAGTAAGAAACTCCGCCTCTATGACTTTAGAGGAGCAGATTGATTTAATGAAAACGCATTATGAAAAGGGGCATAGCATAGTGAGGTTGCATTCAGGTGATCCTTCAATTTATGGAGCTATTCAAGAGCAGATGTCTGTAATGGATGAATTAGGTATGGATTACTACATAGTGCCAGGAATTTCGTCTTTTAACGCTGCGGCTGCCGTGCTGAAATCAGAATTTACTATACCTGAAGAGGTACAGACAATAGTACTTACAAGAGGAGAGGGAAAAACGCCTATGCCTGCGGCTGAAAAAATTAATGAAATGGCACGTATTCAGGCAACTATGTGCCTTTTCCTTAGTGCAGGTATTGCTAAAAAAGTAGAAGCACAGTTATTAGAGCATTATGCGCCTGATACTCCTGTGGCAGTATTATACAGACTTACTTGGAAGGATGAAGAAGTGTATACAGGTAAGCTCGAAAACTTGGCAGAAATAATTAAAAAAAGTAAGAAAACAAGAACAGTACTCATTATAGTGGGTAAGGCCATTGGAGCTAGAAAAAATAGGTCGCAGCTCTATAGTCATGACTGGGAGCATATTTTTAGAACTCACAAAAAGCATTTAGTAAAGGCATGATTTTAGTTCTTGGAGGCACCACCGAAGGCAAGAGCGTTATGAATATGCTCGAGGAGTATCGTTTGCCATATATCTACTCCACTAAAACTAAAGTGGAGTTTTATGAGGTGCAAGCAGGTACACAGCGGCATGGCGCCCTAGCGGAGCATGACTTGGAATACCTTATAGAAGAGGAGGATGTTAGAGTAATTATAAACGCAGCACATCCGTTTGCCGAGGAGCTACATCAAATGGTCTCTACGGTTTCTCTAGCCATGAAAGTGCCTGTAATAAGAGTTAGTAGAAGTTTTCCTTTACGAAGGCAACACCCGTTAATCCATTATGTAAGTAATTATGATGAGGCCATCAAGGTTTTGGCAGGTTATAACAATCCTATTTTGTTGGCGCTAACAGGTGTGCAATCTATCATACCACTTACCTCATACTGGGTTAACCATATTACTTACTTCAGGGTGCTACCACGAAAAACATCAGTACAGTTGGCTGCTGATGCTGATTTTCCTCTAGATCAACTGATTCAAGAACATATGTTTGAAACAGTGGAAGAAGAGTATAATTTGATTAAAGGTAAGGCAGTAGAAGTGGTACTTACAAAAGAAAGCGGTCTCACGGGTAAACTGGATGTGAAGATTGAGGCTGCACTAAGGGCGGGGGTGCCGATAATTATAATAAAGCGACCAACACTTCCCATGAGCGATTTTATAGCCGAAACACCAGATGAGGTGTATGCTAAACTTAATGAGCTACTTTCATTATGAGTTTGAGAGCTGTACCAAAAGGACCGTTAAGAGAAGGGTATACTACCGGAACATGTGCTGCTGCCGCTGCTAAAGCTGCCTTATGGTCAGTTTTTAATCAAAAAAATGCTGTAGATGTAAGCTTGCAGTTGCCCATAGACAAAGTGGTGACGCTGAAGCTTAATTCCTGTAACTTCTCCAAGCATGAGGCATACTGCAGCGTGATAAAAGATGCTGGTGATGACCCTGATGTAACGCATGGTGCAGAGATATTTTGCTATATAAAATTAATACAGGAGAAGGAGGTGGTTTTTAAGAGGGGAGAAGGAGTTGGTATAGTTACGCTGCCAGGGTTGGAGCTGCAGGTAGGGGAGCCAGCCATTAACCCTGTACCCAGAAAAATGATTGCCAATGCCTTGAATAAGTTGCTTCATGATTATGATATGGAATGTGGAGTAGAGGTGACTGTAGGAGTAAAAGATGGAGAGGCTTTAGCCAAAAGGACACTCAATGAAAGGGTTGGCATCATGGGAGGTTTATCCATTTTAGGTACAACAGGAATAGTAAAGCCGTATTCATCATCTTCATACATAGCTAGTATAGAGCAGGGGGTAGATGTGGCCATTGCCAATAATATTTTTGAATTGGTACTTAATTCTGGTGCCCGTAGCGAAAAGGCTATGCGCTCTTTATTTCCCAATTCTCCTGAGCAAGCATTTATACATTATGGAAATTGGATAGGGGAGACGCTAAGGAAGATAGCTAGTGCACCCATTAAAAAAGTAACAATAGGCATAATGCTGGGTAAGGCAGTAAAACTAGCCGAAGGTAGAACCGATACCCATAGTTGCGTGGCCAGCTGGAATAAAGAGTTTGTGATGAAGATGGCGGAGCAAGCTGGATATGGCATAGAAATATCCACAAAAATCACTGCATTGAATACAGCCGGGAGGCTGATAGAAATTTTTGATTTTAATGAGCAGGAACGCTTTTATCAAATGCTATTGAAGCATTGTTTTGCTAACTGTAGCTCCATTTTAAATACATGTCAGCTGGATTTATATCTAGTTGGTAAGGATAATGAACTTATAAAATATCATAATTATGATTACTAATATTATGCGGCCATTGCTGGCAGGGGTTTTACATTCTTTTGAGCCAGATCATGTTACGGCAGTTTCTGTATTAGCTGCAGAAAAGGCGATTACCCGTGAAAAAACTAAGCTAAGCACTGTCTTCAAAGCTTCACAGTGGGCATTAGGTCATTCAGTTACTCTGTTACTATTTGGTGGAATCGCTCTATTTTTCAAGAGCACCATGGAATTAGCCGTACATAATATTTCATGGTGGGCAGAGGTTTCTCTTGGTCCAATAATGATCTGGCTTGGAATTGTGGCTATCCGCAGAAATCATCAGATTAATGATTTAATGAAAAATCATAAGAAAATAGATGATCATGACCATACAGATAGTAATCCTATTCATTTACATGGTAAATCAGGTGAAGAAATTGCTATGAACCCATTGAGTAAGTCGTTTTATATAGGTTTGTTGCATGGGCTGGCAGGTACTGGTGGCGTGCTTACTTCTGCTTTAGTCATTAGTGCAGATTCTATAGGCGAAGCAGTGATGGTATTAATGGTAGAGTCACTAGGTATTGTGTTAGCGATGGGTGTTTATAGCTATTCTCTGATATTTATCACCAGTAGATTTATCGAGAAGCATCTAGTTGTTTTTAAAGTAATGAATGCCGCAGCAGGGAGTATGTCTATTTTATTAGGCGCCTATTGGATATTTAGAAGTGTAATGGATATGTAACGCCATTACACTTTTACAATGTTTTAATGTATGCTTTCTTCTTTTACCTGCGTGCCTATGGCCCAGTAATTACCCGCAAAGTCAAGGAAGGCTCCACGTTGGTCAGGGTCATTTTCTTTTACTTCGGGTGTTGAAATGGCCTCACACCCAGCTTCAATAGCTTTTTTAAATGTGTTTTCTACATCTGGTACATATACATGAAGCATTGAAGTATTTGAAGGATAATGAGCCGTGCTGTTACTCAGCATTATGATGGAGTCATCTATTTTCAATTCTGCATGTGCTATCTTATTTTCTTCATTAGTATAGCACCTCAATTCCTGAGCGCCAAAAATGGAAGTTAATAGTTCTATTAATCGAGGAGCATCATCCACTATAAGGTAAGGGGATAGTGAGTTGTAATTCTGAGGTTTAAACGCGCTATTCATGATGTCTTTTTTTATTAAGTTATAAAATGTATCAAACTTTTAATAGCGCATATTCCCAGAATTTATACTGTATAAAATAAAAAAAGCTGCCCGTTTAGAGCAGCTTTTCATTTTCAAGGAAATGGTTTGTTATTTTACTCCGTAGAATTGAATATTATCGAAGTATACAATTTCATTTATAGAGTTATTATCAACTTCTATTACCAACTGAGCGCTTGAGTGTTGTTCTTCGATTACGCCCGAAACAATGTTCCATTTATTAAATAAGTTAGGGTAAGTTTGATCTATATAATCTCCTTTTTCTTTGTTGGTTTCAAGAATTGGAATTTTCTCTCCATCTACTATCACATACATGTTAATGTAATCGTAGTAATCATATTCTACACCATCATTTTTTCTATCATATACCCAAATACTGGCTTGTACTGTTACATTTAAATACTGGCTAATGTCTACTGCGTCAAATGTTAAGACCATTCTACCATCAATGTCACTCATTTCATATCCATGATCTCCATCAGGGAATCCACCGTTTAATACAGTTGCTTTTGTAACACCTACATAATCTCCATCAGTAAGTCCAACTGAATCTCTTGTGTTTATATAGCTAGCTTTGAAACCAATTTCTTCGCCTACCGACACGTAGTTTACAGTAGGTTGATCGGGGTGATTGTCTAAATCATGGTTTGTTAGCGGTGAGTAAGTATCATAGTATAATTTATCTATAGTAGTGCTAGGCTCTTCAAAGCTGGTATAAGCAAATAGTTGTTTATTCTCATCTTCTCTAATGGTAATTGCTGAAGAGGTGTTGTTTCCGGCCTCCAATCCATCAGATAAGTTCGTAATCGTAAGTTTTAACTCTGTATCATCTGTAGTGATGTCATCGTTTACAGGTATGATGTGAAAAGCAATATAGCTACTATCTTTAGGTATAGTAAAGTCCATTTCATCCCCATTTTGGATTACAGGGTCAGTAGTATATTTTTTTCCATATGCAGTTCCCTCTAGGGTTTCTACTTTTACGGTGAAGTGTTCTTCTTTAAAGGCAGGTCTTGATAAGTCAATAAATACCCGTGTTCCGATAGTATTATTTTCGGCTACAGATTGCTTAGTATCTCTGAAAGAGATCGTAATTGGAGAGGTGTCAACATCGTCTGGATTCACATCATCTCCGTCATCGGAGCATGAAGTAAATATACCCAAGCCAATAAATAGATATGCTAAGTATTTAAATTTCATAAGTCTTAAATTTTGTATTTGAGTTAGATTACTTCAAGACCAGAGAAAAAATCATGCAAAGCGCAAAACGGCTCAAAATGGAGGCAAATGCATTTAGGGGTGTCCCAGTAATTCCACGGTTCATGGAATATTATAATCAGTGTGTGAGATTTTACTCAGTTATTTCGTAATGCTAAAGTCATCGATTTCCATTATATTACAAGCTCTTATAGTTAACCTGAAGTAGTTTTAAACAGTTTTATCGCAATGCCAGTAAGATGTGGATGGGCCGAGGGGCAATTTGATGAGTATATTAGCTATCATGATAATGAATGGGGAGTGCCTGTACATGATGATCAGGTGCATTTTGAGTTTTTAATTTTGGAGGGAGCGCAGGCTGGGCTGAGTTGGTCTACCGTGCTAAAAAAGAGAGAAAGCTATAGAGAAGCATTTTCTAATTTTGACCCTAAAATGGTGGCTCAGTATAACGATGAAAAAATTGCAGAATTAATAAATAATGCAGGCATTATAAGAAATAAACTGAAGATAAATGCTGCAGTGAATAATGCCAAGTGTTTTTTGAAAGTGCAGCAAGAGTTTGGCTCTTTTGATAAATACATTTGGAATTTTGTAGGCAATAAGCCCATAAAAAATAGCTGGAATAGCTATAAAGAAGCTCCAGCCACTTCGCCAGAGTCTGATGCCCTGAGCAAAGACTTAAAAAAGCGAGGGTTTAAATTTGTAGGGAGTACTATTATGTATGCTTATATGCAAGCATGTGGATTGGTAAACGATCACTCCACTGATTGCTTCAAATATCACTCGTGAATCTTTAACCTTTAAAATTAAATAGTATATGAAAAAATTGGCCTTTTTATTCATATTAGGTCTTACAGTTGGCTGTCATCAAGAACTATCTCAAGGTCAGGAAGACTGCATAGATGAAAGTAAAATCAATGCAGAAACAATGTGTACCAAAGAGTATATGCCTGTGTGTGGGTGTGATGGCAAAACCTATGGCAATAAATGTGAGGCAGGAGCTGCAGGGCTTACCTCATGGACCGGTGGTGCTTGCCCTGACAAACCTTAAAATATTATAAAGCAAGTATGATGCTTTTTTTGGGGATGTTGATTAGCCACATTCCCATTAAAGTGTCTTCTTTAATTATAGGTGAAGAATAAATCAAAGTATCCGTTTTCTTTTGCACATTATCATTAAGCATTGATACATCGGTGTTCTCGTAATGGTATGCATCCCAAATTCTTTCTGCCAAAGGTTCTTTTATTTCATCTTTGGTTGTTATTCTGCTAATCTGCGCATCCATTTCATTGGCCATATTAGCCGCTTCTATACTGTCCGCTTCTAGCGTCTTTACTATTTTTCTTCCCGTAACCAATGCTTGTTCAAACACTTGCTCTTCTGTTACTTGCTTAATCTCTCGCTGATTCATTTCCTTTTTAAAGGCTGCTCTCTGTTTGTTAGAAAGTGAATTATCACAGCTAACTATTATGGTGCACAAGGCTATAAAAAAGCAAATTCTCATATTATGATAGTGTTTTTGTGAATATTTCGCAAAGCTACAACTTAATCGTAGCGGTTTTATTAATTTTGTTGTAATAATAGGATAATCGTTATGATTCATAAGTTAGAAGAAATAAAAGACAGGTTTGTAGAAGTAGGGCAGCTCATTGTTCAGCCAGATGCAATGTCTGACATGAAAAAATATTCGCAATTGAGCAAGGAGTATAAAGACCTTGAGAAAATTGTAAATAAATACGATGAGTATAAAGATGTGCTTTCCAATATCGATAATGCTAAGGAAGTAATAAAAACAGAGAAGGATGAGGAGTTTAGAGATATGGCTAAAATGGAGCTGGATGAGCTAGAGCCAAAAAGAGATGAGCTAGAGGCTGAATTGAAAAAGATGCTTATCCCTAAAGACCCTAATGACGATAAAGATGCTATTCTGGAGATAAGAGCGGGTACTGGTGGTGATGAAGCGGCTATTTTTGCAGGAGACTTATTCAGGATGTATCAACGTTATTGTGAGAAAAATGGCCTTAACCTCACTGTGTTAGACCTTACCGAAGGTACCAGTGGTGGATATAAAGAAATAGTAAGTACTGTTTCTGGAAGTGATGCATACGGTACATTAAAATTTGAGTCGGGTGTTCACCGTGTACAAAGGGTGCCGCAAACAGAAACTCAGGGTCGTGTACATACTTCAGCAGCTACTGTTGCCGTTTTACCTGAAATGGATGAAGTGGAAGTAGATATTGACATGAACGATGTACGTAAAGATACATTCTGTTCTTCAGGTCCTGGAGGTCAGTCAGTAAATACAACTTACTCTGCAGTAAGGCTTACTCATGGACCTACCGGAATAGTGGTTTCATGTCAAGATCAGAAATCGCAGATTAAAAACTTCGAAAAAGCCCTCAAGGTTTTAAGATCCAGAATTTATGAAATAGAATTAGCCAAACATAATGAAGCCGTTGGTGCGCAGAGAAAATCTATGGTAGGTAGTGGTGACCGTTCTGATAAAATTAGAACTTATAACTATCCTCAGAGCCGTGTTACAGATCATAGAATAAACTACAGCCAACATAATTTACCTTCTGTTATGGATGGTGAAATAGATGAATTTATTGAGCAACTTCAGTTGGCCGAAAGTGCCGAGAAAATGAAAGAAGGAGCTTGATATAAAAATAATCCGTAATAGTTTATAAAGTATATTTTGAAATACCTCTGTCTCTCTCTTGTCTTATTGGCTGCTTTTTGGGCTTGTACACCCGAAGAGGAGAAAATTACTAATGATAGTTCTGCTGCCTTAAGGTTCTCGCAGGACACTGTTTTTTTTGATACTTTGTTTACATCTGTAGGTAGCATTACCCAAAGACTGAAAGTATTTAACGATAACGATAAGGCAGTAGAGATCAGTAAAATTACTTTAAACCAAGCCAACAGTCCTTACACAATCTATATTAATGGAGATGAAGGAGATGCTTTTGAAAATGTTAGGCTTCTCGGTAAAGACAGTATGTTGGTTTTGGTAGAGGTTACTATCAATCCATCAGACGAGAACTTACCTTTTATTGTTGATGATCAGATAAATTTTGAAACCAATAATAATAAACAAGATGTAAAACTGGTTTCTTGGGGGCAAGATGCACACTTTCTTAGAGATTCTGTGTTGGCTTGTAACAGTGTGTGGACAGCAGACAAGCCGTATGTTATATACAACTCTGTGCTTATTGATTCATTATGCTCACTAACTATTGAGCCCGGTACCAAAATTTACTCTCACAATGGGTCTTATATTTTTGTTCAAGGCACCATTTTGGCCAATGGTACTGCAGAAAATCGCATACTTTTCCAGAACGATAGGTTAGACTACAAAAATACACCGGGGCAATGGGGAGGAATTATCTTTTTGGAAGGGAGTAAAAGTAATAGCTTCAATTATGCTGACATTCGAAATGCTGAAGTAGGTATTTACCTAGGCACGCCTGATGATGACAATGAAGCTGATTTAATTGTGGCCAATAGCACTATCGAAAATATTGGAGGCGTAGCCGAAATACCGATTTCAGGAGGAGTAGTAATGCCCGGTTATGGAGTACTTGCCATTACCTCTGATTTGTACATGTGTAATACCCTCATTAATAATTGTGCTATTAACGCTTTGGGTAATTATGCCGGTGGCAATTATCAATATAATCACTGCACCTTTGCTAATTATTCTTTTGATTTTTTTAGAGAAGATCCCTCAGTGGTACTTGCCGATAATTTAGTAATCGGGCAAGGCCAATTGTTGGTTGATGACCTTAACGTAGAATTGGTGAATTCAATTATTTGGGGAAGTCTACGTAGTGAGTTAGTCATTAACAATGGCGGAGGAGCTGCTTTTTCTATAGCTATGAATAATAATTTGATAAGAACGGAAGATGAATCATTAGATGTAAACGGCAATATTTTAAATGAAGATCCAAGGTTTATCAACCCCAGTGATTATGACTTTAATTTAGATACTTTGTCAGTAGCTAAAGATGCCGGTATTGCTACTACTATACTTACCGATCATGATGGTAAGGACAGAGATAATACACCAGACCTTGGGGCTTTTGAAAGAATAGAAAAGGAATAATGCATATTTTTCAGAAGGAGATTAAACTGAAACCCAGAAGTAGAGGCTTTCATCTTATCACTCATGAGATAGACGGGGCTATGCCCGAAATAAAGCATATTAACATAGGTACTTTACAGGTATTTATTAAACATACTTCAGCCAGCTTATCTATAAATGAAAATGCTGATCCTACGGTAAGAGTTGATTTCGAATCTCATTTTAATGAGATGGTGCCTGAAAATATGCCATATTATAAACACACCTTGGAGGGATCAGATGATATGCCGGCTCACATTAAGGCTTCTTTGTTGGGGGCTACAGTGTCTGTTCCTATTACTAATGGAGAATTGAACTTAGGCGTTTGGCAAGGGATTTACCTTTGCGAGCACCGAGATTATGGAGGCAGCCGCAATGTAGTTGTTACTGCCATGGGTATTTAAAATAACTTAATAGACTATGATGGCGTTTTCAAAGTATGAAAAAGTCACTAGTTTGGTTTAAAAATGACCTTCGATTAACCTATAATCTTACCTTAAACGCTGCCTGTAAAGATGCGGACAAGGTATTGGCGCTTTACATTTTCGATCCTAGAGAGTGGGGCCAACATAAGCTGGGCTTTTCTAATTTAGGGGGCTACAAGTTTCAATTTGTGGCGGAGAGCCTCTTAGAGTTGCGAGAAAAGATTGCAGCTAAAGGAGGAAACATCATTGTCAAAATTGGTGAGCCCGAAATTATTATTCCTCAAATTACTCGTGATAATCAAATTACAAATGTATATGCAACTGCAGAAGATGCTTTTGATGAAAAGGCAGTGCAAGCAAAAACAACTGTAGCTTTAAAGCAATTTGATATCCAACTTCATCTGATTGAGCAAAGTACGCTAGTTGAAATCCATCAATTACCATTTGCGGTTGAAAATGTGCCAGATCAATTTACTACGTTTAGAAAAAGCGTGGAGAAAGCGTGGCGTGTTTCCGATTTAGAAACGTGTGATGTGTCTTTTGGTAAATGGCCGTCTCCAACATCAATACCGGCAGCTTCTGATTTAGGCATTGATGTTGAAGTCTGTGATGCTAGGGCTGACTTTAAATTTACAGGGGGTGCAGATGCAGCTGAAAAACGATTGAAGTATTACCTCTGGGATTCTGGTAAAGTTGCCAATTATAAAAACACAAGGAATGAATTGGAAGGCCCTGATTATTCATCTCGGTTGTCTGCTTGGTTAGCTGTTGGGGCTATTTCTTCTCGTCAGGTTTATCACGAAGTTAAAAAGTACGAAGCTCAGAAGGTTAAGAATGAATCTACTTACTGGCTTATTTTCGAATTACTTTGGAGGGACTTTTTTAAAATCATGACCAAAAAACATGGTAATAAAATCTTTTTAAAGCATGGTTTTTCTTCCAATCAGCTTCGAATGAATAATGATCCAAATCTTTTTTTGAAATGGAGATTAGGAGAAACCGGTCAGCCTTTTATTGATGCCTGTATGAAAGAGTTGATGCATACTGGGTATATGTCTAATCGCGGCAGACAAATTGCAGCTAGCTACCTCATAAATGAACTAGAGGTGAATTGGACATGGGGTGCGGCATGGTTTCAAAATAGGCTTATTGATTATGATCCTTCTAGCAATTGGCTTAACTGGGCGTACATTGCAGGGGTAGGTAACGATCCTCGCAAAGGCAGGCATTTTGATGTGCAATGGCAAAGCCAAAAGTATGATCCTAATGGCGTGTTTGTACGCAAATGGGGGTAGCATTACGACTTATTTGCTTCTTGCTCACGTAATTATTAAAAACTTCTTATTTCTACTATTGTTAATTTCTTTATGAAAGAAAAAATATTACTCACCATCCTGAGTGTATTACTGACAGGTATTTGCTGGGGACAAAATATAAATCACAAAGTATTTTTAATTGGGAATACCGTAGATATCAAGGATAAAGATGCTTTTGTAACGCACTTTTCTGAGATATTACAAAAAGAAAAATCTCCATATACTATAGTTTTCAATGGGGATTTGATCGATAAAAAACCAGCAGGAGATAATTTGAAAGAGATGAAACACTTGCTGAAGGAGATAAGTAAAGTGTCGAAAGGGAAAATTATAGTGGTGCCAGGAGATAGAGATTGGGATAACTCTGGTAAAAACGGTTGGGATTATGTAAAGGACTTAGGGCATGAAATAAGAGGCATGAAACTCAAGAATGTAGAGTGGCCAAATGATGATGCATGTCCCGGGCCTAAAGATATTTTTTTAAATGACAATTTATTGCTCATTACTATTGATACGCAGTGGTGGAATCATCCTTATAGAAAAGTAATGCCTGCCGATGCAGATTGTAAAGTATCTACCACCAGTAGTTTTAAAGAAGAGTTTACCGAGTTAATTGAGGAAAACGGGGATAAAAATATTCTGATAGTGGGGCATTTTCCTTTGATGTCATCCGGGCATTACGGTGGGCGCTATACATTAAAAGACTGGATTTTTCCGGTGCCTGTATTTAAAGGAGTAATCACATCTTATCATCAAAATATTGGAAGAGCAAAGGACCTTTCTAATAAGAACTTTCAGCCTTTCGCCCATATGATGAACAATGTTATAGGGGAGTACAATTCTGTGATTTATGCTTCAGCCCATGAAAAGGATATAGAGATAAGAAAGCAGGGCAATAATTATTATATCAATAGTGGCTTGCCTGAGGGGGCGGGTTTTGCCGCAACCAATAACAACACAGCTTTTGCCACTGAGCAGGCAGGAATTATGAGTGTAAACTATTTTGATAATGGTAAAACTACTGCTACCTACCTACCTTATGGCTCAAAAAAAAATGAAGAGTTCCCTCTATTTGTATCTAAATGCTATAGTGATACACTAAAGCATGCTGTAAATGATAGGTTCATGCCGTGTATGCCAGACACTGCTATTTCTGTTCACGAGCCTACATCAAAATATACAACCAAAGTAGCAGGAAAAGAATATAAGCGAGGCCCTTTTTATAAATGGCTACTGGGAGACCATTATAGGAGTAGTTGGACTACCACAGTAGAGGTCCCGTATTTAGATATGGATACAACCTTTGGTGGGTTAACGCCATATGCTGTAGGAGGAGGGAGACAAACCAGTTCATTGAAAATTAAAGGTGGCAATGGAATGGAGTATGTTTTCCGTTCTGTAAATAAAGATCCCATAAAGGCATTGCCGTATGAATTGAGGGGTACAGTGGTAAGTAGCGTGTTAAGAGATCAGACCACCACGCAACAACCCTACGGAGCTATGGCTGTAAGTGTAATGTTAGACGAGTTGAATGTATTACATGCTAGGCCAGTACTATATGTTATGCCTGAAAGTAAACGGTTGGGCGCATTTAACAATGGTTATAGTGAAATGCTCGGGATGTTAGAAGAGAAACCCATCAACCCTAAAAAAGTAGATAGCGTATTTGCTGGTGCTGATGAAGTGGAGCACACCATACGTATGTTCAGAGAGTTGTATGAAGACAATGACAATGAAATAGCACAAGATGAATTTTTGGAGGCGAGAGTTTTTGATATACTCATTGGTGATTGGGGTAAGCATGAAGATAACTGGAAATGGGTAGGCTTTGAAAAAGAAAAAGGAATACTTTATAGACCTGTACCTCGAGATCGTGACCACGCTTTTTCTCGGTGGGATGGCGCATTGCCATGGATTGCCGATAGGGAGTGGGCTAAGGCCAGTGGCGAAAACTTTGATTATAAAATAAAAGGGTTAAGGAGTTTAATGTGGCAGGCTCGGCATATGGATAGACCCCTTACCAATGAAGCTACTTTAGCTGATTGGCTTCAGGCTGCAGATCGGGTGCAGACAAATATTACCGATGAGGTGATAGAAAAGGCGGTGAGAAGTATGCCTTCAGAAATTTACGAGCCAGATGGAAAGGAGATAGAAGATAAGCTGAAAGCACGTAAAAAGGATTTGAAGTTATATGCCGAAGAGTATTATCATATGATGGCAAAAGACGTAGATGTAGTGGGGACGGAAAAAGATGAAATCTTTGATGTAGTAAGGTTAGAAAATGGTGATGTGCATGTCAGGGTTTATAAAAATAAAGATGATCAGCGTGGCAAATTACTTTATGATAGAGTGCTTCACCCCAAGGAGACCAATGAAATCAGGCTGTTTGGTTTAGATGATAAGGATATTTTCAATATTTCGGGTAATGTTAAAAGATCGATTTTAATTAGGGTTATTCCCGGCCCAGAAAAGGACAGCATCAACGACCAGTCAACGGTTAAAGGCTTGAGGAAGCAAACCATTGTATACGAAAAAGGAAAAACAGAGGCTTTTGCTTTAGGGGAGGAAGGTAAGCTCTCTACCAATAAAAATTTAGATGCCTATCTATATGACCGCCAGTCATTCGCTTATGATACTTATTTTCCTCTGGCCTATATCTCTTATAATGCCGACAATGGATTAGCGTTAAATGCAGGAGTAAAGTTTACTCAGCAGCAGTATGGCAAACCTGATTTTGGTAGTATTCATGCGTTTAATGTTACAGCTACCACTATTGGTAATTTTGAGTTCGATTATAAAGGTAAATGGAGGTATGTTTTTGGCAAATGGGATACCTACATCAATACTTTTATAGGTTTGCCTCAGCGGCTCAATTATTATTTTGGTAGAGGGAATGACTCGTATAAAAATGAAGAATGGCGAAAGGGTGATTATTATGATATTCAGCATAATACTTACAGGTTAGAAGGAGGTGTAGAAAGAAACTTACTAAAAAGAAGCCACCTGCAGGCAGGTGTGGCGTATGAGTATAACAGTGAAGATTTGGAGAGTAACCCTGTGCTGGCAGCTTCAGAGTCTATTGGAGTGAGTTCGCCAGGTAAAATTGGGCAAAGTTTATTTATTGCTAGAGCAAATGCTGATTTTGACTTTAGGGACAAAGCCAATCTGCCTATGCGAGGAATGAGGTTTTGGGCTAATTATAACAATGGTGTTTATTTAAAAAATACCAACTTTGATAATTATGGAATTATAGACGGGGGCATAGAGCAATACATGTCTAACTATTGGCGTAACCCGATTACTTTTGGCGTTAGGGTTGGAGGATCCACTTCCTTTGGAGATGTGCCTTATTATCATTTAAAATATTTAGGACAGAATAATAACCTATTAGGTTATAGACGAAATAGGTTTACAGGTACATCCACTTCTTTTATAAATACTGAACTAAGACTGCAATTGTTAGAACGAAAAACCAGAGTGCTTCCTATAAAATTGGGAGTTCGAGGTTTTGCTGATGCGGGGCGAGTTTATGACCATCAAGATATTTCAGATAATTGGCATTCAGGGTTTGGTGCGGGTTTTTACTTGGTGCCTCTCGATGAGAAATTTAGCCTTAATGTGTCGGTTGGTTTCTCTGAAGAAGAATCCGGACTTTTATTGTTCAGCATAGGTAATGTTTTTAATTAAGACTTTGAATAGCATAGCAAAATTGCCGTTTTTTGCAACCAAACATAATTAGCCATGAACAAGAAAGTATTATTAATGATATTAGATGGCTGGGGACTTGGAACCAACCCAGAAGTCTCAGCTATAGAAGCTGCCAACACTCCTTTTGTCGACAGCTGCTTCGAAAAATTTTCTCATAGTAAATTAGAAGCTTCAGGTCTTGCAGTAGGTCTTCCTGAGGGGCAAATGGGTAACTCTGAAGTAGGCCATATGAATATTGGTGCAGGTAGAATTGTTTATCAAGATCTTGTTAAGATAAACAAAGCATTTGAAGAACATACTATCGATGATAACGAAGTGCTAAATGAAGCATTTACGTACGCTAAAGATAATAATAAAGATATTCACTTTATAGGCTTGGTGTCTGATGGTGGTGTACACTCTCATGTGAAGCACTTGAAAGGTTTATGTTCTATAGCGGCTGATAAAGGTCTTGAAAATGTATTTATCCATGCTTTTACAGATGGACGTGATACTGACCCTAAAGGCGGGCAGCATTACTTGAAAGATGTAATCGATCATGCTGATAAAACTACAGGTAAGATCGCTTCAGTAGTAGGTAGGTATTATGCTATGGATCGCGATAACAGGTGGGAAAGAGTGAAGTTGGCTTATGATGCTATGGTTAAAGGTGTAGGTAAAGAAACTACTGACATTTTAGGGGCAGTAAAAGAGTCTTACGCTGATGATGTTACGGATGAATTTATCAAACCGATTGTAAATGTGGTAGATGGTAAGCCTGTTGCTACTATCAAGGAAGGTGATGTTGTAATTTGTTTCAATTTTAGAACGGATCGAGGTCGTCAGATAACTCAAGCGCTTACGCAAAAAGATTTTGCTGAGCAAGATATGAAGAAGCTAGACCTTCATTATATCACTATGACTACTTATGACGATACTTTCAAAGGAGTAAAGGTGGTTTTTGAAAAAGATAACCTTAAGAATACGCTTGGTGAAGTATTAGAAAGAGCAGGTAAAAAGCAAATTAGAATTGCTGAAACGGAGAAATATCCTCACGTTACATTCTTCTTCTCTGGCGGTAGAGAGTCTGAATTTGAAGGAGAGAAAAGGTTGCTTTGTCCATCTCCTAAAGTAGCTACTTATGATCTTCAACCAGAAATGAGCGCTAATGATATCAAAGGTAAAATCATTCCTGAGTTAGAAGATAAATGGCCCGATTTTGTGTGCTTAAACTTTGCTAATCCTGACATGGTAGGTCATACAGGTGTTTTTGAAGCAGCAGTGAAAGCCTGTGAAACGGTAGATGGATGTGCTAAAGAGGTGACGGAAACGGCTCTTAAAAATGGTTATGATGTAATTATTATTGCTGACCACGGTAACTCTGATATTATGGTTAACCCTGATGGAAGTCCTAATACTGCACATACTACCAATTTGGTGCCTTGCATATTAGCAAGTAATGATTTTGACGGTACTATTAAGGATGGAAAGCTAGGTGATTTAGCTCCTACTATTTTGACCTTAATGGGTGTTGATATTCCTGAGGAAATGACAGGTAACATTCTTGTTTAAATAGATGAGATATACATTTTTATCTTTAATGATAGGCTGTTTGCTGGCTTCATGTAATGTGAAGCCAGATAAGCAAACGGCTTATTATTATAATTTAGATAGTTTGCTGAAAGCTCAGCAGGTGATGCTCGTAAACAGAAATGCTCAAATACAAAAAAAGGCAGTTTTAGACGGAGATAGTGCTACTACCTTAGTGAAAGCCGATTCTGCTGCATGGAGCAATGAGTTTGAAATCTTTGGAGATTTGGATATTAACAAGCCTACATTGCAAGGGTTGTATTCCATAGAAAATGGCACAGATCATCAAAGCAATTTAAAGGTAAAAAACTTTAAAACAGATAGTGATGATGCTCAGGTGAAGGAAGTGAAGATATACTACCTAGATAAAATAGATAACCTTAGAAAGGTAGAGGCTTACTACCAAGAAAAAAATCCTGTTTATAATTCTTTCAAAAATGTGAAATTCATTTTTGATGATATAAAAGGAGAATCAGTGTTGACTAGCTATGAGGTTAATGGCGCCCAGAAGGTGGTGCTTAAAGACACCATTAGCCTCAATATAAAATCAAAAATTTTATTATAAGAAAACTTAGAGCTTTAGCAGTGCCTGTAAAAAGCTCATGTTTTCTTTTTTATCTTTTACTACTAATACAGGTATTTTACTTTCGTGCCTTACAATTTTGTCAGCTACACTACCTAGTAAAATCGAAGCCATGCCTGTTCTTCCTTTCGATCCTATAATAATGATATCTGCATTTTTTTGTTCTGCAGCTATCCATGCATTATCTGCTGGGTCATTATTATCATCTAAGCTTAAGTCTATATCTACTTGGCTAGGTTTTAAAGAAGAGTCGTGTAAGAAGTTAACTAAGTCCTCGTAAGCATTGCTTTTCATTATTTCAGCGAACTCTTCATATGATTTTCCGATGGTATGATAGCCAGAGGGAACCTCGAAAGAGTTTTGTACTATAATCTGCGCATTAGTATTTTCTTGCACTTTCAGGGCTTCTTCCAGTGCTAGTGCAGATGGTTTGCTAAAATCTACGGGGACTATAATTTTTTCAATAGTGTTTTTGGTAGTTTCTGGTACTATTAATACCGAGCAGTGAATAGTTTTAGCCACTTTGCCTGGTAAAGTTCCTTTGCCTTTAAGGTTTACTTTTCTACCAAGTACGAGTAAATCTATTTTTTTTAAATCAGCCCACCTCAATAATTTGTCTTCTGCATTTCCTTCTTGTACATCTACGCTATAGTCACAATCAGCAGTAAAATGCGTGTCTATATTCTCTTGTATCTGCTGTGCAATAGATTCAGCAGATGGTGCTTTCATGTCAGGGTACTGCTCCTGTAATTTCTTCGGAACCTCAAGAGACTTGGCTACGTGCAGGAAGTAAATAGATTCGGCTTTAAAAAGCTTGGCTATAAAAGATGTATATGATAATAAAACATTATCCATCTCGGTCAAGTCCAAACTCACTAATAGTCTTTTATATGAATACATAATTTTCTAAGTTAAAACACCTTAAAGTTAGCCTAAAAAAAGCAATTGATTAAGAGCTGATATGCGATTTTAAAGCTAAGATTAGTCTATAAAGTATTAAGTAAATAAATTTGCCAAAATTTATGTAATAAGGGACCCTTATTTAACAAAATTACCCATGGCAAAAAGAAGAGGCAGAGAAACTTATGAAGATAAGGAAAAGATTAAATTCACTAAATCTAACTTTCAAAAGTTAGTTGGTGTTTTTAAATATTCTCTATCGTACAAAAAAACATTTATTTTAGGCCTAGTCTGCCTGTTTTTTAGCAGTACTACACTTTTAGCATTTCCATACCTTACAGGTAAGTTGCTAGATGCCGCTTCGCATAAACCTTGGGTTATTAATATTACAGGTATAGCAGAAAACATTGTAATTACTTCTATAAATGAAGTAGCGCTACTGCTGATAGGGATTTTATTCTTTCAAAGTATATTTTCTTTTTTGCGAGTATACCTATTTGCTCAAGTTAGTGAGCGCTCTATGGCGGCCCTAAGGTTAGATGTTTTCAGTAAAATGATTATTCTACCTGTAAAGTTTTTTGACAGCAGAAGAGTGGGCGAACTTATCAGTAGAGTAACCAGCGACATTTCTATGTTGCAAGATACTTTCTCTGTTACCCTAGCAGAGCTTTTTCGTCAGGTAGCTACTTTAATTATAGGTACGGTTGTAATAGCGGTTATCGCACCTAAGCTCACTTTGTTTATGGTGGGTACATTCCCTATCTTGGTTATAGCGGCATTAATTTTTGGTAAATACATCCGTAACCTTAGTAAAAAAACACAAGATAAATTGGCCGAGGCCAATGTTATTGTAGAGGAAACCTTGCAGTCAGTGAATACGGTAAAGGCTTTTAGTAATGAAAGCTTCGAGATCAACCGATATGGCAATATACTTTCAGATACAGTAAAAATAGCACTTAGGTCTGCAACTTTCAGAGGAGGCTTCATCTCCTTCATCATCTTTGCATTGTTAGGTAGTATTGTTGGTGTTTTATGGTACGGAGCTACATTGGTAAGCACTGGCGAAATGACATTAGGTGAATTAGCTTCTTTTGTATTGTTTACGGCATTCATCGGAGGCTCTATAGCTGGCTTAGGAGATTTATATGGTCAAATTCAGCGTGCCATGGGGGCTTCAGAGAGGGTTTTAGAAATCATTAATGAGGCGTCTGAAGTGAGAGATGGTATTAAAGACACCGAAAGGATAAAAGGAGACATAGAATATAAGGATGTGGTATTTGCTTACCCTACTCGTCCTGAAGTCACTGTTTTAAATAATCTTGCTTTACATATTAGTGCAGGGCAAAAAGTAGCCTTGGTAGGGCCAAGTGGCGCAGGAAAATCTACTATTATACAACTTTTGATGAGGTTTTATGAAAATAGTGGGGGTAACGTTTTAGTTGATGGGAAAGCAATCTCTAAGTATGACCTAAGTTATTATAGAGGTAATATAGGCATTGTACCGCAAGAAGTTATTCTTTTTGGAGGTAGTATAAGAGAAAATATTGCTTATGCCAAGCCGGGAGCTACAGAGGAGGAGATCAGGATGGCCGCCAAAAAAGCCAATGCATTAGATTTTATAGAGCAGTTTCCTGAACAGTTCGATACCCTTGTAGGTGAGCGTGGTATAAAACTTTCCGGAGGACAAAGACAGAGAATCGCCATTGCACGAGCAATATTAAAAGACCCTGCAATATTAATATTAGATGAAGCTACAAGCTCATTGGATGCAGAGTCCGAGGTGTTGGTGCAAGAGGCTTTGGATAAATTAATGGTAGGGCGCACCACCATAATTATTGCCCATAGGTTGGCCACTATCAGAAAAGCTGACACTATATATGTGGTTAAAGATGGTAAAATAGTGGAATCAGGCTCTCATGAGGAACTTTCTGCTTATGATAATGGTATTTATAGTCACTTGCTTAACTTGCAATTCCAATTGAATTAGAGGTCTATGGAAACTAAAAATGTGCTGCATGATTTTAAGCTAAAATACACCCCTTGTCGCTCAGAGGTGTTACAACTTTTAGTAGATAATGAACATGCTTTGTCTCACTCAGATATTGAAGCACAGGTTGATTCATCACATGACAGGGTAACGGTTTATCGTACACTTAAAACTTTTTTGAGTAAAGGATTAATACATAAAGTACTAGATGATGAAGGCGTAACAAAGTACGCCCTTTGTCATGCTTGTACGCAAGATCATCACCATCATGAGCATGTACACTTTAAGTGTGAACAATGTGGGCAAACGCAATGTCTTGATAATATTAAAATTCCTGAAGTAACATTACCTAATGGTTTTGTTTCTAAAGAAAAGAATTTATTAATTCAGGGACTTTGCGAAGAGTGCAACGCTTAATTGAGTGAGAGGACTTTAAATAATTATACTTAGGGGCTACCTTATTCGTTCAAATTATTTTTGTACTTTTGGTTAAAGTCATATTTTTTAATCAAAATATATTTTTGCTGAAGAACACACATTTAATGCTAGCCTTTTCCATCTTTGATAATCCATATGAGTCTTTACTCTTTGCGATATTTGGAGCGATAATCATTATTTTCCTGGTAGTTGACTTAGGTATATATAATAAAATACCGCACAAAATATCTGTGAAATCGGCTCTTTACCAGTCCATATTTTGGGTGGTGGTCTCTGTGTGCTTTGGCTTGTTGATTTATCTTAAGGATGGCGGTATCGAGCCTTCCCTACAATTTTTCTCGGCATACGTTACAGAATACGCATTATCTGTCGATAATATTTTCGTAATCCTTCTTATTTTAAGATACTTTAATGTAAAAGAAGATTATTACCACAACATATTATTTTGGGGTATACTAGGAGCTTTATTATTCAGAGGGATATTTATTTTCTTAGGAGCGTTTCTCATTGGCCAATTTTATTGGATTCTTTATATCTTCGGAGCTTTTCTGGTGTATTCTGGTATTAAGCTATTCTTTGAAAGTGATGAAGATGAAATAGACCCAGGTAGTAATCCGGTGCTTAAGTTTGCTAGAAAACACCTGAGAATAGCCTCTAGTGATTTTGGGGGTAAATTTATGGTTATACGCGAAGGGGTATGGCTATTTACTCCATTATTCTTAGTCATAATTTTAATTGAAACTACAGACCTTATTTTTGCTGTAGACTCTATTCCTGCTGCATTTGCTATTACCCAAAACGAATTTATAATTTATACTAGTAACATATTTGCTGTTCTAGGGCTCAGGGCTAAGTTCTTTTTATTGGCAGGCATCATTAGTAGGTTTTATCTTATTCAAAAGGGGCTTTCTTTTATTCTTGTTTTAATAGGAGTGAAGATGTTATTGGAGATAGCAGATATTCATATTCCTATTTTTGTGTCGTTTGCTATTATTTTAATTACGCTTACCGCTTCTATTGTAATGTCGGTAATATGGCCAAAGGCAGAGAGCGAGAATTAATGTCGATCACCTCAATTCGATTGGATAAAAGCACCAATATCAATATCTTGGCGTCATAATGTTAAAAGTACAAATGCATCGAAGCCTCAATAGGCTTATTTATGCTACTCTTTTATTCTTCTTAAGTTTACTGGTGGGTACTGCTGGATACGTGCTTATAGAGCAATACAAGCCGGTAGATGCGCTTTATATGTCTGTAATTACATTTGCTACTGTAGGGTTTACTGAAGTTAACCCGTTATCAACAGAGGGTAAAATTTTCACTACAGGCTATATAGTATTTAACCTAGGGATTTTTGCTTATACTGTTTCGGTACTCTCTGCTTTTTTGTTTGAAGGTGAATTAGGAAAGGTTTTTAAAAATTATATTTCCAATAGAGAAGTGAAAAAATTAAATGATCATGTAATAGTTTGTGGTTTTGGAAAAAATGGGGCCATGGCTTGTGAGGAGCTTCATAGGAGTAAGAAAGATTTTGTCATAATTGAAAAAGACCCTGAGGTGATAGAGTTGGTTCCAGAGGAGAAAAAGTTTGCTTTCATTAGTGGCAATGCTACACTTGATGAGGTGTTGTTAGACGCAGGTCTGGAGCGGGCTTCTACAGTAATAACTGCTCTACCTAGCGATGCAGATAATGTGTTCATAACGCTTACTGCAAAAGAGATTAACCCCCGAATAAATGTGATCGCCAAGGCTTCAGAAACTAATTCTGAAAAGAAACTTTATCGTGCAGGGGCTTCGCATGTGGTTATGCCAGATAGGCTTGGAGGTATGCATATGGCTAATTTGATTACCAAGCCTTATGTGATAGAGTTTTTGGAACTATTAAATGGTGTGGGTGATGTAAGCCTTGAGTTGGAAGAGGTGAGTTATGACGGTTTGAAAGATCAATTTCACAACCGATCTATCCGCGAGCTTGACATTAGAAATAAAAGTGGTGTAACTATTATTGCGTTTAAGGGAGGGGCTGAAGGTTTTACTTTTAACCCACATAGCGATAGAAGAATAGAAAAAGGGGATGTGCTAATTGTGCTGGGGAGCAATGAAAATATGCAGGCATTTAGGCGGCATTTTATGCTTAATAATAAATAAAGAAAGGCTTTGTAATCAATTACAAAGCCTTTCTTTATTTATTTGGTTTCAGTCAACCTTAAGTAAGGCTTCACTGTTTCGTAACCTGGAAACTTCTCATTGGCCTCTTCGTCAGATACCGATGGAGAAATTACAGCTCTTTCACCATGCTTCCAATTGGCAGGTGTCGCTAATTTTTGATTTTCAGTTAGCTGAAGGCTGTCAATTACTCTTAATAACTCATCGAAGTTTCTTCCTGTGCTGGCAGGGTAAGTTAATAAGAGTTTGATTTTCTTGTCTGGTCCTATAATGTAGACAGACCTTACCGTTGCTTTATCCGTAGCATTTGGGTGGATCATGCCATAAAGATTAGCTATTTCTTTATTTGGGTCTGCTATGATAGGGAAATTAACTTCACATTGCTGCGTTTCGTTAATATCTTTTACCCACTCGTGGTGCGAGTCAATATCATCTACGCTTATAGCAATCATGGCCACGTTGCGTTGGTCAAATTCTGGTTTATATTTAGCTGCAGTACCTAGCTCAGTAGTACATACAGGTGTGAAGTCAGCAGGGTGAGAAAATAATATTCCCCAAGATTTACCTAGCCATTCGTGAAAAGTAAGTTTGCCATCTGTAGTTACCGCAGTAAAGTCAGGTGCTATATCTCCTAATTTTAAATCAGCCATTGTCTGTTTGATTAGTTGTTTATAAATATTTAATGCCTTTATTTTTTATAAAGGCACGTCTTTCTTTAAACGAAAAACATCGATGAAGGTTGATGCTTTTCAGTGCTAATCAAATTACTAAATAAAAAAGGTCTTTTCGTAAAGAAAAGACCTTTTAAATGGGGAATTTAACTAATTAATTTATCGAAATGGGTAAAGTAATGTTTACGTCTGATTCACCATCTTCTGAAGTAGTGGTGGCAGATTTTAAATTAGGCTGATGCTTTAATACTAGGTTGAAAGTTCCTTTAGCAGATGCTTCAGCAGTAGTCCATGAAGTAATTAAACCTACAGGTAGCTCATTTACATCTTTATCTAAATAGTTTAGAGGATTCTCTCTGTTGCCATCACCAAGGTTTCCGTTGCCTGTAGGGTTTGTAAATAAATTAGAAGTCCAGCCGAAGAAAAACATATGAGCATCACTTTCTTCGTTAATCTCTTCAGTAATATCTTCTTCATCTTCAGTAACGGTATTTAAAAGCTGTAGGCTCAATACGTAATTTGTTGAAGCTGATAATTTAATGGTATCTATTGTAGGTGCTTGTGTGCCGTCTCCATCTGCATCATAATATTTGGCTGTTACCACATCAGAGTTGTCAGAGGGAGTAAACGTAAGTATAATTTCGTTAATTACTTCTTCTTCATTTTCTGCTTCTGGTACATCGTCATCGCTACAGCTTGCAAAAATGAAAGGAGCAACTAGTGCCAATAGAAAATAGTGTTTGAAAGACTTATAATTCATATCATTATCAATTTTGTTAATGCAAATATACTTAAGTGCAACAATGTTGCAAGTGATATTTTAATTAATCTTAAAATTTGTATTTAGCTGATATTTTAAAGTTTATACCAGGCTCGTTGCTGAAATAGCGTAAACTATTACTATAATCTCTATATGAATTGTTTAAAGCATTTCTCACCTGCAGGCCTATTAAAAACTTCTTTATGGTAGCTGTGGCATTTATGTTCAGCAAAAAGTAGCCATCAGGAGCCTCCATAAAATCGAAGTTAGAGTCATCATTTATTAAGATTGGCGTATCATTATCATAAGATGCACGAAGTTCCGTTGGGCTGATGGCTCTAGGAGCATTGTATTGTTTAAAATGATAGATGCCTTCTATGTTAGCTTCAAAGTTTTGTAAGCCTAAAATGGGATGATTATAGCTTAATTTATAGCTAGCTTGGTTGGCCGGTATTCCTACGAAATAATCATTATTATCAACATCTTCTGCGTGCAAATAAGACCCTTTGATTTGCGATTTAAAGCTTTGACTGTGCGTTTTGATGTAACTGATGTCTAAGCCTGTGAAAATGGCATCGGTTTGGTCATATATAAAAAAAGGAAAAGCTCCCCTTTGACTTAATGTAAGACCACCGGGTTTAGAGTAGATGTAGTTCGTTAAGTAATTAACAAAGGCTGTCACCTCTAAAGAATTGCTATTAAGGGTGCTGTTGAAAGTAGTAGTCCAGTTATAAGACTTTTCATTTTCTATAGACTTAGTGTCTTGATTAAAAACTGCTCCAGATCCTGTTGTTGGGCTTCCGTTATCGTCTATGTAATATCTCCAATAACCATATTTAATTGTGAATTCATGTTTTCCGTAGCTGTAAAGTTCTGCTACATTTGGAGGTCTCCATGCAGTACCTATACTAGTCTGTATATGGCTGTGTTTGCTTAAATTACGATTGATACCCAGCATAGCCGTGGTGCTATTGTACGTTAGGTCTTGCATGTATATTTTGTTAGAAGCATTTCGTCCTCTAGCAGAGGTGCTTTGATAATCTTGGCGAGCTCCGAATTCTATATTGTATTTGCCAAAGCTTTTACTTTCTACAAAAAATAGACCTATCCGGGAGTTGTTGTAGTTAGGTACAAACTGCACAGTGTTGGTGCCTGGTATATTGTTGTTATCTTGGTAGAGCCACTGAGCTCCTATTTTTCCTTCCCATCCTTTTACAGTAGGGTGCAGCCAGTCTATATCTAAAGTTTGGGTGGTTAATTCTAAGTCTATAGAAGGAAGTTGGTTGTTGGCAGATTTTCTAACATCAAATTCACGTCTTTTATTTTTTTGAAAACCATACTTAATATTTAATTGACTATGCTGAAAGTTGTATGTGCTGGCAATACTTACCATATCATGACTTACTTTTTGCTGAGGATTGTTGATATCATAGCTAAAGTCACTAGTATAGGCAGGTGTTTCTGCTGACATGGCCTGATCTAAATCTTCTAAGTTGCCAGTTACAGAACCTCTTAGCACTCCTAAGTTTTGCTCTACATGGCTTACGTGCAGTTCTAAATCCAATTTGTTTTTGTGGTATCTGGCTCCTCCCAAAAAACTGGTCTCTCGTGCTCCGGTATTTGTAAGTTGATAATCCGGGGCCTTTAGGTCTCCTTGATACAGGTTGGAGCCCTGTACCATCCATGCCCAGTTTTTGTAACCTTTTTGTAATAACAAGTTTGTATTAATGGCCTGCCCATTACTTGCAAAGCCAGCTTCAGCTTCACCGTGCAGGTGATTTGTTAATAGCTCCATTTTTGGCGGATTAAGAATAATGACTCCACCCATGGCATCTGGCCCATATTTTATAGCCGAAGCACCTTTTACCAGTGTTATATTGTCAATGTTAGATGCATCAATTTCAGGGGCATGATCATCTCCCCAATTTTGACTTTCATGCCTTAGCCCGTTATTAATGATCAAAATCCTGTTGCCATATAGACCATGAATAACCGGCTTTACAATGTTTGATCCTGTTTTTACAGTGCTAACACCTGTTATATTGGTGAGCATGTCTCCTAAGTTGTCAGATTTATATAATTCAAGGTCTTTAGCTTCAAGTGTGTTGGCACTGACCGATGATAAGTCAGTGTCGCCCTTTTCGCTCTCTACTACAATACTTTCTAAAATGAGGTCATCCGGAGCCAGTTGAACTACTAAGCTTTCGTGATGAGAGTCGTGATGGTGCGTAAGTGTTTTGTATCCAATATGAGATATAGTAATGTCTGCTTCAGGGTCGCACACCTTTTCGATTTTGAAAAGTCCAGTTTCGTCAGTCATTGCTCCCTTTTGTGTGTCGTTAATTTGAACTGATGCGTAAGCAATAGGTTCATTTGTTTTGGCGTCCACTACATGTCCTTGAATAAAACAAGAGCAGGTTGATTTACAGTTTTTGTTTTGGCCAATAGCCTCAATAGCTACACTAAATAATATTAGGCTGACAAAGACGTATTTTTTCATTTCCCTAATTTAAAATTATGTTGCAACAAAGTTGCAAGTGACTGATCTAAAAAAAGTTTATTTCACCAATTTTTTTTAAATTATTTAACATCAGGCGCTCTAAACATTTTAGTATTGCACAATAGATATGTAAATCATAAGATTTTAGTTATATGAAAATGAAGAAATGTATGGTAGCGGCCTCGCTAGGCTTACTTATTTTCGGCTGTTCGTCCAATCAAACAGCACATAAGAGTTCAGTGTCTCCAGAGAAAGAATTGAGTAATCAATTAACTGCTGGGGTACTTTGGTATCAAAGGTCTGCCGAAATGGTGGCAAGCTATAATCAGGCGTATAGATATGGACAGCTGCTTTTGGCTAGTAAACTGGATACAATGACAGTGAAACTTCCGCCAGCCGTGGTGTTAGATATAGATGAGACGGTTCTCGACAACAGCCCATATGAGGCTCGCTTAATTAAAGAAGGCACTGTTTATAGTTCAGATTCATGGAAGGCCTGGACTGATGAGGCTAAGGCCGATGCATTGCCAGGCGCATTAGCTTTTATAGAATATGCTAAAGAGAAAGGAGTAGAAGTTTTTTATATTTCTAATCGCAAGGAGCATGAGTTGGATGCTACCATTCAGAATCTTCAGTTTTTGAATTTCCCCAATGCTGATCAAAATCACGTGATATTAAAGACTAATACAAGCGATAAAACTGAAAGAAGAAGCCGTGTGGCCAAAGATTATGATATTATATTGTTTGTGGGTGATAACCTGACGGATTACGCTCAATTATATGCAGATAGAGATGAAACCGGAGGCAAAGAGCTTGTTGCAAAGCATAAGCAGGAACTGTTAAATAACTTTGTAATGTTGCCTAACCCCATGTATGGTGAATGGGAATCTGCTATTTATGATAATGATTACAGTATTTCTGGAGAGGAAAAACTTAAAAAAAGGAGAGAAGCTCTTAATAGCAAGTAATTATTGGTCTACCATGTCAGAAAATTTAAATTTCTGAATCATGTAGTGTAAAAAGTTGAATGAAAGTACTGAGTTAGGATCTTCGGAGTTATTATCTGTTGGCTCATTATAATTTGAGTCAGCAGGTTTTTTGTCTTGGTAGGGAGTATTTGTTTTGTGATAAGCAGGTACAGTTTTTTGATTTTCTGTGGCACTGCCTTTATTCTCCTTATTTTCTTTTTTACTTTTATCTCCGTTTTCTCCAGTACTATTTTTAACAGTTTTGGTAGTAATGGAGTGGTCTGATCTGGAACGGTACGTTGAGCCTGAGGAATAGTGGTCCTCCATGCCAGCGGTATTCATCTCGCTGGGTGCTCTTTCAGAGGTATTGTCATCGAGCATAAAACCACCCTCTTGTGCATTGGCATGGTGAGTATACCCTATACCCATAATAAAAACTATTAGCAAAGATTTGCGCATGCTTAGTTTCATAGGTTCCTTCAAAGTGGACTAATATACATAAAGTTTTTTAAAATCCGATAGATTTTGGACTGGAAGGCAAATTTTAATTTGACATATTTGTGAAAAGCGAAATATTATGGAATTGATATCATGGAATGACTTTGAGAAAGTGCAAATTAGAATAGGCACTATTACGCAGGCCGAACCCTTCCCCGAAGCCAGAAGACCTGCTTATAAATTGTGGGTTGATCTTGGCGATGAATTGGGAATTAAAAAGTCTAGTGCACAGATTACACAACACTATACACCCGAAACGTTGGTAGGCAAGCAAGTGCTTTGTGTTGTTAATTTTCCTGAAAAACAAATAGGGCCAATTAAATCACAGGTATTGGTGACAGGCTTTGCAGATGAAGATGGAAATATAGTATTGGCTACCCCTGATAATAAAGTGCCTAATGGTAGTCGTTTAATATAGGTCAGATGCCGGATGATTTTCAAATACGTAATTTAAGACCTGCTGAGTTAACGCAGATGTACTTGGCTTTTTTAGATGCTTTCTCGGACTACTCAGTGCCTTTCCGCTTGTCAAAAGAGCAGTTTGTGAGAAAGTTTGTAGAAAAACTTAAAATAGATTTTTCTCTTTCTGTAGGCGCCTTTGATTATGATGCTATGGCCGGCTTTGTATTTACTTCGGTGAATTATTATAACGGTCAATTAACTGCATATAATGGAGGTACGGGGGTAAGGCCTTATTATAGGGGTAAAAAGATAACCCGTAAAATGTTTGAATTTTTGGTTCCATTGTTTGAGGAACGAAAGATCAAACAATGTGTATTGGAAGTATTGGTAGAGAATGAAAGGGCTATAAAAACGTATGAGCAAATCGGATTTGTAAAGGAAAAAAACTACCAATGTTATATTCTCGATCGGCTAAGGAACGTAGACCGATCTATTCCATTTCCTTTTGAAGTTTTTACTGTAAATACACCCAATTGGGATAAATACAATGAGTTTTGTGATGAGTCTACTTCATTTTTAGACTCTCCACAAATGATTAATGAAAACTTAGTTAATGAAAGCATTGTAGAGGTTCATGTAGATCATGTCTGTATTGGTTATGCTATATTTCAGCCTCACATTGGGAGAATAAGCCAAATTGCTGTGCATCCAGATTTTAGGCGGTATGGAATAGGGACTACTATTATAAATCATATTTATGAGCAGAGTCAATATAAAAAACTCTCCATCATTAATATCAATGATACCTACTTACATGCGCTCAACTTTTTTGAGCGATTGGGCTTTCATAATGAGTTAAATCAATACGAAATGATTTTAACTTTATAGCGAGTTATAAAACAATATATATGCTGCAGTTTACCGAGCTCTCATTTATAGATGGTGCTGAAATTATTTCTAGCAACTATAATGGTGATATAAAGTATTTACTTACTGATAGTAGAAGGGCTTTTTTTGCAAAAGGCGTGATTTTTTTTGCCATAAATGGGGCAAATCATGATGGACATAAATTTGTAGCCGATTTATACCAAAAGGGTGTGAGGCAGTTTGTGGTTGAAGAAATACCGCAATCAATTTCTTTGGCCGAATGTAATATTATTAAAGTTCCGAACGCACTTCATGCACTGCAGCAAATAGTAGCCTACCATAGAAGCCAGTTTCATATTCCTATAATTGGTATAACGGGCAGCAACGGCAAAACCATAATAAAAGAATGGCTTTACCAAATGTTAATGCCTTGGCAAAAAGTAGTGAAAAATCCTCATAGTTATAACTCACAGCTGGGTGTTCCTTTAAGTGTTTGGCAGATTAATGCTCTTCATGAAGTAGGTATTTTTGAAGCTGGTATATCACAGGTTGGCGAAATGCAAAGAATAGAGGAAGTAATAAAGCCAACAATAGGTATATTTTCGAATATTGGCTCAGCACATGATCAGGGCTTTGCATCTCAGGAAGAAAAATTCAACGAAAAGATGATGCTTTTCAAGAATTCCAAAGTTGTGATTTGTTGTGCTGACCATGGGTTAAAACACGAAATACTTATTGAGAAAGGGTTTAGTTGGGGTGAAGAGGAATGGAGTAATATCCAAATTGCCTCAAAGAGCATCACTGCCGATGGAGGTAAAACACAAGTGATGTTAAATTTTTTAGGTCAAGAACTCACCTTCATAATTCCGTTTGTTGATAAAGCCTCATTTGAAAATTGTATGCATTGCATTGCCTACATGCTTTATGCCGGTTATGAATGGAGTCAAGTGCAGCAAGGGCTCGAAAGACTTAATAATGTGCAGATGAGGTTGGAAATGAAAGTAGCACTAAACAATAGTCACCTCATTGATGATACTTATAATAATGATATTGCGGGTTTGCAGATTGCCTTAGAGTTCTTGTCTCACCAAAAGCAACATCATAAAAAAACAGTAATATTATCGGATATACAGCAGTCAGGCCTAGATGGAGTTACGCTGTATACTGAGCTCAACGAGTTATTAATGGCAGCCGGAGTGTCAAAACTAATAGGTATAGGGCCTCAAATGACACAGCACAGTGATGTCTTCGACATGTCGGGCCAATTTTACGAAGAGACCGAAAGCTTTCTTTCTTTACCGTTAAATGAAATTTTCGAAGATGAAATTATTCTGGTAAAAGGAGCTAGAAGTTTTCAGTTTGAAAAAATTGTACATGCTTTAGAAGAGCGTATTCATGGTACTCAATTGGAGATAAATCTTGATGCTCTTACTAATAATTTAAATTTTTACCGGTCAAAAGTTAATGCCGATACCAAATTGATGGTAATGGTAAAGGCCTTTGCTTACGGCAGTGGCAGCCTTGAAATTGCCAATCTTTTGCAATTTCATAGAGTAGATTATTTGGGGGTTGCCTATGCCGATGAAGGCATGTACCTGAGGCGTAATGGAGTTTATTTGCCTATCATGGTTATGAACTGTAGCGAAGATAGCTTTGACACAGTATTGAAGTATGAACTAGAGCCTGAAATATACAATTTAAATATTCTTCGTAGCCTTATCAGGTTTTTGAAAGGTAGACCTATAGGTGTGCACCTCAAGATTGACACCGGGATGCATCGGCTTGGTTTTGAGGATGATGATATTAAAGAATTATTATCCCTTTTGTCTGCCAATAGTAATATTGAGGTGAAGTCCATATTTAGTCATTTGGCTGGTGCCGATTCAAGCGATCATAATACTTTTTCGCAAAGTCAAGTAGAGCACTTGAAAAACGCGAGTGCACAGATAGAAAGTCATTTAAATATTAATGCTTTAAAGCATATCCTTAACAGTTCTGGTATTATTCGTTTTCCTGAATATCAGCTGAATATGGTGCGGTTAGGAATAGGGTTATATGGTGTAGAAGGCAATAACTTGGAGCAAGACGCATTAAGACCAGTAAGTAAATTGAAGACTATTATCTCTCAAATAAAAACAGTTAAAGCCAATGAAACCATTGGCTATGGTCGGAGAGGAAAGGTAAATGTGGATTCAAGAATAGCCACTATTGCTATAGGTTATGCTGATGGTTTTAACCGAGGCTTTAGCAATGGAGTTGGAGAGGTTTGGGTAAATGGTAATAGCGCAAAAGTTATAGGCAACGTATGTATGGATATGACCATGATTGACGTTACGGGCCTGTCAGTTAAAGAAGGAGATGAGGTGGAGATTTTTGGAGATAATATTTCTATTTCAGCTATAGCTGCAAAAATTAATACTATCCCCTATGAAATTCTCACTAGTGTTAGTCAACGGGTAAAAAGGGTTTATTATGCAGAATAGGTTCCGGTGCCAAATAGCAATGAGATAATTACGAAAAGTAAAATTACTATAATTACACTGGCAAAATTGCTTCCTCCTTTTTCAGCTAATCTTTCTTGAATGGCATAGGTGCTTGATTCTTCAGATTTAACTTTTTCTACTGTTTTAATGGCTTGCTTAATGTAGAGCAAATTGCCTATTAAACAAATGCCTAAACTCAACACCAATAAGCTTACAGTGTCAATGTACATTTGGTAAGCTTGGAGTTCGCATGCTTCAACTAGCACAGAAAGCGTATAGTTAAATGCCAGTTGTATGGCCATGAAAATGAAGGCTTGTTTGTAAAGTTTTTTATAAACCAACCATAAAAACCCAAAAAGAAAAGCCCAAATGTTGGCCGTAATCTTTACTCCATTGGTGTATTTATTTAATATTTCAGTGTAGTATTCAGCATCTTTACCAAAGTAAATTTGATAATATTCTAAATCCTGATGTTTGTTGAATTCTTTATCTATAGGTGTATTCACTAAGGTATTGTAATAAAAGTTGATATAATTAATATTTTGTAAAGCTAAAATAAACAAAACTTATCTGCCACATAGGTAGTTGATTAATGTATGAAAGCAATAGGCATGGTGCTAATGGTCTGTATGCTTGCAGCCTGCAAGCTAGATGCAGATAAAAAAGTAGATAAAAAACATTTTACTTTTAGAACAGGAGACGATACCGAAATCTTTTTTAAAAATATGCGGCAATCGTATTATGACCTAGAAGAGAATAAGGCAGCAAAATTTAATGTTTTTCGTTTTTCTGATAGAATTGAAACGGAAGATCATCCTGTCATAAACTTGGCCATTATTATTAATTATCTTAATGATGAGGCATATCTTTTAGTAGAGCCTAATGGGTGGATGGAAGGTTTAGAGCAAATTATAATTATAGATCAGAATACCGAAGGAACTCAAAAGACCATAAGCTTGCAGGAATTTAATAGAGGAGCTATGCTTAATTTCATTTCTGATATATATGACGGGCTATTAAATAAGGATACCTTCTACTTAGAAAAAGAAGGTGAAAAATACCCCATTTTACAAGCACACCAAGAAAGGGAAGCCTTTAGAATAACGGTTTCTGATTATTATAGGCTAACCCGCGTATATTGATTTTTAATTGAAATATTGCTTTTCTTATCTTTGTGAATGGCTAAATCAAAAAGTACCTTTTTTTGTCAGAACTGTGGTTACGAGTCTGCAAAGTGGCTCGGAAAATGTCCTGCATGTAATAGCTGGAATAGTTTTGTAGAAGAGCTTGTAAAGAAGAAAACCGGGGCGGATAAGAATGAATGGAGGAGTGATAATAGACCCAACTCTTTACCTAAAAAGATTAAGGAAATAACTCAGGAAAAGGAATTACGCATTAATTCTAAAAATAATGAGTTAAACAGAGTACTTGGAGGAGGTATAGTGCCTGGTTCGGTAACCTTAATTGCTGGTGAGCCGGGCATAGGTAAGTCAACCCTCATGTTGCAAATAGCGCTATCGGTCAACTGCAAAGTTTTATACGTTTCGGGTGAGGAAAGCGAGCAGCAGATTAAAATGCGAGCTGATCGGTTAGAAGATCAAGTGAAGAAAGCCGATGAATGTTTTGTGCTGGCCGAAACCTCTACAAGTAATATATTTACTCAGGCAGAAACTCTAAACCCTGATTTAGTGGTTTTGGACTCTATACAAACACTTTATTCTGATCATGTAGAATCTGCTGCGGGTAGTGTTTCGCAGGTGAAACAGTGCACGGCTGAGCTGATTAAATATGCAAAGGAGTCTAATACTCCAATATTTTTAGTAGGGCATATTACCAAAGATGGAGCTATTGCTGGCCCGAAGGTGCTAGAGCATATGGTAGATACAGTGCTACAGTTCGAGGGTGACAGGCACATGAGTTACCGTATTTTAAGAACTACAAAAAATAGATTTGGTTCTACCTCGGAGCTAGGTATTTATGAAATGCTGGGCAGTGGCTTAAGGGAAGTGACTAATCCATCTGAAATATTAATATCTCAAAAGGAAGGTGAATTGAGTGGTGTTACCATAGGAGCCACCATGGAGGGTAATCGCTCTTTACTAATAGAGATTCAGTCTTTAGTAAGTACAGCAGCTTATGGTACACCTCAAAGAAGTTCTACAGGTTTTGAGCAGAGACGGCTAAATATGCTTTTGGCAGTGTTGGAAAAGAGGTGCGGTTTTAGGTTAGGCCTGCATGATGTATTTCTTAATATGGCAGGGGGTATAAAAGTGGAAGATCCTGCTATTGACTTAGCCGTATGCTGCGCAGTTGCCTCTTCTTTGGAAGAAGTTGCTATTGATGAAAAAGCCTGTTTTGCCGCTGAGGTAGGGCTAGGTGGCGAACTTAGGGCTGTTAACCGTTTGGATAGTCGCATAGCCGAAGCGCAGAAGCTTGGGTTTAAAACTATCTATGTTTCTAAGTTTGGAATGAAAGGTATTGATGTTCAGAATTATAACATTGAGGTAATGCCATTTGCCAAAATAAATGATGTTTTTGCACATTTGATTGGCTAGTTTTAAGCATGGAACAGTTTTTTATTGATATGGGTGTCACCTCTGATACCTTCAGGATGATAGTGCTGCCACTTCTGATCTTTTTAGCTCGTATTTTTGATGTTTCCATTAACACCATACGAATCATTTTCGTGATGGGCGGGCGAAAGTTCATAAGTAGTGTTTTGGGTTTCTTTGAGTCACTAATATGGCTGATTGCTATAGGGCAAATATTTCAGCATATAGATAATGTTTATTCTTATGTGGCTTATGCCGGTGGATTTGGCTGTGGGATTTTGGTGGGGATGCTTATAGAAGAGCAGTTGGCACTAGGAAAGGTTGTGGTAAGAATTATTAGCTCAGACGATTTCTCAGGGCTGATGGATTATATTCATGAAAAGAATATAAAGTATACAATTGTATCATCATCTACTCACCATGGTGAAGAAAAACTGCTGTTTACAGTTCAAAATAGAGATAATTTATCTGGGTTTATAGCCCATATGCAGCAAGTAATGCCTAAAGCATTTTACACGGTAGAGTCTGTGAAAAATGCTAGTGAAACGGGCTTACTCGTTGAGCAACCAAGTAGAAGAGGTATTGGTACTTGGTTGACTTCAGTGCGTAGAAAATAATTATATTTTAATAAACCTCTGGTACTTCTGTCCATTATATATAATGTACTGGCCTGGAGTGAAATTAGAAATATCAATGTAGCCGTTCTCAGAAATGGCTACTTCTTTTTTTCTTCCCCATGAATCTAAAATTAGTATCGGATAATCGTTAAAATGATTTTCGATGTAAATCCTATCACTAGCCGGGTTAGGGTGTAAAGTAGTGTTATTTAATGGTTCAACGGAAGAAACTAATTGTTGTATACTAGGAATTTCTAAGTTTGGTTCTTCAGTGTGTTGGCTGTAAATATTGTAAATGAAATCTTTGACCAAGCCTGAGGTGCCATTGTTGGCTCTTATTATAACGGTATATGGATTTTCTCTTTTCAAAGAATCTACCATTGTTATGTTAACCACTATGCTGTAACCAATAAGCTTGCTTTTAATTTGACCTTCTAGTTCGCTATATACATTAAAGGCTACTTTACTGTCAGATACATTACGCATAATGAGATCAGTAGTTTTTCCCGGTTCAAGTACAATGCTATTGTCTTTTCCTAATTGGTCGTTACTTAAAGTGTCAATTTCAATACTGTCTTCGGAGTCTTTTAGTATAATTTGAAAGTCTCTCATTACATAAGACATCACTTTATATTTACCATTGACTTTTGCGAAAGCCACTGTCTTTACGGCAAAGTTGAACTGCCCTACTGCATAAATATCATCTTTATAAGGATTCCATGTTAAAAGTCCTGTGATTGGATTGATAGCAATTCCTTTAGGCATACGATATTCTGCTGCTGTGACTCCATAATCTCGATTACAAGGCACAAGTTGGTATCTTAATTTTAATCCATTCTTTATTTTAGAGGCAAGAGACAAACGAAGTTTGTCGCCAAATTGAGCTGTAAATACAAATGGCGCTAGAGATTTTGGTGATTCAGCGTTTAGTGTAGGATCTTTATCTATATGTAAGAAGGTCTCTGTGTAGAAAGGTACATTAACAGAATTGTCTAAATTCAACACATTAGGATTTCTATTTGCCTCTACATAATAGATTAGATAATCATCTGGTTTTTTATAAGTATGCTCTATGGAGTATGTCGCATACCCTAATTCCTCACTCAAACCTGTGCTTTCAACCATTGGCAGCTCTATGTATTCGCCATCTCCGAAATAAAGCAAACCCTCACCAAATAGCACTTCTGAATTTATATCAGTATAAACTTCAATAGTGATTCTGTATTTGAGTAACGCTTCATCTATTAGCTTATATGATATCTCTCCTGCTCTTAGGTGGGTAGCGTATGTCGAAAGAGAGATGCAAAATAGTAATATTGCTAAGGTTAGTTTTTTTGTCATTATTGAAGGTATCTATTGGAAGTTAGGAATTATGCTTAAGCTTCAAAGCCTTTAAGGCCTTGCAAGCCACCAGTGTGTATTGCTAAAATCTGGCTGCCTGATTTAAAATGCTTGTTTTTTATCATTTGCCATAAGCCAAACATCATCTTGCCCGTGTAAACTGGTTCTAGCTGTATGTCAAAATCGTCTTTGAAATTACTTATAAATTCTAACAACTCAGGTTTAACCTTGGCATAACCACCAAAATGATATTCATTAATAATATCCCAGTTTTTGAAGCTGCAATTGTACTTATCTAGTAAGGTGGTCACTTCATCATGCAAAAAATTGCCTTTTAATGAAGAAAAGCCAATAATTTGCTTTTCACCTCCCATACCTGCGATAATTCCTGCTATAGTGCCTCCGGTGCCTACTGCTGTGCAAATATGATCGAAGCGTTTTACTTCATCATTTATAATTTCTTCGCATCCTTTTATGGCTAAGTTGTTGGTGCCACCTTCAGGTATTAAGTAGAAGTCACCGTGAGTTGCATTTAATTTTTTTATAATTTCTGGATCTTTCTTTAGTCTGTAAGTAGACCTATCCATGTAATGTATCTCCATTCCTTGAGCTTTAGCATAACTCAAAGTTGGATTTAATGGCAAATGCTCTTCTCCTCTAATAATACCTATTGATTTTAGACCTACTTCTTTTGCTGCTGCTGCGCTAGCATAAATATGATTGGAATAAGCGCCACCAAACGTAAGTATGGTCTTGTGTCCTTGTTCCACTGCGGCTTTTAAATTGTATTTCAGCTTTCTCCATTTGTTGCCACTTACCCATTCATGAATAAGATCTTCGCGTTTGATGGCTAGGTGTATATTATGTGCCTCTAAAAACTCACTGTGCAAATGTTGAATAGCAGGATGCTGATGTATTTTAAGCATTAAATAGAAGTTCTTTTTTCGGAAGGTTACGCCAGTAAAGATACTTGAGTCCATCAATAGAAAGTATCTCTTGCCTCAATCTTTTTTAACCAACGATTTACTAGTTGTTGAAAACAGTGATGACGTTATAGAACATCATATCTAATTAAATTGAAATTTATCTATCAAAATGACGTTAATATACTTAGATAAACCATTTTAAATGGAGCCTGTTAAACATTCATAATTTTGAATGAGAAGAATCTTGAAAAATATTTATAAGCTTATTTTATGTGCTGCAGTAACATTGGTTATTTGTTTTTCTAATGACCTATACGGTCAGGAGCTGACATATAAAATTATTTGGAAGGGCGATTCTATAGGGTATCTGAGAGCTGAAAAAAGCGCATCGGGGAGTCTGACTGAGTACGAGCTTGAAAGCCATACTAAATTTAGTATGGTATTTAGTTTTCATCATGAAGTGACTTATGAGTCTTCGTTTGAAGACAATAATTTAATGAAGGCTTTAACGAAAGGTACATTAAATAATAAGCCACGTTCAGAAACAGAAATAAGTTATGATAATGGAGAATATCATGTTACTAAAGATGGAGACCTCTACGTCATAAATGAAGCAATACATGAAACCATATCAGGTTTATACTTTAATGAGCCTCGTAGTAATAAAATTTTTTCAGAGAAGCATGGTGTTTTCTGTACTATTAAAAATGTAGGTAATCATGAGTATGATCTGATCAAACCAGATAAAAACATTAATAAATATTACTTTAATGATGGGGTTTGTCAGAAAGCTACCATTGAGTTGGATTTGGCTACTGTTTATATGCAGAGGGTGCCATAATTAATTATTAAAACGCTTATATAGAAATATTTTATCAGGTAACTTAGCCCCTCACACCGAAAAGCCGATTATGGAAAAAGAAAAATTCACAGTAGAGAAAATACTATCTATGGATTTACCAAACATCATAGTCTATGCCGCTCCGGTCATGATTAGTTTGGTAGCTTTAGAATGGTATATTAGTTATAGGCAGAAAAAAGAGTTTTACGATAATAAGGACACTATCTCGGCCACAGTTATTGGTTTAGTAAATGTAGCCATGAGTGCAGGGTTGAAGTTTTTAACCTTTGGTGTAATATTATTCTTTTATAACCTGGTGCCTTGGTCTATTCCTCCAACATGGTGGTCATATGTACTTTGCTTAGTATGGATTGACTTTTGGAGATATTGGGCGCACAGAGTAGGTCACGAAAACCGTTTTTGGTGGGCTACACACGTTACGCATCACAACTCAGCAAAGTATAATTGGTCAGTTGCTTTTAGGCTAAGCTGGACACAGCACATTAAGGTTATATTTTTTATTCCTGTAGCTCTAACAGGTTTCCATCCTGTAGTTTTCTTCATTTGTCATCAAATAGAAGTGTTATATCAGTTTTGGATTCATACAGAATATATCACTAAGTTGCCAAGACCTATTGAGTACTTATTTACAACACCATCGCACCACAGGGTACACCATGCCAGTGATGCAAAGTATTTAGATAAGAACTATGGTTCTACATTTATTATTTGGGATCGCATATTTGGTACTTTCCAACCAGAAGAAGAAAGGCCAACTTACGGTATAACCGAGCCTGTAGACTCTTACAATCCTATTACACTTAATTTTCATGAGTGGAGTGATATTGCAAAAGATGTGAAAGGAGCCAAGTCATTTAAAGAAGCTTATTACTTTATGTTTGGTAGCCCTGCAAAAATTGCAGCTTATAAAAAACAAAAAGCAGAAGAGGCAGCATTAGCCGAAGAGCCTATTGCTCCTTCGCAAACAGCTGCTAGCGCTTAAAAAATATAAAATGACAGCACCTTTTCATTTAGCATTTCCGGTAAGCGACTTAGATGAGGCCCGCAGGTTTTACACTGAAGTTTTAGGGTGTAGCACAGGGCGTAGCTCCGAGAGTTGGATTGACTTTAATTTATATGGTCATCAGGTGGTAGCTCATTTAAGTCCGGAAGAGGCAGGGAAAGCTACTACCAACCAAGTGGATGGTGATAATGTTCCGGTGAGACATTTCGGTGTTATTTTGCCTTGGGAAGAGTGGGAAGTGCTAGCGGAAAGATTAAAAAAAGAAGGTATTAAATTTATTATTGAGCCTCATGTGAGGTTCAAAGGCCAAGTAGGAGAGCAAGCTACAATGTTTTTTTTAGACCCTAGTGGTAATGCACTAGAGTTTAAGGCCTTTCAAGATAATGATCAAATTTTTGCTCATTAATACATATTAACTTTTAAAATTTATAAGACTGTCTGTAGCTCGGGCAGTCTTATTTTATTCATAGAGGATGTGAATTATGAATGATAATAAAGTGGAACGGGTTTTCAATAAATTGTAATTTCCACGTTATTTGAAGATATAGAAATATAGAATTTATGCATAAGTACTTATTAACTGCCGTTTTCATATTAAAAATAGCTGTTATTTCATCTTTTGGTCAGGATGACCGACCTATAAGAACCATTTTAGATTCATTAAATTATACTAATGAGCTCCCTAAAGATATTTTATCTACCAAAACAATGGTACTGGTAGATGTGCCACCTAGAAGTAAAGATCCTTATATAAGGGGCAATTGGGAAGCATTTGCAGAACAGGCTCAGCCTGGTTTTCAAAAAGCAGGTATAGATGCCGTGGTGTATTACCATATAGAAGATGTGTATAGTGGTAAAGAATCTTATAATTCATTTAGACAGCAATTAAAAGACAGGCAAATTGAGAATATAGCTTTTCTTATAAGTTCAGGGGGGAGTTATAGAATAGTGTTGGCTAAAATTAACGATGGACATTATATTATCAATGCAGGTGAAGAAGCTTGGCAGGATGAAAATAAGAGCTTAGATATATTAATGGATAATGTTTATAAGAAGGCTGCTAATTCATCGCAAAAAAGAGAAAACCTCTTAGTAATGGAGGTGCCTGAATTTGGAGAAATGCCACAGGTAATTAAAGGCAGACGAGGTGAATATTATGACCTTAATTTTTCATCAGAAAAATTAGCGATCCCTGTTTTTGGTGATACGGCCCGCATCAATTTAGCTATGACCAACTATCCTTATGAGTATGGCTTTGTAGACCCTAAAGAGGAAGAAAAATTTATCAGGTCTAATGGTTATCAATATATTTTATACTACGTGCATTCTACAGCTACTACTGTGGAAGAGATGCTTGAGTATGAAGTGAAAGAAAATCAGAGTAAAATAGTTTCTGAAGTGGTGATAAAAGGTGAAAGCACTAAGAAATCTTACCGTCCAGAAACTCCTGTTTATAAATTTTATATTAAGCACATATATTCTGGTAATGTATTTTTAGGAAAGAGGTGGGATGCAGCCCCTACTTGGGAAGAGGCGTTATCTAACTATGTAGAAAACCTGAGGAATGAGCTCGTTAAATAATAGTTCAAGATCTATAAATTTTAATATATGAAAAAAGGTTTACTCAGTAAGTTGCCTTTCTTTGGTGTGTTGACTGTGGTGGTGGCCTGTAATTCTGGTAATAGAGGAGGTGAAAATCAAATTAAAGAAGAGGCGCAGAGTTATTTAGATAATTATACGCAAGAGTATCTGAAGCTCAATTATGCTTCTTCTCTGGCAGAGTGGAAGTCCAATACACACATCATTGAAGGGGATACCATTAATGCCTATGCTACTCAGCAAGCAAATGAAGCTTTGGCTAACTTTTCGGGAAGTGAAGAGGCTATTGCCAAAACCAAGGAATTTTTAGCGCATAAGGAAGATTTAGATTCTCTTCAAATAAAACAGCTCGAAACCATCTTGTACAGGGCGGCCAATAACCCTGCTACATTGCCTGAATTGGTAAAGCAAAGGATAAAAGCAGAGACAGCCCAGACGGAGAAACTTTTTGGGTTTGATTTTAAAATAGATGGTAAGTCGGTATCTCCTAACGAAATAGATGCCACGTTAAAAGATGAAACTAATCTATTAAAAAGAGAAGCCGCGTGGGAGGCCAGTAAAGAAGTGGGCAAAGTATTGAAGGGAGGGCTAGATACCCTCAGAACTTTGCGTAACAAAACGGTGCAAGCACTGGGGTATAAAAATTATTTTAGCTATCAGGTGTCAGATTATGGTATGTCCGTAGATGAAATGATGGCTATGAACAGACAATTAGTTGAGGAGGTGTGGCCACTCTACAGAGAGCTGCACACATATATGAGGTATGAGCTAGCAAGCAAATATGCAGTAAGCGAAGTGCCTGAAATGATACCTGCGCACTGGTTGCCTAACCGTTGGGGGCAAGATTGGTCTGCCGAAGTAAAAGTAGAGGGAATAGACCTTGACCAAGTTTTAAGTCAAAATGGAAATGAATGGCTGGTGAAACAAGGCGAGAGGTTTTATGTAAGTTTAGGTTTCGACCCTTTGCCTCGTAGCTTTTATGACAGTTCTAGTTTGTATCCTGCGCCTGCTGATGCTGGTTACAAAAAGAATAACCACGCTTCTGCTTGGCATATGGACTTGAAAAAAGATGTCAGGAGCTTGATGAGTGTGGTGCCTAATGCAGAATGGTATGAGACTGCACACCATGAGTTAGGACACATCTATTATTATTTGTCATATACTAATCCTGATGTGCCTCCATTATTAAGGCAAGGAGCAAACAGAGCATTTCATGAGGCCGTTGGTAGTATGATGGGGCTTGCTGCTATGCAAAAGCCTTTTCTTGCTAATTTAGACCTCATTCCAGAAGGTCTTAAGACAGATACTACACAGCAATTATTAAAAGAAGCACTAAATTATATAGTGTTTATCCCATGGTCAGCTGGTGTTATGACACATTTCGAACATGATTTATATGCTAATGATATGCCCATATCACAGTATAATAAAAAGTGGTGGGAGTATAAGAAGACTTTTCAGGGAATAGTGCCTCCAACTGCTAGAGGAGAGGAGTTTGCTGATGCTACCTCTAAAACACATATAAATAATGATGCAGCTCAATATTATGACTATGCTTTGTCTTATGCTATTTTATTTCAATTGCATAACCATATAGCCAAAAATATCTTGCATCAAGATCCTAGAGCTACCAATTATTATGGCAATAAAGAAGTTGGTAAATTCTTATATGATATTCTTAAAAAGGGGAGCACTGCGGATTGGCGCAAGCTGCTAAAAGAAGCCACTGGGGAGGACATGAGTGCAAAGGCTATGCTGGAATATTTCGAGCCTTTAATGAGTTACCTTAAAACTGAAAATAAAGGTAGGGAGTATACTCTTCCTGTTAGGCCTATTTTTAACTGATAATTTTTGTTTTAACAAATAAGTAAAGGCTGTACATTGTACAGCTTTTTTTTTGCTTCTGCTCAAAAAACGCAAGGAAAATAACTGCTTTTATTCTATTGAAATTAATGTTTAATGTATTGATTGTCAGTTGTTTGTGATGGTGTTTCATTTTTTGGCATAGCTATTGATAGCATCTAATCAAATATGTTGAACAGTTCATCTCAATGAACATAAATTCACAGAGCTATGAAAAAGTTGTTATTAATGCTAATAGTTTCAATCGCGGCAATCGGTACATCAATGGCAGAGAAAGCTACTGCTACATTTAGAGCTGCAAAAGGTGAAAACATTCAAGTAATCATAAATAATAAAATCATTAATCATCAGCCAAAATCTATGGTAAAAGTTCAGGGCTATGGAGGAGAGCATGATGTGAAAATTAAAGTATATACTGACAGTAAGGTGATTTTAGTAAAAGATGAAATAGAGATGCTTGCTGGTTATAAGAATGACTTTATGATTCTAGAGCTGAACGAACAGAGAATGACATTGAAGAAAACAGGCGTGTCTAGAATGTACGATAACAGGTACAGAAGACCGGATAACTTTTATAACAAAAGGTACTATGCGTCACTTCTTTCTAACAATGAAATGAATGCTGTACTTAATAAATTAAATAATGCTAATTCTGATAAAAATAAGTTAATGATAGCCACTTCTACCATAAAAGATAAGAAGGTAACAGCTGGTGATGTAGGTGAAATAATGAATGCCTTGGTGTTGGAAGATAGTAAGTTGAAATTTGCCAAATGGGCTTATAAAAGAACTTTGGATAAAGAAAATTATGATTTATTAAATGGAGGTTTCCAATTCAGAACCAGCATCATAGAGCTAGAGAGGTATATAACCACATATAATGCATAATATATAAGTAGTAGTGTTAAGGATAAAGGCTGGGTCATACGATTCAGTCTTTTTTATTCATTTTCAATGATTTGGCCTACCAGTGTTTCTGATTTTTCTTTTTGTGATGTAGTTTCATTTACCACATCTTCGTACTCAGATTTTGTAATCCAATTGTTTACATAAGCATGCCGGGCAGCGGCAGCAGTATCTTTTACTAGTAGCATGTCTACCCCTAAGAGCTGTACTTCTTCAGCTAACTTCCTTACGAGCTTATCTTTCGACATTTTAGACACATCACGAATGTAAATGGCCTTTATTCTGCCAGGGTATTCCTTGCAGATTTCAGCATACAGCTCGCTATCGCGTTGGCCACTATCGCCAATAAGTATAAATGGTAGGTGCTTAAAGGTGTTAAGCAAATGTCTTATTTTATCTAATTTATGGTTATGTGTGCCACCTCCAGATTTTACCAGTTTCCACAAACTTGTTTTTAGCTCTTGCAATAGAAATGGCCCTTTGGGGATGCTTCTTACTTCGCAGAAGTCCTCAAGGAAATCATAAAGGTTCCACTCACTGCTGCTTACATAAAATATAGGGTTGGCTCTTTTTCTGTTTTGGAGGCCTGTGTGCAGTGCTTCATAAAATGCAGCTACTCCTGTAAAGGGTAATCGCGTTTTTGAATTTTTAGTAAGTATTAGTCTTAGCTTGCGAAGAGTTTGAGTGGCATGAGAAATCAATATGGTATCATCTACATCTGAAATAACACCATATGATGCATCTTTACATTGAATATACACTTCGCCTTCTGTTTCTATTTCTTTTTGCTCTTCTACTATTTGGTCTAATACTTTGTAGTACACAGAGTGCCATCCGTCTACTTGCAGTGGCTCTGGAAAGGTGAAGGCTGCTTCAAAAAGGCCATTCTCATCTGTTTTTACAATTTTCTTACTATTAAAAAGTTTTATTTGGACCCTAACATCTGGTATTGCCTCACTCAAATATCGGCTAATCATAGCCCTAAAATTTTTCCTTTTTTTATCTTCAGATGAAGACTCATAAAGTAATCTGTCATCAAGTACATGCCCTTTAATATAAACCGTGTGATGATTGCCATAGGCACGATACGGTATTATTACAGGCGGGGAGAGTACGCCTAAGGCTTTCTTGAAACGAAGAGAAAGCTTTTTGACCGGTTTTTTTATAAACTTTTTGATAGTACCGCTTTTACTTCATAACCATTTATTTGGCGTTAATGTTATTGTAAATAGTATGAAGAAATTATTGTTTGTTATTAACCCTATATCTGGTGGTATCGATAAGTCAGGTCTTGTCAGTAAAATTAAACGAAGCTGTGATAGACATGGTTTAACTTATGATGTTATTGAGACCACGGGTGATGATGATCAAAAAAGAATTGATACTCAAATAAGGAAATTTGAGGCTGATGTTGTAATAGCTTGTGGGGGTGATGGAACGGTTAACCTTGTGGCGCAAGTTGTAATGCCCAAATCAGGCTTGAAAATGGCTATTTTGCCGTTGGGGTCTGCCAATGGTTTGGCCACAGAACTTGAAATGCCTGAAGAGGTAGAACGTGCAGTTCAGGTTATTAAAAAGGGGCGTAGCCTTGAAATTGATGTGCTGAGGATTAATCATGAGCACATATCGCTTCACTTAAGTGATATTGGTTTTAATGCGAAATTGATTAAGCGGTTTGAAGCATCTGGTATGAGGGGTAAGCTAGGTTATACACGCCAGTTTTTTGCTACTTTATTTAATAAAAAGCCCAGAAAATACTGTTTTGAGTTTGATCATACTCGATTTAACCAAAGGGCAGAAATGGTAGTTTTTGCCAATGCCAAAATGTATGGAACCGGGGCAGTAGTAAACCCAGATGGCGAGTTAAATGATGGTAAATTTGAAGTGTGTATATTTAAGCCATATCCATGGTATGCTATTTTTGGTTTGGCACTGCGTTTTTTTACAGGTGCAATGAAGCGATCACGTTATGTTGATATCATACAGACTAAAGAAGTGACGATAACCTCTAAACTTGAAGATAGCCTTCAAATAGATGGTGAAACTATTGGTGAGTTTAAACGGGTGCAGGTAAAAGTGGCCAAGCATAAACTTAGCCTTATAGTTCCTTAGTTGTCAAAAGGGAAGATTGGCTAAATCCACATTGCCACCACTGATAATAATTCCTACCTTCTTGTCTTTAAATAATGCTTTGTTATTAAGTAGCACGGCAAATGGTACAGCGCTGCTTGGTTCAATAATTATTTTCATTCTTTCCCAGATGAGCTGCATGGCCTCTATAATTTGTTCTTCGCTGCAGGTCATAATATCATGGGTATATTGCTTTATAATGCCAAAGGGCTTTTCTCCCAATGAAGTTCTTAAGCCATCTGCGATAGTCTCAGGGGCGACTTGAGGAATTAATGTTTTCGCTTGAAATGAACGGTATGCATCATCAGCTCCTGTAGGTTCACAGCCAATTACTTTTGTTGTAGGAGAATAATAATGTGCACTTAAGCTGCTGCCAGACAAGAGTCCACCGCCTCCAACCGGAGTAAGAATATAATCTAATGTTGTCTTACTTTCTTGTATTAGCTCTTTGGCAGCTGTAGCCTGGCCAGTAATGATTTTATAATCATTGTATGGATGTATTAAGGTGCAGCCTTCTTGATCAATAACATTTTGAAGGGTTTTTTCTCGTGCTTCTAATGTTGGTTCGCACTCAATTACATTAGCTCCATAATCGATCACGGCATTTTTTTTGACCTTAGGTGAGTTGGAAGGCATTACAATGTGAGCACGGATTCCAATAGTTTGGGCAGCTAGAGCTACCGCCTGTGCATGGTTGCCCGAGGAATGAGTTGCCACCCCTTTGTCGCGTTCAATAGTACTTAATGATAGAATAGCATTCATCCCTCCACGAGCTTTAAACGCCCCTACTTTTTGCAGATTTTCGCACTTAAAAATTATATCAGCCCCAGCTATCTCATTAATTTTTGAAGAGGTTAATATCGGGGTACGATGAATATATGGAGTTATCCGTTCATGTGCATTTTCAATATCCTCTTTCGTAGGGATGTTGTTCATTCTATATCAGTATTATCGAAATTATTATTGCTACAATTATCCCTGTTATTAGCACGGGGAGTTTTTGAGTGTTGATCTGTTTTTTCATAACTATTCATCTAATAGCCACAAACTATTAAAATGCAGCAATTAGATGAATAATTAAAAGGGTAGTCCCCTTTGGTTATATGGTAAACACCGGAAATCTACCGGTGAATATATTAATGTGCTTTGAGCCAGTTTTCTCCTATGCCTATTTCTACTTCCAAAGGAACTTCAAGCTTTACCGCACTCATCATTAACTCTCTTACCTTTTCTTTTACGGTCTCCACTTCGTCTTTAGGTACTTCAAATACCAATTCATCATGTACTTGCATGATCATTTTTGTTTTAAGCCCTGACTCGTTTAACCATTGATGAATGTTGACCATCGCTATTTTAATGATGTCTGCAGCACTTCCTTGTATAGGAGCATTAATAGCATTTCGCTCAGCATAACCCCGCATAGTGGCATTACGAGAATTAATGTCTCTTAAATACCTCCTTCTTCCTTTTATGGTTTCTACATATTCTTTTTCGCGTGCTTTCTCTATACAGTCATCCATATAGCCTTGAATAGAAGGGAATTCTTTAAAATAAGATTTTATAATGTCTCCCGCTTCTGTTCGGCTAATGTTTAGGTTTTGAGACAGACCAAATGCCGAAATCCCATAAATGATACCGAAGTTTACTTCTTTGGCTTTTCTTCTCATGTTGGAGTCTACCTCCTCCACCGGTACGCCAAATACTTTCGCAGCAGTGGTAGAGTGGATGTCTCTTCCTGATTTAAATGCTTCAATCATGTGTTTGTCTTCTGCAAATGCAGCGGCTATTCTTAATTCTATTTGGCTATAATCCGCAGCTAATAAAACATGATTGTCATCTTTAGGTACAAACGCTTTTCTTATTTCTCTTCCCTTTTCTGTTCTAATAGGAATATTCTGAAGATTAGGGTTATTAGAGCTTAGTCTTCCTGTAGCAGCTACAGCTTGTCCATAATCAGTATGTACGCGGCCATCTTTGCTGATCATTTTAGGCAACGCATCTACGTAAGTAGATTTTAATTTTTGATATTCTCTAAATTCTAAAATTTTCCTACAAATCTCATGCTCTCCTGCAAGCTTGCTCAATATTTCTTCTCCTGTAGCATATTGGCCTGATTTTGTCTTTTTAGGCTTATCTACCAGTTTTAACTTGTCAAAGAGAATTTCGCCAAGTTGTTTTGGTGAGGCGATATTAAATTCTTGTCCTGCAATTTTATAAATTTCTTCTTGAGCCTCTTTGCTAACTTCTAATAGCTCCTGAGACATCTGCTTTAAAGCACTTTCATCTATTTTTACCCCTTGGTATTCCATGTCGGATAAAACATAAACCAATGGGTGCTCTACTTCTTCTAATAAAGTTGTTAGTTTTTCTTTTTGTAACTCATCAAAGAGGTGATGCTTTAGCTGAAGAGTGATGTCAGCATCTTCTCCGGCATATTCCACTACCTCTTCAGGGGCTATGTCCCTCATGTTAAGCTGTTTCTTGCCTTTTGGGCCTAGCACCTCTGTGATGGAGATAGGGATGTAGTTGAGCAATTGCTCTGCCATGGCATCCATGCTATGCTTTGTTTCTGGCTCTAGAATATAATGGGCGAGCATGGTGTCAAATATTTGACCTTTTACATTGATGCCATATTTCTTAAGCGCTAAAATATCGTACTTAAGGTTTTGTCCAATCTTAAGTATTTTTTCATCTTCTAGTACCTCTTTAAATTCTGAGATAATAGCCTTGGCCTCTTCAAAATCTAAAGGTACACTTACGTAGAATGCTTCGCCTTTAACATAAGAGAAGGCAATGCCAACTACTTCAGCTTCTACAGCATCAATACTAGTGGTTTCCGTATCAAAGCAAAGCTCTTTTTGTATTTTAAGAAACTCTATTAATTCAGCCCTTTTCTCTGGCGTTGAGATTAGGTGATATTCATGTTCTATCGACTTAATAGTGTCCTTTTGTACAGGTTCACTTTCTTCGTTGATTTCAATGGCTTGCTTGCTTGCTTCGCTAAACATTGAAAGCTGGCCAGATGAGCTGCCACTGCTTTTTGTGGAGCCAGTACTGGTTTCGCCAAATACCCTTTTAGCTAAGGTTTTAAATTCTAATTCATCAAAAATGGCCTGCAGTTTTTCTTTGTCAGGGCCATTGTATAACATTTCCTCTTCGTTAAACTCAACAGGAACATCTATTTTAATAGTAGCGAGTTCTTTAGAAAGCACACCTTGTGCTCCAAAATTCTCTACATTTTCTTTTTGCTTGCCTTTGAGCTGGTCGGTATTGGCTACAAGGTTTTCTACTGAGCCAAATTGCTTGATAAGTTTGGCTGCCGTTTTAGGGCCAATGCCTGGTATGCCTGGTATGTTATCTGAGGCATCACCTTGCAAGCCTAACATGTCAATAACCTGATTAACATTTTCTATATCCCATTTCTTGCAAACCTCTTCCACCCCCATAATATCCACTGCATTTCCCATGTAGGCAGGCTTGTACAAGTAAACGTGTTCTTCAACTAGCTGCCCGTAATCTTTGTCCGGAGTCATCATAAAGACTTCAAAATTATTGACAGCAGCCTTTTTTGCTATTGTACCAATAATATCGTCAGCCTCAAATCCATCAAGTTCTATTACTGGTATGTTAAAAGCTCTTACAATATCTTTTACAATGGGTACGCCTGTTTTTATGTCTTCCGGGGTTTCTTCTCGGTGGGCTTTATATTCGCTATACTGTATATGTCTGAAAGTAGGTGCTGAAGTGTCAAAAGCAACGGCAATATGAGTTGGCTCTTGCTTTTGAATAACTTCCAACAGCGTATTGGTAAAGCCAAGCATTACTCCGGTATTAACCCCTTTTGTATTGATGCGAGGTGTTTTACTAAAAGCAAAGTGGGCTCTGTATATCAATGCATAAGCATCTAGTAAGAATAATTTTTTTTCAGGTTTACTCATAAACTCAAAGGTAATTAATTGAGGTAAGAGTTGGTATGAAAAAAGCCCTGCAATAATTACAGGGCTTCATATTTCTTACTAGATAGCATTTAATCGAGCACTCTTTTCAAAAAAGTAATTGATTTTTTATAAGCATCTTCAGCAGCTTTTTTATCATACTTCGGGTTGCTAGGGTTCGCAAATGCATGCACAGCCTCGTAGTTATTCAGGTAAAAAGTTTTACCGGCTTTATTCATTTCTTGTTTAAATGTATTGACTACAGCAGGAGTAATATGGTCATCTTGTTTTGCGAAAATTCCCAATACAGGAAATTCTATGCTTTTAATTTTGTCTTTATCTGTTTCAGGCATTCCATAGTACATTATAGCTCCTTTGGCGTGGTCATTAGCTAACATAGCGGCCTGTAAAGACCAGCCTCCGCCAAAGCACCAGCCTAGAGTAGCTATTTCTGAACTGTTTCCTGCAAATTCAATAGCCCCATTAATAATAATTGCTTGAGCTCTTGCTTCATTAACTTGTTGCATCAATTTTGCCGCTTCTTCACGAGTAGTAGCCACTTTGCCATCATATAGATCTAGGGCTATTACATTTACTTTTTTATTAAAGGCATTGTAATACTTGTCAGACTCTTTTTTAATGTAATCGTTTAATCCCCACCATTCATGAAAAACCAAAATGTAGCTGTCAATGTCAACACTAGCTTTTAAATAATAGGCTTTAGTGGTTTTCCCATCTGGTGTATTAATGCTGATCATTTCTCCTTCTTGGTCTTTATACCTGAAGGGCATAGGGTTGTTATGTTCGGTTACAAACTCTTGATCTGAGCCTAAAGCGGCAAAGCTTTGAGTAGGAGTGGTTCTACAAATGGTAATACTAGAAGTTTGGGCAAATAATCCTGATGAGAAACAGAATAATATGCCCATGAAAGTTAAAAATTTGGTCATAGTTGTATCGTTTTGTTGTTCTGTAAAACGATATACTTTGGGCTCTTGTTTACTTTTGCCTGCAATAAGCAATGTAATCAGTTACGTCTGGTTGTAAGCCGAGCTCTCTTAATTGATCCGCAATTTGTCCTCTATGGTATGTGCCATGATTAACAACATGTGTCATTATTTCTCTTAGTGTACTTTCAAATTTTACCCCTTTGCTATTTTTGTAGAATATCATTTCTTCAAAGCTGGCGGTTCTATGCTCATCAATAAATCTTAGCCAGTTTCTTGAACTCTCTTCAGTCATACTTTTTAGCTCACGAAGTTTATATTTTTCCCACAGGGGAAATGGAGAGGTAGGGATATCATTGATACGGTTAAACCAAATAATTTGTGCAGAAATTAAATGACTAAAAAGCTTTAATACTTGATCGTTGTCCTGTTTTAACTCTTCTACCGTAACCATTATTCTATTGTTGGCCCAGTCATTATAAGAGAAGAGGTCTATAAAGTGCTTTTTCATAACTAGTGAGTTTAATGCTGTGCTTAATATTTATCCACGTCTTTCGTGGTATTGTAAATCTAGTTAAAATATATCGGTAAAATAGAAGGGGAACTGCATTCGATTTTATCAAAAAGTATAGCCGTTCATGGTCAGTAGATATTCCATGCAGCGGAAATTGATGGGTGCTTATTGGAATTAAAGCATTCAACAATCCTGTTAAAATCACCATATGCTTATATTTTAGCCTTGGTACAATGAATGTTTTGTAGAGGGGGAGGTAAAACGGGATGGATATGAAAAAGCATTTACTTACATTATTATTTACAATAGCGGTTATGAAAGCGATGGCTACAGGGGCGCCATCAACACATTTTAATATATTTCTGCCTCCTAATAATGACGCTACGCAAAGGCATGTGGCGTTAATAGTTACAGCCATTTATGACAGTACTTCATTTAACATCATTGATGATGACATGGATGGGGATTCTGACGATAGTTATTCAGGAATGTTAATGGCGGGGCAGTCTTACGTATTATACATTAAAGATAATGGGGTAAATGATGATGCAGATGGTGCAGCACCTGGCAATAAGGCAGATGGAGATTATTTTATTGTCAATTCTGATAAAATCGTTTATGCTTCTCAATCAACTAACTCTGATTGGCAACATGACTGGGTTCCTGCTACCAACCAAACCTCAAAAGGACAAAAATTTATAGTATATGCTCCTCAAATATCCTCATCTAATAGGGATATTAATGTATTTGCATATGAGGATAATACCACGGTTACTGTCAGGAAAATTTCTACATACTCGACTTTGTCTACCGGTTATACACAGGTGGATACCGATGCGGGTAATATTGTTATTCAAAAGAGCATTGACATAGGTCAAGACATCATTAATTACTATACAGATGGGCGAGATGTTATGGAGTCAGGCCATACTTATCTGATAGAGAGTAATAAGCCAATTACAGTTCAGTATGGAGCGTTGCATGTAAATGCACGTGATGGAGGTGGATATGTGCCTAGTAATAGTGGAAGTTCAATAGGTGAGCTGTTTTATTTTTCTGTTCCATTTCAAGCGAATCAAGAACAGGAAATCAGAATTATTTCAGTAGATGATAATAATCAAGTTGCCTTGCATAGATATCAATCTGGAGCATGGATAGAGGTAAAAGATTGGACGTTGGATAGAAGGGAACCCGGAGAATGGGTGGGGAGAGCAGATGGGGGAGTTACATACTCTACAGTATTTAGAGTTACCTGTACTCCGGGTAAAAGGGTAATGGTGCTAGAGGCAAATTGGATGGAGACCGGGAGTATTGGCACATCTGATATGGCTACAATGGCTAGCTCCATGTCGGGTTCAAGTTCTGGTACAGAGTTTTTGGCTTATATGGCGCCACCAGGGTATGAGAATAATGTGCTAGACCCCTTTACAGGCACTAACTTTTCTGCGGGGTCACATGCTTACCTGTTTGCAAGTAGTAAAGCCGCCACGGTAACGGTTAAAGATGCCAACACAGGAGGGCAGGTAATAGACAGAACTTATACAATAGAGGCAGGACGTTATGCTGATTGTAATTTGAACCAAAGTGAATGGTTATCTATTTACAATGGCGATGGTAATCCTAATTCGGGAGCTGATAGGCCCTATTTGATAATAGAGTCGGATGAAAATATTTCGGTATTGGTAACCAATTTTAATGATAATTGGATGAACTACTTTGGAAGTTCATTAAAGCAAAGTTTTTTACAAACTTCCTCTTCTTCTTCTACGCATAGTGCACCGGGTGATACCGTTTCTGTAATCACTGTAGTGAATAATACGGGCTCACAAGTGGACGATGCTTCTGTGGAAGTTATTGTGCCTGATGGGTTAACTCCTATTAGTTCTAATTTTGTTAATAACTCAACAAGTGAAGTTTACGAAGGTGTATTTGTTGAAACAACCACAGGTCAGTTTATAGGTGATTTTGAGACTCTTACGCAGCTCGAAGCCAATACAGCATATACCGTAGAAACTTATGCAGTGGTAGATTTAAAATATAATGATGGTAGTGTTATTGATGAAGACGCGGTTTTTTCAGTAGAGACAATATCATCCGGAATGGTAGAGGGGGTTTATCAGCAAACTTCTTCTGCATCAGGTATCAGTGTTTCCTCTTCTAATATGAGCAATATGTTTTTTGCTCTTTCGGAGGCTGCTCCATGGAATGTTGATTTTACTGATAGCTGGACTGCCAATTGGGTAGATTATGATGGAGATAATGATTTAGATCTATTTGTGCCATCTTATAGTAGATCTCAGCCCAATTTGCTTTACGAGAATATTGGTAATGGACAATTTCAGCAGTTTACTGCACCAATGTTGGGTATGTTGGAAGCATCTTCAGTGGCTAGTACATGGGGGGATTATGATAATGATGGTGATGTAGATGTTGTGATAGCTAATAATTTGGGACAGCCAAGTGTTATATTAATAAATGATGGAGTAGGAAACTTTACTGTTAAAGATTCTGGAATAGATGATATTGACGGCTATGATCATGGAGTTAGTTGGGTTGATTATGATAACGATGGCCTTTTAGACGTTTTTGCAGTAGATTTTTTAAGTGTTAGGTTCAATAGGTTATTTAAAGGTGATGGAATTAATGTAATCAGAAACAATGATAATTTATTGTCAAAAGAAAATAAGAGGGCAATTGGAGCTAGCTGGGCAGATTATGATAATGATGGTTATCAAGACCTCTTTATCCCTAACGGAACTGCCGATGGTGCGGGTGATTACAATTCACTATACAGAAACTTAGGAAACGGAAGGTTTGAGAAGGTGACTACAGGTAGTATAGCAACCGATAAATTTAACTCTGTTGCGTCTGCTTGGGGAGATTATAATAATGATGGTTATCTTGATCTGTATGTGGCTAATGCATCTAAATCGCAAAACCAACTATATAAAAATAATGGAGATGGCACATTTATTGAACAAAATATCGCTCCATTTAATCAGCATTTTGGAAATTCTCACGGAGCCTCATGGTTAGATTATGATAATGATGCAGACTTAGACTTATTTGTTACTAATAATAACGGGCAGCCCAATTATTTATATAGAAACAATGGTAATGGATCCTTTACATCTATTGACTACGAATATATTGCCACACTTATGCCGGAAGCTATGGGGGCCAGTGTAGCAGATATGGATAGAGATGGTGATTTGGACGTGTTTATTACTACCAGAGGAGGTAACACCAATAAGTTATTTGTTAATAATGGAAATAATAATCACTGGCTTAGCGTGAAATTAGTAGGGACTGTATCTAATAGGTCTGCAATAGGAGCACGGTTGAGGGTGAAGGCTAATATAGAAGGTGAATCTGTTTGGCAGTCTAGGCAAGTTTCGTCCCAAAGCGGTTTTGGAGGGCAAAATAGTTTGAATCAACATTTTGGGCTAGTGAGTGCCAGTATAGTGGATTCAGTAGAGGTGATATGGCCCTCAGGTATAAAGCAATATTTAACAGAAGAGTCAATTAATCAGGAGCTAGTCATAGTGGAAGCTGAGACTGCTACAATTACAGGGATAGTTTTTGTAGATGATAATGAAAACTGTGTTTATGATGAGGGGGAACGAGGGATCCCTGGCGTAGCAGTTCTGAATGGAGGGCAAAAGGTGTTTTCTGATGACAATGGCATGTACACAATGCAAGTGTTAGCTGGTGACCATACAGTGTCTATAGGTAATAGTGCTGAGTGGATGAGTACTTGTGCGGGGAATGTTCAAGTTTCTGTTTCTAGCCTTTCTTCTAGCTATGAAAATAATAACTTGCCAATATTGAGTAAGTATAATGCAAAAGACCTGAGGGTGACATTAGGAACTACTGCTTTAAGAAGAGGTTTTAAAAATCAGCTAATTGTTACCTATGAAAATAATGGAACTGTAGATGCATATAATCAAACCCTAACTGTTGATTTAGGCAATGTGGTAGTGCCCTTATCTTCAAGCCAATCATGGGATGTCAATTTAGGAAGCACTTTTGTGTGGTATCTTGATACAATAAAAGTGGGTAGAGTATATACCATTGCTATAGAAGATTCAATATCGTTAGCCGCGCCACTGTCTCAGTTGGTTGATCTTAGTGCTAATTTAACTTCAGTTAATGATTACAATCCTGCTGACAATACCTTCTTATTGCAAGAAGAGGTTGTAGGCGCAGTTGACCCTAATGATATTCAGGCTTTTCCTGCTGGTTTTGGAAAAGATCATTTAATAGCTTCTTCGCAAACTTTAATTTATAAAATTAGATTTCAAAATACGGGAAATTACTATGCTGAAAATGTTAAAGTAGAAGACCTATTGCCTGAATATATAGATATGGAATCGTTTAAGATGATTAGCGCAAGTCATGATTATAGGGTGATGATGGAAGGAGCTAAAGTTACTTGGTATTTCGATAAAATACATTTGCCAGATAGTACAAGAGATGAACCTAATAGTCATGGATTTATATCTTTTGCTGTTAATATAGATCCACATGTGCCTTCAGGTTCAGAGTTACATAATAAAGCAGCTATTAGTTTCGATTTTGAAAAGCCTGTAATCACCAATACTGTATGGCACACTGTGATGAATGGTAACATGACAATGGAAGGTAATATACGAGTATTTCCTAACCCAATGGATGATAGAGCAATAGTAACATTGAGTGATTATGGACATGATAGCAGTGAGATTACTGAAGCTATTATCGTAGATGTGACGGGAGTAATAAAGAAAAAAATGTCTGTAAATGGGGGTGCATTAGTGTTGACAGATGAGAATTTAAGTGCAGGCATGTATATACTTCAAATAACCGACAAAGAGGGGAAAGTGTTCAGTACGAGGTTGTTGGTGAAGTAAAAGAAAAGGGTGGATAAATTTGACACATATTTATGTGTCAAATAGCCCTTTTTTGTTTGAAAATAATATTATATTGTGTTATTGCATTAATTGTAGTTAGATAAATTATTCTCCATAACCTACAAAACCTACTGCTATAGTGAGAGCAGATCGACTATGAAATTTCTAAAGGACATACTCACCATGAATAAAGCCGAGATCAAAAGTTATCAGGACTTTTGGAGTTGGTTTCAAGAAAATGAAAATGAGTTCTTTAGAATAGTTAAGGCTAATGATAATGTAGAATCTAATTTTCTTAGCTTACTAATACTTCATCTCAATGATTTATGTGAAGACTGTTTTCCTGTTGTGGGCTTTACTGAAGCTGGTCAGGTAGAGTTGGTAATTACGCCAGACGGAAGTATCAAAAACGTGCTCTTTGTGGAGGAGTTGATTGATGCCGCTCCCGATTTACCGAACTGGAAATTTGTGGCTTTAAAGCCAGCGCATGATGTTAATGATATAAGCATTAAATTAAATCATCATGTTTTTGACATTGAGTCTATTTACTTCTTTCCTGAGAATGACCCAGAATACCCTGATGAGATTAACATCAGCATTGTATACCTATATTACAATGAAAATGACCGCGATTTAATTACAAATGGAGTTTATTTATTTTTAGATAACTATTTAGGAGAGTTAAATAGTCTTACCACTATTGATAATCTCAAGTTAATTACAAATAAAATTCCTCAGCAAGACTTGATAACTATTGATAAGCTGAAATCTTACTTGATCTGGAGAGAGAAGGAGTTTATTGAAAAATATGATGGGACGAGGTACAATACCGAAAAAGACAATTATTCCAGTTTTGAGGCTTGGTTAGAAAACGGATTGCCAATGACGGGTATTGTAAATACCACATTACTAAGATGGGACAGCAAGGCATCGCACCCTTGGATAATGAACATAGAGATTAGTTATGATGGAAATGAAAATGGAATGCCTGATGATTATACCTATCATTTAATGAGTGAAATAGAAGAAGAGGTGATGAGGGAGCTTAAAGATTATGAAGGTTATTTAAATGTTTGCCGACAAACTGCCAATGATACTCGCGATATATATATTGCATGTAAAGATTTTAGAAAGCCTTCTAAGGTGATGAACGAAATAGAAAGGCGCTACGCGGAACAATTAAATGTTCAATACGATATTTATAAAGATAAATACTGGCATACCTTTAACAGTTTTAGCTTAAATGACTAAGTAGTGGTAATAGGTACAGCTACTAGCGTTTGATCCCACATCATTAGCATTTCTATTTTATCTTCAGTTCGATCAAAAGCAATGGTAAAACTTTCATAAGTTTCGGGTATTTTGGTAGATGCTACTTTGATGGATAAAATATCGTTTTTAGGGTCTCTATTTGCTTTTTTAGAGATAAAATCTATGCCCCATTGGCCTATCTGATCATTAAAAATTATTTCCCAGTAGTCTTTGCCTGGCACGGTGAATAGTGAGTATGTTCCGGCTTTTAGTTTATTGTTTTTAACAATTAAATCTTGATTGGTATTAAATAAAGTAGCTTCGTTAGCTCCAGTTCTCCATACTTGATTGTAAGGAACCACGTTCCCGAAAATTTTCCGACCATTTTTTAGTGGGCTACTATATTGCACAGACATTGATAGACTGTTTTCTTCATAATGTGCAATTTTCTCAGGGCTGAAGGATTTCGTGTAAAGCCTAAAACCAACAACAGACCCTGCTACAATAGCGATAATTAAGCCAACAACAACTATTAATCTTTTCATGAATAAACAAAGTAAGGGATTTTCTTTGTAACGTAGTTATCGGGCTAATGATATAATTCTTAATATGTTTCTTTTGCTTTCAGTTTGCCGTAAGGGTAAAAGTAAAGCCATTCTCCTTTTTTCTCATCGTTCTTATAGGCTCCTTTAGATTCCATTTTTCCGTTTTCATAAAAATAAATCCAGTCACCCTCTTTATTTCCCTCTTTTAAAAGACCACGTTCAGCTAGTGTGCCATCTTCATAATAATATCTCCAGGTGCCATTGGGCCTGCCGTTTTTAAATTCGCATTCTACTTCTTTTTTGCCAGATAAGTAATAGTTGATTTTAGTTCCAGTTCCATTTTTTAAGGTGCCAGAAGTCAGCGTGTCTCCGTATACCGAATAATACGGGCTTACGCTCATTAATTTTCCGTTTTGCCAATTTTCTTCCTGCATGAGCAGTCCTGTACTGTGGAATATACCCCAAAGGCCTGATTCCTTGCCATAGTTAAAAGTTCCGATGGTGTGTAGCTGGCCATTGTCATAGTAGGTGTACCACTGCCCGTGTTGTTCATCAGCTAAGTACTCTCCCTCTTGTATCAAGTAGCCATCCTTATTGAAGAATCTCCAGTTTTTGGTTTTCAAACCATTTTGATAATAGCCTTGGATATGAGGCTTCTCATTGTTGTAAAATGTGAGATAAACGCTGTCTTGCTGACCATACTTATAATAGCTAATGCTTTCTACTTTGCCATTGCTAAACCAGCTTTTCCATGTGCCTATGGCCATTCCATTTTGATATTCTTTCTGAGATTGAAGCTTACCATTGTCATGATATTCAGTCCAAATGCTATCGGGCTTGCCCATCACATATTTTTCAGAGGCTTTGTGTTGGCCAAAATTATAATAGTAGTCCCAATGGCCTACTTTTGTGCCAAGAGAATACTCCCCTTCAGAGACGATATGCCCATACTGGTTGTACTCTTTCCATATGCCATCTGTAGTGTCCTGCTTGTACTTTCCATTAATTTCTAAAGTTCCGTATTCATCGTAAAGCTGATAGCTTCCAGATTTTATGCCTTCTTCATAATTCGTTATTTCTTTAATCCCTCCTTCTTCATAGTAGTTTACCCACTTCCCGTTTTGTTTTCCGTTTAGGAATTTTCCTACGCTAGAAGTGCTTCCATTTGGGAAGTATTCTATGTAGCTGCTAGGTTGCCCATTTTCATACTGCATTTTTCCCATAAGCCTGCCGCTTACGTAATATATATTCCAAACACCCGCACGCTGGTCATTTTCAAAGGTGCCTTCTTCAATTTTTATATCGTTAGAGTTATAAAACTGCCATTTGCCTGTTTTTTTGCCATCAACTACATCTCCAATAGCATAAACGCTGCTATCGGGAGTGAAAAGTTTAGTGCTTTGTGCATAAGAAGCGAAAGAAGCTAATATAAAAAGTGTGATGAGTTGTATTAATTTCATGAGTATTACTTTCTCGTTGAGTCAGAATGTTACGTTGCTAAATTCGTGCCACTGTTTATTTATTACGTGTAATAATAGCGTTTATTTAGTAAGCTTTTAAAATAGCGTAAATTAAGCTTAAAAATTACTTTAATTATTTACCTCGGTTAGTATCTTTGTAGCAAATTAAAGAATTAGATATGGGTTTTTTATCACTAGTCCTCGTTTTAGTACTTTTTGTTCTAGCTATTTTATCTTCAATATTTATTCCTAATAGTATGTTGAGCGATAATGAGCACGATATTAATGGAGCAACTCCAAAGCAAGAAGGTTAATTAAGAAAATATCAGCTATATATAATGGCCTCTTAAGTTTATGAAGAGGCCTGTATAGTTTTCCTGCCGTATCTAATGGTTTTCAGCTGCATACTGTAGTTTGTGATCAATAATTAAGGTACTTCTACTCATTCTTTAAAGAAATCATTATATTATTTATGATGATTTACAAGGTGAGGATCAATTCTTTAGATTTTGTATGGCTATTATTTTTAATAGCTACTTTTCAATCATTTTCTCTTCAGGCTCAGCGTTTAGGATTTGCATTAACCGATAATTTAAAAAAGGTAGAAATCCCTTTTGAGCTTTATAATAATTTAGTTGTAGTATCAGTAAAGGTCAATGATCAGCTTCCTTTAAAGTTTATCATTGATACCGGAGTGAGAACCGCTATTCTTACCAATAAGGTGTATAGTGATTTTTTAAACTTAAAATACACTAAAAAATTTACAATTTCCGGTCACGGAGAACAACGCTATATAGACGCTTATATTACGAACAATGTTTCATTAGGTCTTGAAGGTGTGGTGGGGCGTGGGCATGCTATGCTAGTTTTAGCAGAAGATTATTTGCAGCTGAGAAATTATTTAGGAGCTGATGTTCATGGTATTTTGGGCTATGAGTTATTCAGTAGATTTATTGTAGCTATTGATTATGATAAAAAAATACTTACACTATATGAGCCTTCAGCGTTTAAGATAAAACGTAGGTATCGGAAGTTGCCCATGCCTATTAATGATACAAAACCATATATAGAAGCTTCGGTGTTTTACTCTGCAGCGGAGACACACAAATTAAAGTTGATGGTAGATACTGGTGCCAGCCATGGTTTGAGAATTGAATCAGACTCTGATGCTCAGTTGTATATACCGGAGCCCTCTATTGAGGCCGTTGTGGGTAGAGGTTTAGCGGGTGTAATGCATGGTAAAATGGCTCGGCTCAAAGGTTTTCAGTTGAGTGATATGTTCATGAAAGATGTAATTGCATCTTTCCCTCAAGAATATGATGTACTCGATAGTTTGGAAAAAGGAGTAGCCGTACGAAATGGCTCTATAGGAGGAGAGGTGTTGTCGAGGTTTAAAGTTGTTTTTAATTTCCCTGAGGAGGAGATGTACCTTAAACCAAATAGGAAATTTAAAGCACGCTTTTATTACAATATGAGCGGGCTGACCATAAAAGCGGGAGGACATTATTTAAACAAGTTTGAAATAATAGAAGTAAGGCCACACTCTGTGGCAGATGAGCATGGTTTAATGAAGGGGGACCAAATTATTTCCATCAATCATTTTAAAGTTGAGAATTTAAAACTCGGGGAAATAATGAATTACTTGAATGGTAAAGAAAATAAAAAAATTAGAATGGTTGTAATGCGTGGCAATGTACGTATTACAACCAAGTTTGCTTTAAAGAGCTCTATTTAAATATGTAAGAGGTCTCTTATAATCATTTTTTTCTTCTTGTAAGAAGTGTATAAATACTGATGCATTGTTTTTAATCTAATGGCATTTAAAATGGACTTCGATAACCCTTCGGCAGTTATTCCATCTTTTAAAATATACTCCTGAGCGCCATCAATATACGTGGTTTTGTAATTAGAATTTTTTATGATAGTGATGGGAATATCTTTCGTTTTAATGTTTTTAGATAAGCGCTTTACTAGATTTTTAACATACTGGCTGTCAAAATTATCATCTATTAAAATACAAGCAGGATTGTTATTTACGATCTTTTTATAGAGACCTTTTAGCCCAAAACCTATTTCAGCCGTGAATTGCTTGTGTCGTAGGCTGTTAAGCTTTTCATAAATTCCACTAAGCTCTAGGGGATTGTTACCTATCAAAAATATATTAATAGGAGTGCTTTTGGTGTACGCAGAATTCAAGGTTTCCATATTGTAATTTGTTTAGCTAGCTTAACGCTTCTTTAATAAAATGGTTATAGATAGCGCATTAATTATTTGAGACTTAATTACAATATAGCTTATTTAGTTATTATTTAATATTGGAATTAGATTATAATATTACATATGCCCGAATGGAATAAGAACAACAAAAAAGAAGTGATGATTATTTGTCACTTCTTTTTGCTTTATGATTAACTAGGCGGCAGTGTCTACTAATAAAGTAGATTGTAACTCTCTTTTAAGGTTATAATTAAAGCTAGGGAAGCTAAGAAGATTGATGTGCTGGTTTAGTGTTTTAAGTACCGTGATTACGGCTGTGAGGGCATCAACTTCTTTAAAAAATGCCTTTTCCTCATGCTTTTCATCTTCCTTTAATACTTCTTCCGTTAGTTCGTCTAAGTGCTTTATGTCTATATGTACTTCCTTGGGATCCCAATTCATTACATACATGATTTTCAAATATTCAGGCAGACGTCTAATGAATTCAGCAGATTCTTTAAATGTCAAACTCTTTCTTATCGTGTGCAATACCCTACTTATAATTAAGCCAGCTTTTTCAGGGTTGTTAATACATAACGCTTTTCTTATCTCTTTAATCAACCCATTATCTTTTTGTGACAACATTGCATAATTGATGCTCAGCATATGTTCCATAGATTTTACCTTCGTTTAGTATGTTAGTAATCATCTATAGGTAATAATCATGCCAATTGTTTCTTCTCTTTATATGGATGATTAATAGCTGTTTTTGATTTTATCAGGGCTTGATTTTGTGCATTTCGTAGATTCTTTTCACAATGTATTGTGGTGAAAAATCCTATTATTCTACAATCCAGGTTACTTTCTCTTCAGTTGGTTTTCTTTTGCCAGCGGGCCATTTGTCAGATTTGGGCATGCCTATATACAAAAAGCCTAGCAACATATCTTGCTTTTCAAGTCCAAAAAAAGCTTTGGCTTCTTCTTCAAAAGTGATGCCTCCGGTACTCCAATAGCAGCCAATTTTGTATGCCGAGGCGGTGAGTAGCATGTTTTGTACAGCACAAGCAGTGGCACAAATCTCCTCCACTACTGGTATGCTTTCCTTCCTATCTCTATGCATTCCTATAGCTATGATGTGGCTACACTCTAGTGGTTTGGACGCTAATTTGTCGTATTTATTCTGATCAAATTTATCGGTATGAGATTTATAAAACTCTGCTTGATAATCAGCTAATTTCTTAATTCCATTGTCTGCAAACACCGTAAATCTCCAAGGTTCTGTATGCTTATGGTTGGGAGCCCAATTGGCATTTTCCAACATGGCATGAATCACTTTGTCATCTACTTTTTCACCAGAGAACATACTAGTGTATATAGATCTTCTGGAATGTATTAACTCGTTAACCGCTTCTATAAAATTCATATTTTGGCTCATATTAATTGCTTAATTTTCAGGCTCAACAGCATTTATTGAATCTTTTTTAAAGTTAAACCAATGAAATTTATTATAACGGCTCTACTCTGGATATTTTCATTTTCTTGCTTGCAGGCGCAAAACGAGATGGAAACAGTTTTTGAAAAATCTAAGGGAGCCAAAACAAGCACGTACCAAGAGGCAATTAGCTATTATGAAAAATTAGCCCAGGCATCACCGTATATTAAAATGATGGAGATGGGCGAAACGGATAGCGGTTATCCGCTGCATTTAGTATTGTTAGATGTGGATAAGGAGTTTGATATAGATAAAGCTAAGGCGAATAATAAAGCAATAATACTGATCAATAATGGTATTCATCCTGGAGAACCTGATGGTGTGGAAGCGAGCATGATGCTTTTAAGAGATTATGCTTTTGATAAGAAAAAGCGCAAATCAATGAGTGATATTATTATAGGCGTGATTCCAATTTACAACATAGGAGGGGCATTAAATAGGAATGAGCACAGCAGAGCCAATCAAAATGGCCCTGAAAGCTATGGCTTTAGAGGTAATGCAAGAAATTATGATCTAAATAGGGATTTTATAAAAGCTGATAGCAAAAATGCGAAGGCATTCTTTGAAATATATCAGTGGCTTAGGCCCGATGTTTTTATTGATACCCATGTAAGTAATGGTGCTGATTATCAGTATGTAATTACCCACTTGGCTACACAGCATGATAAGATAGGAGGAGAAATGGGAGACTACATATATACCAGTTTTACACCTGCTTTAGAAAAACTGATGAAACAGCGAAATAGCGAAATTACTCCCTATGTAAATGTGTTTAATACCACTCCGGATGCAAAGGGCATAGAGCAGTTTATGGACTACCCAAGATATAGTACAGGCTATACTGCGCTATTTAATACGTTGGGTTTTATGATTGAAACACACATGCTGAAGAGTTTTGAGCAGCGGGTAACAGCCACATATAATTTTCTGGATGTAGTAAAGGAATTAACGGTAACTGATAAAGAGCAGATAATTGATCTACACAATGCATCTATATTAAAACCGGGAGACCAACGACCTTTAAATTGGCAACTAGAGCATGATAGGCCCGATACGGTGCTTTTTAAAGGTTATGAGGGTGAATATAAGGCTAGCCGTGTTTCAGGATTGCCCAGATTGTATTATGATAGAAAAAAGCCTTTTGAGCGGATGATACCTTATTATACCCATTTTAAAGCAAGCGTAAATACAACAGTTCCGCAAGCTTATATTGTCCCTCAGGGATGGAGCGATGTAATTGATAGGCTGAAGTGGTCAGGTATAATGTATGAACAAATAACTGCAGATACCACACGGGAAGTGCATGGTTATATTGTGGAAGAGTATGAAACAGTAAACAAACCTTACGAAGGGCATTATAGACATTATAATACTAAAGTTAAAGATACTTTAATAATGGTAAGGTTGAGAAAGGGTGATTACATTTTTTCTATTGAGCAGCCAGGAGGACGTTTTTTGTTGGAGACCCTAGAGCCACAGGCGCCAGACTCTTATTTTAATTGGAATTTCTTTGATACTATTCTGCAGCAAAAGGAACATTTTTCACCGTACGTGTTTGAAGATGTTGCAGCTGATTTATTGAATAATAACCCGCAATTAAAAGGTGAATTTGAAACATTAAAAAAGCAAGATGCAGACTTTGCTAAAGATGGTTACAAGCAATTAAAGTTTGTTTACGAACATTCACCATATCGCGAAAAGGAATATCTGAGGTATCCTGTTTTTAGGTTGATGAAAGAGAAATGATAAAATGCTCAAGGTGAAGCTAGCTTCGCCTTGGGCTTATTTTGAGCGGCATACCGTTACGTAATGCATTACGCATATTGGTGACTTGTCTCATTGAGCCAAATTAGAGCATCTTCCACATGGTCAAATTGGCGAAGCTCAAAATTTTCTATTTTCAATACAGTGTCTTTAGCTGATAATTTTGCGAAAACATTTTTTGGAATGACTACTGCTTCTAACGCAAGACCTGATTCTATTAGCTGAGGCATTACTTGCGTGAGGACCCATTCTTTAGATCCATCAAAAGAACCTTTCATTTCACGTAAATTGGCAAGCCATTTGGTGACTTTTTTCTCTAAAATAAAGTCTCTTATATAAGAGATTACTCTTTTGAAATTTTCTTGAGATCCAAAAACACCTTCCCACTCATCAATCAGGGTATTTGTACTTGCATCATAATAAACCGTGGCATACACTGCCCCCGACAGAGATTTAAATTCTTTTAACTTTTCCATGATGTTGTAAGTAGTTTTGTTTATCACACTCAAGTAACAAAGTATTTAGTTAATGATTAAACTAATTTAATGCAGTTACTTACAAGTGTTTGACTTTTGGTATTGCCGGGAAAAGGACTGGTTTGGTCATCTAATCAGTGAGAAATTGTATTAAATGACTTGTGCACTTCCTCTATTTGTTGATTTTATTCAAAGAGGTATTTTGTAGGTATAAAAAAGGCGTATATTATTACACCAAATGTCGAAAAGGAGAAAACGTTTTATTGATTAAGGCTTCCCTCCGGCTAACGAACTTATGAGTTGTGTAGCATATTTAAGCTTAGCATCTATCTCAGTGTTTTGACGATGAATATTTTCTAAGTCTTGCAATGCTGACGAAAAAGCTTGCAAAGTATCCAGTACTAATTGTTTGTCTCCTGATTCAACAGCATCATGGCACTGATTTAATAATTTTCTATATGCTATTATTTTTCCAGAGGTGCTGAGGTCATCACCTTTTATTGTGGAGTTAGTTGTAGTCGTGGAGCCATTTTTAGCAACACTTTCAGGGTCATCAGCAAAAAAATGTTCGGTAGGTACTTCCAGGGCTTGGCTGATTTTCATAAGCAAATCAACCTTAGGGTAACCTTTTCCATTTTCGTAGATAGAAATGGTCCTAACGTTTACGCCTATTTTTTCAGCAAGAGCCTCTTGCCCCAAACGAGCTTTCTCTCTAAAGTATTTAAAATTCTTGGCGAAATTTGACTTTACTGTCAAAATGAACTGCTTGTTATGTACGAACGAATTATAAAAAAAATAAGGTAAATCTCTTTATCGAATATCCACCGAGTTAAATATATAAAAAAGAATCTGACCAATTAATATTTACTGTTGAATTTTCATTAAACGGGCAATAAAGATGGTGAGTTGATGGAGTGCTATGGCATTTAGAGGTGTCTTTTATTAAAGGAGGTATGTTTTAGCTTTTGTTCAGGAATTAATAACGCTTCAAAAATTACACTATTTTTATTATATTTAAAAAATATTTTAGTTTATCTGTTTTTGATATTGTAGTAATAATTTCATTTAAATAATTTCTGCTTAGTAATTATTGATTATTTATAACTCTATTATCAGTCTTGTTAAAATCTGTTTATACTTTATTCTTAATCTGTTTCCCGTTTTCAATTACTTTGTTGGCGAACCCTGTTGCAATTCCTAAGTTGTCAGGTCGGGTGAATGATTTAACTTATACCTTGTCAGAAAATGAAATTAATGATTTGTCCAGTCTACTTTCTGACTTTGAAAAATCAACTGGTAGCCAAATTGTAGTGCTTATTTTGCCCACTACGGGTGAGGAATCTATTGAAGAATTTTCATTAAAACTAGCTAATCAGTGGGGTATTGGAAGGAGAGGTGTGGATGATGGCATAGTATTATTAATTGCTAAGAATGATCGTAAGGCCAGGATAGAAGTGGGTAGCGGGTTGGAGTCGGTGGTTAGCAACCAAGCTGCTCAAAAAATAATGGATACCATATTAATACCACATTTCAAAAGCGGTGATTTTAATGCAGGTGTTGCCAAATCATTGGCTGCTCTAATGGAACTTATTAATGAACAACCTCGATTAGACGCGACAGATAGCAATGGAAAGTGGAAATCAATTTTAAGTACGCTAGGGGTACTCGTAAGCTTGTTTGTGCTTTATAAATGTAACGCATTTATGAAGAAGAAATTCGGAAATGTAAAAGGAGCATTGATTTTTGCAATAGTACTCTTCATACTTGGAACTATTTTTATAAACGCCATGGTCAGTATTTATGTTAGTCTGTTTTTTTAAAGAGAATAGCACAAGGTATGATGCTTCATAAGAATGTGTAGTTTTACTGAGTTTTGGAGCAGTAATACGGTCATAGATGAGAAAGTATTTAAAGTCATGATAGTGAAGTGATTGTCTATAAGTTTATGAATTAATTTTTGTAATTATATTAATCTTGGCAAAATAATAAGTAGATTTGATTGTTAAAATTAAATTATAATTATTATTACTTTAATTAAAGCATGATAAAAATATTTCTTAATTTTTTTTATATATTATTTTGGTTTACACCAACAATTTCCCTTTATGCTCAAGGTGATTTTGAAATACCAATGAATCCTTCTTTAGAGAATTTAATCCCCCCATCACCTAATGCATCAGCTTTAGGGAAATTTGGCAATATTCCGGTAGGTCTGTCTACGGGTATTCCTAAAGTGCAAATACCAATTTATTCTTATAAGAATGAGGTTAATGGGATGGAGTTAGATATTAGATTAGATTATCATGCTGGTGGCATACGTGTTGATGAAGTAGCATCTAATGTGGGTATCGGATGGGCGTTAATAGCAGGTGGAGTAATTTCAAGGACAATAAGGGGGATTTCTGATGAATTTCCTATTTACGGTTTTATTAATACACCTTCTTTACCCACAGGCAAAATGGAAGGAAACTTGTGGAATGGTAGTTTTTTAGGTCTTAATACGTCTGTAAATAATAATATTGCTTCAGGTATATTGGACGCGGAATCTGACATATTTAATTACAGTTTCAATGGAGAAGCCGGTAAGTTTGTTTTAGGGAAGGGAAATGATCAATTATTGCTTGATCAATCTAATATTAAGATTGAAAAAATCATAGGCAAGGATTGCTCTAAATGTGAAAAGAAAATTCTTTCCTTTACTATTACTGATGAATTAGGTTATCGTTTCATTTTTGATGCAATGGAAACAACTACAGATTTGAGCCTCTTCGGCTCGCGTTCTACTTATTCTTCTAGTTGGTATTTGACAGAAATACAGCCTCCTTTTGGTAATGAAAAAATTTCTCTTATTTATGAAGATACTAATTATAGATATGAGGTAGGATCTAGCATTAATCAAATTTTTCCAATTGGTGGAGCTATTGGTTGTCCGCCATCTAAAACCACTAGTAATGTTAGATCTGTTAGGGTACATGGTAAACGATTATCTAGCATTGAGTTTCCAAATGAGGTAACTCTCGAATTTAAATATGACGCCAATCAAAGGCAGGATTTGGAAGGAGATCACCTATTGAATAAAATTATAATTTCTAATAATGAACAAAATAGAAAGGGCTTTGATTTAGTTCATGACTATTCTTTAAATCGAGCCACTCTTTTAAAGGTGATCCCATTTTCAGGACATTCAGGAAATGAGCTTTTAAGTTCGGGTTATGCTATGCAGTATGATCTTCCTCTTCCCAATAGGATTAGTGGGGCTAAAGATCATTGGGGGTTTTATAATAAGTGGGGGGGGAATGGATTACCTGAAGAATATGTAATTCTTAATAATGGCTATCAAAAGATGAATGGAGAAAACAAAATGACAAATTCTACTTATTGTAAAGCAGGGTCATTAAAGAAAATTACTTACCCTACGGGAGGGTATACTTTGTTTGAAATGGAAGCTAATCAGGCCACGGATAGTCGATTAAGTCAGACCATTACGATTTTAAGAGACCCTTACCCTAAGAGTGCTACGTCCATATATTGTACTACAGATTATGTTAATTATGTGGAAGTTAATTTTGAAGGGAAGGCAAATACAGGATCTTATTTTACTTTCAATCTAACCAGTACTCCATTTTGCAACTCATTGGGTTCTACTTGTAAAATTGTGATGGAATTATATGAAGATCTGGATGACTTTACTCCTATAGAAGTTTTTGAACTCGATGGCGGAACTACAGATACTCAAACTTTTTATACTAGTAAGCTTACCCCTCGTAGGTATTGGCTAAAAGCTAATATGAATTATTATTATCAAAATGCTACTGCAGGATGTAATTTCAAATGGACTGAGGAAAGGGATAAAATAGAGCAGGAGATACATATTGATCAGCTTTATATTGGAGGACTTAGAGCAAAACGTATTGTTGATTTTTCTAATCCCCAAAAGCCTGCAAGTATACGAGAGTACAGTTATGTTAGGGAGGATGGTAAATCATCAGGTATACTTGCAATATATCCTACTTACTCTCATAAGGTAAACTATGGGTTTAGTGAATTCCAAAGTCTGCCAGTCGATGGTGATATTTACTTGTCGAGTCCTCGTTCATTTCCCTATATGGTACGTTCAAGTAACCCGATTCATAATCTATTAACAGTAAATGGTAGTCCAGTAATGTATAGTAGGGTGTTAGAGCGGCAGATTGATCTAGATGGACATACATTGGGTGAAATTGAACGCAAATTTACAACTGGCTTGGCATCTATAACACATGATTATCCTTTTACTCCTACTTCCTTCTCAGATTATAGCAAGGGATTGCTTAAAGAAGAGATCGTGAAAAATGCTGATGGTGTTGTAATAAAACGAACAATCAATGAATATAATTTTATTCAAGATGATTACTGGAAAGATCCTGAACGTTTTGACCATTTTCGATCTTCCGTAGTAGGTGTAGTTGTTTATCATGATTTTACTTTAGGTTCAAGTGGTCACAACTGGAGTGAGTTTGATCCTAGTTATTATATTACCAATGATTATTATCCAGATGCAGGAAGAATGGAGCATTCTAAAACTACGACATTTGATTACAGTAATGGTAAGTCATTAGTTAATGAAGTAAATTATGAATATGATGATGATGACTTTTATCTTCGGAAATACACACAAAGAAATAGTAAGGGGCAACAGTTGAAGGTGGAATATACTTACCCGAAAGATATGGTAGAGACTGGCCGTGATCCAAAAGGAGTATATAATAAAATGATATCGTATGAGCATAATATGCTCAGTCAGATCGTTGAAAAGCGTAATTATAGTGAGGGAAAACTTAACTTTTTAAATCGTACAGACTACTATGAGCCTTACTCTGGTGTGTTTGTTCCTCAAGCGGTTACTGTAAAAAAAGGGGATCATGAAGAAGAGAGGCGTTTAAATTATTTGAATTATACTTCTGGAGGGAAGCCAGTAACTGTTGCTAACGAGCATGATCGAATTATTCATTATATCTGGGCTAAAGACCAATCCATACTTATTGGAAGGATTTCGCAAATAACTGGTGGAGGTGGGTATGTAACTAGTTTTGAAGATGATGGTTTTGCTGATGATAATAGCAAAACAGGTTATCGGGTACGAAATACCGATTATGAATTAAATGTGGAGGGCCTTAGTTCAGGTGATTATATTCTAACTTATTGGAAGAGAAATGAAGGTATATGGCAGTTAATAAGGGAGACGTTCAAAGTGTTGGGCACTAGTTTTAAATATAAAATTATGGTCAATAGTTCAAGTCCAATTGATGAGTTACGATTTTATCCTTTGAACTCTGAAATAACCACATATACTTATGATCCATTTGTAGGAGTTACGAGTGAGACTGATACCAATAATAAGACGACTTATTATCAATATGATAATTTGGGACGGTTAAAGAGTGTATTTGATGAAGAAGGTAATATTTTAAATACGAACGAATATCGTTATATTACACCAGTTTGTCATGATGCAGCCATGGAAATAAAGAGTTCTTATAGTGGAAAGAGTGGAGCTCAAGAGATTATCCATAGTACAGCTGTAGTATTAAAGCCAGGGTTTTCTTATAAACCCTCTAGTAGTGGAGATTCCTTCAGGGTAAAAATAGAATGTACATTTTCTAACTAACTTAATTAATTTACGGTTTAATTGTTAAATAAACTGATTTAAGTGAAAATATTTATATGTAAATGAGATTAATATCATTAATTATATTCGTTTTATTGTCATTGATGGCCGAAATATTTTGTTTAGGGCAAGATAATAATCAGAATTATATAAGGGTCACTACCCCTATTGTCGAAGTTAAGTCTGTGGTAGATTTAAATGAATTTGGAAGGGCTCAGAAGGAGGTGTCTACAGTATATTATGATGGCTTAGGACGACCTAAGCAGGAGGTTCAATGGCATAGTTCACCTGATGAGTTAAATATAGTAAAGCCAATTATTTATGATAACTACGGTCGGGAATATAGATCTTATCTTCCATTTGTTCCTTCTCAACCAATTACATTTGATAATTATGTAGATAATTCAAGTATTATTGATTTGTCTAGTGGTACATATATTGGTATGGCCATAGGCAGTTACTCAGATAGTAGGCCATTCACACAGCTGGTTTATGAACCATCTCCTTTAAATAGGGTAATTAAGGAATACTTACCTGGTGAAGATTGGTTTTCAGCCGGAAAATACATTGCACATAGTTATTTGATTAATTCATTGGGATCTGATGAAGGCTCAGAACATGTAATAAGTTTTGAGATAGATGGAGACGGTTATTTATCTAGGTCCTTAGAGAAGGAAGATTATATTGCAGCAGGAGGTTACTATGAGTCAGGGCAGTTGTATGTTAATGAGACCAAAGATGAGTCGGGAATGGCAGTAAGGGAATATGTAAATAAGTCAGGTCAAACTGTTTTAAAGAAGGTTCAATCATTAAACAATATTGAGTCTCTAGATGATCGTGCTTCTTGGGCACAAACCTATTATATATATGACGTTTATGGTAATCTTCGTTATGTACTGCCTCCATTATTAAGTTATGAGTTGTATGCTACTGAAAGTTACTTGCCTGATGAGTCTGAATTGAATGCATTAGCCTTTCAATATCAATACGATTATCGAAACCGTATGACAGCAAAGAGAGTTCCGGGAGCAGATTGGGTCTATATGGTTTATGATAAAAGAGATCGCCTTGTTTTGACTCAAGATGGAAACCAGCGTGAAGCTAAGCAATGGTCATTTACTAAATACGATGCATTAAACCGACCTATTACTACTGGTGTATATACCAATAATGATGTAATCGCTGTAGATCAGATGCAGGAATATGTGAATACCACTGTAGGTAGTGGTTTGTTGTGGTATGAAACCTTCGATGCGGCAACAGGGCTTTATACTAACAATTCTTTTCCAAATGAAAACCTAAAGTATAACACCTATACTTTTTATGATAACTATAATTTCATATCTGGTAATTATTTCGGAGAAGCGTATACCTATGACGATACTCAGTTGAATAATGCTACATGTGCCCAAGGTACATATGATTTTCCAGATGCTGCATTTGAAAGAGTTAAAGGTCAGGTAACGGGTAGTATGAGTCGAGTATTGGGGGCTGATAATAAATGGATAAAAAGTGTAACGTATTATGACAATAAATATAGAGTAATACAAAATCTTACCACTAACCCATCAGATTTAATCAGTATAGATATATTGAGTAATATTTACAATTTTCCAGGATGGGTTTTGAGGGCTAAAAATAGTCATCATCAACAAGGTAGAGAAATAAATATTATAAGAGAATACGAATATGACCATGCAGGCAGGTTGATGAATACTTGGCATCAGATTGATGATAGCGAGCGTGTTTTACTGTCTCAGAATGAGTATAACGAGTTGGGGGAGCTGATAGATAAAGGATTGCATGTGGAAAATAACCAGCCACGTCAATCGATAGATTATCGCTATAACATTAGAGGCTGGCTAGAAAGTATCAACGGCAGTAATCTGGTGGAATTACCTGGCAAAAATGTTAATGATCCTGTTCCAGATTATTTTGGGATGGACCTTATCTATAATCAACCAATAATTGGCTTACCTAATGAATAAATTATATACTAAAATTATTATTCTTTGTTTTATTGTGCTGAATGTAAAAAGCACAGTATTTGCAATAAATGAATTGGATGATGCGTCAAATAATATTCGAATGGAGTTGCCGTACCGAGGCAGTACATCATCTTCTGGTGTAGTAAATTGTTTGGAACTGGCAGATGGAGAGGGGTTAGTGCCTGATGCAATAGAGATGCAGGCATTAAAGGCGTTTTATGAGAGTACTGGAGGTCCGAATTGGACATTTGATACAGGATGGCCTTCTTTAGAATTGTGGCCTGATGATATGTCAGTTAGCGATATAGATTGGACAGGTGTAACTGTTAGAGATGGTGATGTTGTTCAGTTATTATTCTTTAATTATGGATTAAACGGAACACTTCCTGAGGCTATTGGTGACTTGAAGGCATTGGAATGGTTCATTGCAATATTAAACAGAAACTTAGTAGGACCTATTCCAGAGCGAATTGGTGAACTGTCTAATTTGACTGTAATGCAGTTGTACAATTGTAATTTTGGTGGAGAGCTACCGGCTTCTTTAGGGCAATTACAAAATTTAACAACTTTGACGCTTTGGGGGAATAATTTTGAAGGCGAGTTACCATCAGCTATGGGTGATATGGCTTCACTGGAAAGTTTTTACGTTCAGGACAATGATATTGTTGGGGGAGTGCCCGTAGAGTTTGCGCAGTTGACTAATTTAAGGGAGCTAGAACTTTCCAATAATCAAATTACTTCCGTTCCCCGGGAGCTTTTTTCTTTGCCAAAATTGGAATTTGCTTATCTTAAAAATAATGCATTAACAACTTTTCCTAATTTAATTGGTTTGGAGCCGACAGAGGAAATTACAATTGATATTAGAGGTAATGAGGTGCCGTATTCATACATACAGGACAATTTGGATGTACAGAATTTCAATATATTGTATGATTTACCTCAAGGTTTTACTGATTTACTTGTAAATCAATCACTAACATATACCCCTCAATATAATGGTAATATAGCCGCTGTAAAGTGGAAAAATTCAGGAGATAATAATGAGCATGTGTATGCTTATCATTATGATGCGATGAACCGGATAACGGATGCACATTATGCTGAAGGAGTAAGCCAAGGGAACAACTGGACTACTACTAAAGCACAAGGAGGCTATAGTGTAACAGGTATTGGATATGATTTAAATGGGAATATTCAAACCTTAAACAGGCAAGCTATAGATACAGATATACAAACTATAGATGCTTTAAACTACACGTATAAAAATGGTAACCAATTAAGTAGTGTGTCTGATAATGCCCGTCTTGCAGGCTTTAGTGATGGTCTAAATGAGGGGGACGACTACGCCTACGATGCTAATGGCAATATGATTCAAGATTTGAATAAAGGCATAATTGATATCACTTACAATTACCTGAATTTGCCAGAGAAAGTACTCAAAGATGATGGGCAATACATCAAATATATTTATGATGCTACAGGAGTGAAGTTGGCTCAAGAGGTATATGACGCCAATGATAATTTGGTGAAACGCACAGATTATATAGGTGAATTTATTTATGAGCAGCAAGGAGAAGAGCCTTCAGCATTGCAGTTTATTCAGCATGAAGAGGGGCGAATAGTGCCAGATGCCACCACAGGAGAGTGGGAGTACCAATATAACCTGAAAGATCATTTGGGTAATACACGTTTAACTTTTACCACTAAACCTAAAACACTTCATTTTACAAATAACTATGAAGGCACAGGGGATGATGATCAGGAATTATTTGAGGAAGTAACGGTAATACAAAACGATATTTTTGACCATACTGATGCGGCTGGCACTGCTTACAACAAAGCTCAAATGCTTAATGGAGCTAGCGGTAGCCAAGTAGGTGCTGTAATAACCATACCTGTGGCGGCAGGCGATACCATTTCTGCTTCGGTATATGCAAAGTATATAGAAATAACTCCTGATGCTACCAATGCTACCACCACTATTGCCAGTGCATTGATCAGTGCCTATACAGGCGCTACTGGAGGTAGTGTAGTAGATGGCGGAGCTTCTACTATAGGTGATAATTTTAATCAGGGCTCACTGATAGGGCAGCCAGGTTTCCCTGTAATTGATAATGGTGCACCACGTGCATTTATTAATGTAATGTACTTGCCAGAAGGAGAGTCAATAGACTTGGTGAATGAGGCTAGCTTTGCTTATGACCAAATAGATATTAATGCTACCCAGCCAATAGGCCAGCCTAAAAATGGTAACTTTGACAAGTTACAGGTAGAAGACTTTGTGGCACCGGGTAAAGGTTATGTAATGGTGTACTTAAGTAATGAAAGTACTACCCTTACAGAAGTTTACTTTGATGATATAGATATAGCCATCAACGAAAGCCCAATTATACAAACAGATGATTACTATCCTTTTGGGCTTACGTTTAATAGTTATCAGAGAGTGACGGCTAAGGAGAATGATTTTAAGTATAATGGTAAGGAGTTGATTAATGATCTTGATATTGGGTGGTATGCGTACGGTGCACGAAATTATGATGCGAGTATTGGCAGGTTTTTTAATGTCGATAGATTTGCAGAAAAGTATTATAGTTCAGCCCCATATCACTATGCATTAAACAATCCCATTCTTTATGTTGACATGAATGGAGACTCAACTATTTTGAATGGGTTTCTTAAGTGGGCAAAGGGTCAAGTAACTCCTATTGGTGTTGGTATAGTTAATCTCGCAGAAGAAACTGCTAATGGGAATTATAAGCCATTATTGAATATGGTTTCCGCTGCACATTTGGTAAAAGATAAGGTAGATCGCTTCCAAAATGGAGACGCTTCAGATAAAACTGAAGTTGCTTTAGAAACGGTAACAGATATTGTAGTTGCAGCTGTTGCAGTTAAGGGTTCCACCGTTTCAGCCTCAGAGGCAGAGGCTAGTGGCATTAAGGCAGTACAATCTGAAGTTGATGCTACGGTATCAACAATGCAAAAGACGGGTCAATCGCCCGCAACAGTGGTAGGAGGTCGTTTGCCAAATGGAGCAACAAAAGTTGGTTCAAGTGGAGCACCTCCTTCAACAGTAGCCACATCTTTAGAAAATGCTGCAAATAAAATTGGTGGTGTAGGTGCAGAAAGAGCAGGAAATATTATTGGGTGTTGTGGGGAATTTCGTTTAGGGAATCAATTATTGCTGGAAAACCCAGGATATAAGCCTACGGATATTAAATTCACCCCGGCAGTACGTCCACGAACAGGTCAAGTTATTCCACCTTGTCAGAATTGCCAGGATATTTTTAATATAAAACCTTGAGAAATAGATTTTAATATGGAATATACAAGAGAAATGCAGCCAACTATTGACATAGATTGGTTTGCAATAGATAAAAATGGTTTCATTATTCATTTTGCTTCAGGTGGTGGATTAATACCAAAATCTATATCCCTTTCGAAGGAAGATACTGATAAACTTTCAATTTATTTTCGAAATTTACCACTTCTGAATCAGGACGTGTCTATTAATAGGTCTTTACAAGATTTTGTCCAATTTCAATCAGAGAGAGATAAAGAGAGGTATCTGTCAGATTTTTTTTCAATGTCTAAAAGAGGATTTTATTCATATGATAAGAGCACTCCTGGAGATTTTTCAAATAGAAACTATCATTTGGTTAGCTCCCCAAGTCATCCATTATTAATAGATGACTTTTCTAAAGATATTAAAGAGATTCTTATTAGAACTAGAATTTTAAAAGACATAAAAGATGTAAATTTAATATCATTATCAGAAGAAGGAGAGATTTTATAGACCCAGCTCGGTCGCAATTGTATTGCATCTGAAATCTTCATTGATATTTATAATGCCACAATATAAAGATCAGAAAGCCCTGCATTAACGCAGGGCTTTTTTTATGCTATCCTGACGAATGTCATGGTGTGGCTTTTCTTGATCAGATAATTTTGTGTTTTGTTTTAATAAAGTTAGGAAGATGCAAAGTGGCAAAACAGAAATAATGGCTCCTGTGGGTTCTTTTGAGTCATTAGCGGCAGCGCTTAACGCTGGCTGCGATTCAGTTTATTTCGGTGTAGAGCAATTGAATATGCGCGCGCGCTCATCGGTCAATTTTACTACTGATGATTTACGAGAGATCGTGTCGCGGTGTAGTGAAAAAGGCGTAAAGAGTTACCTCACCATTAATACAGTGCTTTATGATCATGATATCAGGTTAATGAAAATGCTGGTAGATCAGGCTAAGGAGAGCGGTGTTTCCGCAGTTATAGCCTCTGATCATGCTGTAATGGCTTACTGTAGAAAAATTGGTTTGCCTGTTCATATCTCTACTCAGGCCAATGTAACTAACATAGAAACTATAGAGTTTTACAGTGCCTTTGCTGATGTAATGGTTTTGTCTCGCGAGCTTAGTTTAAGGCAGGTGGCACATATTGCCCGAGAGATAGAGCGACAGCAAATTAAAGGGCCTTCTGGTCAACTTATTAGAATAGAAGTTTTTGCTCATGGTGCTTTGTGTATGGCGGTGTCAGGCAAGTGTTATCTTAGTCTTCATTCCCATAATGCCTCAGCTAACAGGGGGGCGTGTATTCAAAATTGTAGGAAAACGTATGTTGTCACTGATGACGAGGGTACAGAATTGGCTATTGATAATGAGTATATTATGAGCGCTAAAGATTTATGTACCATCGGTTTTTTGGATAAAGTAACTGATGCAGGTATTCAAATTCTGAAAATTGAGGGCAGGGGTCGGTCAGCTGATTATGTAGACACTACAGTGAGGTGTTATAGGGAAGCAGTAGATGCTCTGGAGAACGGCACTTATAACGAAGAAAAAATTGAAGACTGGACTCAAAGATTGGCTACCGTATATAATCGTGGTTTTTGGGATGGGTATTACCTTGGTCGAAAGATGGGCGAGTGGAATGATTCTTATGGCTCAAAGGCCACGGAAAAGAAAATATATTTAGGCAAGGGAGTGAAATACTTTGGTAAAATCGGTGTTGGCGAGTTTCATTTGGAGGCGCACCATTTAAATAAAGGTGATAAAGTATTGATTACGGGGCCCACTACGGGAGCAGTATATGCTGAAGTAAGCGAAATCAGGAAAGCGGACGAGGCCGTTAATTTTGTGAGCAAGGGAGATGTGTTTTCTATGCCAGTTGAAAATGCCGTGAGGCCTTCAGATAAGTTATATAAAATTATAGTAGCATAGTTATGCCGCGTATATTATTTCAGCGGATTAAATGTATAGGATGTAATGCATGCGTAGAGGCCGCGCCTGATCGTTGGCGCGTATCTACCAGAGATGGAAGATGTAACCTAGTCGGTGGAGTAGAGAAGAAGGGTATACATCAAGTTTCCATATATGAAGCCGAGCGTGATGAAAACCTTGAGGCAGCCAAAAATTGCCCTATGCGGATTATTAAAATAGAAGGCTAAAAATAATGATTCATATGTTATGAGCTGTTGCCTCTGTAGGTGGCAGCTTTTTTTGTATAGTAGGTTGCCGGATTGAAAATTTACCATTCATAAATACTTCCTTCTTTACTTTTTATGCATCAGGTATATTGCACATTTACAATTTAAAAAAATATGAAATACTTATACCTCTGTGTTTTAATAATGATTACCAGTGCGGTCAGTGCTCAGGATAAAAAGGAATGGGATGTGGCCGACCCTACAGGCAACTGGAACTATAAAGAAATGCCCCTTTCTACGACCGAGGGCACTTGGATGAACTTGGATGTAAGCCCAGATGGCAGTAAAATCGCTTTTGATATGCTGGGCGATATTTATATTATGCCTTCCACAGGTGGTAAGGCCACTGCCCTTAGGTCGGGTGTGCCTTTTGAAGTGCAGCCAAGATTCAGTCCTGATGGCACCAAAATATCATTTACCAGCGATGCTGGTGGAGGTGATAACATCTGGGTAATGAATATTGATGGCTCCGATGCTAAGCAAATTACCAAAGAGGATTTTCGCTTGCTTAATAATGCCGTTTGGACTCCCGATGGTAATTATTTGATCGCTCGTAAGCATTTCACTTCTGGGCGAAGTCTTGGTGCTGGCGAAATGTGGATGTATCACATTACGGGTGGCAGCGGCTTGCAGCTCACCAAAAGAAAAAATGATCAGCAGGATGTAAACGAACCTTATGTATCTCCTGATGGTAAATATTTGTATTACTGTGAGGATGTGTATCCCGGAGGTTATTTTCAATATAACAAAGATCCTAACAGTCAGATCTATGCGGTAAAAAGATACAGCATTGAAGATGGTGAAACCACAACCATTACAGGTGGCCCTGGAGGAGCATGCAGGCCTACAGTTTCTAATAATGGTAAGTATTTGGCCTTTGTAAAGCGCGTTCGTACCAAAACGGTACTCTATTTACAAGATTTGGCTACTGGCGAAGAGTGGCCCATCTATGATGAACTGAATAAAGATCAGCAGGAAGCCTGGGCCATTTTTGGTACCTACCCTAACTTCGACTGGTCACCAGATGACAAGTTCATTTATTTCTGGGCAGAAGGTAAGATCAAAAAAATTGATGTAAGCTCATTGGAGGTTACTGAGATTCCTTTTGAGGTGGAAAATACCATAAAGATAGCGGAGGCGCTTAAGTTTAAAAGAGACATTAATCCTGATAAGTTTGAGGTAAAAGATATTAGAAATGCTATTACTTCGCCTGATGGGAAATGGTTGGTGTTTAATGCTCTAGGTCATTTATATAGAAAAGAATTGCCTTCTGGTTCACCGGAGAGAATCACATCGGCTAAAGAATTTGAATTCGAGCCGGTATTTTCTGCTGATGGTAATACCCTGATATACGTAACTTGGGAAGATGAAAATATGGGAGCCGTAAAGAAAGTGTCTCTGAAAGGGAAAAAGAGACAGCCTGTGCTTATTACTCAAGAGATGGGAATTTATCGCACGCCAGCTATTTCACCAGATGGAAAATTAGTGGCTTTTGTTAAAGAATCAGGAAACAGCATGTTAGGAGGTACTTTTGATAAAAATCCTGGCATCTACACCATTTCGATAGATGGAGGTAAAACCAAGTTGGTTACGAAAGATGGTGAATATCCACAGTTTAGCGCTAAAGGAGATAGATTGTTCTTTCAAACAGGAGGATATTTCTTTGGCAATCTTACCAAAAACTTAAAGAGTGTTAACCTTCAGGGTAATGATGAGCATACACATGTAGAGTCTAAATATGCTAACCGTCTCATTCCGAGTCCTGATAACAAATGGGTTGCTTTTATTAACCTGCATAAGGCATATATTGCGCCTCTTCCGTTAACCGGACAAACGCTGGATATTGATCCTAATAGCAAATCGGTGCCTGTGGCTGCCATTACCAGAGATGCGGGAATCAATCTTCACTGGTCTGGTGATAGCAAGAAAATCCACTGGACCTTGGGTGATGAGTATTTTACCAATGATATTAACGAGAGATTTACCTTCCTTGAAGGATCTCCTGATAGTATTCCTCCAATAGATACAGTAGGCGTAAAGGTAGCTTTGGAGGCTGAAACGTATAAGCCTGATGGAATTATTGCATTTACTGGTGCTACCATCATAACCATGGAAGGTGATCAGGTGATAGAAAATGGAACTATTGTTATTAATGGCAATAAGATCGAAGCAGTTGGAGATGCTTCTGTAGCCATACCTGCAGGAGCTAAAGTATATGATGCTAAGGGCAAAACCATTATGCCTGGCTTTGTAGATGTACATGCCCATGTAAGCGCTTTTGGCTATGGCATTACTCCACAAAAACACTGGCCGCTGTATGCTAACCTTGCCTACGGGGTTACTACAGCTCATGATCCATCGGCTAACACGGAAACGGTTTTCGCAGTTTCTGAGCTGATTAAGTCAGGTAAGATGAGCGGCCCTCGTCTGTTTTCAACAGGAATCATTTTATATGGTGCCGATGGTGATTTTAAAGCCAAGATCAATAGTTTGGATGATGCTCGTTCTGCATTGCGAAGAACCAAAGCCTTTGGAGCTTTTTCCGTGAAGAGTTACAACCAGCCAAGAAGAAATCAGAGACAGCAGGTGATACAAGCTGCCAGGGAGCTAAATATGTTGGTAGTGCCGGAAGGAGGCTCTACTTTTTATCACAACATGAGCATGATTATGGATGGACATACTGGTATAGAGCATAACATACCAGTGGCCCCGGTTTATAAAGATGTACTGGAACTGTGGGGTAATAGCAACTCAGGTTATACACCAACGCTCATTGTTAATTATGGAGGATTAAGTGGTGAGTACTACTTCTATCAAAATTATAATGTGTGGGAAGATGAAAAATTACTCACTTTCTACCCAAGAGGAATGATTGATTCTAGGTCTCGACATAGAATTATGGCTCCTGAGGAGGAGTATCAAAATGGTCATATTTTAGTGTCACAAACATGTAAGGCACTGGCAGATAATGGGGTAAAAGTAAACCTTGGAGCCCATGGACAGCTTCACGGACTGGGAGCTCACTGGGAACTTTGGATGTTGAAACAAGGAGGTATGAGTAATATGGAAGCTTTAAGAGCAGCCACCTTGAATGGAGCCAATTACCTGGGCATTGATGAGCAGGTAGGTTCGCTAAAAGCCGGTAAACTCGCAGATCTGATAGTATTGGATAAAAATCCTTTGGAAGGAATAACTAATAGTAATTCAGTAGTTTATACTATGGCTAATGGTCGTTTGTATGATGCCACTACTATGAACGAAGTGGGTAATCATGAGCAAACCAGAACCAAATTTTACTGGGAAAATAATAAATATAATCAAGCCTTTGACTGGCACGAATCAGCTGAAAGCTACATGAAAGTAGGCTGCAGCTGTGAAGCTGATCATTAGTGATTATTGATGTTTTTAATTGAAACCGGGCTTAGTCTCTTTATTGGTTAATATTATATCAATCTTTGAAATTCTTCTAATAATAGATAAATATGTTGGTTAACTAATTTGAATATTCATTCCATTTTGGGGTAACAATGTATAATTTTGAATAAAAGAAATAGAATTATGAAAGTTGTTAAAGTAGTGTTGTTTTTTCTTGTGAGTTCAAATTTATTTGCTCAAAATCTAATTCAAGATACTGGTAATATTGGAATTGGCACAGTTACTCCACAACATAAATTAGATATTAAATTAAGTGGATCTGGACACTTGAAAACTTATGATTTTGGTATGGAAATGACTGTAGGGACTACTGGGGGATGGGCAAGAGGTTTTAGACTAAGAAACGAGAATAATAATAAAGGTACTATTTTTGGCAGCTTTAATGGTGTAGCCTATATTGCAACTGGTTATGATGTTGAGTCAGACCCAACGGGCTATCAAAATATCGATATAGCAATTTTAGAAAATGGTAATGTTGGTATAGGAACTACTAACCCTAAAGGGTATAAATTAGGGGTAAATGGCAAAATAGCAGCAACAGAGGTGAAAGTGGCTAGTTATTCTAATTGGTCTGATTATGTTTTTAAAGATGGGTATCAATTGGCCGATTTAAGCGAGGTAGAAAAATATATCAATTTGCATGGTCACTTGCCAAATATTCCTTCTGAGCAGGAGGTAGCTGCTGATGGGTTTTATTTAGCAGAAATGGATGCTAATCTTTTGAGAAAAATCGAAGAGTTAACACTTTATTCTATTAAGCAAGATAAAGTTATCTCTTCATTAATTGAAGAGTTATCTCAGCAGAGAGAAGAAACGGAGCGTTTAAAAGAAATGAATCAGTTAATGCTTGATCAGATAAACCGTATTATAAATAATAAATCAGTGAAATAATAAAAAATAAAGCCCAATTCAATATTGAATTGGGCTTTATTTTTTAAAAAGAAATTTCGTTATTCTCCTTCTTCAAGTTCTTCTTGAGTTATTACTTCCTCTTCTTCATATACTTCTGAATCCGGCTCTACTGTTTCTTCTTTAGCTTGCAGCTTGTTAAGCTCTTCTTGTAAAGCAGGAATAAAGCTTGAAGTGGAGAGGTCTGCATTGTTTACTATTTCTGAGATAGCCGCTTCCTTCTTCGCAGGGTCGTTTAGTAGCATTGCAGGTTGAGCAAATTTGGCAACGGCCACATCAATATCACTTTCTGAAATGTTACCCTTTTTCACCCATCCAGTTTGTAGCCATTTACCACCGGTTCTTTTGCCTACTACTTCTAACCAGTCACCTTCGGTAGATTTAATGGCGATAATGTCCATTTCTTGAAACTTATTGTCTGTTTTAGTTAGTAGGTCAGGGCGTTTGTAAATAGAAACCTCATCTACAAAAACACCTACCTTGGCATCTTCAATGATAAAATCTGATAATGCCCAGCCCTTAGTGCCATCGGCTAATGTTACTAAAGTATACTCTCTGTTGTTATCTAAACTGTCCTTCGCAGTAGATTTTAAGCTGGTTAAAGTCTCTCCTAAGCTTAAAGATGTTAACCATTTAGATTTTGATGATGGCTCTTTTCTAATGGAAATGTTTTCCCATACACATACAGCCGCTACTTCTTCTTTTACTGGTTCTGTAGCTTCTGGTGCATCGCTAGTCTCTTCCGTAGTTGTTGCTTCAGTAGTTTCTTGTTCTTCTGGTTCGGACTTCGATGAAGAACAATAGGTGAAAAGCCCCATTGAAAGGCAAAAAATGCTAACTTTTAAAAAATTCATAACTATAAATTTATTTTGATCAATCTCTTTTTTTAATAGAATTATGCAAAATAATATTTTTATAGTTGATTAATAAATATTTTTATTGAAATAATAACTAATTTATTTCTTGAAAAGCATATTTAGTTCATTTATAGGATGCTATTACTTTAAAAAAAGTAATGCAAATAGGAAGGGAACTCTTAAAGCTTTGAAAGATTACATTATTTATAGTAGTAAAGAAGCTAGAATCTCTTGTTGAAAAGTAAGGCGGTAAGTAGTGTATCGCAAAAAAAATTATTGTTAACAATGTATCTGCGACAGTAAAAGACCATTTAGCTCAAAATTTATAAGCAGGTGTGTCTGCATGTAAAACAATAAAAAATAGGTGCTTTAATAGATAGTGAAAACGCTATTTGTTAATTATTAGCTAATTAGTTTATCATGAAGTCTGGTGCATTTACATTGTTAGGGAAATGTGATTTAGTTTGATTTCTAACTTCTGAAATTTTATTGAGTAACCGAGTTATCCGGAGGTTTAAATACTCGCCATTATAAATAGGGTTGTCGAGATGGGTTATTACATCTTGCAGTAGATCCACTAAGCTAAGTTGTATAGGGCTTTCTTGCTTTACATAGCACATGTGCCAATCGTAAAACAACCTGTTTTTAGATGTGGGAACTTCTAATAAGTTAATTATTTGATGTCGGCTATCCTGTTCAATGGTTTTCATGAGGTATTTGACAGTAACCTCATCACCTTCTAAGTATTGTAAGAAATTATTATCTCTGTACTGCAAAAAACCTGTAAGTTCTAACGCTTCATTTTTTTTCTTGGCCTTATCTGCAAGACCAATAAGGTCATATAAACTGAAATATTCATTTGCCTTGCTTAGGTAAATAATACTATACATGTCTTTAATGTTATTGGTTTAATAGCAATACTGTAATGGCCGAAAAATCACATCTGATTTGTTAATAATTTAATTATTCAGATATGTTATGTCTATTGGTAGCCATATTTGATAATGCTTAACAGTCGCACTAACCATCTAATCATATAAAACATTTGTGGTCAGTGATATGTTTAGCCTTCTGAAATGAGAAGGCCTGATTTGTACCGGGGTTTATACACGCGGTATCGGGATACTACAATGATTAGGTCGATATATTTATTGAATCATATTTAGATGCTGGAATGTTTTATTAATCGATGGAGCATATAAGTTGCTAAGTTTTTTGTGGAACTTATTTACACATGTCTACTTCTAAGATTTAATAGAAAGGGGAGCCTATACCAATAGGTTTCAGAATAGCTTGTCATTCGTTAATTTAGCCCAAACCTTAAGCGTATGTTGTGTATAGATAATTCTAGTATTGAGCCTTACTTTAACCAGGCGGTAGAAGAGTATTTTCTTAAAAATTCTGATGAAAACATTTTCATGCTTTGGCGAAATGATAATGCCATTATTGTGGGGAAACATCAGAATACCATAGCCGAGATAAATGTGGACCATGTGAAAGAAAGGGGCATTAAAGTGGTGCGTAGGCTTACTGGAGGAGGTGCAGTTTTTCATGATCTTGGAAACATAAATTATACTTTTATCATGGGCTTTGGTGATGAAGGTGCCAAAGTAGATTTTAAAAAATACAATCAGCCTATTATTGATGTGCTGGCTTCTTTGGGCGTACAAGCTCATTTTTCAGGCAGAAATGATATTCTAATTAACGATCAGAAGTTCTCTGGAAATGCTGAGCACATATTTCATCAAAGAAAGCGCGTGTTGCATCATGGTACTTTACTTTATTCGTCTGAGATTAAAGATATTTCAGATGCCCTGAAGGTAAATCCGCTGAAGTTTCAGGATAAAGCCAGGAAATCAGTGCGTAGCAGAGTCACTAACATTTCATCTCACCTGAAGGAGGATATTGGTGTAGATCAGTTTAGAAAGAAGGTAATGGATCATATTACACACATGTACCCTGATGCTAAACCTTATACACTTTCTGAGGCTGACAAAGCAGCTATACAACAGCTGGCAGATGAAAAATACAGCACCTGGGGATGGAATTTTGGGCATTCACCCAACTATGGCTTAAAGCATGGAGTAAAGACAGTAGGTGGCCATGTGGAGGTACACATGAATGTGGAGAAAGGAGTAATTACTGCTTTAGAAATCTTTGGAGATTATTTTGTGAATAAGGATATTGATCCGGTGGTGGAAGCTCTTATTGGGAAAGAACATAGAGAAGAGGTGATTTTACAAACGCTAAAGGAAATAAAAAGTAGTGATTACTTTAGCAATATTAGCGAAGAGGAGCTGGTAAGAGCATTTTTTTGATTACATAATATTTAAAGAGATGGAATTACCTGCTGGATTTTGTAAAGTAAATAAAATATAGAGGTCAGGTAATTCCATACCATTTATTTTAAATTAATAAGTAGGCCACCCGTTGACAAAGTACAAATCACTAATAAGCATTTTAGGTGTGCCATTATCTTCGGCATCATAGGCATGCCTGCTCATTATATAGTTACCATTGTGTTTGTAAACATCTTCTGCTCCTGGGCCCACCCATTTTGCATTGCCAGCATCAAGTATAGTAGCCCCTCCGTTAAGCATGTTGACCCCATTTTTGTCATAATAGGGACCTGTAATGCTGGTAGATCGGCCATAAGCTATCTTATAAGTGCTATTAGTGCCGTTGCAACAAACTCCAAGAGAAATAAATAAGTAATAATATCCATCATGGTAGACGATGGCCGGGTTTTCTATGCCTCCACTTTTGCGAGCAATGGCATAGTGTGTGCCTGTCGGTTTCATATCGGCATCTTTAAGTCTTACTACTTTTATTCCGTCAAACCAAGAACCATAGACTAACCAAGGCTTGCCGCTGGCATCAAGAAATGCATTAGGGTCTATGGCATTGGCAGCGCTGCTATTGTTGGTGCTCAGTACCAAGCCATCATCTCTCCAACCTCCACCAACAATACTGGGGCAGGAAGTTAAACCTATGGCTGAAGTATTAGTGCCAAATTGTGAGATAGCATAATAAAGCCAATATCTATCTCGATAGTATAAACAGGATGGCGCCCAGACATCATTATTGCCCATTTCTGGTGCATAACTGCGCCACCAAGAAAGTTCATTAGGAAAAACCTGAATGCCTTGGGTCCAGTATAAACCATCCGAAGAATATTTAACACCTATACCTTGGCCTGTCATAAATGCCCACCATAAGCCATTGGGTTCTTTAATTACAGTTGGGTCATGAGAAACGGTATTGCCAGATAGCTCCCAAAAGCTTGATTGTACTGGTATGGCGCTATTATTTTGAGGTTTTGAGGTGGCCACTTTTTGTGGCGAGGTGTTTTCTATGTCTTCTTCTACGCATGATAAAAGGACACAGGTGAGTAGGATTATCTTTAATCCAGTTTTTGTAAAATTAATCATCTTTATGAGGTTGTAGGTTGAAATAATATTATCAGTATAATACTGAAGCATAATAAAATTATTATTTGTAAAAAATACAATTAATAATTTTTCTTTTTATTACATCCTACCTCTATCAATTTTACATGGGCAATTGCTTCTTAGTCATAGGTTTGCTGCTAAAACGAATAAGTGGCTTCATTTTGTTAAGTGGAACAAGAGATGCTCAAAGTGCATTTAACCTAGAGGTATTAGGCCATCTATCTCTCCGTTAATTACTACAAAAAATCCATCCAAAATTGGGCATTTCCGAAAGAGTCATCTTGCCAGGCATCGAAATGAAGAGATTCGAAAATGCTTAGGGTTTCGTTGTCCACAAATCGAGAGGTAATCATCATACATCTTCTTCTCGGTATCGAAACTAAAAGTTCTTCAGCTTGTAAAAGTTCATGAGCTTTCATCATGTGGCTTTTGCATAGAATCTTTTCAGCTGCAAAGTCATTGCCAGATGCGGTAATTACTTTTCCGCCCAGCTTGTCAGAAACTTCAAATTTAGATTCTATTTCTTCTAGATTATCGTAGGCCTGCTTTAAAAGTGCATTTGGGTCTTTTCCTTCTAAATCTTTTGGCATTAAAAATATAAAATTAGAGGGAGTGTCATATCCAAAACCTACTACTAGCTGGGGATCTTCCGGTGAACCTATTAAGGTTTGCTTCAATGCACCAGCCTGAATACCTACCCAGTTGCCTGGTTTTAGTATAGGGTATATTTTCGTTATTTCGCCAGACTTAATTTTTTCAACATCGTCATTAACTCTTTCATCAGACTCTTTAGTTCCTTTTCCGAATATTCTCTTAAAAAGTGACATATATTAAATTATTTACTGTAGATGTATTTTATAACTTAATATAGTTTTTGTGTATTTAATAAAGAAATAATAAGTAGTAAATGATTGAAATTCTGAGATTTAATGAATTTTGTAGTATGAGATATGTGCTCTACACGTAGTGTGAGAATCTCCCTAAGCAGCAAATCGATTAGGACGGTTTACTTGATTATTGCCAGTTTATTTTCTTGCGGAATATGTTTTAAAGTCCTCCATTGAGTTTTGATTTGTTCTGTCGTTTTCATCAATTTGATAGCCAATAATATTTCATACTCTCCGTTGTCAACGGATTGGATTAAACGATGAAGTAGGTCAACAACGCTTTTCTTATTCCTAGTAGTGTGTTTTTCTAAAAGATCGCATTTATTCCAATCGTCACCACGATATAAGTAAATGCAGAATCCAGTCCATTTATTATCTAAATCGTCTCCTCCGTACCAACCTAAGTCAAGATTGTAATTTCTTTTTTTTATCCACAACATGTCTTCTTGAACAAAAATTAAAGAGTATTTGTCGTTCTCTGATGAGTTGTCAGCTATGTCAATGTTGTAAAACTCATGGCGCTTAATCTCCCAGTCGGTAGGAATATTTACTTCTTGTTTTCTATAACTCATCTGTCAATAAATAAATTGGAGCTAAAGCCTCCTGCATAAAGCTTGGCTGATTTGAGTTCTATAATTTCATTTTGCAACTAAACCAAATCCGTGATTTGACTGGCTTTCTATTAAGTACGAAAGGCCGAATGTTATGGTTTATTAGTTTTTATATCCTCATCCGAAATTGCCTCCATCATTTCTGGTTGCAGACTAAGAGGATAATCTCTATGCAATTCAGCAAAAGGAACTTCTTCTTTTAGCTTTTCTAGAGTTTCTAATCTTCCTTCCTCACATTGATATTTCGAAAGCTCATTCAAAACTCTATTTCTTATTCTTTTTTGTTGAGCATTGCTTAAAAAGGGTGAGCGCCCAGTCATTAATTGATCTGCTATTTTTTCATTGTATACTACTTTTATTGAATACGAATCACACCCAATAATTTCTGTAGGTTCTTCGTCAAAATATAGTATATACTCAGGTTTAATGAAGTGGTTTTTAATGTCCTTCACTCGTTTTAAAAGTTTTTTATCTTTAATACTGTCAATTGAAAATTTGGAGCACATTTGTTCCCAAGCCAAACTATCGAGGCAGTAAGGGTTCATTGATCCTATTTCGGACGTCTCAGAATTATCAAATTGAAAATTACAGGAGCTTAATGCAGTTAGGATAAGAAAATATATTCGTTCCATTTATTTTCATCAAGGTGAAATTTGTCTCTGAATTGCTCGAACATTTAATTGTTATAGTTGAGTTGTCGGTTTTTCCATGTAGCCTGCTCAGGTTTATGTAAAAGACCTAATTAATGTAATTTACATTGCTCATGTGCTCAGCACGGCCACATTAGTTTTAAGATACCAAAAATATTCACTGAGAGCATGTCATTTAATCTATATATTGCAGCATTTCGACAATCAGGTCCACAATATATTATGTATACATTGTTATTGTCTAAAACAAACTTTCTTAAACGTGATGTCTCTTTACCAGAAGTTGTCTGAAATGCTCTCCCAAATATACTAGCTATATAGCGGAGTCAGAGAAGTTTCATTCTAAAGTGTTTTTAATTCTCTTCCATAGAGGTAGGCATTGACTGCTTGTCTGGTTAGTTATGCATCAATAGCACCTGAACTTTACTTATATTCACTCCGGGTTCCAATGACACGGTGTTTTAATGGTATAAGCTCTAGCCACTGCTCTTATTGTGAAATGTATTGACACCATTCTTTTTCGAGTATTCTATCTTATGCTTTATATTAATGCTGCTCTGCTTTTGCTAGGTCTGTATAAACAACAATATGATTAATCTGGTAGTTGTTTGATCTGTTGTATTATTTTAATATTCTATTATAAGAATGTTGAATAATGGAATAAATATTAGCGATTGTTATATTTTGTGTTTGGTTAATAATTCGATATTTAAAATTGTTAATTAAGTTAAAATCTTGTTTTAAATATTGAATTTATATAAATATATTTTGTTTTAGAATGGTTTGTGATTAAATTAAAAATAACCTATTAATCAACAAAACCAACTCAACATGTTCACTCTTCTTACTGTATTCATAGCAGCAGTGGTATGCTTGCTGTTATTCAATTTGGTTGCCACATTAATCTCCCTCACTGTAAACAAGGTAGAGTTTCCTGAAGAAAAAGATGAAAAAGATATGGCATTAATTATTACTGCTTATAAAAGCATGAAATTAATACCTGCTCTTTTGAAGTCAATTTCCCTATCGAAGTATCAAAACTATCATGTATACGTGGTTGCTGATGCTTGCGAAGGCGAGGATTTAAACATTGAAAGCGATAAAGTTACGGTGCTGTTACCCATTACTCACCTTAACTCTAAGCTCAAATCTATTCGGTATGCTATTGATAATTTTGTCAGGCAGCACGACACTTCCATTATTTTAGACCCCGACAATCTTGTACACAGGGATTTTCTAAGTAAAGTAAACATTCATAGAACGTATTATCCTGCGGTACAAGGTAGGCGTGTGGCCAAAAATATGGATACTCCTGTAGCAGCATTAGATGCGGCCGGGGAGTTGTACCATAACTACTCTGATAAGTATGTGCCTTATAAGTTAGGCTCCTCCTCTGGCATATCTGGCTCTGGAATGGCCTTAGAAACAGGTCTTTTACAAGAGTTTCTTAATAGCGATTTAATCAACCAGCAGATAGACGGTGTAATATCTGGTGAAGATAAGATGCTGGCCAATTACATTATAAAAAAAGACTATGTGATTTCGTATGAGTACGATGCCATAGTGTATGATGAAAAGCTGGAGGATAAAAATCAAATCCAAAATCAAAGGAGCAGGTGGTTAAAATCATACTTCGATAATTTAAAAGCATCATTAGCAGTTGCATTTTTAGGCGTAAAGAATAAAAGCTGGAATCAGGTGCTATTTGGTGTTTATAACAGCTTTCCGCCATTGTTTTTACTTTGTATAGGTACGGCTGCGCTTATTCTGGTTTCATTGTTTATTTCACCGGTATCAGCAGGGTTTTTGATAATTTCTTTAGTGTTTTTTGTTTGCAATTTTCTGCTGGTATTGCAGCTAGGAGAAGCTCCTAAGCCAGTGTGGAAGGCCCTAGAGCAGATTCCCGTTTTTATGCTAGAGCAAGTAAAGGCATTAGCTTATATTAATAGAACAAAAAAAGATTTTCTAATAACTGATAATTCCAAAGAGGTCAGTATAGAAGAATTAAATAAGGGGTAGTTAACATAAGGTCAAGTTTTCAGGCCGGATTACTTACTTTTAGTAGGTTTTCCGGCCTTTTTATTGGGCTTAAATCTAATCTTAATTTCTACTACATTTTCGAGAAATAACTCGGAGTTGTCCGGTTTGTTATTAATGCGCAATGCATTTGTGATTAAAACTCAAAATAGTTCAAATAGCCCTAAAATGATTGTTTATTAAGCGCAAAATGTCACTTCAATACTGGTGTGTATAAGACATAATTGTGGGGTTATTTGTAATTGTTTTTTGGTAAATTCTAAACATACATCTAGCATTAAGCATTAATTGCAATCGATTGATAAAATTAAGATTCATTTTAACCTTATGATTAAATTTCTACGAGTATCATGTTTGCTCATTTTAGCAATTATGGCTATTGATGTGCAAGCACAGAATGTGGTGCAGGGGCGAGTTACCTCTGCCGATGACGGGGAACCCTTACCGGGGGTTAATATTCTTATAGAAGGAACTACCAAGGGAACAGTAACCGATTTTAATGGTAATTATTCTCTTTCGGTAAATTCTGACAGAAACATATTGGTATTTTCTTTTATAGGCTATGTAAGCGAAAAAGAACAAGTAAATGGAAGGTCTTCTATTGATGTACAATTACAAAGTGACATCAACGAGCTTGCCGAGGTAGTAGTAATCGGTTATGGTACGGTACGCAAGTCAGATTTGACGGGTTCTGTTTCATCTATCGATAGCGAAGAACTTGTAAAAGTGCCCGCTTCTAATCCTATGCAGTCATTGCAAGGAAAAATGGCCGGTGTACAGGTAAGTAGTGGTTCTGGTGCTCCGGGGTCATCACCTACGGTAAGAATTAGAGGGGTAGGTACTCCGGGTAATCCATCTCCTATTTATGTAGTAGATGGTATGATCACTGATAACATTGATTATTTAAATGCCGCTGATATCCAATCGATGGAGGTATTAAAAGATGCTTCAGCTACAGCCATTTATGGTAGTAGAGGTGCTAATGGTGTTATTATTATAACTACAAAAATTGGTAAAAAGGGTCAGGAGAAACCTGTGGTTACGGTAAGTGCAGATTACAGCCTGCAAGTTTTACAGAAGAAAATAGACTTGCTTAGCGGGCCTGAATATGCAGAGGTAGTCAATCAGATTACTCCAGGAACTTACAATAATGTTTATGCTGCTCCTAATGTAGACTGGCAAGATGAAATTTTTGAAACAGCACCTATTCAAAACTATCAAGTTTCATTAAGTGGAGCTTCTGATAGAAATCAATACTATTTTGGTGTAGGTTATTTTGACCAAGAAGGTATTATCCCTGAATCAAAATATCAGAGAGTGACCTTGAAAATGAATAATAGGTTTAAAATTTCTGATAACATCACGGTGGGAAACAATATTACTGTTACACCTACTGTAAAGAATGATACACGCTCTGATGCTCCTCTTACTGCTTATAGAGCATCTCCGGTAATCGAACCTTTTCAGGCTGATGGATCTTTTTCTCAAGTGCCTGGTGTAGGTAATGTGCTGGCAGATTTACAATACGATACAGATCGTAAAACAAGAGGCATAAGAACAGTGAGTAACTTTTTCTTAGAAGCGAAATTTTTAAAAGACTTTACCTTTAAAACTAGTTTAGGTGTAGACGCTGCGTATGAAAAATACGAGAGCTTTTTGCCTGAATTTTTTGTTTCTCCAACACAAAAGGCAGACCAGAGTAGGTTAACAAAAAGGACCTCAGATAGAGCGCAATGGTTGTTTGAAAACACGGTTAACTACCACAAAGAAATAGGTAAGCATAGGATAGATGCGTTAGCAGGTTATACTTTGCAAGATAATACTAATGAGTATACAGAATTAGTTGGGTTAGACCTTTTCAGGTCAGAAGAAGACTTTAGATATATTAATAGTAATAACATTGATCCGTCTCAATTAACGAATACCGTAGAGCCGGGGCTTAACTATTCTATGGTATCATATTTAGGAAGGTTAAACTATACTTATAATGATAAGTATCTTTTTACCGCAACCTTCAGGCGCGATGGCTCATCTAAGTTTCTAGGCGATAACCGATTTGGAAATTTCCCTTCTTTAGCCTTAGGTTGGAATCTTATTAACGAAGATTTTGTGAATAACCTTAACCTTTTTAGTGATTTAAAACTAAGAGCCAGTTGGGGTATCATTGGTAATGAAAAAATCGACTATTCAAGAGTTTATTCAGTAGTTGATAATGGTGTCAATGGTGTTTTTGGTCCTGATGAGGCCTTAGCTCCAGGTCAAACTTATGGTGCATTAGGTAATCCTAATTTAGTATGGGAAGAAAATAAACAAATTGATATTGGTATTGAGTTAGGCTTTTTTGATAATCGTTTAACAGGTGAAATAGATTACTACAACAGATTAACATCAGATATTTTAGTAGCACTAGATGTGCCGGGGTATTTTGGTAATGGTAGTAACCAAGTTACTTATAATGCTGCCGAAGTAAGAAACAGAGGTTTTGAACTGGCCTTAAATTGGAATGATAGAGTTGGTGATATTGAATATAATGTTGGCGTTGTAGGAACAACTATCCATAATGAAACTACAGATATTAGCAGCTTTGGAGCCGGTAACGCAGCATTATTCGGAACTAACAATGCCAGAACCATTACAAGAACGCAAAAGGGAGATCCTATTGGAGCGTTTTACGGTTACATTGCTGATGGCGTATTTCAAAACGAAGAGGAGTTAGCTAATTACCCATCATTGCCAGGCGCTCAGGTAGGTGACCTTAAATTTGTAGATTATGATGGTAATGGAGTAATCAATGGCGATGATAGAACAAATATTGGTTCGCCTATTCCTACTTACAACTATGGTATCAATTTAGGGGTAACATATAAAAACATAAGCTTAGGCCTCGATTTCCAAGGTCAAGGTGGTAATGAAATCTATAATATTAAAGAGTTGATTAGACCTAACCTTTACAACTTCGAGCAACACGTAAGTGGTTATTGGAGAGGTGAAGGAACTAGCAATTCTGAACCAAGACCTTCACAAGGAGGAAATAACTATGAGCCATCTACTCATTTCTTGCAGAGTGGAGATTTCTTCAGGTTAAGAAATGTTACTATTTCATACAAAGTGCCTGCTGCCTTTGCTAACAGATTGGCCATTCAAAGCGCATCGGTATTCGCCCGAGGTACTAATATTTTTACAGTTACTGATTATACAGGTTATAGTCCTGAAGTTACAGGCTCAACAAATCCATTATTGAGTAATGTGGACCTTGGCTCATACCCAGTATCAAGTATTTATACTATAGGACTAAATCTAACCTTCTAGAATTTAAGACTTATGAAATTATTTAAATATATATATATTCTTCCACTACTCGTTTTCGCAGTTACTGCATGTGAAGATAAGTTTTTGGATAAGCCTCTACAGGGGCAGCTCAACCAAGAAAATTTCCCTGTTAGTGCTGATGACGCACTTTCTGCTACCAATGCCGTTTATTCCACGCTGAGAGATGGTAACTATCACAGAGGGTATTTTCCTATTGATGATATTATGTCTGATGATGCCAGCAAAGGGAGTAACCCCGATGATGGAGCTTCTACATTGCTTCCTTTTGATAAGTTTGAACATACACCTACCAACACGGTGATCAATAGCTGGTGGAGAGCCCTCTATACTGGGGTAAGGAGAGCTAATGTGGTGATAGAAAAAGTACCTTCAATAGAAATGGATGCCAGCCTTAAGAACAGATACATTGGTGAGGCAAAGTTCTTGCGTGCGCTGTTCTATTTTGATTTGGTAAGGGGCTTTGGCGGGGTTCCTATAGTGAACTCTACAACTCCTGAAAGTGGTATGAGCAAATCTTCTAAAGATGAGGTGTATAATGTTATTATTGGCGATTTAAGAAATGCCATAGAAATGCTTCCTGAGAAATCTGGAATGGCCGAAAGCAACCTAGGAAGAGCTACAAAAGGCGCGGCCAAAGCTTTGTTGTCTCGAACCTATTTATATAAACAGCAGTATGACAGCGCTGAGTTATATGCATTAGAAGTGATTAACAGTATGGAGTATGGCTTGGAGGTAGATTTTGCAGATGCCAATAGTGTTAATGGAGAATTTGGTATAGAATCAGTATTTGAAGTAGGAGGTGTAGGGGCTCAAAATACAACTGCGGGAGGAAACGAATATGCTTATGCACAAGGTGTGCGAGGCAATCCTAACAGAGGTTATGGTTTTAACAGGCCTACTCCTGACCTTATCAACTCTTTTGATAACGATGACCCAAGAATGGAGGCTACAGTCATTTTCTTAGGTGAGGTGATCGATGGTGTGACCATTATAGGTGATGACCTTACGGATGACGCCAATGAAACTTATAATCAAAAAGTATGGACTCCAGGAGCAACTCCTGAAGACTCACGAGCGCACAATAGAAGACTGATAAGGTATGCCGAAGTTTTATTGAATGCAGCTGAGGCACTTAATGAAAATAATAAGCCAGCTCAGGCATTGATTTACCTTAACCAGGTGAGAGCGCGTGCAAGAGGTGGTGATGATTCAATTTTACCTGATATTACAGAAACAGCGCAAGGTGCCTTAAGGGATTTAATTTTAGAAGAAAGACGCCACGAATTGGCCATGGAAGGGCATAGATTCTGGGATTTAGTGCGTACAGGAAAAGCTCCACAGGTTTTAGGTCCATTAGGTTTTAAAGCTAACAAGCATGAAGTATTGCCTATCCCTCAAACTGAGATAGACCTTACTGAAGGTTCATTGAAACAAAATGATAATTGGTAATCAGTAGTAGCTATTAACGTTATAAAAAATGAAGATATTCAATAAAATATACATACTGGCACTAGTTGTGTTACTAAGTGCCGCCTGTAACGATGATGATGGTAATTCTGAACTTATCCTTACTGGTATTTCCACTGCTAATGAAGACCTCAATGGTCTTTATCCTAGCACTGGTATAGAAACTGCCCCTATAATTACTATGCAGTTTTCTTCTAACCTTGATGAGTCTAGTGTTTCTGATGCTTCTGTTAAGCTGATAAGAGATTATGATTTGGCAGAAATAGAAAATACACTGACCGTTTCAGGAAATACTTTGACTTTAACACCTTCAGAAGTGTTAGGCGAGGGGACTTTATACCGAGTATCATTTGTTGGGCTTAAGTCTCAAACGGGTCAGTTAATTGACCCTAATTCTACCAGGGCTTTTACTACAGAGGGCACGTTTGCTCCTAGTGGTGTGGTGGCGCATTACAATTTCGAAAATTCTGCCGAAGATGTGATAGGTGATTATGATCCTGAAGCAGCATACATAAAAGATATTACTTATGTAGACTCTAGAAATAATAATGCAGGTAAGGCCGCTTCTTTTAACGGCAGCACTTCTCTTATTGAAATACCTAATGCTGATGATTTTTTATCTCATAATGATTTTAGTATTAGTTTTTGGGTGAAAACACAAATTCAGCCAAAAGGCCAATTTGTGTTAGGACTTGCGGCTTGGTATGGCTTTCAGTTTGAAATGGCCGATAGTGTAAAGTCTCTGAAAATGGCCATGATGTATAAAACTGATGATGGTACCAAAACAGGAGAAGATAGCTTTTATAATGGTGATGGAACAACCAAAGATAACGGAGGTTGGCAAGGAGCCACTTTAAATAAAGATGTAACGGCCTCTGGCGGTGTTGGCGAAACTTGGTTTGATAACCGATGGGTGCAAGTAGTAGTCACTTACAATAGTGTTACTAGAGTGAATTCTATGTATATCGATTCTGAATTAGTGAAGGTGCATAATTTTAACCTGTGGCCTGATGGAGATGTGAAGCATAGAGTGACAGGAGTTGCATACAATGGAAATCCTAATGGTAATAAATTAGCGTTGGGTTTTATCCAAGGATCTGAAAACAGAGTGGTAGGAGATGCTTGGGCAGACCCGTCTGATCCAAATAATAACCATTTTAAAGGAGAACTAGATGATATTAGAATTTTCTCTAAAGCTATTACTAGCACAGAAGTTCGTCTGATGTATAATTCAGAGAAGCCATAAGATAAATATTTTCATATACAGTTTAGTTGAAGATGGGGCAAGACTGTTTAGCATTCGGTCTTGCCCTCAACTATAAAATTATGATTAAATACAAACCCATTTTCTTTTCTTTAATAGCATTATTATTTGCCTGTTCTGATAAGGATGACTCCGAACAGCCTGCGGCAAATAACTTTGAAATACAAACTGTTGCTTATGGTACTATCTCGCTTAGCGAGTCATCGGTAACTCAAGGTGTAGCAGTAGATCAGGGTATTTTAATCAGACTAAACGCTGCTGTTGATAGAAGCCAAATAGATGTGTTATTAAAAGTAGAATCTGATAATATTTTGAAGGAAACTACTATCAGCTACCTCGATAATGATCAAACCATTTTATTAAAACCTAATCAACCGTTAAACTATAATACCGTATATCGGCTATCAATAAATTCATTGAGTTCTACTATTGGTGAAGTTATAAACAATAAAACTTATCGTTTTAAAACGGCATCAAAGCAAATTGAATTATTAAGCGTAACCACGGGTAATGACACGCTCAATCTCAATGCTATAAATAAAGATATTCTGTTATCACCTTCTTTTAAATTGAAATTTTCAGTGCCATTAGATTCTCCTGCAGCAATCAGTAGTATTTCGATTCAAAAAAATGGAATTAATTCAGGAGTACAAATGCAATGGGGCCAAAATGCATCTGAAATTATAATTACTCCTGAAAAAACTTTAGAGCCACTCACCAGATATCAAATTTTAGTAGCCAAAACACTGGCCGGCCAAGACCAAGAGGCTTTTGGAGGTAAAGAGCTTTCCTTTTATACGGAGTTGGGAAATGAACAGGTATTTCCCGAGCTAACAGATGATCAATTGCTGACAAAGGTACAAGAGCAGACCTTTAAATATTTTTGGGATTTGGCTGAGCCCAATAGCGGTATGGCACGAGAGCGAAATAGCTCGGGCAATATAGTGACAGTAGGAGGATCAGGCTTTGGGCTTATGGCTATTGTTGTTGGGGTTGAAAGAGGCTTTATTACCAGAACTGAAGCCTTAACTAGGTTTACTAAGATTATTGATTTTTTAACTACAGCAGATCGTTTTCATGGAGCTTGGCCTCATTGGCTTGATGGAAATACAGGTGATGTTATTCCTTTTAGTGCCAATGATGATGGCGGTGACTTGGTAGAAACATCGTTTATGGTACAAGGATTATTGACTGTTAGGCAGTATCTTGATGATACCCGGCCAGAGGAAAAAGAAATTATAGATAACATCACTGCTTTATGGGAAGCCGTTGAGTGGGATTGGTATACCAGAGGAGGAGAAAAAGTACTTTATTGGCACTGGTCACCTAATTATGGATGGGCCATGAACCACACCATCAAGGGATGGAATGAAGCCCTGATCACTTATGTGCTGGCCGCTTCATCGCCCACACATAGTATAGATTTAGCCACATATCAGCAAGGCTGGGCATCAAACGGAGCCATGGCTAATGGGCATACATTCTATAATTATACATTGCCATTAGGAGACGATAAGGGCGGCCCGCTATTCTTTGCCCACTATTCGTTTCTTGGGCTAGATCCACGAAACCTTGAAGACCAGTATGCTAACTATTGGACTCAGAATAAAAATCATACCCTGATTAATTATTCCTACTGTGTTGAAAACCCTGAAAATTATATTGGTTATAATAGCTCAATGTGGGGAATCACAGCCAGTGATAATTATAATGGCTATTCTGCGCACTCACCTACTAACGATTTGGGAGTGATAACCCCAACAGCAGCATTATCATCATTACCTTATACACCCGAATACTCCTTGACAGCATTGCACACTTTCTATTATTTATTAGGAGATAAGCTGTGGGGTAATTACGGATTTTATGATGCTTTCAGCTATACAGAGCAATGGGTGGCTGATTCGTACTTGGCTATAGACCAAGGACCTATAATAATCATGATTGAAAACTATAGAACAGGGTTATTATGGCAATATTTCATGGAAAATGAAGAAGTTAAAAATGGACTAGAGAAACTAAACTTTAAATCTTACTAATCAATGATATCACGCTGTGAGAATAAACTAAAAATTCGTATTAAAAGTAGCTTATTGCTAGTGTCAACTTTTGTGGCAGGAGCATTATTTTTTACTTCATGTGGCAATAATAAAAAGGCAGAACATGAAGAAAAAGAGTCTTCTACAAGTAAAGTAGCCATCTCTGATGATTCTCTACTAACTAAAGTTCAGTATCAGACCTTTCAGTATTTCTGGGAAAATGCAGAGCCGAATTCTGGTTTAGCCAGAGAACGTACGCATATGGATAACAAATATCCTCAGAATGATAAGAATGTGGTTACTATAGGAGGTTCTGGTTTTGGTATCATGGCCATATTAGTAGGTATTGAAAGGAGTTTTATTACTCGCGAGCAAGGGCTGGAGCGTTTTGAAAGAATGGTTAAATTCCTTGATGCTGCGGATCGTTTTCATGGAGCTTGGCCACACTGGCTAAATGCTGATGGCACCACCAAACCGTTTAGTAAAATGGATGATGGTGGAGATCTGGTAGAGTCCGCTTTTTTAATTCAGGGCTTGCTGAGCGTAAGAGAGTATTTTAAGGATGGAAATGATAGAGAAAAAGCAGTAGCCTCTAAAATAGATAAGATGTGGAAAGAGGTAGAGTGGAGCTGGTATACTAAAGGAGAAGATGTACTTTACTGGCATTGGTCTCCAAATTATGAATGGAAAATGAATTTTCCTGTAGGCGGGTATAATGAATGTTTGGTTATGTATGTGCTGGCCGCTTCTTCACCTACTTATCCTATTACAAAAGAAGTTTATGAAAAAGGTTGGGCTAGAAATGATTCTATTTCTATGGATACCGTTTTTATGGGCTTAAGAACTGGAGTGGATCATTATGAAACTAATAACGACCCAGTAGGTCCATTATTTTGGGCTCATTACTCTTACTTAGGCTTAGACCCGCGTAACCTTAAAGACCAGCATACTGATTATTGGCAGGCTACTAAAAATCATGCACTAATTGATTACAAATATTGTGTAGAAAACCCAAAAGGATACGAAGGCTATGGTCCTAACTGTTGGGGCTTGACATCAAGTTATTCCATCAATGGTTATGCAGGGCATCATCCTGTAGCGGAAGATTTAGGCGTTATTTCGCCTACCGCAGCTTTATCATCTTTCCCTTATACGCCAGATGAAAGCATGGCGTTCTTAAAATATTTGTACAACGATGCCGACAGTCTTGTTGGTGAATATGGTCCTTATGATGCGTTTAGCATTTCCTCTGATTGGTATGTGCCACATTATCTGGCTATAGATCAAGGCCCCATTCCTGTAATGATTGAAAATTATAGGTCTGGCCTGTTATGGAATTTATTTATGCAAGCACCAGAGGTTCAGCATGGTCTCCAGGAGCTGGGTTTTGAGTATGCCAAATCAGAATAGGAGATGAAAGCAATATGTTGTTTTATACTAATCATTGGCTGCTGCCTATCCTTTACGGCAAGTAAAGCTCAGGATCTTTCTGCTTATAGCCATGAATATATGGTTACAGGCAGGTACGATACCTTGAAATACCGAATGTTATTGCCCAATAATTTTGACCCTAAAAAACAATATCCATTAGTATTCTTTTTACACGGAGCAGGAGAAAGAGGTAATGACAATGAGGCGCAAATGGTGCATGGTGGCAGTCTTTTTCTTGAGCAAAGAGAAAAATATCCTGCTGTAGTGGTTTTCCCTCAATGTAAGAAGGGAGACTATTGGGCAGACGTGAACATCACCAGAGTAGAAGGTAAAAGAACTTTCAACTTTGCTGCTGACGCTGTGCCTACTCATGCTATGGTGCAGGCAGAAAAATTGCTCGATGCCCTTCTTGCCCTTAAGTACATTGATAAATCACGCGTATATGCAGTAGGTTTATCCATGGGAGGCATGGGCACTTTTGAAATTGTGAGCAGAAGACCCGATGTTTTTGCGGCAGCCATACCCATTTGCGGAGGAGACAACCCTAATAGCGCTCAAATTTATGCGGAAAAAGTTCCCTTTTGGATATTCCATGGAGAAAAGGATAGCATAGTGCCAGTGGAGCACTCCAAAGTTATGGCCAAGGCTATTAATGATGCCGGAGGCAATGCCAAATTAACACTTTATGAAAACATAGATCATAATAGCTGGAATAAGGCATTTAAAGAACCTGACTTTTTAGAATGGCTTTTTCAACAAAGCTTAAATAAATAATACCAACAGAATTTACTAACACATATTATGATAAGGCATTTTTTATCTTTAATAATCATAGCCAGTTTTTTTGCAAGTTGTAGTAAGGTAGAGCATACTACTGGCAAGGCTTCAGAAGCCAATCAATTTATTGATTCACTACTTCATGAAATGACACTTGAAGAAAAATTGGGGCAGCTCAACTTGCCTTCTTCAGGAGACATTACTACCGGGCAGGCCAATAGTTCTGACATTGCCTCAAAAATTAAAGAAGGTAAAGTAGGAGGGCTATTTAATATTAAGTCTGCCGAGAAGATTCGTGATGTTCAAAAGATTGCGGTTGAAGAAAGCAGAATGAAAATTCCATTGATTTTTGGAATGGACGTTATTCACGGTTATCAAACCTTATTTCCTATTCCTTTGGGGCTTAGCTGTAGTTGGGATATGGGCTTAATTGAAAGAACTGCCCAGATAGCAGCTAAAGAGGCTACAGCAGATGGTATCTGTTGGACATTTTCTCCTATGGTGGATGTGTCACGAGACCCAAGGTGGGGTAGAATTTCGGAAGGTAGTGGAGAAGACCCTTATCTGGGAGCCAAAATAGCTAAGGCGATGGTGCATGGTTATCAGGGAGATGACCTTACCGATGAAAAAACAATTTTGGCATGTGTGAAGCACTTTGCATTATATGGAGCAGTTGAGGCCGGTAGAGATTATAATACGGTAGATATGGGTAAGGTAAAAATGTTTAATGAGTACTTACTGCCTTACAAAGCAGCTGTAGATGCTGGTGTGGGCACCGTTATGACTTCATTTAATGAGGTGGATGGAATTCCTGCAAGTGCTAATAAATGGTTAATGACTGATTTGCTTAGAAAACAATGGGGCTTTAATGGTTTTGTGGTTACGGATTATACGGCTATTAACGAGATGGTAGCTCATGGTATTGGTGATTTAAAAACTGTTTCTGCCAGGTCTCTTGATGCTGGTGTAGACATGGACATGGTGGGCGAAGGCTTTTTGACCACGTTGAAGGCGTCTTTAGATGAAGGGGTAATTAAAGAAGAACAAATAAATGAAGCCTGCAGAAGAATTCTCGAAGCCAAATATAAATTAGGACTGTTTGAGGATCCTTACAAATATTGTGATGTGAATAGGGCTAAAACGGACATTTTTACTGCTGAGCATAGAAAAGAAGCTCGTGAATTGGCCGCTCAGACTTTAGTGTTACTTAAAAATGATAATAACATATTGCCATTAAAAAAAGACACTAAAATAGCTTTGGTAGGTCCAATGGCTGACAATAGTGAGAACATGGCCGGAACGTGGAGTGTAGCTGGTGATTTCAAAAAGTCTATTTCATTAAAACAAGGCTTGGAGGCAGTAGTAGGGGCGAGCAATGTAAAGTATGCTCGTGGAGCCAATGTTACAGCTGATTCTTTGCTCGAAAGCAGGGTAAGTATTTTTGGGAAGCCTACATACAGAGACTCGAGGTCTGCATCAGAAATGATTAGGGAGGCTAATGCCATAGCCAAGAATGCCGATGTTATAGTAATGGCAATGGGAGAGTCAGCGGAGATGGCTGGAGAAAGCTCTAGTAAATCGGATATTGAGATTCCTGAGAATCAAAGAGATTTAATGAAGGCCATGTTAAAAACAGGGAAGCCAGTAGTAATGGTATTATTTGCAGGAAGACCTATGGCTATAAAATGGGAAAATGATAACGTACCTGCCATACTAAATGCTTGGTTTGCTGGTACTGAAGCCGGCAATGCTATTGCTGACGTATTGTTTGGTGATGTTAACCCATCAGGAAAACTTACTGCTACTTTCCCTCAAAATGTAGGACAAGTGCCATTGTATTATAACCATAAAAATACAGGTAGGCCTTTACCTGAAGGTGGATGGTTTCAGAAATTTAGATCAAATTATTTAGATGTTACTAATGATCCTCTTTACCCTTTTGGGTATGGACTCAGTTATACAAGTTTTAAATACAGCGATGTAAAGTTAAGTGCAGAAAATGTAGCTATGCATGATAAGCTCAATGTATCGGTAGATGTTACCAATACAGGTCAGGTAAAAGGAGCGGAAGTGGTGCAGTTGTACATCAGAGACATAGTGGGTAGCATTACAAGACCTGTAAAAGAGTTAAAAGGATTTGAAAAGATAATGCTGGCGCCAGGGGAAACTAAAACTGTGTCTTTTGAACTGACAGAAGAAGACCTTTCTTTTTATAATCATGATCTAAAATTTGGTGCTGAGCCAGGTGAGTTTACTGTTTTTGTGGGCTCAAGTTCGTCCACTACTAATGCTAAGAATTTTACTTTGGTTAACTAAATATACCTTTACTTGGGTTGAAGCCTCGGACTTTAGTTCGGGGCTTTTTTGTGCCTGTTATTTAGTGATAATGAAGTTTATGTTAAGAAAATATATTGCTAAAATGAAAGCTGTATTTTTTTAATACATTTATGGTTTACAAGCTCAAACGCATGATATTAAAATGAAAATATATAGTAAACTAGCCGTTATTCTGGTGTGGGTGCTTTTATCTTACCCTCTTTTTCAGGCCACGTCCATTAGAAATGAACACCATCAAATAAGGCTAATGACTTATAACATCAAATATGACAACCCTAATGATGCTGAAAATAACTGGGATAAAAGGAAAGAACATCTTATCGGCTTGTTGCAGTATCATTCGCCAGACTTATTTGGCGTGCAAGAGGCGCTAAATCATCAAATCAATTATATAGATAAGGCTTTGCCTCAATTCAGTTATATAGGTGTAGGGCGTGATAATGGTGAAGATAAGGGCGAGTATAGTGCTATTTATTATAATACTACTGTTTTTAAATTATTAGATTCCGGAACTTTTTGGTTAAATGAGACACCCTCCGAAATAAAAAAAGGATGGGATGCTGCGCTACCAAGAATATGTACATGGGGTAAGTTAAAGCATAAGGGCTCACAAGAAGTTATCTATTATTTTAACACACATTTTGACCATGTGGGTGTAACAGCCCGAGAAGAAAGTGTAAAATTAATATTGAGTCAAATAGCTGAAAAGGCAGGCAATGCAAAAGTGATACTTTCTGGTGATTTTAATTTTACGCCTGAAACAAAACCCTATTTAGTTATTACTAAAAAAATGAAAGACACATATCTCCTGTCAGAAATTCCACATTATGGAGGGGTAGGCACTTACAACGGATTTGAGTTTAATAAACAATCGACTCAGCGTATCGATTATATTTTCGTAAATGATGGTTTTCAAGTGTTAGATCATGCTACCCTTACAGACTCATACAATTTGCACTATCCATCAGATCACTTTCCAGTGGTCGCAGATCTTCAATTTTAAAATCAAAAGCCTGAATTTCAGGCTTTTTTTATGCCTTAATAAATTTCTTTATATATCAATTTTAGCATTTTGACGTTTTCTATCATTGATAGAAGTCGTCAAGAATTTTTTATTACTTCATATTATACATGTAATTTAAATTACAAATAGGGTATAACATTATCAAAACCATGAAAAGAATCTCTTTAATAATCGTATGCTTAACATTAATTAATGTCTCTATGGCTCAAAAAATCGATATACAGGGGCATCGCGGAGCGAGAGGAATGATGCCTGAAAATACCATTCCGGCTTTTATTTATGGTCTGGATCAAGGCATAACCACTGTGGAGTTAGATGTAGTAATCACTAAAGACAAACGCGTGGTGGTATCGCACGATCCTTACATATCACCTGCCATTTGTTTAAATATCGATAGTTCTGCTATTGGACCAGATGAAGAGTACAAAATCTATGAAATGACTTATGAGCAAGTGAAGGGATTTGATTGCGGTAGTTTAAATAATACTCGTTTTCCTCAGCAGCAGAAAATGGTAGTGAATAAACCTCTTTTAAGTGATGTGATTAAGGCTGTGGAACAACATGTCAAGAGCGTAACTCAATATGAAGTTAATTATAACATCGAGATAAAAAGCACCGAAGAAGGAGATGGTGAATTGCACCCTAAACCAGAAGAGTTTTCTGATCTGGTATATTCGCTTATCGATCAGTATTTACCGTGGGATCGTATAATCATCCAGTCTTTTGATTTTAGAGTACTAAGGTACTGGCATGATAAACACCCTCAGGTAAAATTGGCAGCATTAGTAGAAAATAAAAATTCAGTAACCACCAACTTAGCACAGCTAGGGTTTAAGCCAGAAATTTATAGCCCTGATTACACATTAATTTCCGAGGCAGATGTAAAAGCTTTACATAAATTAAATATTAAAGTTATTCCATGGACTGTTAATGAAGACGCTGAATTTAAAAGACTTATCAGGTGGAAGGTGGATGGAATTATTACTGACTATCCTAACAAAGCAAAAGCTTTAGGGCTAACCGTAAAAGTAGCTGAGTAACCCTCTAAAATCGCAGGGCTTTTAATTACTGTACTAAAAACTTAATTTAGCCCGTCATTTATATAAAATATCAGAGTATGAAAAAGAAATATGATGTGTATGGCATGGGTAATGCCTTGGTAGATATTGTAACAGAAGTTGATGATAACTTTTTGGAGCAATATAAAATTGAAAAGAGCTTCATGACATTAGTGGAAGAAGATCGTCAAACAGAATTAGTGGAGGCGATTAATTTAGAAGAAGCTAATATGAAATGTGGAGGTTCTGCGGCTAATACTGTTATTGGTGCTGGGCAGTTTGGTGCAAAGTGCTTCTACAGCTGTAAGGTGGCTAATGATGAGATGGGTAAGTTTTATTTAAATGATTTGAAAGACAATGGAGTAGATACCTTACTTACTGAAGCTACAGCCCCTGAAGGAATTACAGGCAAGTGTTTAGTAATGACAACTCCCGATGCTGCCAGAACAATGAATACCTATTTAGGAATTACGGCATCTTATACAGAAGAACTTATAGATGAGGCTAAATTAAAAGACTCAGAATATTTATATATTGAAGGTTATTTAATAACTTCTGAAAACGGCCAAAAGGCGATGAAATATGCTAAAAAATTAGCAGAAGACAATGGAGTAAAAGTAGCCCTTACTTTCTCTGACCCTAGTATGGTGAAATACTTTAAAGAGCCAATGGAGGCAGTAGTAGGCGCTAGTGTTGATTTGCTGTTTTGTAATGAAGAAGAAGCATTATTATTTACAGGAAAAGAGACCATGCTCGAAGCCAGAGAAGAGTTGAAAAAAGTGGCAAAAAGGTTTGCTGTTACTTTGGGTGAAAATGGAGCCATGATTTTTGATGGTGATACTTTTGTAGATATTGAGCCTTATAAAGTAGATGCAGTAGATACAAATGGAGCAGGAGACTTATTTGCAGGAGCATTTCTTTATGCTATCACAAATGGACATAGCATGGCCGAGGCCGGAAAATTAGCAAGTTTGGCTTCATCAAAAGTGGTGACGCAGTTTGGCCCTCGTTTAGAATGGCATCAGGCTAAAGAGATTTTAAACCATCTGTTTTAATAAACATTATAAAACCTAAACAATGAAAAAAACAGGATTATTGTTTATTCTGTTGCTTGCTGTAGCCATTGTTGTTAATGCTCAAAGCAAGAAAATAGAATTTACTGAATATGATCTTAAAAATGGGCTGCATGTAATTTTACATCAAGACAACAGTACTCCTATTGTGGCTGTAACCATGATGTATCATGTTGGCTCTAAAAATGAAGATCCTAGTCGCACTGGTTTTGCTCATTTCTTTGAGCATTTGCTATTCGAAGGTAGTGAAAACATTGCCCGAGGAGAGTTTGATAAGTACATTACCAATGCTGGAGGTACTAACAATGCTAATACATCAAATGACCGTACATTTTATTACGAAGTTTTGCCTTCTAATGAGTTGAAGCTTGGTTTATGGCTAGAGTCAGAAAGATTAATGCATGCTAAGGTTGATGAGGTAGGTGTGGAAACGCAGCGTGAAGTAGTAAAAGAGGAAAAGCGTCAGCGTATAGATAACCAACCTTATGGCTCAATATTGTCTGAAATCAGCAAAAGAGCATATAAAGTACACCCATACAGATGGACTACCATCGGTTCTTTAGATCATTTGAATGCTGCTAAAATTGAAGAGTTCAGAGATTTCTATAAAACTTTTTATGTTCCTGAAAATGCAACTTTGTCCATTGCGGGAGATTTAGACATTGAAGAAGCTAAAAAATGGATAGAGGCGTACTTTGCTGATATTCCAAAAGGAGGCCACGAAGTGCCTCGCCCTAAGGAAGTGGAGCCGGAGCAAAAGGAAGAGGTAAGGGATATAATCTATGATAAAATTCAGCTTCCTGCTGTAATAGAAGCGTACCATATGCCAGCACAGGGAACAGATGATTATTATGCATTAAATATGTTGAGTACTTTGCTATCTGGAGGTCAAAGTGCTAGAATGTATAAAAAGTTAGTGGATGAAGAGCAAATTGCTATGCAAGTGGCTGCAATTCCTTTCGGATCTGAAGACCCAGGCTTATACCTAATGTTTGGTTTAGCCAATGTTGGTGTCTCGGCTGATAAATTAGAGGAAGGTATGAATGCCGAAATCGAAAAAGTGAAAAAGGAACTCATTTCTGAGAAAGAATTCCAAAAAATCAGAAATCAGGTGGAAAGTGACATCGTAACTGAAAATAGTAGAGTTACTGGCATAGCTGAGAATTTAGCTAACTACCACGTGTATTTTGGAGATGCTAACCTTATCAATACAGAAATCGACCGTTACATGAAAGTGACGAGAGAAGATATAAAAAGGGTAGCCAATCAATACTTAAAAGCGACTAACCGTGTAGTATTACATTATTTGCCTGAGTCTGCTAAGCCGGAAACGGAAGAAAATCAACCTAAAACTGACAACGAATAATGAGAACAAAGGTAATATTTTCAATACTGGGCTTGTTGTTTTCAATGAGTCTGTTTGCTCAGGTTGATAGAAGTAAAGCCCCTGAGCCTGCCGCTGCCCCTAAAATTCAAATTGGTAAATATCAATCATTTGAACTAGACAACGGATTAAAGGTTTACGTGGTAGAAAATCATAAAATTCCTAGGGTAGCATTTTCATTAACATTAGATGTAGACCCTATAATGGAAGGTGATAAAGCAGGGTATGTATCTATGACTGGCCAGCTTTTAAGAAGTGGTACTACTAATAAAACCAAAGCAGAACTAGATGAGGAGATCGATTTTATTGGAGCCTCATTAAGTACTTCAGCACATGGAGTGTATGCAGCTAGTTTAACCAAGCACACTGATAAGTTATTGGATTTAATGACTGACGTTTTATTCCATCCGGCATTTTCCAACACAGAATTGGAGAAAATCAGAAAACAGACCTTATCAAGTTTAGCTGCTAGTAAAGAAAACCCTAATGCCATTGCAGGTAATGTAACCGATGTTTTGGTGTACGGAAAAAATCATCCTTACGGAGAGATTACCACTGAAGAAACGGTAGAGAACATTACTGTTGAAGATGCTAGTAGGTATTATGCAACTTACTTTAAACCCAATGTAGCTTACTTAGCTGTAGTGGGTGATATTAAGTTTAAACAAGCCAAGAAGTTAGTCAACAAGTATTTTAGCGATTGGGAAAAGGGAGATGTACCTACAGAAACTTACCCTGTGCCTGAAAGTCCTGCTAAAACTTATGTAGCCATGGTAGACAGGTCTTCTAGTGTTCAGTCTGTAATTAATGTAAGCTACCCCGTAAACTTAAAACCAGGACAAACCGATGGTATCCAGGCAAGAGTGATGAACCAAATTCTTGGAGGAAGCTTCTCTTCTCGTTTAATGCAGAATTTGCGTGAAGATAAGGCCTATACTTATGGTGCGCGTTCTTCTATTTCTAGCGATGAGCTTGTTGGCGATTTTACCGCCTCTGCCAGTGTAAGAAATGAAGTAACGGATAGTGCAGTATTCGAATTTTTAAAAGAATTAAAAAAGATACGAAACGAGGAAGTGAAACAAACTGAACTCGATGCGGCCAAGGCCTCCATCATAGGGAGTTTTGCCAGATCGTTAGAAGAGCCTTCAACTATAGCAAGTTTTGCCATTAATACTGCGCGCTATAATTTGCCCGAAGATTATTATGCTAATTACCTTAAAAATGTATCGGCCACCACTTTAAATGATGTGAAAATGGCTGCTGATAAGTACATTACTCCTGATCATGCTAATATTGTTGTGGTAGGCAAGGCCTCTGAGGTGGCTGATAAGTTATCACAGTTTGGTGAAGTAAAGTATTTTGACATCAAAGGAGAGGAGTATGATCCTGCTATTAAAGCAACAATCCCTGAAGGCCTAACAGGACAAAAGGTGATTGATAATTACATTAAAGTCATTGGCGGTAAAGAAAAGTTAGAATCAGTAAAAACTTTAACGTCAAAAATGACCGCTGATATGATGGGAAGAAGTTTAGAGCTCGAGGCCTATAAAAAGGCTCCAAATAAGTTTTTGATGGAGATTAAAATGGCGGGTTCAGTTATTAGCAAACAATTAGTAAATGGTGATAACATTGAGGTGAGCCAGATGGGTAATAAAGTTCCTTTAGATGAGAATTCAAAAGAAGAATTGTTACTAGAGGCTAGCCTTTTTCCTGAATTAAATTATGTTAAATCAGGTGTAAAAGCAGAACTTACTGGTGTTGAAAAAATTGATGGGACTGAAGCTTATGCCATTAAATTAACTTCTAAATCAGGTAATAGCTTTACTTTATATTTTGATACTAAAACTGGTTATAAAATCAGACAAGTAAGAGTAGTTAAAGCGCCACAAGGCGAGATGGAATTGGCTACAGACTTTCAAGATTATAAAGAAGTATCTGGAATTAAATTTCCATTCACTATGGTACAGCCTATGGGCGGTGGAATGAAGTTAAATGTTGAAACCAGCGAAATAAAAGTGAATGATGCTATCCCCGATAGTAAATTTCAATAAGAATAAAATCATCTTAAAATAGAAAAGGCGGCCAATTGGCCGCCTTTTCTATTTTAATGAGTGTCCTGTCCAAGCAAGAAAGGCATTTTGCTGACTCTCACTTGGAGAGTTTACTGGAGATATCGTGTATTGGTGGAAGTAACGTTCATGAGCAGGAGTGATGGTAAAACTAAGTTCTCTGCCAAAACTTCTTTTAACCACAAAATCATACGCTTCAAGAGCCGGAGCATTAAGGGTTTCTATGGCTGGTTTTTCTCCATTGATACTGATTACTTCATCATTGAGAGCAAAATAGCTTTCGCTGATAGATTCAGGGGCGATGTGAGCAATTTTGAAATGATCTTTTCCCTCCGAAGGAGTATTGGTGAGCTTAATACCCAACAGGTTTTCTAACACAATATTTGACTCACTTTTTATAAGGCTACAGCCTACATATTTTAACAAAGAATTGATGATTACGTATTTGTCTTCTACACCTTCTACGTGTTTTTGGAAAAAGTCTTTCAAGTCATCTCCATATACTTCTGAGCAAATGTTTATAACATCTTGGTAAGTATAACCGATAGCTGTTTTTCCATGTTTATTCCACAATATACGCATAACGTCATCTAATGATTTTTCACTCTTGGTCTTCTGTCTTATCATTAAATCAAGACATAAGGCTACCATCGCTCCTTCTACATAAATAGAACTTTTTCTATCAGGAAAGTTGAGTGCGTACCCATCCACCCACAAGTCAAGAGATGAATCATATACAGAATAGTTGAGCCTGCCAAAATTGTTAAAATGTCTTTTAAATAATGTGTTTAACTCCTTGAAATAAGATTCTTTGTTAAAAACCCCGCTTTTTGATAAAAATAAATCACCATAGTAAGTTGTAAAGCCCTCAGCTACAAAGCCAGTAGGAAATATCGCATCAGCGTTAAAGTCATATGGCATTAATTCGCTTGGCCTTATTTTTATAATATTCCAAGCATGGAGAAGCTCATGCGAGCTGATACCTAAAAGTTGTGTATAAGCTTCTTCAGTGTTTAAATTTTCACCAGGACCAAGACAAATAACCGTAGAATCATGATGTTCTACCCCATGGTAAAATTTAAATGGGAGTGCATGAATTAAAAAGTGATATTCTTTCTCAGGAAACTCACCCATTATTTCAATTTGTGTTGTAGTAAATTTTTTAAAGTCTTTACTAACAGTATCTAAATTAAGGTCATTTTTTCCATTTACCCATATATGAAAATTAGTTTCACCCACTAGGTAATTTTCATGATACATGGTGGCAGATGCTAAAAGTGGGCTGTCCACAAGTTCATAGTAATCTTTTGCGGTTAACACACCTTCTTCTCTTGGTAAACCACAAGCCACAAAGTAATCATCAGGAATATTAATTGCCACTTCACAAATGTTATTCATTCGAGAAGTATCGTAAATCATGCAATTAATAAAGTTGATATAAATTTGAGTATCATCAAACCAACTGCCTCCGGCATCCATTTTATTAGCATAAAAATTGTAGCTAACCTTTATTTTTTCTTCGTTAGTGGTATTAATTTTCCATTGGCTGTGAGAAGGCTTTGTATAAGTTAATTCTTCACCTGTGTCATTAGTAATAGTAAAATTCTTAAGGTATTTAGCAAAGTTAGCCGCTTCGTATCTACCTGGTCGCCAAATGGGTAACGCCAATGTAGTTTCATTATTCGAAATATTATTTATTTCTAATTCTATATTGATAAAGTGGGAGAGTGGGTTATTTAAAGTAAGTCTGTAATTCATATCTACTGATTTTTATCAAAGCTAGTCCATAGTTACAAAATATCTTTATTATTAAGATTTTGTGCAGGTTTTATGTTATCAAAATCCGTAGTATATTTGTTTATCAATTAAAAATACGGATAAATAACGTCTGCTTGTTTGATAATATCGAAAAGCTATTTATCTTTGCAGCCTTATTTAAATTAGAAAATTGTATTTCTTGTTAAGAGTTAAAATTATAAAGTAATGAAAAGGACATTTCAACCATCGCAAAGAAAAAGAAAGAACAAGCACGGTTTCAGATCTAGAATGGAGTCTGCTAATGGTAGAGCGGTTTTAGCAAGAAGAAGAGCTAAAGGAAGAAAAAAACTTACTGTTTCTGACGAGAAAACTCACAAATAATTCTCTTCTTTTTTAAGCTCGTAATCGTGAGGTTACGCAGTAAAGTTTTATCTATTGAAATAGCTTTCGCGTAATGCCAGAGACTTTAAAAAAGTCAGAGAGACTATATAAGAAAAAAGAAATTCAGGAACTCTTTGCTAAGGGTTCCTCTTTTTATTTATACCCATTCAAGGTTTTTTTCTTGCCTGCAAGTGACAGCCCTGTTCACCAAATATTAATTTCTATTCCAAAGAGGAATTTCAAAAAGGCTGTTAAAAGAAACCTGCTTAAAAGAAGAACTCGAGAAGCCTATAGACTCAATAAGACTCTTTTTCCTGATGAACAAAAGTTGCGTATTGCCTATATTTATACTGCTAAAGAAATTTTGTCTTATCAAGACATAGAGCGGAAGCTGATAAATATTAGTGAACGTTTGAAAAAGAAAAGAGGTTCTACTGTAGATGAAAGGAAGAAAAGTACTTAACCGAAGGCATGTTTTTATACTGATAATTTGTGTGGGGCTTATTTCAGCCATCTCACCGCCAGATCGGTATTTTCAAATAGCTAAAAACCTAGACATTTTTGCTACGCTGTTTAAAGAAGTAAATGTCTATTATGTCGATGAGGTTGATCCAGATCAACTGATCAATACAGGGATTGATGCTATGCTTACCTCCCTTGATCCTTATACTAATTACATCCCAGAAGAAGATTTAGAGTCTTTTAGAACTATGACTACTGGTCAGTATGCCGGTATAGGAGCTTTAATCGGTAAGCTTAAAGATCGGGTACTTATTACCATGCCTTATGAGGGAGCTCCAGCCTATAATTCCGGCCTGAAAGTGGGAGATGAAATAATAGCCGTGGATGGTAAGGAAATAAGTGAGAGTGAAACTGCCGATGTCAGCGCCATGCTTAAAGGGCCTGCAAATACAACCGTAGAGGTGAAAATTAAGCGTTATGGAGAAAAGGCTCTTCTAACGTTCTCCATTACTAGAGAAACTATTACAGTAGATAATGTGCCTTACTTCGGTATCATTCATGAAGATATCGGTTACATAAAGCTTGATGATTTTACAACGGAAGCAGGCCGGGAGGTGGCTGATGCTGTTAAGGATTTAAAAGGTAAAGGAGCCAACAAAATTATTCTTGATTTACGAGGTAACCCAGGAGGGTTGCTTAGCGAGGCTGTGAATGTTTCTAATGTGTTTATTCCTAAGGGGCGGGAAGTAGTGTCTACCAGAGGTAAAATGGAACAATGGAACAAAACTTATAAAACCCTCAACCAACCCACAGATACAGAAATTCCATTAATAGTTCTAACAAATGGAGGAAGTGCGTCTGCTTCCGAAATTGTGTCCGGAGTTATTCAGGATT
>NZ_JBSWSU010000001.1:1427500-1430000 GCF_056158185.1 Fulvivirga sp. AWR4_260
CATAGAGGGTGAGAGACCCGTAAGAGTAAGATTATTATTGATAGTAGTATCCTGAGTAGGGCGGGACAGGTGAAATCCCGTCTGAATCTGCCGGCACCATCCGGTAAGGCTAAATACTCCTGAGAGACCGATAGTGAACAAGTACCGTGAGGGAAAGGTGAAAAGTACCCTGAATAAGGGGGTGAAATAGTACCTGAAACCATACGCTTACAAGCGGTCGGAGCCCATAAGTTGGGTGACGGCGTGCCTTTTGCATAATGAGCCTACGAGTTACTCTTCACTGGCGAGGTTAAGTTTTTAAAGGAACGGAGCCGGAGCGAAAGCGAGTATTAATAGTGCGTATTAGTCAGTGGAGGTAGACGCGAAACTTGGTGATCTACCCATGACCAGGTTGAAGGTGCGGTAACACGCACTGGAGGACCGAACCAGTACACGTTGAAAAGTGTTTGGATGAGTTGTGGGTAGGGGTGAAAGGCCAATCAAACTGAGAAATAGCTCGTACTCCCCGAAATGCTTTTAGGAGCAGCGTGGAGGTTAAGTCTAATAGAGGTAGAGCTACCAATAGGACTAGGGGGAGTCACATCCTACCAAATCCTGATGAACTCCGAATGCTATTAGATATACTCTGCAGTGAGGGCATGGGTGCTAAGGTCCTTGTCCGAAAGGGAAAGAACCCGGACCAACAGCTAAGGTCCCCAAATGTATACTAAGTTGAACTAAGGTGGTTCAGTTGCCGAGACAGCCAGGATGTTGGCTTGGAAGCAGCCATTCATTTAAAGAGTGCGTAACAGCTCACTGGTCGAGCGACAGAGCATCGATGATAATCGGGCATTAAGTATACTACCGAAGCTTTGGCAGAATTTATTCTGGGTAGGGGAGCATTCTATCAGCGGCGAAGTTGTGGCGTGAGCCATGGTGGAGCGGATAGAAAAGCAAATGTAGGCATAAGTAACGATAAGGCAGGTGAGAAACCTGCCCACCGATAGACTAAGGTTTCCTGATCAACGCTAATCGGATCAGGGTTAGTCGGGACCTAAGGCGAACCCGAAAGGGGTAGTCGATGGACAATGGGTTAATATTCCCATACTACCGTTAACAGTGATGGGGTGACGGAGTAGTGAAAGGCACGCGTACTGACGGAATAGTACGTTAAAGGGTGTAGGTATTAACGATATAGGCAAATCCGTATTGTTAGCTGAACCTGATAGTACCACAATCCTTCGGGAGCGTGGATAGTTGCCCTAATCAGACTTCCAAGAAAAACCTCTAAACTTATGTTGATGGTACCCGTACCGTAAACCGACACAGGTAGTCAAGGAGAGAATCCTGAGGTGCTCGAGTGATTCGTGGCTAAGGAACTAGGCAAAATGGCCCTGTAACTTCGGGAGAAGGGGCGCCTACTCTACTACGGTAGAGAGGCCGCAGTGAAAAGATCCAGGCGACTGTTTAGCAAAAACACATGGCTATGCGAAATCGAAAGATGATGTATATGGCCTGACACCTGCCCGGTGCTGGAAGGTTAAGGGGGGATGTTATTCGCAAGAAGAAGCATTGAACTGAAGCCCCAGTAAACGGCGGCCGTAACTATAACGGTCCTAAGGTAGCGAAATTCCTTGTCGGGTAAGTTCCGACCTGCACGAATGGTGCAACGATCTGGATACTGTCTCGGCCACGAGCTCGGTGAAATTGTAGTCGCGGTGAAGATGCCGCGTACCCGCAACGGGACGGAAAGACCCCATGAACCTTTACTATAGCTTAACATTGACATTGTGTAAATGATGTGTAGGATAGGTGGGAGACTTTGAAGCTGTGTCGCCAGGCATGGTGGAGTCATTGTTGAAATACCACCCTTTATTTACGTGATGCCTAATCTGTTAACAGAGACAGTGTTTGGTGGGTAGTTTGACTGGGGTGGTCGCCTCCAAAAGAGTAACGGAGGCTTCCAAAGGTTCCCTCAGCACGCTTGGTAACCGTGCGAAGAGCGCAATAGCATAAGGGAGCTTGACTGTGAGACCAACAAGTCGATCAGGGACGAAAGTCGGGTATAGTGATCCGGTGGTTCCGTATGGAAGGGCCATCGCTCAAAGGATAAAAGGTACTCTGGGGATAACAGGCTGATCTCCCCCAAGAGCTCACATCGACGGGGAGGTTTGGCACCTCGATGTCGGCTCGTCACATCCTGGGGCTGGAGAAGGTCCCAAGGGTTGGGCTGTTCGCCCATTAAAGTGGCACGCGAGCTGGGTTCAGAACGTCGTGAGACAGTTCGGTCCCTATCTGTTGTGGGCGTAAGAAGTTTGCGAGGATCTGTCCTTAGTACGAGAGGACCGGGATGGACTAACCTCTGGTGTACCGGTTGTGGTGCCAGCTGCACCGCCGGGTAGCTATGTTGGGAAGGGATAAGCGCTGAAAGCATCTAAGCGCGAAACCCACCTCAAGATGAGACTTCTTTATAAGGGACGTTATAGACGATGACGTTGATAGGCTGCAGGTGTAAAGTCAG
>NZ_JBSWSU010000002.1:0-5883 GCF_056158185.1 Fulvivirga sp. AWR4_260
TGGCCTTTTCACAAACTAACAGACCCACAACACTTTATTACATTCTTTTTACCGCCTCGTTGTATTATCTTTATAAAGCAAAACCAAATACAACAAGGATATGTATGATTAAAAAATTAGCCCCGATCGCTCTTGCAACACTTGCTTATTCAAACTGCTCAATCGCCACAGAACAACAAGTAAGTAAACAATGGTTCAACAGTATCGAATACACTCATATTAATAATGACTATTATGACTTTGATGGCTATCAATTAGTAAGCCATTACTACTTTGAAGAGCAGCAAAGCTCGGGGGTGCTCGATGATTATGGTTACCTAGATACAGATACAAACTTTCGAGTGAATTACTCAGGAGGAGACTATTACAACGATATTGGTTTATCAGGCGAGTATTTTTTTAACAACTGGTTTGCTGTAGCTGATATGAGGGACGTGAGGGATTTAGACAATTACACGCTAGGACTTGGCTACTTATTTGCCGATGCCTTAAAAGTCTCTGTAAATAGGGATGTGCGTAGCTATGGTGATGATTATTTCCGCTTGAAAGCGCAGTATAACCTCCAAATCAACGATAAGGATTACCTTGGTTTTAGTGCAGAAACAGATGATGAACTCGACGTTTGGAATGTCTCTGCCAGATACTTTAATCATTTAAGCGGTAGCCATTACATTACCGTCGATGTTGGCCATCAAGACAGCCTTTATGATTCAGCAAGCAATGCCATGATCAGCTACTACTTCGGCGATCACTATGCCATAGGTGCAGGGTTGGATGATTCTGAACTCGTTTTACAAGGTAAGTACTTTATTAATGATAAATACTATTTAACCGCGAATTACACTGAAAGCGGCTCTGCTGAACTTTATAACCTTAAGTTTGTTGCCCAATTCTAAATAGGAATGAGTCACCAGTTTTAAACAAGAACGCCGCTATAAAGCGGCGTTTTCAGTTTATAGAATTACATATTACCTAGCTTCATCAACATTGCAGTATACATTTTTAAGTTCAGTGCTAACTGCTCTTCAGTAATAAACTCATGCTCTGAGTGACCTGTGTACTTTTTACCTGGCATTGATGGACCAAATGACACCGCATTATCAAACAGCTTAGCATTTGTGCCACCACCAATTGACACAAAGCCCGCGTCCTTATCGCCGGTAAAGTGCTTAAAGATATCGAGTAATGCTTCTGCATGAGGCGCACCATCTAACAGCATTGGCGTACCAATAATAACTTTAGTGTCTTTTAACGTAGCACCATTAGTGGTTTGCCAAGCACTAAGTGCTTCATTAATTTGCTGCTTAAGCACCGCTTCTTCTTTACCTACCGGACGACGCATATTAATCGACAGTTTAATGTCGTTACCGTCGCGGCTTAATAAGGTAGGCGAAACAGTCATCGGGCCCATAAAGTCATGCTTGTAACCAATTTCACCGAATTGCGCGCCGTATAAATCAAGGCCAATTAGTTGATTGATAAACTCAATGGCTTGACCATCACTATTGTTCTCAAGATCAATACCTTTAAAGATTTCTGCAAGGTGCGCAATGGCATTTTCACCCGCTTCTGGCTCAGATGAATGCGCTGAAATCCCCTTCACTTGGACTAACAAGCCATTGTCTTGCTCTGTCATCGCCACTTTGACATTTTTAAGCTTAGCGACATTGTCGTGTAATTTAGCCACTGTCGCCGCATCAGCGTTATGCACTATCACGCTGGCATCTTCAGGGATTTGGCTAACAAAGGCGCCGCCTTTTAAGTCAGTGACATATAAGCCTGTTTGTGCTGAGGTCGCAGAGAAAGTCGGCGCAATTAGGCTCCAGCCTTTTTCTGCAACAACCACAGGGTATGAAGCATCAATAGTGACAGCATATTTTGGTTGCTGATAGGTTTTCATGAACTCTTCGAGTGGTGCCCAGTCAGACTCTTCTGCAAGGTAAACCATTAATTCAATACGGTTATTTAAAGTAATACCGTTATCTTTAATCGCCTTCATTGCATGCAGTGCAGTCGCAATTGCGCCTTTATCATCTTCTGTACCACGTGCAATTAGCTTTCCTGGCTCAGAGGTTTTATCCATTTTAAATGGACTTTGCTGCCATTTACTAGCATCTGCAGGTTGCACATCACCATGGGTTACTATGGTTACTTTGTCAGCTTGGTTCCCCATGCCAATTAACACTGTGTAACCTAAATCTTGATAATCAAAACCAAACTGCGCCGCTTTCATTTTTAAGAACGACTTAAAGCCAATGAAATCTGGGTTATCTGGAGTCGCTAGACCTTCTTTATTTACCGTTGAATACGAAACTAAATTCTCTAAGGTATGAATTTGCGCTTGTTGATATTGCTCTACCGCGTAGTTAGCCAGCTTTTCACTTTGCTCAGACACAGCTGCCTGACTAGAGAAAGCACTTAATAAAAATGCAGCAAGTAATGAATGTTTCAAGATAAGCTCCAGAGTTTAAGAAGGTTTTTAGAAAGTCGCCTTGATTGTAACGCTTATAACGCCGACATAACATCTCTAATTAAAGCAAAATAGATCGCTTAAAAATACCAACAAGGTACAATAGCCACTCACCCTATTAATTCGTTTGTTAGACTCATGAACCGCAGAAAAAAGATCTTCACTAAACTTAAGCAAAAAGATAAGCGTGCCAATGCAAAATTGCATAAAAGCAATAAACCGGCCTACATCTCAAAGGCAGAACGCGAAAAATTAGCACAGCAAGAAGCTGAGCAGGAAAATTAAAATACCTAGCGGTCAGGGGTAAAATTGTAGGCGCGATTTTATATCGCGCAACACTTCTATGATTCACAAAGAGGATAAGAGACGCTTCGCTTTAGAGAAAAACAAAAAAAGTTTTAATATTACTTCCTCATTTTCTTCTCATTAGTTTCTCTTTGTGTAATTTGTTTTAACGCGAAATAAATTTCACGTCTACGGCAAAGACATTTTTTCACAAAGAGGATTAGAGACGCTGCGCTTTAGAGAAAACAACAAGTAATCCAGTGTTTTCCCTCATTACCTTCTCATTCTTTTCTCTTTGTGCAATTTGTTTTAACGCGAAATAAATTTCACGCCTACGTCAAAGACATTTATTTGCACAAAGAGAATATGAGGCGCTGCGCTTTAGAGGAAAACAACAAGTAATCTATTGTTTTACCTCATTGTCTTCTCATTCTTTTCTCTTTGTGCAATATGTTTTAACGCGAAATAAATTTCACGCCTACGACAGCTTATGTCACATTTATATCGGACACGTGATCTCGACTCGCTAACTTTACTCTCGTAACTAGAAACTCTGGTTTTAATCTGAAAGCTGACAGCTCTCTTCACTCTTTACCCTAGCAGCTTGCTAACTTTACTCTAGCAACTCGCTAACTCCCTAACCTAAAACCTATAACTCACACTGGCATTATACGAACGGCCTTGTCCGGCAAGTTGCTCAAAGCCATTGCTCATATCTTGCTTGTAATTAGCAATGCTTACACCGCCAAGTGGCTGTTGGTAATATTCATCAAGTAAGTTGGTAATTGCTAACTTAAAGGTTAAATTTTGCCACGTTTTCTGGCTTGAAATAGCCAGTAACTGATAACTGTCGGTTTGGTTTTCTAAACGGCGCTCATCAACATGAGTTTTACTATCAACCCATTGCCAGCTCAGTGCGTTTTGCCAGCCTTTGTATTCGTGCTCTAGGCTCAGCTCAGTGTGCAGTGGCATAATTTGATATAAGTCTTCATTGCTATCATCACGCTCACCATGAGTACTGGTTAGTGAGCCTTTTAATTGCCATTTTCCTGCTTGCTTTGAGTTGTAAAGCTCTACCAAGCCCGCCAGTTTTGCACCGTAAAGTGTCGCATCTAGGTTCGTAAAAGTAAGAATATTACGCTTGGTATGCGCCATGTCGGTGCGATTAAAGCTCTTAGTCACTTCAGCATCAATATAATCATTTACTTGCGTGTACCAAACATTTGCCGTTACTTGCCAGCTATCGTCTTTGGCAAGTTTGGTGTAGCTAGAGCTTAATGTGTGAGCTGTTTCGGCTTCTAAATCTGGGTTACCAATATAACCATTACCATCACCAAACCAACCAATCATGGTGGTTGCCATCGTACCTACACCCCAGCTGTAACGCTCATATAAATTAGGTGCGCGGTTTTTACGAGCTAAACCAAATTGCAGCTCATCGTTATTCGATAATTGATAGCGAGCAAGCAAGCTGATATCAACTAAAGTGTCGTCACGTTTACGGTCTAATTGGTTAAATTCCATCGCAGCTTGGGCGTCGGTTTTTGACATATCCATCATTGAGCCCATATTAGCCATGCCGCTCATGCCACCTTCGTTATAAGCCTGCACTTCGCCAGTATCTGTGCTGACTTGCTCAACACGAACACCTGCCGACACCCACCATGCTTGGTTTACTTGGTTTTGGTACTCCGCAAATGCCGCAAGGCGGTCACGTTTGCCATCGTTAATGTTTACGTATTCATTTGGGCCCATCATCATTGACCCTGTAACCGCTGGCCACCAATCATCAATTCGATAACCGTAATATTCTTGCCCTAGCATTAGTGATGACTGTTTTGATAAGTCAGTGCGCCAATGAACTTGGTAACTGTAATCTTGTGCATCGGTATTCATCGGCATCATGCCGGTTTTCTCATTACTGAAAAACCCCATTTCGTGTTTTACATCATGCGCATTCACTTGCACCTGCAAATCACCATTTTCAAGCTCACGTTGATACTGAACAACGAAACCATAACTGGTGTTATCGGTCATATCCATGTATTGATTTGCAAAGCCTTGGTAAGGAATTTTTTGATGCGTCAGCTTAACCACAAGCTGTTGTTTCTCATTACGAATAGCGCCTGTTAAGGCATGATTTTGTACTCGATATAAGGTATCAAGTACACGCTCACCATGGCCATCATCATAGCTGTTAGCATCTTCAAAGCTGCCTTGGTAAGACAAGCTAAACTGTTTGCTCGCAAGGCTGGCACCTAGCGCGTATGCTTGGCTATCGTTAACGCTTTTGTACTGGGCGGTAACATAGCCTGCGCGCCAATTCAGTGAGTCTGTATCACTAAATTCAGGGGCAATCGTATTAACTCTAATAACACCGGCAATATTATCACCGCCACTGCTTACCGGTGATACACCAGCAACGACACTGTAGAGAGGCAATTGTGGTTTGCCGACACATAAGAGAGTGGCGGGTTGATTTGGTTAGCACACGCTGCTGTGACATCAGCACCATCAACTAAAGCTTTGACTCTATCGCCCATCATGCCGTTCATTACTGGCAAGTTAGACACCCCTCCGGCCGCTGAAAAATCAACACCTAAATCTTTCAGTAACGCGTCTGCAGAGCCAACTAATTGATGGTTATTTTGGGCATGACCTTGTACTTCTATCACTTCAATAGAATCATCAGCAAAGGCTGAGATACTTAAAACACAGCCAAGCGCTGCAGCAATTTTGCGAAAATAAAAAACCAGGGCGAGAAGATTGCGTGTTCATAACTCTTTTAAAATCAAAGCAAATAATTAATGACGCCGATTAATAAAACTCATTAATTAGTCTGAACACGTGACATATTGTCGCACCCTGTCACAGGTAAAAGAACTTAGCGCAACACCACTAAAGGAATACGGCTATCTTCAAGCATTTTTAAGGTCGTGCTGCCTAAAAAGAACTGCCGCCATTTAGAGTGACCAAATGCGCCCATCACCATTAAGTCAACGGCGTGGTGACTTTCATACCGCCACAGCGCTTGGTAAACATCGCCATCGAGCATGCGCGCTCTCACATTAAAGCCGTTTTTCAGCCAAGGTGCTGGGTGAGCACACGAGTATGACAAACTTAACCTT
>NZ_JBSWSU010000003.1:0-3493 GCF_056158185.1 Fulvivirga sp. AWR4_260
ATTGCCGAGATGAATAGTCTACTTCGAGATATGGAAGTCACAGAGCGCAGTGGGCAGTGTAACCATGGGCGTCCAACTTGGACTCAGTTGTCGATGTCTGATTTAGATAAATTGTTTTTACGAGGCCGTTAAGTTATGTCCAAACCTAAAGTTGTCTGTTTGATGGGGCCAACGGCTTCCGGAAAAACAGGCTTAGCAGTCGAACTGGCCAGCCAGCATGGCTATGAGATCATCAGTGTCGACTCTGCTCTTGTGTACAAAGGGATGGATATTGGTACGGCTAAGCCTGATGCTGAGACTTTGGCGCAGGCTCCCCATCGACTAATAGATATTATTGATCCAAGTGAAAGCTATTCAGCCGCAGATTTTATGGCCGATGCTTGTCGAGAAATAGATGACATCGTTGCGCATGGAAAAACGCCGCTATTGGTTGGTGGAACAATGATGTACTTCAATGCTTTGCAGAAGGGGCTTGCTCCGATGCCTGCGGCGGATCCTGCTATTAGAGCTGAGTTTGAGCAACATGCCGCCGAGTTTGGTCTGGCGAGTTTGCATGATCAGCTGAAACAGATCGACCCTGTGGCTGCCGAGCGCATTAACCCAAATGACCCACAGCGATTACAGCGGGCATTAGAGGTCTTTCGGTTAACAGGTAAAACAATGACACAGCTTTGGGCGGAGCAGGAAGCCCAAGAGCTGCCGTTTGATATGGTTAACTTAGCTGTGATGCCTCAAGACCGCGCAACCTTGCATCAGCGTATAGAACAGCGTTTCGATATCATGATGGAACAAGGTTTTTTGGCCGAAGTGGAGGCGCTATATCAGCGTGGAGACCTGACGATTGATATGCCTTCTATTCGCTGTGTGGGGTATCGTCAGCTTTGGCAATATCTTGAAGGAGAAGATTCTCTAGAGGATGCTATCTTTAAAGGGATTGTCGCGACTAGGCAGTTGGCGAAACGTCAGCATACTTGGTTGCGAGGTTGGGATAATTTGGTGATATTCGATAGTTTACAAAAGGATCTTTTAGGACAAACCTTGAAATACTTGCAAAGCGAGATTATATAAGGGGAAATCAGGAAAATTTTGTTGTATTATCTATAGTATTGTTTTGCCAATATTTTAATTATAAGTTTGCTTGCTTAAGGAGAATCCGATGTCAAAAGGGCAATCACTACAAGACCCTTACCTAAATGTGCTTCGCAAAGAGAGAGTGCCTGTGTCAATCTTTCTTGTGAACGGTATTAAACTACAAGGACAAATCGAGTCATTTGATCAGTTCGTGATCTTGTTGAAAAACACTGTTAGCCAAATGGTGTACAAACACGCAATCTCGACGGTTGTTCCTTCTCGTACAATTCGTCTACCGTCCCCTGATCAGGCGGAAGATGCTGCAGAATAAGTTTGCTCGACTAGAGCAAGCAGAGGTTAAATAACTTGTTTTTCGAACGCCCAGAAAGTGGTGAAATTGCTGTATTAGTCCATATCGATTTTAATGATCAAGAAGATAGGCATGGACCTGAAGAATTCGTAGAACTCGCTATCTCTGCTGGTGCAGACCCTGTCGCTGTCGTGACAGGGTCTCGTCAAAGACCTGATTCCAAGTTCTTTGTCGGCACTGGTAAGCTAGATGAAATCAAAGACATTGTGATTCGAGAAGAGGCTCAAGTAGTGCTTTTTGATCACGCCTTGTCCCCATCTCAAGAACGTAATCTTGAAAGTGTCCTCAAGTGTCGGGTACTAGTACCGTACCGGTCTTATCCTAGATATTTTTGCTCAACGTGCGCGAACTCACGAAGGTAAGCTGCAAGTAGAGCTTGCTCAGCTTCAGCACATGTCAACTCGTCTTATCCGTGGTTGGACCCACCTTGAACGTCAAAAAGGTGGTATTGGTATGCGTGGCCCTGGTGAAACGCAGCTAGAAACTGACCGTCGTTTATTGCGAGATAGAATAAAAGCAATCCAAAAACGCCTTGAGAAAGTAAACTCTCAGAGGGATCAAAGTCGTCGTGCTCGATCTCGTTCTGATGTTCCTACAATCTCGCTAGTTGGCTATACCAATGCTGGTAAATCAACATTGTTTAATAGGGCAACAGGAGCAGAGGTTTACGCAGCCGATCAACTGTTCGCAACACTTGATCCGACGCTACGCCGATTGGATCTAGAGCAAGTGGGGGCAGTAGTTTTAGCGGATACCGTAGGGTTTATTCGAAAACTGCCGCACCGTCTTGTCAAAGCGTTTCAGGCGACTTTGAAAGAGTCAGCGGAGGCTGATTTATTGCTTCACGTTGTTGATGCTGCGGATGTTAATCGAGATGAGAATATTGCTGCAGTTGATGATGTGTTAAATGAGATTGGCGCTAATGAGCTGCCAATGTTGAAGGTTTTTAATAAGATTGATGCCTTGCCTACTGGTGAAGCCAGAATAGATCGTGATGAACAAGGGAACCCAACGAGAGTTTGGTTGTCTGCACGTGAGGGGAATGGCATTGATTTACTTGAGCAGGCAATTGCGGAACTGCTGTCTGAGGAAATCGTAAAGGAAACCATTATTGTGCCGTCGAGTTTGGGTCGTTTTAGAGCGATGTTGTTCGAGCAGGGTGCTGTAAAGGGTGAAACTTATGATGAGCTAGGGCGATCTGTACTTGAATTATGTCTGCCTCGTAAGGATTATTTACAGATTCTTGCTAGAGTGGGTATGTCTGAAGAACAAATTCAGGCAGCCTAAATAACCGGATTATCATTACAAGAAAGTGGAGATGTAGTATGGCCTGGAATGAACCGGGTAATAACGACAACGACCCATGGAACACGGATAAAAACCGTAACAACAATGGTGGGCGTAACCAAGAACCTAATAATGACCCGTGGGGTCGTCAAGGTCAGAACGGCGGTAAAGATCAATCACCTCCAGACTTAGATGAGGCTTTTGGCAAGCTGATGGATATGCTTGGAGTTAAAAAAGAAGCGTGGTGGTAATGGCGGTTCTGGCTCAGGCGGTGGTCCAGGTATGGGAGGCAAGTTAAGCGGTGGCCTATTAGGTGTCGTTGTAATTGGCTTGTTTGCTCTGTGGGCGGCTACAGGTATCTATCAGGTGGACCAACAAGAACGAGGTGTTGTGCTTCGTTTGGGTAAATTCCACGAAACTGTTATGCCAGGTCTTCATTGGAATCCGCCAATGATTGATTCCGTTACTAAAGGTAAACGTTACTAAGGTTCGTTCACATGACCACAAGGCTTTAATGCTGACGGTCGATGAGGCGATCGTTGAAGTTGGCGTTTCTGTTCAATACTCCATTGATAATCCGCGTGACTTTGTCATTAACGTACGTTCTCCAGAAGACTCTCTGGCGCAAGCCGTTGAAAGTTCTTTACGTCACGTTGTGGGTACAACTGAAATGGATCAAATCTTAACAGAAGGTCGTGAAGTATTAGCGGCTGATGTGAAGGAGCGACTTCAGTCATACATTAATGATTACGGCACTGGTCTTTT
>NZ_JBSWSU010000004.1:0-4699 GCF_056158185.1 Fulvivirga sp. AWR4_260
ATTGCCAAGCTAAGACATTGTCATCCTCTGTCTCACCAACGGGTACACTTTCATGTGGGATGTTTGGAATACTGAGTAAGATAAGCTCTAATTCAGCTTCTACTTCGCGTAACTCATGGTCTAAATCCTTAATTTGGTCGCCAACTTGCCTCATTTCAGCAATTAATTGGTCCGCATCTTTTTTCTCTCGTTTCAAAACAGCCACTTGCTGTGATACTTCATTTCTTTTGCTTTTAAGCTCTTCCGTTTTTACAAGTAATTCTCGGCGTTTTACATCCAAATCCTCAAACTTCTCAAGATCGGAAATGTCTTCCCCACGGTGTTTTTCTAGTTTTTCCTTTACTTCAGCAAAATTAGCTCTTAAATATTTGATATCTAACATAGCCTTTCCCTCCATATTCAAATTTGTGAAAACAAAAAACTCCCGTCCCCTATAAAGGGACGAGAGTTACCCGCGTTGCCACCCTAGTTAAAAGTATAGTCCATACTTTTCACTTTAAATCTTTAACGAGGTTTACCCGAGAGCTTTTACTTACAAAAAATGCGTTCCAAGCTCTACGCAAAGGATGGATTCTCAAGTGCTTTTGTCTGGTTTGCACCAACCACCAGCTCTCTATGGCAAAAGTGTACTTGATACTACTTCCTTCTTTATGCTTTCTTTTATTCAACTTATTAGTAATACATAATTTACTATAATTATAAGCCAAATGCAACTACATTATTCAAGAAAACCAACCTTTAACAGTAGATGCAACACTATCCCAAACATCTCCAAAGAATCCACCAACACCACGCATAGATAAAACGAACCAGTTCGCTTTTTCAACCGATTCAGAAGCGATGACATCAACTCTTGTTTGGTTAGCATTTAAAAATTCAATCGCATTACCATCTTTATCTTCAACCGTTAAATAACCAACAACATCACCTTTTTTTACAGGAGCTGTTAATTGACCTTGATCATTTAATAAATCTTCATTGATCACAAGCTTTGGTTGATAATTCTCTTCTTCTCCATTTTTAACAGTTAATGTAATAGCCTCTTTTGATTCAATCGTTACTGCATTTTCTTTCCCTTTTTCAACGGCAAGCTTTTCTTTATCTTTCACTTGATAGCCAGCAGGAACGATCTCTTTTTTATCAAAATTAGAGAACGCGTAATCAAACATTTTCTTTGTTTCGTCGAATCTAGCTTGATTATAGCCAGAATCGCCGCCACCCTTTGCATTCATAACAACTGTTACATATCTTTTTCCATCACGTTCAGCTGTTCCTGTAAAAGAAGAACCAGCAAAATCAGTTGTTCCTGTCTTTAACCCATCTACACCTTCATAGCCGTAGACCAGTTCAGGTAACATCCAGTTCCAATTTTCCATATCAATTTTATCTTCAGTGCCTTCTCTAAATGTTTTTCTAGGAATGCTCGCTGTTTCTAAAACTTGAGGAAAATCCGTGAGGAGCGTTGTCGCTAGTTTAGCTGTTGCTCTAGCAGACATCACATTTTCTTCATCTTCATTACCTGTCGAATGGTAACCTTTTAAATCCTTGTTATTTAAACCAGAAGAATTGACGAATTTATAATCTTCTAACCCTAATTCCTCTGCTTTTTCATTCATCATTTGCACAAAGTTCTTTTCAGAACCAGCAATTGTCTCAGCAATGGCAATTGTTGCTCCATTTGCGGAATAAATAGTCATTGCTTCAAATAATTCCTTAATGCTGTATGTCCCATCTCTTCTAAGAGGAACATTCGAAAGCGCTGTGTCATGAGACACTTTCCAAACGTACTCACTTACAGCATACTCTTGATCCCATGATACTCGACCTTCATCAATAGCTTCTAATAAAAGATACTCGGTCATCATTTTTGACATACTTGCAATACCAAGCACCTTATCAATGTTTTTCCCGTATAAAACCCTACCTGTTTCTGCATCTACTAGAATAGCTGCATCTGCATTAATATTAAGTATATCTTCTTTTGCACTTGCTTTATGTACATTTGGAAGAATGCCTAACACCATAATCAACACCAAGAAACTTGCAACAACTTTACGATATCCTTTTCTTCTCAATTCCAAAGCCCTCCAACTTTTTTTTCAGCTTTTGTTATTTTATCATAAGATGTCCTTCATGGATACAAACAACCTTTTCCTAATCTTGGCGTTTTCATGAACATCCCTTTTCTTTCTCTATTCCTTAGGTCAATCCGCCTGAGAAAACACTGTGCATTTTGCTAACAATGACGAAAGTCTGATATCTTTCCAAGCAAAAAAAAAGTAAGAGGACCTGCCCTCTTACTTTCTTAAAAAAATTATAATGAATAATTTGGTGCTTCTTTCGTAATTTGGATATCATGTGGGTGACTTTCTTTAAGACCAGCACCTGTCATACGGATAAACTGTGCATTTTCTCTTAAGAATTCTAAATTTGCTGCCCCGCAGTAACCCATACCAGAGCGAACGCCACCAACTAACTGATAAATTGTATCTGCTAATGAACCTTTAAATGGAATACGTCCTTCAATGCCTTCTGGAACGAATTTCTTATTATCTTCTTGGAAGTAACGATCTTTTGATCCTTTTTCCATAGAAGTAACGGATCCCATCCCACGATAGACTTTAAATTGACGTCCTTGGAAAATTTCTGTTTCACCTGGACTTTCAGATACACCAGCTAACATACTTCCTAGCATAACTGCATGTCCACCAGAAGCTAATGCTTTCACGATATCTCCTGAATATTTAATCCCACCATCAGCGATAATCGCTTTACCATGTTTACGTGCTTCTGTTGCACAATCATATACCGCTGTAATTTGTGGCACGCCAACACCTGCTACCACACGAGTTGTACAAATAGATCCAGGTCCAATACCTACCTTTACAACATCAGCTCCAGCTTCAAACAATGCACGTGTACCTTCAGCAGTAGCTACATTACCTGCTACAACCGTCAGGTCAGGGTATTTGTCTTTAATTTCTTTTACTGTATTAATAACACCTGCTGAGTGGCCGTGAGCCGTATCGACTACTACTACATCTACACTTGAGCTTTAACAAGTAACTCTAATCTTTTCAATGTATCTTTTGTTATACCGATTGCTGCACCAGCAAGTAAACGGCCTTGTGCATCTTTCGCTGAGTTAGGGAACTCAATGACTTTTTCAATATCTTTAATAGTGATAAGTCCTTTTAAAACACCATTATCATCAACAAGAGGTAATTTCTCAATTTTATACTTGTTGCAGATATTTTTTCTGCTTCTTGTAGCGTTGTACCTACTGAAGCAGTTACTAGGTTTTCTTTCGTCATTACATCAGAGATCTTAATAGAGAAATCTTGAATGAAACGAAGGTCACGGTTTGTTAATAATACCAACAAGTTTTTGTTCGTCAAGATTATTTACAATTGGAACACCTGATATACGATATTTGCCCATTAAATGTTCAGCATCATACACTTGTTGTTCGGGAGTAAGGAAAAACGGATCAGAAATAACGCCACTCTCAGAGCGTTTTACTTTATCAACTAAATCTGCCTGTTGCTTCAATGGACATGTTTTTGTGAATAATACCTAATCCACCCTGGCGTGCCATTGCAATAGCCATTTCAGCTTCAGTTACTGTATCCATACCAGCACTGATAATTGGAACATTCAACTTTACCTTTTCAGACAGTCTCACCGACAAATCGACATCTTTCGGCAATACCTCAGATTTAGCAGGGACAAGCAGTACATCATCAAAAGTTAAACCTTCTTTTTCAAATTTAGTTTCCCACATTTTTTTGACCTCCTGAACATGAAAATATTATTAGTAGGTTATCAATTGGACAAAATACTGTCAAGGACACTGCTATAAGTTGGATTTTTCAGATTATTTGGAGGTTGTATATTTTGAAGCATTCTTACGACAATTGGCAATCATATTTACCCTTTTTTTCAACAGAAACAACCAAAGCATTTTTAGAAAAAAGTTATCAAAACGAAGGAATTGAACAAGCATCACAAAAGAGTTTTGAAAATACTTATCCGTTTATATATTACATTGAACACGGTAAGGTTTACTATGAACAAGCCGCCGCTGCCCCGTTAATTATTAAACCAATTCTCTATTTCTACGGCCTAGTTCATCTAATAAAAGCTTGTATTTTAACTATTGACCCTCTTTATCCAGATACGACCTCCGTACTGGCTCATGGAGTTTCGACAAGAAAAAAGAAAAAGCAGCAATACCTCTTTTTAAAAGATGAAGTGAAACTACAAAAGAGTGGCTTATTTCCATATATGGCAGAAAAAATGTTCCATATGAAACATCTAGAAGGGGACAAATTTTATATGGTTGATTTATTGAGACAAATCCCAGAGATGGAAATAATGTTTCAGTCTATCCAAAAAGAACAAACATTTATTGATATAAAAAAAGAAAAAGATGACTTCTTTGTTCCAATATCTATTCTTAATCATTATCATATGACTGAATCGAGATTTTCTACTTTTCTTTCCGAAAAACTACAAGTGGATGGAACAGATATTCTCTATACGAAGGAACATATAAAATTCCCTCAAAACAAAGAGATCAATCGATATTTCAAATATAATATTGTAAATAAAAATTATTCATTACCTATCGAAAGAAGTCCATTAAATGATTATCCAGAATTATTTTCCCATTACTTAGTACTCTATAATTTAAGCA
>NZ_JBSWSU010000005.1:0-5689 GCF_056158185.1 Fulvivirga sp. AWR4_260
AGGGCATTGGGAGCAGCCATTCCCCGCAACCTTACAGAATTTGTAATCGCTCGCTTTATTGGGGGCGTAGGGGTGGGAGCGGCCTCAATGCTCTCCCCCCTGTATATTTCTGAAATTGCACCTTCTCATATTCGTGGCAGGTTGGTAAGCCTTTATCAATTGGCTATTGTATTGGGAATTAACATTATCTATTTCGTCAATTTCAAAATTGCAGAATCGGGTAACGAAGCTTGGAACATCGATATGGGTTGGCGCTATATGCTCGGTTCCGAAATGATTCCAGCAGTGCTTTTCTTGGTGTTGCTTTTTATAGTGCCTGAAAGCCCCCGATGGTTGGTGAAAAAAAAAGGAAGAACTGCCGAAGCCAATGATATTCTTACCAAAGTAAATGGAAAGCAAAAGGCCAATGAGTTGATGTCTGAAATACAAGCGGCCTTACAACGTGAGATTCGGGAACGATTCCAGGATATTTTCGGAAAAGGATTGAGAATGGCTTTGATCGTAGGAATGGTGTTCGCGGCGCTTTTATCCTCAGATTACGGGTATCAATGCCATTATTTACTACGCTCCAGAAATTTTCAAAAGCATAGGTTTTGGTTCAGTAATCAGCCTTTTTGCAAACCATAACTATAGGTGTTATCAATACACTGTTCACGTTTGTGGCCAATATGGCTTACGAGATAAAAAAACTGGGAAGAAGAACTCTGCTCATTTACGGAGTTAGCGGAATGATTGTCAGTTTGATTGGCGTAATTATGTGCTTCCATTTTGGGATTACAGGGCCTTGGCTACTCCATATTTATTCTGGGTTTCATTGCCTGTTTTGCCTCTTCTCTGGGGCCAATTCCTTGGGTTTTGATTTTTCAGAAATTTTCCCAACCAAAACCCGAGGAGTAGCAATGTCATTTTGTACACTCATTCTTTGGGTCGGGGTGATTTTCATTACTCAGTTTACACCAGTGCTTTTACGTCTTGGTTGGCGGTGCATTTACCTTTGGCATTTTCTTACTCAATTCCATTATTCTTCTCGTTTTTTTGTAAAACTCAAAGTGCCTGAAACCAGAGCAGCGTACGCTAGAAGAAATAGAGCAAAGTTGGACGAAATAAGCAAAGAAAACGGCATGACAAGGAAGGTTAAAGTGGGCGTGGATATGGGTGGAACCCGCATAAAGATGGGTTTCATTCATGAAGGTGAAATTATAGAAGGCAAGAATTCTACCCGCAGCTGCAGAGAATAGTTTAGAGAAACAACTCGAGGTGATTTCCTCAGAAGTTGATAAAACATTAAAAGAGGAAAATCTTCAATTGGAAGGGATCGGCATTGCTTTTCCGGGCATAGTGGATGTCCATAAAGCCCGAATTCTCATCCAAATATGTGAAATACCCCGATGCGACTACACTTGATTTTGAAAGAGTGGGCTCAAGATGGTTGGGGAGTGCCTTTGGTGCTGGAAAATGATGTTCGGGCAGCTTTATCTGGCGAATGGCAATACGGAGCTGGGCAAAATTTTCAGGATTTGGTGATGATCACATTGGGTACCGGTGTTGGTTCTGCTGTGATGATCAACGGGCAAATGGTTCGAGGTGTAAATCACATTGCAGGTAATTTGGGCGGTCATATGACTATCAATTTGCATGGAAAGGAGTGCAACTGTGGCCATATCGGTTGTGTGGAATCTGAAGGTTCTACTTGGATGTTGGCCCATGTGAAAGACTACCCTGAATTCTCTGAAAGTTCTCTGAGCAATATTTCGGAAGTAGATTTTGCCAGCGTTTTTACACATGCAGATAACGGTGATCAGCTTGCTCTTAAAAGTACCAGGATCACTCTATTTATGCCTGGGCTTTGGGCATTATCAATATGATTTTGGCTTATGATCCAGCGTGTATCGTGATCGGAGGAGGGGTGATGCACAGCAAGGACTTGATCATTCCCAAAATCGAAGAATTAATCAATAAGAATGTTTGGATAAAGGATAATCCGCTTGAAATCAAAAGTGCGGAACAGCTGGAATATGCCGGTATTCTAGGGCTTTATCATATGCTAAACAGTCAAATTTAGAAATAATTCAATGAATTCAAATTTCAATAAATATCCTGCGATTCAAGTAAGCAACAATACCAGCGACTGCGTAAAAGGCTGGGCAAATATTGTAGCCCAATTGAATGCAGAAATCACTAAAATCGATAAGGAAAGGATTGTAGTTGTTATCGATTGCTATCAAGGTGTGTTGCATCACGAAGTAAAAACTGCTTTAAAGGAAGGTTTGAAATTCGATGCCTTTATCAATAGTACCGATAGTTTTAAGGCCGAAGAAGAGATAAGCGAAATGGTTTATCCTGATGTTACGGATGATCGCATTTTTGGCTTTATGACCAAACTTAAACTCATTGATTTCTTTAATGAGACTAAGCTTTCTGAAGTTAAAAGGAGTGTTGCGGAATCAACGGGTGTAACGGTTATTTATGGAGAAGGGGCTGCTCTATTTTGTGAACAACCAGACCTGCTCGTTTATCTTGATATGGCTCGCTGGGAAATTCAATTGAGAATGCGAAAATCCCGAATCGATAATTTGGGTGTACAGAATTCCGATATAGATTTTTTCAGATTGTATAAGCAGTCTTTTTTTGTGGACTGGCGCGTACTTGATGAGCATAAAAAAGGCTTTACTGAATCGATTGAATTATCTAATCGACACCAATCAGGAGGCACAGCCTAAAATGATTTCTGGAAAATTACTTTTAGAAGGTTTGAAAAGTGCAGTAAATCAGCCATTTAGGTTGGTTCCGTTTTTCGATCCAGGCCCTTGGGGTGGTCAATGGTTGAAAGAAGTGGTTGATTTGGATCGATCCGAAATCAACTTTGCTTGGGGTTTTGATTGTGTACCAGAAGAGAACAGTTTGTTGCTGGCTTTTGGAGAAGAGACTGTTGAAATTCCTTCCATAGATTTAGTTTTTAACCAACCCGAAGCGCTATTAGGTGAGTTTGTCTACGATAAATTTGGTGCGGAATTCCCTATTCGTTTCGATTTTTTGGATACCATGGATGGCGGTAATTTGAGCCTGCAAGTTCACCCAACTACGGAATATATCAAGCAGCATTTTGGTATGGAATATACCCAAGATGAAAGCTATTACATGCTCGATGCCAAGGAAGATGCCTTTGTTTATTTGGGCTTGAAAGACGGTGTTAAACCTGAAGCCATGATTCAGGATTTGGAACAAGCACAAACTGGCGATTCTGACTTTGATGCCGATAAACACGTGAAAAAATGGCCTGTGAAAAAGCATGATCACGTTTTGATTCCAGCGGGTACCGTCCATTGTTCAGGAAGAGACAGTATGGTGCTCGAAATTAGCGCTACACCTTATATTTTCACTTTTAAGCTTTGGGATTGGGGGCGTTTAGGTTTGGATGGTAAACCGAGGCCCATCAATATTTCGCATGGCGAAAAGGTAATTGATTGGAGTAGAACAGAAGATTGGACAGAAAAAAATATTCTGAATCGCACCGAACTTTTGGCTGAAGGTGACGGCTGGCGCGAAGAAAGAACAGGTTTGCACGAATTGGAATTTATAGAAACCAGAAGGCATTGGTTCAGTCAAAAAGTGACGCACCATACGAATGGTGGCGTAAATGTTTTGAATTTGGTAGAAGGTAGGGAAGCGATTGTGGAAAGCCCAAACCAAAGCTTTGAGCCATTTGTGGTGCATTATGCCGAGACTTTTGTTGTGCCCGCGCATGTTGGCGAATATACAATTCGGCCTTTTGGTGAATCAGAAGGTAAGGAATGTGCCACGATCAAGGCCTTTGTGCGTTCCGGAAACTGGCATGAAGGCTGGGTTTTGAGAGATAAATAACAGACAGCTTCTTTTTTGGCCCTCACTCCGAGTGTTTAGATCAAAAGGAGAAACCGAAAAAGACCGATATAACTTTCCAAAGGTTCCAAACCTGTGGAAAGTTGATCTGTGGATATAAAATGGATTTGATATGATCAACCTAAAGAACTTCATAGCAACTGTAGCATTGCTCCTTTGCTTTCAAGCCAAATCAGAGGTAAAACTTCCATCTGTTTTTGGAGACAACATGGTTTTGCAACGCAATCAGCCCATCAAAATCTGGGGTTGGGCAAAATCTGGAGAGAAGGTAAAAGTAACATTCAATGGGCAAAGCGAGCTTGTAAAAACTTCTAGAAAGGGCACTTGGCTAGTGGAATTTCCTGCGATGAAAGCAGGAGGGCCATATGTTCTTCAAGTTTCAGGAGAAAATACATTTACTATAGACAATGTTTTGGTGGGTGATGTTTGGATCTGCTCTGGTCAGTCGAACATGGAATTTGCCATTAGCTCAACCAACTATCAAGAAACCGATACCAGTTTTATTAACACAGGGCAGGTGCGCATGATGAAGGTTTGGGTAGAAACTGATTACATGCCACGCGAAGATATTACCACAGATGGATGGCATACTTTGAGCACGGAAGAAATAAATCGATTTTCAGCAGTAGCCTATCATTTCGGCAAGTCCATCTTTAAGGAAACTGGTGTTCCCATTGGTTTGATCAGCGATAACCTGGGAGCAACTGCAGCAGAAACATGGATGAGCAATGAGGCTTTGATGGAATTTCCGCAGTTTGAAAAGTTACTCAGCCCAATTGTAAAAGAAGGTAAAAGCGTGGCTCAACTGAACCAAGCGTTTGAAGCTAAAAAGGAAAAGTGGTTCGCTGAATATTATTACTTCGGAAAGGGATTGGATGAAAAATGGTACTTGCCTGAAACTGATATTTCAGATTGGAAATCCATTACACCTTCGGGAAATACTTGGGAAAATGAACCAGAGCTCAAAGATTTTGATGGGGCGGTTTGGTTTAGAACCACTTTCGATTTACCAGAAGATTTTAAAGGTGAAGAATACCAAATCAATCTTTCTCAGATTGATGATTATGACATGACTTGGGTTAATGGTCATCAAGTGGGCGAAACTTATGGCAAGCATAACCACCGAGGTTATAAAGTGCCGTCAAAATATTTAAGGCCAAAAGGCAATGTTTTGGTGGTTCGAGTTTTTAGATGCAGGCGGAATTGGTGGTTTTACCACAAGTGCTTTCTGGGGAAATGACATTTTGTGGGGTGAGTGGAAGTACAGAAAAGGAAGAGCAATTGATGCGAGCCAATTCGAAATGCCGAATGTTCCAAGTATCACACCGTTTTCCAAGTCCTGCGGTTTTATATAATGCCAACGTAGCGCCATTAACTAAATTCCCAATTACGGGAGCGATTTGGTACCAGGGAGAATCGAACGTAGATCGTGCTTACGAATACCGCGAACTTTTTCCCGCTTTAATTCAAGATTGGAGAAAGCAGTGGGGGTACGAACTCCCTTTCATATTTGTGCAATTGGCCAATTATATGCCTGAAGTTACTCAGCCTGAAGACAACAATTGGGCTGAACTTCGCGAAGCCCAAGCGATGGCTTTGGAATTGCCAAATACTGGAATGGCCACCGCGATAGATATAGGAGAAGCAGGGGATATTCACCCAAAAAATAAAGAAGATGTAGGGAAAAGGTTGGCTTTAAATGCATTGAAAATGGTGTATGGAAAGCACATAGGTGCTGGGTGAGCACACGAGTATGACAAACTTAACCTTAGGTGCTGGGTGAGCACACGAGTATGACAAACTTAACCTT
>NZ_JBSWSU010000006.1:0-5406 GCF_056158185.1 Fulvivirga sp. AWR4_260
CAACGCATTCTTCAGCTCCTTTACCAGCATTGTTCAACGTGTACTCTACAAAGTCACGAACCTGCGCTTTTTCTTTATAAGCATTCACGTTTACATATGTGAATAGCGGGCGGGAAAGTGGCGTGTATGAACCATCCTGGATCGTTTCCGGATTCGGTTCAACAGCTTCGCCTTCACCTTCAGAAATGGCAAGAGCTTTTCAGGCTGTCCTGGTTTTCAGCGTAGTAGGCATATCCAAAGAATCCGAATCGCGTTTGGATTGTCTTTAATTCCACGTACAAGAACGTTGTCATCCTCAGAAAGAGTTGTGTTTTCGCCTTCTTTCATCGGCTCTTCTTCAAGAACAACTTCGTTGAAGTAGTCGAATGTACCGGAATCATGACCAGGGCTGAAGATTTTAATTTGTTCCTCAGGCCAGTCAGGGTTAATGTCAGACCACATTTGAGCGTCAGAAGAGTCGAGGAAAATCTGCTTAAGCTGATCGATTGTAAGCTCTTCAGCGAAATCATTTTCAGCACTCACTACTACAGAAAGACCATCGTAAGCCAGCTCTAGAGGCTCAAGAGTAATATCATTTTCTTCAGCGATTGATTTTTCTTCTTCCTTGATCTCACGGGAAGCGTTACTTAGATCAATTTCACCAACTGTAGATTTTTTGAATCCACCGCCGGAACCAGAAGAGTTCAATGTTGCGTCAACTTCCGGTCGTTCTCTGCTGATAGGAATAAGTTAAGTTTTCCATGATCGGGAACACAGTAGAAGAACCATCAATGTCGATTGGGCCGGATACTTCTTCGGAGCTTTCTTCTCCAGAACCTTCACCGCTTGTGCTGTCCTGTTCTTCTGTGTTGCCTTCCTCGGAACCACCACATGCTGCAAGCACTCCTACTACAAGGATGAATGCAAGCATTAGTGCTAAACTCTTGAAGTTTTTCATTTCTTTCTCCCCCTATTATTTATAAATATTTAATGCTGCCGGCCGCTTGGCCAACTCACATTTTATATACTAACGAGCAGGAGTTTTAATAACATATGAATGAAACGTAAAGGTTTTGTAAATTGAGGTTTTTTAGCGAAAAAGATTGGGAAATGACTTATTTTTACGCTATATTTCTCCGTCTTCGTATAAAAAAGGAGTGATACGTTGTGTATCACTCCTCAGTTTCTGCATCTTCTCCGTTGTTATTCTCTTGTTCATCCGGTCCTTCGTCAGCGGTACCATTTTCCCGTGCTTCTTTCAGCTCGAAGTACGCCTCACCAATCCGGGCACCAATGTTATTGCTGATGTTGAACGTACTTGTTGCCCCTTCTCCCAGGTAAGGAGAAATGATGGAAAAGGCAATTTCCGGATTATCCGATGGGGCATAGCCGACCAAAGTTTTGTTCAGAAGCTCATCGTAGGTGGTTCTCTCTCCGTCTTCACTGAAAACTGTTTTAGACGCCTGTGCCGTACCTGTCTTCACAGCCATATCATACTGGGCATAGGGCTGCTTCTGAGAATATGGAACTCGCCGTTCCTTCGCTCGTCTGGGCCACCTGCCTGAAGCCTTCCTGTACACGCTCAATATAGGACGAATCCATATCAAGCTGGTTCAGCACCTCCGGCGTATAATCTTTATAAACCGGACCGAGTCCCTCGCTGCTGGATGGTTCGTGGACACTGTTGACGAGACTCGGACGTATACGGTCGCCGCCATTTGCAATTGTCGAGACGTATTGATTCAACTGCATCGCTGTATACGTATTGAACTGCCCGATGGAAAAGTCGAGGATTTCCCCAGGGTTTTGAAGTGTACCATTGACTCCAGTTGCCTCATACGGAAAGTCAATTCCAGTGGTGACGCCCAGCCCGAACTGGTTGAAATTGTAAACGAACTTGTCTAACGTTTCATCTTCCAGTTTCAAAGCATTCATATTATATTGATTGCTTGTTTCTCCACCAAGATACATAGCTAGGAAGAACATGTAGACGTTGGAGGATTGCTGCAGGGCAGCTATGTCGTTAACAGATCCGATCCCCGACGTGTATGATGCTTTTTGGCTGCCGGCTATTGTAATAGGTTTGTCATTGATCCATGTATTCGGTGTAACGACACCTTCATGAAGACCTGTCAGAACTGTTGCCCCCTTAACCGTTGATCCCGGCATATAGGCATTGTATAACGCCTGATGGGAAGTGTCTGTGAAACGGTCCTCTCCTTCTTCCGGACTGCGGTTGTAGGTCTGTCCGCTGATCGCCAGAATTTCTCCTGTACTGCGGATTGGAAACGACAGCAATGGCATTCTCCAGATGACGGTTTAGAGAAGGCGCATTTGACGATGGCTGATTGAAGCTCTTCCTGGACAATTTTATTCACTTCTTCCTGAAGCTCCATATCAATGGTCAATTGCAGGTCTTTTCCCGCCTGACCTTCACGGATGACTTTGGAATTGATGACGGTGTTGTTGCTGTCCGTTTCATACTGGACCTTTTCCTTCGTCCCCCGTAGAACATCCTCATATTCCTGTTCAAGTCCGCTTGTACCAACACGGTCATTGCGGCTGTAATCCAGAGACATGTAATAATCAAGATCATCCCTAGGGAGACCCTGCTCACTTGATGTGATACTTCCGAGGTAACTGCGGAAACGTGGACTCATACGGATATGTACGTTCCCAGTCTGAAGTTACATTCACGCCTGGAAGCTTCGCCAGGTTTTCTGCCACCGCGGAATATTCCGCTTCTGTAATATCTGAATTCTTAATTACATGCGGCGCCAGGGAATACGCCTGATCAAGCTCCTTTTTCACAGCGATGACTTCTTTCGTCTGATTATCGTAGCCGGAGATCTCTTCTTCTGTAATGCTGTCCAGCTGCAGCTGATATACATCGCCGTTATCCTTATCTTCTGTCACTTGATCCTCTACACGATCACGGACCTCCTGCTCATTCTGCAGGTAGAAATATTCCTTTAGGTCACGATCTGTCAACTCTTCATAGTCCATGTCAATATAAGAGGACAATGTCTGAGCAAGTTCCAGCTTGTCTCCGGCCTGCACCCCTTTGGGTGGTGTATACGTAATCGAGTATAACGGTTCATTATCAACAATCACCTGACCATTACGATCATACATTTCACCCCGCGGCACAGAAATGGTTGTCGTTGTATTTTCAGTGCGGTCAATTTCATCCTGTGCTTCTTCGCCATTCAATATTTGAACAACTCCGAGCTGCAGAATGATTCCGGCAAATAAGACGAACACAATAAAAAACACCACGTTCAACCGAAAGGGAAGGTGTGTATTATCTTTATGTCGTTTGTTTTTCCCCATGAACTCCTCTCCTTCTTCAAAATCCTTCTGCTATTATACCATTTCTTCCAGGTCCTGAGAATAGAAGAAGCTCATGGGTGTTTGGTTTCGATTGTCTGTGTCACTCGGGGAGGTTTCGAATCAATACCTCGAATGAAAAAGTAAATCAGGAAGTGTCCTCCGCCGACAAGAAGCAGAATGTAAGGAATCCCCGTTTCACGGAGGAATAAATGTAATGGCCCAAAAAAAAACGAGAGATGGATAGAACTCTCCCCATATTCAAAAAAATTTCCCGAACTACGATATATTCGATCCGCATCTCAGCCGCATTCCACGATCTCCCGATGACATCATAGGTGAGAGACACGTAGGGCACGTACAACAAAGGGAAAACACACCGGCAACAGCGGCGTACAATGAAAAGTAGCGGCATCGTGCTGCTGAATAGAAGGATGATGACACTTACATATAAGCAGAGGCCTGAAATAAAGATCGATGTTTTCCTCCGTTCGGTTTCACCCATCTGCTCACCAGAAAATAAAACATAAATGAAAAACCGGAGTAAACCAAATTGAAAACTCCCAACGACAGTTCATCTTTTGTCAGCAGGAAAATCCAAATGGATACAGCAAACAAAAAAGTTCCCTCTCTGAATCCCTGGGCTACATGAGCATTTAAAATACGTTTCCAGTCCACATTATGCTTCCGCTCGGTTACAATCCGCCGGAAAGAAAAATTCCCCCGTGCTCTTCTTCTAGATAATCCAAAACTCACGAGCACGGCTACAATAAATAAGGCAAACGAAGCACTGAAAATCACTGTGTACCCGGTAAAGTTATTGAGGCGCGAGAAATGATAAAGCCGGCCAAAAGGGGTCCTGTCATACCGCCAAGCGACTGCAGGACACCGAGAAAGCCGTTAAAAAAATCTTGGTGTATCCGGCTCTGTAATTTCAAAAGTCAGAACGTTATCAGCAAGCCAGTAAAAACCGTAACCGATTCCGAGCCAGGGCACCGAGCATCAAGTTGAAGGAAGCCGCCCGTTTCCCCCACCACCAGCACAGTCAGGAAAAATCACGAAAGGACTGTTACTCCTGTTCGCAGCGCTATACGACACGGTCCATCTTTTTCGCCCACCGTCCCGCAACGATAAAGGTAAGCGGCTGAAAAATGATGAAGATTTAGAGAAAGATGCCACAAGGATACTACAAGAAGTAGAAGAAATGTATACCGCAGCCATTGCACGGGCGCAGGCAACAGGACAAATGAACAACACAACTCCCGCCCATATTCTAGGAAAGTATTTAATCACTTTTTGGAGTGGCCTCAATGTTTTAAGGAGAATTTATCCTGATCAGCAAACACTTACAGAACAAATTGAAATGCAACTTAGTATACTGAATTAATTTTTTTACCTATTTTTGTAATGATCATTACAAAAATAGGTAAAAAACTATGAATTTAAATTTATCATCAAAAACAGCCTTTATCAGTGGGTCAAGTCAGGGTATAGGACTAAGTATTGCCAAAAGCTTGTTATCAGAAGGAGCTCAGGTCATCATTAATGGCCGTAATTCCACAAAACTCAATATCACTCTAGAAAAACTACGCTCTGAATACCCTAGTGCCAAGATATCAGGAATTGCCGCTGACTTCAGCAATCGTGCAGAAGTCAAGCAACTGTTAGCTCAACTTCCCAGCATTGATATCCTGATCAATAATGTAGGCATTTTTGAACTCAAAGAATTTGATCAAATCACTGATGATGATTGGCTCAAAATGTTTGAAGTAAATGTTATGAGCAGCATCAGATTATCGCGTGAGCTACTACCTAAAATGCTTAAAAAGAATTGGGGCAGAATAATTTTCATCAGCAGTGAATCTGGTGTAAACATTCCATCAAACATGATTCACTATGGTACTACAAAAACAGCTATGCTATCAATAAGCCGAGGCCTAGCTGAACTCACCAAAAATAGTGAAGTAACAGTAAACACCATTCTTGGCGGTCCTACTTATTCCGATGGTGTATCACAAACTATAGAGCAGATGGCTTCAGCAAGTAATCAGTCAATAAGGTGCTGGGTGAGCACACGAGTATGACAAACTTAACCTT
>NZ_JBSWSU010000007.1:0-4153 GCF_056158185.1 Fulvivirga sp. AWR4_260
CATGAAATCCTCATTCCTTCAAGAATATAATGTTAAAATAATTTCATTAGACTATCTACCGTTAAATGTAACGGAAAACCTTACCTCTCCTTCATCTTCTATAGCTCCTTTTTTTGATTATTAATATTATCCGTAAAAATAATATCGCCTTTCCCATCTTCTACAGCAAATCCTGCTCTTAATAATAATTGACGAAATTCTTCATCACTTAATTTACTTAAAAAATCTTTGGGGTTATTTTCATATTTAATTAATTTTTCTTTTTCGTTTTCCTCTATTTGCTCCCAAGCATTACTTACAGCCTGTTTATAAACTTTATCACTACTCATATTTAATTCACTCTTTCTTTTTTATAAGATATATAAAATAAAAGCAAAAACAAACAAGATAACAAGTATTTCAATAGGGCTTATGGAGGTAAAACAAAAAATCGGAATTTTGTAGTCCGTTTTATCCTCATAAAATCTATTACTCCGTTTAAAGCTTCTAATTCTTGGTTACTCAAATTATCTTGATGGAATCTTTTTTTTAAGTCCATAAACGCCCAGTAGTGTTCATCAGTAAATATAATCTGCCCATTTTTTAGCAAGATTGATAATTTTTCAATCCTCTTATTTATTATTTTACGATCACGATTGGATAGTCCGTTTAATTCCTCAATGTTATCAATATGAATTTTTTTAAATGAAGATAGAATATTATTACCTCCTTATTTCATTTATTATTGGATGAATTATTATTACATAGAAGTAAATAACCGATAACCCTATCATTACTGTTTTTATATAAAAATACATAAAAACAAGCACCCACTCTGGTAAAATATTTGAGTTAATGAATTGTTTAATGTTTGTATCAAATATCAACATTAATGCCATAATTAAGACACTAACCAAACTGGTAACATGAAACTTTTTTCGTTTACTATCATCAGGAATACGTTGTTTTATAAAATCCATGTTTAATTTCCCTTCTGTATTCTAATCAAATCAAGGAAAGGTTTAATTTTCGTTTCCTTTCATTTACAAGCTTAGCTTTCGCTTCCTTTCTTCCTACTGGTCGAATAGGTCTAGCAAGAAAAGAAACTACAACATCGGTGTAATCTATCGTTACATCTGTAAATTCTACAGTTTGATAAGAATATCCGTTTTTATCTACAATTAATTTCCCTAACTTAATCTTGTCTAAAATATGTTCTTTCCCTGTTTTTATCCTTTGTTCAAACTCAACTAGATTTTCCCCTACAGCCGATTTAGGCTGATAAGAAAAATCCATATTGAGATTTTGACATATAAAATGTATATTTAATTTACTGCTGTATTCAATATCTACACTTTGGTCACAATAAAGTCGTTCAATTTTTGTACTAATAACTAAGGTGATTAATCACCGCTGGCCAAATTCGTTAGCAACATTCAATCCATATTCATCTAGGCGGCCCTTTTTATATAAACTGTCAAGTGATCTAGCATATCTTCCTTTGTATTAAAAACTGCCTTTGATTTACCAGATTCATCTCTAATGTCTACTGTGATTCCTTCGGTTGTCATACATACTGATAATAGTTTCACTTACCTCGCCCCTCTCTTTTTATTTTTCCTCTACTTCTACATCAAAACTCTTTAAGTAATCTATAAATTCGTCATCATTCATTTTGTTAAAAAAGTCATAAGCTTCTTTTTCAAAAGATTCTTTGGTGTCTGTATATATAATTTCACCTTCTCCATCTTCTACTTTGAATCCTAATTCAGCGAAAAAATCTTTTATTTCTTCTCTTGTTTTGCTGTTAAAAAAATTTCGAAGTTCTTCCTTCAATTTAACACCATCCATAACACACTCACCTTCACCTTGATTTCCAAACAAATCAGCATAGAGTTCATCTATACTTATTTTCTTTCCGTTAATAAAAAATCCTGGAGAATCACTTTTCTTAGCCTTTAATCCATATCTTTTCGCTATTCGCAATACTTTTTCTTCAGTAACTTCATAATTCACTTTAATCCCCCTATTAGACTTGTTCGTCAATTGTCGATTTTGTATAATCAACCTTCTTCCCATCTTCATAACCTTGTTTGTAGGCGATACTTTCCTTTGCAGTTGGAATACAATGAATTAATGGTTTTGTTCCCTCAAACATTTCATTGTATTTTCTTTGTATTTCCTCAGGAACAAGAACCATCAGAGCGTTTTCTTTTTTCATTTCGTTAACTTGTTCTACAAATTTTTTTTGCAATCCATTTAAAAAACCTTTCATGTATGAATTTTTAATATCGGAAGTCACTTGTTTAGACCTGAATATATTGTTGCTGCTGTAATAAATTTCAACATACTGTTTTGTGTAAAATACAATGATTTCATACGCTAAGGAATACATTTTCTTCCCTAAAGCTACATCTGTGTCATAGCCAAAGAAGATAATTGATCTTTTCACTTTACGTTCTCCATTTAGAAGTTTATTCCTTATAAACCACCGAACACGAAAGTTTTTAGAAATAATAGTAGCTAGTTCTCTTTTCCCACCAGTATAACTTTTTAAAAACCGTAACTTGACCTTCATCAATATTTCGTACATTTTCTTCTAAACAAATATCACTCATAGCAATATCATGTTTCAGCATTAATTTTTGAGCCATAAGGAATGCTGATTGAGCTTCTTCTTCATTCGGATTATTTTCAGAAAGAGCTAATAATCCCTGTACTCTTTTAATTGCCTTTTCGTTTCTCTCTGAATATCCCTTCAAGTTATCCCTCATTTCTAAACGAACCTATTTTTAATTAAAGCTTGCTTTATAACCATTTTATCAGATTGAACATAGATTGAACACAAATAACCTTGATTTCACCTACACCCCTATATGTTCAATTTGAGTATACTCAGATTGAACATGTTAGGGAAAATAAAGGATGGCAAAGCCTTTCCTTACTGAATGAAACTCTTTTACGTTATACGTAAATCTATGGTAACCATATATACGTATATAATTAATTGTGTTAAGTATACCAAAAACAAGAGCTAACAATGATATAAATAACGACATAACACCTAAAACAGACAAATCTTGAAGATAGCTAACAAGTGAAACCATTAATATAAATAATACAATGTTTATTACAAATCCTATTTGAGTTGCTGACATGATTGTCATATCCATTTTTATGGATATATTTTGTTACGTTCCTGATAAATCTAATAATCCCCCAAACTGATAGAAACACCGCTGTAACTATCGGAAAACCAATAGCAGAAAGTAGTATGATATTGATTATTAAATCATCAGTTCGGTTTATTGAAATTGCAACAGCAGCCATTACAATTCCTAGCAAATACCAAGACAATGACAATTTAACGAAGTAATTTTGTATGAATTGAATAAATTTTTTCATTTTTCCATTCCCCCTATTATAAAATTTTATGTAATACCCATAACAACAAAACCATCACGCTGTGCATAATCAGTTATATATACCACTTCCCTTTCCACACTTTTTCCTGTGAATTTCGCCTTCATCAGGCAAGTATTTCACGCAAAAGCAAAATATCTCCAACTTTAAAATTACGATCATTGAACCTTATTTCAAAGTTCTTTTTCTATCCCTGCACATCCTGAAAATAGGATGTATATATTTTCAAATCATGAATCATATAATCACCTTCCTGATTGCTTAAAGCAATCCCCGAAGCTTTAAGCTTGAGAATGCTCTAATTCATCACGCCTGCCGAACAAAACCATATTTTCTTCAGAAATCTTTGCAAATCTTTCATTGCTTAGATTCTGATTTTTCATGGCATGTAGGTTTTTTTTAATTTCTGTTACTACATGCAAATATTCCTTCCCTTTTTTAGTTAAAACAGCACCAAAATAAGGAAGTTGTCCTTTAGGGTCATATTTTTCTCCTGTTATTTCTTCCAATTTGTCTATATCTACTATTTTAATGAATTCCTCATCAAATTGCTGGACTTCACGTAATAAATAAGCTTCCATATACCCAAATACGGTACAACCTCCATCAGCTAACTTCATTACATGCAAGTGTTTCTTCGTGATTAATTTTTCTTTCATTTTATCACTCCTGATTTAGGTGCTGGGTGAGCACACGAGTATGACAAACTTAACCTTAGCAATACGTACTTAGTCAAGTAAGTTATACAACA
>NZ_JBSWSU010000008.1:0-7447 GCF_056158185.1 Fulvivirga sp. AWR4_260
CATCACCGCTAAAGGTTAAGTTGTCATACTCGGTGTGCTCACCCAGCACCTTTTTTAGTGATATTAAGGTTCAATAAATATGAAAATTAATATTATTCAAATAGGGAAGAAGGCTAGTTATTTGAGAAATTATTTTCAAATGGCGTTGTATTGGATATCTTTGATGTTTATAAAAGGAGCTAGACCGTGAAATTTGAAGAAATACAAGAGCAGTTGACTAAGTATAAAGATGAGGGAAAGAGTTTGTTTACCACATCTTCATTTCAGTCTCATAGTATAGTACTTCACAATTCCAGTAGAATAGATAATACTATACCTGTAGTGTTTATTAACACAGGTTATCACTTTCCAGGTGCTGGGTGAGCACACGAGTATGACAAACTTAACCTTAGCAATACGTAACTGAACGAAGTAACGTAGATATAACGTATTGCTAAGGTTAAGCTAGGTCAATCTCCTTCGGAAGATATGAAGAGAGGCCGGTTTAGCTAAAATTACTGTTAAAAGTAAAAAAAGAGAAACCATTAAAGTAATACACTGTTATTAGAAATGTTGCAACGTATTTTATGAAGTCTATTCGATATTGTTCTCTTAAGAGGTCTTTATATAAAGAGCGGATATTACGAGTAAACTTTTTTGTGAACGCTAACAATTAGATCAGGACGCTAACTAGCGAATGTTTCAATTTGGATTCATTATGATGAAGGACATACAAAGTGGGGCAACTTGTAAGGAAATCCATTTTCCGAAAAGGGAATATTTGTTAGGTGCAAAGAGAGATGTAGGAGATAGATACAAGGGGGAGTCGTTATATGAACGGGAATACTGCAAAGAAAATAGAAGTTCAAGCTGAAAAGACCGCACTGAAAAAATGAGCAATATGCAGATCCGAAAAAGTGGCATAAGCAGGATACTACATGGGCACTCAGTCTATTTGGAACTGCAATTGGAGCAGGGGTGCGTCTTTTTCACCGATTAATGCAGGTTCAGGTGGTTTATTATCTTTACTACTAATTACATTACTTGCATATCCAGTTATGTACTACTCACATAGGGCGCTTGCTAAAGTGATATACGCTTCTAGTTCTGCTGATGAGGGGATCACAGGTACAATTAGAGAGTATTTCGGAAACAAAGCGAGTATCATTTTTAACATCGTATATTTCAGTTCAATTTATACAATCGTACCAGTGTATTCGGTTGCGCTTACAAATACTGCAAGTAGTTTTCTCATCGTGCATCAATTGCACATGCCAGAACCTCCAAGGGCTATTTTATCACTTCTTGTATTAGTTTCTTGGTCTTATCGCTATACTAAATTTTGGTCAAGATATTACTGTAAAGGTAACGAGTACGTCAGTGTATCCTTTGACAGCTTCTCTACTTTTTTATCGCAATATCTTTAATTCCACAGTGGAATACGTCAATGCTGAAGTTTTTCAGCTGTTTCAACTGCTTCAACAGGAACAGGCTATTTTGGGACGATATTGATGATTCTACCAATCATCGTATTCTCATTTAATCATTCACCTACGCATTTCATCATTTGTTGTGAAACAGAGAGCTACGTATGGAATCGAAGCCACTGATGCTAAATGTGCGCAAATACAAAAGGTTTGTTATATCATGACATTCGCTGTTGTTATGTTCTTCGTTTGGATAGCGCATCGCAGCTTGACTCCAGATGATATAAAAATGGCAAAGAACAAAACTTATCAATTCTTTCATATCTTGCTAATGAGCTTAATTCGCCTGTAATCACGATTGCAGCTCCAATTATTGCTTTTGTGGCTATTACAAAGTCTTTCCTTGGCCATTATATAGGAGCATTTGAAGTAATGCGTGACATGATTATTAAGTTCGGTAAATCACGTGGAAAAGATATTGAAGAAAAAACAATTAAGACAGTAATCCTTACTTTTGTTGTATTATCATGCTGGTTTGTTGCTTATACAAATCCAAGTATTCTTGGACTTATTGATTCTCTAAGCTGGTCCATTAGTTGCTGCTATCTTATGTCTATTACCGATGTATGCGATTCAAAAAGTGCCAGTACTAGCTGAAATACAAAGGGAAAATGAGCAACGTATTTGTTATTATTGTAGGTGTACTTACTGTCTTAGCAAGTATTAAGTCATTATTCTAATTCACTATTATTGGTATTAGTGTAAAAATAGTTGACATGAAAAACTTTTTGGAACAAACTTCTCACATTGGAGAGTTTGTCCTTTTTTAGTCATTCTATCAACTTGCCGACAAACAAGCCACCTTCCAGGCAGAAGGTGGCTTGTTTCGGTATTAATTTACTTTAACTATTCATGTCTGAATGGCCCTTTTGGAGCAATTAGCTCTAAATTAGTACCATCTGGATCGGGGAAGTAGGCAACTCCTGTACCAAATCCAGATTTCTCAGCTTCTTCTTGAAAGATAATTGGTTCGTCATATGGTGCTATCCTATGCCCATCAAGCTAACAAAATGGATTGCCTCTGAAACAAAAAATGATTTTTATTACTATAAAAAACGTAAAGTATCTGTTTTTAGAAAAAAATAATTTTTATAAATTGATGGAGATATAACTCAATTCTTTTATATATTTAGTTAAATATGATTGTCAGAATGAACTTAAAGTAATTATGATTTCTAGAAATACGAACTGATGTTTTGAATTGGTTTAAAGTTGCTGGGACAAAATAAAACCAATTGAGCAAAAAAACTTGCAAAAATAAAAAGAGAGATGTATATTAATTGATGTATCAATAATTGATACATCAATTAATATTTTGACAAGAAAGAAAAGGAACATTTTATGAAGGAAATGTTCGTAAATACAGTGGAGAAAGAGAACGCAAAATACTTATTCATGTTCTATTACAGATACAAAAAAATGTAGAGAATATTAAAGAATAGAGAGTGTAGGGGGCAGAATAGTGTGGAAATAATCGCAGCTATTTTAGTCGGGATCGTAGCATTAGAACATTTGTTTATCATGATCCTTGAATGTTCTTATTGATTCAAAAGTAGCGAATGGCTTTCAAATTACCGAAGCATTTAGAAGGAGATCGAAACGTAGCCATTATGTTTGCAAACCAAGGTTTATATAATGGATTTTTAGCGGCTGGTCTCATTTGGGGACTTGTACTTGGGCTCAATCCAATTGGTTATATCTGCCCAATTATTTTTCGTGATTTGTGTGGTGATAGCAGCTATTTTCGGTAGGTTTCACATCTAATAAATCAATTATTGTGAAACAAGGACTTCCAGCTGTTTTAGCACTAGTTGCTCTTTTATGTATGATATAGAATCAAAGTTTCTCAATAAAAGAACTCATTTTTGAAAAAATACGCTATTCTTTCTTTAGAATTATAGGAAAGGATAGCGTTTTTGTATGTCTATTTCTATATGTAGTGAATTACAACTATTCCTTCAAGGGATTCAACTGCTTTTCAGCTTTTGGATATATTTTCATCCATCTTTGTTCCTCCTATTGTTGGATAGTGTAATAATTGATAAAAATTTTGATGAAATTGGATTATAATGATTGATCAAAAAAGCTAGTGATTAAAAATATTATTCTTTAGTACATACATTTTTAAGATGTTAAATATATTTCATAATAGTCGCTGTAAGATAAGGGTAACTAGAATAGTACTTTTTTATAACTTTGAATATCATTCATAATAGCACCAGTAAGAAGAAAACAAGCTTTACGGTACTAGTCACCAAAGATGTTACAGTAGTTTATTTAGAATCAGATTGATTGAAAGGTTGTACTATATGGCCTAATAATTTCGAAAAAATGTCGGTGTGGCATAAAACAATTATGGAGGTTAAAGATATGAGTACTTCAAATTTGAATGAAATAAGTAAACGAATTTTAATAGAGGAGGAAACACTTCAATTTTCCTCTTTTACAAATGAAGATGCACTGCAACTAGGTTTATTTATCGTTGAAACAGCGAAGAAAGAGGGGAAATTGATTGCTGTTGATATAACGAAAAACGGTGTGCAATTGTTTCATTTCAAAATGACAGGGACAAATGAGGAAAATACGAAATGGATTGAGCGTAAAAAACGAGTCGTTTCTCTGCATGATCATAGCTCGTATTATATGCAGATACAAAGTGAAATAACTGGAATCTCATACAGTGAAAAATATCTTTTAGATACTTCGGAATATGCTGCGTTTGGTGGCTGCTTTCCTATCAGAATAAAAGACGTAGGGGTTATTGGAATGATAACAGTTTCGGGATTACCACCAGAGAAGATCACGAATTGGTTATCAGAGCAGTTAAGAATCATCTGAAGCAATAATAAAAAGGCCAAAACGAACAAGAATATGTTCATTTTGGCCTTTTTATTATTCATTTCATGTAATGAACATAGATCTAATCTTTTTTTAATAAATACATGAGTACTAAAAGATATTAGGGAATGAAGAATCTTTAATCCGAGACACTTTTCTTGACGATGATAATTTATGTAGTTAATATGATAGATATAAAATAACTTAATTACTTTTAATAATTAAATTATTTTATATAAGTTATAGTAATTAAGTAGTATGTGGTAAAAATGCTTTGAATTGCCACTATTAATATTGGGACGATGAGAAAGCGACAAATATAAAAAATTTGAAGTTAAGAAGCAAGAGTGAATCAACAATGATAGTATAGCTTCTGTACAATGCATTTTTACTATAGTGACAATGACTATACATCACGAGGGGGACTGAACTTGGAATCAATGACCTTTGTTTTATTTGGAGCGACAGGGGACTTAGCAAAACGCAAAATTTACCCCGCGCTATATAACTTATATAGAGATCAAAAGTTTCCAAAGCAAATATCTGTTATCGGGCTTGGAAGACGTGAAGTGTCTCATATAGATTTTCAAAAAAGAATAAAAGAATCAATAGAGACGTTTTCTCGTCAGAGGGAAGAAGTAATCCGGAACTCCGAAGGTTTTTTAGATAATTTTCGCTATTGTCCATTAGATGTGAGTAAACCGGAAGACTATGAGAGGTTATTACAAGTCGTTCGTGAAGGGAAGAGGAACTACATATAAAAGGTAATAGAATGTTCTATCTTTCAGTTGCTCCTGAATTTTTCGAGACCATTGCCTTAAATATTAAGGAAAGCGGACTTGATAAAACAGATGGATGGAAACGCCTGATGATTGAGAAACCGTTTGGCACATACCTTACATCTGCTCGTGAGCTTAACGATAAGCTTAGTCGCACGTTTGAAGAAGACGAGATATACCGTATTGATCACTATCTTAGGTAAACCGATGATTCAAAACCTTAGAAGCACTAGAATTTGCAAATCCTGTTCTCCAATCGATTTGGAACAAAGAACATATAGCAAATGTACAAATTACAGCTAGTGAAACAGTTGGGGTTGAAGAAAGAGCCAGGATATTATGATCATGCAGGAGCCATTCGAGATATGGTTCAAAATCATATGTTACAAATATTAATGATGACTGCTATGAATCTGCCGGAAAAGGTTAATGCGTGTGAAATTCGAGAGGAAAAACGAAAAGTAATGGAAGACGCTTCGTAAAGTGAAAAAAGAAGACGTTCAAAGCCATATCATTCGCGGTCAATACTCTTCAGGAGAGATAAAAGGCGGGCAAGTCTGTAGCGTATAAAGAGGAGCCAGGAGTAAATCCTTCTTCTAACATAGACACATTTGTTGCTGCTCGTTTGTGGATCGATAATCCATTTTGGACTGGCGTTCCCTTCTATACATACGAACAGGGAAACAGAATGAAAGAAAGTCTACTCGTATTGTAATTGAATTTAAAAATACGTTAAAACAGCAATATCAAGATAATAATCCAAATGCAGCACCTAACTTATTAATAATTGAAATTAGCCCAGGTGAGAATGTTTCATTACAGTTAAATAGTAAAAATCCATTTGAAAAATGGAGAGATTGAACCGATGCGTATTAACTTTACTTGCGAGCAAGTGGATGTGGGAGTACCTGAAGCGTATGAAAGACTTATTCATGATGCGGTGAGTGGAGACGCTACATTCTTTGCACATTGGAGAGAAGTTGAATTGTCATGGGAATGGGTACAACCAATTCTTGAAGCGTTCGAGGAAAACTGTATTACCGCTTCATGAATATGAAGCTGGTTCATACTGGCCCAGAAGCGTCTAATGAACTGTTGGCAAGAAAGTGGATTTAAATGGTGGTTAGATGCAAGAGACGGAAAAATAGAAGTACTTTCTTTCATGAAAGCATTTAGGGGACGATTACTATGGCACAAAACATAAATCAATTAGCAGTGAATACACTTCGTACGTTATCGATTGATGCTATTAATGCGGCAAACTCAGGTCATCCAGGTCTTCCGATGGGAGCAGCACCAATGGCTTATGCATTATGGGCGAATCATTTAAATCACAATCCTAATCACCCAGAATGGTTTAACCGTGATCGTTTCGTTTTATCGGCAGGACATGGCATCTAGTCTGTTATATAGCCTACTTCATTTAGCTGGATATGACGTTTCAATTGATGACTTGAAAAACTTCAGAAAGTTAAATAGTAAAACACCAGGACATCCTGAGTTTGGTCATACTCCTGGAGTTGAAGCGACTACAGGCCCGTTAGGACAAGGGATTGCTAATGCTGTCGGAATGGCAATGGCAGAAGCTGATTTAGCAGCGAAGTTTAATAAGGATGGTCACTCTATTATAGATCACAATACGTATGCTTTAGTCGGAGATGGTGACTTAATGGAGGGTGTCGCTTATGAAGCGATGTCAATGGCAGGACATATGAAACTTGGCAAGTTAATTGCTACTGTATGATTCAAATGAAATTTCGCTTGATGGTGAATTAGGCATTGCTTTCTCTGAAGATATTCAGAAAAGGGCAGAATCTGTACATTGGCAATATGTAAGAGTTGAAGATGGAACCGATGTCGATGCTATTACAAAAGCCATTACATTAGCGAAAGAAAATACGGATCAACCTACTCTTATAGAAATTAGAACCATTATAGGTTATGGAAGTCCAAAAGTTGCTGGAACGAATAAAGCACATGGTAATCCGCTTGGAGTAGAAGAAGCGACAGCGACAAAACAAGTGTATGGTTGGCACTATGAGGAAGACTTCTTTGTGCCTGAAGAAGTAACAGCTCATTTTAATGAGCTGAAACAAAAAGGTATTGAAAAAGAGAACGAATGGAATGAACAATTTAACGTATACAGAGAGTCAAACCCTGCACTAGCAGATGAATTAGAAAAAGCGATTACAGGTGAGGTTTTAATTGAAGCGAAAGACATTCTATCTTTTGATACTGAAAAAGCAATTTCCACGCGTGTTGCAAGTGGGGAAGCTATTAATCATTATGTGAAATCGTTCCATCTATTTTCGGTGGAAGTGCGGATCTTTCTAGGTGCTGACTTCCGAGATTAAGCTTAACCTT
>NZ_JBSWSU010000009.1:0-3486 GCF_056158185.1 Fulvivirga sp. AWR4_260
ATTTGAATAAGCTATCAACATATTTTTTGGCAGATTGAATATCAGCTACTTGTTGTTTCGCATTATCAATCTTTTTGTTTAATCGATCATAGAATGCGGTTTCTTTCTTGAAGTTTTTTAAAGCTTGGCTTAGCTTTTCAATATCCTTCTTTTGCTTAACATTTACAATATTATCTTTATTGAAAAGAGCCATTACATCTTTTTGAAAATCTATCATGCTTTTAGCTTTATCGTATGATTTTTCTACGGATTGTAAAGATTTTTTGTTCTTCTCGTTCAAATCTTTTTCTTTTTATTTCCTTAAGATCAGCTTTAATTTCTTCCATCTGTTTATTTGTAATATCTTTTTGAAGATCGGTTTTATCTTCGTTGAATAGATCGTCTACTTCATTTTCAATAGACGAAATTTCTTTGGCAACTTCCTCATTTTTAGCTTTGCTACCACATGCAGTAATAGCGATTGTAATTAATGCAATAACGAATACTAGTACGAATAACTTCAATGATTTTTTCATAATTATTTCTATTCCTTTCTTTTTATACTCTTTTTATATAATTCTTCCGATAATAGAACATTTAATATATATTCTTTATCGGCTTTAACTCCAATCTTTTTTAATTCCTTAGTTATAAGTTCAGCCATTTCATCATCATTAGCAATAAGTATCTTCTTTAAATCTCCCCCTGTATGTTGTGTGTTGGGTAGTAAAAAAAGTGCCTTTATAGCAATAATTAAACTTTTACCTAAGCTCGTTTCTTTTTCTATTATAAACTCTTCTAAAAGTAAAATTTTATATATATAATCTTTGTTATACATATAATCTTTGTTTGCAAAAACCCCCCTATGCTTTAAATCTTTTGTTATAAATTCAGCCATTTTATTAAGGGATGGATCTACGTTAGTGTCGTTAACATGAAAAGCATTTTTAACGGATTCTTTGGAAGGGAAAAACACTTTCCATAAGATTGTTAGCAACATAATTATCCATACGCCAAATGTAATAACATTCAAAACACCTATTGTGCCAAATGAATAAAGTGGTTCACTAATAGCTCTAGTTTCAGCATATTGAAATAGTGCTAATGCCAATAAAACGATAGTGGTTACACCAAAAGTAATTAATAAAACTTTGTTTTTCTTAAGCCATTTTTTCACTATTACACTACCCCAACCTGTATTATTGTGAATATCTAACATCCTAATTTGTATTTACTACAATAAAATTGTTGTTTGTGTCTTTATCATTTAATTTGCTTGTGCTTGTAATATATGTTCCACGTAAAAATTCACATAATTGTTTGCATTCATTTTCATTATCAAATACAATGACTTTCTCACCTTTGTATAACGCAGATAGTATCATGCTTTTCATTGTAAAATTATTCAATTAAATTCCTCCTCATATTATACAAAACTATTATCGTCTAAATCGTCTAAACCTGACCACGTTGTATTTTTTTTTGTTTTTTGGTTAGTTGCTTCTGATTCCATTACATTTTTTATTTCTACTGTTCTTTCAATGGATGGCATTGTTGATTCGGGTTGAACAGTTTTAGCTGTAGGTTGTGAATTCATATCAGAATGATTTTGAGCTTGTTTTTCATTGTCTATTTTTTGTAAATCAAAATCAATCTTTGCTGGCATAACTTCTGCAACATCAATATACCCAGTTGTTTTATATAATTCGAGTAATGCATACCAAACGGTTGCACTCAAATTACTTTGCATGTTACACCAATCAATAAATTCGTCACTCAAATGCCTACTGACAAATAAATTTGTTCTTTTCCCCTTTTTTAGGTTAGCCATTCTTCACCACCTAATCCTTTTCTTTTTTTATTCTTTTTGTGAGGCTGTTTGAGCTTTGGATTTCATTTGCTCAAAACGTGGACTTAATGCATAGATAAGTAATCCATGTGCATTACAAGAATTGGCTCGTTTACAAAAACAACATTTTTTAACCGATCTTTTTCTTGCAAAAGCTCAGTTAAATGTTCTTTTAAAATGGCTGCTCCCCCACCATAAATAAATACACGAGGTACATCTTTCATATCATCTATTTTATTGATGATATCTTGTCCAATTCTGTTAGCTAATTGCAACATACCTGTTTCTGCAATTTGCCTTATTTCATTGTGTCTAGGGTGTTCTGTATTTAAATAGATTTCATTAAATTCTGCCAAAGAGTCTATAGTCCTTCTCGGATTTTTTCTGTTCCATATTGTTATCACATTTAATATGGTTTCTTTTACACCATAATTCAATCCATATGATAAGTGAGGATTGAATTTGACCCCATTTGAGACAACCATTTCAGTAGTGCCAGCTCCAATATCAAAGTGAAGCATAGTTTCGTTTTCAAATGTTATTTCCTTTAATTCTCCATCTTCTGATTCAACTTTCCTACTGATAAGTTCTCCGTTTTCATTAAAAACAATACCCCAAGCAGCGGCAGCGCCTTCAGGCAATGTTTTAGCAAATTCAACGGTTAGTACTACCGTTACGTTTCTTTCGGAAGGATGATGAAAAATGATTTCATGTGAACCAAGAAAACGTTCCGCATTTTCTTGCGCTGTTTTTTTGGTAATAGAGCTAATAGGAAGTGCGAGCGCAAGATCATACGTAATCTCTATTTTATCTTGTTCAGGATACCTTCTCATGGCATCCACAGCTAAACCACTTAAAGTGCTTATTACTGGTAGTTTATCTGTTGACTTATTACTTTTCTTTTCAAGCTCTGTAGGTTGGTATTGGTCATTTAACACTTTTTGACCAACAACAAGATTAAGTTGATTTTTTGGTAAAGCCTTTGAATTAATTGTTACAAATAGATTTTCTTCTAACTTATCTGTAGGAATATCTTCCTCATCCATTAATTCCGTTACTGCACCTAAATAATAAGAGTATACAGTTGGAATAATGATAGGTTCCCCACCTTCTGTAATAAGTTTGAGACTATTATTCCCAGCGTCCACGCCTGCTTTTATTGGTTTCATAAATTTATTTCCTCCTTTGTTTATCTAAATCCTATTATACACCTTATACACACAAAGTCAACACTTAATACACACTAAACACACACTTTTTTTGCAAAACCCATTAACTTTTCCATTGAAACCGTTTACTTTACGCGCTATATACATACTTAGTGTGTATTAAGTGTGTATGTAATACGCATTGATTATGCATATTTTTCTCCCTCTATTTTATTAATGATTTTTATGTATTTATAAAGAGACTAGACAAATCTAGTAATTCTATTTATTATAGTTATTAATTACAAGATAGCAATTCTTTACATTTACATATTAATATATTAATATAATAGTGTATTAAAATCATAAAAAACAATAAAAAAGCTGGTTCTCGCATTGCGGAATCCAGCTACAATAAAATACAAATGGCATTGCTCTCACACAATGCCATCCCAACGATTTGCTAGTTTAGGTGCTGGGTGAGCACACGAGTATGACAAACTTAACCTT
>NZ_JBSWSU010000010.1:0-3561 GCF_056158185.1 Fulvivirga sp. AWR4_260
ATAATTTGGAGCGACTTGTTGCGGAAGGGGCGAACGAAAAGGCGGCCTGACGGTCTAACCCCTTTCGCAAGCGATACCGTCTCCATCCCGATCTAGGCGGTAGACGTCAGGCCCAATAACGCGGATTGGCCCCCTTACATAAACCGGGCCATTTCCGCGACCTCCCGCACAGTCAACGTCGCTTGCTATGGGCACACATGGGTCGTAGCTCGGGTGGCAACCTGATTGAGATTGCGTTGGCGTGATTGAAGCGCCAACAACCAAAAGAGCAAGAAAAAAGCGAATAGACATTGCAACCTCCCAACTCAATGAGAGGTTGCGTGTATTTTAGGTTGACCGCAACTCTTATTGCGGCGTATCCTTAACGCTCAAGAATGGAATTTTCGCAGAATGAATAGAACGATACTCGCGATGCTTATTTGTCTTCTCTCTTTTCAAGCATCAGCGGAGGAATGGAATAGCACCGTATCTAGAGTGATTGATGGCGACACGTTTCAGCTTAGCCGGCCGCTGATCAAAATCCGTCTTTGTGGAGTGGATACGCCGGAACGTGGCCAGCCTGGATACCGGGAGGCAACGCAATTCACAAAGCGATTGGTTGCGGGGAATACCGTGCATTGTCGAACTGTGGGCGAGGGGACGCCATGCGACGGACGATCACGCAAGAAATCTGGTGCGCGCTTCGTTGCACAGTGCTTTGTTAACGGGAGGGATATCGCAGGGGAACTGGTTGCGCTAGGATTTGCCTGTGCGTGGGAAAAGTACTCAGGAAAACATTATTTTAAATCGGGGCGTTGCATTAAATAATGGGGGACTAGATGTCAGGGCTTGCTCAAGCAATTAGAGACATAAATCATGAGATGGAATTTATTCGAGTAAAGTATCCAGACGTATTTAAGGTGATAATTGACGAGGCGGAGATTGATTTTTTTATCCGCAAGGTGCGGAAGTCTCCCAAGTCGAATGTTCTTCATGAACCTGTCGATAAAGTACTCCAACATTGGTTCAGGCAAGTCAATTCCCGACTTGTCACGCTCCCTAATGATATTAGCGAGGGCAGCAGAAGTGTATCACTTCGGAAAAGACGGCGTTATTTCAAAGCAAATCGAAATTCTCAGTTTGCCGAAAAGGCCAAGGGACACGGGGTCTTTTCTGTCCGAAATGCTGCACCGGATTCGGATGCCGGAATAGCAAGACCAATATTCCAAGAGCCAAGCTAACTTCCAATTGAATGGCGTTGTTGAAGTCCGGACATGCTTGTGTCTAGCGTCGTTACCACTGAAAATAGCGAAGAGAAAGATATATGGAGACTTTTTTATTATATTTTCCTTATATTTGTTTGGGAGTGTTCTGTATTTCTTTTGTGGCTGCTTTTTTTGATCGTGTTGATGAGGTTCATGTTGCAAATAATTTTATAGCAATAGTTACAGTTCCTACGTCATTATTTTATTTGTATATTGTTCTTTCGTTGAATTGGGCGGATAGTTCTAATGGGAATTTTGGAGCAGGTTTTATTCTTGCTTACATTCTCTTGTTCTGCCTGCAGCTTCTCCAGTAATCATAATCTTCCAGGGGCATGCAGGGTGGTCACTAGGTCATTACTGCAAATCTGGTTTCGGCGGGTCGCGCGATTAGTGGGCCATGAGCCTGCTTGTCTCCTCGTTTTCAACAGCCGAACTTGTACAAGCCAACAATAATCTGGCTTTGTTTCGATGCGGTCATTGTGAAAATGGAGAGACCACGCATGACACCGGAAACGATACTAACGCGGCTGGTCGAGGCCGTAGAAGTCATCGCGATCATTGGAAAGGGGGCGATCGGACCACGCACGAATTGGGCAGCATGGCCTGACCCGAATATGATCCGCAAAGTCCGTCGGTCGCGGATCTGCAGCCCTTACGAGATAGCTAGGGCAGAAGAGGCGTTGACGTGGTTCGCGCTGATCGATGATCCAGACGCACGCCGGGCGCTTCAATACGAGGTCATGTGCAAGGCTGGCGGGGGCAAATTCACCCAGGTTTGCAAAAAATATGGGTGGGAGCGCTCAACTGTGATCAAACGCAACCGCGTTGTTCTGAAAAAGCTATCTGAAAAGCTGATCCTAGGAAGCAATTCTAGGCAAGCGGCCTAGCTGGACAGGCTTCACAGAATGCACCTAAAAGCAGCCCCATAGAGATACCTTGAAGAACTGCGCCCGATGCTGGGTCGCTACTTCAAGGCATCTTTCTGAGACATGCGCCGGGTCGTTTGACATGGACCATGCGTCACGTTGGTGGGGACCAACTCCCGGCTAGATATCTGATTTTAGAGGATCGCGCAAAGCGGTCCTTTTTGTTTCTGCTGATCTGAGAGTGCATCCTTCTCTAGGAGGTCGATTCCAGGATCATGTTTGGAATCTAATTAATGCAACTCTCTCCGTGCCATCGCTTTTTATTTGTTCAATGTAGTATTCTAAACTGTTATTCCAAGGAAGGTGGCATGTTCTATTCATATTGCAGTAGTAACTGCCTTTTCCGGGAATGTTGAAAGCAAGTCTGCTCGATGTGATTTGGTAGAGCGTAGAAAGAAGTCTACCGTCTGCGGCGCAAAATTCCATACCTACCCGGAAAGCAAAAGATTTTTCGGATTCAACAGAAATAACGTCTATGCATTCATCAAGTTCAAAGAGTTTGGCAGCGGTTGTAGAAACTGGGCTATTTTGAATTGGCGAAGCAGATTGCTTTCCTAGTTTCTCATCGACAATGCTCTTCACCAACTCGGTAATCTCTGCTCGGCTCACGGATGCTGTGCCAGGCGCCCCTTGTGGACCGATATCTCCTTGCGGGCCTGCAGGTCCCTGTGGTCCTTGTTCGCCGCGTGGACCTTGAGGGCCGGGGTCTCCTTCGGAACCCTTGAGGCCAGTAGAAGTTACATTCTGAACCTTCTGGAGAAGGACCTGCAGTTGCTCGACGCGACCCTCTAGTTGTGCGACTTCGGTTTGTGAAGCTTCGACCTTGTGTTTGAGGTCTCCAATGTACTGCGTAGCTGCAACAGCGGTGCCAATTATTGCGAGCCCTGTCTGCGATTGCGCCTGTGAGATTAACAATTTGTGAAACGTTCAAAGCACTTGCCCCCAAGTTGCAATTAATAAGCGATGGATAATGAAGGTCGGTCGATAAAATTCTGGCAAGTCGATTTTCATAGTTAAATCTAAAAAATCGCCTGGATGCACGAACGCAATACCCGAGATTGAACAAATGAAACAGATCTCGATCACCACATTGCAGGAGATAAAAGACAATCGTTACCGGCTGTCTGCAAACTGCCAATGGTGCCGACGTACTGAGTGGCTGGACTTGGGCAATCTTATTGAACGCCTTGGGCCTGACTATGTAGTGGCCGGTAATGATAGGTTCCGCCGCGCGCTCTCTTGCACTCGCTGCGGCCGCCGCCAAGCACAACTGACCGTGCACCCGCGGTGATCAAACCGGAATTGCAGTTACCCTTTCAGCGATCTCATTGAAACCGGTCATAGCAGAAATAGGTGCTGCATTGCGTTGCATACCCAACTTACTTAACCTT
>NZ_JBSWSU010000010.1:3589-4148 GCF_056158185.1 Fulvivirga sp. AWR4_260
TACATAACATTACGTATTGCTAAGGTTAAGTTTGTCATACTCGTGTGCTCACCCAGCACCTAAAGCATAAAATTGAGTATTTTGATGAGCTAAATAGTTATGTGGTCAAACATCACCATGAATTTGATTGGAAAATTGCTGCAGATTCTTTTAAGTTGAAATTTCCAGAAACAAACAACGCAATAAGTAAATTGATAAAAGACTTTGAACTAACAGAAATTCAAGTTCATGAGGTTAAGGGCAAAGGGTCTCCATTGGGAATTGCTTATAGGTTAGGCTCCAGGGCACAAAAACCCTTTAAATATCTATTATATTCAAGTGATGAAAAAATTAAAAGCAACTTTGAGAGTTATGAGCAATTTGTAGAATGTGGGACAAAAGAACAGATAAAACCTAAATGGTCAATAGTTACTATCACAGATTGTACGGATTAGATCTTACCCCCCCCCCTGGTCGTAGGTTAAGCGTAGCGGTCCTACGACCTACAGTGTGCAAGAGCATTTGCTCGGAATAAGATAAAGGTGCTGGGTGAGCACACGAGTATGACAAACTTAACCTT
>NZ_JBSWSU010000011.1:0-3624 GCF_056158185.1 Fulvivirga sp. AWR4_260
TCAAACGCTGTTCGAGAAGCGATGCGACATCATAAGGTTCACTGAATAAGTAAATAGCGTTGACAGCGCCCTCTCCTTCGATTTCTATCCATTTCACTTCATCCTGTCTTGTAAAGTCAAAATAATGGATGAGCTGGGACCGGATTTCGTGACAGACGTCGATTTGATTATTCAAGCGTGATAGAAGAATAGGAATGCTGTAATCTTCATTGACTGCCAGCTGCCCCCTCAACTGCTCTTCCATCCGTTGCATATGCACAATCAATTTTTTGATGACAGCTAAGAAACGATGGGACATCTCTTTCGCCGTATCTATGAACCTTGGGAATTCACCAGGCTTCAATAGGAGCTGAGTACCGACCTACATCACTCTTGCCTTTTCCTGACTTCTTTTGTTTTTTGACGCTTTGATACATATAACTTGAGAAATGGCTCAATTCTTCCTTGGCTTCGTCGATTGATCTGCTGACCTCTGGCTAGATTCGTATAAAAATCCGCCTGGAAAGACCATTCTTTGTACAGCCTTTTATGGAAGACCTCCCCAAACAGAGTCAATTGCCGCTGTAATTCCCGGTAATTCATCCGCACCCCAAAATAGCGGCTCGCCACAGCCTCCAAATGGTGAGCTTCATCGATGATGATCCGGTCGTAATCAGGCAGGACGTTTTCCTCTTTCATAATATCCATACAAAGAAGGGCGTGATTGGTTATGATCAGGTCCGCCTGGGCGGCTTTTACCTGAGCCCATTCAAAGAAGCTGTCATCGGTATAACCGAGTTTAACCGTTTTACTGGATTGTTCGGAAGATACTTTATGCCAGAATTGCCTTCCATTGGATGGAAGTTGGATTTCATCCACATCCCCTGTACGTGTCTGTGTCAACCATACAAGAATCATGGCTTTGGTCAGCGCAATATCATAATTATCCTGGTGGGAGCGTTCCAATTCATAATGAAAGTGAATCAAACTAATATAATGAGCTTTCCCCTTATAGAGTACAGCTTTGATCGGCCTCGGAAACATCCGTTCAATTTTTGGTATTTCATCTTCAAGCAATTGTTTTTGTAAACTCGTCGTATGTAGTGGAGATGACGACCCTTTCCCCACTCTCCATCGCCTGAAAGGCAGCAGAGAGTAAGTAGGCAACCGATTTCCCTGTACCGGCACCTGCTTCAATAACCGCATGCCGACCTTCGACAAACGCCTGTTTAACGGCAGTCGTCATTCGCTGCTGGCCTTCTCGCTTTTCATAAGTAGGCATTAAACTGCCAAGTCCATTTTCCCCCTCGAAAACTTGTGCTTTCCAATTGCTGAACGGTGGTAGCTGCACCCTAGGAGACAAAGCCTCACGGACCTGTTTCCTGATACAGCGACTCCGTGTTTGATCATGATATCGGATTCGAGTATAATTCCCATAACGCTTCTCTTCCAAATACTTTATGAAAAAGGCTCTCGAAGTCACTTTTCAACTTCCCTTCAATGATAAGCAGATGGTGAAGTGTCGCGTTCGTGGAAGTCCCTGCAATTCTTTTAATAGGTGCAGTAGAAGGTCCGCAGTTACCTGGGCATCTGATAACGCACGGTGGGGACTGTCATGCCCCATTTCCAACCGTTCTGCCAGCTGCCCGAGTTTGAAAGTAGGGGAAGTTGGCATGAGATGCGTGCAAATTCTACGGTATCTATTATAGGATTATGTAGTGGTTGATAGCCACATCGTTCCAATTCACCATTCAGAAACCCAAGATCGAATTCAATATTATGAGCGACGATATAGGCATGTGAAAAAGAGGATAGACATCCTCTACAATTTCAGAAAAAGCGGGGCATCCAGGACATCGTCATTGTCAATGCCGGTCAATGACCGGATAAATGGCGGAATATCCTTCTCTGGATAAACTAGAGATGAGAACTCTTCCACTACCGTCCCGCTTCCTCCATAACCACCACACCGATTTCGATAATGCGGTCTCCTTTTGATGGTGCATTTCCAGTTGTCTCCAAATCCACGATTGCAAATCTCTTCATGATATCCCTACTTTCACAACAAAAAGGAAGGACCTTGCCTTCAAACGTGGCACAGATCCTTTCTTCACTCGCTAGTCAGTGCTATAGCGGCAGCGCTTTTAAAGGTGGTTCTTCTTTAATGATCCTGCTCGACGGAGTTATTTTCGTCCATCAAAGCGATTTTAGGACGGAAATCTTCCAACTCTTGATTCATCTACCATGGCATAGGAGACAATAATCACGATATCATCAGGTTGAACACGCCTTGCCGCTGCTCCATTCAAACAAACTACTCCACTGCCCCGTTCGCCGGCGATAACATAGGTTTCCAGACGCTCACCGTTATTATTATTTACAATTTGGACTTTTTCGTGTGGCAGAATGCCCACTTGATCAAACAGATCCTCATCGATGGTCACACTTCCTACATAGTTCAGGTTCGCCTCAGTGACGCGTGCACGGTGTATTTTAGCTTTCATCATTGTTCGCAACATGTGAATAGGCCTCCTTCTCGATCACCCGTAAAGAACATGTCCGTCTTTATCGAACACAACATTGTCAATCAACCTTGCTTGATCGTAAAAAACAGCTGCAGCAAGAATGACCGGACGATCGATCTCCAGGTGTCTGCAACTAGCCAAACATTGATGCTGTTTAACCTTAGCAATACGTAACTGAACGAAGTAGATGCAAATAACATTACGTATTGCTAAGGTTAAGTTTGTCATACTCGTGTGCTCACCCAGCACCTCTCTTGTTACTAGATCCCGTAGCGGTACTGCAGCTTACCAAAGAAATTTTAGATGCAAATAAGGATAGTCAGTTAATTGTTGCTATGCATCACCCCATGTATACTTATGGTGATCATGGCAGTTTCGATACTTTTAAAGATCATCTTTTTCCACTCACTCAATTATCTAAACCACTTTATGTACCAATGCCCGGTATAGGATCGTTGACTTCCTGGCTGCGGAGAATGTTTGCTCGACCGGAAGACTTAGCGGCCGCTAACTATAAAGAGTTTAGAAATACAATGGTAAAGCTGTTGAACGAGTATCCGCACCTGATCCATATTTCTGGCTCACGATCATGTTTTAGAATACATAGAGAAACGGAATATTCATTATGTAGTAAGTGGGGCAGGAAGCAAAACAAGTAAGGTGGTTAATGCTGACCCTGCGGAATTTGCTGCAGGGAAATATGGTTTTTCACGACTAGCAATTTTATGCCTGACGGCCAAGTGAAATTAACATTTTATGGCATGGATAAAGCGGAGGATGGCCTGGAAGTAGTATATGATAAAAATTGGGCGCACCAAAGAGGTGCTACCGAAGGCGATGAAGAGGCTACGAATTAATGATCAATCTGTAGTGGCGCACGCCAGTGATCAGTATAAAACAGAAAGTAAAACCAAAGTATTTTTTCTGGGGCAAGACGATAAAGGAATGGAGGCAGCCAGTATAAATTCCTGTTTTTGATATAGGCACTGAACATGGAGGGTTGAAAATAGTGCAGCGTGGGGGCGGAATGCAAACTAGTAGGTGCTGGGTGAGCACACGAGTATGACAAACTTAACCTTAGCAATACGTAACTGAACCAGTAGACGCCAAACAAACAACA
>NZ_JBSWSU010000012.1:0-5300 GCF_056158185.1 Fulvivirga sp. AWR4_260
AAAAAAAAAAAAAAAAACACACACACACACACCTATTGCGATTACATTGCTCTGTTTTTTACACGGGCTATTCTTTATCACGTTGAAAACTACAGGTGACCTACAAAGTAGAGCTCGTGAAACTGCCAAAAAAATTGTTTACGCTGTTGGTATAGCTTTAGTTACCTTTGTGGTTGCATCTTATTTCTACACAGATATTTTCGAGGTGAGAGGTGCCATATTAATTCCAATTTTCGCTCTCATTGTATTGGCAGTTGTCTTAGCTGGAAATTTTGCTAAGAAAAGTCGTGATGGTTGGGCATTTACGATGACCGGATTAACTATCGCGCTCACGGTAACGTCTGTATTCGTCGGTTTATTCCCACGTGTAATGGTAAGTAGCTTAAATCATGCTTTTGACTTAACGATTCACAATGCAGCTTCAGGAGACTATTCGTTAAAAGTCATGACCATTGTAGCTGTCACTTTATTACCTTTTGTACTTGGTTATCAAATCTGGAGTTATTATGTATTCCGTAAACGTATTAAAGAAGAGGAGCATTTAGAATACTAATGAAGAAAATGATGCGTAATCATTTACTAACGTACAAAGGGGTAAGACCGACACTTGCCATTGTTATTTCCATTACAATCGTGGAAGCAATAGCCATCATTCTGCAAGCAAAGTGGTTAGCAGAATGGTTATTTCGCTTATTTAACGGCGAATTATTTCAAGAAACATGGAAGCTAGGCGTTTTTTTCCTTATTGCCTTTGTTACAAGGTATCTTATGGGTACATTAAAGAAAAAAATAACCTTCCAGTTTGCTGAAAAAACAAGAGTGAAAAAAAGAAAACAATTATTGGCCAAGCTTTTTGCGCTTGGCCCTAGCTACACGAATAAACACGGTACAGCCAAGTTAGTTAATTTAGCCATGGAAGGTGCAAACCAACAACGTACTTATTTAGAATTAATTATTCCCAAGATGATTGCTGCATGTATTATTCCACCAATGGTACTCATTTACGTTTTCGTTCAGGATAAACTGTCAAGTATCATTTTACTTTTAACCGTTCCTATCATTATTGCATTTATGATTTTATTAGGATTAGCTGCGAATAAGAAAATGGAGCGTCAATGGCATTCTTATCATTTATTATCCAATCATTTTATTGATTCTTTACGAGGGTTAGAAACATTAAAGTTTTTAGGTAAAAGTAAATCACATGGAGATACAATTGAAAAAGTGAGTGACGAATACCGAAAATCCACTATATCAACATTACGAATCGCTTTCCTTTCATCTTTTGCACTTGACTTTTTTACGATGTTATCAGTTGCCTCTGTTGCTGTAGGGTTAGGATTACGTCTCATTGAAGGAAATCTATTATTAGATATTGCATTAGTCGTATTAATTTTAGCTCCAGAGTTTTTTCTTCCTATAAAAGAAGTTGGAGCAGACTACCATGCAACATTAAATGGACAAGAAGCAGCCAAAGCAATTGATCGGATATTAGCAGAGCCTGTTTCTGAGAATCATTCCGTTATTACCAACTCCATTGCATGGTCAGCTAACAGTACCTTAAAGCTTTCTTCTGTTAGTCATTCCCATGACGATAACGGCCTACAGGCTCTATCCACCATTTCCATGCAAGTAAAAGGTTTTGAAAATATTGGTATTGTTGGTGCAAGCGGTGCAGGAAAGTCGACTTTAATTGATATATTAGGTGGATTTTTAACACCTGATCAAGGAAGTTTTCGCGTCAATCAGCAAATTTTAGATAGCTTAAATACAGAAGCTTGGCAGCGTCAAATCACATACATTCCACAGCGTCCATATATTTTTAGTCAGTCGGTTGCAGATAATATTCGATTTTATGAACCAAATGCATCGGATGAAGATGTGTGGCAAGCTGTTCAAGATGCAGAATTGGATAAGTTAATCCATACCTTTCCTAATGGTATAGAACAAGAAATTGGTACTGGCGCACGTGCAATTAGCGGCGGTCAAGAACAACGTGTCGCTTTGGCCCGAGCTTTTCTTGGTAATCGCCCTATTCTGTTATTAGATGAGCCGACTGCCCATTTGGATATTGAAACGGAATACGAATTGAAACAAACGATAACAACATTGTTTAAAGATAAATTAGTCTTTTTTGCAACGCATCGGCTGCATTGGATGGAGCAAATGGATAAAATTATTGTGTTAAAAGATGGCGTTATCGTAGAAGTGGGGACACCACATGAGTTATTGCTTCGTCGCGGAGAATACTATGACCTCGTGCTATCACAATTGGAGGGAGTACAATGAAAGCATGGATTATTCCATATGTAAAAATGCATTACAAAGGGCTAGCAGCCAGTATTATTATCGGTTTATTAGCTTTAGCCTGTGGTGCAGCGCTTATGTTTACATCTGGGTACTTAATTTCCAAATCCGCCTTAAGACCTGAAAATATTTTAATGGTCTATATTCCCGTTGTTTCCGTGCGAGCCTTCGGTATTTTTCGAGCGGTATTTCACTATCTTTCTCGATTAACGAGCCATGATACGATTCTTCGCGTACTAGCGAATATGCGTAGCAGATTGTATCAAACTTTAGAGCCACAAGCAGCTTTTATTCGTTCTCGTTTCCAAACTGGTAGGATACTAGGCGTATTATCAGATGATATCGACCATTTGCAAGATTTATTTATTCGTACGAATTTTACCGAGTATCACTGCACTTGGTATGTACGGCATCGCTATTGCTTGTCTAGGCTGGTTTGATATGGTATTTGCTTCACTTATGGCAATATATCTCTTTTTTATTGTTGTGTTCATTCCGTTGTTTTCTTTGTGGTCTAGTCGAAAACGTACAGCATTAATAAAACAGGGGCGCTATGATCAATATCATATATTAACAGATGGATTACTTGGCATTAAAGATTGGATGATTGCTGGAAAACCAGATGAATTTACGAAGCATGATGCAAAAAAAGATCAAGCTGTTGCCATTGTTGAGCGACGCGTTAAAAGTGAGCAACGAATTCGCGACTTATTCCTTCAGCTTATCATTGGTGCGATGGTAATTTCCATGGTGTACTGGTCAAGTTGCGATGGTAGCTGAAGGAAATATGCACGTGACATTAATTGCTGCTTTCGTTTTAGTTACATTGGCTATTGCAGAAGCTTTTTCTGCCCGTATCTGAAGCCCTAGAACAAATTCCCAGAATACACAGAATCGCTTTCAAGATTAGAAGCGCTCGAAGAAACAGATCAAGAAAAGGTTGCTGCTAAGTCACACATATCTTTACCAAAAATATCTGATTCTGTAGATATTCAGCTTGAACATGTTTGCCTTTCAATATCCGGGCTTTGCCAAACAAATTTTAAAAGATGTTTCCATTTCGATACCTCAAGGAAAGAAATTAGCTTTGTTGGGAAAAAGTGGTGCTGGGAAAATCAAGTATCATCCAACTAATTTGTGGTTCTGCTGCACCCAGCAAAAGGAAATGCCACACTTAACGGCATCGATGCAACAGCTTATGGCGATTCTCTATTTGAAATCGTATCGATTTTAAATCAACGACCTGATTTATTTAACACGACAATTGCTAATAACCTACGACTGGGTAACCAAAAAGCAACGGATCAAGAGATTGTAGAAGCGGCTAAAAAGGTGCAGCTCCACGATTATATTATGAGCCTGCCAAAAGGTTATAACACGGATGATGGAAGAATCAGGACAAATCTTTAGTGGCGGTCAACAACAACGAGTAGCATTAGCAAGAATATTATTAAAAGGCTCTCCTGTTGTTATTCTCGATGAGCCGACAGTCGGCTTAGAATTACGAAAAACAGAAGCTGACTTGTTAAAAACCATTTTTTTAACGCTTGATGATAAAACCGTTATTTGGATTACACATCATTTAGCTGGTATGCAGCGTATGGATGAAGTTGTCTTTTTAGAAAACGGCTATATTGAAATGCAAGGTTCGCACCAAGAACTACTAAGCACTTCACAGCGATATCAAGATTTATACTATTTAGACGTCCCACCATCAATTCGTAAAATGGTGCAAGTTTAGTTTAGAAGGTTTCAGTTATAAATAATAACTGAAACCTTTTTTAGTTTTAAAAAAACAATAGCTTTTGCATAGATACTTAGCAATAGCTATCGTTTTTGCTTGATTTTGTCCATGAAATAACCCACATACAAGTGCTGTTCATATTAGATGGCGGCTGCCCCAGATACGAGCCATCGAGGTTCCTAATACAAGTAACTGCTTTTTATTTCAAAGTCGATAGCACTTTCTCCACTGCTTGCGCTGAAATCTCGTTCGCAAATGATTGTCTTTCACGAACTGCTTTACCAAAATGATATTGCTCTGCTTTTGTTGTCTGTTTGACTTCAGCAATATTATCCGGAGTGAGGCCTGCACCAGGCATAATGATAGGTCCTCCTGTTTCATAAGAATACTGAACTAAATGAGCGAGCTGTTCTTTTCCTGCTTCACAGCTTTGCTTTCCCACCAGATGTTAGAATACGTTTTACATGATCTTTATACTTTACTAACGTTTTGTATGCTGCATACATATCCTTCACTTCATCAAAAGCACGATGAAACGTAATATCTACTCCCGGAAAGCGTTCAATGAGATCATGAAGCATTTGTTCGTTAATTGTAAAATCCTCATATATAGTGCGCCAAAAACGAATCCGATTACATTGCAAGCTCTCTGAGTGCCTTCATATCTTCACAAATAACTGCAAACTCCTCTTTTCTGATAAAAGAAATCATGACTATGTGGCCGTATCATGACTTGAACAGGTATGTGCACACTTCGCAAGACTGTTTTTATCATTCCAAAGCTTGGTGTCAAACCACCCTCCTGTATCGCCGAAACAAGCTCTAATCGATCTGCTCCTAGCTTTTCCCGCTTGCAATGCATCGTGTTTATTCTGTACAATCAATTCCAACTGCATTTCGTCACTCAAACTCCTTTTCTACCAATTTGGTTAATAATCTGACTCCAAAACCAGTAGCCCCTTCGAGCATGATAGCCATACACCTTCCAAGGTCGAACCGTATTTGCCATATCAATATGTACCCATTTCATATGTCGTTTTATAAATTGTTGCAAGAAAATGGCTGCCGTAATCGAACCGCCGTATTTAGAAGCACTCCTATTATTTAAGTCGGCATAATCACTGTGCAAATAGGCTTTATAATCTTCAATTAATGGCATAGGCCATACATGGTCCCCAGTTTCTTCGCCAATTTCTTTATATGTCGCTAAGGTGCTGGGTGAGCACACGAGTATGCAAAACTTAACCTT
>NZ_JBSWSU010000013.1:0-4541 GCF_056158185.1 Fulvivirga sp. AWR4_260
CAGGTCCCAGAGTTAGACCGTAATGATCAGTTTGAGTTAGATGAATTAGTGTCTCTTGTACCTGAGCGTTTTGATAGCCCTGAAGAAGCTTCATCTATCAAGGCAGATAAAGATTACGATGATGTGCTTTACAGCGGTTACGATGAGCTAGACGTTGGCTACGATGCTCAAGGAAATTCTTCTGAGCAAGAATTAGAAGAAGTTGATTTAGAGCGTAGTTATTCAAGTGTCGACTTAGACCAGGCCTCTCAGATGTCCCCTGTTTCAGATGAACCTATTGCTGAAGATGAAGAGGCAGAAATTGAAGAGGTGATAGTTATCAATGTGTTTTCACTCCAAGATCACTCATTTGCTGGCATGGAGTTACTGCAGTTAGTGCTTAACTGTGGTATGCGCTACGGTGAGATGGATATCTTCCATCGTCATGAAGAAGGTTTTGATAAAGGAAAAATACAATTCTCCATGGCGAATGCGATCGAACCAGGCACTTTTGATCTGGATACTATGGGTGAACAGATTGTCCTGGAGTCAGCTTCTTCATGGGTTTACCGGGACCTAAAGAACAGCATGAAGGCGTTTGATTTCATGTTGGAAACAGCCCAAGCGTTGGTTCGTAACTTAGGTGGCGAGCTTCGTGATGAACGCCGAGCTCCCGATGACTGAGCAAACCATTGCTCATTGTCGTCAGCGTATCAAAGATTTCGAGCGTAGGCAGCTCACTAAAAAAGCACGTCAATCCTAACCTATCTGCTAGACAAGGCTCCTTTCGGAGCCTTGATTCTTTTATCTGTATTTGTTCGAGAGCACTATGAGCGACAAGCAAGCCTTCTCCTTGGAAGACATTCAAGCGTTAACCAAAACACTAAACGACTACAGTTACGCCTACCATGTTCAAGATGCACCCATGGTGCCTGATGCTGAGTACGATCGTTGTTATCAGGAATTGCAAAAAATGGAAGCGCTTCATCCTGAATGGGTACAACAGGATTCGCCAACCCAACGTGTCGGTGAAAAGCCTGACAATGGCTTTGCCTCCGTGGAGCACACTGTACCAATGTTGTCACTTGATAATGCCTTTGATGACGACAGTATGGTGGACTTCGATGAGCGAGTGCGTAAGTTGGCTAACGCTGCTCAGATCACTTACTGTTGCGAACCTAAATTGGACGGTCTAGCGATTAGTATTCGATACGAAGATGGACAACTGGTCAGAGGTGTGACGCGAGGCGATGGTTTGACCGGAGAAGACATTACTTCAAACATAAAAACCATTTACTCTGTGCCGCTTAAGCTGCGTACCGATAATCCCCCGCCAGTACTTGAAGTGCGTGGCGAAATCTGACATGCCCAAAGCAGGTTTTGAAAAGCTTAACCAGAATGCCGCGGAAAAAGGCGAGAAGACCTTTGTAAACCCACGTAATGCGGCGGCAGGCAGCTTGCGTCAGCTAGACCCTAAAGTTACCGCTTCTCGACCATTGGTGTTATGTGCCTACAGTATTGGTTATGCGGAAGGTTGGCAGCAACCTGAAAGCCATTATGAAGGTTTGTTGCAACTGGCCGAATGGGGCTTTAAGACTAACAGTCTGATGGCTCGAGTGGAGGGCGTGCAAGGTTGCCTTGATTACTACACTAAGTTGGCCTCGCAGAGAGACGAGCTAAGTTACGATATTGATGGCATTGTGTATAAAGTCGACAGTATTGCACAGCAGAAACAGCTTGGTTTCGTGGCGCGAGCGCCTCGCTGGGCCATTGCTCGTAAATTTCCAGCACAAGAAGAAGTAACGCAAATCTTGGGAGTAGATTTTCAAGTTGGTCGAACGGGGGCTATAACACCGTGTCGCACGTTTGCAGCCGACCTTTGTAGGCGGTGTTACCGTCGCTAATGCAACGCTCCATAATCAGGATGAAATCGAGCGTCTAGGAGTCAAAATTAATGACTGGGTCGTGATTCGTCGTGCCGGAGATGTTATCCCACAGGTAGTACAAGTCCTTGAAGAGCGTCGTCCAGACGATGCTCAGGAAGTATCCTTCCCAACCCAATGTCCTGTTTGTGACTCTGATGTTGAGCGTGTTGAGGGGGAAGCTGTGCAGCGCTGTACGGGAGGCTTGGTCTGTGGTGCTCAATTAAAAGAACGTCTGAAGCACTTCGTGTCGCGTAAAGCGATGGATATCGATGGTCTTGGGGATAAGTTGATTGAACAATTGGTGGATGCCAAGCTGGTCACGACGCCAGTCGATATCTACCTATTGAAAGACAAACCAGCGCGTTTGCTTGCGATGGAACGAATGGGCGACAAGTCTGTTGAGAAATTGCTGAATGCCATTGAGCAGTCTAAGCAAACCTTGTTTAACCGTTTCGTATACGCGCTGGGTATTCGTGAAGTCGGGGAAGCGACGGCACGTACTTTGACACAATACTTCGGTGAATTAGACAAATTGATGGTCGCTACGGAAGCGGATTTGATTGAAGTGGAGGATGTTGGGCCGATTGTAGCCCAGCATATTCGTATGTTCTTCGATCAAGAAGATAACGTTGCCACCGTCAAAGGTTTACTGGCACAGGGTATTACTTGGCAAGTGGCGCAAAAAGCCGATGCCGATGCAGACGAGCAACCGCTTGCAGGAAAAACCTATGTTGTAACCGGCACTCTCAGCCGATATTCACGGGATGAGGTGAAAGATACACTGATCAAACTGGGTGCTAAAGTGAGCGGCTCTGTTTCAGGGAAAACGGATTGCCTTGTCGCCGGTGAGAAAGCTGGATCTAAGCTGGCAAAAGCACGGTCTCTTGATGTGCCTGTTATGGATGAAGAAGCGCTGCATCAAATGTTGCTAGATTTGGGAGCAGTTTAAGTTGGACACTCTTATTCCTTTTGAGTCGTTAGCACCAGAAACCCTAGACAATGTGTTAAGTGACATTGTTTCACGGGATGGTACTGATTATGGCGATTACGATCTGTCCCTTGATCAGAAACGAGAGCAGGCGCTACGAGCCTTAAAGTCTGGCGATGCCGTGCTATTGTTTGATACGGAAAGTGAAACCATACAGTTGGTGTCTAAAAGTGCGCTGCAGCAACGTTACGATTAAGAGTCATGTTAGACAGCTAATAAAAATGGGCTTCTAGGAAGCCCATTTCTGTTTTAATAACCAGCGTAGTAAGTAATCACTCTCGAATGCAGCTTCGGATAGTGTGATCCATTTCTCGTGATGGCTCCATTTCTTTGTTGCGACCAACCACTTTGGCTGGCACACCAGCGACAGTGGTATGCGGCGCGACAGGCTCTAGTACAACACTGTTTGCGCCGACTTTCAGCCCCTTCGCCAACTTCAATATTGCCAAGAATTTTGGCCCCAGCACCGATTAGCACACCTGAGCGAATTTTTGGATGGCGATCGCCGGTTTCTTTACCTGTACCCCCTAAGGTCACGGATTGAAGGATAGAAACATTGTCTTCAATCACGCAGGTCTCACCGACAACGAGCCCTGACGCATGGTCCAGCATCACGCCGCAGCCAATCTTTGCCGCTGGATGAATATCGACACCAAAGGTCATCGACATTTGGCCCTGCAAATAAAGGGCTAAACTTTCACGTCCTTCTTTCCACAACCAGTTCGCCACACGGTAGGTTTGTAAGGCATGGAATCCTTTGAAGAATAGTAACGGTGTTGTCAGGCAATCGCAGGCTGCGTCACGCTCTTTGATGGATAAAATGTCCTGCGCTATGCATTCGACAATCTTTGATTTAGGATCCGCCATAGCTTCTTGAAAGACTTCTCGTAGTACCATAGCTGGAATGGAAATGCTGTCCAGTTTACTGGCTAATAGGAAGCTTAGGGCAGAGCTTAGTGAGTCATGTCGAAGAATGGTTGTGTTGAAATAACTTGCCAAAATGGGTTCATCTTGTGCTAGTTTTTCAGCTTCAGCTTGCAACGATGGCCACAAGTTGTCAAAGGCTCACGTCAGATTGTGATTGTGTTACTCAAAATCAATTTACCTACATGTTTTCGTGGCTAGAGTGTGGTTATGGGGGTAGCATCTACCAATACAAGGTTGAATGTAAACAGAATGCTCGCTTTATGGAGACACTATGAGTCAAAAAACCGTATCTGATGCGTTAGCATATATTTTACGAACTTAATAGCGCTTTGTCTGTATGCATATTGGGAAACAAATGACATTAACAACAAAGATTTATTTTTCTCAATGAAGTCGATGTTACAGGATGAATTAGATGAAATTGCATAAACTTAGCATGCAAGATCATATATATCCTTACGAGCCGATAAATCCTGGGGAAGTCGCTCAATTAAGTGATAAGCTCCGAGCTATGCACCCGCAGATGGCCAGTATTGTATATCGACCTAAAACATTCAAACGGCTTGATGATTTGATTCCGAGCGCTTGCGACTTATTTGAAATCTAAGTTGACAGGCTAGAGTAGGTGAGGCTTAAACCTCCCCTCTCTTTAGTTGTCGAATAGTAAAGCGGTTAGGGTGCAAGGTGCTGATCTCTTGACACTGCACGAGGAACTTAACCTT
>NZ_JBSWSU010000013.1:4566-5470 GCF_056158185.1 Fulvivirga sp. AWR4_260
GTACAACTCAACTTATCTGTTTATATCACTGATAAAATACTATTATCGAAGTTTTCTGTAATAAAAGAAATCATAACAGATCAAAACGCAGGTACTGGTGTAGTTGAAGGAGCTGTATCTATTGGCTCAGGATTAATAATTTTTGGAGCCGTAACAGGAGAAGGACATGACACCATGATAGCGGGCATCATCTCTGCCATTGTTTTTTGGGCAGTGGGGCAAGTAGCTCTTATCATTACAGGTTTTATCTATAACCTCATTACGCCTTATGATATCCATGAGCATATTGAAAAAGATAACGTAGCAGTAGGTATTGGTTTTGCAGGAGCTATTATAGCCATGGCTAATTTAATAAGATTTGGTATTGCAGGAGACTTTGAAGATTGGACCTCTACCCTATCTGAAGCAGGACTGGAAGTATTAGTGGGTATAATTTTATTACCCGTTATGCGATATTTAACTGATAAAATTTTATTGCCAGGAGAAAACCTGACAGATGAAATCATCAACCAGAAAAAGCCCAACATTGGAGCGGCCATTATTGAAGCCTTTGCCTACATTGGCGGTTCAGTATTGATAACCTGGTGTTTATAATATTAACTCAAAACTCCTGATTCATAAAATCAGGAGTTTTTATTTTTCCCTTCTCTTACCTTATTTTGTGCACTCCTTAGCATTTTTTACAGAGATTTTTAAAAGCTTATATGTTTAAGAACCGTTCAACTTTGTTGAAAGCCGCCATTTTTGCTACTGGTTTTTCTGGTGTAGTGGCCGAATACATTCTTTCTACACTTGCTACCTACTTTTTGGGTGATAGTATTTTCCAGTGGATCATGATCATCTCCCTTATGTTGTTTTCCATGGAGGTGCTGGGTGAGCACACGAGTATGACAAACTTAACCTT
>NZ_JBSWSU010000014.1:0-5618 GCF_056158185.1 Fulvivirga sp. AWR4_260
ATGTATTGCTAAGGTTAAGTTTGTCATAGACTTGTGTGCTCACCCAGCACCTGAAATTAGGAGAAGGATATATGCCACTTTCTTACGCCTATGATAAACATACACTAAATGTAGGACTCGATCGTTTAGCAGCATATTTACAACAACACCCATTAGACTAATATTTCATATGCCTTGATTGGATTTGTCTTTCGATATCATATTTGTTTAGTAACTCGTCTAATTCTTGGCTTAATTCAATAGCTTCTAAATTAGTAAAGCCTTTCTCTAGAGCAACTTCTGCCATTCGGTACCGTAAATATTCTATACGTTTTAATAATTCATCTGTCGTGTTCATTGTAGATAAAGAGTTACCTCCTTTTTTTGTAGTATATTCATAGCAAACTCGCTCTGAAGTTGCAGTGGACCTTTGTTGGATTATTGCATAGTTAAGTGCTAAAGCCCTTAACAAATTGAAAATTTATGGAACCAATTAACATCAGTCTGCCTTTTTAGTGAGTGTTACAGCACATTATATCAAGATCAAAATCTGCCACATAGTGCAAATAGCCTAGCTAATAGTCACAAGTATGGTAATATTGATTAGATAATCACCTTATGATCACTTTTATATAATATAGACTTACTTTAAATGTAGCATAGGTTGACAGAATATGACAAGCTTTTGGCTATTCTAAAAGCTTTGCCTGTTGCGATTCGAGTTTTACATCCTTAAAAAAGAAAAGCCCATATACATATTGAAACAGCAGTTATTTTTACAACTTATAACAGGACTAAAGGCCTTTTCTTGTTCAAAAACGCCAAACAATTATTGTAGTCCTTACTTGTTTTTCCAATTTCAAATGAATTAAAACATGGATAAATTAGTTAATTTGCTATTACGAAGAGTTTCTCACCGGTAAATGAATACGAATTTAAGTTTTTACACTCGCTTAGTTACTATCTCTGTGCTAATATATTAGTGAAATGTTTTTTTGGGAAAAAGGATGTCTTCGGTGACAAAATCAAACAAGAAAAATGAATGGATAGAATGGGCAAAAGCCATTATTATTGCGATTTTAATTGCTTTCTTTATAAAAACATTTATTTTTGCAACATCTATTGTCGATGGAGAAAGCATGGATCCCACTCTCCAAAACGGAGAAAGAGTAATTTTTAATAAACTTATATATATTCTTGATGAGCCAGAACGCGGAGACATTGTTATTATTGAAAAACCTTATAAAAATTATGTGAAACGTGTTATTGGACTGCCTGGGGAAACAATTGAAATAAACGATGGTAGTCTCTATATAAACGGGGAAAGATATGACCAAACTTTTCTAAGTGAAGAGGTGCAACGTCAATCTGGTAATTATGGGCCGGAAAAAATTCCTGAAGGTAGTTATTTCGTAATGGGTGATAATCGTGCCATCAGCAAGGATAGTCGTAATGGATTAGGTTACATCGAAGAAGATGAAATTATTGGACGATCAGAGTTTGTAATTTTTCCATTTGATCAATGGACACTAACAAGATAGAGCTGGACATTAATATCCAACTCTATCTTATTTAATTCAGAAACGAAACACAGACACGATTTTCTTAAAATATTAATGCCCCATACACTTCAAAGCTATGTTTCAGCTTCTACCAATTAGTACGTCCATTGTGAATTCACCATGAATTTACTTTTCACTGTCAAATACACAATAACCAAGATTCAGTATTAAAATGGCGAAACAAATAACCGCAAATGTAATTTCCATATTTTCCATATAACAGTTGCACCCCCTAAATCATGTACTATATTTAAGTACGAATGTTCAAAAGTTCACTGCCCACGTTTACATTTTAGTTAAACTTAAGAACAATCCCCTCCATTATTCAACTCCAGTATATCATACCAATTTTAAATAACGTTGAAAAGCTAAAATATGATAAAATATAGTTACATGGTTGTTATGACAAACAAAGCAAATTTTTCGTCAGTGGAATGCTTCCTTCCGCCCCCAAGGCTTGTCTAGAGCCTTAACTTATGGCTAATCTTTATAGCGAAAAAACGCTGTCGTTTTTGCTTATACGTAGACTTAAACTTTCATATCTAGTAGCCCCCTTATACGTATTGGCATGAAGATGCTGCTAACTCCAATTTACACTTCTCAGACTTAGCTTTTCCAATTCGCGAAGTGTAATCTTACAGCACCGTATATCCATGACAAATCCTAGATTAGCAGGTGATTGCATGCTTCATTGTCCTTATTGTAGCACTCTAACAAAAGAAAATGAGACGTATTGTATGAAATGTGGGAAAATGCTTCCTGAAGATAGATATCATCGACTTAGTAGTAAACCAAACTTTTTTACACGGTGGAAATCGCCAATACTATCTACAGTTATTTTATTATTTTTTGTTATTTCTTTATATATCACTTTGGAAATGCGTACAGCGAAAGCTAAAGATTATTACACAAAAGGCGAAGAGAAGGTTCTGGCTCAGGATTTTAAAACAGCACAGTCCTTATTTCAAGACGCCCTTGATATGAAGGATAATTTCCAACAAGCCAAAATTTCTTTAGCGTTTATGAATCAAGCCTTGTCCATGGAACAAACATTACAAAAAACGGAACAATTGCTTAAAGAAAAAAAATATACACAAGCCTTAGAAATTTTAAATGAATCAGAGAAAGGTTTGCAAGATTATAATGGTGAAGCTGTAAACCAAATGGTTGAACGGGTTACAAAACAAAGGAACAAGATTAATATAGAGAAATTAGAACATGCACTAAAACAAAAACCAGAAATAGATCAATTAAAAGTATTGCTTTGGGACGCTGTGTCTATTGAAACAGAGGAAGCTGAACAGTTAACTGCTACTATACGTGAGCAAATTGTTAATTATGTGTTTGCTAAAGCAAGTGAGCAATTAAAGAACAACCAATTTAGTGATGGCAATCTTATCGTCAAAGACGGATTAAAATATGCACCAGATTCAGAAAAGTTGTTAAGCTTACAAACAACGATTAATAAAGAAAAAGTAGCCTTTGAAACTGCACAGCAAAATAGAATAGAACAAGCAATGAGTACAGCAAATAAAGAACAGCAAATGAATGAATCTGATGCTATTAAACTGAAACAAATGGAAACAACCAAGGATGATCAAGGAAACCTTGTCGTAAAAGGACAAGTACAAAGCGTTGCAACTATTCCTATTAACTCCATTAGAGTCCAATATAGCATTACTACGAATGAGGGGGAAACATTATTGACAAACGAAGTATACGTATACCCAGAAGAATTATACCCCGAAGAAACAGGTCACTTTGAATTTACCCATTATGATGTAAATATGAATCAAGCGTTAACAGCTGAAGTGGAGACGATAGCTTGGTATACGAAATAAATTGCTTTTTCAATTGAGGTGCTGCAACATGATAAAAAATAAATACATCCCGGTTATTTTATCAAGTATTATACTTCTCAGCGGCTTTATTCTACTTATTACTATGTATCAACAATGGAAACAGGAGCGTGTACAAATTAGCAACCCTGTGCTTAACCAAATAACTACAAGTAATGAGGAGCTTAATTTAAAGTCCATCATTCATGAAGCAGAAAAAAATGTGATTCAAATTGAAAGTCAAACAGAAGACAGTAGCTTGACAGGTTCGGGATTTCTTTATAATAAACAAGGCGATATTATAACGAATGCACATGTTATTAAAGATGCAAATGTAATTTATGTAAGAACAGCGGATGCGCAAATCTATCCAGCCGCTGTTGTCGGGGTAGGAAAAGAGACAGATATTGCTGTCATTCGCGTCCCTCAGCTTGCTGGAGCGTTTATGAATGTAGAGAAAAATAAATCCCCGGAAACGGGAGATGAAGTCATTGCCTTAGGTAGTCCGCATGGCTTTCAAAATACAGTTACTCTAGGAATTATATCCGGACAAGAACGGGATTTTTCTGTAGACGGCTTTCATTATGAAAACGCCTATCAAATCTCTGCTCAAATTGCAGAAGGAAATAGCGGTGGCCCCTTAATTGACCGTAAGACTGGAAATGTTGTTGGTATTAATTCTGTAGGGACAAAAGATGGATCGATTGGTTTTAGCATTCCAATAAAAGATGCCATCAAACAAATTGAGGCATGGTCAAACGAAGCAAAGACGGAAGCATTGAACTTTGCCAGCACTTCTAACCTTATAAATAAGAAAGACCCTAAGAAATTAAAAGAGGACGCAGAGTATTTAATTACCTACTTCCTTGATAGCATTGAACTGCGAGATTACGTAAATGCTTATGCATTATTAGCAAATAATATGCTTTCTAAGACTTCATATAAAGATTTTAGGAATGATTATGTCGATTTTATTAACGTAACTTTTGATGAGCCCAAAAGCAACATCACCGAAGATAATCAAGTGCAATCTACATTGAGTGTAACCATTAACAAGCGAGTAGAAGATAAAGATAAATCCGAAAAAGGGTTGTACGAGTATACATTTACTACAAAATACGAGAATGATCAACTAAAAATTTCTAGCATTAAAGTTAACAAACAAAAAAATAAAAGTTGAAGTAGTGTTCAAAATTCAGATACGAGCTGGACAAGTCTACCTGAAAGACCAAAAGCACTTTAAAACACCCCTTTTTCATAAGAGGTCTTTAGGTCATACCTTGAAGCTACTTGGGATGAAAATACTACCACTGATGAAGATTTATTTACACTATAGAAAAGTATAAAAGTTTAAATGTTTATAGTATAAGAAAAACTAAGCCATTCTCCATAAGACTTGGTGACAAGCCAAGTCTTTCTAATAATGTTTAAAACGCACTAAGTTTTTCTCTGTGTCAACACTTATTGTTCCAGTAGCATATACGCAGTCAAGTAAGTTTTAGCCTCCCTATTAATCAAAAGAAAAGTCTTTTAGAAAAACCAATCATGCTATACATTTCTTAGGGCGTCTTTTAATTATCTAGGATAAACGTCCAAACTTTTCTTACCCAATTGCATATGGTATAAGTGTAAGATTATTAGGAGGTGAAATGATGGGATTCGGATATGGCGGAGGCTGTGGAAACCCAGGCTACGGTGGTTATGGCTACGGTTACGGTTGCGGAACTGGTAGCAACTTTGCGTTAATTGTGGTGCTTTTTATTTTACTAATCATTGTAGGTGCTGCATTTTACTGTTAAATACGTTAAGCAGACAGCTTGTGCCTTCCTTAAAGCACAAGCTGTTCTTTTTTGTTTTATTTTATATCAATTTGCTTTATTGTTCTTTGTGAGTAACAGTTGTTCAACTTCTTCGGATGATAAACCTTTACTGAGATAGTAACCTGCAATTGGTCACACTGTTCCGCTTTTAAAAAAGCAAATTATTCTTCTGTTTCTACTCCCTCAGCAATAACTTTCAAATTTAGCAAATGTCATAGTTGAATAATTGATTTTACAATCATGCAGTTTTCTTCATGATTTTGATCCATAAACACTTTATCTATTTTTAATTTGGCGTTTGGAAATAAACTAAACTTTAAAGAAGAATAGCCAGCCCCAAAACCGTCAATGGATACGGGTATTCCGAGATTTTGCAACTCTCGTAAAGTATGTAAAACTGTTTTTTCATTCGTCATGTC